>NZ_VXKJ01000054.1 GCF_008693075.1 Corynebacterium phocae | reverse complement strand
TTCAAAAAGAAGTTAATCAAATCTCTAAAGAACTTCGGAGTAGAGATACTTAGCCAGCTTCACGAACAACGGCGCGGAAAGGCAAGGTTTATGTCTTCCGCGCCGTTCTAGGGCGAGGAAGTATCTGGCATCGTAGCTAAATACCCCCAGGGCCACAATGGAACCTAGAACTGTTTAATCTCTCGCACAGGAAAAGAACCACCGGCTACTGCGGGGAACCGTTTATTGCTTACTGCCTGATCACTTTTTGTGGTTGTGAGTTGGTGGTGGTTTTGCTACCGCGGGGCTTCGCCCCTTGCTGGCCATCGGATACCGCTTCGCAGTATCCGATGGATTTTTCTTGCGCGGGGTGTGCTGGGGCGCTTTGGTGTTGCTTTCGTGGTCTTGGTTTAGCTCATTTTAGTTCACGTCCAGCTTGTCGTTGTGGCTTTGGTTGCTGGTTTTGCGGCTTGTTTCGCTGTGGTGCTTCTTGTGGGCTGATTTTTCTTGGTACATTGGCACTAAAGTGCTTCGCGGTGGTTGCGGGGGCGGTTCTGGCTTGGTTTGAGGAGGTGATCGAGGTGTTGACTATTGCGAAGATGGGCGCGCATTCGGTTGCCTATTATGAGTCCACGGTGGAGGGGGAGCCGGGGGCTGATTCGTACTATTCGGAAGCTGGTTCTAGCCCTGGGCGGGCGTGGGTTGTGGCGAGTACGCGGGAAAGTTTTGCGGAAGTCTCGAAGCGTTTGGGCGTGGTTTCTGGTGAGTTTTTGCGCGGGGGCGCGGTGCAGGATTGGTTTAACAAGGTGGTTGCGCCGAGCGGGGAGCGGTTGGGCAGGGCGCCGGGGGAGAAGAGTGTTCCGGGGTTTGATTTAACGTTTTGTGCGCCGAAGTCTGTGTCGGTGTTGTGGGGGCTAAGTGATGATGAAGCAGTCCGTGCGGTCATTGATAGTGCGCACAATAAGGCGGTGTCGGCAGCGTTGGGTTATCTTCACGAGCACGCGGGCTATACGCGTAGGCAAGACCCCACGGTAAAAGAAAAGCGGTTGATTATTGAGAAAGTTCCGGCGCTTTCTGGTGTGCGTTATGAGCACAGAACGTCACGCGCGGGAGACCCGCACATTCATTCGCACGTGCTTTTGGCGAACCGGCAGGTGTGCCAGGACGGTAAAGTTCGCACGCTAGATTCCAAGGGTATTTTCCATGAAGCGCGTGCTGCGGGAATGATTTATCAGGCAACGTTGCGCGAGATTTTGGCCGAGAACTTAGGTGTTGAGTGGGGGCAGCGTAGTAATGGTTGTGCGGAAATTGCTGGGCTTGACGATGAAGAACTGATCAAAAGATTTTCCACACGTGCGCAGGAAATTGATCAGTGGCAGCAGGCTAACGGGTTGGAGGTGCGGGGTGGTTATCAGCGTGTGGCGCAAAAGATTACTCGCCAAACCAAAGATGTGGCGATCGCCATCGAGGAGCTTTATGAGCGGTGGTTGAGTAATCCGTTTGCGAAGCAGGTGCAGCGGTTTGCGCGGTTGTTGGGTGGTTGTAAGCCGCAGCTGCGCGCGGGGGAGGACAAGCACAGGGAGCAGGAGTGGCCTAGTGCTGAGGAGATTTTGGGTGCGGTTGTTGACGAGCGTTCGACGTTTACGCGTGCTGATGTGGTGGAAAAAGTCGCTGAGCTTTTGCCGGTTGGTGTGGTGGCTAGTGAGAAGTTGGCGGAGGTAGTTGAGGGGCTTGCTACTGAAGCGTTGGCTCATGCTGATGCGTGGGTGGTGACTCCGGAGAAGTCGCGGGCGGTTGATAACACCGAGCGTGAGGGTGCGCTTCGGTTTACGACTAAATCGGTTGTCTCTGAGGTGTCGGGCATTGTCAGAATGGCGAGTTCGGTGACGCATAGGGGTGTCAATGCCAGCGCTATTGTGCCGATTGAGGGGGTGTTGTCGCAGGAGCAGGCGGACGCTATGCGCACGGTTGTTCAGTCGAGTTATCGGGCGAGTGTGGTTGTTGCTCCGGCTGGTGCGGGTAAGACTTCTTCGCTTAAGGCTGCGCGTGAGGTGTGGGAGAACGCCGGTAAGACCGTGATTGGTCTTGCGCCTACGGGTAAGGCTGCTGATGTGATGGTGGGCGAGTCGGTGGCGCATGAGTCCATGACGATTGCCAGGGCGCTTGGTCGTGACGAGAAGGTTAGGCCGAGGGCACGCGCCCGCGCTTTGGGGTGGGATAGTTCTACGGTTGTCGTTGTTGATGAAGCGGGCATGGTGGCAAGTCCGGATATGTACGCCATTATGGCGACTGTTGAAGCTGCTGGTGCGCGGGTGGTGTTTGTGGGGGATCCGTGTCAGTATTCGGCGGTGAAAGCCAGGTCTGGGGTGCTTGCGACTTTGGCGCGTGAGTTGCCAGACGCGGTGGAGCTTACCGAGGTCTTTAGGCAGCGCAGTGAGCAAGAGCGTGAAGCGTCTAAGTGGCTTCGCAGCGGGGAGCAGGAACTTACCGAAAGGGCAGCGCAGTGGTACGCAAGAAATGGGCGACTGCACGCCGGGTCAGTGAGTGCGATGTTAGAAGACGCGTTAGCCGGGTGGGAAAAAGATACCGGCCAGGGCAAAGACTCGCTATTGGTGGCGGCTACTGGCCAGCAGGTACATGCGCTTAACACGGCAGCGCAGAAGATACGCGCTGGTCGTGGTGAGCTGGACATGGACGCGTGGGCGGGCCTATCGGACGGTGTGGATTGCTACGTGGGCGATATGATTTTGACCCGCAGAAATGACTACTCACTTACTACCAACGCCGGTGACGTGGTGCGCAACGGGCAACGCTGGATTGTTCAAGACATTACCGATACTGGGGCAGTTGTTGCAGCTAGTGACCACAACCCAGAGGTCACAGTGACGCTACCGGCTGAGTACTTACAGGAGCACACGCAGCTTGGCTACGCGTCTACTGGGCATTGTGCCCAGGGCGCGACCGTGGATATAGCGCGTGTGGTGGCAGGTGTGGGCAACCTAGACCGGGCAAGTGTGTATGTGCCTATGACCCGTGGGCGTGAGGGCAACTGTTTGTATATTGCCGAGGTGCAGCCAGGCGATAGCGATACCGGCCACGGCAACACGACCCCGGTTAAGCGCCGGGAGTCAGTCGAATACGCGCGCGATATTTTAGCTAGTGCTGCCAGCAGAGATAGGGCAGATCACACCCCGCAGACGGTGTATGGCCATGCCCGTATGGAATGGGAGCTAGGGCGTTTTATCAACGGGAGCGGGCGCGATGTGTTTGCCGGCACCGAGATGGACAAGTTCATGCAGTGCAGCGAAAAGAATAGGGCTAGAAGATTTGCCGAGTATGGACTCAAAGGGCTGCCAGGGACACGACAAGATGAGTTCCCGAGGTTTACCCACTATGACCTCACCGAAAGCCGCAAGCGTTCATCTGGTGTGCATGAGCGCTACTACTACGTCCGCCGTGACCTAGAAAGCATTGAGCGGAATATAGGGTATGCCCAATCAGAACAAGAGCGGGTGGAGAAGAAGATTCGTGAGCTGGACGCAAAATTTGAGCAGCTAGGAAAGTTCTCCCAGTGGCGAAAGGAAAAGGAGTATAAGCGCACCCGAGAGCACCTATATGGCGAGTGGGAAAAAAGTACCGCTGCGCTTACAGAACTAGAAAAGAAATACCAGCGCGCTAAGGACAACGCTGAACCGCTACGGGTAGAAGTCGAGGGGCTAGACGCAGAAACGGCAGTCATCGAGGAGTATCTCAACAAGCAGCGCAATCTTCCCGCCCGCCCGCTAGGAGGTGAAACCCTAGGCTTTGACTGGGATCGTGAGTACCGCCAGCGCAATGGTTCGACCCCCTGCCCACCCGAGGGCATAAGTCTTGCCGGGCTAGTTAAAAAGCACCTCAACGACCAACGTATCGATCTAGGCGAGAACTACAGACACCCCCAGGAGCGCATGAGTCTTCGCGAAAGACTCGCCCAGGAATCACGCCAGCGTGGCAACGACAGTCAGGACTATGACTTTGGCGATCGGCCGGTTGAGGAAATGACACCTCAGGAACGATTCGATCTACAGATGAAAAGAGAACAAGGCCCGGACTACGACATGGACGATCGGCCGGTTGAGGATATGACCGCTCAAGAACTACTCGATCTACATTGGAGAAAACAATCACGGTATCCATCAGGTGAAAGCGAGCAACAAGCCTGGGTTATGGGCAACAACAATGACGGTGGATTAGAGCTATAACGTGGCGGAGTTTCTCCGCCTGGTTTGGCTTATGTGCTGGTAGAGTCAACAACGTTATGGCGTTATAGCGCTTTAGCGTTGTTGAGGGCAAGGGAGGAAAAGCAGTATGCGGATAGCGTTCGTGCACACCAAAGGCGGGGTGGGAAAGACTACTGGTGCGGTGTTGTTGGCAGCAGCAGCCCACGCGAGGGGGCTAGCGGTTGAAGTCTTTGACGCAGACCCCCAAGGGTCAGCTACCCGGTGGGCAGAGGTAGCTAGCGCCACCGGTGACCCGCTGCCGTTTCCTATCCGGCCGGTGACCGCGCGGGTATTGCGTAGCGCACCTGTTGTAGACGGCTGGCAGATTGTCGATACTCCGCCAGGGACAGCAGCAGAGATACAGGCAGCTATCGACACTGCCGACCTGGTGATAATTCCTACCCACCCCACCCCGATAGACATCGATCGTGTGTGGCCAACCCTAGAGACTGTCGAGCACCGCATGACTGGGGTGCTACTTGTTGGAGTCCAAGAACGCAGACGGCTCTACCGCGATACCCGCGAAGTCTTTGAGTCCCAAGGCGTGGCCACGTTCTACAACTTCATTCCTGAGCGCGAAGCCCTTAAAGCCGCATTCGGCACCAACCCCACCGAACTATTTACATTCCCCGACATCTGCCAAGAGATTCTAGACATTGAGGAGATGGACTAATGCCCCCGAAGAAAAAGACCAACCAGATTGCAGCCACCATCAGAAAGCCCGCGAAAGCCACCGACACCCCGCGCACGGTACGCAGCACCTTAACTAGCCCCAGCGACCGAGAATTAAGCAGGCGCACCACCATCTACCTGACCCCAGAGACCTGGGAGGGGCTAAAAATCGCAGCAGCAAAGCACCACACCACCTTGTCAATGTTCATGGAACAACTAAGCCGCGACTACCTCAAGACCACCAAGCGCACATAACACCAAAGCGCTTTAGTGCTAAAGCACTAAAGCGTCATAGCGTTGTAACATTTCACCATTACAACACTAAAGCGTTGTAGTGTTTAGTGGGGGTAAGGGGGTGTTTTATTTTTGGTTTCACCCTATCTATGGTGCTTCTTTGCGTGTATAGATTGAAGGAATCTAGTTTCCCGTTTCTCACCTCTCTTAAGGAATATGATGAGATTTCTTTCTCGCAAGCTGTTATCCTTTGTGGCTTCTGGCTTATTAATTGGTATATATCCTGCATTAGCCGTTGCGCAGACTCCAGATATTTACTCTCCTGTCCAGGATATTTTGATACAGCAAGACTCTGAAAATGAACCGTTTTCTCAGTGGGGACTCCCAACGCCCCCGGGTGCTGAAGGCTATGAAGTTAATCAGGTTCAAGAAGAAGAAGACCTTAATCCTCAAGGTGAGAATGAATGGTACCCTACGAAGCATCCCAAAAAGCGACTAGTTGTCGGTCAGATGCGTTCGGATAGGGAAGAACTTCCTCATGGCGTTGATAAGGGCGAAGC
The DNA here is from genome assembly GCF_008693075.1 of Corynebacterium phocae. Classification (GTDB taxonomy): domain Bacteria; phylum Actinomycetota; class Actinomycetes; order Mycobacteriales; family Mycobacteriaceae; genus Corynebacterium; species Corynebacterium phocae. The sequence continues at coordinate 6,669 of NZ_VXKJ01000054.1, read as the reverse complement.
TGATAAAGCAGAAATTCGTGAAGCTCAGCTGGCTGATCCTAATGCTCGTACGGTAAGTGCGCGCCGTGGTTGTGGTGTTTACTGGCCGTTGAATTTTCAAGTTTGTGGCGCTATTAAAACGAAATATGACAGTATCGGTGGCCCTACCAGCTTTCTTGGTTTCCCTAAGTCTAATGAACTGACAAACCCTGACAGGGTAGGAAAGCGTTCTGAATTTATTAATGGATATATTTACTGGCACCCCTCTACTGGTGCGCACACGGTAAGCCTTCCGGTATCCGTTGTTTGGGCTCGGCATGGTTGGGAAAAAGGATTCCTAGGGTATCCCATTACTAGTGACATTCCACAGGGAAATGCTTGGTACAAGCAGGACTTCCAAGGGGGACATGTTTACACTCACAATGAGCTTCTTCCTACGCAAGCCAGTATCCAAGGCGCTATCTATGACAAATGGCAATCCATGGGTGCCCAAAACAGCAAACTTGGCTATCCCATCAGTGATGAATTGACAACCCCTGATGGGATTGGTCGTTATAACGTTTTTGAAGGGGGCATGATCTATTGGACTCCTCAGACTGGAGCACATGAGGTATTAGGACTTCCTCTCCAGCTTTGGGCTTTTGGGGGCTTCGAAGGTTCAAAATGGGGCTACCCGACCGGTTCACCAGTAAATTCTCCTGATGCTCCAGTGGCGGTTAGGCAATCGTTTGCTAAGGCGGATATGGACATACGCCGCGAATTCGAAGAAGCAGGAGAGGTAAATGTGGGAGGTAAGCCGGTAAATAAACTTCTTATGGAGATGCTTCAGCTAAACCCCAACTCGTCCATCTTCAACCGTAATGAGATGCAGTCAAATATTAGAGCTAGTAAATGTGCTCTTAAAGACTCAACACGAAGTGAATTCGGTGGAGTGACGATACCGTCAAATTATGATTACTGGGGATGTCTCCCGAATTGGCCTATCAGGGATGGGATCCGTCGTCATGACTACTGTTCTCATTCTCCGGACAAGATGGTTAGTGTGGGAAGAACAGCAGAATTCAGTGGTGCTTGTGCTAGACATGATATGTGCATGGATAAAGCTGATGATAATGGGAATGGCTACGGAGGATGCAACAGCGATCTTTACGCGAACATGGGGGGCGTCTGCCGTTCAGTTTACGGAATTGGCGCTCTCGTGAATGGATGTCAAAAAATGCGTGAAGTGTATTGGACTGTTGTTACAGCATGGAATTACGATAATCTATAAGGATATATAATTGTTTAGATTAGCTACAAACTTGTCCAGTGATATGAAACTAAGGGAAGGGTTTAATTTTTCTACCTTCTCCTCGGCAATGATGATTTGGGGAGTCCTCGCAGTCATCATTGGTATCCCGCTTATTATTGTTGCTTGGAAGAATAGAAATAGCGCCACAAAGTCGCGGGTATTCCTCGGTGTGCTATTGGCTGTCCTTGCTGGTTTTGTTTCTTTCACTGTATGGCTTAGCTGGAATAGTAGGGCCGGAATTGCGGATGTGATTTTGCGCTACGGAATGCCTTACCCGGCAATCTGGCAGGTGGTCGCCTGTGGGTTGACGGTGATTATTCTCAGTGGCTTGGTTATCTACAAGCTTGCCGATAGTTGGGCGTGGGTCCCGATGGTTTCCTTTTTTACCGCCATGGGTCTCGCCATTGCTTATACTGCAGGTGTCTCATACGGCCCTCCTTCACAGGAAGGGATAGGAGTTATGCTTTCCTTCATTGGAGTTGGAATGCTGACAACCCTGACCAACCTGGTATTCGTCGCTATAGCCCTAAAAAAGAGGTCTTCTCTGAAGTAAACCCGCTTTTCCATAAGCATCTCTAATTGCATTAGGGACGCTTATTGGGGTTTAAAGTATCTCCGCTTCAGAATTGAAGCGTTATATCCTGTAGATGTTAAAACGCTAAGGTGTTATAGCGCTTTAGCGTCTTAGTGTTGCGTCGGGTGTTGGGGATTAGGTGAAACGCCCAGTGTGGTGGGGGAAGAAAGTTACATTGGTGTTATTCTGGCGGGTAATCAAATAAAAAATGAAGGCCACCAGGTTGACCGCCTGATGACCTTCGCTTATCACCCAGTCTATACCTGGGAGAAAGCACTGCCCATGAGTTTAGCGAACGTACCGCAGCAACGCACCTTCACCGTCAAGCGTGTTGGAAGACGTTCCCTCCGTGCTGACTGGGGAGGTCTAGACGATACCCCAGCCGGAATCCTAGAGCGGGACGATTTAGCAGCTCACCTAGGCAAAAAGGTGATACACGCGTCTGTAGACCGAGATTTTAAAAAGTCCTACACCACCACAAAAAACGCAGACGGCAGCGGATACACCACCAAGCCCCGCTACTACCGCCTAGACTCCGAAGCCCTAGGCAAGTGTGAATACGCGGTACTGACCTCCAAGCAGCACGCTGCGGTGATGGTCATAGATATAGACCAGCCAGGCACAGAGGGCGGGCACCCGTCTAATCTGGCACCGTCAGTGAAAAAAGTTCTCGCCCAGCTAGTAGACGCCCACATTGGACCATCTTGGGCAGGGATTAACCCACAAAGCGGGAAAGCACAGCTGATATGGCTCATAGACCCCGTGTACGCAGACGAGTCTGGAAAGTCTAGGCACATGGACTTACTAGCAGCCACCAGCCGAACACTAGGCCAGCTACTAGACCACGATCCAAACTTTGCCCACCGCTTTAGCCGCAACCCGTTCTACACCGGTAAATCACCTACCGCCTATCGTTGGTACTTTCAGCACAAGAACGTAGTCCACTTAGGGATATTTTTAAGGCAGTTACGCGATATGGCAGGACTAGACCAGCACGAAAAGACCCCACAACGCTTCGACAGTGGGCGCGACCTTATCAATGCTGCCAAAGCCCGCCGTGAGCAAGCAGAAGCCTTTAAAGCCCTGGCACAGGACGTAGAAAGCGAACTAGGCGACCGCCTAGACAAATACGACCAAGAACTCATAGACGGCGTGCGCGTTCTATGGATTACCCCACCAACTACCAACGCCCACGGCGAGCACGTACCCGGCACCGCAGCCAGAGACGAAACCGCCTTTAGGCACGCACTCAAAACAGGCCACCGGCTTCGCCAATCAGGGCAGCGACTCAAAGACGCACCGATTATTGACGCATACGAACACGCCTACAAAATCGCCCAAGCCCACGGAGCAGCAGGGCGAGCAGAAGACATGCCCCCCGCAGCAGACCGACTAACCATGGCAAGACGCGTACGCGGATACGTCACTACCTCCACAAGCCCGGTCTACAAAGCCCACAGCACAAGCGAGAAAGCCACCAGCAGCGAACGCAAAGCACTAGCCACCCTAGGACGCAGGGGCGGAAAGAAGACCGCAGAGCGCCTAAAAACCGACCCCAACGGCGACTACGCCCAAGCCCAACGCCAAAAACTCGCAGAAGCAAACAAACGTAGGAAGTTGGCAGGCAACGAAACCCGCGCGAGGGTCTTAGCTGTCTATGCTGCCGAGCTAGCCCAGACCGGCAAGGCGCTTACAGGCGCGGCTATTGGACGCGAATTAGGTATAACTCGCAAGACCGCAAACGCTCATTTACGGGCGCTTAGGGTTGTGGGGCTAATCGACTAAAACGTGTAACCCGCCGGAAGCAATATACGGTTCCCCCGGCGGTAGCCGGGTGGTTACTATTTTTCATTAGAAAACCTTTAGTAGTAGGGGGTGTTTCTTCCTAGGGGAAGTGCCTACCTAAGAGGGGTTGGTGAGTGTTTGGGTAGGGGTGGTTGAAAAAAGTTTCCTCCCATCTTCCCCGCGCGGAGCGCGCCACTGCATACAGGCGTTCGTAGGTGGCCGTGAGAGTGGTTAAACACAGCCAGGGGTACAAACGGGGAAGTCGGCCGGGGTGTGTGACGGCTTAGGCGGGCGTGTAGCGCGTTGTGGTTGGGGTGCTTGCGGTTTGGGCGTGGGCTGTTAGACTTAAGCCACAACAGCAGGTTTACAGATTTTGTGGGCGTGCTGAAGTAGTAAAAAATAACCCCAACCGGGGTTTAGCCGGTTGAGGTTATCGAGCCTTAGAGGCCCTGGTGAAGGATCGCTGCAACGAACCTCACCATTGCGGCCGCAAAGTTAAGCACTCCGCTTGCCACATTTAGGATTGTGAGTCCTGTGGCAGCGGGGTTTTCTTTTTTGCGACCGGGTGTGTCCCTTGAGTGTTTACCCATGGGAATCACCTCCCTTTTGTCGTAGGGCTGTCCACTCGCCTAACAGGCGCGCAGAGCTAGCCCACGTCTACGCGCGAGCCTTAACCGCGCACCGACGAGGGAGCCACTTTAGACACCACATCAAGAAGTGCCTTTCGTGAACCGTCTTTCACGCTATCAGGAAGAAGAAACATTTAGCGGGTGCCCTGGAGAGTAAGCGTGTTCGCAAGTATGGACGGACTGTTTCCTTTTGGCTTTAGGGCATTGGTTAATCGGTCAAGCCCACGGCGCAGCAGGGCGACCAGAAGACATGCCCCCGTAGCAGACCGACTCACCATGGCAAGACGCGTACGCGGATACGTCACCACCTCCACAAACCCGGTCTATAAAGCCCACAACTCAAGCGAGAAAGCCACCAGCAGCGAACGCAAAGCACTAGCCACCCTAGGGCGCAGAGGTGGCAAGACCGCAGCCAAACGCTGGCAAGACCCCAACAGCGACTACGCACAAGCCCAACGCCAAAAACTCGCAGCAGCAAACAAGCAGCGGGAGAGGAAAGGTGAGCTATTAGAAACACGGGTAAAAATGCATATCTTGGACGCACGCGCCCAGGGGCTTGCAGCCCCGACTACTAAAGAGCTAGCTAGCGAGTGCGGTGTGTCGGTTGCACGGATTAAACAGGTGCGTAAAGCGTTTGGAATGAGCGCGGGTAGAGGACGGCCTAAAAAAGGATAATGCCGGAAGCAATATACGGTTCCCCGGCGGTAGCCGGTGATTACTATTTTTCACTTTAAAACTTTGATTTGTAGAGAGGTTAGAAACCTTGGTTCTAGGGGTTGATGAAGTAGCAGGGATAGGGGTTCCTGGTTGAGACGTAGGGGTAAGTAGGGACGGAAGAAACCGCCTGGGTTTGGTTGTGTGAACGAGGGCTTGCGGGGATAGGTGGGCAGGCGTTGAGCTTTTTATCTGAGACGAGGGGGGAGACAACGACCCAGCCGGGCGCGGAAGCTATCCCTCGCTACTCTGCACACGGGGTGATGGTTAGACCGGCAGGGGCTTACGCCCCCACACCCCGGCTGCTGATGGGGGCGCGCCCCCATGCCCCCAACCCGTGGCGGGCGCGGGATTTAAAAGCGCGGTTTTACGGCCACCAGGGCGCTGCTGGAGCTCTTGAGAGTGCTTAAGAGGGGAACGAGTGCGCCGGGGAGGTTGAACGCCTTAAACGGGCGCGTAGCGTGGTCGTAAAAGTACCTTGCCATTTCCCCTGGTCGCACCGTGCGCCGGGTTTTCGGCGCACGGTGCGACCAGGGGAAATAGGAGCAGTTTTTACTACCGTAGGGTTGTGCTCCTTGCTGGCCAATTCGTAGAGACCCCATTCCCTGACATAAGCGCTCCGGCACGGTGGTTGTGCTGGGGCGCTTTGGTGGTCTTGGTTTAGTTCATTAGCCAAACGCTGGGTAGATACCCCGGGAGGATTGAACACCTTAGAAGGATATACAGTTCATTGCGTCTTGCTAATTTTTGAATTACCCCCGTTCTCGTTGTGCTTCAAATTGTTATCGAGTTCGCTTTTAGCGGGTAACCAGTGGTGAAAGTAGTTGATAGACAGTGACGAAGGAGATGAGGTTCTGATTTTGTAAAAAAATGGTCTACCCCCCCCCTTGTCGGTAGGGGAACCGTCTATTAGCGTGTGCTTCAAGTCACTATAAGGTGGCTAAATCCCGGAACTCAAGTTGCTGTTTAACAGCCCAAGCACCGAATGAAGGAAACATGAAGATACTAGCTCCTAAAACAGCTATTGCAGCTTTGTCTATTGCAGTAGTAACAGCCCTCTCCCCACATGCATATGCGAGCGAAGTAAATGAAGGGGAGTTTACGGTTCTGGAGGCTGTTGCTCCAGCACCAGGCCAGAACTCCAATGGCTACGCTCCGCGCAGTGCAGATGGCGGATCGTGGGCACCGGGTGGCGTAGGTGCGACCAACTGGCTCTATGTAAAAGGCCGTGGGTTGAATGTAAAAACTGCGGCTGTGGCATACTTCCCAGGTAAAAACGTTGTTAACAACAACGCGTGCGTTGATAAATTTGAGATTGCCTACTATAAGAATGGGCGACGAGTCACCGAAACCGCTGGGGGGAACTGTGCTCCCGGCCGAGTTACACACACGTTTAGCCTTAATAAAAACCTAGATGCGCACAAGCCTTTCTGTGGTCGAGTTCGTGTTGGTAGTACCTGGGGTAACTACGCATGTGTCAATATTAAACCGTAGGGATGTGATTGGTTTTATGGAAATCCTCGTTATTGGGGCTACTCTTTTAATTCCCGTTCTTATAATTTTGCTTGCTTTTAAAGGAGCACAGATGCTGATTAATCTTCAAAAAGAAGTTAATCAAATCTCTAAAGAACTTCGGAGTAGAGATACTTAGCCAGCTTCACGAACAACGGCGCGGAAAGGCAAGGTTTATGTCTTCC
>NZ_VXKJ01000053.1 GCF_008693075.1 Corynebacterium phocae | reverse complement strand
CCCCAACCCCACAAACACACCCAAATAAAAAAACATGCACGCGCCAAAACGGATCACTTTTCCGCGCCAAAACGGATCACTTCAGCTTGACAAAATACAGCTGGCTCTGCCGGTTGCCGGTGCCACCGAGACCCCCGTTGCGCCCACCCTGCACGCCCCACGAGCCACTGCCACTGCCACCGCCGGTGAGCAAGTGCAGGTCCGCGTGGACGGTACCGCCCTGACCGCCTGGTGGCCAAAGGTAGACGGTGCCCGGGCATACTCCGCTGAACTCATCAACGCGGACACCAACCAGAAGGTGGGAAACTCCCTTGACGGGGTGTACAACTACGGCTATTTCCACGGCATTGCGCCCGGGAATTACAAGCTGAAAATCACGGCTTATACCAACAACTCTGGCGCGGACGCGCCTATGTTCTCGCCAGTGTTTAACACCACCAATGACAAGACCGTGCCTGCCGCCCCGGACCAGCCCTCCTTGCAGCTCACCGGAAACAATTCCGTGGACGTGCAGTGGTACCGCAACACCAACGGCGGCTTGGACATCCAGCACAGCACCATCACGCTGACCCCCACGGACGGCGGCCGCGCGGTGGTCCACCAGGTCAAAGGTGATGTTGAGCAGGCCACGGTCACCGGATTGGAAGAAGGCAAGACCTACACCGCCACGGTTACTGCCACTAACGCCCTGGGCCCTTCCCAGCCATCGGCGGACTCTAACAGCGTGACGGTTACGCCGGACCCCGGCCAGCTGACGCTGACGGTCAACCCCCAAACTATTGATGCCACCACTGAATCCACCATCAATGTCACCGGGTCCGGCTACACCGGCGGGGCCGTGAAAGATGGCCTGTACATAGTGGTGTGGGATACCAGCCACTGGGTTCCCGGTTACCGCCCGGCCACTGAGTTTGAGGGGTCTTCCTTGAGCTTTAAGGTGGCTCCGGATGAGATTAAGGACGGGATTTTCACCAAGACCATCAAGATCCCCGCAAATTCCTTGCAGCTCAACCAAGGCGTGCACTACCAGGTAGGCACCATTGCTGGCGGTAGCGCCATTGCCACTGACCGCCGCGCTGATGCCGCGCAGGATCTCAATATCCAGGCGCAGCCGGTGCCGTGGGCTACCGCTGCCGTTGAGGGCAATAAGATTAGCGCCCGGTGGGGTGAACCCACTGATGCCCGCGTCAAAGAATTCCGCGCCACGCTATATTCCCTCAATGACAGCAACGTGTGGGAGACGGTGACTTTTAGCGGCAAAGGACCTGGCCACCGGACCACGGATTTCCTTGACCTTAAACCCGGGACCTACCGGGTGGGGGTCAAAGCAGACGTGAGCACGGGCTGGGATCCGGCATACTCCACAGAAGTGTTCTCCGATCCGGTTACCATTGCGGCACCTAAGAAAACCCCGCCGCCGGCACCGAATAAGCCCACTGCCACGGCCGCCGATGCCCCCGGTACCATCAAGGTTTCCTGGATAGACCCGGACGCACCAGCCACCGCCGCCCGCGTTACCGGCTACTCGGTTATCTTCAGCAATGGCGCGCAGACCGTGACCAAGACCGTCCCAGCTTCAGAGTCATTGGTTGAGGTCAATGGCTTCATTGATGGCCAGTGGACGGCAAAGGTCATTGCGCACAGCCAGGCTGGTGACTCCGCGGTATCGGCAAGCTCTGAGCCCGTGACCATCACCGGTTCCAACGTCTCCCGCACCCTTGACCTACAAGTGTCCCAGGACCTGATTGATACCCGCGCGGACTCACAGGTAACGGTCACCGGCAGCGGGTACACCGGCACAGATACCGTTATGGTTGCCATCGTGGATGTGACTAAGCCTTCTGCAAAGCTGGTAGAAACCTCCGTTGCGGTTGACAAGGATGGCAATTTCACCCACCAGTTGGATATTCCCAAGGGCACCTTGGACCCGCGAAAGAAGTACGCGGTTGCCACCTACAAGGACAACCAGTATGAGGCCAAGGCACTGCTCAAACTCAAAGCGGCAGAAACCGCCGCCCCGCAGCTAGCGGTTACTCCCACCACGGTAAAGGCGGAGGAAGCTACCACTCTCACAGTCAATGGCAGCGGTTATGTGGGTGACGGCGCGGCTCAGGGCGTTTATGTAGTGGTCTATGACACCGCCACTTGGAAGCCCGGTACCCAGCCCACCTCATCCGCGGACCGTAAGGCCCAGAAGATCTTTACCGTGGCGCAGCAATGGGTACAGCCCGCGCAGCTTCGCGGCGGGGAGTTCAGCACCACCGTGAGCATCCCGGCCGGTGCCTTGGAGCCGGGCAAGAGCTACGCCGTGGGCACCTTTGCCGCACACGCGCTGTCCCAGACAGACCGCACCTTGGATCAGTCGGTGGCTCTAAGCGTTGATTCTGGGCAGACCCCCACCCCGCCAAGTGATCCGGCTCCGCAGCCAGCACCGCCAAGCGACACCACGCCGCCGCCACCAGCACCAGCACCAGCACCAGCACCAGCACCAGCACCAGCACCAGCACCAGCACCAGCACCAGAGGATGAAACCCCCGGCCAGACCCCCGGCCAAACTGACGACTCCTCAAGCGCGCAGTCTCCATCTAATCCGTTGGTAATTACCGCAGGCGTCATTGGTGTTCTCACCGCCTTGGCCGCTGCTTTTGGTGCCGTTGCACACTTTTTCCCCAATCTGATTAATAATGTCCTCCGTCAACTCCGCCTCCCCCGTTTCTAGGGAGTGGCACCGTGACCGTGACCGCCTGAAGGAATTTTAGCTTCATACCTCCGGGCGGTCGCAGTGTCCCGGCACCGCCAGTGACGCTTCCACGCTTTAAAGATTTAACCGCAATTTTTCACCAGAAAGTAGCAACTACCATGCGTATCCCCCGCTTTGCCGCAACCTTTGTTCTCTCCATCGGCTTACTTGCCCCGGCGGTGGCGCAAGCCCAAGACGTCACGGTCAACCAGGGTGATCTCATCCGGGTGGCGGACCATGATGGCCGGTATAACTGCACGGCGGGATTTATTGATAAGGAAAACGGCCGGGTATGGACCGCTGGGCACTGTGCCTATGAGGGTGCCAATGTCTTCAACGGCGCGGGCGTTCCCATCGGGTTGTTGAAGCACCTTTACCCCGCCATAAATCCCAACCACTCCCGCCGGTTGTCCAACAAGGATATTGCGGATTATTTCTTCCACGACACCGCGTATGTCCAGCTCAACCAGGGCATAGTGGCCGGTGAAAACCTCTATTCTGGGGATAGGACTTACGCACCTGAAATAGGGGACAAGATCTGCCGCTATGGCGCCACTACTGCTGACGCCATATATTGCGGGAAAGTCCTAAACGTCACTGATCAATTGATCTACGCCACTGACCTCAACACTCAGGGCGGGGACTCCGGCGGGCCCACCTGGGTCCCGGAGCAAGGCTACACCGGGCAAGCGGTGGGCTCTTTTACCTACCGCTCTAGCGACGGCAGGCCGTACGTTCTCTCCGTTATCCACCGCGCGGACTTAGCTGGGGTCATTGAACAATACGATGAAGCCACCCGGGGCACGGCTCATTACCAGCCCTCCTATAATCAGCTGCTCCCCAGTTTCCAGCGGGTAGCCAACCGCCAGGAGGTGTTTGGCAAGCAGCTTCCTAGCGCGCAGGAGTTTGATAAGTACCTCCGGGAATATGAGCAGGCCAAGGCACGGATTTCCGAACTGGAAGCGCAGTTGGAAGCCCAGTTGGAAAACCAGGGCAACCAGCCTCAAGCACCGGATAATACGGCGGAGCTTGAAGCCCAGCTGGCCAAAGCCAGGGAAGACCTGGCGGTGGCCCAGGCGGAGTTGGATAACGCCCGGGAGAACCGGGAGCTGGCTAAGAAATTAGAGCAGCAGCTGCAGCAAAGCCAGGCCGAGCACAAGAAGTACAAGGCGGAAACTGAGACGGGGATGATCATTGCCATCATCTCCGCCATCTTGGGGTTGGTGGCGGCGGTAGCCGGCTGGCTTAGCCCCCAGATCAAGCTGCCTTTCTAGCCGCTAGCCTGGCACCAGCAAGGCGGTGAAGAGCCCGGGACCACCCTCCCCGGGCCGCGCGTCACCTACTGCGCGGCCACCATCTCCCGCACCAATGGCACAACCTTGGTGCCGTAGAGCTCAATGGATTTCATCTCCGCCGCGTGGGTGCCAGAGCCGATCTTAAGATCAAAGGTATCCGCCCCCAGGGCTGTGAACCCGTGGGCAATCTTGCGCGCTACCGTCTCCGGGGAGCCCACAAACAGTGCCCCGTCGCGGACCTCCGCGTCAAAGCGGTCGCGGGTCATTGGCTGCCAACCGCGTTCGCGGCCCAGGCGCTGCAAGTGCTGCATGTGCTGGTCATAGAAGGCCTCATAGGCGGCATCGTCAGAATCTGCAATCAGTCCCGGGCTGTGCCAACCGATGGATTTGCCCGGCTGGTGGCCAAACTCCTCCTGGGCGAGGCGGTAGAGTTCGGTCAACGGTGCAAACCGGCTAACCGCGCCGCCGATGATCGCAACCCGCAAACCAAAGTCATACTTAGCCGCGCGGACCACGGACTCCGGGGAACCGCCAACGGCTACAAATACCGGCAGTGTAGAACCATCCATGGGAGGCCACAGCTCTTGGTTTTCCAGGCTCTGGGTGTGCTTGCCGTGCCAGGTAACCGGCCGGTTATTAACCAGCTCAGCGAGCATGGCTACTTTTTCCTCGAAGAGTTCTTCGTAATTGCTCAGGTCATAGCCAAATAGCGGGAAGGACTCAGTGAAAGAGCCCCGGCCAATGGTTAGCTCCGCGCGGTTATCAGACAGCGCCTGCAGGGTGGAAAAGCGCTCGTAGACACGCACCGGGTCATCGGAGCTCAGCACGATGACCGCCGTGCCCAGGTGGATATTGTCCGTCACGCCAGCTAGGTGAGCCAGCACGGTATCCGGGGCGCTAATAGCGTAATCATCACGGTGGTGCTCCCCCACATTGAAGGAGTCCAGGCCTACCTGGTCCGCCAGCTTGGCTTGCGCCACCACGTTCTTTAGCCCCGCGACATGCCCGCCGTCATGGACATCACCGAAGGTATCAAGTCCGAATTTCAAAGTTTCTGGGTTTTGTTGATGTGTCATATTCATGACAACGTGAGTCCCGGCAGGCTTATTCCAAGCGTTCTGGCACAGCCTGAATCCTGGGCTTTTAGTTGTACAGACTTCTTGGGTTTAGACTTTGTTCCCATGCTTAAAAATCCTGCACAACCGCGCACCCGGCGTAGCCACTTTCCTGCGGTTATGGCCAGCGCGGCCCTGCTCCTAGGCGGCCCCGCCGCACTAGCAGGACTCACCCCAGACCCCGTACTCCCCAACAAGCCGGTGGTTTTTGACGCCCTGGACTTCACCGTGGACGTGGACGGCCTAAAGTGTGAGCCCAATCCAGAAGCAGAAGGCGCCGGCGGCTGGATGTGCGGCGGCGTGGAGGTAACCCACCACGGCTACCCAGAGATAAAAGACCCGGACCTCTTCCTGCGCCGCATGATGCGCATGACGGCGGTTCAGCAGTCCATAAATGCGCCCAGCGCGGAGGAATACCTCACCGACCAGGAACCCGTCACCGATGACACAACCAGCTTCCGCACCGACCCGGCGGCCAACCTAGCCGGATTCTCCATCACCGGCGGCCCCGCCAACCCCCAAGAGGTCTACGCCGTAGTCCTTGCCGGGCCCAGCACCCAGGTAGCTGAGCTGAGCACACACATCTGGCAGGCTGCTACCGGGCGGGAGATTCCGGCGGCGGCACTGGGGGGCATCGGCAAGTTTGGCGATGTCTCAGAAACCTCGAAGGAGCAATCATGAGCGCACCCTACCGCTACACCCTGATTCTTTCCGCCCTCCTGGGCGCCCTCATGCTGGGACTAACCCACATCCCTGGCCTGCTGCTAACCCCCGAACTTTATGCGATAAGCATCGCGGTCACCGCTGTCTACACCGCCGTGGTCATTGCCGTGCTTTCCCGCTCCAGCCTCTGGCCGCGCGGCGGCAAGAACTTTGGCTGGGTGCTCGCCGCACTGCTGTGGGGCAGCGGCATGTGCGCCCTACTGGCCTACGCCACCACCGAGGGGATCTCCGAACTAGTCACCCACTCCGGCTGGCACCAGGCCCAATACTCCTTTGGCGGAGCCTACCCGGAAGAAATCTCCAAAGCGCTGGGCGTCATCCTCGTGTGCATGTCCTTTTCCCACCTCAACCGCCCCTGGCACGGGCTTATAGTGGGCATGATGGTGGGCCTAGGATTCCAGGTCAATGAAAACATCTTCTACGCCAGCTTCGGCGCGCTAGCAGACCCCATCTCCGACTGGACCGGGTTTTGGATAACCTGGCTACAACGGCTGTTCTTAGGACCCTTCCTACACATCTTCTTCACCGGCCTGGCCGGCTGGGGCATTGGCTGGGCACTCTTTGCCACCGGCTGGACAACGCGGCGCCGCCTCACCTTCGCCCTAGGCTGGTTTGCCGCCGGTTTCATCACCCACTTCCTGTGGAACTACAACGCCGACCACATCGCAGTCACCACCGCCACCGCCACGCTCTCCGCGCTCATCCTCTACCCCGCCACCGCCTGGGTGTGGATACAAGCCCGCCGCCTAGCCCGCCAAGAGCAGACAGCACACGGCGGCACCGGGACGCCAACGCACTAAAAACGGAAGAAAGGCCAGGGCAGTCAAACTGCCCTGGCCTTTTGCACTACGCACCGGTGCTACCCGGTCGAAAAGCCGCGATGCTTAGTCGCGCTAGAAAAACGGGCACCGTTCCCAACCAGAATCGGACCAGCCGCTCGATCCATAGTTTTTGAAGGAGTCATCGTAGAGCTTTCTCACAGAAACCGAAGCAACGACATCCGGATGAGCGTTGCTCCAGATGCCCCATCATGCGTACAGAATATGAACAGTTCCAACTAAAAGACCTGTTTACGTTCTGCGAAACAAAAGCCATGGATTGTCGTAAGCCCCAAGGAGCTCAGCTTTCCCGTTCTTCGGCTAAAAAACTAATGATTTTTTCGGTTACATACTGCACCGCAAAAGCTCGACTTTCCTCATCGGCTTCACTCTCTTCCTGATCTCCAAACCCTTCATCTTGGGTGGAAGCGCTCCCGATCTTCCCCTTCCAAGCTGGAAACCAGAAGCTCAAAGACTACAGAGGCCTTCTGATTCTGGTCAAACCCACTAGTGTCCTTCTTGAGAATCGAATCCAGACCATTCTGGTCATCGATAGCTTCGGCTAACTTGGCATTAAGAGCACCCCACCCCATGCCTGTCAGATCAATAGTGACACCAGATCCGCAATAGAGCACGATATGAGACCTGCTGGCTACTTTCTGAATAGCCGCGTATTCCGACGCGGAAAGCAGCTGGTCAACTTTCTGCCCTACCACGATACCCCCCTAGTATCCTAAGAAAGTTCTGCAGCTTTAAGGCGTTGCAGAAGTTCCATAACTTCTTCTTTAAAATTTTCTTTGACTTCAAAATTCATAAGCGAAGCGACGGCTTCAAAGCGGCGGTCTTCATACTTTTGCAAAGCAGGTGGCAAATTAGTCCGGAAGGTAGCTTGCGACATACCCATGATTAGTGCCCTTTCTTTTACCAGTTCGTTGGATCCTAATCGCTTTGATTTTCATTAGAGCCTGGCGATACTAAACGGTTTTCACCGAGCCTACCACTAATGTCAACCCCCGCCTCCTGGAAATCACGCCCCAAAGTTGTATCAGTTTCAGTTCAACTTGCTAGCACCGGAAGCAACCTGATTTTCGATGTTGAATTCGCCCAGAAAATTGGAGCTATCAGGAAACTGTTTGATGAGCACCTGATGTTCGAGCGTGAGATTGCTGCACGAGGTGTACGTATTGACGGTCCTTGTCCGTGCTGTTTTCTAACGGCTGGTTCCCTGGCCGCCTTCTTAGGCTCGCCTAACGTGCTAGGCTGGCCAGTGACACGGGGTGCCGCCCCAGTGATGGTTGGGATATTCCCGCCATTGCGCCTTATGCGGCTGAGATGACACCCGTTGAACCTGATCCAGTTAGCACTGGCGAAGGGAATGTCCACGGCTTTTCCTCCTGCCTGGCAGGTGGTGCGGGTAGCTGGCGTAGTGCTGTGGTTTTTCCACGGGCCACTTACGCGTGGTGTTCCTTTCGCCTTTTGAACCGAAAGGCCCACACATGACCAACCCTGTCCTTGCCCTTAATGAGCAGATTGTCCTAGTCACCGGCGGTGCCCGTGGCCTAGGCGCGGCAATCTCCCGCGCCTTCTTGTCCCAGGGGGCAAAGGTAGTCATCAACTACTACCAGTCCAAGGACCTGGCCCAGCAGCTTGCGGGTGAGTACCCGGATAACGCCGTGGCCATCAAGGCTGATATCCGCGACCGCGCGCAGGTGGATGAGATGTTCGCGCAGGCCGCGCAGCACTTTGGCACCCCGGTTACTACCGTGGTCAACAACGCTTTGGTGGACTTTGCCTTCAACGGTGACGCCCGTTCCCACGCAGATGTTATCTCCTATGAGGAGCTGGCCGCACAGTTCTCCGGATCCATCCAGGGCCCCCTCAACATCATTCAGGCCGCGCTGCCCGGCATGAAGGACGCCTCCTTTGGTCGCGTTATCAACATTGGCACCAACCTCTTCCAGAACCCGGTTGTTCCCTACCATGATTACACCGCCTCCAAGGCGGCGCTACTGTCACTGACCCGCACCTTCGCCGGTGATTTGGGCCCGGCGGGAATCACGGTCAACATGGTTTCTGGCGGTTTGCTCCGCACTACCGATGCCTCCGCGGCCACCCCGGAAGAAGTCTTCGACGCCATTGCCGCAGGCACCCCGCTGGGCGCGGTCACCACGCCAGAGCAGCTGGCCGATACCGTGGTCTTCTTCGCCTCCCCTTGGGCGCGTGGCGTGACCGGCCAGAACCTCATCGTTGACGGCGGACTGGTGCGGGATTAATCCATGGGCGTCAAACAAGCACACTTTAACCTGTTCATTCACGCGGCCGGCCACCACAGCGCGGCGTGGCGCGCACCGGACTCGCCCGCCGAAAACCTGGTGGACTTGGCGTATTACCAGGACTTGGCGCGCACAGCCGAACGCGGCTTGTTTGACGCCATCTTCTTCGCTGACGGGCATTCGCTTAGCCCCGGCATTGCCGCCGATGGCCCCTTATGGCACCTGGAGCCACTCACCCTGCTGTCTGCACTTAGCCAAGCCACCACGCATATTGGCCTGGTGTCAACGGTCTCCGCTACCTTCTACACCCCGTTCCACGCCGCGCGTATGCTGGCCAGCTTGGATCACATCTCCGGCGGGCGCATTGGCTGGAACGTGGTGACCTCCATGTTTGACGCGGAGGCCCAGAATCACGGCATGGAGAAAATGCCGGATCATGCCACCCGCTACGCCCGGGCGGAGGAATTCGTGGACGTGGTGCTGCGGTTATGGGACTCCTGGCCGCGCGAGTCAATCGTGATTGAACGCGAAGCCCCCGGGCGCTACATTGACGGCTCCCAGCTCACTGAGCTCCACCACCACGGTGAGCACTTCGCTGTGGCCGGGCCGCTGAATGTCCCGCGTCCACCGCAGGGGCATCCCGTGCTATTCCAGGCGGGCGCTTCCGAACCCGGCCGCAACCTAGCCGGGCGCCGCGCGGAGGCCATCTATGCGGTGGCCTATGACGTGGAATCCGGCCAGGAATACCGCATGGACGTGCGCCGGCGGATAGCGGCTGCGGGGCGCAACCCGGACTCCGTGGCCATCATGCCCGGGTTGGTGACCTATGTGGGATCCACCATGGAAGAAGCCCGCGCGCGCCAGCGTGAACTGGATGTGTTGTTGCCCACCACCAGCTCGCTTAGGCAGCTAAGTACCTTCGTGGGGCAGGACGCCTCCCAGTGGGAGCTGGACGCCCCGGTGCCTAAGCTCCCGCCATTGGAGGATTTCACCGGGCCCAAAGGGCGCTACGCGACCATTTTGCGGATCATCGAAACCGAGCAACCCACGGTACGTGAGCTGCTGGGACGGCTGGCCGCCGGGGGCGGGCACTGCACCATGCTGGGAACCCCGGAAACTATCGCTGATGACATCGAGCGCTGGATTGACGCCGGCGCGGCAGACGGTTTCAACCTAATGCCGCCCGCCCTGCCGCAGGACGTGGAAGCCTTTGTTGACCACGTCATCCCGGAGCTGCAGCGCCGTGGCCGCTTCCGTACCGAGTACACGGGCTCTAGGCTGCGCGAACACCTGGGGCTCGAAGTTCCCACTCAAACTCGCCCCGGCGCGTGATGCCCTCTATCCATTGCCACCTGTGAAGACAGCATAGGAAGAACTCCCTAATGCCCAGCCGGAAGACTGGACATTAGGGAGTTCACTGTTGGTGATGGCCAGGCTAGCCCGGCGCGCCGTTAGAACTTAACGTTGCGCCACTTCTCCGGGTCAAAGCCGTCATTGGCGGTAGCTTCATCAAAGTAGTCATCCTCCCCATCAGCCGCGCCGATGACCTGCGCGCAAGTGCCCTGCACGCAGACCTTGTCCCCCACCTTAACGGCCTGGCCGCGGGCGGTGACGGTCTCACCGTTGACGGTGACAACGCCAGCGGCAATCATCTCCTTGGCCTCACCGCCGGTGGCTACCAGGCTGGCTAGCTTGAGGAACTGCCCCAACTTGATGGAGCTGCCTTTAATCGCGATTTCTAACATGTGGCTTAGTCTACTGCGTGGGGTCTACCGCTGGGACTACTGCTTGGCCTACTGCTTATGGCGCAGCTTGACCGCAGTGCCGGTGGCGGTGACCATGAGCATGTCATTGTTTGCACCCATGGGCGAATAGTCGAAGTTGATGCCAATGACGGCGTCAGCACCAAGCTCCTGGCCGCGGTTCCACAGCTCATTCAATGCGGTCTCCCGCGCGCGCACTGCTTCTTCTTCATAGCCGGCAGAACGCCCACCGGTGATAGACCGGAAGGTCGCGCCAATATCCTTCAAGAAGTTAATGCCGGTCACCGTCTCCCCCGCGATAACGCGGATGTACTCGGAGACCTCATAACCTTCAACGTTGTTTGTCGTAGTGAAAATCATGGCCCCAGGATACCGCGTCACGCCACCGTCCGCCCGGGCGCGTGGGCAGAGGACCCATATGTTTAAGCAATCGACGCATCCCCAAAACATGTCGAATTACGTTCCCAAAACCGACACATCCCAACGACATGTTTAATCAATCGACACGTTCCTGCCATATGTCGATTTTTCGGGTAAAAATCGACATATTGGGCGGATGTGTTTATTCCGTGGCTATCTCAGATGGTGCCCGGGAGTAATAGTTACTTTTCAGAATTCGAGGGGTTTGCCATGCGGCCGTCGCGGCGCAGGTCCTCATTGACGACCTGAAAACCTTGAAGAGACGGACGGCACAAACTACTCAGGGGGCCGGCGCCATCTGCGCCACGCAAAGGATGACCAAACTTACACTGACGCAGCCATACCTGCGAACCGACATCAACCACCGGGCGCTGGAAATCTTGACGCGCGACTGACCGGCGCCTTCGTTGGGGACGGGCCAGGTAATGCCAGGGTCTAGGACTGCGTGCGGGGTTTGATGGTCATCACATCAATGTTGACGTGGGCGGGCAGGCTGGCCACCCAGCGTGCGGCTTCCGCGACGTCCTCGGCCACCAGGTTGAGCTGGCCATCGTAGACGCTGGCGGCCTTAGCCGCGTCCCCGCGGAAGCGATTGACGGAGAACTCCTCCGTGGCCACGCGCCCGGGGTCTAGCTCCGTTACCCGCACGTTGTGGTTTTCAATCCGCAGCGCCCGGGAAATCACCCGCACCCCGTGCTTGGCGGCGTTGTACCCGGAGCCCCCGGCGTAGACTTCCCAGCCGGCAATGGAACCCATGTTGATAATCAGCCCACTATTATCCGGCGCGGCCTCCAGCTTGGGCAGCAGTGCCTGGGTCACGCGCAGGGTGCCCAGCACGTTAACGTCGTACATCCACTGCCAATCTTCCACTGTGGTCTCCGCGAGGGGTTCTAGGCCCTTCGCGCCGCCGGCGTTGTTGACCAGCAGATCTACGCGGGGAAGGTCTGCGAGCTGGGCCACGGAAGCATCGGAGGTGACGTCTAGCTCAATGGCTGTACCGCCGATTTCCGCGGCCAGCTTCTCCAACCGCTCCGCCCGGCGCGCCGCGACCACCACATGCCAGCCATCTTTAGCCAGCGCCCGGGCCGTGGCCTCCCCGATCCCGGAAGATGCCCCGGTCACCACTGCTGTCCTAGTCATTTCTTTACCTGCCTTATGGTTATGTTGATACGCCCCTGGTCTAGCCCGCAGCCTTCCGGCAGCGTGCCCGGTGTGACCTTCACAATACCGTGATAGGCGTAGCGTGCGGGCCCGCCGAAGACCACTAAATCCCCCGATGCCACCAGCACATCCCGCCAGGGCTTGTTACGGTTTTCAGTATTGCCCATCCGGAAAATTGCTTCATCACCAATGGATAGGGAGATGACCGGCTTGTTCGCTTCCTCGAAGTCATCTAAGTGCATGCCCATGGCCGCGCCCGGCGGGTAGTAGTTGATAAGGGCCATCTCCGGGATGAGGTGGGAATCTAGCTCCGGGGCTATCCGGCGCGCAGCCGCAAGCGCGGTACCGGCCAGGGAAGTGAGACTTTCCGTCATAGGCGGCACACGCACCCCGTCAATCACGTCCTGGTAGCGGTAGTTGCGGTAATCCCAGTACCGCCCCAGGTGAAACTGGTGCACGCTCATCCACCCGGACTTCAGCTTGGGCCGGTACATGGCCATGGGCGTGCCGGCGTATTTAGCCGCCAGGTCGCGCATCTCCTCCACCAGCTGGCGCTGCTGGTCCAAACCCAACCACCCGGGCAGGTGGGCAACGCCCGGTGCTATCTTGGCCGGTGACCTGGGCGGGGTGAAAAACAGCATGGGTTTTAGCCTAATACGTCCCCGAATTCGAATGGTTGTGACATATCGAATTCAGCCCCCGGCGGTGCCGGCGTTACCAGCAAGGCGGTAGACGGGTTTCCCAAGGTCCTCGAGGCGGCACTGAAGCGTGTAGCCACTTGCGAGTGCGACATTGATACCTCGTGCTATGCCCGCCTGCGTTCTTACTCCAATCAGGCAATTCATAGAAATCTCCAACGCGGAATAGCATTCGAGCCCCTGGAATGCCTTGCCCCGAGCACCATCAGCCGGAGGTTCACACTGGAGTAAGCCAACGGAGCTGCTGTATGCAGACATCTTTTAGCAATCAGCATATTTTTGAAATATGTAGTTTGGCGCGAAACCAGAGAATGACCTACACCTAAACAATTTGCACCATCTGCCCGCTGAACTTGGAGCGCTTCCTGGTAACCATTTGCACAGAGCAGTTGTAAAAATTGAGGGTTGCGGTATCCGCCCCCAGTGCTAGGATAGGCACCAACAGCAGGCCCAGCCTGTTGGATAAAAATAGCCCCACCCGGTTGCCGCCGGATGGAGCTATCGAGCCTCAGAAAGGCTCTATAGCGAAGTTAGAGCTTATCTAGTACAAGCTCAATCACCTTCACTATTGCAGTCGCAAGGATTATGACCCTGCTTGCCAGTTCGATTTTGGAATTTTCACTGGCAGCAGGGTTCTTCTTGCGACCGGGCCGGTTCAGCGTGTGCTTACCCACCAAACCACCTCCTGTCGGTCGTAGGGCATTTCCCCCGCCCACCAGGGCGCGGTATGAAAGCCCCCACGTACAACGCGCGAGCCTCAGGCCACGCCCCGACGGGGAAGCCACTTACACACCTTTTAGAAAGTATGTTCGTGAACCACTTTCCAACCTACCAGGCCGTGCGAACACGGGCAGGCCACACGAAATCCAGTAGAAGTTTCAAGAATTGAGGGTTGCGGTATCCGTCTCCGGTGCTAGGATGGGCACCAACAGCAGGCCTAGCCTGTTGGATAAAAATAGCTCCACCCGGCTGCTACCGGATGGAGCTATCGAGCCGAAGCCCTCTACTGAAGAATCTGGTCGATTAGCTTCAGCAGTTCGGTCACAAGTTGTGTGACCCTGCTTGCCAGTTCAATTTTCTTAGCATTGTTGCTGGCAGCAGGGTTCTTCTTGCGACCGGGTCGGTTTAATGAGTGCTTACCCACCAAACCACCTCCTGTCGGTCGTAGGGCATTTCCCCCGCCCACCAGGGCGCGGTATGAAAGCCCCCACGTACAACGCGCGAGCCTCAGGCCACGCCCCGACAGGGAAGCCACTCACACACTTAGAAAGTATGTTCGTGAACCACTTTCCAACCTACCATCACGTGCGAACACGAGTAGGCCGCCGGCAGTCCAGCGAAAATATCGGGGATTGGGGGTTGCGGTATCCGTACCCGGTGCTAGGATGGGCACCAACAGCAGGCCTAGCCTGTTGGATAAAAATAGCCCCACCCGGCTGCTACCGGATGGAGCTATCGAGCCTCAAAAGGCTCTTTAGCGAAGTTAGAGCTTATCTAGTACAAGCTCAATGACCTTCACTATTGCAGTCGCAAGGATTATGACCCTGCTTGCCAGTTCGATTTTGGAATTTTCGCTGGCAGCAGGGTTCTTCTTGCGACCGGGCCGGTTCAGCGAGTGCTTACCCACCAAACCACCTCCTGTCGGTCGTAGGGCATTTCCCCCGCCTACTAGAGGCGCGGTTTGAAAGCCCCCACGTACAACGCGCGAGCCTCCGGCCACGCCACATTGGGAAGCCACTTACCCGCTTAGAAAGTATGTTCGTGAACCGCTTGCCAATCTACCGGGATGCCCGGACACAGCTCTGCGCACAGCCCAGTTCGCCTAAGCAATCGGAAGTTGCGGCATGCAAAGCGCAAGCATTTCTGGAATTTGGGGGGTTGCGGCATTCGACCCAGTGCTGGGATGGAGGAGTCAAGCATTTCCCAGCGGGCCTTTCCGGCAGCACCGAAGACCCGGATTCGGTGGTTGTCAAAGTTCCTAAACCCGTGATTCATGGGTATGCCCGGTAAAGCACCAAGTTCCGCCCATCAGAGCAACCTTGAAACCAGGGAAATGGCTAGGAACAAAACAGAGGCCACTTCAGTAACCACCGTAGAAGTTGATACAAAGCCTACCGTTCGGGAAGGTTGTCAAACTTTTCCTCACAAGTGGGGCATTTAGGCAACGACTCATGATCCTGGGTTGGTACAAAATATGCCCCACATAGAGATCGAATAGCTTCACCCGCAATCGTCTTGCCAGCTAAGTGCTTTCGGTGTGCGTAATGACTATGGATCCCGGGCTCAGACTGCGCCAACAGGTTCTCATTTACTAAAACCGAGAGGGACTCTATTCTTTTTGTCCAAGATCCAGGTTCCCCCATATTTGAAAATGTGTGCCGAAAACGGTCCCAACCTTGCTCTGGAGGCTCAATCGAAATAAGAACTCGGGTAATAAGACTCCACCAGAGGTTCGAACTGGCATAGCTCTTCTCGGGAGAAAACTTGACGAGGATATCATCAGTTTCGATAGTAGAAGAATTATCTTTCTCCCGTGTTACTGAAATGTCAATAATTGCGAAAACACCTTTTCCTGGGACCGGATGATCTATACGAATTCGATAATCTCCACCAGAGTGCACTTGCTTTAAGGCGGTTAGAACTTGAGCCTGGATGTTCAGCTCCCATTCGGTACGCACGCGTGCTGCCGTTTCAATCTTCAGTAAGCATCGGTCTTCTTCACTGGGTAACCACTGGGAGTAGCTACCACTATCGTTTGCGGCACCCACCCTCTTGTAAAAATCATCCTTGTCCTGATGGTCTCCCTTTGCCAAACCTGCAACAATGAGCCAACAGACATCATTCTCAGGATCTTGCCATACCCCGCCACGCCACTGCGATTGCTTAATTTCAAGAATACGCAGCTTTACCGAGCTGGCAATTGGTTGCACAAAGTTGTCTTGCCTTGAATCTTCCCCGAATGATTCCAACGCCTTCCGGATAATAGGATGAGGAAGTTCACTAAGGGGATGCAAGTCATGCAACCTGCCTTCCGCCAGTGCTCGTTGAGTATGAGGTGATTCCCATCCAGAGGTTAGGTCCTCACGCAAAAGGCGTAATGTGGGGCGAGCATGGCGACTATACATAATCTAATAGTGTCAAATGGGGAATCAACAGAGTTAATGGGGGCTCATTTAGAGCAGCTCTGCAATTTCCCGATCAGCGGAAATAGCAGTTTCACGCCGCCGGGCGAACTGCTCCGCGAGTTCAAGTCGATCCTTGTCACGCTCCTTTTCAAACTTGATTAAATCATGGAAACGTATGCGCCGGTGCTTTCCAACGCGATCACTAGGAATCTCACCGCTATCGAGGAGCTTATACAGATGAGTGCGGCTCATTCCAATTCGCTTAGCAGCCTCGTTAGGAGTGAGAAACTCATCGCTATTAACGGCGATTATCTCATCACCGTTGCGCGAAGAATCAACAATGCTTAACAGTAGGTCACGCACGCAGGGAGAAACTTTAGACTCCGCTATTCCGTGGATCTCATCAAGGTGTTCAGGTGTGAGTTTCTGGCTAGAGAGAGTGTGCATTTTCGCATCCCGCCTTTTCTTAACCCAGGCCGCGCGAGCCATATCTGATTTAACTGTCACAACTGAAACTACCTACCACAATCAAGAAAGTCAAACACCCACAATCAGTCATCGGACCCTCCCCCGCCCACCAGGTCGCGGTTTGAAAGCCCCCACGTACAACGCGCGAGCCTCCGGCCACGCCCCGACGGGGAAGCCACTCACACGCTTAGAAAGTATGTTCGTGAACCAGTTTCTAACCTACCAGCCAGTGCGGACACGGGTATGCGGCACCCAAAGCGCCGGAATTTCTGGGAATTAGGGGTTGCGGTATCCGTCTCCGATGCTAGGATGGGCACCAACAGCAGGCTCAGCCTGTTGGATAAAAATAGCCCCACCCGGGGTTGCAGCCGGATGGAGCTATCGAGCCTCAAAAAGGCTCTTTAGTGAAGCTAGAGCTTATCTACAATGAGCTCAATGACCTTCACTATTGCAGTCGCAAGTATTACGACCCTGCCTGCCAGTTCAATTTTCTTACCATTGTGGCTGGCAGCAGGGTTCTTCTTGCGACCGGGCCGGTTCAGCGAGTGCCTACCCACCAGACCACCTCCCATCAGTCATGGGACCCTCCCCCGCCCACCAGGTCGCGGTTTGAAAGCCCCCACGTACAACGCGCGAGCCTCCGGCCACGCCCCGACGGGGAAGCCACTCACATACTTAGAAAGTATGTTCGTGAACCAGTTCCCAACCTACCAGGCCGTGCGAACATGGGCAGACCACACGAAATCCAGTGGAAGTTTCGAGGATCGGGGGTTGCGGTATCCGTACCCGGTGCTAGGATGGGCACCAACAGCAGGCCTAGCCTGTTGGATAAAAATAGCCCCACCCGGCTGCTACCGGATGGAGCTATCGAGCCTCAAAAGGCTCTGTAGCGAATTTAGAGCTTAGATACTAACAGCTCAATGAGATTCGCTATTGCAGTCGCAAGGATGATGACCCT
The DNA here is from genome assembly GCF_008693075.1 of Corynebacterium phocae. Lineage (GTDB taxonomy): Bacteria > Actinomycetota > Actinomycetes > Mycobacteriales > Mycobacteriaceae > Corynebacterium > Corynebacterium phocae. The sequence goes on along the minus strand of NZ_VXKJ01000053.1, from coordinate 192,842 downwards.
GCTTGCCAGAACAATTTTGGAATTATTGGTGCTGGCAGCAGGGTTCTTCTTGCGACCGGGCCGGTTTAGCGAGTGCCTACCCACCAAACCACCTCCTGTCGGTCGTAGGGCATTTCCCCCGCCCAATAGGACGCGGCACAAGCCCCCACGTACAACGCGCGAGCCTCAGGCCACGCCCCGACGGGGAAGCCACTCACACACTTAGAAAGTATGTTCGTGAACCGGTTTCCAACCTACCAGGATGACCGGACACGGAACCCACGGAGCGGTCCGCAGCAATGGCGAAATCCAGAGCTGCGGTACGGATATCTCGCGGGCTGGCCTCTAAATCAAGCGCACCGAACGCGAAGTGGTGTCCATGACTAGTGAAGGTCTGCACGGGAGGAAAATCTTGCGCCTGCCCCAGGGCCGCGTAGAGCACTGCACCAGATACCGGGGATTCCGGATGGATGCTCGCAAAACTCAGCACGTAGGAAAAGATCTGGTAGAGGTGAGGGGCTTTAAGTTTATTGGCATGATGATTACCGGCCGCAGTAGCCATGTTCGCAAACTTGGCGTCAAGAATGACGCTGCCTCCATGCGGGGACTGCAACACTATGTCGGTGCGCATGACAGGAATCCGCGCGGTTGAACCAACTTCCACCGGCCAACGCATTTCCATTGGCGGGCGGACCTTCCAACCTAAGGGCTCCAAGTGCAGCGCGTAAAGTCCTAACAGGGCTTTTTCAAATAGTCGGCGCAAATGGTCCTCAGACATTTCGACACGCTTGAAAACCGTCATTCCGGCGCCACGAGAAGGAATCAGAAGATCTAGCAGCAGCCTGGCGGTATTGACCGGCTTGCGGTCCTCCGGTGCCAGCCGCACGGCCGGTGCAGAGGCATTTCTTTCCTGGCGGACGCCGGCGTTGATGAGTACGCGGCTGAGGCGGCGGCATCGGCCTGCAATTGCTTTCTCACCTAAGAATGTCAGGAGCTTTTCGCTGTGCATGAGGGCCCGGAGGATGAAGCGATTGATCTGGTTATCAAAAGTGAGATCATTGAATTGACACCGGACTTTACCCTGTTCAAGCAACATTTTCCTGGCAGTTGCGTCAACATCAATCTTGCCCCGCACGCGGTACAGCGTCCCAGTAGTCCGAGTGAAGCCAACACTTAAATCACGGCGCAGACGGTCCTCGACGTTTTTGCACAGCATTTGGGCCAACAGGGCTGGAAGTTCTTCATCTGTTTCCTCTACCAGCCCGTCATTTATGGAACCGCTAGCGTAGGCGTCCGAGGCGTACATTTGTAACAACCAAAGACTGCGCAGCGGAACGTGCCTGCTGGGATTTCCGGCGGGCAGCCCCTCAGGCATTTCCGGTCACGCTCGCAAACACGGACTCCGCCTGCTCAACCTTGTCCGGCTCATCAAACCAGTACTCCTGCAACTGGGGCAACAGTTCCGTTTCAACCACCTGTTTGAACCACTGAGCTGTGGTCTTAGGACCCTTCTTCGATCCGTCGCGGCGCGGGGTGACAAAACTATGCCCCAGACCATAATTGGCTCCCAAGTTTGGATCACTAACGATCATCGCGTTGACCTGGTTCATGGCCTCCCCAATGGCCAAGACCACGGTTGCATCCATGAATTCGCCTGCGGTGAGGAACTCCCGCCAGCGGGGCCCAAAGTTGGGATCTAATCTGATAAATGCGAACCTACGGCGCAACGCCATATCCATCATGGCCAGCGAACGATCAGCCTGGTTCATGGTCCCAATAATGTAGAGGTTCTCTGGGAGGTACACCTCTGCACCGTCCGGGTCATACAGTGTGGTCAACGCGGAGTCTGCGGAGCGCTTGTCCGCTTCTAAAAGCGTGAGCATCTCACCGAAAATTTGGGCCGGATTGCCCCGGTTTATTTCTTCGATGACAAATACATGAGTCTTGGCGTCATTGTTGCCCTCGTCATCCTTAGCTTTCCGGATGGCCTTCATAAACGGGCCCTCGTGAAGCTGTAAACCAGTGGTACCGGTGGGCCGCAACCCCTGCACAAAGTCCTCATATGACGTCGAAGGATGGAACTGTACGGCAGTCACGGTTTCATCCGAATCCGTTCCCATCAGCGCGTAGGCAAGGCGCTTAGCCAACCACGTTTTCCCGGTGCCGGGAGGCCCCTGCAAGATGATGTTCTTCTTGACCCGCCAGCGGTCCAGGATGTCTTCCAGCTGCGCCTGTTCGAGGAAACAACCATCTCCGACAATCCGGGAAGTTGTGTACTTAATCTTCTGTCTTATTTCCTGGGTACCCGGCGCTAATTCTGGATCAGCTACTTCCGCGCGCTCCGCCGCCCAGGTCAAACCTGTCAAATCTTCTGGTTCCAGTCCTGCCTCCGGAATCCAATCCTTCACCTGAGTTATAGCATCCAAATATCCCTGGGCGTCCGCGACTTCCTTGGAAAGATCCCTAGCCAAGGTTTCCTCGGATGAAAGGTAGCCGATCATCTTGCTGTGCATGGGCAGGAAGGTCGTGGGCCTCACCCAGTACAGGGCCACGGTGAGGGAGGCTAAGGAGCGGTCCTCAATAGCCTTGTTGAATGCTGTCTCAAAGACGTCTAGGCTCCTAAACTCCACGCTGGCTGCGAAAAGCTCCCAGGCCACGTTGAAATATTTCTCAATTTCTTGCGGTGCCGGTTTCTTGGATTCAAAGCGAATAGCCAGGTTTTTCCGTTCTGGCACCGCATCAAAAGCAGCAGGCAACTCTGCACTCAGCTCAAAGGCTTCCTTCAACCCCTGGCAAATAGCCAACTTGTTGGATAGCTTCATTTCTCTATTGATGAGCGCAATGACGCTAAACGGATCAACATCACTGGCTTCCATCTTGCCGCTTGTTGTCTCCCATTGCCACAAGGACTGGAACTGGGACTCTCTTCCCGAAAGCGTTGCTGCCTCGCGAAGCTTTTTCAGCAGTAGGGCACGGTTACCCTCGAAGGGCAGTAGGGCGGTGGCAAGCTCCTGGAAGAAAGGAATCCAGTCCAGGACCGGACCTGTCGGTTCATCCTGATCGGTTAGTGCGCCCGGATCTTCAAAGCCGTCGCGCAGAGCGATAAAGCGATGAGCCTTCTCTACGGGGATCCGGTACACGGTTTGCTGACTGTTTAAAGAAGCTCTTAGATCCTGAGCTAATTCCTCCCTTTCCAGCGACTCCTCATCCCACTTAACTGGAAGATAGTTCTTGCGTTGAGTGTCAGGCTCTAACTCATCTATGACAGCCGGTCCCGTGACCGTACCGGTATGGACCAATGAGGGATAAACTTTTCCGGGCATGAGAACCATATCCCCCGGCGCAATCTCGTTGCGAAAATTCCACACCTGATTAAAGAAATATCCAATCTGCTTTCTATTATATCTCGAAGTCATCGCACGCCGGATCTCATCCTTTGTGGTGGCCCTTAGAACTGACTTCGAAAAATACAAGCCTGGCAAAGCCCGGTTCGTACTGAGCGCAATTTCCTCATTCTCGCCTCCCCCACCGGCACGGACAACCCAGACTGTCGGCTGCCTAACCTTTTCCGGAGCCTGCGCTGAAAGAGCTTCTCCACCACCATCACCTGGTCTATTTTCACTACGGGAGGCAGCAGCGTCCCTAGCGGCGCCCTCCAACCGCTTGACCTCTGCTTCAGGGACCGGGTGCGAAAAGCGAGAAAACCACACGCGTCCTTCGTCGGTAATTAAGGTGTAACCGGGGCGGGAGCGCTTTAAAAGGCCAAGCTCCACCAGATTCCGCAGAGCCTTTCGCGTCCGGCTCTCATAAGCGGGAACTGTCCGCACCAACTGATTTCCCTGACCGGGGAAATTGGTTTCAGTGAACCTTTTGACCCTATCTACATATTCAGTGGACTTGTGCGCCCTACCGTCCGCTGCCAGCTGGAAAATTGCCGGTAGAACCTCTGGCCACTTGAATACGTCCGCCATCGTTGCTCCTCACACCTTGTTTTAGGAATTTCTATCAATTCTAACTTCACTTTACGTTCCCTCGGGTCCCAACCGGGACCCAATTTGCGTCGGTCTGACGGAGATGATCCCACCCACCTCCAGACGGCTCCGCCGAGCAAGACCACTGGCTGCGGGCTGCTTTTGCTTAGACTCACCGAAAAGCCCCCGATACAGGCAGATGGTTCACGCTCTCTAAGCTGCCCTCCGCCGGTGCCGCCAACTATGATCACCGAAAAATATCTCACTACGATAGAGAACCATCACCACTCCAAAGATGGGAACACCCTGCCACTTCTCAACAACAAAATTCCGGAACTCGAACTGCGGGAAATCCTCGTGGATCACGAAGCCCCAATTGGGGCGGCAATCGAATGGCCTTGTCACTGGCCCAAGACGCTGGGATTGATGTCAGGGAGTAGCAAATAAGATTCATCAAGGTAATCCGCGAGGCAGATAAGAGCTTGACCCTGTAGATATCCACTTACCTGGTTGGACTGGCAGCCAAAGGACACTAAGTAAAGCTGTCTCAGAGGAGGCGGACTAGAAGACCCAGGAAAGTCAAAAATATGGGTTGCGGTATCCGCACCCGGTGCTAGGATGGGCACCAACAGCGGGCTCAGCCTGCTGGATAAAAATAGCCCCACCCGGGTGCTACCGGATGGAGCTATCGAGCCTCAAAAAGGCTCTGTAGCGAATTTAGAGCTTAGATACTAACAGCTCAATGAGATTCGCTATTGCAGTCGCAAGGATAATGACCCTGCTTGCCAGAACAATTTTGGAGTTATTGCTGGCAGCAGGGTTCTTCTTGCGACCGGGTCGGTTTAGCGAGTGCTTACCCACCAAACCACCTCCTGTCGGTCGTAGGGCATTTCCCCCGCCCACCAGGGCGCGGTATGAAAGCCCCCACGTACAACGCGCGAGCCTAAAGCCACGCCCCGACGGGGAAGCCACTTACACACCTTTTAGAAAGTGTGTTCGTGAACTGCTTCCCAACTTACCAGGACACCTGGACACAGGACCGCGCCCATCCATTACATCCGGGAGAGCTACAGAATGAGGGCCACGGACTCGCCCGGGCGGCATCCCGGATGAAAATAAAAATGCGCCCACTAGCCCACATATTTGTGATTAGACTCACTGCAAACGCATAAAATCTACTAGGAAGGGGCTTAGCAGATGGGTGGACAAACACCAACGCGGCCGGCGGCGGCACCGCCGAAAAAGAAATGGTCAATCATTGGCCCGGGCTTGGTGGCCGCTGCCACCGGCGTGGGCGCAGGGGACCTAGTCGCAACGCTCATCGCCGGCCAGAAGTATGGCTACGCCTTGCTGTGGGCGTGCATCGCCGGTGCGTTCATGAAGATCGTCCTGGTCGAAGGCGTTGGCCGCTACACCATTGCCACCGGCCACACCATGTTTCACGGTTGGAAGAAGCTCGGACGGTGGACCTCCTGGTACTTCGTTCCTTACATCATTATCTGGGGCTTCGTCTACGGCGCTGCGGGCATGAGTGCATCGGCAATGCCTTTGCGGGCATTATTCCCGGGGACCAGCCTGGAGATGTGGGCCGTTATCACTGCGCTACTGGGCTTCGGTTTTACCTGGTTGGGCAAGTACCAGACGTTTGAAAAAATCATCGCCGTACTCGTTGGCATCATGTTTATCACCGTGTGTGGCATAGCAACGCTATCCCTGACCAACCTGCCAGAAATCGCCGCCGGGCTGGTCCCCCGCGTGCCAGACGGCTCCTTTGTATACGTGCTGTCGCTGGCCGGTGGCGTTGGCGGCACCATCACATTGGCGGCCTACGGCTACTGGATCGTGGAGAAGAACTGGGAGGGTGCCGGTTGGATGCGCGTTATGCGGATAGATAACACGGTGGCCTACGTGGTCACAGGCATCTTCGTGGTCGCCATGCTGCTCATCGGCGCGGACTTGCTATACTCTGCCAACATTTCGGTAGCCAGCGGCGGCAGTGGGCTCATTGAGCTTGCCGATGTCCTCGCTGACCGTTACGGCCCCATCACGTCCAAGGTATTCCTCCTTGGATTCTGGGCGGCCGCCTTTTCCTCAGTCCTTGGTGTGTGGAACGGCGTTTCCTTAATGTTCGCGGACTACGTGGGCCACGTGAAACAACTGCCCAAAGACCACCCAGACATTCACGTGGGCGGACGGTACTACCGCTGGTACCTCATCTGGTTAACCTTCCCACCCATGCTGCTGCTCTTCCTGGGAAAACCCACCGCACTGGTCATCGCCTACGGCGTCCTGGGCGCACTATTCATGCCGTTCTTGGGCCTCACGCTGCTCATCCTGCTCAATAGCCACCACACCCCGAAGCAGTGGCGTAACGGCTGGATGGTCAACACCTTCATGGGGATAATCTCCGCAACATTTGTATTCATCTGCGCCAACCAGCTGTGGGAGGTGCTCACCGGCTAGACGGGCATGAACGAACCCGAAGGTTAGCCACGTTCCCGGAGGTCCGCAATGGCCTGCGCCAGGTTCTTCTCCGGGTGCGCTTTCCGGTATGCGCGGAGTTCCTCAGCTTCGGGGATTGGCTGGTCCTTGGTCTTTTCCAGGCGTTTGAGGTCCTTGTCGGAGTAGAAGGGGAAAAGCTCTAGCTTGCGGGAGATGAAGTAGTCCAGGACAATTCCCACAAACAGGAGCAAGCAGGCGGCGGTGGGCATCCCGTAGCAAAAATAGAGAATTGCTGCACCGGCCAGGACGCCGAAGGTGGACACACCGAGCGCGATCTGAAGATACTTCCGGTCTGCACCTTTTGTTGTCTTCGGTGTTTTCATTGCTTAGCTCCCTTCTGGGGTTAATGGGTTTATGCTCTCTTTTCCGAGAATACAAAAAAAATGGGACCCCATCTACAACTTTTAAGCAACAGTCAGTAGTCCCAGTTCACACGCTCCACCCGGTAGACCGGAAACCTCGTTGACGCGCAGCATAGTTCGGGCCCGCGCCTGCCCGCCCACTAGACTGGCACCTATGTTTGACCTCCCCGCAATCGGCGCCGGCTTGCCCGTAGCCCAGACCATCGGCACCCTGCCAGCACGCGGCAACGTCGTGGTGCAGGCACCGCCGGGTACGGGCAAGACCACGCTGGTTCCCCCGGCGTTGGCCAACCAGGCGCGGGCAAGTGCTGCCGGGAAAGTGATTGTGACCGCGCCCCGGCGCGTGGCGGTGCGCGCGGCGGCAAACCGGCTGCAGCATCTATCTGGCCGTCAGATTGGCTACGCGGTGCGCGGGGATTCGCGCCAGGGCAAAGACGTGGAGTTTGTGACCCCGGGCGTGCTGCTGCGCCGGCTGTTGCGGGACCCGGAGCTGCCGGGCGTGGCGGCGGTGGCCATTGACGAGGTGCATGAGCGGCAGCTGGATTCAGACTTGGTGCTGGCCATGTGCCTGGAGCTGGCGCAGTTGCGTGATGATTTTAGGGTCATCGCCATGTCAGCCACGGTGGACGCGCAGCGCTTCGCGGAGCTGATGGACGCACCCATCCACACCACCGAGGCCGTGACCTACCCGGTGGACATTAGCTACAAACCTGGCCCCGGCCGCGCGGCGGGAACGCGGGAATTCTACGCCCACGTGGCAGACCAGGTGCCGCCAACGGGTTCCACGTTGGTTTTTGTTCCCGGCGTGCGCGAGGTCAATTTGGTCTGTGATCTCTTGGCCGGCGGGCCCCTTCCGGTTCTGCCTCTGCACGGCCAGCAATCCAACGCGGAGCAGGACGCGGCCATCCAGGCGGACTTCGACCGGGTGGTGGTGGCTACCTCAATTGCGGAGTCATCGCTTACGGTGCCGGGCGTCACGCAGGTGGTGGACGCGGGCCTGTCCCGCACGCCTAAGCGTGACGCGGCGCGGGCAATGAGTGGCCTGGTCACGGTGTCTACCTCCAAGTCCAGTGCGGACCAGCGCGCGGGCCGCGCGGGGCGTGAGGCCCCCGGCACGGTGATTCGGTGTTATTCCGCGAGCGATTACCAGCACTTCCCGGCGCACATTACGCCGGAGATTTTAAGCGCGGACTTAACCCAAGCGGCGCTGTTCATGGAGGTGTGGGGCGCGGGCCCAGACTTCCCGCTGCTGGCTAAGCCGCCGGCCAAGGCACTGGCCAGCGCGCAGGAGACGTTAGCGCGCCTGGACGCCACGCAGGAACTAGCGCTGCTACCCACAGATCCCCGCACCGGGCACGCGTTGCTCACCCACGGCAGGCGGGCGGCACGCACGGTGGCATCTCTTGCCGATGCCCGCGGCGACATCGCCCGAGCCACCCCCAACCAGCGGGAGGTCAAGCGCCTGGAGAGGCTGGTGCCGGACCTAGGACCCGTGGACCCGGGCGTGGTGGTTGCCACCGCCTTCCCGGAGCTGGTCGCGCGCCAGATAGGTGAGGAGTACCTTTTGGCCAGCGGCACCCGCGCCCGCGCCATGGAACCGTTTGGTTCGAAGTGGCTGGCGGTAGCTGACGTGTCACTGTCCCAGGCGGGCAACGTGATTATCCGGGCGGCCGCGCGCATTAGCGAGCGTGACGCGCTAGCGGCCGTGGGCGTGGAAGAAACCACCCGGGCCTTCGTGGACGGCGGCAAGGTGCGCGGGCTGCAGGTCCGCCACGCCGGGGCCATCGTGCTATCGGAAACGCCGGTGAAAATCCAGGGCCCGGAGGCAGTAGAGGCGCTGCGCCCACTGGCCGGGGAGCTATTTACCTACTCGGACAAGGACGCCAACCTGCGCGACCGCCTGCGCCACTTGCACCACGCCTACGGCGCTCCTTGGCCGGACCCGGATGGCCTTTTCTTGGACCCGGAGCTGGAGCAAGTAGCCGCCGGAAAACCCGCGCACAAGGTGGACATGTACCCGGCGCTGCAGCGCATTTTGCCCTGGCCGGAAGCAACGCGGCTGGAGGAGCTGGCCCCGGAGCGCTTGGCCGTACCTTCGGGCCGGGATGCCCGGATTGACTGGTCCGGGCAGCGCCCCGTGGTGAGCATCAAGTTGCAGGAGCTGTTTGGGATGGGGGAAACTCCGGAGTATTGCGGCCACCGCGTGCAGTTCCACCTGCTCTCCCCCGCCGGCCGTCCGCTGGCCGTGACCGATGACCTGGCCAGCTTTTGGGCCGGGCCGTACCAGGGCGTGCGCGCGGATATGCGTGGGCGCTACCCCAAGCACCCCTGGCCGGAGGACCCCACCACTGCCAAGGCCACGGCAAAGACTAAGAACCGGAGCTAGCCCCACTGTATAAAGGCCAAGTAGCAGCTCATCACAACGACCACCGCCAGCAACGCAAACCGGATGAGCTTCGCGCCGCCGCCAATGACGGTGCGTGCGCCCAGCTGCGCGCCCACCACGTTGGCCGCAGCCAGCACCACCGCCAGGGACCACCACACGTGGCCGCCGGCTATGAATACCACCAGGGCTCCTAAGTTGGTGCAGGTGTTGACCACCTTGGCCATGGCGGCGGAGCGCAAAAAGTTCTGGGAGAAGATGGCAGTGAAGGCCATGATGAGGAACATGCCCGTGCCCGGGCCAAAGATACCGTCATAAAAGGCGATTGCCGCCACCGCCACCAGTGCCGCCCACGTGCGCCAGCCGCCGCGCAGGCCCAGGGATTGGGTGGTGCCAAAGTTGGGTTTAAAGGCTACAAACACTCCCACAGCCAGCATCAACGCAATAATCAGTGGGCGCATAACTGCCGCGTCCATAAGCGCGGCGGCCAGAGCACCAGCGCCGGAGCACAGCGCGGCCACCGGGGCCATCCGCAAGAGTTCCGCGCGCGGCGGCTTGACCTTGCGCACCAGCGTCACGGCCGCCGATGCCGTCCCCGCCACCGCCGCCACCTTATTGGTAGCCAGCGCCGCCGCCGGGGCCAGGCCTGGCATGACCGCCAGGAGGAGCGGGATGAGCACCAAGCCCCCGCCGCCGATGACCGCGTCAATCCAGCCGGCCACGCCCGCGCCGGCAATCAGTAATGCCCAATCCATTCTTCGAGCCTAGCAAGGAGTTCAGGCGGCTAGATCAAAGGAGCCAGGCGTTGAAATTAACGCCTGACTCCTGAGCTAAGCTCCCGTTTTCACCATGGATTCAAGATACAAAGTTTCAGAACGGTTGGTCTTTACTAAACTGCCCGATTTTCTAAGGCCGGAAGAGGATGAGCTGTATCTCCTTTGGCAGCGGGATGTGCAAAAAGACCTGGGGGAGCTTGAAGCCCAGAGCGGTCAGCAATGCCCGGATTCCGTAGACCAGGACTGGAATTCCCAGCAACGTCCCGCCAAGGATGGAGCCCCAAACCTTTGGATCCTTAATGTCTATGGGCTTAGAATCTCCCGGCTTGTCCTGAGGGTCTTCTTTGTCTGTCTGACGCAGGGGGCTGACAATATTCAAAGGTTTGGCGTTTTTGTCTCCAGTCAAGGAGATGACCAGAGTCTTGGAGGGATTATCCGCGAGGCTCACCTCAACAAGCTTTGCTTCTCCCTCCTTAGCCTGGACCTTAATGGCAACAACGCCATCAGCCGCAACTTCGTATTCGGCGGTTTCCCCGTTGACAACCAGCTTGACCGTAGAGCCAGCTAACAGTGGTTTGTCCTCACTATCGACAACCTTCACATTGATGATTGCCTCATATTCTGCAGGCGCTACAGGTTCATCAGTCTTCTCCGGTTCGGTGGTCTTTTCAGGCTCGGTAGTCTTTTCAGGCTCCGTAGTCTCCTCCGGCTCGGTAGTCTCCTCCGGCTCGGTAGTCTTTTCAGGCTCCGTAGTCTCCTCCGGCTCGGTAGTCTCCTCCGGCTCGGTAGTCTTTTCAGGCTCCGTAGTCTCCTCCGGATCGGTAGTCTTTTCAGGCTCGGTAGTCTTTTCAGGCTCCGTAGTCTTTTCAGGCTCCGTAGTCTTTTCAGGCTCCGTAGTCTCCTCCGGCTCGGTAGTCTTTTCAGGCTCCGTAGTCTCCTCCGGCTCGGTAGTCTTTTCAGGCTCCGTAGTCTCCTCCGGCTCGGTGGTCTTTTCAGGCTCCGTAGTCTCCTCAGGTTCGGTGGTTGCGCTGGGGGTTTCGCTGGACTCGGGAGTCTTCAGTACCAGAGGATCCTCAAAAGTGACCACGGAATCTTCGTCACTAGGGATAACCGCCTGAGAAACCAGGTTGTCGGGAGTATCAGCGAAATAAACCTTGAAAGTCTTCTCCTCCCCTTGGGCTAAGCTCCGCTCGAAAGAAATAAAGCCATCAGCATCAACCACGAAGCTCCCGGAAACGGCTTCGCCGGAACCGTCGTCAACGACTAGGTCAACTGAAGAACCCTCCGCAACTACTTCCCCGGCACTATCAATAACCCGCACCCGCATCGTTACGGTGTGCTTCTCAGGCTCCGGCGGCGCAACGTGCTTAAGAGTCTTTTCAACCAGCGCTGCGTCAGATGAGCCTTCCAGGTTGAAAATCACCTGGTTGTCCGGATCATCTGCGAAAGACACAACTACCTGCTTCGCAGCACCGGATTCCAACTGGTACGCCAGGTCAACCTGCCCGGTTTCGCTCACCGTATGGGACGCACTTTCCCCATCGATCAACAGTTCAACGGGCCCTGCAGGCCAAGCCTCGCCCGTGTGGGTCTGCAAGTTAAGCCGCGCGGTGACATCGTAAACTTGTGCAGGAGCTTTTTCGCTGATCGTTACCCCCGGAAAAGGAGTGGACTGAGCTTCACCACTTGTGTAATAAGAATCATCTTCAGAACGGCCGCAGCGGACAAAAACAGTTTTAGCGCTGGAGGATTCACCGTAGAACTGGAAGAAGGAATCCGCTGGGAACTTATAAGCATCAGTTTTCCTGATCTCAGGCTGAATGGTCTGGCCTACGGCGGCCGGCTCCGCAGAGGCCGTCATCTTCAACTCAATTCGCGGAAGGGTGACGTTGAAGAAACTCTCCTCCTTCGTGGCGGCCAGGCCACCACCGGTCCAGGTGGATCGGTCATCTTTTGTCCACGTGGTCACGTCCGCTGGGTCCGTTGAGCCGGTGATTTTAAGACGTTTGTTTCCCTCTTCATCAGTGACAACGGAGACGGCATATAGATTTTCCGGATCCTCAGTTACCACAATGTCTTCCACAGAAGCGTTGGCAGGAAGATCTATCCAAAAGTTAAACTGGCTTGCGTCTTTAAAAGTAACGCCGTAGGCGTACCAGCCGGAACCACCAATGGTAACGGGTATTCCTACGGTGGAGGGCAAAAGCGTATAGGAAAACTCCTCGCCAGATTCAACAGTTTCTGGGGCCTCAATCTTAAAACTATGTTTAATAGTGTAGTAACTGGAGTTGGCCGAGTCATAGACTCCGGCATTTCCTCCGATATCTCCTTGCAGGTTACAAGCCAGAAGGTTGTCAGAACTTCCCGTTGCGGCTAGAGCTGCTGGGACGGCCATTAGGCTCGCTGATAGGGCTATTGCGGTTACGCTGCCTAGCGCAAAATTTCGGGATGGGGTGTGTCTCATGGTTGATAAACTCCAGATTGATGTGCGGATGAAGAGAGGGTAGCCCGGCATTGACGGCGGGCTCAGATGGGGTGGATGTTAGAAGATTTGCAATTTCAACGGACCCGGCAGAGGAAGGTGCAAGATAATCTCCGGCAACTTGATTCCCAAGATATCCAGGTCCCACTTGATAAGAGCTAAGAGCAGTGGCACGGTGATGGAAACGCCCAGGATTGAGGCCCATACCTTGGGGTCTGCCATGTCTACCTGTGATTGGCTACCCGATGAGGTACCTGGTGGTGTTGGCTTGGGAGTGGGATCCGGGACCTCAGCAGGAGGTTCTGGCGAAGGAGAGGGAGTTACGGTGGGCTCGGGGCTAGGTGCAGGCGTGGAAGTCTGGGGAGGCTCGGGGGCCGCAGACGGAGACGGAGAGGAAACTGGTGCTTGAACCAGTGCATCGTCAGCAATAAACGGCTTAATATGTTCCTTACCTGCCACGGTAACGGTAATGGCTGATTCCGGGCTGTCAGCAAAGGCAACCTTTAGTTCTTTAGCTTGTCCTTCAATGACCTGAACCGGAAAGGTGATGAAGCTGCCTTCAATCACAGCGAACTTGGAGACCTTTCCGTCCACGTCAATAGAGAGCTCACTGCCTACGGGAAGCGCTTCACCAGCAGGGCTGGCTACGCGGACCTTCACCGGGACTTCGTAGCGCTGAGGTTCTTTCTTTTTCAACAATTCACTGTGGATGCTCTCACTGTTAGCAGTGCCACCTTGCAGAGTGAAAGTCACCGCGTGCTGGTCATTATCGGGGAAGAACACCGTGTATTCACGGGTTTCTTCAGGAATCAACTCAGCAGAAAAGCTGATGTACCCATCTGCACCGACCTCAAAAGGTTGTTCTTTCCCGTTGACGTTGAGGGTGATCGGAGTTCCCGCTTCCAGAGGGTTGCCCGCATGGTCCGTGACCCTAACCTTGGTAGAAATTGTATGGCGGGATACAGCAACACCTTCAGTAATCGGGATGGAAAGAAATGGCTTGGTCTGCGCTACAGAGGCCGTTGACAGACTACAGCGGGCTAACGAGGGACCCTCGGAGTTTGAAAAGAAGCCGGGCCACACGACATCTGAATACAGCTGGAAGAAGGACTCTGGAGAAAAATCTTCTGGGTTCGTATCACGTACCGTTGGTTGAATCTTCTCACCTGCTCCGCCGGTAGCAGTCATCTTCAAGGTGATTTCCGGCAGCACGACTTCGTGGAAATTATTATCTTTCGGTGAGGCAGCCAAGCCGCCCGCCACCCATTCTCCATCATCGTTAGAATCTCCCCAGGTTGTCACGTCGGCCGCGTCCTGCGCCGCCGTAATATGCAACCGGCGGTAGTCGCTGGTCAATTCAACTTTTACAGCAGGGTTAGCATTACCCGTGATGACCTCTTGAACCGAAGCTGTTTCGGGGAGATCAATCCACAAGTTAATCTGGCTGGTGTTTTTTAATCTGATCGGCGAACTGAGCCTAGCCGGGAATTTCAAAGAAGTGGATTTTAGAACGTAGTCGAACTTCTCGCCTGACTTCACTCCTTCGGGCGCTGACACGGGGATGGAGAGCTTGAAGGCCTCATCCTTAAATGCTTGACTGCGGTACGCGTAGGTGTCGGCGTTATTGGCAAAGTCGTAGATACCAGCCTTTTCATCTACGTCTTTTCCGACAATCTTCAGGTTGCAAGCCATGGGCAGTTCGGCGGGAGCCTCAACTGCGTTAGCTGCAGGAACAACTGTCAGGCTGGCGCCCAGAGCGAGCGTCAAAGCACTGGCTACCGAGCGGCTTGTGATGGTGGAAAACATTTTTACTCCCATGAGAAGGTTGCCTTGGCAAACCGTTGCGGTCTAGATGAGGCAGGTATTAAACAATTAGGTTATTGATATGAAGAACTTCGAGGAGCAGCTCTTACTCAGGATGGCGGATTTCAATGTAGGGCAGAGGAATCTTGAAATAGTCAATGGCTATTTTTATCAACATCCCAATGACAGGTAGGCCCAGAGCGGTCGCCAAAATGGAACCCCACACAATCGGGTTATCCATATTCAAGGGGCCGGAAGAACCGGTGGGATCCGGGATATTTTGGGTGCGGGCCAGTGGGGAATCATGGAGCACGGGGGCTACGTCTTTCCCGCCTTTAAGTTCCACGGAGATAAAGGAACTGGGTTGATCAGCAAATGCTACTTTAACCAGCTTGGTTTCAGAATCACGGAGGCTTACGGAGATATCCACGTAACCGTCCGCGCCAACCGTGTAGGCAGCCTGTTCCCCACCGACCAGGAGCTGGACATCTTTCCCAGCCTCCAGGGGTTTGCCATTGGCATCAGTCAGTTGCACCCTGGCAACTGCGGGATAGAGTGGTTTGCGCTGCAAGGTAGCACTGGCGCCCTCCTTGCCCCCGGTGACGCTTACGTCAACGCTGTTGTCAAGGTTATCTGCGAAACCAACGTTGACATTCGTTTCCTGCCCGTTTTCTAGATCTACGGAGAAACGAGCCACGCCGCTGTCTTCCACAGTTAGGCTGCGCTTTTGTCCATTGATGAGGAGCTCAACCATGGAACCAGCGGCAAAAGCAGTGCCATCTGCTTCCAGCAGGTTGATCTGCACAGAGGTGGCCACAGTCTGTTGACCGGGAGTTGGAACTTGCTGCTTGGCAACAACTTTTACAGCGGGGAAAGTGTCAGCTTCAAGCACTTCCTTTCCCTCCGCCTTCCGCGATTCATCATCCTGGGAGAGACCGCAACGGATGAAAGCGGGAATGGTGCCCACGATGGGAGCATCTGCTTCCGCATATACCTGAACAAAGGAAAGGTTGGAAAAGGTCTTGGGGTCAATACGCCGGATCTTCGGCTGGATGGTCTCCCCTACCAGGCCCTTCGATTTTAAAGAAATAGTGATTTTGGGTGTCTTGAGAACTAGCTCCCCACCGGAGTTCTTGGCAGCCAAACCACCGCTTTTCCACTGGTTCTTGTTTTTGACGTCCCACCTGGTCACGTCCGCGGGGGAAGTGGACGGTGCACCAGTGAGGTGTATCCGACCGTTTTCCTCTTTCACCTCAAAAATAGACGCAGGATCCTCTTCTGCTTCAACTTTGAGTACCTGTGCGTTTTCGGGAAGATCGACCCACAAGTTGATTTGATCAGCTTTTGAGATCGAGGCGCTGGAAATTTTGGCCGGTAGGGAGAAATTAGTAGGCAAAATGGCATACTCAAAGGTCTGCCCAAATTCGACGGTCTCCGGGGCCTGAACCTTTAGGTCAACCCGGAATTGCCGGTAGTCTTCTTCCTGCGAGTTGTAGACCCCGCTGTAGCCACCTGCAAGGCTGTTGTTCAGCTGGACGTTGCATGCCAGTGGCAGTCCTACATCACTGGTTACCACCTCAGCGGCCGAAGTGACTGGATTTACGGCCGTTCCTGCTCCCACCGCCAGGGCAGTACACCAGGCGGCCTTTGAGATATTCAGGCGTGTTGAGTTCCGAAACATGTTTTTATAACTCCCAGGATAGGAAAGGCTGTGAGGACTTTCGACGAACATACTACTAAAAATTTGCTTATTTAAGCTCTATTGAACCTAAACGCTATCAAACATTGCCCAGTCGCGACGACCTTCTGCGGGGGGTTAAGGGGAAATTTCCGAAAGGTTTACCGGAAAGCTGCCATACATAAGGTTGCTGACAGCTTTCCAAACACGTTTAACCCCCCACAAAAGGGGGTATTTCAAAAATTGGAACCCAGCGCTTATCAATATATCCCCAGCCCCCTCCCAGGCCCCACACGGCCTAACAGCTCTCGAAATTTTCAACCATTTACCCAGCGCATAGGCATATTCCCCTGAACCCTAGGTGGGTGAAAGTATTTACTACCACTATTGTTTGACCCCGAATCTAAGCATAGCCTAGCCATTAAGTGCCAGGAAGTCCTGGTCACTCACAGTCAAGTTCAAGTTGCTGTCAAGTTTCTACTGTCCGCCTCCCGTCATCTAAGGAGACCTCCCCAATGTCCTTCCGTTTCCGCGTTGCCAGCGTCATGGCTAGCGTTGTAGTTGCAGGCGCAGCCCTAGCAGCTCCAGCCGCCGGCGCCAGCACGTTCACCGAATCCTATCCAGAGACCCCCGCCACCAATGTTGACCTTCCGGTGGTTCATACCTACCACGGCTCCGATCACCTAAAAGCCAACGTACTAAACCCCCGCCCGATCTGTAATCCCTGGGAAGACAAGCGCACGGTGGTTTACAAGGTCTCCGACCTCTTCATGCCGGTGGGCACCATCTCCACCACCAACCAGACCAACAAGGAAATTCTTTTACAGCAGAGCCTTTCTAAATCACAAAGTATTTCCGTGACAGTAAACGGCAGCCGTACAGAAACTGTGGGCCTCAACGCCGGTTATGCCCAAAAAGGTGGTTCCGCCGGTATCTCCTACTCCCTAGCCACCGCCATGGGTGCCTCCGCGTCCTATTCTCTGACTTGGAACGCTGGACAAAACATTGGCCCCTACCCTGTACCAGCCAACCACACCGGTGAAGCCACTTACGGGTTCCGTGTGCTCAACATGACCGGGACCCAGCAGTTCTGCAAACTTGACGGCACCTGGTCTTCGCCAACCGCCTGGTCTGCACTGCAACCAATCAAGAACGAGGTTCGCGTAAAACTCTACGACAAGCTCTCCGACTCCTGGGCACCCAACGAAGACGCTCAGAACACGCACGAAGTTGACAAGGATCCGAAGAAGGATGCTGAGGTGGTAGCAGAAAATGAGACCACCGTTGCGGTTCCAGAGAACGCCACCACCGACCTGGACCTGCGCCCATACCTAACCACCTCCGGAATGAAAGCCCCCGGATTTGCCGGCACCGTGGCTTTACACCTCGAAAACGTGGGCACGGAGCGCTACTACGGCGACTTCCCGGCAGTTCAGTTCCGTGTGGATGTCAAGACCGCCGAGGGGCCACAGGGAGTTGACCGCCTCATCACCCCGCGCTCTTCCAACGGCGCGCACATCCGCGACCTAGGCTTCGATGCCGCCACTTCCACCCGCTCCTTCGAAGTCACCCTGGCTAACCCAATCAACGCCGGAAGGTCCCAGCACGTAGCCAACCTGGACTTTGGCGACGGTCTGACTGGGGAAGGACGGTTGAAGAACTACATTGAGGTCACCCAGATTTCCCGCCTCGATGGGGATAACTCGGGTTTCAACGACCAACACGTTGACTCCCGCTCCTTCACCCTGGATGACTTTGGTTCCGAGTTAGACGGCCTGTTCTAACCTAGACACCGCCTTCCGGATTTTCCCGCCCGCGCTCTGCACACGGAGAGCGGGCGCTTTTTATGACAACGGCCGGAAAAAGTCCGCGTTGGAAATGTGCATCCGGACTGACAGGTCCCCGTCCCAGTGAAAGTCAATGCCGTGGCGTTCGAAGACCGGTGTGAGGGTGTCCTCTGCCATGGAACGGCACAACTCGGTGTAGATCCTGGTGGCGGCATCCTCCGAAAGGGCCTCCCATTCTTCTTCCGTGTAGCGCTTGGGGAGGTTTAGTCCATAACCCAAGTAAGTCTCCCCGCTATCGATGAGGTCATCCGTATCCTGTTCGTGGAAATAAACGTAGCCGTCCATGCCCCGCTCAAGCATCAAATCATGGGCCTCCCCGGAGCCGCAGGTCCCGCAGCAGGAAAAATCCCCTAAAGCCAACACGCCGCGGTCCTTCAACTCCTGGAAGGCGGCACTAAGGCGGGAGGAATAGCCGCCCAATTCCGTAAGCTGGTGCCGGCGGATATCCACCATCTGCCCAGCCAGGTCCTCCACGTGGATTGGGTTTACGCCCTCCAATTCTTCTTCAAAAAGCTCCTCTGTACACTCCCGGATTTCCGCTACGTCCGAGACCCCGCGGATAATCAACGACTTCCAGATGTAGTCTTTGATTTCCTCGACCAGTTCGTTGTCGGTGGGCAGGGTGGCTGGCACCGGTGGCATAGCATTAATATTTTCCATAAACGCAAAACTACCAAACAGTCGGGACACCCACCGGCGGCTGCGGATCTAGCGTCGTCCGCATTAGACTGTGCAACTATGTTGTGGGTTGCAATCGTCCCCATCTCCGGGGCCCTCGGCGCGGTGCTGGAGTGCCTAGGGGTGCCGGCGGCATGGATTTTAGGGGGCATCGCCGGAGCT
The DNA here is from genome assembly GCF_008693075.1 of Corynebacterium phocae. Lineage (GTDB taxonomy): Bacteria > Actinomycetota > Actinomycetes > Mycobacteriales > Mycobacteriaceae > Corynebacterium > Corynebacterium phocae. Next base: position 174,219 of record NZ_VXKJ01000053.1, on the reverse strand, counting down.
GGCATGGCCGCCCTGACAACAGGCCGGCAGCTGAGCCTTAACCGCTACTTCTACACTGCATCCATCGGTTTCGTCGGCATGTTGGCTGCCATGCCGCTGACACTGACCCCATGGCAAACACTCCTGGGGCTCCTGCCGGCCGCCGCCGTCATGGCCGGGATATCCGTGGGTGTGGGTCTAGCCGGCGGCATAGCCCTGCACCGCGCGAAGCCAACGCAGGTCAGCTGGGAAACTGGCATCATGTCCATGCTTCCCGGAGGCGCCTCTCTCATGCCAGCGCTAGCCGCAGAAGTGGGGGCGGACCAAAGCTTTGTCATTATGACCCAGTACCTGAGACTACTAGCGGTCTCTTTGTCCCTGCCACTAGTCGCGGGCCTGATGGGAGTCCACGACCTTGGAGCCAGCACCAGCGGGAACGCCGTGAGTCTGTGGTGGCTGGCGCTAGTCATCGCGGCGGCGGGCCGGCCGCTGGGCGTTGTCCTTCGGTTGCCGGCAGCAGCGGTTATGGGCCCCCTGCTGCTCACCCTGCTAGCCGAGCCGCTGCTGCCGCCAGGCTACACGGCAGCGCCACCGGAGGCCTTCCGAGTAGTGGCCTTCTTGGCTATCGGCTGGGCCTGTGGTGGCGCGCTCAACGTGGCCGCACTGCGCGCCTTTTCCGCCCAACTACCAGCCACCCTGGCGTTTATCGGCGCGGTGATTGGCGTGAGTGCCATATCTGCCTGGCTACTCATGCATTGGGTAGACATCACCTACCTGGAGGCTTACCTAGCCACCTCTCCCGGCGCGCTGGAGACCGTCCTGGCGCTGAGTTCCGAGGCCGGCGGAGGAGCGGAGGTAGTCACCGTGCAGCTGGTGCGGCTCATCTTCATCCTGATGATTGCGGGCTACCTCCCGCAGCTGCTGCGCCTGGCGCGAAAGCTGGGTAAGGGTAGCTAAGTCCTGCACGTTCCCACGGGCACCCGCCGTGGTGCGGATTGGGTCCTTAATCCAACAGCGTCTCACGCAAGATGGCCATGGGGATAGAACCCAAGGCCAGGGCCTTTGAGTGGAAGTCCCGGACGGACATGCCCTGCGCCACAGCTTCCTCACGAGTTTGCTGCCACAGGCGCTGGCCCAGCGCGTAGGACGGTGCCTGGCCGGCCCAGCCAAGGTAGCGGTTGACCTCGAAGGCCAGGTTGGCGTCATCCATGGCGGTGTTTTCCCGCATGAAGGTGCGCATGTGCGCCTTGTCCCACTTGCCGGAATTATCCGGCATCATCTTGCCCAGGTGCAGCCCGATATCAACTACCACCCGAGCTGCCCGGAAACGCTGCGCGTCCAGCAACCCCATGCGAAAACCGGGATCATCCATGTACCCCAGCTCCGCCATGAGGGCCTCAGCATAAAGCGCCCAGCCCTCACCGTGACCAGAGTTCCAGCACGCAACGCGACGCCATAGATTTAAGTCCGGTTGGGTCATAGCTGCACCTATTTGCAGGTGGTGGCCCGGCGCGCCCTCGTGGTGGACGGTGGTCAACTCCTGCCAAGTGTGGAAAGTGTCTTGGCCTTCTGGCACCGACCACCACATGCGGCCCGGACGGGTGAAATCATCAGACGGGCCGGTGTAAAAAATCCCGCCGGTACCAGCTGGATCAATCTTGCACTCAATGGGGCGCACGGCTTCATCGATGTCAAAATACTTGCCGTCCAAGTCCTTAATAACGCGGTCAGCGGTGGATTGCATCCACTCCACCAAGGCGTCCTGACCGTGGAGAGTATAGCGCTCCTCATTATCCAGCTGACGCATGGCGGTACGCGGAGAGGTACCCTCACCGTAGAGCTGCCGGGCAATCTTTTCCTGCTCCGCAGTAATTTCCGCGACGCGGTCCAATCCCCATTCATAGGCTTCATCAAGATCTACGGGGAAGCCCACGAACAGCCGGGAGAAACGCTCATAGCGCTCGCGGCCAAACGCGTCTTCGCTAGGGGCTTGGGGTTGGAGTTCCGCGGACAGCCAGGAAGAAAACTCTTCAAAAGCGCGCTTAGCGGCTTCTACCTCCCCCGACGTGCCCAGGTTGTCCAGCAGGTCCCCATCAGCCAGGGCGTTGCACTGGCCAATAACCTCATTAATCTGCCGGATTGCGGCCACCCGGCCGGTGCTGGCAGCTTCCTTGAGAGATTCCTTGTACCCCTCCAGCGCGCGGGGGATCTTGGAAATCCGCGAACGGATGGCTTCTTTTTGTTCCGGCGTGTCGCTTGGCATGAGCAACAGGGTGTCCCGGATTTCCTGGACAGGGGAGGCAATGTTGTTCAGGCACCGCAGGTCCTCACGGTGGTGGTGAAGTTCCAGTTGCAACACCAAGCGGTCTCGCAGGGCGGCGGCGGTGACTTCATCAACCTCATCGAAGTCATCTTCATCATCAGCTTCATAAGTGCAGTCATCCAAGGCGTCAATATCCGCCACCATCTCACGGGTACGGTCAGCCACGGATTGATAGTATTCCGGGGAGAAGTCTTGGAGTTCTCCATCAAAGCCTTCTATTCCCATGGCCGTGGCCTCGGTGGGGGAAAGTGCGGCTAAGTCATAAACAAAACTATCGCAGGAAGCATCCAATAGAGAGGGTTGACGCTGGGTTTCGGGAGTCATAATCCAAAGTCTAGCCCCTTTGCCATTTAGGCCCCAAGGGGCGAAATTCCTGACAAAGATCCAGCAGGTCAGCGGGGTTATCCGAAAATATTAGGTTATCAACATAACGCTGCTGCATAAAACCCTGCTTGGCAAAGGCTGCGAACATGGTGCGGAAAGGCTGCCAATAACCCGCCACATCCAGAAAGGCCACCGGCCCGTCCGTGGTACCAAGCTGCTGCATAGTGAGGACCTCCGCCAGCTCCTCCAAAGTCCCCACTCCGCCCGGCATAGCAATGAAACCGTCCGCCAACTCCTCCATCCGGGTTTTGCGCTGCGCCATGGTCTCCACGCACTCCAGCCGCGTGAGCCCCTGGTGTGCCACCTCCAGGTCCGCCAACTGCCGGGGGATGACCCCAGTCACCTGGCCTCCGCCTGCTAGCACGGCGTCCGCTATCTCCCCCATCAGCCCCACGCGGCCGCCGCCATAGACCAGCCCAATATCCCGGCGCGCCAGCTCTGCCCCGAGCTTTCGGGCGGCCACGGCAAAATGGGCCCGGTTGCCACTGGATGAACCACAATAAACCGCTACGTTTTTCATACTCACTAGCATAGGAAGTTATGAACACCTGTGTAGAGCAAGCCGCCCGAGTGATCCAAGATGCGCAACGCGTGGAAGTATTTACCGGCGCGGGAATGTCAGCGGAATCTGGCCTTGACACCTTCCGCGACGCCACCACCGGGATCTGGTCCAAGGTGGACCCCCAGGCCATGGCATCAATCGGGGCGTGGGCAAAAGACCCGGAACCCATGTGGCGGTGGTACCTCCACCGGCGGGATCTGGCGCTACGTGCGCAGCCACATGCCGGGCATAGAGCTGTGGCGGCATCGGCAAAGACTGCCGTTACCACCCAAAATATCGATGACCTGCATGAGCGCGCCGGTAGCGGCACGGTCACGCACCTGCACGGTTCCCTCTTCGAGTTCCGGTGCTCCATCTGCGCCCGGCCCTGGCGCGGGGAGGTCCATCCGGAAACAATCCCGGAATGCCCGTTGTGCGGAAATCTCATCCGCCCGGGCGTGGTCTGGTTTGGAGAAGCACTCCCCCACCGCGAGTGGGAGGAGGCAGAGCAACGAATGTCCACCGCAGACGCCGTCATCATCGTGGGAACCTCCGGCGTGGTGCAGCCGGCCGCCAGTTTGCCGCTAGTGGCCTTTGACCTGGGCACTCCCGTGCTGGAGGTCAGTCCCGTTGCCACTGAGCTGAGTAGGTACTCCCGTTTAATTCAGGGAACTGCGGAGAAGGTGCTCCCAGCGCTACTTTAATACCAAGTTGTCTATATAGTCGGGTGGCTAATTAGACAAGGTAGTCTATACTCTTTATACTTTAACCATGCGTAACACCGGGACTGTTTTCTCGCGGCCAGACAACCCTGCCGCCAAATGCCTCCACCTCACACGGCTGAGCTCCGTGATTACTCGTGCTGAGCTGGTAGAAGCCACCGGGCTGTCCCAACCCACCATTACCCGCGCAGTCACCGCCCTCATCGGGGCAGGACTGCTTGCGGAACGCACCGATCTCACCCAATCACGCGGGCGCGGCCGTCCCATCATTCCCGTCAAAATTGGGGACAATGACTGGATGCTGGCCGGACTAGCTGTTGGCACCACCGCCACCTACATAGCCCTATACGACAACCGGGGACGCATTATCGCAGAAGAAGATGTTCCCACCCCCGTTGCTAGCCTGAGCGAAGATGACTTCATTGAACATCTCATGGCCGGCGTCCACCGGCTCAGCACCGGATCAGACCGCAAACTGGTATCCGTGGGCGTAGCCACCTCCGGATCTGTCAGCCCCGAAGGCTTGGTCCACGCCCCCAACCTGGGATGGGACAACATGGATATAGCCCAACGCCTGCGCTACCAATTTGACGTGCCAGTAACCGTCTCCGCCGCCGTCCCGGCAATCTTGGGCTCTGAAACCCAGACCGCCTCACTGGATAACACCCCCACTGTGATGGTGCTGTTTGCCGACGACTCCTTGGGCGCAGCGCTATCGAACGATGAGGGCGTTCACACACTTGCACTACCCAGCCTCAACGGCCAAGCTCCGGAGAACACCCTGGTGACCACAGCGATTAACAAGCAGATCTCCAAGGGATCCAACAGCCGTGAGGTCCTCACACACCGCGCGCAGGACCTGGGCAAGCTAGCTGCCAAATTGATTGAGGCCCACCGGCCGGACACCCTGGTTATTGCCGGCGGCGCTTTCTACGACGACCCCCAAGCACCCCGAATATTTGCAGCAGAAGTCCGCGCCCAATTGAAAGACGCCCCCCAACTCCGGCTCATTCCCAGCCACCGCGATATCGTGCGCTCCATCGCCCGCGCCGTTGCGCTTGACCCGCTACTGCGCCAGCCCCTAACCCTGAATAAATAGGGGCACCTGCCCGCCAGGCTGGGTGCTTGCGGGCTCGGTGCTAACGGGCTGGGCGCTAACGGGCTGGGTGCTAACGGGCTGGGTGCCTGCAGGCCGTGGGCTAACGGACTGGGGGCTAACGGGCTGGGTGCTAACGGGCTGGGTGCCTGCAGGCCGTGGGCTAACGGGCTCGGTGCTTGCGGGCTGGGCGCTTGCGGGCTGGGCGCCACGCATAGGAAAACGCCCACCGCCGGCTCGTGCGACACGAACCGGCGGTGGGAAAAGCTTTGCTATTAGCAGCGGCTGGAATGGCTCAAGCCGCGAAGGAAGTCTTAGTCGCGGGAGGCAAGCTTGTCATCAAGGCGGAGCAGGCCTGCTCCGTCACTGCCAACCATCTTAATGTGGTCAATAATTTCGGAGACGCTAGCCTCTTCCTCAATCTGCTCATCCAAGAACCAGTTGATGAGTGAGCGGGAGTCTAGGTCGCCTACCTTCTCAGCAGTACGGGCAATCTCACGGATTTGCTCAGAAACTTTCTGCTCATGGGCGTATGCCGCCTCGAAAGCGTCCAGCGGGGTTGCGGCCTTAATGGAGCCAACCGGGATGTCAGTGAGTTCCACGCGATAGCCGCGAGCCAGCAGGTGGTCAGAGATCTTTGCCGCGTGCTCACGCTCTTCAGCTGCTTGTGCCAGCATCCAATCACGCATGCCGGGGAAGGACAGATTGTCCAACTCGTATGCCAGCTGGGTGTAGATGAGAGCAGCGCCGTGCTCGTTAATAACCTGGTCGTTGAGGAGGGTCTGTAGGGACTCGTTCATGATAGTGTTTCCTTACTTTTCTGGGGCCTTTAGATAGGCTCTTAAGTGCTTCCGAAAGTAAGCATACACAAGATTTTTCCCCGCGCTAGCAAGGTAAGGTTACCCAAAACTCCCGGTCAGGGGATTTTTTGGGTAACCTACCCTAAACATTATTAGTCCTGTCTTACCAAAGCTGTGGCCTGGGCCACTTACTTAGCAATAGCCTCTTTCAGCTCAACGAAAACGCCCAGGTTCAGGTAAAACGCTGTCCCGGCCTCTGCAATAAGGTTGGCGCGCTGCTCAGCAGTGAGCTCCAAATTGTCCAGAGCCTCGCGGTAAGAACGGCGGAAAGGAACGGGCTTACCCACAGAGGAAAAATCGTAGAATTTAACTTTTTCCGGGCCAAAACCGTACGCCTTCTGCAGGCGAGCAGAAATAACCTGACCGCCGCTAACGTCACCCAAGTAGCGAACGTAGTGGTGTGCTACCGCTGCCTCTGGCGTCTTTAGAGTCTCAAGATGACCCACGTACTTGGCGGTTGCGGGCAGAATCTTGATCTGATCGCGCCAGTCATCCCCCAACATCTCCTGCAGGTCGGACTCCAGGGAGTCGCGACGCTCTAGGCGGGGATCCGCGAAGGCGTCCACGATGGGGGAGCCAACGAAGGAACGCACCGCGCGCTCAAGGGCGTCATAGACAAACCAGAGTTGCCCGGTATACATGGCAACAGCTTTGTCGTCCAGCTGGCCACCGATCAGGCGGGTCATGAAGTCGGAGCCCTCGGTTGCTTCGTGCGCCTTGGACGTTTCCTCGCGCAAGGCTACGGACAAGGGCTGAGTGCCTGTCGCAATGGTCATTGGTGCATATCCTCCAAATTTAAGGTGACTTTTTTAAACTATGGGTAGCCTAACCTACCGGAGGGGGCCCAGACAACAGCCAAAAGTTTGAACTTTGAAAATACTTCTTCCGATCAAAAAATCCTCCGCAGGAGTAGCACCTGCGGAGGATGGCCAAGGGACCGGCTAGTGGCCCTCTTTATACGAGCCGTCAGCCGTAATGACAGGAAGGGCAGACCACGCGAAATTGATCCACTCAGCGGTTTTGCGCCAGTAGAAATCCGGCTGGAAGATAGTCTCGGGCTTAATGTAGATAACCGCAGACTTGACCTCCGCAGCGGTTTCTTTCAACATGTTGACCACTAAGTCAAGGGTCTTGCCGGAATCCGCCACGTCGTCGACCACCAGGACCTTCTTGCCCTCCAGCGAAGCGGTATCTAGCTGGGGATTGAGAATGATGGGCTCGGGCAGGGTGACACCAATATCGGTGTAGAACTCCACATTGATAGCTCCCATCTCTTTGACACCAATGGCGTAGCCAATAGCGCCAGCGGGGATGAAGCCACCGCGGGCAACGCCCACAATAACGTCCGGGAACCAGCCCGAATTCACGATTTCCTGGGATAGATACCGCGATGCTTCACCGAAGATATCCCAGGTGAGGTTCTCGCGGTCCGGATGGTACCAATCGGGCTGGTTCATGAAAGACTCCTTCAATCGGATGACACTTTTCTAAAGTTTAGCCGGTCAAGCTACCGGAATGGAACTTCTCCAATGGTTCTACGCAACTTGCGAGTGTGTAGGCTTTTCGGATTTCCCGCCAGGGCCTCCACCGCGCGCACGGCGCACATCACGTGCGCCTCCTTGGAATTTGAATAAAAAGCCTGCGCGGCCGCCGGGAGCTTGGGAACCGCGTGCAGTGGCAAGTCAGAAACCGACAGCAAGGTGCCGTAGGGGACGCGGAAACGGTAACCATTGGCGGCAATAAGGCTAGATTCCATGTCCACCGCCACCGCCGTGGAGGCACGAAGCCACTCCCACAACTCCCGGGAGGTGCGCCACTCCCAGTTTCTATCCGCAGTGGAGATAACGGTTCCAGTGCGCATGAGCTCTTGGTTTTCCCCGTAGACGGCGTGGACCGAGGCTTCCAACGCGCGTTGCACCTCCGGTATAGCGGGGATGGGGACATCCACATGCACGGAGGGGTTGAGAATATGATCATTGCGCTGGTAGGCGTTGCCAAGAATAAGATCCCCCATGCGCATACGCCCGTCCAAACCGGCGCAGTGGCCAATCATGATCCAAGCCTCCGGGCGCAACACGGCCAGACAATCCGTGATGGTCTTAGCGTTCGAGGGGCCCACGCCTATGTTGATCATGGTTATTCCGTCCCCGCCAGCGGTAATGAGATCAAAGCGGGGCATCTGGAAACGGGAGACCAATGTGAGCTCGTCAAGGTCTATATCCAGGGCGTCATCGGAATGCAGGGTCTCACCGTTGGGAAGAACCAACGCGGTATAGCGGGAGTCCGCGCGTACCAACTCCCGCAGGCCGAAACGAAGAAACTCCGTGGTGTGCATAGCGTAGTTGGTAAACAAAATGTACTTTTGCACGGTGTCAACCTCAACACCGGTGTAGTGCTCAATGCGCGCACACGCGATATCAAAACGCTGGGGCCCAAAGTGGAACAACGGCTTTTCCGTACCGTGGAACGCGTCCCAATCCCCGTTGATAATCGCGTCATTGACGTCATCGAGCGTGGGCCGGGGAACCTCCGGACTGCGCCGCTGGCCCAGTGCAGGGGCACCGCGGATATACTCTGGGGGAATCCGGACCTCGGAAGGGGCAACGGTGATTGTGCAATCATAATTCTCACTCAAACGGGTGAGCTGGTCTTCAAGATAGTCCCGCATCAGGTGGGGCTTGGAAATAACTGCGGTGTAGCGCCCAGCTTCATCAACGTAGCCAAAAGGCTCCGACCTGTCGATGGGAACCCAGGCTTTAACCTCTACGGTCAGCCGCGGGTAGACCACCTGCCCGTAGTCCTCGAAGTTGCCGTTTTCTAAAATCTCCAGCGCTGTGTGACGGGCACGGTCATAGTATTCAATCAGGGCCGCAACGGCCTGGCCAGCAGAAAGTGAAGTCATACCTGTTCAGTGTATAGCCCGCTGGCTTAACGCACACCTTGGGAGAAATTAAATGAGGTCCCGCCAGCTGCGCACTGGCGGGACCTCAACCCCATGACTAATCTCTCGGCACCTGGACTGGAGGAATTGGAGCGAAACCTGTCCGAAGTAACCGCCCGTGATTAGGCAAGCCTTAGCTTATACACCTTTTGGATGAGCGTCAAGCCCTCGCGAGAAAAAGTTTCTTCCCTCCTTGCCACGCCCCTCAAAGACCTGGGTAGAAGCTCCGCCTTGCCACCCCGAACAAGCCCCAAGAAACCCCCGCTGGCGCCGCCCGGTTGAGTTTCCGCCCCAGGGGCGTGGACCGCAGCGCCCCGGTTAGCACGGGTGCGCGTTGTTGCAGATAGGTACACTCGCTGCCATGGCTTCAGATCCCCTGGCTGAGCTACGTGCCGCCGTATCCGAAAAACTCACCACCCTGTGGCAAAGCGAACCCCCGCAAGTTTCCGCCAGGGCCCCGGAGGAGCTTGCCCGGGAAGTTGCCAGCTCGTTGCGCAACAACCGCCGTAGCCTAGTGGATATAGCGGGAACGTATGCGGAGGCCTCCGACCTAGCCCAGGCGGCCTCCCTACCGCTAGGTGCGCGGCTCAAGCCGCGTGGCATATTCGAGGACTTTTGGGACGCCCGCCCCAGCGCGCACAGCCCGTGGCCGGTGATTTTGCTCCACGGCACCACGGACGCCAAGGGCGTATGGCAGCTGCTAGGCCAAGAATTGCGGGCAGAAGGCTGGGCAGTGTTTGCCCCGGACTACGGGCACCGCGCCACCTCCCCCATCGCGGAATCTGTGAAACAAGTGGCCTCCTACATTGACGCGGTGATGGCGGTCACCGGCGCGGAAAAAGTTATTCTGATTGGCCATTCACAGGGCGGCGTGGTGGCTAGGGCCTGGCTGCACGGGCCCGGGCGCGGGCGGGTCAAGCACGTCATCTGCTTGGGATCGCCAAACCACGGCACCACGCAGGGCGGAATCTTAAGCCCCCTGCTTGCCATGCGCCACCAGGAATACATCATGCGCTCACTCATTGACTCTTACTTTGGACCGGCCGGCCAAGAGCAAGTGGTGGGCAGCCCCACGCTGGACCGCCTCAACGCAGAGGGAGACACCATCCCGGGAGTGAGCTATACCTGCATAGCTACCAAGCAGGACACCGTGGTGGTACCTCCGGAAACCTGCTTCTTGGACCCCGGAGACACCGGCGCGGAGGTAGACAACCTCTATGTCCAGGACATCGAACGCCTGGCCGTGGTCACCCACATGGATATGCCCATGGACCGCCGGGTGCGCGCCATTGTGCGGGCCACGCTGAAAAGGCTGGCAGGCCAAGAAGGCTAGAGCCCAAGCTCATCTAACACGTAATCAAAGGCCGGACCCACCGCCGTGCGCCACAGGTAGGTGGCCTTGGCGTCTCCCCGCCCCGGCCCGCCGTTTATGACGGCCACCTCCTTACCCGTCTTTAGCGCGTGCAACATGAAACGGTAGCCACTCATCACGGCCAGTGAGGAGCCGGCCACCAGCAGGGACTTCGAGCCATCAAGCATCTCAAAGGCGGCGTCCCGGCGCGCCGGCGGCACGGGTTCACCAAAATAAACCACGTCCGGCTTGAGTTTCTTGGAACCGCAGTTCAGGCACCCCGCCATTACAAACTGGGCTACGGCTGCGGGTGTGAGATCCACGTCCCCGTCCGGGTTGACCTGGTCATCGGCCACGGCCCAGCGCTCCAGGAAACGCGGGTTGAGCCCTTCGAGCCGCGCGTCCAGATTGGGCCTTGACTCCAGCGCCCCGCAGTCAAGGCACGCCACGTGGTCCAGATTGCCGTGCAGTGTGACCAGGTTTCCTGTTCCCGCCTGGGCATGCAGCCCGTCCACATTCTGCGTGACGATACCCCCAACCAGCCCGGCGCGCTCCAACTCCACCAGCGCGTAGTGCGTGCGGTTGGGCTGCGCCCGGTTCATCACGCGCCACCCCACGAAGGACCGCGCCCAGTAGCGGTGACTGGCAGCCGGATCGTGGCTAAACTCCTGGTAGGTCATGGGACGGTGCCTTGACAAAGAGCCGCGCGGACCCCGGTAGTCAGGCACCCCGGAATCCGTGGACACCCCCGCCCCGGTGAGCACCATGACGCCACCTTGGGCAATGAGGCGGGTGACCTTTGTGGGGGCATCGGCAGTAGGGGGCGTGGTTTCTTCCACCACGCGCGCGATGGAGCGCAGCGCGGATTCATGCGCAAGCTTGACAGCGGGGTCCATGGCTTTTAACTTAAGGCAGCTTTTCCTCGAAGAGCCAATCCGAATCTAACAACCCGTGGCGCGAGCACTTCGCGTACCAGCCGTCCGGGCGCACCTGCGCCACCATGCGACGCCCGCAAATCTGGCAATACCTGGGTACATCCAGCCCCGCGGCCGCCGCCGGGTGAAGCTTTGCACCTTCCTCGAAGGGCTTGCCCGTGTTCGGGTGGAAAATGGGGCGGTCCCCTGAAAGCACCGCCTCCGCTAGCTCATTGGATACTTCCCTAGCCACTAGAGTGCCTTGATGGGCAGATCAATACGGCCCAACATGTCGATATCCTTTTCAATCTGCTTGCCCAGCGTGGTGAGGTAGTTACCCGCAATGATGGCATTGATGCCGCCCAGCAGGCCCTTCTCTGTGCCATCATCTCCCAGGGAGAGCTCACGCCCGCCGGCAAAACGGATGGTGGTAGCAGGCATGGCCAGGCGGAAAGCCGCCACTGCGCGCAGCGCCTCACCCAGCGGCACCAACTCATAGTCCTGGAACGGGGTGCCCGGGCGGGGATCCAGGAAGTTCATGGGCACCTCACACGGATCAATCTGCGCTAGCTGGTACGCAAACTCCGCGCGCTGCTCCACGGACTCACCCATGCCGATGATCCCGCCGCTGCAGACCTCCATGCCTACCTCGCGCACGAAGTCCAGGGTTTCCTTGCGCTCCTCCCACGTGTGGGTGGTAACCACCTGGGGGAAGAAGGAACGGGAAGTTTCCAGGTTGTGGTTGTAGCGCTGCGCGCCCATGTCCTTCAGGCGCTGCGCCTGCTCACGGGTGAGCGTGCCCAAAGAGACGGAGATTTCAATATCCACCGCGTCATTGATAGCAGCGATGGCCTCACCCACCTGGTTTAACAGGTTGTCATCCGGGGATTTCACTGCGGCCACAATACAAAATTCCGTAGCGCCGGTTTTAGCCGTTTTCTGCGCCGCTTCTACCAGCTCCGCGATGTTCAGGCGCGCCGCGCGCACCGGGGACTCAAACAAGCCGGATTGGGAGCAAAAGTGACAATCCTCCGGGCAGCCGCCAGTCTTGATGGAGATAATTCCTTCCACGGACACTGCCGGGCCGCACCACTTCAGGCGGGTCTGGTGCGCGATATCAGCCAGTTCTTCTAGCTGATCATCGGGGACATTGAGGACCTGGACTAATTCCTCTTGGCTCAGGCCTTGGCCGTTTTCCAGAGCCTTTTCGCGTGCGACATCTAGGATATTCATGTGAACCAGATTACTTGAACGCGGTTCAATTTATGGCATTTCGGGACGCTTTCCTTCCGAAACAAAACCGGCCCTTGCGGCTTTCACCGTGACGCGGATCCGCGGTGGGTTTCGCACTGGGCTACACACCTCCGGCGTCAAGGCAACCGGATTATCCCTCACCGGAGCCCGGCACCCAGACGCACTTTTGTCCCTTAACCCCCTCGAAACACCGCAAGGTGTCCACGACTGCTAGGTAGACGGTGGCCTGTTCCTCACGAGGGCGCGGTCACCCGGGCGAGTCCTGAAAGTAGACGCCGGAGTGCTGCTTGCACCCCGGGTTAAATGGGTGGCCGCAGCCGGGGCAAGCGGGGCCGTAATCCGCGCGGGTCATAACCTGGCCGCACGCCCCACACATCACGGCCGGAACGCCATCCGCCACCGGCCCGAACGGGTGTCCTTCCGGGTGGCAGAGGTAGCAAGCAAACCACTGCCCGCACGTGGCGCACTTGTTGGCCACCACGTCCACCGATGAATGCCAATGCGCACACCGGCCCTGCGGATCAATAGCGCCGATGATGTTCATGTGCCCTAGGGTAATAGAGCATGAAAGAAGTTCACGTCAGCGCCGTTGTCTTCACCGACCATGCGGGCCGCCACCTGGGCGTGCGCAAGCGCGGGACCGCCAGCTTCATGTTCCCCGGCGGCAAACCCGAGCCGGGTGAGACACCCGCGCAGACCGCAGTGCGGGAAATAGCTGAGGAAATTGGCGTCCATGCCCGCGAAGTAGACCTCATACCCCTGGGCCAGCGCCGCGCACCGGCCGCCAACGAGCCCGGCTACACCGTGGTGGCGGACATGTTTGCCTACCCTAGGCCCGTCATTCCCGCTCTTGGGAATGAGATCGTGGAATACGCTTGGGTGGATCACAGCGCTCCTCACGTTGCGCTGGCGCCACTGAGCGCTGGCTTTCGGCCCAGCTAGCCCGCTGCCTTTCTGAGCGGCGGTGGTTGCGCACCGCCATGATGCCAAAGATTATGCCCAACACAATTGGCACCCACATCTTGCGGTAATCGATCATCAATACCAACCACTCGGGCAGCTCCGGGAGGTTGATATCAGGTAAATCTGGCCACGGGATATCCACATGCGGAACCGGGACCGTAACGTGGCGCAACTGCGGAAAATCAGGCAGGTCCGGCAGGTCCGGCCATGGAATCTGCGGCCAGTTTATCTCCGGCAGGAACTGCGCCAACCACGCTAAAAACTTGGCCACCAGCGGTCCGACTACGAACACCAGGATGGCCCAGCTAGCCTTACTAACACCCGCCAATATAGGGAAGGTCACCCGCTTGAAGCTAGAGGACTGCATAGCCTGATAACGCTTGTGGCCACGCGTGCCTGGGGGCGGGTCAAACTCCACGAACTCCTTGCCATTGCGGTAGCTAACCATTAGCAGATCACCGAACGCGCTGACCAGGATATCCAGGTGGGGTTTGTTGCGGCCGGCTCCACCCACGAGGGGCAGCTCACCCGTCTTATCCGCTGTTAGGCCCACCCTTCCGGAATGTAACCTGTCCAGCCGCCCGACTACCTTGCCGTTGACACTAACCCGCAGGCGCGGCGAGGGATTTTCCCACTTCCCACTTCCCACGCACCCGCTGTGCCAGCCCGGCGTCTACAGGCACGTCCTCGAAAGGCTTGGGCTCGTGGGGCCAAGAGGGGTCCAGGTCCGCGAACTCTGCGTCATAACCGCGCTCAACCTCAATAAGGCCGGTTTCAGGGTGTAAAAGCGTCCACTTTTCCATTTAAACCCCCTCCCCCAATCGCGAACCTCCGCGCTCACGCACATCCGCGCGCGGCCCCTCAGCCGCACCCAAACGCGCCCCCAAACGCGAGCCAACAGCCACCAGCGCGACCACCGGGATGACGTAAATCCACGCACCGGCGTTAAAGAAGTTCCGGGTTGCAAAGCTAAATGCCAAGCCAATAAGCAGCGGGAAACTCCACGTGGACCGGTGGATCCTGCCGTCAATTAGGCCTAAGAGGAAGGACATGGCAAGGATCAACGCCACCACGGCCCAGCCGTCCAGCCCGCTCAGGGAAGGCGTAATAACTACAGCCACCATTGAAGCTGCGACAAAAATCTTCTGCCAAAGACTGCGACTCTGCGGGCCTTCACCTTTCATTTCGTCATTCGTTATTACCGCTTTTCCAACCATAGTGCCCAGAACAATACCAGAGCTAGAAGCGCAACAGCGCGCGTCCCTGTGGCGTCTGCGTTAGCCAAAAACCTAGGCCACCAAGCCCCAGAAGCGCGAGCAAGCCAACGATAGCGCCCACAATCGACCCGGTACTGGAAGAGTCTTCCGCCTGCGGATCGGGAACCCGGCCAGGTGCCGGATCTGGCTGCGGGGCAGGAGATGGCTCAGGCTCCGGAGCGGGCACCGGATCAGGATCCGGGTCTGGCTGCGGGGCAGGAGATGGCTCAGGCTCCGGAGCGGGCACCGGATCAGGATCTGGGGCAGGAGATGGCTCAGGCTCCGGGGCAGGAGATGGCTGCGGCTGTCCCTCATCAGGCTGGCCTGCCGGTGGTTGTTCCCCGGCTGCGGCAACGTGCACCACAACCGGGACCACAATGTCCTTAATGTCCTTCCCGTGGAGGGAAACTACAACGCTGCCCGCCTGTTCGCCGGCCGTGTTCAGGTCTGGGACAGTCTTCCAGGACACCGTTGCCCCGGCCGGCAGCTGATCTGCATTACTCAACATCAGGCGGGCTTTGGGCAGCGCGGCTCCACGCGCCACTTCCTGCGACCGAGGCTGTGGCACGAAGGCTATAGGCTCAGGAGCTTGAGGTTCCTCCGGGGCGGGCACCTCCGGAGCGGAGGGTTTCACGTGGAACTCCACCTTTACTTGCTGGCTCGAACCATCCGCGTAACGGATGATAACGGCACCGGAGCGCACGCCAGGCGTGGCAGTTGAAGGCTGGTCACGCCACTTGATTTCCGCCTTGTGCGTGGGCTCTTCCGGAAACTCCACAAAGGAGTCGGCCGGCGGAGCTTCCTGGCCCTGCATAACAGGCGGCACTTGCTTGACCACTGGCGCAAAAGTCTCCGCGTGGGAGGCGACTTCAAAGGTCACAGTAGCCTGGTCTTTACTGCCATCCGGATAACTGACCACTACTTTTGCGGTTTTACGCCCTGGGGTAGCCAGTACCGGCTCATCCTCCCAAGAAACGCCTGTTCCGCCGGGAAGAGAACCGAGGTTACTCACAAACTCCCGCGCGTCAGGGGCACTGTCTAGGGCCACGGCAGAAGCGGAGGCAACAAACTTGGGTTGATGTACTGCGGCTAGCTCACTGACAAAAAGGTGTACCTCAAGCCTTTCAGAAGTTCCGTCGGCGTAGGTTACCTGTACAGATCCCGTCTGCCGCCCTAGCTGGGAGGTAGACGGCTCCGCGGCCCAGGTAAGGGTGGCACCGGCAGGAACCCCCTCAGCAAACTGGGCAGGCGCGGGGACGGGATCCCCGAAAGTGACGGAACGCGGGGTGGCAGTAGCGGTAGGCGCATAGAAATCCGCGTGCGCGCTGACGTTAAAGGTAAGGGCGCTGCGGTCCTTACTGCCATCCCCGTAGCGGGTGACCAGCTCAACCCGCTTAGTGCCCGGGGTGGCAAAGGAAAGCTCTGGCTCCCAGTAAAATTCCGTGCCGTCTGGAAGTGCGTCAGCATTAGTGACAAAAGACCGCGCGGAGGGAACTTCGGCTAAGGCGGGCACGGGATGGGGCTTCACCTGCTTGATGGCTGGCTCTTGCTCTTGGGCCAGTTGTGGCTGTTCCACCCGGTTGGTGAAGGTCACCACCTGCTCACCACGAACCAGGACGTGGGCTACGCCCCCAACAACGGAAAGCTGCGCCTGGACCTGTGTATTTGCCACATCCTCCCCCACCTGGGTCCATGTTCCCAGGTCAGAAACGCTGGCCTTGTAGACCTTCAGCAACCCCGTGTTCTGGTGGTGTAGCAGGGCGTAGACATTGTCGCCCACGGCGACCAGATCATCGGCAGCAAAAGCTGGCAGGTTAGTAGTCACCTCCTGGCCTTCGTAACGAAGCCGCAAAGGCTCGTCGTTGCCAGTAGACAACAAGGTCAGCTGCTTGTCCCGGAGATTGACGGAATGAACCAGACGGTACATCGAATCCGCGCTGGAGACCTGCCGCCACGAACCACCCTCCAGGCGGTACTCAAAGGTCTTTTGGGGATCGAAGGTGGACAACACCGCGCTGTCCCCGTTCCATGCAACATCCACAACCGTATTGCCGCCCGGACGCAGATCCGGAAGATCCTGCCCTTCCTGTGGCCCCACAAATTTCAAAACGGTTCCGGTATCAACCACCACTCCGGCGTTGGGGCCTGAACCAGCAAAGACTTTGGGTTCATAACCAAGCCCCGTTTCCACGGAGCGCACCTGCGTCACGGCCGCCTGACCAATGCGGGCTATATTCACCCTCCCCTGATTATCACCGAATGCCACATAAGCCTGGCCCTCGCGCGCAAAAAGCGTGGGCGCATAGGAAGTACCGGAGGCAATGGATCCGACCGGGGTTACCTCCCCGCCCTCTTGCACGTCCACGCTAATACCCCGGCTGGTCCGAACAGCCCGGTACACCTTGTTGCCCAGGCTAAGTAAAGCGCCGTTGTCATGATTGACTGGATCAACGCCAGAACCCGCTACCTTTTCCCAGAAGTCCAGATCAGCGGCACTGGTCTGCTTGATTGTTACGCGCGCGCCTTCCTTGGTGGCTTCTTCCACAGTCACCTGAATACCGGAGTTCCGGTTATGGGAATCCACAATCGCGTTCTGTGCAATGGTGTCTGCCATGTTCAAGCTGCCGTAGCTATCCCCTTGGTGGAGGTCGGCGTCCTGGGGGTTCGTAGCAGATACCACGGTGTCTTGGCCTGGCCGGAACACATAGAGGTAATCAAGTGGCTGACCATTGGGCCCCTTGAGCAGGTTAGAAGGCTTGTCCTCCCCCGGAACTTGGTTCACCCGGTAGATGATCACGCCCCCGTTGTTGCCGGGGAATTTATCAAGAACCTTCCTGCGGTCATTGGGGCGGTATTCAATAACAAAGGACTCTGTTTCAGAAAAGGGTGAACTAACCCGTACGGCGTAAGGTCTTCCGCTTTCTGGGCCACTATCCGGAGTGGCAAGCTCCACTTCAATGCCTTCTGGAGTGGGCTGGACCGCGGGAATCTCGAGGAACCCTAAGTCTTGACGGTGTTGTGCGAGCGGGTAGAACAACCCGGCTTTGCTCATAATGTCCCAAAACCCCACGGGACTTCCACCAATATTTTCATCTTCAAAGCGGTACAAATCCCAAATGCCCAGGGTGTGCATGAACTCGTGCTGCACTACGCCCGGGCTACTACCCAATGAAATCCCGGTGTTGTCCATGGTCATAGCGTGGATATTGAAGCGCTCTAGGTCCAACCCATCCACCGGCCCCTCCTGCCACAGCACATGTTTAGAGGTAGTAAGACGCGGGGCTTTCGGGGCACCATCCGGCAGGTGCATGACCACCGTGAGGTTGTCCACGCGGCCGTCGTTGTTCATGTCCCACTGCTGCTTGTTGAGGTTAGCTGCCAGGGCTTTAACGGTATCCCGCGCCACGGTGGTCACGTCACCGCGTTGTGCGTAGTACTCAAAGCTGTGGGGCAGGGTGATGTAGTTGACCCGGCCGCCATCTTCTTCAGGGAAAAAGTTGTGTACGCGCAGCTGGTTGTAACTGACTAGGTCCACATACTCATCCAAGGACACATAGTTGGCAAAGTACGGAGTCCCGGAGGAAGTAAAACGTTCTTTGAATGCGTCCCAGTAGGTGTACTGCGGGTTGCTCAAGTGGGGTTTGTTCAGACCGGTGGGGCCTTCTCCTTGTGTTTGGCCGGCAAAGCGGACCACCACTGCCACGTTGGCTATGTCGCTGCGCGCCGGTGCGGCGTGCGCAACCACAACATGCCCAGACGTCACCGCCGATGCCACCAGAAGAGAAACGACAAAAGGGAGACGTCCTGTAGCCACCGGGGCTTACCCACTTTCAATTGGTTAGAGCGAAAACGAAATAGTTAGATAATCCTAGAACAGGTGACCAATCACGGCACGCGCCTGTGGTGTGTGCGTGAGCCACCATCCCAGGCCACCTAATCCGAGCAACGAGAGAATGCCTAAAACAATTCCAACAATGGTGCCAGTGTCCACACTGCTGGTGGACTGACTTGGGGCGGGACTACCCTGCTTACCAGGTTCTTCCGGAGCTGGCGCGGGTGTAGGCTCAGGATCTGGAGCTGGCGCGGGTGCAGGATCTGGAGCTGGCGCGGGTGCAGGATCTGGAGCTGGCGCGGGTGCAGGATCTGGAGCTGGCGCGGGCTCTATCACTACGGTTGCGCTTACTTCGTCGAAAGAACCATCACTATAGGTAACCTTGACCTCAGCTACGCTCTTACCCACTGTGGCAGTGTCGGGGGCCACCAGCCACGTGTATGTCACCCCGGTGGCTGGCTGGTCAAGTTCAACCAACTGTGCCGGGTTGACCGTGGCGCCTTCAACCACCGTAAGCTGCTTGGCCCGCGGACTGTGGGTGCGGTTCATAGGCACTGGTTTAACAGTCAAAGTCACTGGTACCTCATCAACGGAGCCATCAGCGTAGGTCACCACCACCTGTAAGGCCTGCGTTCCAACAGTTCCCATGTCCGGCTGAACTACCCACCGGTAAGTGACATCACCGGGCAAAACGCCAGGATTGGATATCACCGATGAGGGATCAGGAGCGGTGTCCCCGCGGTATACCGCAAACCCCTCCTTGGCCTCCGGTGCGTAGACAGTGTTGTCATCGACCAGGGTTTCGCGCACCAAGAAACTCACAGAAACAATATCGTAGGAGTCCACCTGACCCTGCTCATCGACGTAGGTCACCATGACCTTGGCATTCTCCGTCCCCGGGGTGGTCAAGTTTGGGGCGGGAAGCCATTTAGCCTCGTAGACATCATCTAGATCACCGAAGTTTTTCACTACTTCTTGCGCGTCGGGAATCTGTGACCCTACTTGGACCTTGATTGGCTCAACCGGCTGCGGATCACGGCTGTCACTGATAGGAGCAGCTGGCTTATCAATGACCGTGAGCTCCACTTCTACCCGGTCTTGAGACTTATCCGGGTAGGTAACCTGCACGGTATAGCGCCGTGCACCCAACTGATCCATCTGGGGATCTTCTACCCATGAATAGGTGGTTGCAGCTGGCAAGGAACCTGAGTTAAGCACGAAAGCCTTTGCGTCCGGGAGCTCTGAACCTTTGTAAAAGGTGAAATCCTGACCGAAGGGGTTGTAATGGTCCGCCTCGCTCTGGTTGGCGGGCCTCACCGCAAAGTACGCTGTGACATCCTCCGTCGACTTATCAGGATAGGTGACCAGAACCACTCCCTGTGACTGCGGTGCTGTGAATACGGGATCAGCCTTCCAGGTGAATTTAGTTCTAGCTGGAAGCTCCTGCGGGTTAGCAATAACCTCACTGGCTTGAGGTTGCAAGTCCCCTTCCTTCGCCTCCAACTCCGCCTTAGTCCTCGGAACGTAGACCCCTGCCTGCTGTGGGATGGCGTTACAGTCCGAAGGTCCTCCCAAGGTCTGCGGGGCTACGAATGTCCCCTCACGGGCGTCATCGCAGCGCTGCGTGGACAACGCCCGGCGCGGCGGGATGGTGCCAAGTTCCAGGGAATCCACTCGCGTACCTGATGTGTCATAAAGCGAAACCCGGGCCGCGCCGGCGGGGTATTCCATCCTGGCCAACGTAGCAAAAGACACACCCTTTTCCTTCAGGTAGTCACCCCACGCGTTCTTGCCAGCGTTCGGATCCACAGGGTCATCACCCAACATGTAGTAGCTGCGCTCCCCCGGCTGCACGGTGAAATAGTGACCAAAGGCCTCAACCGCGCCGTCTATTTTGTTACCATCAGCGTCCTCGAACGCTACCTCCCAGTTCCGTAGATCAATAACCTGGGCGGTGGTGTTAAGTACCTCCATGTACCGAACGTTGACCTCACTGCCCGGGCCAAAACCTGTGCTTACCTCGGTGATGAGAACCTCTGGGTGTGGATTTGCGTGTGCAACCACCGGAATTGATAGTGAAAGCGTTAAAGCGGTGAGCCAAGAAAGATTGCGCCGATATGCCATGATGAACCTGCTTGCTTAGGAGAGTGCTATTTAGTATTAGACCAAGTTAAAAATAGCACCCTCAAGTGGCCTTTGTTTTTGTTCCTAGCAATTTACCCTGGTTTCCATTATTTCAGGAAGCTGGTTTTGGCTGCAATATCCGGCCTCAACTTCCAGTGGAGTGCGGTAGCCCAGTGCCTCATGAAGGCGAGTTTCATTCCACCATGACACCCACTGGGGCGTTGCAATCTCTACCTCAAATTCATCCTCCCATTCCTTATCATTAATAGCTTCATTTTTGTAACCCCCGTTGACATTTTTCGGCCATCGCATTGGCAAGAGCCTGCTTGAGCGCCTGCAACGGCAACTGCTCGGTGCTCATCGTCTTTGACGTGGCCCATCCGACAATCTTGCGGGAGAAAACATCCACAACAAAAGCCGTGTACGCAAACCCTTTCTTAGTTCCCACGTAGGTAATGTCTCCCCACCCACAAACGATTGGGTGCGTCCGCTGTGAACTCGCGGTTAACCAGGTCCAGACGGGTATCCTCCCTGCGGGCAGGCCGTGTAGTTTTAGGTGATGAGCCTTTGCCTTTGCCACTAATGCCAGCTAGCCGCATCAGACGTGCAGTGCGATCACGGCCGATATCAATTCCTTCGCGGCGCAGCGCATGATACATTGTGCGGTACCCGTAGACACCATAATTTTCCTTATGGATCCTGAGCATCACTTCAATGATGGCCTTATCCTGCACAGCCCGGGCACTAGGCCCCCGTGACTTGTGCATCCGGTAGCCACGCGGGGTAATAAAACCGCCCTCACGGTGGTCATTCAACGTCTTACAGATGAACTCGACACAGAACTGATCACGGTAGGTGTCAATGAACCGAATCATTTCCGACGTTGCGGGTCGAGTTCCGACGCGAAAAAAGCTGACGCTAGTTTCAGCAGCTCATTAGTATCACGCAGCTGCTGATTCTCACGACGAAGCCGCAAATTTTCTTCAACCACGTCTTCCTCAGCACGCTGGACTGAACCATCACACCGCAGCCAAACCAGCTCAAAAACTGACCCACAAAGTGGATCAATTTTCGCGCCAATCTGGATCACTTCTAGGAGACCATATACAGGTACCATCGGTACACTTCCAAGGTAAGCCTTACCTGGAGTTCTCCTGCTGGTTTTCGCCCAGTAACTGGTTCACAGAAATTTGAAAAGAGCCACGCATTCAGGTGCTAGAAACCTGTTTCATGGTCCATTCAAAATCTGGTTCTGAAGAAACCTCGAAGCCTTCAGGATATCCCCCGTATAGGATGTACATTTTTTCAATCTCTTCACCTGCATCGGTGAAAAATTTTGATGGGAACAGTACGGAGAATCCTTCGAATCCGGAAGAATTCTCTTTTGCCCACTCTATGACTTCTAAAACGTCCTCTGCGTCAAAAATTCTGCACTTTTCTTCTACTGAAAAAGTTTTTTCCGTTTGACGATTCCAGAAGAATACGCAGTAGTCAGGTTTACGCAGCTCACCAGAGAAATCATCATCAGGAGTCGCTATAACACCTTCAAGTTTTTTCTCTATCTTCATTTTTTAATCCTCTCTTACCAGATTTTCTCGGTTGATTGGGTTCGGCGAATTCAGAAATTCTTATACTCCGGTGCCACTGAGTGCTTTTGCATAACGATGAACAGTTCCTACTGAGTAGCCGGTTTGCTCAGCGATGGCTCTGATACTCATGCCTTTTGAGCGTAACTCTAAAACGCGTTTTTCTTTTTTCTGCTTCAGCTAAGAATTCTTCTCTTGGTTCGCTTGTCCAACGTTGTGCTGTTCTAACGCTTCTGCCAGCACGTTCTGCGAGTTCTCTGGCGGTGATTCCGTTTCTTTTTGCCAGCCTTAGTGGTGGGCGTGTGCTCATTTGAGTGCCGTTCTTAGTTGTTCGTCTCGGTTTAATTGTCTTGCTTTAGCGCTTCGGCGGCCTCTTGTGCGTTGGATGCTGGTGAAGTTTTGTTTGGTGTGGTGTTTGGCTGTCCTGAAGTGGCCTTTAGTTTGTTCCTAACAATTTACCCTGGTTTCCATTATTTCAGTAAGCTGATTCTGGCTGCAATATTCGGCCTCAACTTCCAGTGGAGTGCGGTAGCCTAGCGCCTGATGAAGGCGAGTTTCATTCCACCATGACGCCCACTGGGGCGTTGCAATCTCTACCTCAAATTCATCCTCCCATTCCTTATCATTAATAGCTTCATTTTTGTAACCCCCGTTGACATTTTCGGCCATCGCATTGTCATAGGAATCTCCCACCGCCGGAGTGGAAGAAAGAACTCCATGCTTAGCCAGCGTATCTTTCGTACACCACGCTGACATACTGACTACCGTGGTCAGCGTGGTGCACAAGCTGCGAAGTATCATCAGCATTGGCAAGAGCCTGCTTGAGCGCCTGCAAACGATTGGGTGCGTCCGCTGTGAACTCGCGGTTAACCAGGTCCAGTCGGGTATCCTCCCTGCGGGCAGGCCGTGTGAGTTGTTGGTGATGAGCCTTTGCCACTAATGCCAGCTAGCCGCATCAGACGTGCAGTGCGATCACGGCCGATATCAATCCCTTCGCGGCGCAGCGCATGATGCATTGTGCGGTACCCGTAGACACCATAATTTTCCTTATGGATCCTGAGCATCACTTCAATGATGGCCTTATCCTGCACAGCCCGGGCACTAGGCCCCCGCGACTTGTGCATCCGGTAGCCACGCGGGGTAATAAAACCGCCCTCACGGTGGTCATTCAACGTCTTGCAGATGAACTCGACACAGAACTGATCACGGTAGGTGTCAATGAACCGAATCATTTCCGACGTTGCGGGTCGAGTTCCGACGCGAAAAAAGCCGACGCTAGTTTCAGCAGCTCATTAGTATCACGCAGCTGCTGATTCTCACGGCGAAGCCGCATATTTTCTTCAATCACGTCTTCCTCAGCACGCTGGACTGAACCATCACGCCGGGCCTGCTGAACCCACATCCTGGCAGTATGCCACGATATGTTCAACCTAGGGGCCACCGTCTTGCACGCATCCGCAACAGACTCACCCTCGGACAGGATCCGGTCCTCAATCAGACGAACCGCCCGATCCTTAAACTGCTGATCAAATTTCTTTGGCATAACCTACATTTTCCCATTTATCCAACAGTAACAAAACTCAGCCCACTTCAGTGGAGTGGAATTATTTCTACTATCGAAAGGCAAGCAGCAGCCACAGCAACCCTGTGAGCTCTGATTCCGGCAACCATCCGGGCTCTTATCCATCCTCTACGTCAAAATGCCCCGGCCAGTTTGGCCGGGGCAGATTACGTCTTCTACAGGAACGCAGCCAATAGGTTGCGCAGTGGGCCTGGAAGGAAAGCGTTTAATGCTCCGGAGAATACGGCAGCAACAAGCGCACCAATAAGCGCAAGGCCCCCCAGCACGCCGCCAACAATGGCCGCTACAGGGGTTTCCGAACCCGGTTTCTCAGCCTTGCTTGGTGCAGAAGGCTTATCCATCGGTTTATCGGCGGGCTTCTCAGTCTTGCCCGGCTTATCAGCAGGCTTCTCAGTCTTGCCGGGCCTATCAGCAGGCTTCTCAGTTTTGCCCGGCTTATCAGCAGGCTTCTCAGTCTTGCCGGGCCTATCAGCTTTGCCCGGTGCAGAAGGCTTAACCATCGGCTTATCGGCAGGCTTCTCAGCATTACCCGGTGTAGAAGGCTTTTCTGGATTCATCGGTGCCTTTGGGGGTACCGGTACCGGGGCTTCTGGCACCTCCGGCTTTTCGGGCTCATTTGGGGGAGCGGCGACCTTGTGGGTGCTCTCCACTTGCGCGGAGCAATACGGGACGGCGGAAGGTGACACTGAAGCAGCAAGTTCGAAGGTGTGGTGGATAAAACCTGCTTGCAAATCCTGCTCAGAAACCACAAACGGGGTGGAATCTTGGCCTACCCCTTTGATAGCAATAGATTTTGTTTCTTTTGCATTAAAAATGTACTTCTCTGAAGCGGAGACGTTCGGGGGAAAATTGCCTGCCCAGTACGAGTCTTCCTTACCGTCAATATAAAGATCGGCAATGAGATAGATTTCTTCATCTTCGAGGTTGGTGAATTCAAGGAGGTAGACCACTTGGTCGCCCACTTGGAAAGGCTCTCCGGCCGGAACATCTACGCCGTTACGAGTAGCTGAGGCAGTTACCTTTCCAATTAGGCCTTTGCCCTCCCCACACTCGGGGTGCTTGCGGATTGGCATGGAGGGAGTCTGCGCGGCGGCGGTAACAGGAACCAAACCGGGTGCTGCAACGGACAGCCCAAGGCACAATGCAAGTGCGGAAGTAAACTTTTTCAAGGTGATTCCTTTCGGAAGATTTGGAAATTGAGCCGGTCCCAGAGCAATGAGGAAAGCGTCGGGCCGTACGGAAAAATCCGATTAAGATTACATCCAAAAGTGAATACATTCCAAACGGCCTTCCAAGCACTTATAAAGCGGTATGCGCTGGTGTTTTCCCGGTTTCTCAACAATGACCCTTGCCGCTTCAACTTCGCTACTCATTTTTTATGAATCCTTTTAAAGATCAGTATCAAAAGCCCCTGGAGGGAAAATGCCATCGCAACTCCTTTCACTTCAGTCACAAACGTGACACAATGGGGCCATGAAAAATCTTGCACTAGCAACTCTTGTTGGAGCCACCTTGCTCTCCATACCTGCCACCGCCTCCGCTGACGCTATTGATGATTACCTAGCAAAAGTCCCCGCCGGACAAATTTCGTGCGCCCAGGCCGCCAAGTATTACACCAATCCCGGCGATTACAATGCCAAGAAAAACCAGGCGCTTGCTGTTGCTGGATTCCACCCGCGTGGCGGGGAAATTCGTGGCGCTATCGCTCGCGCGGATGAGGCAATTGCCCGTTGTAATCTGAACGGATCTGGAAACCACCGGCCCGCCAATCAAGCACCGGCACCAGCTCCCGGCCGCCCAGCACCCGCACCAGCTCCGGCCCCCGCAGGAATGGTTATCCCAGTATTCGTCCAGCCCGGCCAGCCAACCATGGATATAGTCGTCGCAGGCTACACCATCCGCATTCCGGATATCTCTTCCATTTTGCAGATGGCTGGTTCTTCGCGCTAGATTCCACCATTCAGGCACAATCTAATAGTTTTTGCATTGCGCGTAGCACTGGGGTTTCCCGTCATTCCCGGGTCACCCCGGTTGCTTTCCGCCGTGCGCCGTGAACGCCCAGTCTTCCCTCTCCAGGGAGTAAAAGGCGGTAACTTCCATAACTTTAAGCAACTTCTGTCAACACTGGTAACATAAGATAAAAGCTGATAGTTTAAAAGGGTCAACTGTTTTTAACCTAAAGAGGTCAGAAAAATGTTCAGCCCCACCTTCCTACGCCGGAGTCTAGCCACCGTTGCGGTCAGCGTAGTCGCTGGAACCGCACTCGTATCTTGCGGCGACAGTGATGATGTTGAGGAAGCCACCACGACCACGGTGAGCTCAAGTGCCGTAGCTACCACCACGGAATCTTCCGCTCCAGCCAAAGACAAGCAAGAGCACGAAGAACCAACGGTATCCACCGAACCGGCGGTCGAAGAACAACCCGCGCCAGTAGGAGCGCCACAGCAGGAGGCGCCGGCCCCCGTGGAGCCACCGGCTCCAGCTCCGGCCCCCGTGCAACAACAGGCCCCAGCTCCTGCACCGGCTCAGCCCGCCCAACAACCGGCTGCTCCAGCGCCTGCTGCGCCTGCTGCCCCCGCAGCCCCTGCTGCTCCTCCAGCGCAAGACGCCCCACCGCTACCCGGTGGCGCTGAAGGCGTAGCCGGTTACTAAAGACTTCTTGTTTCTCATTTACAACTCTCAGTGTCCAAAATCTCCAGAAGGAAAAGCATGTCTTCTAAGAAATTCACGCGGCTAGTAGCTGCTGCTGTGGCCACCGGTTTCCTAGCCACCGCAGCCCCCGCAGGCGCCCAGGCGCAATCCTCCGTACCCCCTGAGCTGCAATCCATTGCTGACCAGGTTAAGAAGGGACTTTCGGATCTGCAGCGCCAGATCCCAGGTTCCTCAACCGGAGCCTCTATTGGAAACATTCAACTAGGTCCCTGGGTTGCCACCCAACCACAACCAGTTTCCAACGGCGGCTTCGGTGCCCTTTGGGTTGATACTCCCCACGGCCCCCGCCGGTTCCTTATCGACGTCCCAGCTGGATATGACCCCGCACGTCCCTTCCCTGTCATGGTCGGAATCCCCGCCTATCAGGACACATCAGAGAATTTCCGGAACTACTCGCGCCTAAAGTGGTCCTCCATCGGCCGCGACGCCATCATTGTTTACCCTGACTCCTGGCATCAATCCTGGGAAGGAAACCCCACGGGTACCTCCGCACCAGGTCAGGACATTGATTTCATCCGCAGGGTTATTGACCGCGTCCAGGCCTCCTACAACATTGACCGTGGTCGGATCTACGCCACCGGTATGTCAACGGGTTCCGGAATGGCCGCAGTGCTGGGCTGCCATGCTTCAGACCTTTTTGCGGGCGTTGCACCAGTCTCCGGTGCTTACTTTGACGCCGTGGATGCTGGTTGCCAAAACAATTCCATCGCGTTCATCAATGTCCATGGCATGAGTGATGAGCAGCACGCCTACAACGGTGGTTTCCGCTACGGGCTGCACTACTACGGTGGCCGCGAAATGATGGAGCGCTACGCACACCGCAACAACTGTTCAGCACACCGCACCGAGCACCCACTGCCCGGTGGCGCTACCAAAGTTATTGCCCACGGTTGTTCCAAGCCCACCGAACACATTCGTGTACCGGGCGGCCACCTCTGGTGGTACAAGCCCAGCACTGCCGACGAAATCTGGGCTTTCCTGTCCCAGCAGCGCCGTTAGGCTCTAGGCCACAGCCGCTCTCCGAAGTTATCTTCCGGGAGCGGCTTTTGTTTGCCCTGCCTAGTCGGGGGTATGGCGTCCCTGCCCTGAAAACACGAGCCCAGGTGAGCCCAAGGAATTAAAGGGCCGCCTAGTATTCGCTGTCCAATGCGCGGTTGACGGATCGGAAAAGCCCAGGTCAAAAAACAATTAGAGTGCTTTATTAGATACTTGAGTTTTTTCTTGCGCGTATACTGGCCTCCACCCTGCATAAAACTTTTTCAACTGAAAAGGTGTGAGACAAAGGAAAAATATGCTCCTCCACGCCACATCGTTATTAGCAAGCCAGACCCCACGGCAATTTGATGGCTTCCAGCTGTCATCCTTCTTGGGAGGGATGGCTTTCTTGGGATTTTTCGCCGTCATCTTCGGGCTTCCGTTTTTTCTGATTACGCTCAAGGTAACCGGTCGGGACCAAGTAGCCCGCCTGTTCTCCGGCACCGCCCTGTCACTTGTCGCGGGCATGTTCTCCACGATTGCTTGGTTGAGCTGGAGTAGGCACCGGTCACTAGTGCAGACCTTAGAGTTCGGGTTCCCAAATTACTACGAGGTATGGCAGGTAATTGGATGCGGGCTCACGGTCATTGCCCTTAGCGTCCTCATCACACTCAAATTCGCCAATCACTTCATGTGGATTCCGCTCATCGCCTTTTTCTTCGCATTCGGCTTTGCAACCGCATTCACCGCCGGCGTCTCTTTTGGCCCTCCCTCTCAGGAAGGGATCGGAGTATTCCTTTCCCTGATCGGGGTTTCAATATCCGTGTTCCTTATCAGCGGCGTTACTTTTATCATTCGAGAAAACCGGAACCTCCGCAGTCAGGCGACCGGCGGGCGCTAGCCGGAGCGCCCCCCTGGTTGCCGCCCAAGGCCAGGAAAACGAAAAATCCCGGAACCTCATCATTCGATGGTGTTCCGGGAGTTTTTAAATTGTGCCCAGGGCGGGACTTGAACCCGCACGTCCTTGCGAACACTGGCACCTGAAGCCAGCGCGTCTGCCAATTCCGCCACCTGGGCAGGCAACGGTCGGTTTAAAGCGACTAAATTAAGATACCACGGTTTCCTAGGTAATCAGCAAATCCGCAGCGCAACGGGAACTTTTTGGCGCGGATCTATGTTGTTTACTTCAAAGACTCTATACTGGATAGGTCATTTACACTCGCACACTGAAGGGAAGGTCATGGGATGGGCGTTTTCGCAACCCTCGCAAGGCTGGATTCGTCCATGCAACGCGGCATGGACAATGCCATGGCTCGAGTCTTCGGTGGCCGGGTAGTCCCTGAGGAAATTGAGGAGCTCCTCAAACAGGAAACACAGGACAACTTAGCTCGCGCAGATGACGGAGGGCTTTACGCGCCCAACGTCCTCACCGTGGCAGTAGGGTCCAAGGACATCGAAAACTTGTCCAGGGACCGGCAGCTGCCCGCAGAGCTATCCGGGCAGGTGTCACGTTTTATCCGCAACAAGGGATGGGCGTTGGCCGGACCGGTCGTGGTCCGCATAGCGGAGGAATCAGGTTTGAGAACAGGCCAACTTCGCGTTTCCTCTTTTATCGAACCTCAGCCGGAAGAAGAATCCGGTTTTGACGCAATCTTTCACGAACCCGGTCAGGAGAACCAGATGTCTAATCCCCACGGCGAAAATCCGGAAGTGCACGCAGAGGCCGCCACTACGGCGTTTCGTGCGCACCGCGTCCCCAATCCGGACGATACCAGTGGCCCCAGCGTCAACTTGCTTCTACAGGACGGCTCCTCCCGCACCTACCAGGTTCATGAGGGATCAAATATAATTGGCCGCGCCAATGACGCAGACCTGCGTCTGCCGGACACGGGAGTGTCCCGCCACCACGCGGAAATCACGTGGAATGGCTCCGACGCCGTGTTGGTTGATCTCCAATCCACCAACGGCACCACCGTAAACGACACCCCAATAGAGAATTGGCTACTAGCTGACGGTGACGTCATTACCATGGGACATTCCCACATAGAGGTTCGTATCACCGGTTTGGAGAACTAACTCAATGGACTCTTTGATTCTTCTTGGGCTTCGTATTGGCATTTTGTCGCTGCTCTGGATTTTCATCCTGGTGGCGCTTAACGCCATGCGCCGGGACGCCAACCGTGCGGCCACCATCCCGGTTAACCAACCGGCACCCGGCGTCAGTGGGCCGGTTGTAGCACCCGCGCCACGCGCGCAAAAGAGGGAATCTGCACGCCAGATCGCCGTAGTGGAGGGCCCCTACAAGGGCTCCCACATGGAGCTTGGCGTGCTGGAAGAACTCACCATCGGCCGCGCAAATGATTGTCACTTTGTCACCGGGGATGATTACTCATCCGCACACCACTCCCGTTTATTTAGGCGTGGATCCGAATGGTTCGTAGAAGATCTTGAGTCCCGCAACGGCACTTTCGTCGATGGTTTCCGTATTGACCAGCCTGAACGTATTGGCGTTGGGTCTAACATCAAAATGGGTCGCACTACAGTAAGGCTGCTGCCATGAGCAAGAAGTTGAAAATCACCGTTACGGCCCTGTCTGACCGCGGACTGGTACGTAACAACAATGAGGACTCCGCTTTCGCCGGTCCTTTTCTTTTGGCTATGGCCGACGGCATGGGTGGACACGCCGCCGGAGAGATTGCCTCCCAGCTCATGATTGAGCGCATGCAACGGCTCAACCAGGACCCGGGTGACAACGACATGCTAGCGCTGTTGGGGGCTTCGGCAAGAGACGCGAATTCTGATATTGCCCGCCACGTGGAGGCCAACCCTGAGACTGACGGCATGGGTTGCACTCTCACCGCCATGATGTTCAACGGTCAAGAATTTGGCGTAGTCCATGCGGGTGACTCCCGTGGGTACCGCCTGCGTGATGGCAAGTTAGAACAAATCACCAAAGATGACACTTTTGTGCAATCCCTGGTGGACAAGGGAACGCTGGACCCGGAAGATGTGTCCTCACACCCGCAAAAGTCTTTGATTTTGAAGGCATACACCGGGCGGAACGTAGAGCCGTCCCTTTTCACCTTGGACGCCAAACCCGGTGACCGCCTGTTGTTGTGCTCGGATGGCTTATCGGACCCCGTGACCGCCTCAACTATTGAGACTGCGCTGGGACAAGGCTCCATCAATACCGCAGCGCAAACCCTGGTGGAGCTGGCGCTGCGCTCGGGTGGCCCGGACAACGTCACGGTAGTCATCGCTGAGGTTTCCGCCGCAGCGCCGGAAGACGGGCCAACAGGGCCGGTGTACGCCGGTGCCATTGCCGGGGAGCTGCCCGACAACGTTCGTGCGGACTCCTCCGCCGCTCGTGCAGCCATGCTCAACCGGACCCCGCAGGTAATTCCCGCCACCGTTCCCTCCGCCACCGTGCCTTCCACTACACGGGAGACCATGGAGGGCAACCGGGAGGAAGCCGCTGAAGAAGAGGATCCTGCCCCGGCCAAACGTAGCGTCGGCTGGGTGACGGTACTATCCATCCTCGCGCTTTTGATCGTGGTGGTTGGTGGCGGGATAGGCGCCAGGAGCTACATCGGCGGGAATTACTACGTGGCTCAGGCCGCGGAAAGCCGGGAACTAACCGTTGAAAACGGCGTTGATTTCTCCCTTTTCGGACGCCCGCTCAACAAGACTTACCAGCACGTGTGCCTCAACGCGGAGGGGGAAATGAGCCTTAAAGCAGGTGACTGTGGGGATGGCTTTCAGCCTTTCACCGCTCAGGACCTCTCCCCCGCTGACCGGCAGGTAGTAGACAACCTTGAGGCGGGCTCCTATGACAAAGTGCAATCCCAGCTGGTGAGCTTATCTGAGGACGTGCTGCCCGCGTGCCGCACAACGGCCAAGTCCGAAAGCACCACCAGTGCAAAGACGCGGCCACAGAAGTCCAAGAGCGCCGCCACTTCTGATTCGGCTGCCCCTTCCAGTTCTGCCACTGCTTCGGGCTCTGCCACGCGGCCTGGCACCAGCACGACTGCGGCCCCCACCACCTCGCTCGAGTCTGCTTCAAATTTCCGTGCAGAGCCGGGTATCAACTGCCGGGAGGTCGGATAGATGAAAATGCGCACCACGGAACTGGGGCTGCTGATTGTAGCGGCTTTGGCCTTTGCCATCACGCTTATTAGCCTGGAGCTCTCCCAAGACAACGCCTTGACCAGTGAGATCTTCAAGCTCATTGGCGGGTTCATTGGTGTATTCACGGTAGCTCACCTGGCATTGATCTTCTTTGCCCCCTGGGCGGACCAGATCATGCTTCCCATCGTCGCGGTACTCAACGGCACTGGTCTTATTATGCTGGCGCGCCTTGATATTGCCACGGGAAATTCCCTGGCCACCCGCCAGGTGCTTTGGACCATCGTGGGGCTCGCACTATTCGCACTTGTCCTAGTGGTGCTTCGCGATCACCGCACCCTGACGCGGTACTCCTACCTGCTGGGGGCAGCCGGCCTCATCCTCCTGGCGCTGCCGTTGGTTTGGCCACAGCCCACCGACGCTAACGCTCGGATTTGGCTCAAATTGGGCCCCTTTTCCATCCAACCGGGTGAGTTCTCCAAGATCTTGCTCATCTTGTTCTTCGCCATGCTGTTGA
Source organism: Corynebacterium phocae (assembly GCF_008693075.1). Lineage (GTDB taxonomy): Bacteria > Actinomycetota > Actinomycetes > Mycobacteriales > Mycobacteriaceae > Corynebacterium > Corynebacterium phocae. The sequence goes on along the minus strand of NZ_VXKJ01000053.1, from coordinate 142,182 downwards.
CACAAAAACGTTCGCTGTTCACCGTGGCCGGTTTTAAGATTTTCGGACTTTCCCTGCCGCGCCTGCGCGACCTGGCTCCCATCTTGGTCATTTGGGCTATTGCCATTGTGATCATGGGCGTATCCAATGACTTTGGTCCTGCGCTGCTGCTGTTTTCCACCGTGCTAGGCATGCTATTTATGGCTACCGGCCGGGTGTCGTGGCTGGTCATTGGACTAGGCCTGGCTACCTTAGGTGGGCTTGCCATTTATCAGGTTTCCGCCAAGATCCAGGACCGTTTCACCAACTTCATGCACCCACTGGGTGAAGACGGCAACACCATCACGCAGCTGGCCCAGTCCTTGTTTGGTATGTCTTATGGCGGAATCACCGGCACGGGGCTGGGCAAAGGTCACCCGGAGCTGGTCCCGGTGGCGCATTCGGATTTCATCCTGGCAGGCGTGGGTGAGGAGTTCGGTTTCATTGGGCTATCGGCCGTACTGGTGCTTTTTGCCATGCTGGTTGCCCGTGGGTTCAACGCCTCCTTGCGCGTCCGTGACACCTACGGCAAGCTCGTTGCAGCCGGCCTGTCACTGACCCTGATTGTCCAAGTCTTCGTAGTCACCGGCGGTATTTCCGCCATGCTGCCCATGACCGGCTTGACCACCCCGTTTATGTCCGCCGGTGGTTCTTCACTGATGGCAAACTACATGCTGCTGGCTGTGGTACTGCGCATTTCAAATGCCGCCCGCCGCCCGGCCAACGTACCGGACAACGCCTCACTGGTAGCCACTGTTAAAGGAGGTGCGCGATGAACCGTTCCATCCGTATAATGGCACTGTTTTCCCTCCTGCTGGTTGCCATCCTGTTGGTTAACCTGACGGTAATCCAGGCTTTTTCCACTGACAAATACGCCGAAAACCCCTTGAACCGCCGTGGTTACTACGAGTTACGGACCATAGCCCGCGGGCAAATCTACGCCGATAACACGGTCTTGGCCCAGTCCACTGCGGATTCCGAGGGCGTCTATACCCGCACCTATCCGGAGACTTCTCCTGCTTACTCCCCTATCACCGGCTATCTGTCCCAGATTTACGGGGCCGCCAACCTGGAAGCCTCCTACAACGCCGTCCTCAACGGCACGGATCCCTCCCTGTTCACTAACAACTGGATGGACACCATCACCGGCAAGCAACACGCCGGCGCAAACGTAGAGGTCAGCATTGACCCCGCGCTGCAGCAGCTGGCCTACACCCAACTAAATTCCCAAGGATACGAGGGTGCCGCAGTGGCCATCCAGCCGTCCACCGGAAAAATCTTGGCCATGGCTTCCAGCCCCAGCTATGCGGCCGCAGACATTGCCAACCCGGAAACAGCGGAACAAACCTGGGCGCAGCTGCAGGAGCAGCCTGGGAACCCCTTTGTCAACCACGCTACGGCAGACACCCTGCCACCGGGCTCAATCTTTAAGATTGTGACCACCGCAGCCGGGTTGAGCAACGGCTTTAACCCTGAGTCTCCCCTGACTGGTCAACCTTCCATCTTTTTGCCGGGCACGGAAACGGAGTTAACCAACTATGACTCCCAAATCTGTGGCGGTGCCGCTACCGTCACCTTAACTACTGCCTTCGCACTGTCGTGCAACACGGCTTTCGTGCAGATGAGCGAGGCCATTGGCGCGGAAGAGCTACGCAAATACGCCGACGGCTTTGGCATTGGCCAGCAGTATGACCTTGGCGTGCCTTCCGCCTCCGGCTCGCTGGGTGAGCTTCCGGACGCGGCGCAAACCGCCCAGTCCGCCATCGGTCAACGTGACGTGACCATGTCCGCGTTGCAGGCGGCCATCATGGCCGGAACGGTGGCCAACAAGGGCGTGCGCATGCAGCCTTACCTGGTTGAGCGCATTACCGACGCCAAGATGAAAGAAATTTCCACCACCAAACCCCGCGTGGCTGCGCAGGCGGTAGAAGAGCCTGTGGCTAACACCCTCCGGGATCTCATGTTTGCGTCCGAGCGCAACACCTTTGGCTACGACGGCAACGGCTTTGCCTCCAAGACCGGTACCGCCGAACACGGCGAGGGCCTGCCTCCGCACGTGTGGTATGTGGCCTTTGATCCGGAGCGCGATATAGCCGTAGCGGTTGTAGTCAAAGACGGCGGTAACCTGGGCACCGGTGCTACCGGCGGGCAAGTTTCCTCCCCAATTGGCCGGGCCCTCCTCTACGCCTATAACGGAGGGGACAACAAGTAATGATGGATAAAGACCGTTTACAAAAGTTAATCGGCCCGGACTACACCTTGCAGTGGACGGTGGGCCACGGCGGCATGTCCACTGTCTGGTTGGCGGACGACAACCGCGCGCAACGCGAGGTAGCCATTAAAGTCCTGCGTCCGGAGTTTTCCGATAATGAGGAATTCTTGGGGCGCTTCCGCAACGAAGCCGAATCCGCGCAACAGATCCATTCCCCCAACGTGGTGGAAACTTACGACTACCGGGAATTGGAAGACACCAACGGCTCCAGTTTCTGCTTCATGGCCTTGGAATACGTCCGGGGTGAGTCCCTGGCGGGTCTTTTGGCTAGGGAAAAGCAGCTCCCGGAGGCACTAGCGCTAGACATCATGGAGCAGTCCGCGCAGGGCCTCGCGGATATCCACTCGATGGGCATGGTTCACCGGGATATTAAGCCCGGCAACCTGCTCATCTCCCAAAACGGGGTCGTGAAAATAACCGACTTCGGGATTGCCAAGGCTGCTGCGGCTGTCCCGCTCACCCGCACCGGAATGGTGGTGGGAACCGCCCAATATGTCTCCCCGGAGCAAGCTCAGGGCCAGGAGGTCACCACGGCCTCTGACGTCTATTCATTAGGTGTGGTTGGCTATGAGATGCTGGCGGGCCGGCGCCCCTTCGTGGGGGACTCTTCTGTCTCCGTTGCCCTAGCCCACATCAACCAGGCTCCGGATCCCCTGCCCACTGCTGTTAGCGCCCCTGCGCGCGAACTGGTTGGTAACTGCCTGCGCAAAGATCCCGCCACCCGCTATCCCGGTGGTCAGGATCTAGCCACCGCTATTTCCGATGTCCGCTTTGGCCGCCGCCCACCGCAGCCGGCCGGCACTCCCATCCCGGATTCCCCGCCTTCTATTTCTAGTAGCGCGGCCACGTCCATGATTTCTAGCCCAGCGGCGGCTGCCGGTGCCGCCGCTGCCGGTGCGTCCGCCACCGCTGGTGCCGCCAGCCCGGCGCAGACCGGACCTAGGCACGCCGCCCCGGCGGTCCAGCCGGGCGGGGCTGGGGCTTCCGGGGAACCGGCAGGCCCCACGCCTGCACAACCTAAAGGGCGCGGCGGCCTGATTGCCGTCTTGACCGTGCTGGGCCTCGGTGGCGCAGCTGTGGGGGCTTACTTCTTGCTGGGCAATGACGGCCAGGAAACACCGGCTCCTGACGAACCCACCGTGGTTACCGAATGGCTAGAGACAACCCAGGAACAGGCACCACCACCACCGCCGCCTTCCCCGGAAGAGGAACCCAGCCCGCCGGCGGAAAAGTCCGCCGGAGAAAAGCCCACCTCTTCCAACCGGCCTCACAGCCCCCGGCTCACCGTCCGGGAGACTACCGAGGTGCCGGTCACGGTCACGGAAACCAAACTAGCTCCGCCCCCGCCGCCACCGGCAACCTCCGCCCCGCCCGCGCCTGATCCCCTGCCGGACGCCTCACCACCGGAGCTGCCCCGGGAAACTATTTCCCCAACCACCTCTAAAAGTCTGCCACCTTTTGAATCTTTGGTAGCAGATTTGAATAAACTAACAAAGACCCCGTCCCAGTAGGAGAACATAAATGCTTAGCGACCGCTACAAACTAGGAGGCGTCATCGGCTCGGGCGGAATGTCTGAAGTTTATGCCGCCCAAGACACTAGCCTGGGCCGCGACGTGGCCATTAAGATGCTGCGCCCCGAGATGGCGCGCGACGTTGGCTTCCGGGAGCGCTTCCGCCGTGAGGCGCAGAATTCGGCGCGCCTTAACCACCCCAATATCGTCGCTGTTTACGACACCGGTGAGACGGAAAGGGAAGGAATCTCAGTTCCCTACATTGTCATGGAACGCGTGCATGGAAGCACGCTCCGCGACTTGGTTCGGGAAGACGGGCCGCTGGGAATAGAGGAAGCTGCGGAGATCCTGGCACCGGTGTGCAGCGCCCTGCAGTCCTCCCACGAGGCAGGAATTATCCACCGGGACATCAAGCCCGCCAACATCATGCTGACCAATACCGGTCAGGTAAAGGTCATGGACTTCGGTATCGCTCGGGCGCTGGATGACTCTACCGCCGCCATGACTCAGACGTCCGCGGTTATTGGCACCGCGCAATACCTCTCCCCGGAACAGGCCCGCGGCAAGGCCGCCGACGCCCGCTCGGACGTCTACGCCCTCGGATGCGTCCTGTATGAAGCCATTGCCGGCCGCACCCCCTTTGAAGGCGAAACCCCGTTTGCAGTGGCGTATCAACATGTCCAAGAAGACCCGGTGCCGCCAAGCCAATTTATCGAAGGTCTTAATTCCAACCAGCGGGTAAACATCGATGCGGTTGTGCTCACGGCCATGGCCAAGCACCCCGCTGACCGCTACCAATCGGCGTGGGAGATGGGCGAAGACCTGGGCCGGCTAGGCAGGGGTTCTGTCACCCAAGCCGCGCAGGCTCACGTTTCCCCTGACCCAACCAGGCCCGCACCGATGGCTAGCGACGCCACCCACACCATGGCAAAGCAGCCCGCACCAAATCCAGTTCCCGTGGCCCCTGCAGCCCCAGCCGCCGCGCCGGTAGCCCCGGCAGCTGCCGCACCCGTGGCGGGTCCTCCCCTGCGTGAGGAAGAGGAAGGTTCCAAACTTAAATGGCTGGCCGCCCTCCTGGCGAGCATCTTGATTATTGCCATCGCCTTTTTTGCCTGGGACTTCTACAACAGTTCCCAGGACATTGAGGAACAACAAAAACAGCGCCTCCAGGAGCAACAGCAAGCCGCCAACATGGTGACCATCCCGAAGGTTGCTGACCGCGACCGCCAGGAAGTGGTTGAGGAACTGGAAAAGATGGAACTCCTGGTACAAATCAACCAGGAGTCCAGCCCGGACATCAAACGCAACAAGGTCATACGTATCAATCCCGCCGAAGGATCCGAGGTCCAGAAAAAGTCCACAGTGATCCTCACGGTCTCCTCCGGCAAGGCCGTCACCGAAGTCCCCGAAATCTTGGGCTTGAGCCTGGATGAGGCCGCCAAGAAACTTGAGGCCGAAGGTCTAGAACTAGACAGCAACATCAAGGAGGAAAACGACAGCAACGCCCCAGCAGGGGAAATTATCGCTCAGACCCCTGTGGGTGGCTCGCAGCTATCCCAGGGCTCCAAGGTCCGCGTGACTATTTCCAAGGGCGCTAACAAGGTGCGCGTTGCCCGGGTCCAGGGCATGGACCTCCAAGACGCCCGCAACACCCTTGAATCCCAGGGTCTGGAAGTCAGCTTCAACCTGGTGGACTCTGAGAAGCCCGAGAACCAGGTCCTCTCCGTGAGCAACCAAGGTGAAGAGGTCAGGGAAGGCCAGGTTGTTACCCTGGAAGTCTCCAACGGAATGCTCATCCAGGCCCCGGAACTAGTGCGCATGACCGAAGTCCGGGCGCGCAAAGTGCTCACCGATCTGGGCTGGACCGGCAACTTCAAGATAGGGCCCACCGTGGATACCCCGGTGCCAACGGACAGTGGCCTCATTGCCTGGGCCTCCACCTCCGGCGGGAATATCATCCGCAAGGACCAAGACATTGATATCCGCAAGTGGGAGCTTTTGTCCCTAGGTGAAGCCCTTAATAACCTAACCGGCTAACCCAGGCCGGGCCAGCCCGGGGCTGGCCCGGCTGGCCCGGCTCTAGCAGTAAAAATAGTCCAGCCCGGCCGGCACCAGGGTTTTTCCCGGTGCAGCTGGTACAGTAATTTGCTAGGTAGCAATTTGCTAGGTAGCCCCGGTGCAGCGCTTGACGCGCGCACTCATTAGCATTTTAGAAATTTACAACTAGTAGAAGTTAGAGGTACACCATGCCTAAGTCCAAAATTACCAAGAACCCGGTTCCGGTTTCTTCCTCCAGCACCAACCGCACCCCGGTCAAGATCAATACTGAGGGCACTCCCAAGTGGTACATCGTCCTCATGCTGGCTTTAATGATCCTGGGCCTAGCCTGGATTGTGGTCAATTACCTGGCCGGCCAGGACATTGCCTTGATGCGTGAGCTGGGTGCCTGGAACTACCTCATCGGCTTCGGCCTAGCCATCATCGGGCTGCTGATGACTATGGGTTGGCGCTAACCCTTTCTCTCCGCCCGTAGAACCGCCCTGCCCGCCTGGTTTGACCCAGGCGGGCATTTTTGTGCCTTGTTAAAGCCAACCCCGCCCTGCGTGCCGCCCGGCTACCGCCGCAGTGCCGGCGGGTGGGGCGTGAGTGACTGGTGAAATTATCCACCCGGTGATCAAAGTTATCCACAGGCTGTGGGATTCTCTGTAGAATTTCACTATCCCCAGGTTTGTTCACAGGCTGTGGATAACTAATTTCCCCATTAACACAGGGGGTGAATTACATGTTCTTTAGCGCCATACGGTGGGTGAACTGGCAAAACTCCGATAAAACGTGCGATGAATTACAGGAATGTGGTTATCCACAATGTGGATAACTACTGTGGATAACTTTCGCACATGTGAGCGCGTGGATAACTTGGGCAGTTATCCCCAAAGCCCTGCGCCAAGGGCTACCGCACCCACGCTGGTCAACACAACGCCCACCACAGCAATCCAGCGCGCGGTCTGATGGGGAAGGCTCAACGCACCCAGCAAAATCACCCCGGTCACCAACCCGCCAACGTGGCCCCACAGGGAAACTCCCGGACTCATGAAGGTGTACGCCAGGTTGGCCAGGATGAGGGCCAGCGGTGCCCGCAAATTGAGCCGCTGTTTCCGGTAGACACCCACGAGCAAGACCATCATGGCGTACAGCGCGCCGGAGGCACCCACGGTGGGGGTGTCAAAGTCCTGGGCCAACACGGCTGCGGCGGAGCCCAAACCACCCGCCAGGTAGGACAGCGCATAAAGGCCGGCGCCATAGGCGCGTTCTACTTCCCGGCCCACGAAGACCAGCATTAACACATTCATCATCAGGTGACTGGCATCAAGGTGCATGAACATCGCGCCTAGGGGACGGGCGTAGCCGCCGTCAGCGACCAAAGGCCCCAGCAAGGTCCAGTCATGGGCCAGGGACGAGCCGTAATAGCTGTTGGACAGGGACAGTGACTGCACGGCGGTAGCGGTCCAGGCGGCTATGCAGGCCAACACGATAACGCCGGTCACGGGTGCCACGGACAAGTAGCTACGGCCCCACTGGGAAAAAGTCAAGGGTTGAGGATTCATTTTTGGCTTTCTTTTCTAGCAAAATCTGCCAACTAGCACGGTATAAAAACTGACAACGCCCGCGTTAGCATTGCTGCAACGCGGGCGTATGAAGTGGTGCCTTTAGGCGATGTCGATGGACTCGATGACCACGTCTTCAACCGGACGGTCACCGAAGCCGGTGCGGAGCTTGGCAATCTTAGAAACTACCTGCTGGGACTCAGCGTCCGTGACCTCACCGAAAATGGTGTGATGGTTGTTGAGGTGAGGCGTTGGTGCCACGGTGATGAAGAACTGGGAACCGTTGGTGCCTGGGCCGGCATTAGCCATAGCCAACAGGAATGGGCGGTCGAACTGCAGTTCTGGGTGGAACTCATCCTGGAACTGGTAGCCAGGTCCGCCGGTACCGGTGCCGGTGGGGTCACCGCCTTGGATCATGAAGCCGTCGATGATGCGGTGGAAGATGGCTCCGTCGTAGAAGGGGCCGGTCTGCTCACCCTTGGCGTTTTGGGTGCGGTATTCCTTGTCACCCTTAGCCAAGCCGATGAAGTTCTCCACGGTAACCGGTGCGTGGTTGCCGAACAGGTCGATGACAATGTCACCGTGATTGGTGTGCATAGTTGCAGTTGCGGTCTTTTGAGTCATGGTTCCTATCATAAAGAATTAAGTGGCGGCGCGCTGTAAGCAACGCCTTTGCTGTTAGCGATCACGCTCTACTTCCACGGATCCAGGTCCGTGGGCCAGCGGGAGGTGTCAATCAATTCCGCCGGGGCCATGCCAAGTTGCTTGACACTGAGCGTGAACGTGAAACTGCTATCGGAGATTCGCACCTTATCACCTCTGGTATCAATGGTGAGGTTTTCAATCCGAGTGACGGCCTCATCAGCCACCCGGGTTTCGCCAATAGCGGAATCCGGGCTGAGGTTATCAGTGTAAAACGCGTAGGGCATGGAAAAATGCATGGTCACGGCGTTGTGAACGGGGGCTTCCGGGTCATTGCGAAGACCGGCAATAGCACTGTTTGTTTCAGTGTTGGCAAACACCGGTTCCGGCGCCAGGCAACTCAGTGAATCCGCTAAGTCCGGGACATAGGAGGTCACAGCCGTACACCGCAGGTGGGTAGTGCCCATGGGAATGATGATGAACCTTCCAAAACCGGGCTCTTGGTGGTCAAAGGGCGTGTGATTGACGTTGCCATGCGGCCTTTGCACCCCGCTGTCACCGGGAGGTGGGAAGCGCGTGAAGTCAGTAAAAGCCTGCGCGGAGTCCACGTTCTTACCGTGCTGGACAACTGCGTGCGGGCTCAGTTCGTAGGTGACACCGGGATCCCCGGCAGCGGCGCTTGTCACCACGGCTTTAGAGCCCATAAGCTTCACGCTGTCAATCTCGGTTACGCCGGGGATCCGCTGCTCTTGGATAAGATGTTCACCGGCAAAGAAGATGGGAAACTCCACCTTTTCTAGACTTCCGAACTCATTTACCGCCTCCACGGTGATGAAGGAATACTGCGCGCACGGGTCAAAGTGGTTATCCAGGACACTGGAATAACCAAAGCTCTTATTCACCCCGGGGCCTATGTCCACCGGCAGCGTGCCCATTGCGCCCCAGAGTCCAAATTCCGTTTCCATCAGATCTAGCTCCGGGTTGGCGCACTTTTTCTCCGGTGCCTTAGTAGAAGAGGTTGCGGAAGAAGCGCTGGTAGAAGCCGTTGTGGCTACCCCACTGGAGACGGTCGCGGAGGCAGAAGCTGTCGCGGAGGCGGAGGCGGCCCCAGGAGCGGAACTTGCCTCGGGTGCAGATTGCTGGCTGTTGCCACAGCTGGCCAGGACCAGCCCGGCGGCGGCCACAAGGACGGGAAGGGTGCGCATATAGACTCCTCAGAAATTAACCCACTGAAATAGATAACAAAACAAGTATAGTGCGGTGCCTGGACATCCAGACACCGCACTAGCTAGGAGGATCTTTTATAAACTTGCCGCTACTTCGTCGCGCGCTAGCACCATGTTGCGCAGCGCGGCCTCTGTCTCCGCGTAACCGCGGGTCTTCAGCCCGCAGTCCGGGTTTATCCACAGCCTGTCAGCCGGGAAGTTCTTCAGCGCGGCGCGGATGAGCTCCGCCTGCTCCGCCACCGAAGGCACGCGTGGGGAATGGATGTCGTAGATACCAGGACCCAGCTCGGAGTGGAAGCGGTCATCAATATCTGCCAACAGCTCCATGCGGGAGCGGGCGGCCTCAATCGAGGTGACATCAGCATCCAGACCCGCCACGGCGTCGATGATCTGCCCAAACTCGGAGTAGCACAGGTGGGTATGGATCTGAGTCTCAGGGCGCGCTTCCAAGGAGACAAGGCGGAAGGAACGCACGGCCCAATCAAGGTACTCCTGGCGGTCCTCCTCGCGCAGCGGCAACAACTCACGCAACGCGGGCTCATCGATCTGGATGATCTTGATGCCGGCTTCTTCCAAGTCGCGGACCTCATCCGCCAGGGCCACACCCAACTGATCAGCGGAGACAGACTGGTGTACGTCATCACGCACGAAGGACCAGGCCAAGATGGTGACCGGGCCGGTGAGCATGCCCTTGACGTGCTTGTCGGAGAGGGACTGGGCGTACTTTGCCCACTCCACCGTCATGGCCTCCGGGCGGGAGATGTCGCCCACCACAATGGGCGGGCGGGTGCAACGGGAGCCATAAGACTGAACCCAGCCGTTTTCGGTAACCACAAAGCCATCCAGGAGTTCCGCGAAGTACTGCACCATGTCGTTACGTTCCGGCTCACCGTGAACTAGAACGTCCAGGCCTAGGCGCTCTTGCAGTTCGATGACGGATTTGACCTCGGCGCGAAGTGCGTCTTGGTAGTCAGCGTCCCCTAGCTCGCCGGTGCGGTGGGCCGCACGAGCCGCGCGAATCTCCGGGGTCTGGGGGAAGGATCCAATGGTCGTGGTAGGCAGCTTGGGCAGGTCCAACGCCTCTTGTGCTTTTTGGCGGCCTGCAAACTCTGGCTGGCGTTGCACCTGACCCTCCGGCAGGGCCCCGGTGCGGGATTGCACGGCCTCATTGTGGGAGCGCGCGGACTCCGCGCGGGTGCGCACGGCGCGGTCAGATTTAGCATAGGCCTCCGATGCATCCAGTGGCCCAGCAGCCAAAGCCACTACCTCAGCTACCTTTTCATCCGCGAAGGAGAACCAGGTGGCCACGTCCACCGGCAAGTGGGTTTCCGCGTCCACGGTGTGTGGGACGTGCTGAAGCGACACGGAAGTAGATACGGAAACCCCGCCCGGGGCGGTGCCTGCGCTTAAGGTTCCGAACTTCTCACGCAAGTCGCGCAGGTTGGCCGCCCACACGTTGCGGCCGTCCACCAGGCCGGCAACCAGGTGCTTGACTGGGAGGTTCTTGACGGTGTCCAGGTAGCCCTCCGTGAGGGCCAGGGTGCCCACGGAGAGATCCACGTGGAGCGCGTCAACACCCTTTCCACCTGCGGTAGCCAGGGCCTTAAGCCCCTTTCGGGCGGAACCGTATGGGGTGGTGACGTAGAGCTGCGGGCGGTTTTCCACGGCGAGGAGTGCGGAGTAGGCGGAGGTAGCGGCATCGGCAAGCTCTGTGTCCGTTGCCACAGCCAAATCTGCAACCAAGGCGGGCTCTGCCAGCTGTAGCCACTCCACGCCAGCTTCCGCCAGTGCCTCCAGGATGGCTTTATAGGACTCCACCAGCGCGTCGAGGTGATCCAGCGGTGCCGTCTTCGCATCCAACGCCGGCTTAGCCAGCGCCAGCAAGGTTACCGGGCCCACCAGGACGGGGCGCACGGTATGGCCGGCCTGCTTGGCCTCTTCCACGATGTCCAGCACGCGCTGCGGGTTGGGGGTGAAACTTTGATCATCGGCGATTTCGGGAACAATGTAGTGGTAGTTGGTATCAAACCACTTAGTCATCTCCAATGCCGGGGTGTCCTTGGTACCGCGCGCAAGATCAAACTCCGCCTGCAGCGAGTCCGCCTGCAGGGTGCCCACGGTCAGGGAAGTCTCCAGGACCTGGTCGTAGTAAGCCACGTCCGCTGGAATGGAGTAGTCCTCTTTCAGGCCCGCATCCTGTAGACGGTTGTAGGTGTCCACGCGCAACGAGTGCGCGGCGGAGCGGAAAGTCTCCTCGTCAATACGGCCGGCCCAGAAGGCCTCCAGCGCGCGCTTGAGCTCACGGTTAGCGCCTATGCGTGGGTAGCCCTCAATAGTGGCTGTGGGGAAATTAGTGGTCATGGTTGTGCAATTCCAATTCTGTTTAGCAGGTTGACCGTTAAGTCGGGGTTGTTGTGGGTATAGATATGCAGTGCGCCGGCGCCGCCGCCTAAGCAGGTACGCGCCAGCTGGGCGGTGAGTTCTAAGCCGGAGTCCGGGTCATTGCCCAGCCTCTCCAACAAGTGAACCGGGGTGGGCAGGCCGGAGAACTTAGCCATACGCTCCAGCTTGGCCGGAGTGGAAAAGGGCATGATTCCCGGGATCAGGGGCATTCGCACCCCGGCCAGCTGAGCGCGCTGTTTAAAGCGCAGGAAATCTTCCGCATCAAAGAACAACTGGCTAATTGCCAGGTCCGCCCCCAGCCGCTGCTTGGCCAAAAGGACATCAAAATCCTCGTCCGGGGAGGCGGATTCCTCATGCCCACAGGGGTAGCAGGCAACACCCACTGCCAGGCGCCCGGCGGCAAAGCGGGCGGCTTGGCCGCGCTCCACGTCGCGGATGAGGTTGATTAAGTCCGTTGCGTGCGGCAGATAACCCGCCGGCATACCCTCCGCGGGGAGGTCGCCGCGTAGGGCCAGCAGCCCGCGCACGCCGGAGTCCACCAGCCGGTTTATCCAGTAGGTAAGTTCCTGCGGGTTGCCTGCAGTACACGCCAGGTGGGCTAGGGGGCGCATGGTGGTGCGCTGGCTAATCTTCTCAATGAAGGCGGCGGTGCCTTCCAGCCAGCCGGAGCGCTTGGAGGAAGTCACGGCAATATAGTCCGGGTTATATGCGGCCAGGGTATCAATGAGGCGGTCTACTTTGGCGGCGTCGGCGTCGTGGCGGGGCGGGATGACTTCAAAAGACAGTGCGGTACGTTGCAACGGTACTGTGGGTTGCGCATCAAAGTAATCTAAGGGCACTGACGCGGATAAACGCGGGGTCATCTCCGACCTCCTTCCTATATTTTGCTAACACGCAGAATATACCAAGCGGTCTATAGATCCGGGAAGGCCACGATTTCGCCAGTGGTTGGCGGGAGTCCAATAAGCTGGGGATTCCCGACCGTCATTTAATGAATATATTTTCAGTCTGGCCATACCAAGCGGTCTATTTATACCGATTTTGGCAGCGGTGCCGGTGTCTATGACGTATCCTGGAAAACTAACAACATCCCCACATTGAAGGAGCTATAAAAATGAACCCTATGATGCTGAAACTAGGCTTTAACACCACCAAGTCCCTGTGGTCTAAATTCAACGAAAACCGCGAAGAAAAGATGCGTAAGGCTTATGACGAATTAGAAGCCGCCGCTCGCGACGCCGCTGATGCCGCACAGGACACCGACCTGTTCCCCCGCTCCCGCAAAGAAGCTGGCCGCGTTACCCAAGCCGCCCACAACCGCCTGGAACGCGCACTAGAAGAGTTCTCATCCTTCCGCGATGACGCCGCTGACCGCTTTAGCGACGAATGGGAAGACGCCCGCAAGGACGGCTCTAAGCTGTGGAAGAAAGGCCGCAAGGAAGGCCGTAAAGCCGCCAAGCGTGGCTCCAAGCGGGCAGACAAGCTCCGCGCCGCAGCGCTGAAGAAACTTGGCAAGGAAGAAAAGTCCAGCAAACTCTGGCCAATCCTGGGCACCCTCACGCTGCTCTCCGCGATTGGCGCGGGCATCTACTACTTCTTCCTCCGCGACGTTATTGAAAAGGAACAGCCCTCCACCAAACCCCCGCGCGTGGAAGAGTTCAGCTCTGACGCAGATAACGTAGAAGGCTCCCACCTGGTCTACACCTCCACCTCCGAAGGCTCCGGTTTCACCGAAACCACTCCAGAAGAGGGTCTCAAGGAACGCGATGAAGAGCTCCTAGACTCCCTAGATGAGCAGCTAGCAAAGCACCGTCTGGACAAAGACAAGAACTAACCTACCGCGCCTGGTTAAGCCCTCACCCCCTTTCGGGAGTGGGGGCTATAATCTGCCGTATGGGAATGTTGCATTTATCCCCCATCCGGTGGTTTCATTAACGGCGTTAAATTTTTGAAACCGGCTAGAGGAGAAAAACATGGCGCTAGAACGTCTCACAGTTAAACTGCACGACGGAGCCGTGTTCTACTTCAACGCCGGCGCAGCGCTGGGTGACCCCTCTTCCCGCCTTGACTTACTCCGGGACGCCGTAGACACTGACTCCCTTTTCCGCTCCCCGGACATCAACGGCAATATGCGCCAGTTCCTTGGCTCCGAAGTCTCCAACTACCACTTGGACTAACCCCAAACCGCTGCGGCCTGATGAGATCTAACTCACTAATAGCTATCAACCGGTATGATGGACAGGCATGACTGATTTTCAAGAAACCCACGAAACCGAAGAAACCTCGATCCAACTGCGTGCCACCTCCGAATCCGACCGCACCTACATTGCTCGTTTGAACTTCCTCACGGAAGTTTTTGGGGATGAAACCGCGCCCACCGGAGATAACTTTGGCAAAGACTCCGTCTATTACATGGAGCAGTGGACGCCCGAGAACAACGGCTTCATTGCCTGGGATGGCTACGTGCCCGCCGGCGGCGTTTGGCTCCGCCAAGGAACCGCAGACAACCACGGCTGGGGCCACGTCAGTGAAGATATTCCGGAACTAGCCATTGCCGTAGAGTCCCGCTACGAGGGCCAGGGCCTAGGCGGTGCCCTTCTTGATGCCGCTACTGAACTTGCACGCAGCAAAGGAGCACCCGGTATTTCCTTGTGCGTTAATAAGAAGAACGCTCGGGCACACGAGTTGTACAAGCGCATTGGATTCGAAGAAGTCAATGAAACCGACCGCTTCCATATCCTCATGAAACGCTTCTAGTCACACTGGTCTAAAATTTTCACGTGTCAGGTGTGCGTGGAGAGCTTTTTTAAGGCATTCTTTACTGAGTACTTACTTGACTTAGTACTCCCCCTAACGAAAGGCCCAAACATGCATCGCCTCCCCGCCCTCCTTGCCGCCTGCGCTCTCTCCTTTAGCCTGAGCCCAGCCGCGCACGCCGCACCCGCCGCACCCGTGGGAAACCTCTCCAGCAACCTGGGCTCTTCCTCCAACGAAGGGGTCAAAAACGCCTACCGTTCCCTACCCCGCGAAATCCGCGACAACCCACAAATCAAGCAGATTGCCCGGGACCTAGGGATTGTCAGCCCTCCGGCCCCACCCGTCGCGCCGGCCCCGCAAGGCCCGGTTCCCGCGCCCCCACAGCCGCGCCCACGTGCTGGTTGCCCAAATTGCGTAGCACTGACCTATGACGACGGGCCAGTGGCTGATACCAACCGGTTGCTGGATATCCTAGGCGCCAACCGGGTTCACGCCAGCTTCTTCTTGTTGGCCCCAAAGGTCAATGCCCAACCGGGCCTGGTGCGCCGCATGCGCGATTCCGGCCATACGGTTGGCAACCACAGCGTCAGCCACCCGGAGTTGAATAAACTTCACCCCAACCAAGTAGCCGCTGAAATAGCCGGTGGCACCAACGCGATTAACGCCGCTATTGGCACCCGCCCCCGGTGGTTCCGCCCGCCCTACGGCGCCACCAACGGCTCAGTCAACGCCCAAATTGGCAACGCCGGGCAAGCAGTAGCAATGTGGAACGTTGATACCGAGGACTGGCGTACCCGGGACACCAACCAGACCTGTCGCACCGCCGTGGACGGCGCGCGGCCCGGATCTATCGTGTTAATGCACGACATCCACCCGGCAACGGTCAACGCCGCCCAGTGCATCATTGACGGCCTGCGCGCCAAGGGCTTGGAGCCAGTCAGCCTCGATGAGATGATTCCCAACCCCCAGGCCGGCCGCGTCTACAACCAGCGTTAAAAACACACCCTTCCCCAAGCATTAACTAGCTGCACCCCACTCCAAGGGTGCAGCTAGTTGCATTCTTTGGCACCACAGCAGCAGGCCCAGCGACCACGCGAGCCAGATTCAGTTACCTTTCGGCTTCAATCCCCAAAATAATACGATTATTGATCTGCGTGAGCTGCCGCACCTGCGCCTTAGTCAGGCGGTCAATGACTATCCGCCGCGCGGCATCAACGTGGCCCGGGGCCGCCTGCTTGACCTGCTCCCACCCCAGTTCCGTGAGAACCGCAGCGGTGAAACGTCCATCCCGCGCCCCAGTACGGCGCTCCACCCAACCCCTCTTCTCTAGGCGGGTAACCACCTGGCTCAGCCGGGATAAGGACCCGCCGGTGGCTGCACTGAGCTCACTCATGCAGAGCGTGCGCTCGGGCGCCTCCGAGAGATGCGACAACACCGAGTAGTCGTAAAAATTCATCTTCGCGTCACTACGCAACTGCCGGTCCAGTTTGTTAATTAGCTTGAGGTTGACCCGCATCAAGGAAACAAAAGCCGCGAGCTCTTCCTCGTTTAGCCAGTCCACTTCTTTTTGCTCTTTCATAGAGTTCACTTTCCACGTCCTGGAAAAAAGTCTTTACAATTTAAAAAGTACCAGCAATAGAAAAGAAACAATAACTACCGTTCCCAGATGCCCACCGGCGAATATGGGAACCGGCCCTACCGCCGCTTATCCGCAGCACGCACACCACGCATTTGCACACCACGGGGCCGCACACCACGCATTCGCACACCACGGGGCCGCCCGCGCTTCCTTCTTCCCTTTCACCAGCACTGCCATCACCTCTATAGTCCATGACAGGCCGGGGAGATCCGGGGTGCCGGAAGATCCAGCAAACCCGACACCGTGTGGTGCCGGGTTATTTGTGGAGCATAGGAGAATCGAACTCCTGACCTCCTGCTTGCAAAGCAGGTGCTCTACCAATTGAGCTAATGCCCCGCAGGCGTTCACTCTACCCGCAATGCCCGGTAACTTAAAAATTTGACGGCTGCTTCAGCCACGGGCGGCGAGCCTGGAGGCTGAACCAGAGCCAGATCCTACGCCGCCCGCGCCAGGCACTAATCGCGGAAATTTTCATCGCGTTTCTTGCGAGAGTGGAAACGAGGTTCTTCGCGCAGCGCCAGGGGAACTACCGCCACACCCAAGGCAACAGCAATGGGAAGGAACCAAAAGGTCCCGGAGGCAAGCCACAGTACTAAGCCAAGCAATCCACCGGCGATGACACCTGGCACAAGAGTCTTCATGGGCTACCACCCTACCGCAGTCTGCCAATTTCCGAGTCAACAAGAATTAGCGGGGATAGCCACCACCCACAACGCCAACCCGGGAGAGTACTCACCCTCCACAGGGTTAGACCCGGGGAATACCCACTTTCCACAGGGGTTAGTTCCGGGGAATACCCACTTTCCACAGGGGTTAGTTCCGGGGAATCTGCGAAGCTCCCGGCAAGCGCACCAACCCAACCCAACTCTAAGACCCCGGAAATATCCGAAGGGCTGGCAAACAAGAAACCCGGCACCTTGCGGTACCGGGTAAATTGTGGAGCATAGGAGAATCGAACTCCTGACCTCCTGCTTGCAAAGCAGGTGCTCTACCAATTGAGCTAATGCCCCTTTTGTTCCGTGGTGGGCCTAGCAAGAATCGAACTTGCGACCTCATCGTTATCAGCGATGCGCTCTAACCGACTGAGCTATAGGCCCTCAAGCGGAACGAGATGTAACTTTACAACCCGTTCCACTATTTACGCAAATCGCCAGGTCAGGCAGTTACTAGAGGCTGGAAAGCCGGAGGTAAAGGCCACCAAAGAGCTCAACGGTTGCGTTGTAGATGAGCGCCAGGATCGGGCACAGGATGGTAGCCAAAATGGCGGTAACGGCACCCACCAACGCCGTAGCTGACAGCACCATGCCAAACGTGACAGTGACGTCACTTCCCACATCGGTAATCAAGCTATTGACTTGGTCCACGATGCCCGCTTGCTCCAAACCAAACCAGAGCAGGCACACGGCCAGCAGCCAGGCTATGAGCCCAACTACGGAAAACGCCAGACCCACACGAAACGCCGACATCGCTCCTATACGCCTAAGCGTCACGTTGCGCTGCGCCATGATTTATTCCTCACCTTCGGTTTGGTCAGCGCTTTTGACGCCGTTGGCATCAAATTCGCTGGGGTCCGTGGCTTCCACCTGGTCATCCGCTGGCTGTTGATCATCCGCCGGAAGTTCCTCTCCCGCCGGCTTGCTGTCCAAAGGCAGCTGCTCGCTCAAGACCTCTTCTACTGTCTTCTCGCCTTTAGCAACGGCCTCAGCGTTTTCTTCACCGTCTTCTTCCACGTTGCGGTCAATGGCCAGGAGTTCCACCCCGTCAGCCAAGTTGACCAAACGCACGCCCATGGTGGCACGCTGCGATGGCCGGATCTGGTTGACCTCGGTGCGCACCACGCCCCCGGCGGAGGTGATGGCAAAGATCTCATCATCCTCATCCACCGTGACCGCAGCAATGAGCTTGCCGCGCTTTGGCGTGTACTTAAACGTCACTACGCCCAGGCCGCCGCGGCCCTGCTGGGTGTATTCCTCAATGGCGGTGCGCTTGCCGTAGCCACCGGAGGTAGCAACAAGCAGGAACTGGCCGTCGTTGACCACAGACATGGACAGCAGCTGATCATCACCGCGGAAACGCATGCCCTTGACGCCAGCGGTGGCGCGGCCCATGGGGCGCAGCTGGTCATCATCGGCAGTAAAGCGGATAGCCTGGCCTTGTTCGGAGGTCAGCAAGATGTCATCACCCTCGGAGACTAGGGAGGCGCCAATGAGGGAGTCGCCCTCGTTGAGGTTGATAGCAATGAGTCCGGCGGAACGCGCAGACTCGTAATCAGTCAGGCGGGACTTCTTAATCCGGCCCTGCTTGGTAGCTAGGACCAGGTACGGGGCGTCCTCGTAGGAGGAAATCTGGATTACCTGGGCAATCTTTTCCTCCGGCTGGAATTCCAGGAGGTTGGCCACATGCTGGCCGCGGGCGGTACGGCCTGCCTCCGGCAATTCATAAGCCTTCAAGCGGTAGACGCGCCCAAAGTTGGTGAAGAACAAGATCCAGTCATGCGTGGAGCTGACAAAGAAGTTCTTCACAATGTCATCTTGCTTGAGCTCCGCCCCGCGAACGCCCTTGCCGCCGCGCTTTTGTGCCTTATAGGAGTCCACCTTGGTGCGTTTGGCGTAGCCGGTGGCAGTGATGGTCACTACAACGTTTTCACGTGCAATGAGGTCTTCGTCTTTCACGTCTCCGGCGGCGGCCACAATCTGGGTCCGGCGGTCATCACCGTACTTAGTGACAATCTCCGCGAGCTCGGAGCGCACAATCTCGCGCTGGCGCTCGGGGCGAGCCAGGATGTCTTTTAAGTCTGCAATCTTTTCTTCAAGCGCAGCCAGCTCATCGATGATCTTCTGGCGCTCTAGCGCGGCCAGGCGGCGCAGTTGCATGGCCAGGATGGCGTCGGCCTGCAAGTCATCAACGTCAAGCAGGTCTTTCAATCCCTCACGGGCTTCATCTACCGTTGGGGAGCGGCGGATGAGCGCGATGACTTCATCGAGCATGTCCAGCGCCTTGACCAAGCCGCGCAGGATGTGCGCACGGTCCTCAGCCTCTTGCAGGCGGAACTCGGTGCGGCGGACAATGACTTCAATTTGGTGGGTGACGTAATGGCGCAGCATCTGGTCAATACGCAGGGTACGCGGCACGCCGTCCACGATGGAGAGCATGTTGGCACCAAAGGAGGTTTGCAGCTGGGAGTGCTTGTAGAGGTTGTTGAGCACCACGCGTGCCACGGCGTCGCGCTTTAGGGTGATGACAATGCGCATACCCACGCGGTCGGAGGACTCATCATCAATTTTGGAGATACCGGCAATCTTGCCGTTGGCAACCGATTCCGCGATGTTGTGGACCAGGTTGTCGGGGTTGACCTGGTAGGGCAGCTCCGTGATAACAATGGTCTGACGGTTTCCACGTTCCTCAATGGCGGTCACGCCGCGCATGCGGATGGAGCCGCGGCCGGTGGTGTAGGCGTCTTTGATGCCTTGGTCGCCCACGATGAGGCCGGCGGTGGGGAAATCCGGGCCCTTCACGCGCGCCATGCACGCCTCAAGTGCCTCATCCTCAGTGGATTCGAAGTTTTCCAGCAGCCAGTAAATGGCGTCCGCCAGTTCGTTTAAGTTGTGCGGCGGGATGTTGGTGGCCATGCCTACGGCAATACCGCCGGAGCCGTTCATCAACAGGTTTGGCACGCGGGCGGGAAGAACTACGGGTTCTTGGGTTTTGCCGTCGTAGTTTGGGGAGAAATCCACCGTGTTCTCGCGGATGTCGCGGACCATTTCCATGGCCAGCGGCGTCATGCGGCACTCCGTGTAACGCATGGCGGCGGGGCCGTCATTGCCGCGGGAACCAAAGTTGCCCTGGCCGTCTACCAGCGGGTAGCGCATGCTCCACGGCTGGGCCAGGCGGACCAGGGTGTCATAAATAGCGGTGTCGCCGTGGGGGTGGTATTCACCCATGGTATCTGCCACGGGGCGCGCGGACTTCACGTAGGAGCGGTCCGGGCGGTAGCCGTTGTCAAACATCGCGTAGATGATACGGCGGTGGACGGGCTTTAAGCCGTCGCGTACTTCGGGTAGCGCGCGGCCCACAATGACGGACATGGCGTAGTCAATGTAGCTTGACTCCATCTCATCATTGATGTCGATTGGTTCAATGCGGTCAAAAAGACCATCGTTGTTTTCACTCATAACCGTTTATTCTACCGTCTCAGCGTTTTTCCTGGCTCTTAGTGGTATCACAGTGATACCATTTGGGGATGGCAATGACTCTCCGGCTTTCCCCCGAACAAGACCACGCGCTTACCCTCTTGGCGTCCGCCTCCGGTACATCCAAGCACGAGGCCGCCGTGCGCGCCATAGTCCAGGCGGCTGCGCGCACTCTTGCCGATGCCCAGGTGCAGGCCACCGCACGCGAACTACTGCCCGGCCGCAAGCAGCTAGAAGACGAGATCCGCCGCGCGCGGCGCTTCTAACGGGGTAAATGCCCTACTAAGAGGGGAAATAGATGACACCAGAACAGCTATTGCTCGTGGCTCAAGAGTTTTGCGCTGCCTACCGGACTACCGTGCGGGACTATGCGGCTTTGGCTGCGGCCGCAACGGCAAGTACGGCCACCATGGACGGAGTTATGGTCCACGCCAACGCCGAACAGGCGGCAAGCGCTTTGCAGAACGTGTTGGAACGCGTGCCGGCCCTGCGGACTCATAACAAAGAATTCGCCGTCTTTTGCGCAAATGTTTACCGCCAAACCTGTTACACAAGGTAAAGTTGTTACACATGAGACTAAAGAAATTTGCCGCAACCGCCATCGCCGGTGCCGTTTTGACCACCTCGGTGCCCGCCGCCTCCGCCCAAGACTTTGAAACTGACCCCAACTTCGTTCCCGGTACCCAACCCGCAACGTTTACCGGATCCTCGGTCCTGGACGTAGGAATCATTGCTGTTAGCGTTGCCACTGGCTTAAAACTAATTGGTGACAACGTTCCCCCGCTCCGCACCGAAATCGACCGCATTGCGGAACAAATTGGTGCCCAAGGAAGCTCCGGCTCCTCCGTGGATAGCCGTGCCAACGGCGGCCTGGACTTTGACCTTGAACGCCTAGCCCGCAACAACGGCGCCCCCGAACTAGCGGACCAAATAGCCGCCCTCAAGGGCGTATTCGGGCCGCCGCCAGCACCGGCCCCGGCACCGGCACCGGCACCAGCTCCAGCACCCAATGCCTAAACTCGCAGAGCTTTTGAGCCCCGGGAAACGGGAAGCCACCGTAGCTGACATCGCGGCGCTTGCGGAGGACACGGTTGCCAAGCAATCCGGGCTTACCGGTATGGCTATCAAGGGTGCCGTTGGCGCTGCAAAGAAGCTAGATAGCAACATTATCGCCAAAGGCACTAACCGCATGTTGCCGGAGATCCTCGCGGAACTAGAGCCCCTCTGGCAGGAATTCGAGGACTCATCCGCCACCGACTTCGGGGAATTCGTTGTACCCCGGTCTGGCCAGGTGACCAACGCCCTCATGTCCGTTGCTGACCGCCAAGCGGAAACAATTGACGTTGCAGCTCTATCCAAGGCCTACAGGTCCCTACGCGGCCAAGCCACCAAGGTGGTAGAACCCGAGGTCCCGGAACTTGCCAGGATTCTGCACAAGCATATGTAGCAACACTCACCACCCCTTTCCACCGCTTTGACCGGTCCCGGTCGCGGTGGGATTTTTTTGCCCTCCCTGGCCAGGTGGTGGCTCCGGGGCAGCTGGCGCACGGGCCCGCAGTCAGTGGCCTACGGGAATGCACAGGCCCCGCCGCTCCGGGAAGCGGCGGGGCCTGTCAACACGGTATCTGTTGTCCCACGGGCTGCTAGCGTAGTTGACCCTCTAGCGCGAAGCCCACTGGCGGGGGTTCCTAGATATCCAGGAAGCGCACGTCCTTCGCGTGCCGGGTAATGAAGGAACGGCGGGCCGCTACGTCATCACCCATGAGGATGGAAAAGAGTTCGTCTGCCAGCTGGGCGTCTTCCAAATCAACGCGGCGCAAAATGCGGTACTCCGGGTCAAGGGTAGTCTCCCACAGCTCAGAGGCGTTCATTTCACCCAGGCCCTTGTAACGCTGGATTCCGTCGTCCTTGTTAATCTTGCGGCCGGCGGCAAGGCCCTCCTCCAGTTGCTTGTCACGCTCAGCGTCAGAGAAAGCAAAGCCTGGCTCGCCCTTGCTCCACTTGAGCTTGTACAGGGGCGGGTTAGCCAAGTAAACGTGGCCGTCCTCAACTAGCTGCGGCATGAAACGGAAGAGAAGCGTCAGCAATAGCGTGGCAATGTGCTGGCCGTCTACGTCGGCGTCAGCCATCAAGACAATCTTGTGGTAGCGCAGCTTAGAGATATCAAACTCATCCAAGATGCCCGTGCCAAGCGCGGTGATAATGGCCTGCACCTCGGCGTTCTTGAGCACCTTGTCCATGCGGGCCTTTTCCACGTTCAGGATCTTTCCGCGCAGCGGCAAGATGGCCTGGAACATGGAGTCGCGCCCGCCTTTGGCGGAACCGCCTGCGGAGTCACCCTCCACGATGTAGAGCTCAGAGAGCTTGGGGTCTTTGGAGCGGCAGTCAGCCAACTTGCCTGGCAGTCCACCCATATCCCCGGCGGACTTGCGGCGAACCAACTCACGGGCCTTACGGGCGGCCACGCGGGCGTGGGCGGAGGACACGGCCTTGTTAATAATGGCTTTGGCCTCAGCCGGGTTAGCATCAAACCAGTCGTTGAGGTGTTCGTTGACTGCGCGTTGAACAAAGCCCTTGATTTCGGAGTTGCCCAGCTTTGTCTTAGTCTGACCCTCGAACTGGGGGTCACCAACCTTGACGGAAATAACGGCAGCCAGGCCCTCACGGCAGTCATCGCCGGAGAGGTTGCCGTCTTTGTCCTTAAGCAACTTGTGATCCCGGGCGTAGCGGTTCATCAAGGTGGTCAGCGCGGCACGGAAACCTTCTTCGTGGGTGCCGCCTTCATGGGTGTTGATAGTGTTAGCAAAGGTGTGGACGGACTGGCTATAGCCCTGGTTCCACTGCATGGCCACCTCAACCTCATGGTCATCACCCTTGACGTCAAAGCTGACAATCGTTGGGTGAATCTCACTCTTATTATGGTTGAGGAACTCCACGTAGTCCTGCAAGCCGTTGGGGTAATGGTAGGTAATCTCACGGACCTTGGGCTTGGAGTCCTTCTTGGCCTTGGTATCCTCACCGTTTGGCTCAGCATCATCAAAGCTATCCAGGCTCACGGCTTCTTCACCGGCGTCAGCCAGTGCGTCTAGCTCCGCTTGCTCGGCAGCGCCGGCACGCTGGTCGCGCAGGGTGATGGACAAGCCCTTGTTCAAAAAGGCCATCTCACGCAGGCGGCGCGCGATGGTGTCGTAGTTAAACTCGATGCTTTCGAAGATCTCTTCATCCGGCCAGAAGCGGATGGTGGTACCGGTACCACGGGCGTTTCCGCCCTCTTCCAGTTCCTCGGGGACAGCGTACTTAAAGCGCTGGCTCCAGTGCTTGCCATCGCGCTTAATATCCGCCTCCACGCGGGTGGATAGCGCGTTCACCACGGAAATACCCACGCCGTGTAGGCCGCCGGAAACTGCGTAAGATTCAGAGTCAAACTTGCCGCCGGCGTGCAGCTGGGTCATAACCACCTGAACGGTGGGAACGCCAGTCTCATGCATCTCTACCGGGATACCACGGCCGTCGTCGATAACCTCAACGCCGCCGTCTTCCAGCAGGGTGACAATAACCTTGGAGGCGTAGCCTGCCATGGCCTCATCAACCGAGTTGTCTACGACCTCCCAGATTAGGTGGTGTAAACCGCGTACACCGGTGGAACCGATGTACATGCCGGGACGCTTGCGGACAGCCTCGAGTCCCTCGAGGATGGTAATTGAGCCCGCACCATATGCGTGTTCTTCAGCCACGGAACGTGTACTCCTTTAGGCAATAAATGTAATTTCAGACCTTTACCATCTTACACTGCCTTTGCCCATATCCCCCTACCTAAAGACCCCTTAAACGCCTTAAAAGGCCAAATTATTCAGTTTTTCGTACCCGGGACGCAAAAACCGTGGATTTCCGCTAACCGTAGGTGTCATTAGAGCCCTGCGGCTTGACCCACATTGGCCCCTGGTAGTTACGGTGCTGTTTGGGTCCGTGGATCCGCAACTGCACCACCACGCCGTCTCCCGCCTTCGCGGCAATCTTCTTGAGGATTTCTCCCTGTAGATAGCGCAGGTTGGTAGCCCAGTTGGAGTTGTCGCAGGAGATATGCAAAATATTGTGTTCAATCTTTTCCGGCTTGGTGTGCGCCGCCGTTGACGCGCCCACAAGTTCTTCCCAGTTCCCAAAGATCCAGCCTTGGCCCAGCTCCTCTTGCCAGCCGCGTTCCTGGATGGTGTCCTGAAGGATGTCGGCTAACTTGGGCACACCAATACCGCGACGCTTGGCCCGGCCGTCCAGTCCGGTCTCCCGCCCCAGGCGCCTGACGGCTTTCTTGGCCGCGCGGTCATCGAGGCTTTTCATCTTGGCCACGGGTTGGCTAAGGCGGGGCGGATTCTTTGACAACGCCCTGGCGCGCTGCACAGCGTTGGTGATGAAGTCCGGGTCAGACATGGGATATCTCCGAAATTCTTCCTTCATCGGTGTCTTTCACGGTAACGCGGTAACGGGCGGCTGCCGGCAGATTCTCCGGAAGATCTTCATCAACCGCAGCCGTGATAAGCACCTGTTCGGCAGACTTTGCCAGCTCCACCAATTTTTTACGCCGTGCAGCGTCAAGCTCGGAGAATACGTCATCCAAGATCAGTACTGGGTCTGTGCCGTCCTG
Organism: Corynebacterium phocae; assembly: GCF_008693075.1. Lineage (GTDB taxonomy): Bacteria > Actinomycetota > Actinomycetes > Mycobacteriales > Mycobacteriaceae > Corynebacterium > Corynebacterium phocae. Next base: position 117,279 of record NZ_VXKJ01000053.1, on the reverse strand, counting down.
GCGCAAGAGGTTAAACTCCGCCAGCCGCAAGGCGATGGCATAGGACCACGTCTCACCGTGCGAGGCAAAGCCCTTGGCCGGCTGGCTACCCAGCCCCAACTCCAGTTCGTCGCGGTGAGGGCCAACTAACGTCATTCCGCGCTCAATCTCCCGCTGCCTTTTGTTGGCCAATTCCGCCAGCATGGTGGCTTCAAGGACCTCCGGGTCACTGGTATCCACCGTGGCCCGGTAGTTGACGTTGACAGGCCGCGACTCCGGGGCAAGCCCTGCGTAGGCCTGGGAAATCAGTGGCGCTAGCTCTGTTAACAGATCCAACCTGGCCGTAATGACCTGCGCCCCAAGCCCCGCCAGCTGCGCGTCCCACACGTCAAGAGTGGACAGCGCGGAGGCCCCCTCCGAGTCGTTGTAACCCCGCCGCAAAACATGGGAGGCATTTTTCAACAGTGCGTTGCGCTGCTTGAGCACCTTGTCATAATCCGCTTTCACCCCGGCAAGCCGCGGAGTACGGGAGGCAATTATCCCGTCCAGGTAGGCGCGCCTTTGGGCCGGTTCACCCCTGATAAGAGCCAGGTCTTCTGGGGAAAACAGGACCGTGCGCACCACTCCCAGCAGTTCGCGGGGGGATTTTAAGCGGGTGCGGTGCAGCTGCGCCTGGTTGGCGGCATGGGGCTTGAGCAACAGGTGGGCGGTGAGAGCGCGCCCTTGGTTGACTGCGGTGACAGAAACGCGGGCGTTGTCAGTGCCCTCCCGCACTAGCGGGGCGTCGTGGCTGACCCGGTGGGAACCTAAGTGGGCAACATAGCCCACCGATTCCACGATGTTGGTTTTTCCAAACCCGTTGGATCCGACAAAGATGGTGATTCCCGGGGTGAGCTCGAGCTTTAGGCTAGGCCACGACCGGAAATCGCGTAAGTCGATATCCGCGACGTACATTACCCAGCCACGCGCACCGGCATAAGCAAGTACGTGAAGTGAGTCTCCGGAGTGGGGAAGGTACCTTCCTCATCAGCCTCCGGCACTTCCTCGGGCTCTGGAACCATGATGGCCGGACGGGAGGCCTCGGTGAAACCGAAGAACACGCGGTCAGTGTGCATAACGGCCAGACCCTCTTTGAGGTATCCGGGGTTGAAAGCAATGACCAGCTCGTCGCGACCGGCGAAGGCACAAGGAAGGCTTTCCTGCGCGTTTCCTCCGTCCGAGCCGCTGGCCTGCAGGACCACTTCCCCTTCGGAGAAATGCAGCTGAACCTGCGCGTTGCGCTCGGTCATCAGGGCCACGCGGCGGATGGCTTCTTGCAAGGGCCCCACCTCGACCGAGGCAATCGCGGTATGCGATTTGGGCAACAGCGGTGTCACGTTGGGAAAGTCTGCTTCAAGCAAACGGGTGGTGGTCTCGCGGGAGTCGGTATGCAAACCAAAGAGGCCTTCGGCGGCAATGCTGTCACCGCTGCCCACGGCAATTTCAACAGCGTTGTTGAGATGAGTGTCTAGCGAACGGGCGTTGTCTTGCAGGGTTTTTGCCGGGACCAGGAACTTGGCGCTGACGTCTGGGTTGGTGGGCTCCCATTCCAGGGTGCGCATGGCTAGACGGAAGCGGTCGGTTGCGGTGAGTTGCATCTGCGTGCCATCAATGGTGATGTCCACGCCGGTGAGCATGGGCAAGGTGTCATCGCGTCCTGCTGCTGAAGCCACCTGGGATACAGCTTCTACGAAAAGTTGGGGATTAATCTTTCCGGTGACCTCCGGGAGGTGGGGAAGCTGCGGGTAATCATCCAGGGGAACAATGGGAAGTTCGAATTTTGAGGAGCCACAGGCTACGTGCAGGCGGGAGTTCTCCATCCGCAGATCGATAGGCTTATTGGGCAAAGAGCTCACGATATCGGAGATAAGTTTGCCCGCTACGGCAATCCGGCCTGGGGTTTCGATCTCAGCGGGGATCCGCACGCGCGTGGAAACTTCATAATCAAAGCCACTGAGTTCTACCCCTTGGTCGTCGGCGTTGATGATCATCGCGCGCAATACCGGCTGAGTGACCTTAGTGGGCAGATTACGGGCTACCCAGGACACGGCGTCAGAAAAGTCATCTTTTGAAACGCGGAATGACACGGATTCGGTGCTGTCCATGGGAAAGGCTCCTCGGAGGTTGTAAATTGCAGGGCAATAAGCGGTAGCTGTTGTTCAAGTTACCAATCTAGCGTATTCCGCCGGTTGATAGAACTCAGTTTTGTGATTCACCGTCTGGTCGTGGTCGTGGGCCCGGCGCACCCGAACGGCCAAATTGCACACACCCCGTTTTTACCCAAAGGATCTTAATTACAAAGTCAGTAGTAGTAATAGGCGGTGTGGGTTTTGTGGATAACCACCCTTCGTAGCTTGTAATTAGCCGTTTTTGATCTGTTGGCAGCGGTGTGGGTTTCCTGTGAATGACAGGAATTTTCTGTGGACAAAAACCGACCCTTGTAGTTTATCCACATTTGTTCCACCGGCCAGGCCCACTTGTGAACATGCTTATCCACAGGCCTAAACTCCAGCTAAAACCCCGAACAAGTGACGAACTCAACTAAATTACAACAGTGGAATTACACAGGTGTGAAATTCCCTGTGGATAAAAGAAACCGCCGGTGGCTGCAAGGCAGCTACCGGCGGAAACGTTTGCCCTAGGCCTAGAAGGAGGCCAGAAATGCTAATTACGGGGAGCAGACTGAATTTTTGAGGTTAACTCCTGGATCTCGTTGTAAGTCTGGCGGTCTTCGTTCATAGCCTTCTTAATCTTCCTCTCCGCGTACATCACCGTGGTGTGGTCCTTGCCGCCAAACTCGGATCCAATTTTGGGCAGGGAAAGTTCGGTGAGCTCGCGGCAAAGATACATTGCCAGCTGGCGGGCGTGTGCGATAGTGCGCTTTTTCCCCGCCCCCTTGAGATCGGAAGGGTCAACGTTGAAATAGTCAGAGGTAATGTCGATGATGGTGGCCGCCGTGATCTGCCTGTCGGCAGAATCTGGAATCAGGTCACGGAGCGCAAGTTCCGCGGTTTCCATGGTGATGTCCTGGTGTGACAAGGAGGAATACGCGGAAACGCGGATGAGTGCGCCTTCCAGCTCCCGGATAGAAGACTCAAAACGGGAGGCAATCATTTCCAAAATCTCCCGGGAAATTTTGGTACCGTCCGACTCCGCCTTCTTCATCAAAATGGCAATGCGGGTTTCCAGATCGGGCGGCTGAATATCTGTAATCAACCCGCCTTCAAAGCGAGTGCGCAACCGGTCTTCCAGGGTGTTGAGCTGCTTGGGTGGACGGTCTGAGGACAAAATGATCTGCTTGTTTGCCTGGTGTAAGGCGTTGAACGTGTGGAAGAACTCCTCCTGCGTGGACTCTTTGCCTTCCAGGAACTGGATGTCATCAACCATCAGGATGTCAAGGTTGCGGTAGCGCCTTTTGAAAGACTCCTGCCGGTCATCGCGCAGGGAGTTGATGTAGTCATTGGTGAATTCCTCGGAGGAAACGTACTTCACGCGCAACCCCGGCTGTAAAAACTTGGCGTAGTTTCCGGCGGCGTGGAGAAGGTGGGTTTTGCCCAGGCCGGAGCCGCCCCAAATGAACAGCGGGTTGTAGGCCTGCGCGGGGGATTCTGCCACGGCTACGGCCGCGCCGTTGGCAAAGCGGTTCGAGGAACCAATGACAAAGCTCTCAAAGGTGTGGTGCGGATTGAGCGAGGTTTCGCGGTTGGGGTCGTGCGCTGGCTCCTCACGTGGGATCCGCGCTCCGGATGGCGCGGGCTGGGTTTGGGCGAACTTATCCGCCAAGTCATCGAGGTTCGTGGGGTTTGGATCGGTATAAGTGTTATCCCACCTGGGGTCTCTGGCTGCGCGAGGTTCAGCATCAAGCTGGGAGGGCAGTTTGATGGCCTCCGGGATGCCGGGATTGAGGGGTGCGGAGCCATGGGGTGTGGAACCGGTGGCCCCAACTGCCGGTGCTCCACTTGGTGCTTCACCTGGGGCTCCGGCTGAGGGTGCCGCTGTAGGGGGTGCCGGAGGCGCAACTGGTTGCTCGGTGGGTGCGGGTGTTGGTGCTGGCTCCGGCACCGGGGCGGGCTCGGGCATGGCCAAGGACACGGTGAGCGAATAAGGCCGCCCAAAATACTTGGTCAGGGAGGCCGTGAGCGGCTCGGTCAGTTCGTTTTCCACGATGACTTTGGCGTGCTCGTCCGGTGCCGCGATGAAAGCGTAGCCGTTGTTAAGCATGATGGGGCGCACCCGGCGGACGGCAAGGCGTTGGCGCGGGGAGAACTTGAAAGCTCCCGGCTCGGACTTGGCGGAACGGGTGAGTAGATCCTCGACTATCGCCGACCACATGGCCTCAGTGTCGTGTTGTGATTCAGCCACGCTCACACCTTTTCTTGTTGTTCTGGGTTGGTTGTTAAGTATTAATGACAAATTCCACGGACTTGTGCACAGCCAGATTTTGCAGTGTACGCGGGACTTCCACAGAGTTATCCACAGGTGTGCAATTCCGGGTTATCCACAACCCTACCTGACCCTGTGGATAACTTGAAAAAGCGCACTTTATCCACCTTACCTGCAATAACAGGAGAAGTCTAAAGTTTCGATTTAGGGTTATCCACAAGCTGTCCGCCCGGGATGTCGCTGGTTCTAATATGTTTTACCGGTTAAAACCCACAGTGTCTAACTATTTGTCCACAGGCCCTTAATAACTCCACAAGGGGTAAAAATCTGGGCCCTCATTCGCCCAGGAAACCTTGGCAAACATGCCGGTGAGCTGGGAAGAAAAACATGCTTGTAATTTCGGGTGTGACCGGGTGTCGATTTGTACAAAGATTGAAAAGTCGCGTAATCTGGCATGGTCTATCACAGCAAGATGCTGTGCGTGAGAAGGGTCGTTTTTAAAAACAACTCAATTATTTTGATAGTTCAGGGTTTCAAAGCCTTGCTTCTCACATCATCAAACACTTAAGTAGTGTAGCGCTAAGGCGCTGTGCTGCCTTCAACTTCAAGGAGAATTACCGTGGCAAAGGGCAAGCGGACGTTCCAGCCGAACAACCGTCGCCGTGCACGTAAGCATGGTTTCCGTACTCGTATGAGCACCCGCGCAGGTCGCGCAATTGTGGCAGCACGCCGCAAGAAGGGCCGCGCAAAGCTGACTGCTTAAAGTCATGCTTCCCGCACACCATAAGCTCACCTCGCCAGTCCAATTCCGGAAGGCAATTAAAGGTGGCAAGCGCGCGGGTTCACGCACGGTTGTAATCCACTACCTGGATTACAACCGCGGCGAAAATAATGAAGCCGAAGTTGACGCCTCCGGGCCACGCTTCGGCCTTGTTGTTTCTAAGGCCGTTGGGAACGCGGTGGTCCGCCACCGCACCTCCCGGCGGCTTCGTCATATTTGTATGAGCCTTATCCCAACGCTGCCGGCGACCGTGGACATTGTTATCCGCGCGCTTCCCGCTTCCGGAACGGCCTCCAGTGCTGAACTGGAAAAAGACCTGCGCAAGGCCTTAACAAAGGCACGCCGATGAGCTATTTCAACACTGATGGTGAACAGATTCCCGAGGCGCGAGGGTTAGCAAAACCCTTCGTCGCCGCGGTTCGGTTCTACCAAAAGTTTCTCTCACCCCTTAAACTAGGTTCCACCTGCCGTTTCGAACCCTCCTGCAGTGCCTATGCCTTGGAAGCCATTTCCACGCATGGCGCTGTGAAGGGAACGGGGATGGCTATAGCCAGGATCAGCAAATGCGGGCCTTGGCATCCGGGTGGATATGACCCGGTATCTGACACCAACTAGGAAGATTTCTCGTGCTTAATTTCATCTATTGGCCCATCTCAGCGATTTTGTGGTTTTGGCACTGGCTGCTGAGTTTCGTGCTCGACCCCAGCTGGGGTATCACCTGGATCCTGGCCATTGTGTTGCTGACCTGGACCATAAAGGCCCTCCTGGTTAAGCCAACCATCAACCAGCTGCGGTCTGCCCGCAAGATGCAGGAGCTCCAGCCGCGGATGAAGGAAATCCGCGAAAAGTACGGCAATGATCAGATGCGCGCCGGCGAGGAAATGAAGAAGCTCTACGCTGAGTCCGGCGTTCGCCCGGTGGCCGGCTGCCTTCCCATGGTGGCCCAGATTCCGGTCTTTATTGGTTTGTTCCACGTGCTGCGCTCCTTTGACCGTACCGTTGTGGTTGGCGGTGCCTTTGGCCACGTTGCTGAACCCATGAGCCCGGAACAAAACGCCAGCATTGCCAACTACATCTTCTCCCCTGAACTAGTGCGCTCCTACGTTGACGCGGAAGTCTTTGGCGTTCCTCTGGTGACCAACCTGCGCGCCAACTCCCCGCTGCTTGAGGGCGTGGACATTGTGCACGCTGCCATCATCATCGTTCCGCTAATCATCATCATTGCCATCTTTACCCACCTTAACGCCAAACTTTCGCTAGCCCGGCAGGCCAAGCGCAAGGCTGCTGGAAAGGTGGCACCAGCCACCGGCCAGAACGCCGAGATGATGGAAATGCAGACTAAGATGATGAACACCATGATGTTGTGGGTCCTGCCCGCAACACTGGTCTTCTCCGGTTTCATCTGGCCAGTTGGTCTGCTGTTCTACATGCTTTCCAACACCCTGTGGACCTTCGTGCAGACCCGGATGGTCTACAGCAAGATGGATGCTGAAGAAGAAGCTGAGGAGGCCGCCAAGATGGAGGCCAAGCGCACCATGGCTCCCAAGCCCGGCGCCCGCAAGCTTGACCGTCGTACCAAAAAACAGCGCAAGCAGAAGTAACTTATGACACAGGAAAAGTTGACTCCCCAGAGAGTCTTCGGTGACCGTTTCGATCTAGCCCAGAAATACCATGATTCCCTGGCTACGGACGGTCACGTCCGTGGTTTTATGGGACCCCGGGAGATCCCTAGGCTATGGGACCGCCATATCCTCAACTGCGCGGTCATAGGCGAAGTTATGGCCCACGGCGCGGTTATCGTTGATGTAGGCTCCGGTGCCGGCCTGCCCGGTATTCCCCTAGCCATCGCGCGCCCGGACTTGCACATCACGCTCGTAGAGCCCTTGTTGAAGCGTTCCACCTACCTCCAAGAGGTGGTGGATATGCTGGAACTGTCAAACGTCACCGTGATCCGCGGCCGCGCGGAAGAAGGCCCGGTGAAAAAGGCGGTATCTGGGGCAGATGTCGTGACCTCCCGTGCGGTGGCACCGCTGGGCAAGCTAGTGAAGTGGTCCCTGCCCCTGGCCAAGGTGGGCGGGGAAATGATCGCTATGAAGGGTGAATCCGTGCACGAAGAACTAGAACGCGACGCCAAAGAAATCCGCAAAGCCGGCGGCGGGGAACCCACAGTATCCACCGTGTTTGGCACGACCATCATCCGTGTCCCCCGCGTAAAGTAACCTAGTGATATGAGTTCTGTGCGCCTTGTAACCATTGCTAACCAAAAGGGCGGGGTGGGAAAGACCACCTCCGCCGTCAACCTTGCCGCTGCGCTTGCTGACAACGGCAAGAAAGTCCTGGTTATTGACCTAGATCCGCAGGGAAACGCGTCCACCGCTGTGGGGGCGGTCCATACCTCCGGCACAAAGTCCTCCTATGAGGTGTTGCTGGGAGACTGTACTGCGGAAGAAACGCTGCAGGGCAGCGGAAATCTCTTCTGTATCCCCGCCACCATTGACTTGGCCGGCGCAGAGATTGAGATGGTCTCCCTGGTCCGGCGTGAGTTCCGGCTTTACGACGCCCTGCACAACGGGTTCTTGGAAAAGCACGGCTTTGACTATGTTTTTATTGACTGCCCGCCCTCCTTGGGGCTGTTGACTATCAATGCCATGACGTGTGCGGAAGAGGTCATCATTCCTATCCAGTGTGAGTATTACGCGTTGGAGGGAGTAGGCCAGCTTTTGGGCAATATCAATATGATTAGGGAGCACCTGAACCATGAGCTGCACATCTCCGCGATTTTGCTGACCATGTATGACGCCCGCACCAAGTTGGCGGAGCAGGTAGCCATGGAGGTCCGCAACCAGTTCGGTGCAGTCGTGTTGGGCAACGTTATTCCCCGGTCTATCCGGGTGTCTGAGGCTCCTGGTTTTGGTAAGACCGTGGTTGACTATGATCCTTCTTCTACGGGTGCTCGGGCCTACGTGGCCGCCGCTGTGGAGCTGGACAAGCGCGGGGATTACGTCCCTCACCCCACCACCGGCGCCATTGGTGTGAGCCCTGAAATCTACGCGGAACTGGAAGGTTAAAAACATGGAAGACAAACGTCAAGGTGGCCTTGGAAAGGGCCTAGCAGCTCTCATCCCGTCCGGTCCCGGCACGCCGTCACGGAGCCCACGCTTGGGCACTTCAGCCGCCGATGTCATCTTGGGAGAATCCCCCCGCAAGTCCGATGCCCCTACTGACGGCCAGCGGGTCAAGGGTGCGCCCACCATCTCCCAGCAGGCACCCCGGAAGGGCCGCCAGCCCGCCGCGATTGGCGCTACCTACCGTGAGATAGCCATCGGGTCTATTTCACCCAACCCCAAGCAGCCGCGTACCGAATTTGATGAAGAGGGTTTAAGTGAGCTCATCCACTCCATCAAGGAGTTTGGGCTTTTGCAGCCCATCGTGGTCCGCCCCGCTGGGGAGGGCAACTTTGAACTGATTATGGGTGAGCGGCGCTGGCGCGCGTCCGCCAAGGCGGGGCTATCTACTATTCCGGCGATTGTGCGGGATACGGATGATGACGCCATGTTGCGCGACGCGTTGTTGGAAAACATCCACCGCGTTCAGCTCAACCCGTTGGAAGAAGCCCACGCCTATTCCCAGCTGTTGGAGGAGTTTGGGGTCACCCAGCATGAGCTCGCTGACCGGATTGGCCGGTCCCGCCCGCAGGTGACCAATACCTTGCGCTTGCTGCGCCTGCCCGTGGGCGTACAAAAGCGCGTGGCCGCCGGCGTGCTGTCTAATGGTCACGCCCGCGCGCTGTTGGGATTAGAGGACCCGCAGGCCATGGAGGACCTGGCCGGCCGCGTGGTGGCGGAGGGCATGTCCGTGCGCGCCACAGAGGAGGCCGTGACTTTGTATAAGCGCGGGGAAAAGCCTAAGGAACGCAAGGCGCCCGCGCCAACCCCGCAGTTCTTCACGGAACAAGCGGAAAAGCTCTCCGACCGCTTTGATACCAAGGTCACCGTGACCATGGGCAAGCGTAAGGGCAAGATGGTGGTGGAGTTCGGGGACCAGGAAGATTTCCAGCGCATCATGGGATTGCTTGAGGGCAAGTAGGCCACCATGTGGGTTCAGCCAGTGACTGAAGGGGTTAAGGTTCATCCCCTGGCTGCCCGCAGTGTGTTCTGGGAGATCAAGACCACCGTAGCGGACCCCGCCTTTGAAAAGGAGGCTTGGGTTACCCGCGCGCTCGTGGAGTTCGGTGAGTGTGGTTTCACCATTCAAGATAGCGCCACCGTGTACTTCTGCTCGCCAGAGTTGGCGCAGGGCGCCGCCAAGTTGCCCACCGCGCCGGTGGCGGAGGACGCGGCGGTCATTACTTCTCTATTCGCGGACCCGGGGCACCCCGGACTGGAGGCCATTGTGCTTGACGCCGCAGTGATGAACCTGGTCGCCCGGGATTTCACGGCCGTGGAGGCCTTTGGTTACCGCGACTTTGCACAGGCGCGGAAACTCCTGGGGGAAAAGCCCCCACGGATAGGGCTCATGCCGGTAGAAACGCTAGAAGCCGCCGGGTTCCGGGTGGTGCGGGACCACCCCATTACCCCGCGCCTGCGGATGGAGCTCCCGCCGCCCTTCGAGCTGCTTACCGTGGCCGCCATGGATGACCTGCTGGCGCGTGCCATGGTTTAGCGCGGCGGTTTCGCTAGAAGGTTGCGGTGTTTATCTTGGCAGCCTATTGCGGGGCGTGGTTGAGCATTTAGTCCAGTTGCGTCTTTTCAGCTTCCAGGAGCTCGTCGAAACGGTAGGTGCCGGTCACGGCGGTGTCTTCGTCTAACAGGTAGAGGCGCTTGACGGACACCACGATAGCCTCCGCGATGGCGTCGCGGACATCAGGCTTGGTGAGCGTTTTAATGTCCTCCGGGTTGGTGAGGTAGCCCAGCAGGACCTGAACAATGGGCATCTGGGTAAGCCGCAGGAGCTCCCAGGTGCGGGCGTGGTTGCGGCAATTGAGCAGCGGCGTGCGGGCCACGATCTCACGCTGGATGTACCCGGACAGGGTTTCTCCAATGAGCGAGGAATGGCCGTCTTCCGAGCCAAAGTAGAAGGTGGCTATGCCGTGGGCCTTTTCGTTGTGGTAGCTATCGCAGGCAAGCGAGATTACTAGGTCCGCGCCAAAGGCGTTGGCCATGGCGGAGCGGGCCTTGATGGAGGGGTTGTCCATGCGCGGGCGGGAGATGATTGTCTCCGTCCCGGCGGCAATGAGCCTTCCTTCGATCTTCTGCGCCAGATCCCACAGGATTTCTTCTTCGGAAATTTCTCCGAAGCGCCCCTTGACCTTGATGCCGGGTTCACCGCCGCCCAGGGAAGGGTCAATGACTATCCGCTTTCCGGCCAGTTTGGGGCCGGCGTTGCGAACGCGTTCACGCTCTTCGATGTGCTGCGCGGAGCCGCTATTAAACCGCCGGCCGAGGAGGCTCAGGGCGCGGATGGTGGTGGGGCCGCACACGCCATCAGTCTGGATGCCGTAGTTGAGTTGGTATTCCATGAGGGAGGAGTGGGTGTCCGGGCCAAAGGTTCCGTCGATACGGCCGCGGTAAAATCCCAGTTCCTGGAGTTGCTGTTGCAGCTGGGCTACGTCATCTCCCACCAACTCGTTATTAGGCTGCAGGCTCAGTACCCGCGCGCCTAAAGTGTAGGAGGCGTGGCGGAGTTCACGCAGTGTGGATTCGTCTAGATTTCCGGAGGGGACAATCCCGCGGGATTGCTGGAATGCCTTGAGTATCACCGATAGTTCCTGGTCAAAGTATTTGTCCTCAGCGGAGAACTTCTGCTTCTTCCAGTCGGTGAGGTGTCCGGAAAAGCCGGGGTTCAACCCCAGGCGTGCCAGGGTCGCACGTGCTTCAGCCACGCGTGCGCTGTGGTCCCCGACAGTTAAAACGCGGTCCACATTCACCCCTTTCTTTTATTCGTGAAAAAGCTCATCACTAAACGTGCTTTTTAATAAGTTTTACTATGTCAGCTTTGGAACGCAGCCCGGCGAATTCTTCGACTTTCTCTCCGTTTTTGAAAACCAAAACGGTGGGAATGGACATGATCTGGAACATCGCGCCTAGGGTGCGCTCCTCATCGACGTTGACCTTGAAAACGTCAACCTCATCACCAAGCTCTGTGGCGATCTCGTCCAAGATGGGACCCAACTTCTTACAGGGGCCGCACCACGGCGCCCAGAAGTCAACTACTACTGGTTTGTCGGTGCGTTCAACGACGTCCTTGCGGAAGGCGTCTGCGGTGGTGGATTTAACGTTGCTCATGGGTGGGCTCCTTAATTGGGTCTGAAAACGGACTCTACTAGAATCTGGGGGCTTGTTGGCCTAGCGGTGTGCGGCCAGGTAATGCTCTGCGTCAATGGCCGCGCGGCAGCCGGAACCGGCGGCGGTAATTGCCTGCCGGTAGTGGTCATCCACCAGGTCACCGCAGGCAAAAACGCCCGGCACGGAAGTCTTGGTGGAGGGTTGCTCCACGCTGACATAGCCGCCTTCGTTAGTGGCTACTTGGCCCTCAAGGAAGGCCGAGCGTGGGTCATGGCCAATGGCCACGAACATAGCGGTAACGTCCAGGACGGAGACTTCCCCGGTTACGGTGTCGGTGAGTTCTAGGCCGGAGACTTTGCCGTCCGCCTCCACCACGCGCTGCACGGTTTTGTTGGTGGCCCATTTGATCTTGTCGTTGTCCTTGGCGCGGTCGAGCATGATCTTGGAAGCGCGGAAGTTCTCCGAGCGGTGGATGATAGTCACGGAATCCGCGAACTTGGTAAGGAAGGTGGCCTCTTCCATGGCGGAGTCCCCGCCGCCCACTACTGCGATGTTGTGGCCCTTGAAGAAGAACCCGTCGCAGGTGGCGCAGGTGGACACGCCGCGCCCGGTGAGCTCAGTCTCCCCCGGTACCCCCAGGTGGCGCGGTGCCGCACCGGTGGCCAAGATAACGGCACGGGCTTGGTAGACGTCTTCGCCTACATGGACTTTCTTGATATCACCGGCAAGTTCCACGGAATCAACCAGTTCCATGCGCAGGTCGGCGCCAAAATTGATGGCCTGTGCGCGCATTTCCTCCATGAGCTCTGGGCCCATGATGCCTTTTTGGAAGCCGGGGTAATTCTCCACTTCCGTGGTATTCATCAGCTCACCGCCGTACTCATAGCCCTCGAAAACGATTGGGTTTAATTCAGCACGCGCTGCGTATAAAGCCGCGGTGTACCCGGCTGGGCCGGAACCTACGATGATGACGTCGTGGATGGTCACTGCTAACTCCTTGTACAAGAGGTTCATTACTAACGTCCCGATCCTACTAGTCTTGGGCGTTATAGCTAGCACCAGCAACCCGGCGCAACCCAATTGTTATGCTGTTATCAGCCAATTGCCTTGCGCAACGCAGACTTCGCCCGCGCGCGGCGGGATTTGATAGTCCCGGTTTGCACACCCTGCTGCTTGGCCACCTCCGCCAGGGCGTAGCCAGCCACCTCCGTCATGCAGAAGGCGTAACGCTGCTCTGGACCCAACGTGGCCAGGGCATTTGCCAAAATAATCTTGAGATCCGTGTCCGTTTCATACCCCAGCGCCGGGTTCTGGTCATAGTCAAAGATCCCGGAGTCTAGAGAGGCGTTGTACTGATTGGACCGGTGGTTGGCAAAGTCGTAGCCCGCATTTTGCACCAGGCGGTGCAGCCAGGTGTAGAGCTGCGCGTCCCTCCGGTAGTTCTTCAGGTTTAGTGACGCCTTGAGGAAGGCCTCCTGGACTATGTCCTGGGCATCGTGGTCGTTGCGCACGTATTTGCGCGCCACGTATAGCAACCTGGTGCGGTGCTTTTCCACGATGCCACTAAAGGCCTTCGTGTCCCCCTCTAAAAACGCGTCAATTAATTCATCGTCGCTTCGCAAAAGTTTTCCCCCCGATTGAAAAGCAGTTTGTAATATCTATTACAACCACAATCGGGGGGCAAGCGCCAGGGTTGGCACAGTTTTATCTAGATTTTATTATTTTTCTCCCGAACCCTGAGAGTCCGGGCCACGTTATCCTCAGCTTCCAGGAGTACCCGGCGCAGCGCACTATCCCCCACAGACGCCCAACTAGCCGGCGCCTCCTGCTCCGGGTAGAGCCCCCGGATAAGCCGGTTGGCAATCTCAATGGGGTGCTTCTCCCAGGTGCTTTCCACCTCCGCAAAGAAGCGCTCCGCGAAGCCCTCCTTTTTATCCTCTAGCGCCGCTAAGAGGTTATCCACCTCATCATTGGAATGGCTCCCGGAGTGCACCAGCTCCCACGCTTTTTCCGCCTGCGCCGGGAAGGCGTGGCTGGCACCCAGGTGCCGGGCCTTGCCGGTCAGGGTGTTATCGCGTTCCAGCTCAGCGTCCAGCTCCGCCTGCTTAACGGCGTCCTTTCGTGCCAGTGCGCGCAGAATAGCCCAGCGTAGCGCGGGTTCTTCCGCCGTCTCCAGCAGCTCGCGCAGTTCCGCGGGCTCCGCGACCTGGGCGGCGGTGCGGGCCAGGACCAAGGCGGTATCGGACGCTGGATCTGCGTGGCGGTATAGCTCCATCACGCGGCCTGCGAAGTCCGGAACCTGCGCGTAGTGTTTCACCGCGTAGACCGCGTTAGCCCAGGCAGAGGCTAGATCCCCGGCGTGGCGGATGACTATGTCTACGTACTGGGCAACCGGCAGCTCCCCGTCGCGTGTGGCCTGCCACAGGTTAGTCCAGATAACCGCGCGGGTTAGCGGCGCCAGCTCAGACAGGCGCTCGCTAATGGTGGCTAGGGAGGCGTCCGTGAACTGCACCTTGACGTAGGCGTGATCCCCGTCATTGGGCACAATCAACGCCGGCTTTCCGGGAATCTCAACGTCTCCGGGCAGGTCCACGTCCAGGGTCTGGTAGTTGTTGAGGTCTTCATCAAACAGCGCCACATTCAGCCGATGCGGCCTCGTGGCACCGCTCAAGTCCGGTGCCAGCGTGTCTACGCCCGCGGTCTTGAGCCACGCCTGGCTCCAGGCGTCTAAGTCGCGGTCGGTGTGGTTTTTCAGCGCCGCCAGCAGGTCCTCGAAGGTGGCGGCACCAAAGGCGTGCTTTTTAAAGTAATCCCGCGCGCCGGCATAGAAGTTCTCCCGGCCAATGAAGTGCACCAGCTGCTTTAACACCGATGCCCCCTTGGCGTAAGTAATCCCGTCAAAGTTCTGCCGCGCGGCATCGACATCCGGGATCTCCGCCTTGATGGGGTGCGTGGTGGGCAGCTGATCTTGGGCATAGGCCCAGTTCTTGCGGGTGCTGGCAAAGTTCTCCCAGGCCTCGGTGTATTCGGTGGCGTGTACGGAGGCGTCCGCGCCCATGAACTCCGCGAAGGACTCTTTGAGCCACAGGTCATCCCACCACTTGGGCGTGACCAGGTCACCGAACCACATGTGCGCCATCTCGTGCAAGATGGTGTTAGCGCGCCCTGCTTTTTGCGTGCGCGTGGGCCGGGTGCGGAAGAGGTAGTCTTCCGTGAAGGTCACCAGGCCGGGGTTTTCCATGGCTCCTAAGTTGTATTCGGGCACGAAGATAGAGTCATATTTGCCCCACGGGTAGGGATATCCAAAGGCCTCATCGAAGAAATCCATGCCCTGGGCGGTGAGCTCCAGAATCTCCGGGTCCAGGTGTGCTTCCATGGACTTGCGGGCAAAGGCGCGCAGCTCGATATCGCGCCACTGCTTAGAAATGTGCACGTAAGGCCCGGCGGCAAAGGCGGTGAGGTAGGTAGACAGCGGCGGGGTGGGCGTGCCATTATCCAGCGTCACCCATCCTTGCGGTGCGCTAATCCGCGTGGTGAACTGCGCTTTGAGATCCGGTTGGTCAAAGCAGGGGTAGATCCGGCGGGCATCGGAAGGCTCTAAGTGCGAGTAGAGGTAGACGTTTCCGTCCGCGTTATCGACCATGCGGTGCAAGCCCTGCCCGGAGCGCGAATAGGTGGAGGTGGACTTGATATAGACTTCCTGCTCCCCCGGCTCCACGGTGAAGGTTATCCGCTCATCAGCGAACTCAAACGGGTGGTCTTTGCCGTCTACTTGGAACTTCTCCACGGATGCGCCCAGGTAGTCCAGGAACACCTCCGGGGCCTTCGTGTGGAACCTGATGGTGGTCTCCACCTGGAAGTGCTCATCTCCCCCAGTGACGTCTAAGTGCAGATCATAGCTTTTTACCTCAAGGTTGCGGCTGCGTTCTTGGGCTTCAATATACGTCAAACTCATGTACCCACCTTAACGCGAAAAATCCGCCCACCGAAGCGGACGGATTTTCCTAAGCTGCGGCCTACTGCTTGATTGCGGAGACCTCTAGCTCGATCTTGATTTCCTCAGAAACCAACATCCCACCGGTCTTGAGTGGGGCGTTGAAGTCAATGCCAAAGTCCTTGCGGTTGATCTTGGTGGAAGCCGCAAAGCCCAGGCGCTGCGCGCCGAAGGGATCCTCAGCCACGGCGGCGTCCTCAACCTTGAGGGTGATCTGCTTGGTGGTGCCCTTGATGGTTAGGTCACCGGTTACGGTTCCCTCGAACTCATCATTGACGTCCATTGCGGTGGCCTGGAAGGTAATCTCCGGGAACTTATCTACTGCAAAGAAGTCCTCCCCCTTGACGTGGGCGTCACGGTCATCATTGCCGGTGTTGATGGATGCAGCCTTGATGGTTGCCTGCGCGGAGTCCTTGGTGATGATTCCTTCAAACTCATCGAACTTGCCGCGCACCTTGGTCACCATGGCGTGGCGTGCCACGAAGCCGATGGTGGTGTGTGCCGGGTCCAGCGTGTAGGTTCCTTCGAACATTTTGCTTTCCTTCAGTCGTGGTTTTGTTGACATGTCACATGATAACGCGATTTAGTTCAAGTTGCAAGTATTATCTTGCAACTAGCTGTAGTTTCATGCGACTGACTGGAATTTGTTGGCTGCGTCCCCTTGCTTAACCGACGGCGGCTGGGACAGTCCAGGGGAGGCACCGCGCCAACACGCATAGGTGTTACGCGGTATCTATTTTTCTCAAAGTCATTCAGAAATACGGATCTATTTATTAGACTGATATTCGGCCATCCAGCCTTGTCCTCCGTTACCGTTGCGCCGGCCCCAGCCCTGACCGCTGAAATCAAGGGTGATGAGTGCCATTTCTCCTTGACCACGCAGGAAGCAATTGACTTGGGCTAATTTATCCGGGACGTTGAGAGGGACTTTGTGACGTCGAGGAAAGAGGCCCAAGGTTGGAAATTAGATGAGTCCGGTATCGCCTTGGCAGTTAGGGAGGCTAAGGAAAGCATTGAAGAAGGCCGTAGAAAGCACCCGTCGGAAAATTTTGACGAGCATGAAAAGTCTCTCCCGACTTATAAAAAATACCTAGAGAGCATCAAGCGTTGTGCTGAAGGTAAGCCGACCCTTGAGGAGGAGACCGCCTTATCATCCATTGATGGCTCGTCTAATGCTGGTGGTACTGGCCTGATTGTTGGTGGCGTTGTTGCGGCTGTGCTTGGCCTGGTTGCCGCTGCGTTGCCAATGATTGCTCCTATGCTGCCGCCGCAGCTGCGCGCATGTCAGCGGAATGCTGCCGGTCTAAAGGCAGAAAACTTTTAGGAGGCGCTTGGTGCGCCTCCTTTTTCGTTTTGGCATGTAGGAGGTCTGCAAGAGTTTGGCGGGGGTGTTGACCTGGGGTTTGTGGATAACCTGCAGTGCGGTTTGGTTGGTGCGCTAAGCTTTATGGGTATGGGGGAAGATTTAATAATTTCGGGGATGGATCAAAGTGAGACCCGCAAGGCCGTTAGACGCGGCCAAGTGATCAAGTTGACCAGGGGGATCTACGCCAGGAGCGTGGATGATCCAGGGGCTCTGGCGGAGGCGCTCTGCGCACGGCAAGACAATATCCACCTGACCGGGGCGTCTAGTTTCCGGGTGGCCAACGGTATGAATCTGGAGTTTCCGTTGGAGTTTGCCGGACCGTCGTGTATGGGGGCATCGGAATATTGGCGTTTCTATAGGGTGCGCAAACCCTTCTATTTTGACATGGGAAAGCTGCGGGTGCTCCATCCGTTGCAGGCCGTGGCGCATGAGCCGGATTTCCAACGAGCCCGAGCGATGATTGAGTACCACTACGGTGGACCACGCGGAAATGACCAACTTAACCAGGACTTGCAGCATATCAAACGCCTAAGCAACCGGTCCAAGGCGATCTTGGCGGCGGCGGTGATTGGCACTGACTCGGCGGCGGAACGAAAAGTGATTGCCCGCCTGCGCCGCCACGGACTGGTCGTGGAAAGCAATGTGTTAATCGGTGATTATCGGTGGGACATCGTGATTCGGTCGCTTAATGTGGCGGTGGAAATTGACGGCCATAAGTACCACTCACAGCGGGACGTGTTCATCAAAGACCACTGGAAACGCAATGACGCCATCATGCGGGGCTGGACGGTGCTGACCTACACCGGATCGTGTGTGGAGCACGCGCCGGACGAGGTGGTGGCGCAAATCCTGGAATCCAGGAATCCGGACCTTTCCGCGCGGCGCTACAAGGGTGTACAGAAATGGCACGGCTACTTTAACCGGTAAGGCTGCACACCGTTTTCAGCTTTGTGGTTGTTTGTCGGTAGATGTTCGTTTGTGGGGTGGGTTTTGAGGGGTTTCTTCCAATGAATGGCTGTGTGGTGGTTGTTTGTCGGTAGATGTTCGTTTGTGGGGTGGGTTTTTGGGGGTTTCTTCCAATGAATGGCTGTGTGGTGGTTGTTTGTCGGTAGATGTTCGTTTGTGGGGTGGGTTTTGAGGGGTTTCTTCCAATGAATGCTTAGGGCTGGCCCACCACCTCCAGCTCGTTGATGGTCAAGGTGCCGTCCTTGGGCAGTGCTTTCACCTGGATGACCAGGGCGGTGAAGGTCTGAGGTGAGGTACCCAGGGAAATGTTGTCGTTGCCGGCGGCTAGCTTTCCGGTGGCCAGCTGGGTCCGCCCGGTGCCGTCAAGGCCGTAAATGGTGTATTCGGCTCCGGCGGACTTGGAGTGGTTGACCAGCAGGTAGCGCAAGGTGGAGGAAGGGAACTCCACGGTGATGTCGGTGGGAGAGGTGGTTGACCAGAAGGTTTTCTCATCGCCGTCCACTAGGGACGGGCTGGTGGCAGACTCAGCCGGGAGGATTATCGGGGGACGTTGAGCTGTGGCGGTGGTTGATGGCTGGATGGAGTCGGAGTCAACCGGCGCGGTGGTCTGGTTGCCCAGAAGGGACATGATCCACACGGTGAGCGCGGCCATGCCCACCACAAAGGCGGTGGCAAGCGCGCCGAGGGTAAGGATGGCGGCACCGGAGTAGGACCGACCACCAAAACCAGCGGCGGGCGCGGCTTCTACTTCCTCTGCGGCGGGTTCCTCAACGGGGAGCGCTTCCGGCGTGGAAGGCGCAAATTCGCGCAGTTCAGCGGCAATGGCTGGCAGCGGCAGCGGGGTTTCCTTGGCCAGGTCGCGGAGCCGGCGTGGCGGGTTGTCGGTGGCACCAACCATCAGGTGGATGGCGGAGTTCAGGGCGCTGGTGTCAGATTCCACGGAGGTTTCTTGTAACACGGCGGGGAAGGCTAGGGTGAGCACGCCGTCGGTGCTAACGCGCAGTTGGTTGCGGTTTTCTAGGCCCATTACCAGCCCGGCGGCGTGGGCGGTCACGGTGTCTTCAGCCAAGGGGCTCAGGGCGTGGGCCACGGCGCCGGGGTCAAGTTGGCCGGCTTCGGCCACGGCGGCCAGGCTGCTGCCTTCTACCCAATCGGCTACAACTAGGCAGCCGGCGCGGTAGGAAAGGATGTCTACGTTGGGGGCCACCGCGGAAAGGTTTAGCTCGGAGAGCTTGCGGGTGGCGCGGGAAACGGCTGCGGAGCGTTGGGCTACCTCGCGGGGGGTAGCAGGTGCCAGGGGTGCCTTGTTGGAGGTGTCCACGAAGGTCAGGGCCACCATGCGGCCTGTTTCTTGTTCGCGGGCTTGCCAGAAGCGGGCTCCGGGAATGGCGCCGTGGTCCACTAGGAGGCGGAACCGGCCGTCGGAAACGGGTGCGCCTGGTACTAGGGAGGGCCCGCGGACCACGCCGGCGGACATGGGGGGCGGTACGGGTGAGGAGTTGAAGGCGTCCAGGGTGAATTGGGGTTGGATTTCTTTGAGGTTGCCCACTTCAATTCCGGCGTCTGGGGCCACCTTGATTATCCGTCCCACGCCCGGGATCCGCTGTAACGCGCGGCCCAGGTTGAGGACCTCAGGCAGCTTGGAGCGGGAGAGCACCAGGCCGGTGACTATAAGGAAGATGATGCCGGTGATGGCAATTTTGGCCAGGATGAGCACGGAAGTATCTGCGGTGGGCAGCACACGGTAGAGTCCCCACGCCACGGCCAGGCCGGCCAGGCTGGCGCCTAGGGACCAGAAGGTGGTGGACATGACTGCGCGCCCACCCAAAGAGCCTAGTTTGCGTTTGAGCAGGAAGGCACCGATGACCGCGCCGGCCACGAATCCAAAGCCGTTGGCGGTTCCCAGCAGGATGACCACGCGTTCCGGGGAGTTGGCCACGTGCGGTGCGGTGAGGGTGAGCAGGATTTTGGTGGCGGTGATTCCGGCGATGATGAAGGTGGGCGTCCAGGCTTCCTCGCGGGCGTAGAACACGCGCAGGTGCAGCAGGACTAGGGCGTAAGGGATGAGCGTGAACGCGGAGAAAGACAGCGTGAGTCCCAGGAGCTCGGCCACATCAAGGTCCAGGCGGCCGTAGCCAAAGAGCCCGCGCGCGATGGGTACGCCGAAACCGGTGAAGAAAACCACGATGGGAATCAGCGCGATGAAGGTGAGCTTGGTGCCCAGGGTGAGGTCGCGGACTACGCCGTCCACGTCACCGTCAGCGGCGTTGCGCGAGAGCCGCGGCATGATGGCCGTCAGCAGCGTCACGCCGATGATCCCGTAGGGAACTTGCAGCAGCAGCCAATGGTTTTGGTAGATGACGGGTGCGGCGGCTGATGATGCCGATGCCACCTGGGAAGTCACCACGTAACCCAACTGCGAGATAGCAACATAGGCGATAATGGCCACTGCCATGCCACCAAATTGTTTCAGGCGGGCATCCATACCCCACAGGGGTTTGAGGTTCACGCCCGCACGGCTGAGGTAGGGCACCAGCATGAGGCACTGCACAATGACACCAAGGGTGGTGCCTAAGCCCAGGAGCAGGATGTGGGGATCTCCGATGGGCGATGGGGCCGCTGGGTTGAGTTCCCCTGGCAGGGTCCAGTAGGCCAGGAGTACGGCGATGGAGATGAAGTTGTTGACCACAGGCGCCCAGGCGCCGGGCGCGAAGACATTCTTGGTATTTAGTACCGCCTGGAACAGGGCAAAGAGGCCATAGAAGAAGATCTGCGGCAACAGCAGATAAGCCATGGAGGTGGCCTGTTCCACGTTGACCTGGCCGTCTGCTTTTAACATCATGCGCGTGAGCAGCGGCGCCGCCACAATGGAGATGACTGTCACCGATCCTAAGATCAGTACGGAGAGGGTAAAGAGTCTTCGCACGAAGGCCTCACCGCGGTCCGGGTCTTCTCTTTCGGCGTGAACTAGTACCGGGACCACCAGGGAGGTCAACACCGCGCCCAATACGATCTCTGTGATGAGGTTGGGGATCTGGTTGGAGGTCTGGAAAGCCGAGGCAATGGCCGCGCCCAACGAGGAGGTGATCAGTACCGTGCGGATAAACCCGGTGATACGGGAAACCAGGGTGGCAACCGCCATGGAACCGCCGGCGCGGACCACGGAGGCATCGGAGTCTTTGTCTGGCGCTGCGGCTGCGGACTCCGGCGCTTGTGGCACCCCCTGGGAGGCCGCGCGCAGCGTGGACTTATCCTCAACCGGCACCGCCGCGGGCACTGCCTTGGGCTTGCGCGGGACGGGAACGGGTGCGGGCGGCGTGGGAGCGATTATTCTTCCGCGAGTGCCTTGGGGTGAGGAGGTCATGAGCCTTTCTTCCTTAGGAGAGTCAGCGCGGCGAGGACAAGTAGGGCCACGATTATTGCGTAGATACCTAACATACCGCCCCTGGTTTGGACCGTTATGACCACAGGTTGGGAAACGGTGGCGCCGTCAGGGGTGGCTAGCCACATCCTGATATCGCGCCGCTCGGTCAACTCTGCGGTCATGGACACGGTAATAGAGCCCTTGGCGGGGATCCATAAGCTTTCTGGGGTTTTTAAGTTAACGTCCTGGGCCTCGTAGAGAATCTTGCCTTGCACCGGCAGCGGCAAGGCGTTTTCTGCAACGATGAGCAAGGGCGAGGATTCGGACACACGGGTGTAGACGTTGCCCGGGGGGATGAGTTGGACGCTGCTGCGTAGATCCTGCAAGGTCGCGGAATTGGCGCGCAGCCGGTCTTGGTCCACGTGGTCGCCGCCGGTGCCGGATCTGTGGTGTGCGTAGTGCTGGTTGTGCGATAACGCTAGCAAGAGGTCTTGGCGCAGCGGCAGCGTGAACCCGTAGCGGGTCATGGCAATAGCGGGGTCGTTGACCATAATCCGCATGAGCTCATCCGTGTAGTGGGCCTGCTGCTGGACCTGCAGGATATCGGTGGGGCTAACCAGGGACACGGCAGAGTCCGTGCCCGCGCCTGCGCCAGCACCCATTCCCGTGCCCGCGCGGCCTACTACCTTTTCCATAGGCAGCGGTTGGGCTGTGGCGGCGACTTGCTCAGCGGCGTCTAGCAGCGCCTTGGCGCTAGCCGGCTCGAGGTACGAGGGCAGCTTTGCCACGGTGTCCTGGCGGCTAACCTCCAGCGCCAGTGCGGCGGCGGCGCTGGTCTGGCGTGCCACAGGTGAATCCAGTTCTACGTCATAATCCGCGGGGGCGTTGTGTGGCGTGTGCCCTGCGGTGGCAGCCAGCAGGCGGGCCAGGGCGGGATCAAAGTTTCCGGCTTCTAAAACCGCAATTTCGTTGAGTGGTACTGCGACACTGTCCGCGTCTGGTACCAGCAGCGGCGCGCTCAGCGGTTTGCCAAGAATCTGCGAAATCACCTCGCCGCGCGCGGTGGCCTCATGCAAGAGAAAGTCATTCTTGGCCTGCGCCACGGCGTTGACATCAGTGTTGGCCCAGGGCATGGCCACCAAGCAATCAACCTGACGGAGTTTTTCCAACCACATTCCCGCCGCCGTGGCCCCGGTGCCCGCTTCCAGGCGGACTTCATCTTCCTGGAACCACGAATCCCGCAGGCGCGTGGGTTTGTTGATGATGGAAGGCCTCCGGTCGCCCACGGAATAGCCTTTGCTCATCTGGTCAACGGTTTCTATCAGTGCAGGGTCCAGAGCCATGCAGCCGGTGCCTTTGAGGTCATGGCTGAGGTAGGTATCAACTAGTGCATCAAGTCTTCCACCGGGGCCTAGTTGGCCGGCCAGTTGTTCGGACTTCAGGATCAGGTTGCTACCACCGGTGGCTCCGGGCACGGTGTCTACCGTAGCGGTGAGGGGATAGATGACGGCCAGCCCATGCCGCTGCCGCTGCGCCTGCCGTGTCTTGCCCGCCTGGTCCTCCCCCACTGGGTCTTCCCCCATTGGCGCCTCTCCCGCCTGGTCCTCCCCCGCTAAAGCCTCGCCCTCCGGGGTGTCCCCGGAGGGAGTCGTAGCGGCAGGCGCGGCTGGGTTGGGGGAAACGGTGAGGATGAAGCGTTCATCAGCAAACTCGGCCGGGCGGTCATTTTGCGTGCCAGTCAGGGTAAACAGCAGCGGGTACGCACCGGGCTCTGAGATAGCCAGGGAACGTCCGGGACCCGGAGTGGTTTCCAAGGAAAGCTCCACGGTCATGCTGTGTCCGGGAGCTAACGTTCCTTCTTGGCTGAAGGGTCCGTAGTAGGGGTACTGGCCGGCTTCTAAGGCGTGGTAGGCGGACGCGGCGGTGTCAATTGGGTCGGAGCGCCTAGCGGTGATCTGCAGGTTTTCCACCGGCTCGTCCGTGCGGTTGTGGACCTCTAGTTTTACTCGTAGGTTTTCGCCTACCACCGGGGAGCTGACTTCCAGCAGGTCGAGGGACAGCGGCTGAGCTGGGCGCACCTCCTGAACGTCCAAGGGGGTCGCGAAACTAAGGGCGGGGCTGGCCAGAGCAGACGTGAGCGCCAGCGCTAGAGCGAACCGTTTCACCGTGGCGTGGCCTTAGTTTCAGACTTGGCCAACGCCGGGAGCAGGTCGTGGGCAATACGGGCTAGCTTGCGTTCGTCGGCGTAGGCCAGGTGCTCGATGAGTTCGGAGACTGGAATCCAGGAGACTTCGGTTACTTCTGGGTCTTCGTCGTTTAAAATTCCGTCCACGTAGCGCAGGAGATGATGGTGGACGGTTTTGTGGATCCGCAGACCGTCGGAAACAAACCAGTAGTCAATCACGCCTAGTTCGGCGAATACTTCGCCGTAGAGGCCGGTTTCTTCCCATACCTCGCGTTGCGCGGTTAGGTGTTTGTCCTCACCATCTTCCACATGGCCTTTGGGCATGGACCATAGCAGCCGGCCGCGGCGGTCTAGTCTGCCGATGAGCGCAACGTAGACCTTGGTCAGGTCCAGCTTGCCGTCTTTTACGGCCTCTGCCAGCCCAGACACAACAAGGCCACCCGCGGAGGTTTCGTCCTGCACGGGCATGTGGTTGGTGGCCAGTACCGGCTGCCGGCGGCGCGGCCTGCGGCGTCTTCTGGGCTTCCGGGGCCGTGGGCCTTCATCGTGGTTAGTCATTGTTTCTTATCGTAGTAGACTTACCGGCGTGAATTTAGAGGACACCACCCGGAAAGTAATTGACAGTCTTGATATAGATGGTCTGCTTGAGCGCTTCGATGAGCCACTTTACCTCGTGGGAGGCTCAGTACGTGACGCTATCTTGGGCCGTTTGGGCACTGACCTGGACTTTACTACCCCTGCCCGCCCGGAGAAGGTCAAGGCCATTTTGGAGGATTGGGCGGAGACCGTTTGGGACACGGGCATTGAGTTTGGAACGGTGTCGGCCGCATATCGCGGGCAGCAGATTGAAATCACCACCTTCCGCGCGGATAACTATGACGGCCACAGCCGCAATCCTGAGGTGGCTTTTGGAGACACCTTGGAAGGTGATCTCATCCGGCGCGATTTCCGTATCAATGCCATGGCGTTGGAGATGCACACCCGGGAATTCCATGATCCTATGGGTGGGGTAACTGACTTGTTCAAGGGCGTGATTGATACCCCGGCTACCCCGGAGCAGTCCTTCCATGATGATCCTCTGCGTATGCTGCGCGCCGCCCGTTTTGCCTCCCAGTTGGGCTTTGATGTGGCCCCGCGGGTGCGCCAGGCCATGGAGGAGATGAGTGCGGAGATTAACCGCATTACGGTGGAGCGCGTAGCTATGGAGCTGGATAAGCTCATTCTGGGCCAGCACCCGGAAACCGGCATTGATATTCTGGTGGAAACCGGCCTGATGGAGCATATTTTCCCGGAAATCCCTGCCTTGTTGATGTCCCCTGATGAGCACGCGCAGCACAAGGATGTGTACGCGCATTCTAAGCAGGTGCTACGCCAGGCCATTGATCAGGAGGAAGAGCCGGATCTGGTGCTGCGTTGGGCGGCGTTGCTGCATGATATTGGCAAGCCGGATACGCGGGATACCCAGGATGGCCGGGTGTCTTTCCACCACCATGAGGTGGTGGGTGCCAAGTTGGCGCGCAAGCGGCTGCGCAAGCTGAAGTACCCCAAGTCCGTTATTGAGCAGGTGGGCCAGCTGGTTTACCTCCACATGCGTTTCTACGGGTTCGGTGAGAACCAGTGGACGGACTCCGCAGTGCGGCGCTATGTTGCCGATGCCGGGGAGCTTCTCCCCCGCCTGCACAAACTGGTCCGCGCGGACTGCACCACCCGCAACAAGAAGAAGGCCGCGCGCCTGGCCCGCACCTATGATCAGCTTCTGGACTGGATTGACGAAATCCAGGCCAAGGAAGACTTGGCCCGCGTGCGCCCTGACTTAGACGGCAACGAGATCATGGAGATCCTGGACTTAAAGCCCGGCCCGGATGTGGGCCGCGCCTGGAGTTTCCTCAAGGAGCTGCGCTTGGAGGAAGGGCCCCTGGACCGGGAGGTTGCTATTGCTAAATTACGTCACTGGTGGGAGACTCAAAAGTAATGACTCAAAAGCCTTTATTTGTAGATCTAGAACGCAATGAACCCGCTGCGGGGCAGTTGCTGATTGCGGCCCCTGGAAAGCGGGACCACCCGCGCTCGGTATTTTTGATCGTGGAGCACTCTGACCAGCTGACCTTTGGCGTGGATTTGACCACTCGCTCTGAGATAGCCGTGTTCAACGTGTTACCGGAGTGGCTGCCTGTGGTGGCAAAACCCCAGGCCTTCTACATTGGTGGCCCGCTCAACCAGCAAAACGTGATGGGCTTTGGGATGTCTGCCACTGGCATTAAGCCAGAAGATCACCCGGAGCTCAACAAGATTGCCCCGCGCTTGGTGTATGTGGATATGCGCGCGGATCCGGAAAAGCTGAAATCTCTGGTGAGCGGGCTGCGCTTGTTTGCCGGTTTCCAGGAGTGGGGCCCGGGTGAGCTGGCGGCGGAAATCGAAGAAGGTGGCTGGTATGTGGCTCCCGCCTTGCCTCAGGATGTCATTGCGCCAGGCGGCGCGGACTTGTGGGCTGATGTGATGAAACGCCAACCCATGCCGTTGCCTCTGTATTCCACTTTCCCGGCTGAACCTGAAGGGAATTAACTCATGCCGCAGCGTGAGGCACTCCGGCCGCGCGTTGGCTCCCCTGGCGGTTGGGCGGAGTTTAAGGCCGGCGTCCGCGCCGCCGCCCCCATCGCATTAGGGATGGTGCCCTTGGGCATAGCTTTTGGCGTACTGATGGTCCAGTCCGGCTTCCACTGGTGGTGGGCTCCGGTTTTCTCGGTGGTGATTTACGCCGGCTCGATTGAGTTTCTAGCCATTGGCATGATTACTGGCGGGGTAACTGCGGTGGGTGCGGCACTCACGGCCTTCATGGTGAATTTCCGCCACCTTTTTTACGGGCTGACCTTCCCCCGGGAGCAAATTTCCTCCCGGTTGGGGCGGGCCTATTCCACTTACGCTTTAACCGATGAAAGCTACGCTATTGTCTCCGCTACTCCCGACCAGAAGGCAATGTCCGGCACCCGGATCCTGGCCATCCAAGGCACCTGTCAGCTGATTTGGGTACTAGGAGGAGCGATAGGAGCCCTGGGCGGTAACTTGTTGCCGCCGGATCTCAAAGGCACGGAGTTTGCCCTCACAGCCCTTTTCGTGGTCTTAGGGATGGAGGCTTTCCGCGCTAACCCGGATTTTTCCCTCCCGCTCATTGCGCTGGGGCTGGCCACCGCGGCGTTCCTGTTGGCACCGCAGTACATGCTGGTGGTGGCGCTGGTCACTTATTTCTGCACCCTCATCTTGCGTTACCTCTCCCCGCGCATGGACTTGGCGCTGACTTGGAAGGCCCGCTCATGCCGGATGCAGTAACCCTGGGGCAAGTAGCCAGCGTCCTTATCCCCGTGGCCGTGGTGACCCTGGCGCTGCGCGCGCTACCTTTTAGCTTCATTGGGTTGTTCAAGAATAATCAGTTCATTGCGTTATTGGGCATGACCATGCCCGTGGGCGTGATGACTGTCCTGGTGGCTTATGCGCTCAGTGGCCAGCTCCACTCCTTCACGGACCTGGCGGCCGTGGTACTGGGCGTGGCCGCCACCGTGGCTATCCATCTGTGGAAACGCGACGCCACGGTGTCTATTATCTGTGGCACCGTGGTTTATATGGTGCTGGTCAACGCCATCTTCTGAGCAAATGCCGCCCGCTAGCTAGGAATGAGCCTGCTCCCACAACAGGTGGAACTCCTCCGCGCGCAAAGATTGCGCGCTTAGGCCTGGGTATTGCCCGTAGGTATCTGGGTGCGGCACCACCGGGTTGGGGATCTCCGCTGGCAGCGGCCGGTCTTGGATAACTACTAGCCGGTGCATGTGGCAGGATTGGGTATCAATTTCTTCCAACTCCGCCACGTGTGTGACGGTGCCGGCGCCGGGGACTTCCAAGGTGGTGCGAATGTAGATCATGATTTCTCACTATAACGCGCAGCCAGCCAGGAACACATCATTAGCTGTACCTGGTGGTAAATCATCAGCGGCAGTACTAGCAGCGCTAGTTGCGCGCCTCCGGCTCCAAAGATTACTGAAGCCATTGGCAGCCCTGTGGCTAGGGATTTCTTGGAGCCGCAAAATTCAATGGCTATCTGGTCCGGACGGTTAAACCCTAGGCGCGCGGCCACAAAGCGGGTGAGCCAGAGCATCAGTGCCACGAAAGCTACTGCAAAGGCCACCAGCGCGGCTACTTCGCCCACTCCAATGCTGGCCCAGATTCCCCCGGTGACCCCGGCGCTGAAGGCGGAGTAGACCACCATGGCAATGGAGCCTCGGTCCACTAGTTTGGTGGCTACCAACCCGCCGCGCACCCACCGCCGGGCTACCTGGCCCAGGGCAAAGGGTAGGAGCAACAGGCCGGCAATTTCGAAAAAGACCTCTCCGTCCACGTGAACGCCGGAGCCAGCGCCCATGATCAGCATCACCAGCAGCGGGGTGGCCCCCACGCCTACCAGGTTGGAGGCGGAGGCGGAAACTATGGCACCGGCCACATTGCCCCGCGCTATTGAGGTAAATGCCACGGAGGACTGCACAGTGGACGGCACGAGGGCCAGGTAGAGGATTCCTAGGTACATCTGCTCCCCCAACAGTGGGCGCAGCGCCGGCCCTAGCGCTAGGGCTATGAGCGGGTAGGCCACAAAGGTGAAGGTCAGGATGGTCAGGTGCAGCCGCCAGTGCGCCAGGCCCGCTAGTGCTTCCCGCGTGGATAGCCGCGCGCCGTAGAGGAAAAACAACACGCCGATGCCCACTTTGGTGGCCGCCGCAAAAGCTTCTGCGAACCAGCCGCTGGCGGGAAATACTATGGCTAGCGCCACTGCCAGCAGGATGAGGACAATCAGCGGGTCCGGTTTACGCATGTTATGCGGGGACGTTCTTGATTAGTGCGCCGTCCTTGGCTACCTCGTACTCCGTCAGGCCTTTTGGTGAGGGCCCGCTGACTACCTCACCGGTGGTCATGTCAAAGGTGGAAAAGTGTGTGGTACAAATGGCGTCACTGCCTTCAATTTTGGTGATGGTGCTGCCCTGGTGCGGGCACTTTGCGGAGAAGGCTTTGAATTCCCCTTCTACCGGTTGGGCAAAGATTATTCCGTCTACGATGATCCCGGAGCCAACCGGAACTTCGGTGGCAGCTATTTGTGCTGTGGGCTCTGAGCCACAGGCGGCCAGGTATGCCCCGGCGAAGGTGGTGGCACTGCCAAGGAGGAAGAGACGGCGGGAACAATTCATGTTAGGAATCTTTCTGATCTGCGGATTGCGCAGCTTGGCGCAGTGCGTTGATATTGACGGTGGGTTTGTCTGCTTCCTTGGCGGCTTTGTCCGCTAGGTGGGCGGCGCGTGCTCCCAGGTTTGCCCCGATGGAAATTGCTAGGACACTTGCGATGACGGCAAGTACCGGGATGATCCACATCCATCCTTGTGCGCCTAGGGCAACGGTGCCGCCAAAGATTAATGCGACGCCTCCTACCATCCATACGGGCCCGGCTACTGCGTGAGATAGCTCCCAGATTTCTTGGCTTTTGCGCGCTTCTTCTACGCGTAGCCCGATGATGTTGTTGCCCGGGAGCTTGCGGGCCGCGGCCATGCCTCCGATGATGAGTAGCGCTGCGGCCAGGATCAGGATTATCACTCCGATTGCGGTCATGTGTTTTAGTTTAGCCCGCTGGGTGCACGCCGGTTAATTAGCCAAGCGGGGTATTGGGGGAATTTTTCCCGTTGCGGGAGCTCACACCGCTGGGTATGAGAAAGCTGCCGCCCCAGCCCGCAGGGGGCTGGAACGGCAGCTTGTTGATGGCTTCCTAGAAGCGGAGCATGTGACGCAGGTTAGGGACGAACTGCAGTAGCGCAGCTCCAATTCCGCCAAGGGCTGCGAGCACCGCAATGACGATGCCTATGATAGCTCCCGTATCAAGGCCAGTACTTGGCTTTGCTTCGGTTGGCTTGCTTGGTTTGCTGGGCTTTGCCGAGGTCGTGGTTGGTACTGGCTTGCTGGGCTTGCTGGTTGACGTCGTTGGCGCAGGCTTGTTTGGCTTGCTTGGCTTGCTGCTGGAGGTGGTTGGAGCAGGCTTGCTGGGTTTGCTGGTAGACGTCGTTGGCGCAGGCTTGCCGGGCTTGCTTGGCTTGCTGCTGGAGGTGGTTGGAGCGGGCTTGCTTGGCTTGCTTGGCTTGCTGCTGGAGGTGGTTGGAGCAGGCTTGCTTGGCTTTGCCGAGGTCGTGGTTGCCGCAGGCTTGCTGGGCTTGCTACTTGACGTCGTGGGAGCCGCACTGCTGGTTGTTGTGGTTGGAACGGTGTCGCTTGGTTTGATTGGTGGAACTAGCGGAGCCGGCGGCATTTCTGGAGCGGTGCTGGGGAGGATGATGTCTGTGCGGTTTTCAAGTTGGACAACCACGGAATCTACAATTTTAGGAATTTCAAATTCTGTCTGGCCTGCCTTGCATGCCTGTGCGAAAACGCGCTGGTAACCCACGTTAAAACTGGGAAGTTGGTCATTGAGTTTCTCAAAGCCGGTCACGATGTGGCCGTAAGGATCGTAGGTCCTCAAAACTTGGCGTTGTTTGGCAAAGTACGTCGAGGGGGTGGTGTCATTTGCAGACACCTGAGTAGGAAGGTTTTCAGCCCGGCTGTCAAGGTTCCTTACGTCCTTGAGGTAGGTCAGCGCTACCAGTGCCTTTTTCTGTTCTTCGGTGAGAGACTCGATAATGGAAACGTCGCCGTAGAAATCTGCTTGGGACTTGAAATTGCGGTACTTATTTAGCGATTCTTTGCCTACGGTCTTTTCCAGGAATGGGTACAACGGTTCCAGGCTATCCAGGAAGGCTGTCAGCTCTACAGGGGCAGGTTTGTTGATTTTGAGTGTGTCTGTTGAGACATTAAATCCTGGCGCATAGATCTGTGTTTGTTCCCATTCTAAAGCAGCCCTAAAAGACTCCTTGAACTTGGTTTGATTCCTCTTCAAATCTTCGTCGTAATTGGCCAGAACAGGATAAAGCCTGTCAATTTTAAACAAGCCCTTGTATTCGAGATCTGGTACCCGGTTGTTAATTGCTACATCAATTTGCACTATATCCATTTCGGTAAGTGATATTTCGCAGGTGCCATTCCCCTTCGCTGTCAGGGTTGCGGCGTTGGCAGCTACCGGAGTTAGGGAAGTCGTGATTAGTGCCCCGGCCAATATGGTGGCCAGGGATTTGATGCGAGTCATCTGGGTGTCCTTTGCAAAGGTAAGTAGGGATGGGCAAATCAACTTGGGGGAAGTTGGATGGGGTGTCTGTCTCGTTGCAGAACTCTTCGCGTCAGGGCACAAGGCAATAGAAAATAAGAAACGCCCGCCATTTCTTATTCCTTGGAAAATATACCTATTGCTAACGTGCTTTCGGTAAACGGGGAATTGGGGAGTTTCCCTCAGCTTTATAACCGGGCGATCTTCACTGAGTTGATCGCTACACAGCGGTTGCTGATTTATTTTGTTTACCAGGTATTTTTCCAGTTGATAAGGTGGCGGGACGTTATCTGTCTCTACTTTCGTGCTCTGGTGAGAGTTTGATCTCGCAAGTTGGTTTTTAGAAACGGATGAGGTGACGCAGGTTAGGGACGAACTGCAGTAGCGCAGCTCCAATTCCGCCAAGGGCTGCGAGAACCGCAATGACGATACCTACGATCGCTCCCGTATCAAGACCAGTACTTGGTTTTGCTTCGGTTGGCTTGCTTGGTTTGCTCGGCTTTGCCGAGGTCGTGGTTGGAGTCGGTTTGCTTGGCTTGCTGGTTGACGTCGTTGGCGCAGGCTTGCTTGGTTTGCTTGGCTTGCTGGTTGACGTCGTTGGCGCAGGCTTGTTTGGCTTTGCCGAGGTCGTGGTTGGAGTCGGCTTGCTTGGCTTGCGGGTGGTTGTGGTTGGAGTTGGCTTGCTGGGTTTGCTTGGCTTGCGGGTGGTTGTGGTTGGAGTTGGCTTGCTGGGTTTGCTTGGCTTGCGGGTGGTTGTGGTTGGAGTTGGCTTGCTGGGTTTGCTCGGCTTGCGGGTGGTTGTGGTTGGAGTTGGCTTGCTGGGTTTGCTCGGCTTGCTGGTTGACGTCGTTGGCGCAGGCTTGTTTGGCTTTGCCGAGGTCGTGGTTGGAGTCGGCTTGCTTGGCTTGCTGCTGGAGGTGGTTGGCGCAGGCTTGCTTGGCTTGCTGGTTGACGTCGTTGGGGCAGGTTTGCTTGGCTTTGCCGAGGTCGTGGGAGCCGCACTGCTCGTCGTTGTGGTTGGAACCACCTCGCTTGGCTTGACTGGCGGCACCGGTGGGAGGGGCGGCATTTCCGGTGGCGTGCTCGGTATGGTGATCTCGGTGGAGTGCTCGCGCTGTACAATCACAGGATCTACGATTTTAGGGATCTCAAATTCCATCGAACCTTCCCTGCAAGCCTGGGCAAGAACACGTTGGTAGCCCACGCTGAAGCTTGGAAGGTGGTCGTTGAATTTCTCTAGGCCGGTACTGATGTGGCCGTTTGGATCGAAGCCACTCCATCCTGCCCGTTGATTCGGAAAGTAACTCTGGGTGCCAGTGCTATTGGCGAAAACCTCAGTGGGAAGATCCTTGGCCCGGCTATCTATGCCCCTTACGATTTTTATGTAGGTAAGCGCTACCAGCGCTTTTATCTGGTCTTCCGTTAGTGAAGTGATTTCGGGAACCATTCCGTAGAGACCGGCTCGGTTGTTGAATCTACGAAATTCATCTAGTGATTCTTTACCAACCGTCTTTTCCACGAAGGGGTACAACGGCTTCAGGCTGTCCAGGAACTCAGTTAGTTCCACAGGTGCGGGGTTACTGATTTTCAGAGTGTCCTTTGAGTCATCAAATTTCATAGGATCCACTTGGGCGGCTTCCCACATCAATGCGGGGGCGAAGGTCTTCTCAAACTGAAGTTGATTGTTCTTCAGGCCTTCATCGTACTCGGCCAGAATTGGATAAATCCCATCGATTTTGAACAAACCAGCGTATTCCAAATCTGGTGCTCGATTGGTGATCGCCGTATCTATGTCGTTCTGTTCCTGTTCAGTGAGCTTGACCTGGCAGGTCCCATTCCCATTCTTAGTTAGGGTTGCGGCGTTGGCAGCTACCGGAGTTAGGGAAGTCGTGATTAGTGCCCCGGCCAATATGGTGGCCAGGGGTTTGATGCGAGTCATCTGGGTGTCCTTTGCAAAGGTAAGTAGGGATGGGCAAATCAACTTGGGGGAAGTTGGATGGGGTGTCTGTCTCGTTGCAGAACTCTTCGCGTCAGGGCACAAGGCAAAAGAAAAGAAGAAACGCCCGCTATTTCTTATTCTCTCTAAAAATATACCTGTTTGACGTGAGTTTCAGTCAAATACACTCCGGAACGAAAATCCTAAAGTGCCTTTAAACTGGTCTTTTGGGATAAACATTAGGTTTGAAATCACAATATAACCGCCGCTGTGATGATTTCCTTGACCAAAGCAAGGGATCAACCGAGGGGTCACCGAGGGCCTTCAGTGAATGCCTGGCCTGAATCCGCTAAGGTGCGCTTTCTGCCTGGATTCGAAAGGTTGGGTGCCAAAATGGTTCCGCCACTGTGTTTTGGCGCGCGAGCCAGTGGCATCGGGAAGTTTTGTGATTTTCAGTGTCAAGTTTCGTGGTTCATTTTTATGTCACCGTGCGGTAAAGTTATCCATTAAGTCGACCGACAGGTATTTTCTGTTCGTGTGGTTTTCCGTCTGGTTGGCCCATCAGATTTCTCTCGCTAATGAAATGACGTATCTATGAACCTCAAATCCCTCTCCGATAATCTGCTTATAAAGATTGTCATTGCCATCATCCTTGGCATCATTGTCAGCTTCTTTGCCCCTGAGTGGCTGGGCCGCGCAGTAGCAACCTTCAACGGCTTGTTCAGCGGTTTCCTGGGCTTCTTCATTCCAGTGTTGATCTTTGCCTTGGTCGCTCCGGCCATTGCCGGCCTGGGTAAGGGCGCCGGCAAGTGGTTGGGCATTACCGCCGGTATTGCGTACGGATCCACAATTGTCTCCGGGCTCATTGCCTACTTCATCTCCATAGCCTTCTATCCCATCCTGCTGGCCAACCAGACTCTGGACACCGGCATTGCCGATATTGATGAAGGTTCCCTGGCGCCGTATTTTAGTGTGGAGATGCCCGCGCCATTTCCGGTGATGACGGCACTGCTGCTTTCCTTCTGCGTGGGCGTTGCCATGACCACGGTCAAATCCGATCACCTCTACGGCCTGACCAAAGAGTTTGAGGCTGTAGTAATCAAGGTGATCTGGGGCTTTGTTATCCCGCTGCTGCCCATCTACATCTTTGGCATGTTCTTGACCCTGGGAATGAACGGCAACATCGGCGACGTCCTAGTGGCCTTCACTAAGGTACTCATCTTGGCAGTAGTTATGACCCTGGTCTACCTGTTTGCCCAGTATCTCATTGCCGGAGCCATTTCCGGACGCAACCCCTTCAAGGCGCTGAAGACCATGGCGCCCGCCTACTTCACGGCCCTGGGTACCTCATCTTCTGCCGCTACCATCCCGGTCACTTTGGACGCGGCCCTAAAGAACGGAATCTCCAAGCCCGTAGCCGGCTTTGTTATTCCGTTGTGCGCTACCATCCACCTTTCTGGCTCCATGATGAAGTTGACCCTCTACGCGTTTGCGTTGGTTTACTTGACCGGTGCGGATTCCTCCTTCGGTGCAGCCCTTGGCTTTATCCTCCTGCTGGGCATCATGATGGTCGCCGCACCTGGCGTACCGGGTGGCGCAGTTATGGTGGCCGTTGGCCTGCTGCAGTCCAACATGGGCTTCGACGACTCCATGGTGGCACTGATGATTGCTGCCTACATTGCCATTGACTCCGTTGGTACCGCCGCCAACGTCACCGGTGATGGCGCGATTGCCATGATCGTTGACAAGCTGGCCCGCAACAAGATTGAGGACCTCGAAGAGGTTTCCTCTGCGCAGGATTTGGCTAAGTAATTCACCTTTCGCCTTACTTAGGTTTCTACAGGCGTGGCCCCGGAGCACCGGGTGCCGCGCCTGTTTCGCGTTTTCTGGTGTTTCTTCGCGGCGATCCTTGTGAACCGTTAACACTATGCTCACATCCGGGGGGAGGTGGTGAAAAAGTGTGACCAATGTCGCCAGTTCGAGTGTGTCGGGGCATACAACACTGTATTGTATGAGATTCAGAACACATTAAGACAGCTTTGAATGGAGTGACGGTTTATGGCGCAAACCCTAACCGCCGAACACCGGAAGGTGCTGGGCGGATCAATGGTAGGAACCACAATCGAGTGGTTTGATTTCTTTATCTATGCACAGGCGGCGGGTTTGATCTTCGCCGCACAATTCTTCGAGCCGCTAGGGAAAGACAACCCTACGTTGGGTCAGACTATTTCCTGGGCCTCCCTGGGCATCTCCTTCCTTTTCCGCCCATTGGGTGCCGTCATTGCCGGGCACCTTGGGGACAAGATGGGCCGCAAGCCCGTCCTTGTTGTCACACTGTTGGGAATGGGAACGGCTACCATGCTCATTGGCCTGCTGCCCACCTACGAGACTATTGGAGTCTTGGCACCCGTACTGCTGATTTTCCTGCGCATCCTCCAGGGGCTTTCCGCAGGCGGCGAATGGGGTGGTGCCGCAATGCTGGCGGTAGAGCACGCTCCCCCGGGCCGTCGTGGATTCTTTGGATCCTTCCCGCAGATTGGCGTGCCTTTGGGTATGGCCCTTGCCACCGTCTTCATGCTGGTACTTTCAGGATTGCTGGGCAAAGAAGGGTTCGAGCAGTGGGGCTGGCGTGTGCCCTTCCTGTCTTCCGTAGTGCTGATCTTCGTTGGGTTTATGATCCGCCGCATGGTGGAAGAGTCCCCGGCATTCAAGGAGATGCAGCAGCTTAAGAAGAAAGAAACTGCCCCGCTGAGCGAGCTATTCAAAAACCACACCGGGACTGTAATCAAGTGTGCCGGCACCTTTATTGGCAATAACGCGCTGGGATACTTTGTCATTGCGTACTTTATCTCTTACGGCATCAAGGTAGTTGGCTACACCCGCAATGAGGCTTTCACCGTGGTCCTCTTGGCCGCGCTTGCGTGGTTGATTGCCACCCCGTTGTTTGGCGCGCTCTCTGACACAATTGGCCGTAAGCGTCTATTCCTCCTGGGCTACGCTGCCATGATCATTTTCTCAATCCCCGCCTGGATGCTCGTTGACTCCGGCAACGTGGTTCTCTTTGGTATTGCAGTGGCAACTATGGGCTTTTTGGAGGGACCAACCTACGCACCGCAGTCTGCGCTTTATGCGGAGATGTTCCCGGTTCACGTTCGTTTGTCCGGTACGTCTATTGGTTACGCGCTGGGCGCTGTGTTTGGCGGAGCCTTCGCACCAATGATTGCCTCCCTCATCTACGACTCCACGGGGAGCTCCATGGGAATAGCCCTATACGGAATTGGTTTGTGCGCCATCTCGTTCCTCGCGGTTTCCACCATTCCGGGTGACATTCAAGACCGTGACCTAAGCGTCTAGGAAGTTCCCGTTTAAGAAGATCAACTCTAGTGCCCCTTTCTCCAACGAGGGGCACTTCTTCTTTGCTCCGGGTGGGACGGTTTAAAGGCGGCTTGATGCTAGTGAGAGATGCCAAACGCCACCACCTTTCCGGTTGGGGATGTTGGTGGTGGCGTAGGTGGGGCAGGTTTAGGAAGCGTAGGTGGTATCTACTTTCTCTACGAGGGTGAGAACATCGTAGGTCGCAACAATCTCAGCGTCTTGGTTGTAGAGGACGGTATCCCAGGCAACCTCGCCGTAATCATCGGTTACGCGCGGGGTAATGCGCTTTGCCGTGAGCTCCACGCGTACCGAATCATCGTAGGTAACGGGCGTGAGGAAACGCAGATTTTCCAACCCATAGTTAGCCAGGACCGGACCCGGGTTGGGTTCCACGAACAGGCCGGCGGCCCAGGACACTAGGAGGTAGCCATGAGCTACCCGGCGGGGGAAGAAAGGATTGGCGGTAGCCGCAGTTTCATCGGTGTGCGCGTAGAAGGTGTCGCCAGTTTCGTGTGCGAAGGCGGTGATTTCCTCTAGCGTGACCTTTCGGTAGTCGGACTTGAACTGGTCACCGATCTTTAGGGTGCTGAGGTCTTTGCGGAAGGGGTGGGTGCCGGTGCCGGCCTCAACGTCCGCGCGGGTTACGCAGTTTACGGCTGCCCCCCGGTGCCACTGCCCCGTCACCGCAGTGAGGTGATCCGGGCTGCCCTGCACTGCGGTCCTTTGCATAAAGTGCTTGATGCCGCGTACGCCGCCTAGTTCCTCTCCGCCGCCGGCCCGGCCCGGGCCACCGTGGACTAGGTGAGGCAATGGGGAGCCGTGGCCGGTTGAGGTTTTGCCGTCTACCCGGTCCAGGTAATGGACCCGGCCGTGGTGAGCAGCTATCCCGCGGCCAATTTCCGCAGCGACGTCTGCGTCGTGGGTTACTACCGAAGCCACTAGGGATCCCCCGCCAAGTGCTGCCAGTTCCACGGATTCTTCCACGCTGTCATAGCCAAGGAAAGACACTACGGGGCCAAAGGCTTCCACCTTGTGAACCTCCGGTGTCCGGGCGTCTGCAAAGTCCAAGATAGTTGGCGGGAAGAACGCCCCTTTGCTATCCCCTGCGTCCGGCGTACCACCTTCAACCACCGTGCCGCCAGCTGCTTTGAGAGTATTGACTGCGGAGGTGACATCTTCAAGTTGTTCCCGGGACACCAGCGGCCCCATCGTGGCTGATTCATCACGCGGATCTCCCACGTTTACTTTTGCCCGCACACGTTGGGCCAAAGCCTGAATAGCGGTGTCTTTGATGGCGGTGGGGACAATGGCGCGGCGAATGGCCGTACATTTCTGGCCGGCTTTGGCGGTCATCTCATTGAAAACTGCTTTGATAAATAGTTCGAACTCAGGGCTGTCTGCGGTGACATCGGGTCCTAGGATCGCGGCGTTGAGGGAGTCTGCCTCAGCGCTGAACTGGATTCCTCCCTCAAGAACGTTAGGGTGAGACTTGAGCTTGGCTGCGGTGGCCGCAGATCCGGTGAAGGCTACGTGGTCGCGGTAGTCAAGATGGTCTAGCAAGTCCCGTGCTGAGCCGGCAATGAACTGCACTGAGCCCTCCGGTAGAACGCCGGATTCAACCATCAAACGCACTAGTTCGGCGGTGACAAAGCTGGTGGGCGTAGCTGGTTTGATAAGGGTGGGGACACCGGCAATAAAAGCGGGAGCAAACTTCTCCAGGACACCCCATACCGGGAAGTTAAAGGCATTGATTTGCACCGCGATTCCGGGGATCGAGGTGTAGATATGGGTGCCCAGGAAAGAGGAATCGGCAGAAAGAACTTCTGTATTGCCGTCTACCACTACCTTTGAATTGGGAAGCTCGCGGCGCGCCTTCGAGGAGATGGTGAACATGGTGATGATCCCGCCGTCAATATCGGGGAAGTTATCCCTTTTGTTGGCGCCCGCCTGGGCGGCTAGTTCGTAGAGGGTCTTTTTGTTCTCATCGAGGTAGATGGCCAGTTCTTTAATCTTTAGGGCACGTTCATGGATAGTCAGGCTTTGGAGGTTCTTGCGACCGGTAGACCGCGCGTAGTCGATTGCACCTTCAAGATTCAGACCCTCAGCGCTGACGTGTGCTACCAGCTCCCCGGTGCTGGAATCTAGGACCTCAGCCGGCTGGGACGGATTGTTGGGTGCAGTCCACTGCCCCTGGATGTATGACTTAACTAACTTGGTGGCGCTCATTCTAAGAGTCCTTTCGCTAAGGTGGGTAAATTATGTGGGAGATTAAACTTGGTGAGTTGGATAAGAAGATGGGCGTGGAGATTCAGGAAGAATCCCCGTCCAGGGTGGTAGCTACCATGCCGGTGGACGGTAACCGGCAATCCCTTGGGCTACTCCACGGCGGGGCCATGGTTGCGTTGGCCGAGGCCGTGGGGAGTTGGGCGGCGGTCAAGCACGCTTCCACGCTGGGAAAAGTTGCAGTAGGAGTGGATATCAACGCCACGCATCACGCCTCCGGCCGGACTGGGATAGTTACTGCCACCGCAACCGCCATCCGTTTGGGTAACACGTTGACCAGTCACGAGGTTGTTATCGCGGATGAATCCGGTAAGCGTCTGTGCACCGCCCGGATCACCAACGCGTTGGTTGCGCCCCGTGATTAACATCCGTTAGTCCTCGTAGTTGTAAAAACCGCGGCCGGACTTGCGTCCGAGTTCCCCGCGCGCAACCATGTCTTTCATAAGCTGCGGTGGGCTAAACCGTTCCCCTAGTTTGGATTCCAGGTACTCGGCTATGCCCAACCGGACGTCCAAACCTACAATGTCGGTTAATTCCAGGGGGCCCACCGGGAATTTATAGCCAAGGACCATAGCGTTATCTATGTCGCGGGGGCTTGCTACGCCTTCTTCGACCATACGAATGGCTTCCAAGGCAATGGCCACGCCCAGGCGGGAGGACGCAAAACCGGGGGCGTCTTTGACCACCACGGCGGTCTTGCCCAGTGCTTCAACCCACGCCTTGGCGGACTCAAGTAGCTGTTGTGGAGTGGAATCCGCAACCACTACCTCGACCAGCTTGGAGGCGGGAACCGGGTTGAAAAAGTGCAATCCAATGACGGGATTGCTGACAAAGCTGGCTAAATCAGTCACGGACAGTGAAGAAGTGTTGGTGGCTATGACAATCTCCGGGGAGACGCGGGAGATACCTTCGAAGGCTTCCTTTTTGAGATCAATGGATTCCGGGACGGCCTCGACTACCAATTGGTGGTCTTGGAACAGATTCTTATCGGTTCCCACTGTCAGGCGCTCCAACCAGGAGTCTTCACTGCCTTCGGCACCGCGGTCAAGTGAACCGCGCACCGCCTTGACAATTCTTTCGCGGGCGGCCTGGGCAGCCTGGTCATTGATGTCTACTACGGTGACTTCCGCGCCGGTGGCTAGGAAGGCGTGGGCTATTCCCGCCCCCATGCGGCCGCCGCCTAGGACACCTACGCGGTGCAATTCTTGTGGAAAAGAGTGTTTCATTTGTTTGCCTTTCTATCGAGGAAAGCTTGCATGCGGTCAAACTTTGCCGGGGATTCAAAAGTCACTGCCTGCGCAATGTTGTCAATTGCGGGGTGGGCTTCCGCGGGTAGGGAGATTAATTGCTTGGAGAGCCGCACAGCTAGGGGGTCTAGTTTGCTGATTTTTCCGGCCAAGGCCAGCGCGGCTTCTTCCAAGCTGGCGGGCTCGTGGATTTCGTTGACCAGGTGCGCTTCAAGAGCTTCCTTGCCGTTGAGGACTCGTCCGGCCAGCAGGATTTCCTTAGCCAGTGGGGTGCCCACCGCCTCCTTCAGCCGCCAAAGGGCACCGGCCGCGGCGATGATCCCCAACCCCGCCTCCGGCTGCCCGAATTTGGCAAAGGGAGTGGCCAAGCGGAAGTCAGCGGCTAGCGCCAGCTCCAAGCCGCCGCCCAGGGCATATCCGTCAATAGCCGCGATGACCGGTGCTGGGAGTGCCGCTACCCGGTGGAAAATTGTGGAGTTGATCCCGCGCAGCGCGTCTTCCCGGCGGCGTTCGCGTAGCTGGGAGATGTCTGCCCCGGAAGCAAAGATTCCGCGGGTGCCCTTGGGGGTTTCTACCTGGCAGCCAGTGAGGATAAGGATGTGGGGTGCGCGTTCTAAGTAGCTGCACAGCTCGTGGAGTTCAGCCACCATCGTCTCATCAATGGCATTGCGTACCTCCGGACGGTTGAGCGTGGCCACGATGACCGGTTGTTCTGCACCCTCAAGGCGGTGTTCCTTGATATCTATAGCAGCAAAGTTAAAGTTGTCCATGTGTCTAGCCTTCCACCCTTTCTAAGGCGATGGCGGTACCTTGCCCTACTCCCACGCACATGGTGGCTATCCCCTTTGTGCCGCCTTGCTGTTCCAACCGGTTGAGCAAGGTGATGGTGATTCGAGCACCCGAGGAACCAAGGGGGTGGCCCAGTGCAATGGCGCCTCCCCAGGCATTAGTTTTTTCTGTGTCCAGGCCTAGTTCCCGGATGCAGGCTAGAGATTGGGAAGCGAAGGCCTCGTTGAGTTCAATGGCATCTACTTCATCCAAGTCCCATCCGGTAGCCTCTAGTACTTTGCGGGTAGCCGGGACTGGACCCGTACCCATGATTTCGGGAGTTACGCCTACCGCTGCGTTGGCCATCACACGAGCTCGGGGCTTGAGCTGGTATTTTTCCACGGCTGCAGGGGAGGCAATGATAACTGCGGAAGCGCCGTCGTTGAGGGAAGATGCGTTTCCGGCGGTAGTGACACCGCCCAAAGAAGTTACCGGGCGCAATTTGGCTAGCACTTCCATGCTGGTGTCTGGCCGCGGGCCTTCATCGGTGTCAATGACAGTCTTGTTGCCCTTGCGGTCGGTGACGGTAACCGGGGTGATTTCCGCGTTGAAGCGCCCCTCCCCGATGGCTTTGATGGCGCGCTGATGGGAGACGTATGCAAAGTGGTCTGCGTCCTCGCGGGAGATGTCAAAGCGGTTGGCAACCTCCTCGGCGGTCTCCGGCATGGAGTAGGTAAATTTCTCCCGCTCCTTGAAAGCGGGGTTGATAAAGCGCCAGCCAATGGAGGTATCAAAAACCTCTCCAGGACGGCCGAAGGCCTTATCGGGTTTTTCCATGACCCAGGGTGCGCGGGACATGGACTCCACGCCGCCGGCCACCACTACTTCTGCCTGACCGGATTCGACCAGCGCCGTGGCCAGTGCAATGGCAGACATGCTGGAGGCGCACAGCCGGTTGACGGTAATCCCGGGGACAGTGTCCGGATAGCCGTTAATCAGCCAGGCCATGCGTGCTACGTTCCGGTTTTCTTCACCGGCGCCGTTGGCATTGCCGATGATCACTTCGTCGACAACGGCGGGGTCAATCCCGGCGTCTTCCACGACAGCTTTAATAGCGTGCGCCGCCAGGTCATCCGGGCGAATGGAGGACAGCTGGCCACCGTAGCGGCCCACGGGGGTGCGCAGCCCAGAGACAATTAGTGCCTTGTTGGAGCAGTTGTGAGGGTCAGGGGAATTCATCGTTTAACCATCCTTCTGTGGTGGTGAGAGGCGTTGTAAATTGAGGCTTGGTGTGGGCAGTGTGGTGGTGGGGCGCTAGTGGTGAAGGCGCGGAGAAGGAAGGCTACTTCCCAGTGAACCGAGGAGGCCGCTTCTCGTTGAAAGCGGCAAAACCTTCCAGGTAGTCCTGGGTTTCGCACAGCTGCCCCTGAAGGATATTTTCCTTTGCAACGGAGTCCCACAGCCCGGCTTTTTGGTCCCGCAGTTGATGAATTAGGGTGCGGCTGGCCAAGAACGCCCCGGTGGCGCCGGTGGCGGCGGCCCACGCCTTGGCAAAGGTGAATTCAAGGAGTTTCTCTCCTTCCATGGATCGGGAGAAAAGGCCTGCCGCCACAGCTTCCTTGCCGGATATCAGATCCCCGGTGACAATGAGGTCCATAGCCCGGTGGGCACCCAGCCTTTCAAAAAACAGGCTGTGGCCGCCGGAGTCAAGGGTTGCTCCTAGGTTTGCAAACGGCGAGCCCAGCTTGGCTTCGTCCGCTACGTAGACGATATCGGAGGCGATAGCTAGGCCAAGACCCACTCCCAAGCAAGGGCCATGAACTGCGGCAAACGTGGGGGCGGGAAAGCTAGCCATCTTCTTCAGCACCGGAGTTACCCGGTTTTCTAGGTAATCCGTGGCGTCGTCGTCTGTGGGATCAAGCCCCTTGATGTTACGGCCGGCACAAAAGCCCTTCCCCTCACCCCTCAGGATAAGGGCGCGGACTCCGGCGCGTTCTGCTTGGTCGTAGGCGTCCGCCAGATCCAGGAGGTCCGCCTCCTTAAGGGAGTTCATGGCCTGGGGGTTGTTGAGAACAATCTCCCCGAGTTTGCTCTGGGGTTGCTCTTGGTGGGTATGGATATGGAGATCAATCACAGTGCGCCTCATTTTCTTTCGTGGTTTTAGCGTTGGTTCCTAGGCGTCGAAATCGACGAGGACTTTCTTGGTCTTTGGCCGGGACTGGCAGGTGAGGATGTAACCGGCGGCCACTTCATCTGCTTCCAGTGCAAAGTTCTCCGCCATGTCCACCTCCCCCTCCACGACCTTGGCGCGGCAGGTACCGCAAACGCCGCCTGCACAGGCAAAAGGAACGTCTGAGCGTACCCGCAGGGCGGCGTTGAGGATGGTTTCATTGGCCTTGTCTGGGGACTCAACGGTCCCCGATAGGCCATCAAGCTGGAAACCAATAGTGACGTTGTTGCCATCCGGGTCTAGTTCAACCTCCCGACCCTTTTGGCCGGCGTCCTCTTGAGGTTTTCCGGTGGTAAACAACTCAAAGCGGACGGTGTCCGAATCCACGTTTCGCTCCGAAAGTTCATCGCGGACTAGCTGAACCAGTTCGAATGGCCCACAGAGGAACCACTCATCAACGTTGTTAACGTCCACGACCTTCTCCAGCAGTACCTGCAGCTTTTCGTTGTCAATCCGGCCGGAAAACAGTGGGTTTACTCGCTGCTCCCTGGAAAGCACGTGGTGAACCGCGAAACGGGTGGGGAACTTGTCTTTGAGATCACCTATTTCCTCGGCGAACATCACGTCGCCGCCGCTCTTATTGGCGAAGATAAGCTCGAAGGTGGCGTCGGAAGACTCGCGCAAGATGGTCTGGGCGATAGCCATGATTGGGGTGATTCCTGAACCCGCAGCTACCGCTACCAGGTGGGGCGCTTCGATTTTCTCCACTTCCTCGCGGATAGCTTCTGGGTTGTTTAGGGAGGTCATATGGGTCTTGGAAGTAAACGCTCCCTGCGGGTTCATCACCTCGATTTTGTCCCCGGCCGCTAGGTTGTCGTTAGCCCAGTTGGAAAACAGGCCTCCCCTGTCGCGCTTGATAGCTACGCGGATGGTGCCGGCCGCCGGGGCATCGCAAATCGAGTAGGACCTGCGTACCTCCTGGCCGTCGATGGTTGCCCGGAGCGCGACATACTGACCGGGCATGTAATCGTAGTCGCTCTGCAGCTCCTCCGGGACCCGGAAACTGACCTCAACAGAATCTTCAGTCAGGGGGCGGACCTGGGAGACTTCCAGTGTGTTAAACGTTGCTTTCTTGCGAGTTTTAGTAGTCATGGTTAATGCACCTTGAAATAGTCGAAGGGTTCCAGGCAATCCTGGCATTGGTAGAGGGCCTTGCATGAGGTGGAGCCAAACTGCGCCAGCTTGCGCGTCTGGGTGGAACCACAATGTGGACAGTCCACCGGCGGCGGTGGCTTAAGGTCCAACAGGATGGGGCCGGTGTTTCGGGTTGCGGAGCGCTGGGGCGGGGCAATGCCATAAGCCGCCAGTCTCTCTTTCCCAAATGTTGTCATCCAGTCCGTTGACCACGCCGGTTGCAGGACCGTCTCTATCTTCGGTCGCTCGAAGCCGGCTTTGGTGAGGGCTGTCTTCAGATCCGCCGTGATGTGATCCATGGCCGGGCACCCCGAATAAGTAGGGGTAATGACCACGTGTGCCTGGCCCTCTACGCACCGCGCGCTCCGCAGGATTCCCAAATCAGCGATGGAGATAACGGGAATCTCTGGATCCGGAACACCCGCCGCAGCGTCCCACACCGCTTGGTGGGGCTGCTCATGAGGGCGTAGTGGATGCTCCAGGTTCAGGGGGTTATCGAATTCCTGCTCCTCCTCATGACGGAACTCAGGAAAGGAAGGGGCGCTGGGAGGCTGCTGGGAGGACATTTTTCCCCTTTCGTGGTTCGGCGTGCGGGCTAAGAATCTGCGGTGGGCCGCCCGGCGGCATGTTGTGGCCCACAGAGTGTGCTGGCGGAGAACTGGTCTGGAGGTGAAAATCCGGTGGCGTTAGCTACCAGGTAGCTCCTGGATGCTGGCGTGCCAGGGATTGCATTTCTGCCAGGATATAGCCGCGGTGTTCGGAATACTTCCCGGTCCGCTGGCCGGACCTGGCCTGCTTTACTGCTGGTTCTTGTAGCCCGGATTTCT
This sequence comes from Corynebacterium phocae, assembly GCF_008693075.1. Lineage (GTDB taxonomy): Bacteria > Actinomycetota > Actinomycetes > Mycobacteriales > Mycobacteriaceae > Corynebacterium > Corynebacterium phocae. The sequence continues at coordinate 72,925 of NZ_VXKJ01000053.1, read as the reverse complement.
CCAAGGTCGCGGAAATGCGTTCATCGAACTCCGGCTTCAGCGTGGACGGCAACACCGCGATCCCGCCGTCAGCTAGTTCAGTGTGAACATCCAAGTCCTCAAAAAGCTCATCTATATACGGCCACATATTTTCCAGACCAGCTTGCATACGGCGGTTGGATTCCTCCGTGCCCAACCCCAGGCGCAAGGCCCATTGAGTTGCGTGGTCCACGTGGTACTGCACTTCTTTGAGCGCCTTCGCCGCTATAGATGCCAGGATTTCATCGGAGCTATCCACTAGCCGGGAATAGAGGCCCAGTTGGTAATAGCTGAAAATCAGCTGGCGGGCGATGGTGTGGCCAAAGTCCCCGTTTTCTTGCTCTACCAAGCGGGCGGAAAGGAACTCCTCTTCGTTGCGGAAGTAGGCAAGATCATCCTCCGAGCGGCCGTCTGCGGTGCCGGCGTAGGTCAAGAAGAAACGTGCGTGGCCAATCAAATCGAGTGCGATATTGCCCAGTGCAATGTCTTCTTCCATTTCTGGTGCGCGGGAGATCCACCACGACAGGCGCTGCCCGAGCATCAGGGCGTCATCACCCAACATGGTCGCGTAGCGCGCAACTGCCTCCGAGGGCTTGCCGCCTTGGGCGTTTAGCTGTTCACTGATTAGCTCCGGAGTGATGGCGTCGCCCTGTGATTGTTTAGTCGCGGAATCAGAGGTTGCGTAGTTGCTCATAGGTGCGGCACCCCCTCAGACTTGGTGTAGTACGTGGCGTGGCGGTAAGCCTTGCCGTTAGCGGACTCGAAGTATCCGCCTTTGGAGTCCGGATCCGAGGAAGATATTTCCGCAGAGGGCACTACCCACACCGAAGTACCTTCATTGCGCCGGGTGTAGAGATCACGGGCGTTGCGCAGTGCCATGGTGGCGTCGGGCGCGTGCAAAGACCCGGCGTGGACGTGGGATAGGCCACGGGAGGAGCGTACAAAAACCTCCCACATGGGCCATTCGTTTTGCGGTGCTGCAGATGTAGACATGAGTGGGGTCCTCTCAAGTAAGTTGTGGGTCTGGGGATGCTTAGGCCACTAGAGCGGTGTCGTTGTGGTGGTACTTTTCAGCAAAGGCCGCTGCGGCTTCGCGTACCCAGGCCCCTTCATCGTGCGCCTGGTTGCGCCGCTGTAGGCGCTGTTCATTGCACGGACCGTTACCCTTGATGACGGACTTGAACTCTTCCCAGTCCAGCTCACCGAAGTCGTAGTGGCCGCGTTCCTCATTCCATTTCAGGTCCGGGTCTTCAAAGGTCAGCCCCAGTGCCTCAGCTTGCGGGACAATCATGTCCACGAAGCGCTGACGGAGTTCGTCGTTGGAGAAACGCTTGATGTTCCATTCCATGGATTGCTGGGAATTCGGAGAGTCATCATCGGGCGGGCCAAACATTTGTAGCGCCGGGCCGTAGAACCGGTTGATGGCTTCTTGGGCCATTTGCTTCTGCGCTGGTGTGCCGTGAGATAGCTCGTAAAGAATTTCCCAGCCTTGGCGCTGGTGGAAGGACTCTTCTTTGCAAATTCGGACCATGGCGCGACCGTAGGGCGCGTAGGAAGCGCGGCACAAGGGAACCTGGTTACAGATTGCTGCGCCGTCTACTAGCCACCCAATTGCCCCGATATCCGCCCAGGTCCTGGCCGGGTAGTTGAAGATGGAAGAGTACTTCGCGCGACCGTCCAGTAGCTGTTGTACAAGTTCATCACGCGGGGTGCCTAGGGTCTCTGCGGCGGAGTAAAGGTAGAGGCCGTGGCCGGCCTCATCCTGGACCTTGGCCATCAAAATGGCCTTGCGCTTTAGCGAGGGAGCCCGGGTAATCCAGTTTGCCTCTGGCTGCATGCCAATAATTTCTGAGTGGGCGTGTTGGGAGATCTGGCGGGTCAGGGTCTTGCGGTAGGCCGCCGGCATCCAGTCGGTGGGTTCAACGCGTGAGTCAGCTTCGATTAATTCATTAAATCTCTCCTGACCAGCGGTGATTTCCTCCTGGTTAGCGGTAGTTTGTTGAGAAGTCATGGGTTGTGCCTCCTAGAAACGATAGCTTGATCCAGCTATTAACTGAATGATTGGTCAGTATATGGTCAAATGTGACCTACGTCAACCGTTTGTGTGAGATAGGTCAAATAAAGTTTGGCCGTCTGCGTTAGCGCTTGGGCACAACCCGGAAGGTGCCACGAAACTCCGCGATGGTGTGGCCGTTGCTGGTGAGTTCCACATCAGCGATACCGTTGCGTCCCCAACGCTGGCTTACCTTAGCCGTGGCTTCGACGACATCCCCGGCCCGGGTAGGTGCAATGTAGTGGATGGAGTTGTGGACTGCCACTGCCGTTTGCCCAAAGGAATTGCAGGCGCCGGCAAAAACTGAATCAGCGAAGGTGTAGATGAAGCCGCCGTGGGTGATCCCGTGTCCATTGCACATTTCCGGACGGACGGTGAACTGGCCACGGCAGTAGCCTGCAGAGAGTTCCAGGATCTCAGCGCCGATGAATGCGGTTGCTACGTCGTTGAGGAACATATCCCGAACGTGGGACAGTTCCGGTTCCTCTCCAACGCCGCGCGCCAGGATTTTGGTCGTGTCAGGTGTGGGGGTGGGATTAGTTGCCATGGAGATTCCTTGCTGTCAAAGAGGTGGAACGCAACTAGACCCTGAAGAAACCGGTGTGCACCGTAAAAATTAACCGCGGAAATTAATCGCGGAACTTAACCTTCCGGCCCGCCTGCTGAGAGGCGGAAAGATCCGGAGGGGTGCGCCGGGGAAGGTGTGGTGTAGGTGAAGTATACGTCAAATGGCAAGGGTCTGATTGAATGAAGGTATGAGATCTTCCAATAGTTCTGTTTCCAAAGGTCACCGGGGCCGGCCGGGTTACTCAAGAGAGGATATTATCCGTGCTGCGGTACGGGAATTCACCAACCATGGGTATGAGGCCACCAGTATGGGGAGGGTGGCCAAGAACTTAGGAATCACAAAATCAGCTCTTTATCACCACGTGAATTCCAAGGAGGAAATCCTTGAGCTCAGCGTTAAAAAGGCGCTTGATGCATTGGAGACCGTGGTGGAGCGGGCGGTTGCGGATGAGTCCCCTGCCCGGGACAGGCTCCGGCTATTGGTTCGCAGGTCTGTCAAGGTGTTGTGTGATGATCCGGCCTCGGTGGCTCTCCTTCTCCGGTTGCGGGGCAACTCTGAGGCTGAACTAGAGGCGGTGGCCCGCCGGAGGCAGTTAACGCGGCAGACTGTTGCCATCATTGCGCAGGCTCAGTATGAGAAGTCTATCCGCCACGATTTCAACCAGGTTCTCCTGGGAAGAATGGTTTACGGCCTGGTCAACTCGGTGGCTGATTGGTACCGGGTGGACGGCCGTTTTAGTCCCGATGAAGTGGCGGAGGCCGTGGAGGCAATGCTTTTTGAGGGTATGAGCGTGTAGCTGCAAAGGTTAAACGCCGCGGCGAGGGTATCAACGTCTCTACGGTTCGACGACCGGGTATCCGAAAGCCCGCATGGCCGGATGCCCCGTGGAAACCCGGGGGCTAGGGGTACCGGAAGAGATCTGATTTCCCACTAGCTTGGGGGTAGGGCCAAGTCACATTCCTGCGGGTTAGTGTCTTATTTTAAGAAACTTGTCTAAATGTGTTGTGGATCTCAAAAACAGGCTGTACGCTACATCACATACTTACCTGACCGATTGGTAAGTAATGACAGCAACTAACCCCGTTGACTCCTCAACCAGTGCATTTACGGCTTTGAAGGTGTGGTAACCCAGAAGTTGATAGCACCTGAAAGGAAGGTCTCATGACTGCGAACTTTGACATATTCTCGGACCACCACGGTCCCCAGATGGGAATTGAATACGCCTCACGTGATGAGGTGACAGCGCTTCAGACCTCAAGAGCAAAGAACGAACTACGGCACGCCTACTACAACGTGCCTCACTACCGGCGGGCTTTCGATGAAGCTGGAGTGCATCCAGATGACTTCAAAGAGCTCTCGGATATGAGTATGTTCCCCTTCACCGATAAGGCAACGCTGCGTGGGGAATATCCCTTTGGCATGTTTGCCGTTGGCCACCACCAGCTGGCGCGTATTCACGCGTCCTCCGGCACCACCGGGCGGCCCACTGTTGTGGGCTACACAGCTAATGACGTTAAGGTGTGGTCAGACCTGGTAGCGCGCTCCTTGCGCGCTGGTGGTCTGCGCCCTAAGGATAAGGTTCAGATTACTTTTGGTTACGGGCTTTTCACCGGCGGCCTAGGAGCCCACTACGGTGTCGAGGCTCTGGGAGCTACCGCTATTCCAACCTCCGGCGGCCAGACAGAACGCCAAATCCAGCTGATGAAAGACTTTAAGCCGGATGCCATCTTGGGCACCCCGTCCTATCTACTCAACGTCCTGGACCGGATGAAGAAGGAGGGCATGGATCCCCGCGAAAGCTCTCTGCGAGTGGGCGTCTGTGGCGCGGAGCCGTGGAGTGAAGGCATGCGCCGCGAACTCGAAGAAGGCTTTGGGATTGATGCCACGGACATCTACGGCCTCTCCGAGGTCATGGGTCCAGGTGTTGCCCAAGAATGTATTGAAACCAAGGACGGGCTAACCGTTTGGGAGGACCACTTCTACCCAGAAATCATTGACTCTGAAACCCTCCAACCGGTTCCTGACGGTGAGTATGGTGAGCTGGTCATCACCTCTTTGACCAAGGAAGCGTGCCCAATCATCCGCTACCGTACCCATGACATCACCCGCCTGCTGCCGGGAACTGCCCGTTCTATGCGCCGCCTGGAGCGGATTAAGCACCGCAACGACGACATGATCATTCTCCGCGGTGTCAACTGCTTCCCCTCCCAGTTCGAGGAACTGATTACGGAGGACAAGAGCCTGCGTCCGCGGTACCAATGCGTGCTGAGCAAGCGCGGCCGTATGGACCACCTGACCCTGCTGGTGGAACATGCCCCCGATCTGCCGCAGAACGATATCGAAGATGCCAAGATCCGGCTGCGTCGCCAGATTAAGGACAAGATTGGCGTAACGGTGGATATTGATATCCGTGACCACGTTGACGGCGGTGAAGGCAAAGCTAAGCGTCTGGTTGATAACCGCGATAAGTAAAAGCTAGCCTCTAAAATTCCAAAATCCGGGCCCCTCACGAACCTCGTGATGGCCCGGCTTTTTGCTACTCAACCCGCACGTAAAACAAAACCCACCTCCGCTTTCTCATCCCGGGGAAGGCCCCGGAATGAAGAATCTGGAAGGTGGGTAGCTGTGCGTTCTGGAGTTGGTGCTCCCGGGCGCAATTAGGAAGATTTGGCCGGAACCAGGTTCTTGGTGAAGTAGGCCTCCACCGCTGCAGGGTCGTTGAGCGGTAGTACCGCGCCAACATACTGGTCTGGCCTAACGATGACCACGGCACCGTCACGGGAGATCTCCCTAGCGTTGAAAATGTCCTTCTCTGCAGGCAGTGCGTTGTAAACGTTCTCCCAGTTGGGAACACACAGTTCCCCGTTGAAGGGCCTAAACAGGCGTGGGGCGTCCAGGACCTCATAGTCGTGGTGGTTGGTCTGCTGGTAGATGACCTTGATATCTAACCAGTCGTTGGGGTCGCCGTGTTCCGGCGTGTATTTTTCCACTAGAGGACCCATAGCCTCAGCCCAAGCGGTTAGTGCTGATTGCTGATTAGGAAGTGCGGAATCTGCGAAGGCGTAGATCCGGTAACGGCCGTCCGCGAAATGCTGGTGCCCCAGGTGTTGGACAAAGGCGTCACAGCGGCGCAATACTTCATAGGACTTGAAACGCTTGCCCACCGGGAAGCCTTTTGCCAGGTGTTGGTGCTCAGCAGAATCAACGATCATGTTTTGGTCGTACTGCGTCATCATTCCAGCGGCGAATTCTTCAGCTTCGACGTAGTATTTTTCCAAGATTGAGGGATCTTCCAACTCCTCCGGCGGAGTGGCCATGAGTGTTGACCACTCGCGGTCAAAGGCAATAAGGTTGCGGGCCGCCGGCTGGCGCTCACTGTGATAGGTGCACAACAATTCCTCCGGGGCCCGGCCGGACAACACATGGCCAAGTTTCCAAGCGATGTTGAAACCGTCTTGCATAGAGACGTTCATTCCTTGACCCGCCTTCGCGGAGTGCGTGTGGCAGGCATCTCCGGTGAGGAATACACGCGGGGACTTGGGGTCATTGGCGAAAGCGTCAACCAAACGGTGCCCAACTTCGTAGACGGAGTGCCAGGCCACCATCTTGACATCGATGAAATATGGCGCGTAAATCTCATTTGCTTTGGCAATGATTTTTTCGATAGGTGTCTCACGTACCTTGTGGTTATCTCCCTCCGGAACCACTCCAAGGTCCACGTAGATCCGGCACAGGTAGCCGCCTTCACGCGGGATGTGGAGGATCGAGCCAGCCTTGGAGTGGATGGCACACTTGGTGCGCCAATCCGGGAAGTCCGTATCAACCACCACGTCCATCACTCCCCAAGCATGATTGGCCTGGTTGCCGTCTAGGGTGCGGTTGATGGATTTACGGACACGGGAGCGCGCGCCATCGCACCCCACTACGTATTTGGCGCGGACGGTCCGGGGGTTGCCCTGACTATCTTCAAGCGTGACAACCACTGGGTATTCCCCAGTGGACTGCTCCAAGCCCACGAAGGTCCAACCATAGTCCGGGGTGATGCGCGCCGGGCCCCGCTGTGCAAACCGAGCAAAATAATCTAACACGCGAGCCTGGTTGACAATAAGGTGGGGAAACTCGGATATGCCGTGTTCATCATCGATAGGTCGCGCACCGCGCACGATGTGGTCGCGGTTTTGTGGGTCCGGGTTCCAAAAGGACATCTCCGTAATTTCATAGGCCTCTTCAGTAATTTCTGTGGCAAAGCCAAAGGCCTGAAAGGTCTCCACGGAGCGGGACTGGATGCCGTCTGCTTGCCCGAGTTCCAAACGTCCATCACGGCGTTCGATAATTCGGGTGTTTACCTCCGGGAACATGGATAGTTGGGCTGCGGCAATCATTCCGGCCGGGCCGGAGCCCACGATGAGGACGTCCATTTCATCGGGGAGTTCATCCGCACGATCGATGCCGTAACCGGCTGCTGTAAATTTGCGGGGATCTTGGGAAACATACCCATTGTGGTGGAACTGCACAGTACTCTCCTTGGCTGGTCCGAATGGAAGAAGGGGGGAACGCGCTCCCCCCTGCCGTAACGCATGTGCGGGGAGAAGAGCTCTTAACCAATGTGACCTAAAACGTAGTATTTTGCGGTTGTGACTTAGAGCAATGACTCTTAGACCGGAATCATATACGATGTTGTGCGGCCGGACAATGGAAACGGAAGGGTGAAATCCCCCGTTTGAGTCATTGCGGCGGCCGAACACCCACTTTTAGGGGTGTTCGATGGGTTTTCTTAGCTTGATACCCGCTTACTAAACCGGAAATGGTCGCGGGATTGCTCTGTCTCGTGCTCGAGGCCTAGTGGAATCCCCTTGCGTTCACGCAGGAGGAAGGTGCAGATGAGGCCAATGAAGGACGCGGTTACCAGGTAGCCGGTGATGGCGAAGGTGGTGCCTGTGGCCTCGAACAGGGTGGCGGCAATCATCGGTGCAAAGGCACCGCCAAGTACGGAGCCGAGGGCGTAGGTGATGGAAACGCCGGTTGCGCGGATGGGCGCGGGGAAAAGCTCCGCGTACATTGCCGACTGAGCGCCGTAGGTCAATCCTATTCCCAGCGTGAGGAAAATAAGGGCGGCGTAGACCGCGCCGATGTTTCCGGTATTGACCAGTGGGAACAGCGCGGCTGCGCCGATGATTTGGAGGACGAACCCCACCAAATAGGTAGCCCGGCGGCCAATATAGTCAGAAATGAATCCTGCGAATAGCGTAAAGAGCATCCAGGTCACGGCTGATACGGTCACGGCCGTGAGAACTACTCCCCGGTCTAGGGCCACCGGTCCGTCGGGGTTGGAGGCATAGCTTTGGATATATCCACCGGTGGTCATGTAACCCACCGTGCTATTGCCCGCAAAGATTAGGGCGGCGGTGAAAACAAGCGGTAGATACCTGGTCAAAAGCACGCGTAGTGGGCGGGGTGCTTCCTGATGTCCACGCTCTGCGAGTTCTTCGAATACGGGGGATTCATCCACGCCTATACGGATAAAGTAGCCCACCAATACCAGTAGGAAGGACAGTAGGAACGGGATTCTCCAACCCCATTCCAAGAAGGCTTCTCCTGGGGCTAGGAGGTTCATGATGGCCAGTACGCCCGAGGACATCAACAAACCGGCAGGCACGCCTACCTGCGGTCCAGCCCCAAACAGGCCGCGTTTGTCTGCCGACGCGTGTTCTACTGACATTAGGACGGCCGATCCCCACTCCCCGCCAGCGGAAATGCCCTGGATTATGCGCAAGGTGATGAGAAGGATGGGAGCCAGGATTCCCGCAGAGTCAAAGGTTGGCAAGAGACCAATCAAAGTGGTGGCACCACCCATGGCGAATAGCGTGACCATCAAAACAACTCTGCGGCCCAGTTTGTCCGCGAAGTGCCCAGCTAGCACCGCGCCCAAAGGGCGAAGTAGGAAAGAAAGTCCCACTGTAAGGAAGGCGACGATACTGGCCAATCCCCCTTCAAGTGGGCCAAACATCAGCTTATTGAACACGAGGCCGGCTACGGCTGCGTAAAGGAAATAGTCATACCATTCGATGGCTGTGCCAATGGTGGTGGCGGCGACCACCCGGCGGCGTTCGGAGGTAGATATTGAAGATTTTGTTGGAGGCTTATTCATTTTCGGCATAGCGTCCCCTTCGAGGATGTGGTCTGCGGAATATGTGGGTGATTATGTGAAATGAACCACTTGCGGCGATCCTAGGGATGATATACGATTTGGTCAACCCCCCAAGAAGCTGACAACCCCCATCCAGAATTCAAAGATTAGAGATTAAGGATTCCCATGGCTTTCCCACACTTCCTGCCAGAAAAACCGGGCAAAATGATTGCAGTTCATGTGGCTTTCGAGTCGCGAGCCGCACAGCGCGGGCGGCGTCCCAAAGCCCCTAGCTACTTCCTTAAAGCCACCAGCACCCTAGCGGAGTCTGGCGGCAATATTGAGCGCCCCGCAGGTACGGAGTTACTAGCCTTTGAGGGAGAAATTGCGCTCATCATTGGTAAACCAGCTAAAAATGTTTCCTTGGAAGACGCCTGGGAGCACGTGGCTTACGTAACCGCTTCCAATGACCTAGGGATATACGACTACCGAGCGCAGGACAAAGGTTCCAACACGCGCTCCAAATCCCGTGACGGCTACACCCCAATTGGGCCGGAGCTCATTGATGCCCGCTTGGTCGATCCTGCAGCACTTCGGGTGCGCACCTGGGTAAATGGGGAAATAGTTCAGGAAGGCGGGACAACGGAAGAAGATCTCATCTTCCCCCTGGCACAGTTTGTGGCTGACCTTTCCCAGCACATGACCCTGGAGACCGGTGATATCATCCTGACCGGAACCCCCGCCGGCTCCACTGTCATAGTCCCCGGGGACGTAGTAGAAGTGGAAGTAGATATTCCCGGAGAGCTAAGTTCCGGACGGTTGACCTCCACCGTGGTTGAAGTACCAGCAAGTTTTGACCCCAAGTTGGGTAACCTACCGCAAGTAGATGATAAGCAGCGCGAGGACGCTTACGGGGACCGGGAGAGCGCAGGGCTTGCTCCCCTACCGGATAAAGAACTGTCTGCTGAATTGAAGCAAAAACTGCTTAACGCCCCCACCGCCGGGCTGTCTGCACAGCTGCGGAACCGGGGTATTGAACAGTGCGTAATTGAAGGCGTTTATCCACAGCGCCAGGGGACCAAGATGGTGGGCGTGGCCCGCACGTTACGCTTTGTGGCCGGGCGGGAGGATCTGTTTAAGACCCACGGCGGCGGACTCAATGAGCAAAAGAAGGTTTTTGATTCCGTTGCGGAGGGGGAAGTTATTGTGATCGAGGCCCGCCAGGAACCTGGTTCCGGCACCCTCGGAGATATCTTGGCTCTGCGCGCTAAGACCCGCGGCGCCGCTGGTGTAGTCACTGACGGTGGGGTACGTGATTTTGAGGCAGTCAAGGAAATTGGACTTCCCGTGTTCACCCAAGGGGCTCACCCCTGTGTCCTTGGCCGCAAGCATGTGCCTTGGGATAGTGATATCGCCATCACGTGTGGCAACGCCACCGTTGTTCCCGGTGACATCATTGTCGGTGATGATGACGGCGTGATTGTGATCCCTCGCGAGCTAGCCGCAGAGGTAGCTGACGCTGCTATAGCCAAAGAGCATGAAGATGAATGGGTAGCGAAGCGCGTGGCGGAGGGAAATAGCCTCGACGGACTCTTCCCACCCACCGGCCAGAATAAGCAGGACTACCTTGACTTCCGCGACGCCCAGAAATCGGAACAGGAAGGCTAGGGGGATGACTTCCTCCGGCAGTAAGTCACAGCTGGCGTACGACTGGATTAGCCAGAAGATTAGAACCCGGGAGTTTGAACCCGGGCACCGGCTAGTGCTGTCTAACATTGCTGAAGAGATCAATGTCAGTGTGGTGCCAGTACGGGAAGCCATCCGGCAGCTAGAAGCGGAAGGCTTGGTGACCTTCGAGCGGAATGTGGGGGCCTCCGTGACTACCCTCAACAGGGAGGCTTATCACGAGCTCATGGAGATAGTTGCCACCCTAGGGGCTCGTGCCACGGCGCTATCCGCCCCGTATCTAGATGCCCAAGATCTGGCTACAGCCCGGGAGATTAATTCCCGCATGCGAGCTCTAGACGTGGTGGAGACTCCGGAAGAATTCACCCGGTTAAACAAGCAGTTCCACAAGGTCTTGGCCAGCAAGTGTCCCAATGAGCGCATGTTGCAGTTGCTCCATGAGCAGTGGGACCGCCTTGACTACCACCGGGTTTCAACTTTCCGCTATATCCCGGAAAGAGCCGCAGAGTCGGTGAACGAACATGAAATGATGGTCGGCCTCATAGAGGTCGGCGCGGAGCCGGACTATATCGAAAGAGTAGCCCGCCAACACCGCCTGAAAACCGCAGAGACGTACTTCAAAAAGAACCAAGGAGAAAATAAAAATCATGAGCATGAACAACGACGCCGCCAAGCCTGAGAACCTACCCGAGAAAATCCTGCATTACATCAATGGGGAGTTTGTTCCCTCTATTGACGGGGATGAGTTCGAAGTCCTAGATCCCGTGACCAACCGCGCCTACATCAAGGCGGCTTCCGGAAAACCAGCCGATATTGACAAGGCGGTCGCCGCAGCCCAAGAGGCCTTCGACAGCGGGGAGTGGTCGCAGGCCCTGCCCCGTGAGCGCGCACGGGTGTTGTACAAGATTGCTGATTTGGTGGAAACCCGCGCTGAGACACTTGCTACCTGGGAATCTTTTGACTCCGGGCTACCCATAACCCAGGCCACTGGCCAAGCTCGCCGGGCGGCGGAGAATTTCCGTTTCTTCGCTGACCTGATTGTGGCGCAGGCTGATGACGCCTACAAAGTTCCCGGCCGTCAAATCAACTACGTAAATCGCAAGCCCATTGGCGTGGCGGGACTAATAACCCCATGGAATACTCCCTTCATGCTGGAATCGTGGAAGCTGGCTCCCGCGTTGGCCACCGGAAACTCAGTGGTGCTCAAGCCGGCGGAGTTCACTCCGCTCTCCGCGCAACTGTGGCCGGATATCTTTGCCGAAGCCGGCCTTCCTTCCGGTGTATTCAACCTGGTTAACGGATTTGGTGAAGAAGGCTACGCAGGTGACCCCCTGGTCAAGCACCCCGACGTGCCGCTGATTTCGTTTACCGGTGAGTCCCGTACCGGCCAGATCATCTTTGGAAACGCAGCTCCTTACCTCAAAGGCCTGTCCATGGAGTTGGGTGGCAAGTCCCCCGCCATTGTGTTTGCGGACGCTGATTTGGACACTGCCATTGATGCCTGTGTATTCGGTGTGTTCTCCCTCAACGGCGAGCGCTGCACGGCTGGCTCCCGCATTCTGGTGCACCGGGATATTTACGATGAGTTTGTTCAGCGCTATACCGAAGTTGCCAAGCGGGTTAAGGTTGGCCTGCCCTCCGATCCCACTACCGAGGTCGGTGCGCTGGTACACCCGGAGCACTATGACAAGGTTGTTTCCTACATTGAAATTGGTAAGCAGGAGGCCACCCTAGCCGCCGGTGGTGGCCGCCCCGAGGAATTCCCTGAAGGGAACTTCATCCAGCCCACAGTCTTTGTTGATGTAGCACCCGACGCCCGGATTTTCCAAGAAGAAATCTTTGGCCCAGTAGTTGCCATCACTCCTTTTGACACCGATGAGCAGGCTTTGGAGCTAGCCAACAACACCAAGTATGGACTGGCTGCCTACGTGTGGACCGCTGATCTAAAGCGTGCCCATAATTTTGCACAGAAAGTCGAAGCCGGAATGGTGTGGCTCAACTCCAACAACGTCCGTGACTTGCGCACTCCGTTTGGTGGAGTCAAAGCCTCCGGATTGGGGCATGAGGGCGGCTACCGCTCCATTGACTTCTACACCGAACAGCAGGCCATTCACATCAACCTGGACAAAGTTCACAATCCGGTCTTTGGCAAGCAGGACTAAGCCGGGCAGCGGAAAGGCATTTTGATCACCTAATTTCATATCACTCCCCCACCCTTTCCTCTGCCTTTCCGCTCTCCCCGTCCCCTAGAAATTTTTTCCTTTTCCATCCACCCATTCCCTTTGACTTAAGGAGTCGACATGACAAAAGTCCAAGCACCAGACATTTTGCGGTGCGCCTACATGGAAATTGTGGTCACAGACTTGGCCGCTTCCCGTAAGTTCTACGTAGATACCCTAGGTTTGCTGGTTACCTATGAAGATGATGAAGCCATCTACCTGCGCACCTACGAGGAATTCATCCACCATAACTTGATTCTCCGCAAAGGCCCCGTGCCGGCAGTTGCTGCATTTGCGTTCCGGGTGCGCTCCCCAGAAGAACTAGACCGCGCGGAGGAGTTCTACAAGGCTCGCGGCTGTGAGGTTCGCCGTAAGAAAGACGGCTTTGTCAGGGGTATTGGTGACTCCGTGCGAGTTCAAGACCCGTTGGGTTTCCCCTATGAGTTCTTCTATGAGGTAGAGCACCGCGAGCGTCACTGCTGGAGCTATGACATTCACGTGCCAGGTGCAATCGTTCGCCTAGACCACTTCAACCAAATCACTCCGGACGTCACCGCCGGAGTAGCGTACATGGAAGACCTAGGATTCCGGATCACCGAAGATATCCGTGATGACAAAGGGACCGTTTACGCCGCTTGGATGCGCCGTAAACCAAGTGTCCATGACACCGCTATGACCGGTGGTGACGGCCCACGTATGCACCACATTGCTTTCGCTACTCATGAAAAGCACAACATTATTGCTATCTGCGATAAGTTGGGCGCACTCCGTAAGTCTGACTGCATTGAGCGCGGGCCGGGACGCCATGGTGTCTCCAACGCCTACTACCTCTACCTACGCGACCCGGACGGCCACCGCGTGGAAATCTACACCCAGGACTACTACACCGGTGACCCAGACAACCCGGTCGTAACTTGGGATGTTCATGACAACCAGCGCCGTGACTGGTGGGGTACGCCCGTGGTTCCTTCCTGGTACCGGGATGGCTCCACCGTCTTGGACCTGGATGGAAACCCAGTGCCGCTGGTCAAGCGCACGGATGACTCCGAGTTGGCCCAAACGATTGGCGCGGATGGCTTCTCCTACACCCGCCCCGAAGATGAAGACTCCATGCCGGAGTGGAAGCAGGGAGAGTTCAAGCTAGGCCACCAACTCTAGAACCGTTGGAACAATCGTAAGGAACAGAAAAGTAGGCTGGGGCAGCGTAGATAGGATCTTGGACGCGCCCCAGCCTTTTTGGGATAGACGGCTACTTTCAGAACTAAAAACAGCACAAACCATAAATTATCCATAAGGAGCACGTCAGATGCTGAGTAAACAACAACATACCGAAATCGCGGACGAGTTGGCGCAGGCGGAACGCGACCGCAGCATGGTTCCTCTGTTGACCAAACGGTTCCCAGAGATGACTGTGGATGACTCCTACGCTGTCCAAGCGCAGTGGGTGAAACGCGGGTTAGACCAGGGCCGTCGGTTGGCTGGCCGCAAGATAGGCTTGACTTCCAAGGTCATGCAAGAAGCCACGGGGATTACGGAACCTGACTACGGCGCAATTTTTGCTGATCAGATTTTTGACAACGGCGCGGTCATTGATCACTCACGGTTTTCCAACGTTCGTATTGAAGTGGAGCTGGCTTTTGTTCTCAAAGAGCCCGTGAAAGGCCCAGCTGCTACGGTGTTTGACGTTCTGCGCGCGACGGAATACGTGGTGCCGGCTCTAGAGATTCTATCTTCCCGGATTGAAATGGAAGGCCGCACCATTGTGGATACCATTGCAGATAATGCTGCATTAGGCGGCATGGTTTACGGTGGCAACCCAGTGGCACCCGACGCCGTGGACTTAAGGTGGGTCAGTGCTTTGCTGTACCGCAATGAATCCATTGAGGACACGGGCGTGGCAGCGGCGGTACTTAATCATCCGGCCACCGGTGTGGCCTGGCTGGCTAATAAACTTCACGCCCATGGTGACAGTTTGGCCGCCGGAGACATCATCTTAGCGGGGTCTTTCACCAAACCTATGTGGGTCTACCCTGGTGATACCGTGCACGCTGATTTTGGAGACTTGGGGGCCATCACATGCCAGTTCCAGTAAAGCTACCACCACCTTTTAATTCTGTTCTAGCCAAGGCTGATTCCCCCCTCATCGGCGCGTGGGTATGCTCTGGATCCCCCGTCGCAGCGGAGATTGTTGCCTCCGCCGGCTTTGATTGGTTGCTCATTGACGGGGAGCATTCCCCTTATGGCTTGGAAACGGTGGCCGAGCTTCTGCGCGCCACAGACGTCTACGGGCCAAGCCGAATTGTCCGGATTCCCGTAAATGACACCGCCTTGATTAAGCAATACCTGGACTTAGGCGCACAGAACCTGATGGTGCCTATGGTAGATACGGCTGCGGATGCGCAGGCAGCGGTAGCTGCCATGCACTACCCTCCCCGGGGAATACGGGGTGTGGGTTCGGCACTAGCGCGTTCTTCACGCTGGAATGGGGTGGAGAATTATCTCCACGCGGCCGCAGAAACTATCAGCCTGACTGTGCAGATTGAGTCCGCTCAAGCCGTTGATAACGCGGCAGAAATTGCCGCCGTAGACGGGGTGGACCAGGTCTTTGTGGGCCCTTCCGATCTAGCTGCTTCGATGGGCCTTCTAGGCCAGCAAAGCCACCCACAGGTACTTGAAGCGGTTTCGGCTACATTTGATGCCGTTGCTGCTGCTGGCAAGCCAGTGGGCGTCAATGCCTTCGATGAAGCCCAGGCAAATGAGTACCTGGCTGCCGGAGCTTCCTTTGTGGCGGTGGGGGCGGATGTACAGCTTCTGGCCGGCGCGGCCCGCAGCCTTTCCGATAAATTTTTACAAGAAGGATAAAACACCGATGACTTTCACTACGTCCGAACTCCTTAAAAAAGTTCCTACGGGACTGTTAATTGATGGCCAGTGGACACAGGCCTCCACCGGAGAGACCTTTGAGGTCGAAAACCCCGCCACCGGGGAAATAATTGCCACCCTGGCTTCCGCAGGCTCTGCTGATGCGATAGCCGCATTGGACGCTGCCTGTGCCGCGCAAGATGGGTGGGCCCGAACCTCTGCCCGTGAGCGCTCCGACATTTTGCGCCGTGCCTTTGAACTAGTCACCGCCCGCCGGGATGAATTTGCTACGTTAATGACTTTGGAGATGGGCAAACCCCTGGCGGAATCCTATGGGGAGGTCACCTACGGTGCGGAATACCTGCGCTGGTTTAGCGAGGAAGCGGTCCGGGATTACGGCCGCACCCTGCCCGCACCGGAGGGCACCCTGCGGATGATCACCCGCCGCAAACCAGTTGGTCCTTGCCTGTTGATTACTCCCTGGAACTTCCCTCTGGCAATGGCTACCCGCAAGGTGGCCCCAGCTGTGGCGGCGGGGTGCACGATGGTGGTCAAACCCGCCAAACTCACGCCGCTGACCACTCAGTACTTTGCCCAAACCATGATTGACGCCGGCCTTCCACCAGGAGTGCTGAACGTAGTGGCGGGGAGTTCTGCCTCGGCTATCGCGGAGCCCGTAATGTCAGACCCCCGCTTGCGGAAGGTGTCCTTCACCGGTTCCACTGCAGTGGGTAAGACGCTTCTCAAGGCGGCCGCAGACAACGTGCTGCGAACCTCCATGGAACTAGGCGGCAACGCCCCGTTCATCGTGTTTGAAGACGCCAACCTGGACCAAGCCGTGGCAGGTGCCATGGGCGCTAAGATGCGCAATATCGGAGAGGCTTGCACTGCCGCCAACCGTTTTCTGGTGCATGAGTCCGTAGCTGAGGAGTTCGCGGAGAGGTTTGCGGCGGAAATATCTAAGTTGAAGCTGGGCAACGGCCTCGATGAGGGGGTGACGTGCGGTCCCCTGGTGGAGCGCAAGGCACTAGATAACATCTCAGCGCTGGTTGAAGACGCCGTATCGCACGGGGCTAAGGTACTTACCGGCGGTAAACCGGCAGGTGGGAAAGGCTTTTTCTACGAACCCACGGTACTCACTGGGGTGTCGTTGGACAGCCGCGTGGCGAAGGAAGAAATCTTTGGGCCAGTGGCCCCCATCATGACTTTCCGGACGGAGGAAGAAGCTTTAGCGTTGGCCAATGATACTGAGTATGGGTTGGCCTCCTACGTCTTTACTGAAGACTCTGACCGCTTGTGGCGGATAGCTGATGGCCTAGAGTTTGGCCTCATGGGCTTTAATGCCGGCGTGATCTCAAATGCCGCCGCCCCCTTTGGCGGCGTCAAACAATCTGGAATGGGACGCGAGGGTGGTGCCGAAGGCCTCGATGAGTACACCAGCGTGCAGTACATTGGCGTGCGCGATCCCTATGCGCAGACCTAGGGCGGAGCCAAAGCTGGGAAGCAGGCATAAGGAGCACGCCAAGATGAAAACCGTCTTGCGCACCGTCAGTGGCCTGGCCTAGCGAATTGCTTGCTTCCCTAAGCTAGGCCAGCCGCGCCCGATAGGCACTTGGTGACTCGTGGTACTCGGCTTTAAAGGTGCGGGAGAAGTGGGAGGGGTCGTGCAGTCCGTGGCGGGCACTGATTACGCCGATGGGTTCGTGGGCGTGGTTGGGGTCCGCCAGTTGTGTGCGGATACGTTCTAAGCGCCGCGTGCGGATGTAGGACCCCACAGAGAGGTCTTGCGCCGCGAAGCGGGAGTGCAGATGACGCACGGAAATAAACAACGCATTCGCGATGGTTTGGGGTGAAAGCTCCGGGTCCCCAAGGTTGCTGTCTATGTATGAGGTGGCTTGGTTGAACAGTAGGTCTGCGGGGGATTCATCTTTGGCTGCCAGTTCTGAGGATAGGACTGCCACCAAGAGGTTTAGTGCGGAGTGCACCAGCGCGGGTGCGTGGGGGCCTTGGAGCTCGTCCAAGTTGGTGGCTAGTTGTTCAAAGAGTGGGACTGCCACTTTTCCCAGGCCGTGTTCGCGGGAGATGGGGCTGGCGGTGATGTTCCCCAGTTGGCGGGGTGAGAGGTTGAGGTACTTTTCCGGAAAGTGCATGACCAGGGAGCGTTGGGGTTCCGGGTAGGTGAGTGTGTAGGGGCGTTGGGTGACATACAGGGCCAGGTCGCCTGGTTGTAGCGTGCAGGTTCTGCCGTCCTGGGTCATGGTTGATTGCCCGGAAATCTGCAGGCTAAGTTTGCAAAAGGCGGCGTCCTGGGAGCCAATCATGGTTTGTTGGCGGCTGACTTGGTGGGCTGCGGTGTGCATGTCAAAAAGGGAAACCTCCCCCACCGCCGCGCGTGCCAGGGAGGCCCAGAAAGCCCCGGGGTTGCTTGTGGATACCGTTAGTTGGCCGAAGGCGGCAGCAGCGGCGGCACGCCAGGCGGCCAGGTCAAAGCGCTGTGCGGAGCTATTCGGGGAGGGCATACCTACACTATAGCGTGATGGCTGGCACAGTTTGGCACAAATTGTGTGCACGGATAGTCAACAATGGATGTTGTGGCTTGGGTAACAATGGGGTTTATAGCGTGGTTTCACGCCAACTGCCCCTAGTCCCCCACTCCAAGGAGAAGAAATGTCTGAGTACAACACTTATGAAGAGCTGCTGGCTGCCATTACCGATGACTCCGGCCAGGAGGTTAAAAATCCCGCTACTGATGAGGTCGTGGGTAGCTACCGTGTGGGTAGCGTCGCGGATGTCAATGAGGCGGTAGCCAAGGCCCGCCAGGCCCAAGCAGAGTTTGCCAAACTCAGCGACGAAGAGCGTTGTGATTTGCTGCTCAAAGCTGCCGACGCCGTGGAGGCCGCCGCAGAGCCCCTTGCACAGCTGCTATCCCGGGAACAGGGCAAGCCGCTTAACGGGCCTAATGCCCGCTTTGAAGTAGGTGCGTGTTCCGGTTGGCTGCGCGCCACGGCTTCCTTTGAGCACCCCAATTACACTGCCGTTGATGATGACATCACGGCAAAAGTACACTATCGCCCACTAGGCGTGGTTGGCGCGGTTGGTCCGTGGAACTGGCCCATGATGATTACTGTCTGGCAGATTGCGCCGGCGCTGCGTATGGGAAACACCATCGTGGTCAAGCCTTCTGAGTACACGCCGCTATCGGTGTTGGCTCTGGTGAAGGTCATTAACTCCGTCCTGCCGGAGGGCTTGGTGCAGGTTGTTACCGGTGACGGTGAGGTGGGTGCAGCGTTGACCGCGCACGAGGATATTGACAAGATCATGTTCACCGGTTCCACCGCCACCGGAAAGAAGATTGTTGAGTCCTCCGCAGACAACCTGACCCGCGTGACCTTGGAGTTGGGTGGCAATGACGCCGGCATTCTTCTTGATGATGTTGATCCGCAGGCTATTGCCGGGGACTTGTTCTGGGGTGCTTTCATCAACACCGGCCAGACCTGCGCGGCAATGAAGCGGCTCTACGTGCCGGAGTCCTTGTATGATTCGGTCATCCAGGCTCTCGCTGAGGTGGCGGAGAATTCACCGATGGGCGTGGGCACCGAGGAGCAAAACGTGTTGGGCCCTCTGCAGAACCACGCGCAGTTTGAGATCGTGGACAAGCTGGTCAAGGCTGCCAAAGACTCCGGTGCCCGCGTAGTGATGGGCGGGGATCCAGACTATGACGCGCCGGGTAACTTCTACCCCACCACCCTGGTTGCGGATATTGATCCGGACAATCCCCTGGTGGTGGAAGAGCAGTTTGGCCCCGCGCTGCCAATTATCAAGTACACCGACCTGGATTGGGCAATCGAGCAAGCTAATAAGCTCGATGTGGGCCTGGGGTCTTCGGTCTGGTCTGCTGACCGTGAGCGCGCCCGGGAGGTAGCCGCCCGCCTAGAGGCCGGTACCACCTGGATTAACAGCCACGGCGCTGTGGACCCCCGCGTTCCTTTCGGTGGTATCAAGTCCTCCGGCTACGGCGTGGAGTTTGGCACGGAGGGCCTGAAGGGCTTGGCTTACCCGCACATCATTAACGGCTAGTCCCCCGTGCGGCCGCAGCCGCTGTCATAGACCTCCAGAGGGTCTGTGGCAGCGGCTTTTTGTTTGCGCGTGGCAGCTGGCGTGTCACACCTGGCGGTGTTGCAGGGCGCCATGCAGTTTGAGGCTTAGGTGCAGCGCCGTGGCCTCCCAGCCGTTTTCTTCAAACTCTGCGCCTAGTAGTTCCCATGCCCGTTCCAGCCGGTAGTGAAGGGTGGCGCGGTGGATGAAGAGCTGGGATGCCGTGGCTTTGGTATTGCGGGAATTATTGAGATAGGCAAGCAGCGTTGTCCAGAATATGTCGCTGACCTGGTTGCTTATTAAATCGGTTACTGCCGGGCATAGTTCTTTTACGGTGGCGGGTTCAAGTGGCCAGTGCAACAGTAGGCGCCACGCCCCCGCGTCTTCCCAGCTGAGCGTGTCTTGGCCGGTTAAGCGGGCGACATCGGCGGCAAAGCGGGCTCTTTCGGCTGCGCTGGCAATTGACCCCGTGATGTGGGCGCTGCCGGTGGCTATTGGGGGCGTTCCAGCGCTGTGGGCGGCGCGAGTGACAAACGCTGTGGCGTCGTCAGAGGGGGAGGGCTCTATGGCTATTAGACGGTGCGGTGCCTTGGGATCCGCGGCCAGCAGGAAAGGGTTGCGGTGCGGGGTGGCAGCCCTTTCAATACCGTCTATGTGCGCGTTACTAGCAAAGGAAAATACGCGTACGTACAGCGGACTGCCTGGTGGGAGATACCCGTCTTGGTGGGCGTCTTCAAGCGCGCCGGGCAGGTCGCTTAGCAGCCGCCTGGTGGCCTGCCTGCGGGAATTGAGAAGGCTTTCTGCGGAAATCTGGTGGTTGTGCAGTGCCCTGGCCAGGCGCTGCGTGATGGGGTGTAGCTGATCCATCTCAGCTGGGGAGAGCGGGGGTTCGTTGATAATCCACAGGTGCCCGTAGAGTTCTTTATCCTTGCGAAGCGGATAGACTAGGCGCGCTAACATCCCGAACTCCTCGTTGGGCGGTAGCGCAACGGGACCTTCCGCCTCCATGATGCCGTGCTCGAGCATCCAGGGAATGGGCTCCCGTGGGGGTTTCTTGTTCAAAATCGAGTCTGCACGTGGGCGGTCGATTGCGCCCAGCTGCGGGCTGGCGCAGATGACGGAGATGGCGGGGGTGGCCAGCTCCACGGACCGGTTGCAGGAGATCGCGGCTTCGTCGACTAAACCCTGGATGATCTCCAAGCGTGATGTTGTGACTTGCGACATATGTCAAATCTAGTTCCTACAACGGTGCAGTGACAAGTCCAATAGTGGCGCAGGATAATGAACCTAGGGAATTAGATGTAAGTCACACTAGCCGTGGACTTGTAAGTGCCATCTCTTTGCCTTTCGGGCTGGATCCCGTATTCCTGCATTTTCCTTGCCACCGGCTTGCGTAGTGGCAATAGCGACAGCCCACAGTGGAGTGGGCTTTCGCGGCACAACCACTTATTGAACGGAAAGAAAGGGGCAGCGCATGGCATTTAAAGACCAGTCGCCCAAGAAACTACCAACCGCGAATACCTCATCTGGTGCAGCCCGCCCCTCGGGGTTGGAAATAGATGAAGGCCTGCAAAGAAAGATGAAGTCCCGCCATTTGCAGATGATTGCCTTTGGCTCCTCAATTGGAACCGGCCTATTCCTGGGCTCCGGCGCTGCCATCCAACAGGCAGGCCCTGCGGTCATTCTTTCCTTTGCCATCGCGGGCTTTGTCATCTACCTCATGATGCGGATGCTGGGTGAGATGGCAGTTGAGCACCCCGTCTCCGGCTCTTTTAGCGCCTACGCACGCACCTACATCGGACCACTGGCCGGCTTCATCACCGGCTGGAACTGGTGGTTTACCACCATCGTGGTGGGAATGCTGGAACTAACAGCGGCGGGCACCATCATGGATTTTTGGTACCCGGATCTCCCACACTGGATTACCGCCCTGGTGACCTTGGTTCTGGTGATGGTTCTGAACCTGGTGCACGTTGGCGCATTCGCGGAGACGGAATTTTGGCTGTCTTTCCTGAAAATCGCGGCGCTCATCCTGATGATCGTTGTGGGTATAGCAATTGTGCTGGGCATGACGCCCGAACCCGCACTTGGTCTAAGCAATATCACTGAACACGGCGGCTTCTTCCCCATGGGTACCTACGGAATACTCATCTCCCTAGTGGCTGTGCTCTTTGCCTTTGGTGGTATTGAATCCATTGGTACTGCGGCAGGTGAGGCGGAGGACCCAGCGGAAACCTTGCCTCGTGCCATCAACTCGGTCATCTGGCGCATCCTGGTCTTTTATATCGGCGGTATTTCCATCATTGTGTTGCTGAGCCCGTGGGAGCACATGGACACGGCCACTTCCCCGTTCGTACGGACCTTGACCACGTTGGGTATCACTAGCGCCGCCACCGGCCTGAATATTATCATTCTGGTAGCCGCGATGTCAGTGTTCAATACCATGACCTTCTCCGGCAGCCGCATGTTGCGCGATCTTGCCCTGGGCGGCCAGGCCCCCAACCTATTCACCGCTACCAACGCCAAGGGCGTCCCGGTGAGGGCCCTGCTTTTCAACTGCTTGCTCATGGGTTCAGCCGTCTTGCTTAACTATTTGTTTGAGGGCCGTATCCTCATCATCCTCATTGCCATTATCGTGGGAGCTGAAATCATCTCCTGGTCGTCCATTGTGATTTCCCACTTGAAGTTCCGCAAGCTGATGAAGACTCAGGGCCACGAACCTAGCTACAGGGCTCCGCTGTACCCGCTGGCAAACTACTTCTGCCTGGCATTTTTTGCGATGATCGTGGTGCTGATGACTAGGCTGGCAGACTACCAACAGGCCGCCATCGCCCTGCCGCTCTGGGTCCTTGCCCTGGTGGCCCTCTGGTTCGTGCGCAAGGCCGCCGGAAGGCGTGCGAAGGCTTAAGACAAGCACAGGCTTAGGTCTACGGAGACTCAAGCCTAAGCTAGAACCTAAAAACCAAGACTTAGAAAGGACAAGATTTAATGCGTACTACCACTATTGGGGAATTTATCCTGGACCGGCTCAAGGCCATCGGAATTAATGAGATCATCGGCGTCCCGGGGGACTTCAATTTGAGCTTCCTGGAACAAATTGATGCCGCTGAAGACATCCGCTTTGTGGGTACGTGCAATGAGCTCAACGCCGCCTATGCAGCGGACGGCTACGCACGCCAGCGGGGCGTGGGGGCTCTGCTGACCACCTACGGCGTGGGTGAGCTCTCCGCCATCAACGGAATAGCTGGCTCCCGTTCCGAGCACGTGCCCGTGGTTTCGCTGGCAGGTGCGCCGCCGCTGTACGCAACCGAGCACGGCTGGCAGCTGCACCACACCCTGGCGGACGGTGATTACACGAACATGCTGGACGCCATTTCCCAGTTCACTGCGCTAGCTATCCGCGTCACGCCCATGAATGTGGTTGAGGAGATAGACCGCGCGTTGCACACCTGTCTGCGGGAAAAGCGCCCCGTACACATCCAGATCCCCTCTGACATCACCCACCTCACGATTGAGGTCCCGGAGCACGACTTTGACACTAGCTTGGCATCTTCAGACAAGGAACGCTTGGCAGCTGCTGCCGATGCCGTCTTGGCCAAGCTCAGCACAGCTACAGACCCCATCTTGATGGTGGATCAGGATACTGATAGGCACAAGTTCACAGACTTGTTCCGTGTCATCGTGGAAAAAGCCCAGCTGCCGTACACCCAGCTGGCCTCTGGTAAAGCCATTTTGGACGAGCGCAACCCACTGTTCATTGGTACCTACAACGGTGCCGCTTCCGCCCCTGGTGTGCAAGAGCGTGTGGAGGCTTCGGATCTGGTGTTCACCACCAACCCACGCTTCATTGAGGTCAACTCCGGTTCCTTTACCCATACCCTGCGGGAAGAAAACAAGATCAACTTCGGTGACCAGCATATTTCCATTGCCGGTGAATACTTCGTGGGAATCAACACACTGGAGTTGCTCGAAGAGCTGGCGGAGCGTATTCCGGCGGCTACCAAGAAGGTTGAGGACCCCAAGCCTAAGCTGCCGGCGCAAAGGGTGCGCAAGGACGCAGAGCTAAAGCACGAGCGGCTGTGGCGCCAAATCTTGAACTTTATCCGGGAGGATGACGTAGTGGTGGCGGAGGCCGGCACTTCCAACATCGGCCTGAGCCCGTGGCCCATGCCCGCGGGCGTCCAGTACATCAACTCCACTATCTGGGGCTCCATCGGTTTCACGCTTCCTGCCGTGATGGGTTCGCAGCTGGCCAACCCGGACCGCCGCCACCTTCTCTTTATTGGTGATGGCTCTTTCCAACTCACCGTCCAGGAGCTTTCCACCATCCTCCGCGAGGACCTCAAGCCCATCATCTTCTTGCTCAATAACCGGGGCTACACCATTGAGCGCTACATCCTGGGCATGGAGCAGGAGTACAACGACATCCAGGACTGGGATTACGGTGCGCTGCCAAAGGTCTTCAAGCGGGACACCACCATGAAGTCCTACAGCGCCCGCACTGAGGGCCAGCTGGCAGAGATTCTGGAGGAACTTTCCACCGCTGACCACGGCGCGTTCGTGGAGTTGCACCTCGATCCTTTTGACGCCCCGCAAGGACTCAAGGCCTTCGGTCCGTTGACCGCCGACTTTGACTTTGGCCCCCGCGGGCCCCGCAATGAAAGCTAAGGAACCTACGTCAATTCTTGGAAGGAACCACCCATGTTTAGAGATGACCTAGATCTACTTCCCACCTACATCCCCGGCGCAGTAGATGAAAACGCCGTCAAGCTCTCCTCGAATGAATCTGCGCACCCTCCCCTCCCGGAGGTGGTTACGGCCATGCAGGACGCCGCCGCATGCGCCAACCGTTACCCGGATATGAGTGTGTCTAAACTGCGCCAGGTGCTAGCAGATCACCTGGGCTATTCCCCGGAACAGGTATTGGTGGGCAACGGTTCCACCACGGTGTGCCAGCAATTGGCGCAGGTAACATGTCAGCCCGGTGATGAGGTAATTTTCCCGTGGCGCAGCTTTGAGGCCTACCCCATTTTTGCCCTGATGGTGGGCGCACGCCCGGTGCCGGTACCCCTGGACGCGGACCACCGGGTGGACTTGCCAGCCATGGCCGCTGCGGTCACTGACAAAACCAAGTTGGTGTTCGTGTGCAATCCGAACAACCCCACGGGCACCACCGTGACCACTGAGGAGTTCGCGGCCTTCATGGACCAAATCCCCGCCAACGTCCTAGTTGCGCTCGATGAAGCCTATTTTGAGTACAACCGCGCCGCAGACTCCCCCGTCTCGACTGAGGTGATGAAGAAGTACCCCAACGTCATTGGGGTGCGCACCTTCTCCAAGGCCTACGGCTTAGCCGGCGCGCGCGTGGGCTACGCCTTTGGTGACAAAGACATCATCGCGGCTATTGCAAGGACCTCCACGCCTTTCAACGTCAACGCCATTGCTCAGGCGGGTGCCATTGCCTCCATCCAATCGCAGCGCAGCCTGCAGTCCCGCATTGCGGAAACCATCGTTGAACGCGATCGCTTAGTGGCGGAGCTAGCGGACTTCGGTGTGCCGCATTCGGAAGCCAACCTGGTGTGGATCCCGCGGGAGAACCTTCTAGCCGCCTGTCTTGGCACGCCCCAGGAAGTGACCAAGAATCTCGCTGCGGAGGGTGTCCTCGTGCGCGCCTTTGATGAGGGCATTCGGATCACCGCCACCACCGCACAGGAAACTGATGCCTTCCTCCGCGCGTGGGCAGCCGTCACTGCGGTGTAAGCGGGGCGCGCCCCCAGTAGCTCACGCAGGCGGTTGCCAAAAACACGCCAGAACTGGGAGCGGTTGCGCAGCGTAGTTTGCCTTTACACCTCCCGGGCCTTAAGTGCCCGGGAGCGCCGGGGTTCAGACCAACAGCCGCTTAGTAGCCGCGGGCGTTGAATAGCGCCCGACGGGAGGAGGTCAAAAACCGCGCGGCGTTTTCCTCCAGATACTCCTTATCAGCAAGGAATTTTTTGGAGAAGGTTTCCACCTTTTTCTCCAACGAGGTGCGCAGCTCCAGGGATTCCTCAACTATTTCGCAGGGATCAAATCTGTCATCGAACTCCAGCGCTACCGTTAGCAGCACCCCCGCCTTACGCGCTGCCGAGGAACGGTTGTCTTTGATAAATCCCGGATTGGTCTCCAATGTGCGGCTCAATAGCCGGGTGGCTACCGTCTTAGTCTCCAGATCTTCAAAAAACTTTCCCTCGAAGAATTTATCTATCTGTTCCAGGCAGTCCTTAACCTTCTCCTTCAGGTCATCAGGGACGGTGGACATGTCCACGGACTCGTCGTCCGGCAATGGGTGGTCATCAACCTTACCGGACAAATATACCGTAGGTGATGGCTTTTCATAGGGCGCATCAATAGCGTCCTGAAGAAACTCCTCAAATATTCGGCCGGAATCCATGGGTGAGAAATTGCTATCTTCCCGGGAAAACCCCTTCATGAGTAGTTTTGCCTGTTCCTCGTCTACGGCCTCTAGCGCTAGCTCCACGAACTCATTCGGCGTATTGTTACGCTTGCCCGCCCAAACAATAAGCTTGCGTAAAATAGACGGAATGCCATCTTCCACTATTTCGCTCGCACTTAGATTTGAAGAGTACGCATTAAAAATTATTTCCACGCGTAGTGGTGACCAGCGCAAAGGGTCCCCGCAGCCAAGCGATTTGCTTACAAAGATCAAACCTTCTGCGCGAAGTGCATCATCGTCGTCTAATTTCAATTCTTCGATAAACTCTTGGGCCAGTGCTGCGGTGTCACCTAGCTTGGATTGGGTATCCTCCGCAGGCTCGGGCTCGGGCAGGTGCCTTTGAATCCAATCGAAGATAGGCCTACCGTTGGGCCAGGTTTCACGGTACACCTGATTAGGCAGGCGCTCCTCTGCCAACGAGGTTTCCTTATATGCTCGAGCCAACTTGCCCAAAGAAATAGAGTCGATGCTCTGGATGGTTTCGTCTTTCTTCAGCTCCTCGAGCACGTAGCTTAGGTCACCCGGGGCGATGAAGAAATCAAAAACAGTCCCGCCGACGTTAAGATTGATGGAAAGATTGGCGGTAACCAACGGTGCCCCCGGGATGTCTATCTCTGCCGCGTAGTAGTGCACGTCACCCACGCACTGCTTTGCCTCAATTGCGGTATCAAGTACCTTCATCTCCCCCAGCTGGGGCAACCATTTTGGCAGCTGGTGAGTATTTTTCTTCAGGGCCTTGTCAATGCGCTTGGCCAGGATGTCATTGTTGGTCAATTCCTTGAGCACGTACAGAACGGCCACATTTTCCCGCCGCTCAGCGGAAATCAGCCCCTCAATAAACTTGGGGGCCATCCCCGGGTCTTCTTCCATCATTCCGATGAAGGTCGCGGCGATATCTAAGAGCGGCTGAGGGTTGGAAGCAGACAGCGCAGATTTGAGAATTGCAAAGGGATCCTGGTCGTTCATACTGCTTAATCTACCGGTGATCCCCACCCTCCGCCAAGGTTTTGACACATAAGCCCATTACACACCAGATTCGACACAGTGACGCTATCACCACCGCGACAACCCAAGGGCCAAACCAACATTCACCGCGAGCAAACAACCGCCCCCAAGACCGCGAGGTGTAGCTGCAGCAATTCGCTTCTTAGCGAGGAAACAGTCGCGACAGGGCACGGCTTACATCGTCTCCCGAATGGTCTGCCAGTTTCAATTCGCTTCTTAGCGAGGAAACAGTCGCGACCCTGGCCAGTTTTCGTGGCCTCTGAGCAGCATTGATACATGGTGTTTTCGCGCGGTGGAAAATTGGGGCCGGAATTTGGGTAAAAATTCTTCCGAAATTTGAGTTTTTGCAGGTCAGGGCGGATCGCGCGGCGCGGCACTTTTCCGGGATTTGGTTTACCCCCTAAGTGGGGGTGACTTGGGTCATGATGGGTGGGGTAAAGCCGCAGTTTGTTATTGGAGTAGTTGGCTAGGACGTAAGTGCCGCACGTTCTTCTTTTCTAAAGGCCCGTTGATCCTCCCCGGGGGATCTCTACTGCGGCAGCCTTGCGGACTCGGTAGGTCCCAGGAGGCCACCCAAGGCTACTCAATCATGCTCATTAGTTCGCACCAGGGTCGGTGGTCCGTGGTAACGCGGTGCGCTGCCCTCCGCGTCGAAGGAGGGGTGCTGGGACGGTGGTGGTCCCGTTTCTTTGCACGCAGGCCTTCTCGGGGAAAGTCTCTTAAAGGAACCGAAAGTGCGTGGTGGCTGATTTGTGCCGGTGCTGAAAGTTCCGTGCTGTCCCCTGCCCACGGTGCCAAGATACCCCGTGACTAGGCACTGGTGGGTGTTCGTGCCAGGGTGCAACAAGAGGTCCGGCCTGCTCCCCTGGCCATCGAGGGTGGGGATGCGGAAGATGTGGAGGACCGGGGCCTGGGTGTGCTCATTGGTTTGGTGTCCGGTTTCGGAGGTGCCCCGGTGAATGCCCACCGTTTTGCCTGGGAGGTTTCCGCTGTTTTAGTAAACAAACTCCAGTGGGGAACGGGGAGCAAAGCTGGCGTGGAAATCACGGACCTCGGTTGTGGTGGCTCTGGATTTGCGCAGTGTGCAGTGGAAAAGAAACCTCCGTCGGTTCCTTTAAGCAGCGGGCAGAACAGGTGGACTCCAAAGCCGTTGGAAAAGCTCAGGCTATATTGGTGGGGGTTGCTACCACCGCAGAATTTCTGGGAGAGGTGGTAATTGCAGCGACCGCTAACGTAGTTCAGTGTAAAAGCTCCACACTTGAGTAAAGGTACAAATTCCGTGAACAACCTGAAATCGCCCACCCTGACCGTTGTTGGATCCATCAACGCTGATCTCATGGTTTCCGTTGACCGGCACCCCATGCCCGGGGAGACGCTCATGGGCTCTGGTGGGGAGATCCTGGCCGGAGGGAAGGGTGCCAATCAGGCTGTGGCTGCTGCCTTGAGGGGCGCTCAGGTTAGCTTTGTAGGTGCGGTTGGTGATGATCCCTACGCGGAACCCGCGTTGGAACACCTCCGCTCTTCAGGCGTGAATCTTGATCATGTGGAACGTCTGGAGGCCACGAGTACCGGTTTGGCGGTTATCACGGTGGCTGCTGACGGCGAAAACACCATCATCGTTATCCCCGGTGCCAACCATGCGGTGGATTCCGGTTTTGTGCAGCAGCACGCGGAAGTCATTGCGGGTGCGGATGTGGTTCTTCTTCAGGGGGAGATTCCTTCGGATGGGTTCGGTGAGGCTGTTGCGCTGGCAAGCAATTCCGGCAGCCGGGTAGTAGTTAACCTAGCGCCGGTGGTGGAAGTTGATCCAGACCTATTGCGCCGTGCCAACCCGCTAATTGTCAATGAACATGAAGCCGGCTTAGTTGCCCGTCAGTTGGGGATTGTTGAAATGCCCACCTCCCCGGATGAAGTGGTGGCCACGTTGCTCAAACTGGGCTTTGCCTCCGTAGTGTTGACCTTGGGTGCCCGCGGTGCGGTGGTGACTGAGGCGGGCACGCCCGGGATTGCGCACATCCCCACGCCGAATATCACGGCGGTGGACACCACGGGTGCGGGTGATGCCTTTACCGGCGCCCTGGTGGCTAAGCTTTTGGAAGGCTCTTCCCTGCCTAGTGCCGCCCAGCACGCCGCCCGGGTTGGTGCCTTTGCGGCGCTCTCCCCTGGCGCCCAACCTTCTTATCCCAAGTCCACCGATAAGCTCCCGGAGGTGTAACCCATGCGTAAGTCTGCGGATCCTAAACGCGGAGCTGGCCCACGCCTTGGCCAGGTTAGGTCACGCCGACCGTTTTGCTAGTGCCAATTGCGGCCTGCCCATTCCCAGTGAAGTTGAGGTTATTGACCTAGCCCTGGTCTTCGGAGTTCCTACTTTTGTCGCAGTGGCGGAAGCGGTGCTGGTGGTGGTGGAACAGATTGCCCTGGCCCCAGCTACCCCAACAGATGGAGCGCAGCTTTTGGGGTTGCATGTTTCACGTGAAACCCCCAACGTCGTCCCTAAAACTACAAACAAACAACTTTCAACTACTGGGATTTAGGTTCTGAACTGGCACAATGCTCTACTATTGCGATTTTCTGGCCAGATAGTTGTTGGTAGTTGTTTTATGGTGCCAAAAACAACTTCCTGGGGAGATGTATGGTCGCTGGTATGACTACTTTTTCTGACCGTATCCCTGACTACGTCAAGAGCGCCCTTAGTGATGTATACGAAGGGGCCACCGCGGACAGTGTAGAGAGTGCCATCCTGGAATTTAAGGAGGATCCAGAGCGTAGAGGTGAGGGCGGTGCTAACCCCCGCGCTGCGTTGATTGAAACTCTAGTCAAGGATTCTATTTGTTTGAGTAACGGCCCGGAAGTCTCAGGGTTTATTGTTGTCGGCGTTCAAGGCAAAGTTCCGGGACTGGCGGCTTTTCTGGGGGCGGACCTGGACCCGGATGACGCGGTGAAACGGATTTATGACAGAACCATTCCGAATCTACGGGTAGACGCTTTTGCAGAAACGGTATTCGGAGTTCGGCTGCTTTTTATTCGGGTTCCCGAAGCTCTGGCTTTCCACTCGCGGAAAGATGGCCGTGCTTGGGCAAGAGAGGGGGCCCAATGTAGGTCGGTGGCGGAGGAAGAGCGACAAGCCCTGAAACTGGCACGGGCCAATCCGGACTATACTAACCGCCTTGGCTCCGCTGCGGTAGAGGATGTCCCACTCGAGGTCATCGAAGAACTGCGGCGACTGCTTAAGTTAAAACCCCGGGGTGAAGAATTAACACGGGGGTGGGGTACAACTCATGGGTTGCTAAGGGAACTGGGGTTGATTGATCCGGAATCACGGTTGCGGATAGCGGCGGAGCTTCTCTTACTTCCGCCAGAGACTGGGGGCATACGGATCCGCCACTTTTGGCGTTCCATACCGGGAGCGGAACTTAAGGTGACAGATTTTGACGGACCGATAATTACGGCCCTGCCTGCCTTGAAGCGCCTGATCTTGGAGAGTTCAGTCACGGAAGTCACGAGGGTCCAGTTTGACGATGGTCAGGAATTTGCCATTGAAAGATTTCCTGCGGAGGCTGTGGACGAGGTGGTGACTAATGCTGCATTGCACCGCGATTGGCGGTTGAATAGCCCCATCATTGTGGAGCAGTCCCCCACTATCCTGAAGGTCACATCCCCGGGGCCATTGCCCCACGGCGTCACTGTGGGCACACTTCTTACTACCGAATCCGTGTCGCGAAATAACAGGCTGATGTCAGTGGTCAGAATGCTGGGGCTTGCGGAGGAATCATCCCGGGGTTTCGACCGCATGTGGGCATCAATGCTTAGAACCGGACGGGAGGTCCCGGAGGTGATTGAACACCCTCATTCCCTCCAGGTTATTTTGGCGGCCGGCAACCCTGATGTTGAGTTTGTCAAAGCTCTGCATGCGCTGGAGCGCGTCTTCCCGGGCATGGTCCTCACCAGTGTCAGCACCCTCATTGTGCTGTGGCACCTGTGGCAGTCCCCTCTCATTACGCTGGAGGGCGTGTGTTCCAAGACCCAATCTCCGCGGTTGGAAGCTATGGCTTTGATGGAGGTGTTGGTGGACGCCGGCTTACTTCAACGAGTGCGGGAGGCACCCGAATGGGTATTGTCGGACACAGCACGGAAGATTATGGGAAGGGGTGCGGCTGCCGGTTTTTCTGCCGTGACGGTGGAAGATTGGATCCGGGAGAAGCTTCAGGAAGGGCTATCCCTGAGCACTGCTGAGGTGGCAGAGGAATTGGGGGTCCTCCGGCCTGAGGTGACGGGAATCCTCCGTCATCTGAGATCAACTGGGCGTGCCACTATTGACCCCAATGGCCCCAGGCGCGGGCCTGGGGTCCGGTGGATCGGACTATAGGTCTAAAAAACTACTAACAAACAACTTTCAACTACTGTAAACTACTCTAAACTACGGCCTGAACTGGTGTTTTGCCGTGGAGGTTGAGAAATATGTTCAGATAGTTGTTGGTAGTTGTTTTTGGGGCCTAAAAACAACTTCCTGGGGAAATAGGTTGAAGCGCGGGTTAGCGGGCGTCTATGACTCCCGCGCGGGTTGTGGAGGTCAGGAGCCCATGGGCGTTGTCAAACAGATAATCGAGATCACTCCCGAGAAATGAGCTGAAGGATCGAACTTTCCGGTCGAGGGGACTACGCAAGCCTAGAGCCTTGGCAATCTCTGCGTAGTGGCGGTGGTAGCCGTTGATGTCCTTGGCCACGGCTATCAAGGTACCTGCCTGGCGCTCAGGGCTTGAGCGCTTATCAAGTAGGAAAGATGGCTTACGTTGTGCCGTGTAAGACAGTAACCGGCGGGCCACTACCCTCAGCTCCGGATCTTCATCCGGATGGTCGGCAAAGAAGTTCTCTATCACCGCGAGGCAATGGGTGGCGGTGGTTTGGACGTTGTAAGGAATGTGGCCATAGTCCATCGGTTCCTTCAGCGGCAACGGCTGCGCATCTACTTCGCCTAGAAGGAGCGGCCTAATATCAAGCGGTCTGCGGGAATAAGCAAATTGCTCTTCGTACGTCACCTCCGCTGATATTTTGGCGAAGTATATCCGCAATTCCTCGAACTCCCCGTCAACCGACTCCACTGCGGCGGTGATGATCCTATCCGGGGTGCCGTGCTTCTTCCCCACCCAAGCGATGAACTTCTTCAATACAGCCGGTACTCCCCGCATCTGCTCATCATCAAGTGACATGTTGTTGAACATCCGGTAGAGGATCCGCTGCACCCGGGTCGCTGACCACCGCAGGGGGTCGCAAGTGCCGTAATTGGTGGCGGCGTACAGGACGGACTCCATTCGGTAGGTGTCTTCGGCGTTGAGGTTGAATTCCTCGCGGAACTCCTTAAGCAGTTTCTCCGCTAGGTGTTCCCGTCGCGCGAATTCCTTATCTTCTTCTTCATAAGCGGCCGCAATTTCTTCAGGGGTCGCGGTGTCGTAAGTCTTAGGCTCGGGCAGAAGGCCCAGAATCCAGTGCAACAGCGGCCTGGTTCGCGGCCACTGCCCGGAGGGCTCCGGGTAGGCCTGCATGTCCTCTATCCGCAGGGTGTTGTGCAAGCCGGTGGCCAAGTCTTGCAAAGCAAGGGGCTTGATCTCCTCGTAAGTGTCATCCTCTTGCATATCCTTCTTCACCGCAGCCAGGTTGTTAGGAAGAAGGACAAAGTCTTTGACGCAGGCACCATTGTGCATGTCCGCGGCAAGAGACATTGTCACCGGAGGGGCGTGGGGTATGTCTAGTTCTGCTAGGAGATGGTGGGTGTCCCCGCTAAAGGTAGAGGCCTCAAAGGCCGTATCTGACACCTTTGCCTCCCGGAGGTCATAAATCCAATCCGGTAGTTTCTTGGAGTTAAGCTTGGCCAGAGTTGATAACCTCCGCGCCGCACTGTCATCATCAACGATTTCCGCAAGGACGTAGAATATGGCAGCGGATTGATCCCCCGCCTTTCTAATGATCTTTTTGATCAAATCCTGCGCATCAGCGGGGTTGGCGTTGAAGTCGATGGCCAGGCCAGAGCAGAAGTCCAACAGTGGCTGCGGGCTGCTTTGTTCCAGTGTCGTGGGAAGGTTATTGAAAGGCTTAGTAGAGAACATAGACTTGATTCTAGAACCCGGGGCCGCCCCGCGCTGGTTTATCACCTGCCCGGGACGGATTTTTAAAATTTATATGGTGTGCTGGTCCTGTTCCTAATCCAGGCCGTTGGATAGTTCCCGTAGTACTTCCCGGGTGGACGAAGTGTAAAAATCCTGTTGCGGACGGGTGGGGGCCAGCGTCCCATCTTGAAATTCTTGATCGAGCGAAGCCACCCTCTTGCGCAGCGGAGACTTCAACCCGTAATACTTTTCCACCAGTAGGTGGGGGTCCTCCACCGAGTTGATAAATAAACTCAGTGCCAGCAGCAAAGCTACCTTGCGGGTGTCATCGCTGCGCTTGTCCCGGAAGAAGTCCGGGTTGCCTTGGCCAACGGCTGCA
Source organism: Corynebacterium phocae (assembly GCF_008693075.1). Classification (GTDB taxonomy): domain Bacteria; phylum Actinomycetota; class Actinomycetes; order Mycobacteriales; family Mycobacteriaceae; genus Corynebacterium; species Corynebacterium phocae. The sequence goes on along the minus strand of NZ_VXKJ01000053.1, from coordinate 39,319 downwards.
ATCAGGCGTTTGGCGGCAGTGCGCAGTTCTTTGTCCAGGTGCGGGTGGTCAGCGAAGAAATCATCCGCCGTCTGGACCGCGTGAACCACGCCCGGTTTGATGTCCTTGGGGACCTGGTTTAGGCGCACCTTTTCCTTCAAAGGGAGGGGCTTGAGGTTAGCCGGCGGTTGCAATCTATCTCCGAAGGAAGACAAGTTGGGGCTGATGTAAGAGGTGCCTTCGCCCGAATCGTTCATGGCGGACTGGCTGATGGCCTCCACCATGGCGTCATCGTAAACAAGGCCCATCGCGTCAAAGCGGGCTTTGATCATGTCCGCCAGGCCACCAATGGAGTCTTCCGGCAGACTGTGATGGTGTGCGGAGTTAATCTCCGCTTGGTATTCCGGAATCTGTTTCTTTAGCGCCTTCAGAGTTTTCTTCACGTAGTGCTTGGGGGTGCCGTTTTTCTTAGACGCCCACACGATGAATTTGTGCAAGATGTCAGGGTACTGCAGCAGGTCTTCCTTACTGCTGGTAACCTTCCGCGCGATGAGGTCCAACATCACTTCCTGGCGCAAGGGTGACCACCGCAGCGGGTGACCGCATTGGTAATGGCAGGCAAAGTCCACGATGAGCTCAGCCCGGGCGCGTTCATCCCTATTCAAATTGGCGTCTGCGGCGAACAGCTCGAGGGTTTCCTCGCTGAGTAACTGGAGGGCCCGTTCCTCCTCATCAAGTTCCTCGTCAGAAAGTTCGGGGCCCTGGGGAAGCTTATTAAGTAGCCATTTCAGTAACGGCCGGGCTTGCGGCCAGTTATCTGTTTCCGGTAGATCCAGCGTGCAGTCTGTGAATTCCAGGGCATCATCGATCTCCTGCTCCAACTTCTGCAAGCTGATGGTTTTAATTTCCTGGATTGTGTCATCTTGGTTGACCGTGCGAAGCAGTTCATCGATTGTTCGTGGAACTGTCAAGAAGGCGTAAATAGTCCCGTCGTCGATTTGATTCAGGCTCAGCAAGCAGCTGAACTTTTCTGCTCCGGGCACTTCCATGGACCACAGCAGGTAAGAGATATCACCCAGGTACTGGTGGATTTCGTAGGCCGGTCCCACCGGGCGGATGTCCTCAAGGTTGTACAACCACTGCGGCAGGGAGGGGCGATTGCTTTGGAGCTTGGTCTGCGAGCGCTTTTTCATCAGGTCATCTGTGCCAAGGGTGGCTACGGCCGCCAGGAGGGCGGCTGCTTCCGGCAAGGATTCCCCGAGCAAAAGATTGATGAACCTCTCCCCCACTTGGGGATTATTTTCTCTCATGTAGCACAAGTCGGTGGCAAAGTTGAGCAGTTCGGAGGGGCTATCGTGGTGGAGGGCTTCGGCTGTAATTTCTAGCGGGTCATAATCAAACATCTTTTAAAGATAGATCACTTTCAGGAATCGTGGTTGTTCTCACTCAGAAATTTTACTGATCTGGGCGAGCTGGCGGGGACGGTTTTAGTATGCCACCCGTGGTTTGCTGCGCTACTGTCTGCTGTAGATCTGGTACTCCTGGCTCAGCAGCTCTTGGTTTAGGCGGTCCCGCATTCCGGAGGTGAAGTAGTAACCCTCCGGGTAGCTGTGGTCAAGACGTTCCGCGTAGAAGGACTCAGCCAGCGCCACAATGTGATTGTGGAGTGATTGCTCATCCGTAGCGGGGATGAAAAAGAATTCCACAACCGGGGCAGCAGGTGCGTCTGACACGCAGACCTGCCTGCCCGCCGCCACTAGGGCTGCGGCCCTAAACTGCGCGGTGTGTGATTCATCCCGGAAGAAAGCGGGGTTTATCTTCGCCAGGGTCAAGATGAAACGTTGGATGGCGGTGGGGGCCTCCGGGGAGTCCCCCACGTGGTGGGCAAAGAAGGCGTGGGCGTTGCCGATGTCTTGGGTAACTTGAGGCTGGATGTCCGGGTCTATCGCGTCCAGTATGTAGTCCTCCGCCAGCGGCAGCGCGGTGAGGTCATGGCCGTTGTTTTCGGTCTGGAAGTAGTCCTCGGTGCCGTCCCAGCCACCGTCCTGCCCGTACCCGGAGTGGTAGTCATAAAGGAAGAACTCGGATTGCTCCTCTAGAGCGCGCAGAGCGGGTTCTAGGAACTCCTCCGGGGCGTGGGTGCGGTGGGCAGACCAACGTATGAATTGCTCCAACATATCCGGGAGGGCCAGGATGTCTTCCCGGGTGAAGTAAGGCAGGGCGTCATTAGGCGCGGGCGCGCCTGACATGTTGTGTGCCGCCCCGCTGCGAGCAAAAAATACCGAGGCATACGTGAGCACCTCCTTGACCTTTGCGGGGTGCCAGGCCAGGACGGTTCCGCAGCGGGCCGCTAGGTGACCGAGGTTTGCCGCCAGGCGCAAGCCCGGTTCATCAAGACCCCGTTCGCGGGCAAACTCCTCCCCCAAGGCCGCACCGTGGCGCTGCTGGGCTTGCCTTTGCTCCTGCAGCCATTCGCCGTTGACTTCCGGAATTTCCCCCAGGAGGGGGCGCGCCCAGTTCATTAGAGGAAGCGTGTGCGGCCAGTCGCAATACGGCTCCTGGTGGTGAAAAGATTCCGGCTCATCCAAGGCAATGGCTAGGGCCGTGGATAGCTGCTCAAGGCTAATGGGCGTATTTTCTGCCATGTGCCTGTCCTTGGCAGTCGTTACCGTGCTGCTGTGCAGGCTGGTGTTCAAGGGGAAGAAATCTTCCACCGCGCCGCCGTTGGTTTCATTAAGAAACAGATTAAAGGTAAACACCGGTGCACCCGGGACCTTCACTTCCCAGATGTACTGGGTTTCTTCCCCATTGTAGGAGTCCACGCGTACTGCCTGGCCGGTGGCCGCCGCTTTCCGGAAGCTCAACGCCCATTTGGGTAGCAGCTTCTTGCGGCGTTTCACGGAGGCCTGCAGCCGGGCTTTGAGCTTTTCATCTTCGGTGAGTAGCTGGATTATGGCTAGCTGGACGGAGGCTTCGGGCGTGAGTTTGGTCAAAAGCTTGTCCAGGTGTTCTAGGGCCCAGGGTTGCCGGTTATCAATTCCTACCACGACCGGAGAAGTATGCAACAGCGCGTACGCGGGGTCCTTTTCTGCGATAGCAGTTGAGACAATGTGGGAAAGCTCTTGAAAGTTGGGAGTCACCATGCCCTTTAATCTATCCCAACGTGTGTCCCGGGGCAGCACCCCGCCTGGTTTGGGCCGTGTGCCGTTTAACTAGGATGTGCCAGTTCCTCCAGGGTGGCTTCAATGACATCGTGCGGCGCACCAATCCGTTTCATGGACCAGGAGACAAACTTGGTCAAAACCTCCCGGTAGGCCTCTACTTCTTCCTCACCGTAGCCTTCGGAGTAGAAGTCTTCCGGATCCTCTTCCAACTTTGTTTCCACCAACTGCATCATGAGGGATACGCGGGTGGGTGACCACTTCAAGGGGTGGCGGCAATGGCGTGAGGTAGCCAAGTGGGTCAATTCTAGGGTGCGTAGGTAGTCTTCCTCATTCAGGTGGTGGGCCTTTGTGAACTCCTCTACCAGCTGCATGGCTTCTTCCCAAGAGACCGCGTCCCGGTCTGCAGGGGAAAGAACGGCCGGGGCGGGGAAACGTTGGCGGCACCACTCTAGGATGGGTTGGGTGGTGGGCCAGGAGTTTTCTTGCACGGGTTCATTAAAAACCAGGTTGCGTTCAAGGGCGGCCAGGGTTACCCGGGCTACCTGCGCTAGGGGGATTTCTTCTATCTTTTGGGCTATGTCCTGTTGAGCGACTTGCTCCCGGAAGCCGGCAAAGTCAATGGCCACCACGGAGAAGTCATCAACGGAGCCTCCGTTAATTTCATCGACGCTGAGCACCGCAACGCAGGTTTGTGCGCCCGGCGGTTTTAGCTCCCAGGCGTAATGGGTGATGTCACCACTGTACTGCGGGACCTTGAGCGCAATGGGCCCAAGCGTGGTGTGGCGGATGTCCGCTACCCAGGTGGCTTTTCCGTGGAGGCTGCGTACGGTGAGGCGCTGCGCGCGGGCGCGAGCCACGTTGTCCTCTATCAGTTCGCTTACGCAGTGCAAAAGCGCCGGGCTAATGCTTGTGGGGTCATCTGCGGTGGCCTCAAGGAAGGCATCTATGGTCTCCGGGGTCCAGTCCTCCTTCTGGGCAAAGCTGGTTGCCAGGGTCAGGAGTGGAGCTAGGTAGCGGCCTTCAATGGCCCGTTGGATGGCGTCTTTAATCGCTGCAATGTTCATAACTGCAATCTTATAGCAATAATCCGGGGGAGGTGCGGATACTTTAGCGGACGGGGGTGTTGCATGCCCGCCGTCTGAGCGGCGGGCACCGGGGCTAGCCCGTGGGGTGTGCTCCCCTAGCGCTTGGTTGCAGCCTTCATGCTGGCCACAAACTCGCGCACGGCGTCAACATCCCCGGGGTGTTCCTGGATGAGCGTGGTGAGTGCGGAGCCGGTGATAGCCCCTGCCGCGCCAGCCTTGATGGCGGCCGCCACGTGCTCCGGGGTGGAGATACCAAAACCCAGGAGGACGGGTGCGCCGCCAAAGCGTTGCACGTTGGCCACTACCTCTTCGAGGCCGGTGGTTTGGGATTGCTTTTCCGCGCCGGTCACTCCGTCCCGGGAGATGGCGTAGATATAGCCCTTGGAGTGCTTGGCCACCCCTTCCAGGGTCTGCGGGCTTCCTTGCGCGGGCGCGATGAAGATGGGGGCCACGCCGGCTTTCTCTGCCGCCGCAATGAAGGGGGCACCCTCGCGCACGGGGACATCGGGGATGAGGATGCTGTCCGCCCCGGCTTCCGCGAACTCTTGGTAGAACTTCTCTAGCCCGCGGGTAAACGGGACGTTTCCGTAGATGAGCATGCCAATGGGCAGTTCCGGGAATTCCTGGCGGATGGTGCGGATCTGGGCCAGTGCGCCGTCCACCGTGGCGCCGGATTTCAGGGCGCGGATGTGAGAGGCCTGGATGGTGGGGCCGTCTGCTACCGGGTCGGAGAAGGGCACGCCCAGCTCGAGGGCATCGGCGCCACCGGCCACTGCGGCGCGCACGGTTTCCAGCGCGGCTTCCGGCGTGGGATCGCCCAGCATGATGAATGGCACGAAAGCGCCTTCGTTGCGGGCCTTTAGTGTGGCGAAGAGTTTTTCGTAGCGGCTCATTCTATTTATTCTCCTGTTGTGCGGTGGTGGTGACTTCCTCGGCGGAAATGCCCGCCAGGGTGGCGCGGACGTGCTCAATGTCTTTGTCCCCGCGGCCGGATAGGGAGACCAAGATGGTGATGTCCTCATCCTTGCGCTTGAGCGCGTACGCCAAGGCGTGGGAGGACTCCAGCGCGGGGATTATCCCCTCCTGGCGGGAGAGCAGTTGGAAGGCCTCTAGTGCTTCCGCGTCGGTGATGCCAACGTATGCGGCGCGTCCGCTGTGGTGGAGGTGCGCGTGTTCCGGGCCCACGCCCGGGTAATCCAGCCCGGCGGAAATGGAATAGGACTCTTCCACCTGGCCGTCCGCGTTGCGCATGAGGTAGCTACGGGCGCCGTGGAGGATTCCTACGGTGCCGTTGTTGATGGTGGCTCCGTGCTTGCCGGAATCCAGGCCTTCTCCCCCGGGTTCCGCGCCAACCAGTTCCACGCCTTCCTCAGCAATGAAGTCCGCGAACATGCCGATGGCGTTGGAGCCGCCGCCCACGCATGCCACCACGAGGTCCGGCAGCCCGCCGGTGCGTTCAATCATCTGCGCCTTGGCCTCGGTGGAGATAACCCGGTGGAACTCACGCACGATGGTGGGGAAAGGGTGGGGGCCGGCGGCGGTGCCCAGGAGGTAGTGGGATTCGTGGAAGGTGGCGGTCCAGTCCCGCAGCGCCTCATTCACGGCGTCTTTGAGCGTGCCGGATCCTGCGTCCACGGGGATGACCTTGGCACCCATAAGTTCCATGCGGAAGACGTTGGGCTGCTGGCGCTGGACGTCTTTGGCACCCATGTAGATAACGCATTCCAGGTCCAGCAGCGCGCAGGCCAGGGCCGTGGCGGTGCCGTGCTGGCCCGCGCCGGTTTCCGCGATGATGCGCGTCTTGCCCATTCGCTTGGCCAGCAGCGCTTGGCCAATTACTTGGTTGGTCTTGTGCGCGCCGCCGTGGACTAGGTCCTCACGCTTGAGGAAGATCCGGGCTTTGCCACCCAGCTTGGTGGCCTCAGTAAGCGGGGTGGGGCGTCCCAGGTAGTCCTTGAGGTATCCGGCCAGTTCCTCCCGGAAGGAGGGATCATTCTGCGCATCAACGAAGGCCTTTTCTAGCTGGTCGAGCGCCGGGATGAGGGACTCGGGGACAAACTGCCCGCCGAATTCCCCGAAGTACGCGGGGAGCAATGTTTCACGTGAAACGGTCATGGTGTTCTCCTGGTGGCTTAGTGTGCTGGGTGGGTGAAGTTGCGGATAATGGTGAAGGCTTGGCGTAGTAGCCCGCTGTCTTTGTGGCCAGGCCAGGCCTCTACGCCGGAATTCAGGTCTAAACCGCGCGTCCCGGCCTGTAGGGCCTCATTGAGGTTGCCTGGGTTTAGGCCCCCGGCCAGTAGGGTCTTGCCCTTCACCTCCTGCGGGATGGTTGCCCAGTCGAAGGCGTGCCCGGTGCCGCCGGCGCCGGTGTCCAGTACGAGCATGTCCACGTGCGGGGCCAGTGCTACGGCGGTATCGGCGGCGTGGGGCGCGGTCATGTCGATGGCGCGCCAGACCTCCCGCTCCCCCGCCGCCGCGCGTACCTTGCCGATGAGCGCAATTTCCGCTGCGGTGGAACCTTGGTAGGGCGCGTGCACCTGCAGGGCACCGATACCCTCCAGTGCGAGCTCCCCCCAGCCCTCCGTGCGGCGCGAGACGGCCACGTAGTCGAGGCCCGGCTCGCCCTTTATGATTTCCTGGGCGGTTTCACGTGAAACATTGCGCGGGGATTTTTCCTCGAAGATGAGCCCGCCGTAGACGGCCCCGGCTGCGCGGGCGGCCTGGGCGGCACGCGGGCTGGTGAGCCCGCAGACTTTGTTGGGGCCAAAAACCAGCGTGCGAGCGGCCTTGTCCACGTCCGGCTGTCCGGTGAGCTGGGAGCCCACCAGGAAGGCGTTAGCGTGCGCGCCCAGGCGGCGGACGGTGGGGTTGTCCCGGATGCCGGATTCGGAGACCACCACTTTGCTCGCCGGAACGGCGTGGCCAAGGTTAGCGGTGCGGTCCAAGTCGATGGAAAGATCGTGCAAGTTCCGGTTATTGATGCCGATGATATCTACGCCGAAGTTGACGGCCCGCTGCACCTCCTCCGCGGTGATGGCCTCAGTGAGCACGTCCAGCCCCAGGCTGTCCGCCAGGGCCTTGAGTTGAGCATACGTGTCATCGTCAACGATGGACATCATGAGCAAGATGGCGTCCGCGCCGAAGTAACGCGCGGCATAGACCTGGATGGGGTCAATAATGAAGTCCTTGCACAGGACCGGCAGGTGCGTGGACATAGCCACCGTGGCCAGATGGTCATAATCCCCGCCAAAACGGTCCGGCTCGCACAATACGGAGATCCCGGCGGCGTAGCGGGAGTACACTCGTGCGATTGAGCCCGGGTTATACTCCGCGCGGATAAGCCCCAAGGAGGGGGACGCGGATTTGCACTCCATGATGAAGCGGTTGGTGCCCTGCAGCGAGTCGAAGAGGCTGCGCGTGGAAGGCTCCAGCGCGTTCAGGTCCACATGCGCCAGGCGCTTGCGGATACCGTCGAGGTGGCCGCGGCGGTTGTCCACAATCTCCTGCAAAATGGTTGACTTATCCGGCATAGTTAGCCCTTTCGTGCGTGTCCAGCCATTCGGTGACCGCGCCGGAGTCAATGAGATCCCAGGCGCGGTTGGTCCCGGCCGCGATGGAGTCAGCCATTCCGCAGGTGTAGAAAATGGCACCGGCGTTGACCGCGATGGCATCTGCTTGGGCCGCGTTGCCTCGGCCGGCAAGGACCTCCCGGATTAAGCGAGCGTTTTCGGCTGCGTCCCCGCCCCGGAGCTCGTCGAGGGAGTGCGCCTGGATGCCCACCTCCTCCGGCGTGATGGTGAAATTGCTAATCTCCCCGTCCTGCAGTTCCCACACCTGCGTGGGACCGTGGACGGCTACCTCATCAATGCCGCTGCCGTGGACCACCAGCGCGTGGCTGCGCCCTAGCTCGCGCAGCACCTCCGCAATCATCTGTCCCTGCTCCGGTTTGGCAATTCCCATGAGCTGGAACTCCGGGCGTGCCGGGGAAAGCAGCGGGCCCATGGTGTTAAACAGCGTAGCCACGCCCAGCTTCTTGCGCACCGGTTGGACGTGCGCCACGGCCGGGTTATACGCGGGCGCAAAGAGGAAGGTGAAGTTAGAGGCCTCAAACTGGCGCAGGGCGCGCTGCGGGTCCAAGTCCAGGGGAATATTGAGCGCCTCAAGGACATCGGCCGAACCCGACTGGGAGGACACAGAGCGGTTACCGTGCTTAACCATCTTCACTCCCCCGGTGGCCGCCACCAGTGAGGCGGCGGTGGAGATATTAATGGTGTTAGAACCGTCCCCGCCGGTACCGGCGGTATCCATCAAGCCCTTGCCGGTAACGGGAAACGGATAACCGGCCTGCAGAAAGGCCTTGGCGGCCCCGGCAATGTCCTGGGCGCTCTCCCCGCGGGTACGGATGGCTATCAGCAGCGCGGCGATCTCTACGTCGTCATACTCGCCCCGGGTCAGGGGGACAAAGGCCTGGTGGGCCTCCTCCACGGTAGGGGCTTTATTGTCCAGGAAGGACTGGAGAATACTGTGGTGGGTCATGGTTTATACCTTCTGTGTAAGTTGAGTGATGAAGCGTTCTAACATTATGGGCCCGGTGGGAGTGAGTACAGACTCCGGGTGGAATTGCACGCCCATGGCCTTCCCGTCTTCGGTTTCCGCAGCCATGACCACCTGGCCAATCTGCGTCTGCGTGGTGGCAAGCGCGCGCATCCCCGCCGGTACTTCGGTACAGCCCAGCGAGTGGTAACGGGCTACCGGAACCTGCGTTCCCACGTGCCCGGGGTGGTCTGGCTCCACGTCCGTGGTCAGGCCCTGGAACACCGGGTGCTGGGTTCCGGCCGCAGTCAAGGTCATGGGAAGGGAGCTGCCGTGGACAGGGCCGCAGGGCACCACGGAGCCGCCGTGGTGGTGGAGCAAGGCCTGGAAACCCAGGCAGATACCCAGAATGGGGATATCCCCCAGTGTCTTACCTATAAGCTCCATCATGCAGCCGGCCTCCGTGGGGTGGCCGGGGCCTGGGGAAAAGACCAAGATATCCGGCTGGGCGGCAAGAATGTGCTGGGCGGGCACCGTATTGCGAAAGACCGTGGTCCGGAACCCCGCCAGCGCATCCACCAGGTTATAGACAAAGGAATCCTGGTTGTCTACCAGTACTACGTGCGGGTCAAAAGAAGGGCGTTGGGACATCAGCGGATAACCTCCAGGCGGGCATTATGGGCGGCGGCAATGGCGTTTAAAACGGCATAGGCTTTGTGTAGCGTTTCATCCGCCTCGGACTGCGGGACCGAGTCCCGGACAACCCCGGCCCCGGCCTGGACCACCGCTACCCCGTCCTTGACAAAGGCGGAGCGGATAACAATGCAGTTGTCCATGGAACCGTCCCCGCGCAGGTAGCCCACCGCGCCCCCGTAGGAGCCGCGGCGCTTGCCCTCAGCCTCCCGCAGCAACTCCGTGGCGCGGATCTTGGGCGCTCCGGTCAAAGTTCCCATGTTCATGCACGCCCGGTAGGCGTCCAGTGCATCAAATTCCTCGTGCAGCGTGGCCGTGACGCGGGAAACCAGGTGCATGACCCGGGAGTAACGGTCCACCTGCAACAGGTCCGCCACTTGGCGGGTTCCGGGTACGGCAACGCGGGCTAAGTCATTGCGGGCCAGGTCCACCAGCATGGTGTGCTCCGCTACTTCCTTATGATCGGTGCGCATTTGCAGTTCATTCCGGATATCCAACTCGTGGTTAATGCTGCCGTCCGGGTTGAGCCCCCGCGGCCGCGTCCCGGCAATTGGGTAGAGCTGCACTTGCCTATCTGCGGCGTCAAACTTCAAGTTGCTTTCCGGGGAGGCCCCAAAGAGTTCATAGTCCGCTCCCCTCACGTAGAACATGTATGGGGAGGGGTTGGTCTCCCGGAGCTGGCGGTAGGCGGCCATGGTGTCCGGGCAGTCAATGCTAAAAGTACGCGCCGGGACTACCTGATAGATATCGCCGCAGGTGATATTTTCTTTGAGGCGGTTTACCTGGGCGCGGAAGGTGGTATCTGGGATATCGGCTGTAGCCGTGATCACCGCGCGTTCTGGGGGTGCTGTGACATCAGCTAGTTTGGTCACTGTTACCAATTTATCGAGCCGCGCCCCCAACTCGGTGGGATCCATACCCACGCCGTGCGCGCGAATTTCCTGCGTCAGGTGGTCCACGGTGATAAGCGTTTCCGCCACAATGAACTCATAATCCGGGTACTGATTGGGCCCGGGCGCCACCTCGGGAAGATCCTCGAAAGTCTCCAAGTAGTCAAAGGCAAAGCCGCCGCCCACGAAGGGGAGCATGTCTGACTGGTAACCGCCGTCAAGCTGTAAGGCGCGCAGCACTGCGGCCGTGGAGGTGGCGGCTAGGCGCTCGCGTTCATCGGCAGCCTGTGATTTCTCAAACCTAAACGTGGTTCCAGTCCAGTAGTCCGCGAGTTGCTCCTTGAGCCTACCCATCATGGACTCCCCCACCTCAGTGAGCGGGGTTACCGTCACCTCCTGGCCCTGGCACGTGGCTTTTAGCGCGGACCGCAAGATGGCCAAGCACTTGACGTTTTTCTTTGACTCAATATCGGCCGACTCAAGCAGCATGCTGTTATGGGGTTGCGCCAACGTGTCAAAGAGCCTGGCGGCGTCCTTGGTGTAGGGCAGCCTACGGGTGGCGGTGACAAACGGCGCCGGCGCCGGGTGAGATTGTGCCATGAGCGGCCTTTCCTGCGATGAAAAGTAATGAGTATTCTATCTTGCCCGATATCGCAGGATTTTATGGCGTTAAAACGTCAAAAGGCCCGCGAATGCGGGGCACTAATTGCATGACTTTCATGACCCGCTAGGAAGCGAGCCACCACCAGTTATCTTTCTCATGGTTGATAAAAATCTGCATGCCACATACCTTAGCACGCACCCCTGGACCCGGGGAACACCTTCCCAGGAAATTTTGCCCAAGAATAAGGCCCTGCAATACAGCCCTGCGATACAGCCCTGCAATAAGGCCCGGCCGGATTGCCCCCCGGCCTACGCGCGGGTAGGCATGTGCCCCGGCAAGCTCCTTTCCTGTGGGCTGCGCGACCTTCGGCCGTGGCGGCGTGTGGGGGCTTCAGGCGTGGGGCTTTAGGCGTGGGAGTTTACTGTCCCGCCCCGCTGGGGGCGTTGGGGGATCCCAATGGCGGTAGTGCGGTGGGTGGGCGGTTCTTGCGGGCTGTCACCCCCACGTCCGCCCCCGTCATTCCACCGCTCAAGAATCTAATTCCAGGCTATAGGATTTGGGGCCAGCCCCCGGTTCTTATACCTACCCCCGTACCGTCTGCTCAGTTTCCAAACGGTCGCTTGATAGGTAAATTGGTTTTTCAAACATTTCTCCTCTGAAGAAAGTCGATATAACGATGAAACAAATCTCTCTCAAAGCGCTGGCTGTCATCACCGCCAGCGCACTTGCCCTCACCGCCTGCTCCAGCTCCGAGTCCAGCTCGGACTCCGCCGCCGGAAAGAGTGAAGGTGCCGCCGGTGAGTCCTACTCAATTGGCATCAACCAACTGGTCCAACACCCCGCGCTAGACGCGGCGGCCGAAGGTTTTAAAGAAGCCTTTGAACAAGCCGGTGTTGATGTGGAATGGGATGAGCAAAACGCCAACGGCGAGCAAGGCACCGCGGTGCAAATTGCTCAACAAATGGCCGGCCAGAAGCATGACCTCATGCTGGCCATTGCCACCCCGGCCGGCCAGGCCATGGCCCAGGTCATCAAAGACACCCCTTTGCTGTTCACTGCGGTAACCGACCCCGTGGCTGCGCAGCTAGTGGCCTCCAATGAAAAACCCGGCGGCAACATCACCGGAACCTCTGACATAGCTCCCATTGACAAGCAGGTGGAACTGCTCCAAAAATTGGTTCCCGGCGTACAGTCAATTGGCGTGGTCTACGCCTCCGGTGAGGTCAACTCCCAGGTGCAGGTAGATGAACTCAAGAAGGTCGCTAAACCGCTGGGCATTGAGGTCAAAGCACAGACGGTAACCTCCGTTACGGAGATCCCGCAGGCCGTTGCCGCACTAGGAGACGTGGACTCAATCTACGTGCCAACTGACAACATGGTGGTTTCCGGTATCGCTTCACTGGTTAAGGTTGCAAACGAAAAGAAGATTCCGGTAATTGGCGCAGAATCCGGAACCGTTGAAGGCGGCGCCGTGGCAACCCTCGGAATTGACTACAAGGCCCTTGGCCACCAAACCGGTGAAATGGCCCTGAAGATCCTCCAAGAGGGAGCCGATCCAGCAACGCTTCCGGTGGAAACCGCTGACTCCTTTACCTACGTGGTCAACGAGGAAGCCGCTAAGGCTCAGGGCGTGGAGATCCCTGCAGAGATTCTGGAGCAGGCTGAAACCGTATGATCGGTGCGGTCGAATTAGGCCTGATCTACGCAGTCATGGCCGTGGGAGTTTACCTGACGTTCCGGGTACTGGATTTCCCCGACCTCACAGTAGACGGATCTTTCACCGCCGGCGCGGCCACAGCGGCCGTGCTCATCTCCAACGGCGTTAACCCCATCCTGGGATCAGCGGCGGGCTTTGGCACCGGCTTTTTAGCCGGAGTCATCACCGGGCTTCTCCACACGAAGGGAAAGATTGACGGACTGCTGGCGGGTATCTTGACCATGATTGGCCTGTGGTCAATCAACCTAAGGATCATGGGAAGCGCCAATATCCCCCTGCTTACGGTGGACACGGTATTCACCCCCTTTGACTCGATTGTGGGGACCTGGGCCGGTGTGGCGTTGTTCCTATGCGCGGCTGCGGTCCTTGTGGCCGTTACTGTCTGGCTCCTATCCACGGACCTGGGTCTGGCTCTGCGCGCTACGGGTGACAACCAACAAATGATCACCTCCTTTGGCGTCTCCACGGATTTCACCAAGACCTTCACGCTGGCCCTGTCTAACGGGTTGGTGGGCTTGTGCGGTGCCCTGGTGGCGCAGTACCAAGGATTCGCGGATATCTCCATGGGTATCGGGCTCATCCTGGTGGGGCTGGCCTCCGTCATCTTGGGGCAGGCAATCATCCCGCAACGCAAGCTCTGGCTGGCCGTGGCCTCCGTGGCCGCCGGCGCGGTACTCTACCGGCTCATCATCTTTGGCGCGCTGTCCGTGGGGCTCAACCCCAATGACATGAAGTTGATAACTGCCCTCCTGGTGATCTTTGCTCTCCTTATCCCCCGCCTGAAACGAAGGAGGAAGGCACATGCTTAAAGTCACCAATATCTCCAAAACCTTCTTCCCCGGCACGGTCAACGAACGCGCGGCACTCAGGGATGTCAGCCTGCATCTCAAGCCGGGTGATTTTGTGACCATCATTGGCTCCAATGGTGCCGGCAAATCAACTCTGCTGAACTCCGTGGCGGGCCGGCTGAGCAACGACACCGGCACTATCCACATTGATGGCAAAAACGTGAGCCGGGAATCTGAGCACAAGCGCGCCCACATGGTGGGCCGGGTGTTCCAGGACCCTATGGCAGGCACCTCCCCCGCTCTTACCATCGAAGAAAACCTCTCCTTGGCCTACCTGCGCTCCAAGCGTCGGGGCCTAAAACTGGGCCTCAATGCCAAGCGGCGGGAAGTCTTTGCCAATCAGCTAAAGAAGCTCGAACTTGGCCTGGAGGACCGCATGACCGCCAAGGTTGGCCTACTCTCGGGTGGCCAGCGCCAGGCCCTTTCTTTGTTGATGGCAGGATTTACCAACCCGGCTGTCATGCTGCTGGATGAGCACACCGCAGCGCTGGACCCCCAGCGCGCGGAGCTGGTAACGGAGCTAACCGGCAGGATTGTGGGCGAGGGAAACCTCACCACCCTGATGGTCACCCACAACATGGCGCAGGCACTAGCGTTGGGCAACCGGCTCATCATGATGCACGAAGGGCAGATAATCTTCGAGGCGGATGAATCCACCAAGCCTAAGCTCACCGTAGAAAAGCTCATGGCAGAGTTCGGGAAGATTAAGGGCGCTACCTCGGATAGGACGCTACTGCAGTAACCACCCTGCGCCAGCAGCAGCCGCCCCGCTCAGCTCACTCCAGTCTTAAGCTGGTTACAGTGACAAGAAATGCCAAAACGCCAAGGCTCAGGCGCACAAAAACCCAGAAGGCAGGAACCCAGAGTTAGGGTTCCTGCCTTTTGCGGGGTGCCCGGCCGCGCCGGGTAGCTCCAGCTGCAGCGGGACACAGTTGTGGTGTGCGGCGCTAGCCCTGGGCGCTAACGCCTTCTAAGGCTTGGAAAAAGCGAAGGTTTGTCTCAATGCTCATGCGCACAACGGCCTGCAGCTGGTCCTCTGGCATGTCTGGTGCCACCAGGTGGGCAATGGCGGTGCGCACAGACAAGGTGCCGTCATCATCAATGACGTAGCTTTTTGGGAAGATCATCTCCCGGTTGCTGAAGTTACAGAACTCCACCAGCGTGGGGCGGTCCACGGCCGGGATCTCCTTAGCAGGTTTGGCCAAGATACTCAGCAGTTCCCCGTGGTCCCCTAAGGAGGCGTAGGTGAGCACCACGTTTTTAACTTGGGTGTAGATGAAGCCCTTGTCATCGGTCTTGTAGCTAAATCCCAAGGTGTCAAACAGCGCGGATACGCGCCCCAAGTCAAAGCGGTTGGCGGGGTCCTGGGTGTTGCTCATGTGCAGATTCTTCCTTCCGTCAAGCGTTGTCTAGCCAGCGCTGCATGGCGGGAGGTTTCCCCGCGAAAAGCGCGCAGACTGATCTTTACTAAGCCTACGCTAACATAGCACCGGCTCCCGGCCCCGGTGCCCGCAGTCTAGCCACCCTGGTCGTGGTACTCGGTGAAGGGGCCGGGCGCTAACGGGCAAAGTGGGTCCGGCCTAGCGGTTCCAGACTAGCGCCACCAGGGGGATTTCTTGGGCTCTTCTGGGGCGGGCAGGTCTAGGTTGTTGAGTTCGGTGAAGAAGCTCAAGGAGGTGGTTATGGCGCAATCTACCAGGAGTTCTAGTTGCTGGTCTGTGACGCCGTGTTCGAGGTCCGTGTTGACCTCGCAGCCTACTTCAAGCTTGCCCTCATCATTGACCTGGAGGTCAGCTTTGGGGAAGAGCTTTTCACTGTGCCACTTGTTGATGAACTCAAAGAGCGTACCGCGGGCCTCGATGGGGGCTTTCTTGTCCCACTGGGCGCGAATGGCCAGGATTTCCCGTATCTGCCCGGTACTGAGCAGGAGGAAGCTAATGCCGTCAAAGTTGATATGGATGTCACCGTCATTGTCGGTGAGGTAGTTATAGTCTTGCCGGTCAAAGTACGCCGCTACGCGGTCAATAGAAAAGAACTCGGGAACAGTCATGCAATTACCTTCAATCTTGCGGGTTGGTGCCGGCGGGTATGTGCGCCTGGAGTGGAAGAATATAAATTAATTGTAGCAATTTCAATTCTAGCAATTTGATCCTGTTGCCGGTGGAAATCCAAAGTATGCGGGTATCTACCCTGGGGTGAGTCGCAAGCCTGGGGGCCTTCTGCCACAATGAACCCCATGAAACACGCTTCAAGAATGAAGGCTGCGGCCCTGAATGCACTGCCCTGGCGGGAAAAACTCCTGGTGGTTATCCGGGAGCTGTTTAACCCAGATATTCCCGCTGACCTCCCGCCGCGTCTGAAATGGGAACGCCGCGTGGAAGGCCCCATGTTCCTGGCCTCCCTGGCTTTCTTATTGCTCTACGCCTGGAGTGCCCTTGGGGACAATGATCGTTTGCTCACGCACCTGGCCTCGGTGGGAATGTGGATGGTGTGGGGTGCGTTTGTGGTGGATTACTTGGTCCGCCTCTTCCTGGCGCGGGAGCGCTGGAAGTGGTTTTGGAAGCATTGGTGGGAGCTTTTGCTCATTGTCCTGCCCATGTTCCGCCCGCTGCGCGCGTTGCGTGTGCTGCCCACGTTGGTGTTGCTGCAGCGCTTTTCAGCGTCCAATGCGCGGGTTACGGTGGCGCTCTACACCTCCATTGCCACCGTGCTCATCATCGTGGTGGCCGCCATTTCGCTCTACGACGCGGAGGTCCGCGACCCAGACACTGCGGTCAATGATTTTGGTGACGCGATGTGGTGGGCGCTTACTACCGTGACCACGGTGGGCTACGGGGATATCGCACCGGTAAGCCCGCAGGGTCGCGTGGTGGGTGCCATGCTCATGCTTTCCGGTATTGCGGTTGCTGGTGTGGTCACTGCCATGGTGTCCGCCTGGCTGGTGGAGCAGGTTCAAAACGATGCCACCCAGGCGGGCCAAGCCTCAGAACTCACGCGCCACCACGAGGTCATGCGTAGTTTGCAGGAACTCAACTCCGAGGTGGCAACCCTGCGTGCCGAAATCGAGCAGCTGCGCCGGGGCAATAACCAGCCCGGGGGCAACCCGGACAGCCACTAGGCAAGCGTTGGCACCAGCCACGCAGCCCAACAACCCCAGAACCTCACAATCCAACAACCTCACAACCCCGCAAGCCCCAGGTGTGTTAGCGCCTGGGGCTTGCGGGATGTTTCACGTGAAACTAGCGGGCTAGTAGCTTGCCGGTGAGCATGTCGTAGGCAAAGAGCTTAGGTGCAAAGGCGGCCACGCGGGAGAGATCCATGGCGTTATTGCGCAGGATGGCCTCCACGGTGGGGTCGGTGAACTTGCCGGCCGCCAGGGCTCGGGAAACCAGGCTGAAGACGTAGGAAACAAACGGGACGGAGGCTGCGGCGCGGAACCCCGTGGGGGCGTCGGCAAAAGCCTGCAGGGCAATAAGCGTGTGGCCAACTGAGGAATCCGGGTACAGCTGCTGCACCACGCCCTGCAGTTGCATGGCGGTGGCACGAAGCTCGCGGATGGTGTACAGGCGGTGGATGGAAATGTCGTTTTCCAGGCACTCGCGCAGTGCAGCTACGCGCTCATCATCGCTGGGTTCCAGGCCGGCGGCGGTCTGGAGCTTCATGGGTTGGGTACGGGAATCCACCTGCTGGTCTGTTTCCGGGCAGGAGGTGGGCTGGGCGGCGTCGAGGGGAAGGACCTCCAGGAACATCTCCGTCTCGAAGGCTACGGACCAGCGGACGTCTGCGGGGAGAAGATCGTAAACGGCGGTGGGATTGGCCTGCATGTACGCCACCATCTTGTCCACGTGGTCTTGTAGCCCGGCGTTGCGGGAACGCTTGGACAGCCCGCGCAGGGCCAAGTAGTGCGAAACTACGGCCTCGGCAGTCTTGGGCATGGTGGCGGTTCCTTCTGCGCCGCCAATGATGACAGAGCTAGCCGCCGGTTGTGCGGGCGCGGCCAGGTCGGTGCTCTTGTCCCACCCGCGAACGTCCATGATGACTGGGCGCTCAATCTCTGCGGGGACTTCATCTGTAATGCGCTGTGGTGTGCCAAGGGGGTCAGAAACCGGCCAGGCCCAGGTAACCACGTCCTCTTCGAGTTCCGCCCAGTCAGTGCCCAGGGGTGCCTTAACCACGGTGGCTAAGGAGGCGTAGATCAGGTCCTTGGCTGCCGATGCCTCGTACTCCACCTTCTTGCGCGACTCACTTTGCGCTAGGTGCTTGGCCCGGGCGGACTCCGATAGCTCCGCCAGGTAGTCCTCGTAGCTCAAGGTGGACCACAGCAGGAACAGCTCGAAGGAAGACTGCTTGCCCAGTGCGTCCTTCAACTGGGCGTTAGAAATTGTTAATGTCCGCCGCGCTACCGAAGTGCCCCCGGAGTTGACCAGGTCTTTGATCTTTTGACGTTTATCGATGGAGACAAACTTTGCCAACGGCAGCGGTTCCGGGGCATGCACGGAAAAGTGCGTATGCTCATCCAGCTGCCCCGCGCGGATGGTGGTCTTGGCGCTAAATTGCACCGGTTCCTGGCCGGTGTATTTATACCGCCCGGTTACTGCGGCGGGAACCATGGAAAATATGGCTTCATACCCAGCCTCAGAGCTGATTGTTTCCGTCCTGAATGGGTCCTGGTCTAGCTGGCGGGTGCCTTTTTCAAAAACCAGCGTCTTGTTGGGGCTGCCCGCCATCGTGTAGCTAAACGGGGATAGGGTGCCTGCGGCGTCCACGGAACGGAACGTGGTGCCCCGTGGTCCTTCATTCTTGGCGCGGGCGTGCAGTCCCTCAATCATGGTTAGGTAACGCGAATCCACTTCCTCACCGTCCAGGTAGAGGATGTACTCATAGCGGCCCACCCATGGGTCCTCGTAGAGATCGGAGGGGAAAATCTCATGCTTTCCCGGAATCAACGTGTCCTCGTGAACTACCTCCCGTTCACCGTCCGGCGCGATGTACACCAGCTCACCGGTGACTTCACCCTCGCAATAAACGGTGATGTGCGGGGAGGCTGTGAATACCGGTTCCCAGTCAACGCTGCGGGCGTTAGGCAACCGCTTGACCGCAATATCCCATTCCCAGCCGGAGGGTTCACTGACTTCCACTTCCACCGGTTGCACGTAGGGCGGTGCAACGGTGATGGTTTCCCCGGCCTGGCAGGCTACGTCCACCATGACCCAGCCCGGCCAACCGATGGCGTCTATAGCGGGAATGCCATTGACTCGGCTGTTCTGTGGCAGGAGAAACGTGTGGTTCCCGGGCTTCAAGCCCTGCTCCGTGGACACCAGGCGGTCCATGGCGTCTAGGACAATAAAGGGGTGTTCCTCCGTTATTCCCTTGCAGGTAAACGAGTTGTCACCGGTGTGGGCGGAAATTTCCTGGAAGGGCGCGGGGATGGCAACAAAGATCCGCTCCTCCCCCGCCGCAAAGTGCTTAGGGTCTTGGTTGTCAATAGTGACAGTCCAGTCTTGGCCCACGGGAGGCAGCACTACCGAGAGCGCGAAGGTAACGGGATCTAGTGAAAGGTACGGCGCCTGGTGGCGGCCGGTAGCGTTTTCGAAGGAGGTGAGTCGGTGAGTATTGGGCCTCGAAGTCATTTTCACCATATTAGATTAACCAGTGCCCGTGTGCGAAGTTGTGGGGCGTAGCCTGGACACCTGCTAAGACAGTTGTTTTAAGAAGCTAAATGCCTGGTGGGATTAGGGGCCCCGGGGGGCCGGGCGCACCCTCTCCGTTTCCGCCCGCAACTGCGCTAACGCGCGCTTTAGCGGTGCCGTGCCGCTATGGGGCTACTCCTGGGCGGCAAGTATCCCGGCACCGCCGATTCCTCACCGCTGTCCGGCCCTAGGTCATCCTGGCTGGCACGGGCCCGGGCGCGCGGGCGCTTTAACTTCGCTCCCCTGCCGCTTGCTACTAGACTTGGAAACTATGACTTCTGCTAGCGAAAATCCAGCTAATACCCCAGCTAATACCACCGCCCACCGCTACACCCCGGAGCTTGCCGTCAGCATTGAAAAGTCCTGGCAGGGCTACTGGAAGGAGCATGGTACGTTCCATGCCCCTAACCCGGTGGGTGACTTAGCGCCAACTGATGGGGATAAGGAGCTGCCCACGGAAAAGCTCAACGTCCAGGACATGTTCCCTTATCCTTCTGGTGCGGGCCTGCACGTGGGTCACCCGCTGGGCTATATCGCTACGGATACGTTTGCGCGCTTTAACCGCATGCTGGGCAAGAATGTTTTGCACACGCTTGGCTATGACGCCTTTGGTTTGCCGGCGGAGCAGTACGCCATCCAGACCGGCACGCACCCGCGTTCCACCACCATGGAAAATATTGAAAACATGCGCCGCCAGTTGGGCATGCTGGGTTTGGGCCATGATGACCGCCGCTCCGTGGCCACTACGGACCCGGAGTTTTACCGGTGGACGCAGTGGATTTTCCTGCAGATTTACAATTCTTGGTTTGATCCAGAAAAGCAGAAGGCGCGCCCCATCGCGGAGCTCATTGAGGAGCTGGAGTCGGGCGTGCGCACAACCCAGGACGGCCAGAACTACGCCGAGCTTTCTGATGCCGCGAAGCGCAAGGCCGTAGACGCCTTCCGCTTGGTTTATCTTTCCAACTCCACGGTGAACTGGTGCCCGGGTCTGGGCACGGTTCTGGCCAATGAAGAGGTCACGGCTGATGGGCGCTCCGAGCGCGGCAATTTCCCCGTGTTCCGCCGCAACCTTTCCCAGTGGATGATGCGCATTACGGAGTACTCGGACCGCCTACTCGATGACTTGGAGCACCTGGATTGGCCGGAGAAGGTCAAGTCCATGCAGCGCAATTGGATTGGCCGCTCCCGTGGCGCGGAGGTCAACTTCACCGCTGAGGGCCAGACCATCACGGTGTTTACCACCCGGCCGGACACGCTCTTCGGCGCGGAGTACGTGGTGCTGGCGCCTGAGCATGAGCTGGTGGACGCGCTGATCTCCCCCATCCCTTATGACGATGACGTGGATTCGCGTTGGACCTACGGCAACGATGATCCGAAGGAGGCCGTGGAGGCCTACCGCGCGGATATTGCGGCTAAATCCGACTTGGAGCGCCAGGAGAACAAGGAAAAGACCGGCGTTTTCCTGGGCTCTTATGCCGTCAACCCGGTCAACGGCAAACGCGTTCCCATCTTCATCGCGGACTACGTGCTTACCGGTTACGGAACGGGTGCCATCATGGCGGTTCCCGCGCATGATACCCGTGACTACGAGTTCGCCACCGCCTTCGGCCTGCCCATCACCGAGGTAGTCAAGGGCGGGGACGTGTCCAAAGAGGCCTTCACCGAATCCGGTGAGGCCATCAATTCAGCCAATGAAGAAGGCCTGGACATCAACGGCCTGGGCAAGAAGGAAGCGGTCGCAAAGACCATTGACTGGCTTGAGGATAAAGGCCTGGGCGTGGAGAAGGTCCAGTACAAGCTGCGCGACTGGCTGTTCGCCCGCCAGCGTTACTGGGGTGAGCCTTTCCCAGTGGTCTACGACGCAGACGGCCAGGCATACCCGCTGCCCGAGTCCATGCTTCCCATCGAGCTCCCCGAGGTTGCGGACTACAAGCCAGTTTCCTTTGACCCGGATGACGCCAGCTCCTCCCCCCAGCCACCGCTGGCCAAGGCGCGCGAGTGGGTTGAGGTGGAGCTGGACCTTGGTGACGGTCCTAAGACTTACTTCCGTGACACCAACGTCATGCCGCAGTGGGCGGGTTCTTCCTGGTACCAGCTGCGCTACGTGGACCCCAACAACTCAGATGAGTTCTGCAACATTGAGAACGAGCGCTACTGGACGGGCCCCCGTCCGGAGGAACATGGCCCCAATGATCCGGGTGGCGTGGACCTCTACGTGGGCGGCGTAGAGCACGCGGTCCTCCACCTTCTCTACGCCCGCTTCTGGCACAAGGTGCTCTTTGACCTAGGCTTTGTCACTTCCAGTGAACCCTACCGCCGCCTGTATAACCAGGGCTACATCCAGGCCTTCGCGTACACGGATTCCCGTGGCGTATATGTTCCGGCCGCAGAGGTTGAGGAGAAGGACGGCAAGTTCTTCTTCGGCGGTGAGGAGGTCAACCAGGAGTACGGCAAGATGGGCAAGTCCCTGAAAAATGCTGTGGCGCCGGATGAGGTTGCGGAGAACTTCGGTGCGGACACCCTGCGTGTTTATGAGATGGCCATGGGCCCGTTGGACACCTCGCGACCCTGGGCAACTAAGGACGTGGTGGGCGCGCAGCGTTTCTTGCAGCGCCTATGGCGTTTGGTGGTCAACGAACAGACGGGTGAGCTGGCTGTTTCCGGTGACTCCCTGACTAAGGAAGACCTCAAGGCCCTTCACCGCACCGTGGCCGGGGTGCGCGATGACTATGAAAACCTACGCCTCAACACGGTGGTTGCCAAGCTCATTGAGTACGTCAACTACCTGACTAAGACTTACAAGACCTCTGCACCGCGCGCTGCGGTAGAACCGGCAGTGCAGATGGTCTCCCCCGTTGCCCCGCATATCGCGGAGGAAATGTGGTCCCGCCTTGGCCACGAGGGCACTATCACCTACGTACCGTTCCCTGAGTTCGATGAGCAGTACCTCAAGGATGATGAGATCGAGGTCCCAGTCCAGATCAACGGCAAGGTAAAGTCCCGTATCACCGTTGCTGCTGATGCTGACCAAGACACCGTCTTGGACGCTGCCTTAGCCGATTCCAAGATTGCGGAACTCACCGCTGGCAAGGAAGTGTTCAAGAAGATTTACGTCCCGGGCCGCATGGTCAACCTCGTGGTGAAATAACCGCTCCCCGCCCGCCGGCCGTGGCCCCTCAACCGGGGCGGCGGCCGGCTTTGTGTTTTAGCCACCGTTACTAAAGTAAGTGGTGTGCGAGTGCAACATACGGCCATAACTGTGCAACCATAAGGTCATAACATTGTGAGTGAACCCCGCCAAGACCTCGTACCCCTCAAGCGTCGGCTTGGATAGGGGGTCCATCCCCGGGGATTTAAGGGCCGGAAAGGGGATCCCGCCTAGCCCTGGCTCCCAGTCCGCTGCGAACCCGGACACCCCGAAACCTACGCGCAACCCGACTAGCTTTCTTGCCAAAACTATTGATTTAGGATTTTATTGGTAGCCACTTCCTCGTGATCCCCTGACGGTTGAGCCACGGGAACTTTGGCTACCTAAACCTTGGCTTTCTCCGTAGTGGGGATAACCTCTTTAGGTTAACTGCTGTTGCAGTTGTTAACTCCTGTGATTCTAGCGCACCCCGGACCACAGTGCGAACCGTGAAAAGTGTCTCACCCCTTGGCCCCAGTCCCGGGCGGCCCCATCCCCGCGACCAAGCAGGGGTGTGGGCTAGGTATTGCCCCTACCCCGGTATTGGCGCGTTCCCGGTCCCCGGGATGGGTGCTGGCCCTAAACAAGGGATCTCATCCCTCCGGTACAGCAGGTTTAGAACTTTTGGTTAATCTTCCCGGATTTCACCTGCGGGGGCTATCCTGCAACAAATAAATCATCTACAGTAAAGGAAAGGCTTGCCTTACTCCTCTCAAGGGCCCGTGCAGGGCTTTTGAGGGACTGAAGTCCAGGCAAAGCTGGAGACAAACCTTGATTATTTCAAGGTAGTTATTTCTCACCGTTTTTCCAGGGCTGTAGTTGAAGTCCCAGATGAAGAGAGATCTTTTTCTTGGGCGCAGGCTGCAATCATCTATCTCTACAGAAAGAAACCAACTTCTATGAAGACCTTCTCCCAGAAATCCGTACGCACCCTGGCGGTTAGCCTGGCTTTGGCTGTTCCCGCGTCCGTTGTCGTTCCGCTAGTGGCACCCGTGGCAGTACAGGCCATGGATAACGACCAAGACAACTTGTCCCGGATTTATATAAACCCTTCTGATACAGCGCAGGCATGGGGAAGCGAATTCCGGAAATTCCAAATGGTAGCTTTGGCGCGGGAGACCTACGACCGCGGCTTCTCTGCAAAGGCTTGGGAGGTAGACAACCGTGACCCTGATTTCCAGAGGGACATTGCTCAATCCAACCGCCAAACCGAAATCGCTTTTGCCCGTGAGGCCATTGCTTTGCTGCAGTACGAAGGCAACCCTGAGGCTCAAGCAATTGAAACCACCAAGATTGGCCATGACCTGCTAGCTTCCAAGCTGGCTCTGGACCTAATGAACACAGAACGTAAGTCCTCCCAGTCCTTAGCGGAAAGCGCTGCTGATGATGACCCTCAGAAGGCGGCCAAGCAGCGCCGTGATTTCATCTTCAATTACGGTTCCAGCCGCTTGGAGAAGGAAATTGCCCTCTTGGAAAACGGCGACAGCAATCCCCAGGAGGTCCCTTTTGGCGTTATCGATTGGGGCTTGGAGGAGAAGTATCTTGATGCCGCTGCAGAGAAGATGAATACCCCAGAACCGGCTCTGGGACTGTACGTCACCGGAGCCGACGCAGCCAACAAAGTGGATGTAGAGCAGCTGAAAAAGGACGCCACCTACAACCTGAAGTCCCTGACGCTGGATACCGTAGTGCCTCCCAAGGCAGATCCTGAGGATCCCAAGCCAGCCCCAGAAGATCCCAAAGATCCTAAGCCAGCCCCAGAAGATCCCAAGGACCCGAAGGATCCCAAGGATCCTGATGATAAAGACGACTCCAATGATTCTGACAAGGACGGTTCCAGTGAGTCTGATAAGACCACGGCCACTATTGTGGGGTCTGTGCTGGGTGTCTTGAGCCTGCTGGGGCTGCTAGCTGCAGCGCTGCTAGGTCCACTAAAGCCACTCTTGGGCCGAGTGCTGCCTCGCTTTTAAGCAAGGTTAATGGCCTGTGAGGCCAAGCTGCCCCCGCCCTTTTGAATAAAAGGTGCGGGGGTATCTGCTGCTTAAGCCGGCCTTTAAGGAACGGTCTGAAACATGGCCGGGGTTAAACAGCCTAGATAGCGTTCAGCCCGGGGATGCTTAGTTGGGGTAGAAACATCCCGGCGGCGCCAAGGATTACTCCTAATACGCCCACGATTGCGCCGATTATGATGCCGGTGTTCCCGTCTGAGGAGCCACCGCTTGGTTGCTGCGGAGACGGGGCCTTCAGACTGTCTTTAAGTCGGGCCAGTTCCTCCCGAGCGGAGTTCAGTTCGTTGCGGAGCTGCTGGACGTCGCCCTCCGCTTTGTTGATCCTCTCTTCGGCAGCGGCAACGGTAGCTTCAGCGTGGAGCATTTCCAGCTGGTGTTCCCGGACAATACGGGCGTATTCGGAGGCGGTGGGCAGGTCGCTGCCAAAAGCGGACCGGGGCGAGGTGTGGATGTCCGGAGGGCTGCCCAGTGTGTTGATGTCCGGGTTGTGGTGCATGAATCCGGCATGGTCTGTGCGTTGGGGAACAACTTCCGCCAGGTCTTCACGGTGGATGATGGACATGGCCAGTTCCCCGCCGTCGGGAGCCTCGTAGATGAAAGCGCCTAGGATTTGCCCGATGTAGCCCTTTCCGGGGACCCATGCCGGCCCGCCGGAGTCACCCGGATTAACATTGAGATCCCCTGCGTAGACTATAAGGTCGTTGAAGGCAATCAAGTTGCTGCAGTTAACCGTCTTAGTGGTGGCACCGTAGACACATACTTTGTCGCCCATCTTGGGGGCGTAAGTGCGGTCCCCGGAATAGGCGTTGGTTCCGCCAAAGGAGGTGGCGTTAAGTACCACGTAGGAGGCGTCGTGGAAGAAGGAACGCTCGAAGCCGGCGGTGGTGCCATCGGTTTCAAGCTCTTTGGGGGAATCAACTACAGCGTAGCGTTGTTTGAGCTTTCCAATCTTGTTGCCGTAGGCGTCTAGTGCTTGGGAACCTTCGGGGGCGCAATGCCCGGCGGTCCAGATCCGCGCATGATCGTGGTCAACATATCCTGCTGTGCAAGCGGAGTACTTTCCGTTGTCGTCGAGGAAAAGGATGCGGTCGCCTTGGCTGATGGAGTCTGTCGTGGCGTGAGCGACGTTGGGACAGATGAGTGCAAGGGCTAGAAGGCCACTTGCCGCAGGACGAAGCTTTCGCATTCCTATCAATTCCTTCTTTGCAATGCGGAGGTGAATTAGTACCGAAATCCTGAACTGACTCTACCCTAACTGCGTTGGGAAAACTGGGTTAGCCTACGCAAAATTCACCTCCTGCTAAAACAGAAGGTGAATTTGTTGAAGGCTGGGTTGTGCTACTTGCGGGTAGCGATATTTAGTAGACCACCAATGATGGCGGTGTTCTTAGCGAACTGGAGCTTTTCCTGGCCCTTTTCGTCTTTATCTTCCTTCTCCCAGAAGGCGTGGCCTACCAGGGTGGTGGGGATAAGGGAGCCAATGAGTCCCCAGGCGGCGTACTTGGGGAAAATCCCCAGTGCTAGGGCAGAGCCTAGGCCCATCTGCGCGTAGGCGTTGACTTTGGCCATGGTGGGTCCGTCAACCGGAAGGTCTTTGATTCCAAGTTTCTTGGCTGATTCTTCAGCCATGCCGCCTACGTAGTCAGCGTTGTTTAGGGCGGTCTTGGCTCCTACGATGAAGATGGGGAGGATGGCGGCGCGGCCAACAGCACCAAGTGCTTTTTCTCCGAGGGACTTCTTGGGGGCTTTCTTTTCACATAGACCGAACATGGTCATCTCCTTTTGTTTTGGGGCGAAACTGGATTAACGAATACAGCCCCTATAATACGCGGAAATAAAGTTGCTGTCACGTCAACGAAAGTTCCTCCTAGGGGAAGTCCCGAAGCCGCGTTCTAGACCATTCGCGGATTTCGGGCCTTCAACCCCACCCAGCAGAGCGGGCGGCCCGCTAATTTCTGGTGCTTTGCCTACAACGCTGCCAGCGCTTCACCAACCCGCTTACCGGAGTGGATGCACCCGCCTAGGAAGGTTCCCTCCAGGGCGTTCTTGCCGTGCATTCCCCCGCCGCCAAAGCCGGAAGCCTCACCGCAGGCATATAGTCCTGCCAGCACGCCGCCTTCCTTATCAAAACAGCGGCCCGCAAGGTCAGTCTCAATTCCGCCCAGGGTCTTGCGCGTCACAATCTTTAGGCGCACCGCAATGAGTGGGCCTTTGGCCTCATCCAGCAGGCGGTGGGGCGCGGCGGTGCGCACGATCTTGTCGCCCAGGAAGCCACGCGCGGTGCGGATGTAGTTGATTTGCGCGTCTTTACTAAACGGGTTGTCCAGCTGCGAGTCGCGGTCTTCAAGCTCCTTGCGCACCAGCTCGCGGTCCAGGAGATCATTGCCGGCCACTTCTTCCATGCCGTCTAGTAGCGCGTCCAGGTTGTCGGCTACTACCCAGTCCACGCCGTTGTCCATGAACGCCTTGACGGACACGTGCGTGCCGGGGCCCAGCTTGCCGGCCAGCAGCTTGAAGGATTTCTCGGTGAAATCCGGGTTTTGCTCGGATCCGGAGAAGATGAACTCTTTGTCCGCAATTGTCTGGTTGAGCACAAACCAGGAGTAGCCGTGCCCGGTGCGGCCAATGTGGCCTAGGGCGGCTAGGTTGTCTGAGCCGGGGAAGAGGTTGGTGGGCAGCCGCTTGCCGGTGGCGTCTAGCCACATGCTAGACGGGCCGGGGATAATGCGGATCCCGTGGCCGGGCCAGATGGGATCCCAGTTGGTCATGCCCTCTGGGTAGTGCCACATGCGGTCGGTGTTGACCAGGCGCGCGCCAGCGTCGTTGGCTATGTCAATTCCGCGGCCATCCACGTGCGCGGGCACGCCCACGACCATGTCTTCGGGGCACGGCCCCCAGGTCTCTTCCGGCCACATCTGCCGCACCTTGGCCAGATTGCCGCCGATACCCCCCGTAGCAATCACTACCGCCTGCCCGCGGACCTCGAAAGTGTCTATTTCATCGCGGTTGGAGGCCACGCCGCGCGCGGAGGGATCATCGGCAAGTTTAGTGCCCTTGACGCCCACTACCCGGCCGCCTTCGGTGATGAGTTCATCCACGCGGTGGCGGAAGTGGAACTCCACTTTGCCTTCGTGCTCGGCTTGCTCGAGGGGCTCGCGGAACACGCGGACGACCTCCGGGCCGGTGCCCCAGGTGAGGTGAAATCGCGGGGCGGAGTTGCCGTGACCGGCCGCGTCCCCGCTGCCGCGCTCCGCCCAGCCGATGGTGGGCAAGACGTTAAGACCCAGGTTCTTTAAGTAATCGCGCTTTTCATTCGCGGCGAAGCGCACGTACTCGCGCGCCCACTCCCGCGGCCAGTAGTCATGCTCCGCGTCGTCGAAGTCAGCGGAGTTCTCCCAGTCGCGCCAGGCCAGCTCCTCCGAGTCTTTCACCCGCATCATCTTCTGCTCCGGGGAGTCCACGTAAAACAGCCCGCCCAAAGACCAAAAGGCCTGCCCGCCCAGGTTGTTACGGTTTTCCTGGTCCAGGATGAGCACGTGTTTGCCGCCTTTGACGGCCTCGTGTGCGGCAACCAGCCCGGCTAGGCCAGCGCCTACGATGATGACGGAATTATTTTTCATGCCCAAAATTATACGGATTCCCTGGTTCCTCGCTGAAGAAAGCGCGATAGTGGGCGATAGTCTCACCCAGTAGGGCCTTCCCAAGGTCATTTGCTTCGGACGTGTCATCATCCATGCCACCGAAGATGACAAGCACTGCCCGGTTTGCCACCCACCCTTGGTAGAGCATGTCTTCGAGGTAGCGGCGGATGTCTTTGTCCCCGCGAATTATCTTCACGAGCATGAAGAGGATGGGGAGGAATTCATCCCCGGACTCCATGAGCGGAAGCGTTTCAGCGACAATGCCGGCCCCGAGCGAGGGGATGGCTATAACCTCCTCCCCCTTTTCGGTGAGCTCTATTTTCGTGGAGGTTTCGCGGATCAGTCCGGTGACGTTGAGCAGGCCGTGAATAACTTCGATGGGAAAGTTGTCTATTTCCCGGGGTCTGGGTACGCGGTACAGTTTTTCGAAAGGCATGATGTCCAGTAGCTGGTTGACCAGGTCTGGCTTGAAGTACCCGGAGGCGGTGAGCTTGTCGTATTCCCGGACCAGGCTGAGGATTTCCGCTAACCGCTTGCCTATTTCTAGCCGCTGCCCGGGGTTAAGACGGGGAAGCTCGAAGTCAGGAGCAAGCTCCGGGATGGCGTCTGTCAATGAAAGTGGTTCTGGTTCCAGCTCAAAGGGAGAAGGGTTTGCAAAGGGGGCCGGGAGGTCAGCGTCAAGAGCGTGGGTGAGATCCGTGGAGGAAAGCTCTGCTAGGCGCTGGATAATCTGTGGGGCAAAGCAGTCGGTGAGCCGGGATTCCACTTGGTCAATGGAGTAGTTGGGGAATATCTCCGCAATCCTGGCTGCGGCATCAGCGGAGACCGGGCGCCCGCTGAGGATGTTGAGGACGTTGTTCATTATCTGCACAGTGCCCCGTGGACTGCCGATCTCAGAAACTAAGTCAGGGCCGCTGCAGCGTAGAAGGGCCGGCAGCTTCTGCTCGGGTTCAACGTAAGGTCCCTTAGTGAGCAAAATCTTCCACTCCCCCACCGATGGCTCGTAGCTGGCGTTTTCATCCGCGAATATCAGTGGCAACGCTAGTTGGTCCAGGACCTCCATGGCCTCTATGATGCGGTCTTCGTTTTCAAAACGTCCTGGTGGGCTGGGGGCTAGGCCCAACGCCGCGTTGATGATGAGGCAGAGGTCGCCTACCGTGGTCTCCGGGTCGATTGCTACCGTGCGAAGCGGCTGTGGCGTCAGAAACAGGGCCCATATTTCAATTCGGCGAGCTGGATTCATAGTTAGAGCCTAGAGGAGTTTTCGCTCTCTGGCTACGGTTACCGCTGCAGTGCGGTTATCCACTCCCAACTTTTGATAAATATGGACCAGGTGAGTCTTGATGGTGGCCTCGGAAACAAAAAATTGTGTGGCTAGCTCCCGGTTGGAAGCGCCGGTGGCCAACCCGCTCAGAATCTCCCGTTCCCGGGCGGAGAGGGATTCACGCGGCTTGGTAACTCGCTCTGCCAGGGTGACAGCCACTTCCGGCGCGAGGGTTCGCTTACCCGCAGCGGTATCTTTCACCGCCTGGCGCAGTTGTTCCTCGGGCGCGTCTTTGAGCAGGTAGCCCAGCGCGCCGGCCTCCAGCGCGGCCATGATGTCCGTTTCGGAGTCGTAGGTGGTCAAGATGAGTACCGGTGGTCCGCCGGCGGCCTTGAGCCGCCGGGTGGCCTCAATCCCGTCCACGCCGGGCATGGAGATATCGCAAACCACCACGTCCACCTCCGGCATGTCCTCTACAGCTGCGCCGGAGTTGCCCTCCGCTACTACCCCGATCCCCTCGAAGGAGTCCAGGATGGCCTTCAGCCCCGCGCGCACTACCGGGTGGTCATCTATGAGCATGACGGAAATCATTTACGCCTCCAGCAGGAAGTTCACGGACAATACGGTCCCGGGGTTGCGGTCTATGACGTCGAGCCTACCGCCGGCCTCATCCACGCGCCGGCGCAGCCCGGGCAGCCCGTACCCGCCACTACCATTAGCGGGACCCGCACCACTGGGACCCAGACCGCTGGGCCCCGCACCACTGGGCCCCACACCACTGGGCCCCACACCGCTACAGCCCACACCATCATCGGCAACATCCAAGGTGGCGCGGTCGGGAAACACACTCAAGGTGACCACCACGCGGCTGGCGTGGGCGTGTTTGGCCGCGTTGGATAGCCCCTCCCGTGCGGCACGTTCTAGTACGGTTGCCACTTTCTCCGGCACGGCGGAGGTATCCCCCTCGATTTGCAGGTCAAATGCCGTGGACTCCCCCAGCGCCCGGGCGCGGTCCCGGTGGGATTGCACCAGCGCCCCTAATGCCTCCGGCAGCGCCGGAGGTGAGGATAGTTCCGCGACAAACCGGCGCGCCTGCCCCAGGGAATCTTCTGCCACTTCGTGGATGGTAGCTATATGTCCGGAGGGGTTGGTGGCTCCGGCCGCCGCGCGGGACATGAGCACAATAGAGGATAGGCCTTGCGCCACGGTGTCGTGGATTTCCCGGGAGAGCCGTTCGCGTTCCGCCAAGCGCCCGGCTAGGTTTTCAGTCTGCGCCAGCTCATCTTGGGTACTACGCAGTTCAGCGGCCAAGTCCCGGTAGCGCTCTGCTTCTTGGCGCAGGGCAACGTAGGAGAAAAACACCGCCACGCCAAATAGCGTGCCAATAGCCGGACCCACTGCGTGCGCCACGGTCCAGTTTTCCGGGTAGCGCCACGCCGGGAAGAACGCCGCTACGGCCCATAACCCACCTACAGCCGGCAGGCGCACCCATCGTGGCAGGTAGCGCAGGTACAAAAAGACCAACGGGAATTCCAACCACATGAAGTCCTGGCCGTGAAACATCAACCCCGCCCACACGAACGTCAGGGCCCCCAACCCCCACAGACGGTTGCGCACAAAATACAGCGCGGCCAGGGCTACCGCGAGGAAAGTTACTAGAGGTGTCAAGGTTGAGTCAGCAACGGCACTGGCCACTCCGAACACTAGCAGTGAGGCGAACATGGCGTGTAGACCCCACGTGAGCGCGCGGAGGATGTTGTCAAGACCGGTCATAAGCTCCCACGCTAGCGCCACCCGGTGGGCGGTGCATCAACCGACCGGTTGATTCGTTTTTCGACCGCGCACCTGATTTAGCTGCGCGGCCGCCGGACCACAATGGACACCATGTTCCTAAGTATGAAAGAAATAGCCGCCGCCAAGGCCCGTGTGGCGCTTATGAGCGGCGTGGTTGCCATGATTACGTTGCTGCTCATTATGCTTTCCGGGCTCACCGGAGGCTTGGGCAAGCAGAATACTCAAGCCCTCGAGTCCCTCGACGCGCCGGGCTTCGTCTTCGCGGATAACCAGGACCCGTCCTTTTCTACCTCGCAGGTTACAGGTCCGGGGGCCTTGGGCATTGCGCAGACCCGGGTGGGCGGTGACGCCGCCGCGCTGTTTGCCCTGGCCCCCGGGTACGCCTCACCGGTGGGCAAAATCCCTGCAGAAGGCTTGATTGCGTCTGAGTCCTTGGGTTTCGCGCCGGGTGATGTCGTGGAGTTTGCCGGTCAACCGGTGGAGATTGTCGCGGTGTCTCCAGACTCGTATTACTCGCATATTCCCGTGGTGTGGGGTCCAACTTCCTTGTGGCGCCAGGCTATGCACTCGGATGAGGACGGCACCGTTTTGCTTGCTGATACCCCGGACGCGCTCACCACCACAGAGGCCTTCGCGGCGTTGCCGGCCTACAAATCTGAGCGCGGCTCTCTGCTCACTATGCAGGCACTGCTCTACGCAATTTCTGCTCTGGTAACGGTGGCTTTCTTGAGCGTGTGGACCATCCAGCGCACCCGGGACCTGTCTATCCTGCGGGCCCTGGGTGCCAGCTCTAGGTATTTGCTGAAAGACGCCATGAGCCAGTCTGCGTTCTTGGTGGGGATAGGTGTACTTGCAGGCACGGTTGCCGGTGTGGGGCTGGGGTGGCTGGCCTCCCGTGCGGTGCCCTTCCAGCAGGATCTTGTCACCGTGGCCGGCCCCGCCCTAGGCGTGTGGGTGCTGGGAATGCTGGGCGCTTTCCTGGCCACTCGGCGTGTAACAAAAACCAATCCCCTACTAGCTCTTGGAGGCAACGCATGATTTTGCGCGATATAACCATGGTCTACCCTGACGGTGATTCCACCCTGACTGCACTAGACGGCGTGAGTTTAGAAGTTCCCTCTGGTGAGGTGGCCGCCATTACCGGGGAGTCTGGGTCCGGCAAATCCACCTTGCTGAGCATTGCTGCCGGCCTACTTAGCCCCACCTCCGGTGAGGTGTGGGTGGCGGGGCAACGTATAGACCAGCTCGATGACAACGGCCGTGCCCGGGCGCGGTTGGACCATGTGGGAGTAATCTTCCAGCAACCCAATTTGATTTCCAGCTTAGGCGTGCGTGATCAGCTTCTTATTACTGACCACATGCGTGGGTTGAAGCCCCGCCCGGAGCGAGCTGATGAACTCCTGGCCCTGGTGGGCCTTGAGGGCATGGGGGCCCGCAAGATGTCCAAGCTTTCCGGTGGCCAACGCCAGCGGGTTAACGTGGCGCGGGCGCTCATGGCGGATCCGGCGGTCTTGGTGGCCGACGAGCCTACGTCCGCGCTTGACTCGCAGTTAAGCCAGGAGATAACCGAGCTGCTGGTACGCGTGACCAAGGAGCTGGGTACTGCAACGGTGGTTGTTACTCACGATATGGCGGTGGCGGCCGCTGCGGATTCCTCCTACCACGTGGCTGATGGCAAGCTATTTAGCAAGGCAAAACAAGATTTGGGCTAAAATGTCGGGAAATGAACATCCTGCACAAACCCGAATATACCGCCCAATTCGCGGATTATGCCCGCCTCCGGCCGTTTACTGCCCCGCACTGGGCCATGCTGGCCACCACGGCCGGGACGTGTGCAGGTTTTATTGCGGTAGCTCGTGCGGTACGTGGCACCCCGCAGGAGGAAAAGCTGCGCCGGGGCTGGGGGTATGCTCACCTGGCGGCGGGCACCGCGTGGACCATTGCTTCCTTGGATCCACGGCAACTGGACCTCAAGGAATCTCTCCCACTGCACCTGTGCGATGTTCTGCGCCCCATCATGGCTCTGGGGCTTGTTACTGGAAACCCGCACGCGCTCAATATCACCTATTACTGGGGCATTCTTCTCAATCCGCAGGCCATCATCACCCCGGATGTCATTTACTACTATGAGCCCCGCGCCGTGCGCTTTGCTACCTACTGGTTCTTCCATATCACTGCCCTTGCCACTCCCCTGGCCTTGACCTTTGGGCTGGGGTACCGCCCCACCTGGCGCGGCTACCGCGCAGCGGCCGCGCTCTCCCCGTTGTGGCTGGCGTTGGCCGGATCCGTCAATATCCTTACCGGTGGCAATTACGGCTTCCTGCGCTACCCGCCTAAGTCCGGCTCACTGATGGATAAGTTTGGGCCCTGGCCGTATTACGTTGCTGTGGAGTGCGCTGTTGCCGGCGTGTGCTGGGCTGCCATGACTGCCCCCTGGGAAACCAAGCGCGGCCGCCGTGGCACCCTCCTGCTAGGGCGTGGGTTTCTGCGTAAGGCCATCCGCTAAATCACAACCGCAACCAGCTCCAAGCGCAACCAGCTCCAACCGCAGCCAGCCCCAACCGCAACCAACGCCCACGTTAGTTCCAACTGCTCTAATTGGTGCGGATCATCCGGGCTGTGGCTTGCTGCACCGCCTCCGCTATCTGGGAGGCCGAACACGGCGCGTAGCCCTCTGCGGTGGTTGCAGCTATCTCGGCTGCGTGCGCTTGAATGGCAACCGCTTGCAACGCGGAAGCAACTGGGTCACCGCGCATGGCAAGGGTGGCCCCCAAGATCCCGCTGAGCACATCCCCGGATCCTGGTGTGGCGGCAAAGGAATTGCCGGCATTTATCCCGTAGAAGCCATCTACTGTGCTCACGCGTCCTTTGAGCAGGACATGGCAACCGAGCCTTGCCGCCAACTCGCGGGACATTTCCGCACGGCTTCCCTCCGGAGGGCCCACCAGGGCGGAATATAAGCGCTGGAACTCACCCCAGTGCGGGGTTACAATGACCTGTTCATGCAGGGCGATATCCCGTTGTGCCAACAATGTGATGGCGTCCGCGTCAATAACCGTGGGAAGCCCTTGATTTACTATGTGCTCCAGCTCGGCCATAGCCTGCGCGTTGGTACCGCGCCCGGGTCCCACCACCCACGCTTGGACGCGCCCGGCTTCTTTAACGGAGGCGTGGACTACCAACTCCGGCACCAGGTTGGTGATTGCACTGTCGCCGATAAACCGGACCATCGCAGGAGTTGCGCGCACAGCGGCCGTGGCCGCCAGGATCCCGGCGCCGGGGTATTGCTGACTGCCAGCAGCTATTCCCACTACACCGCCGGAGTACTTGTTCGCGTCAATGCCGGGCGTGGGGTCATAGAAGGGTGGCCCGCCGGCTTTTTCTGCACCGAACCACGCGCGGCCCCCAATGTGGTTGAGGTAGCCGGCGGGTTCGTAGCGGGCCAGCGCCGCGGCAAATGTGGGCGCGCCGGGCAGCGCTAGATCGGCTATAACCACTTCCCCGCACTCCGGAGCATGGACGTGGCCGGCACGCGGGGCACCAAAGGTGACAGTTGCATGTGCCCGCACGGCGTTATCCGCTGCTTGTCCGGTGTTAGCGTCAATACCGGTGGGCATGTCCACGGCCAGCACCAGCGGTGCGCGGGAGGCGATTTCTAGTGCTGCGCCGTCTAGGCCGCGCGCTGAGCCTAATCCTGCCACTGCGTCGATGACCAGCGCGGTATCAGGAGAAGGTTGCGCGCACATGGTTCCACCTGCTGCTAGGAAGGCGTCTAGCGCGCGTGGCTGCGCGGGGCCTAGGACATGAGCGGAGACTTCGTATCCTTCTTTCAGCAACGCCGCACCAGCGTAGAGCCCGTCCCCGCCGTTGCCACCGGGGCCGGCAAGTATTACTACCGGTCCCCTGGTGGGATCTCCTAGGAGGTCCGTTGCTGCTCTAGCCACTGCGTCTGCAGCTAATTGCATGAGCTGGTCAGGCTCGCTTTGTAGGGCAAGGAGTTGTTCCTCTGTGGCGCGGACGGCTTCTACGGAGTAGGCGGGTTTCATGTTTTGCCAGTCTAATTTGCCTGGCAGTTGGGGCACCAGAAAAGATTGCGCCCTTCCGCTTGCGTTACCGCCACTGGGGTGTTGCATACGTGGCAGGCGGCCCCTGCGCGCCGGTAAACGTAGACCTCTCCCCCGTGGTCATCTTTGCGCGGTTCCCGTCCCATCGCGGCGGGAGTGTGGCTGGGGCGCACGGTGTCAATCCGGGCGGTAATCACGCCCGCGCGCATGAGCTGCACCAAATCTTCCCAGATGGCGTCAAACTCCATGCGGGTTAAATTATGTCCTGGGCGGGTGGGTGAAATCCCTTGGCGGAAAAGTACTTCTGCCCGGTAGATATTGCCCACTCCGGCAAAGCGTTTTTGGTCCATGAGTAGGGACCCGATTGAGCGCTTGGACTTGGATACCTTGGCCCAGACTTTGTTCGGATCTGCGTCTTCCCTGATGGGGTCTTCACCAATCTTTGCTAAAGCCTGGGCAAACTCCGTTTCGCTGATGAGCCGGCACCATTGCGGCCCGCGTAGGTTGGCGGCTACCTCTCCGCGGGCAATGTGGAGCCTGATTTGTCCCCAGTCTGCGTCTGCGGTTTCAAAGGTTAGCTTCCCAATTAGCCCTAGGTGGATGTAGACAATGTGCTCCGGGCCGGGCGCGGCGAAGTCAATAAAAAGATGTTTGCCAAAGGCCTCGGCGTGGCTAATTTCGTGCTGATCCAATTGGGTGGCGCTGGCTAAAAACCGACCCTGGGGACTGGTGACTGTGACTGGTCCGGGCCTTAGTTCGGCGTTGATCCGGTTGGCTAAGTAATGGATGAGGTGACCTTCTGGCATGTGCCCAGCGTACCGCCTAAATTTCTCAAATATCCAGCTAGTAGGTGTAAGCTGACCTAGCGGAAACTTTTTCACTTTCGTTTGAAAGGCACCGCTATGGCCAGGAAAATCGGCTTCGACCGTGAACAATATATTGAAATGCAGTCGCGGCACATCAATAACCGCCGCGAAGAAATCGGCGGCAAGCTGTACCTGGAAATGGGCGGCAAACTCTTTGATGACATGCACGCTTCCAGGGTTCTTCCCGGGTTCACTCCAGATAACAAAATCGCTATGTTGGAGCGGATTAAAGATGATGTTGAAATCCTCGTTTGTATTAATGCCAAGGATATCCAGCGCGGTAAAATCCGCGCGGACCTTGGCATCTCTTATGAGGATGACGTTCTGCGTCTGGTAGACGTCTTCCGCGACCGCGGCTTCCTGGTAGAGCATGTGGTGATGACTCAGTTGGAGGAAGGCAACCAGCAGGCGGAGGCTTTCATTGATCGCATGGGCCGTTTGGGGCTAAAAGTTGCGCGCCACCGCGTTATTCCCGGTTACCCGGCAAACACTGATCTCATTGTGTCTGAGGAGGGCTTGGGCAAAAACGAGTATGCGGAGACCACCCGGGATTTGGTGGTTGTTACCGCACCTGGTCCTGGGTCCGGCAAGCTGGCTACTGCCCTGTCGCAGGTTTATCATGAGCACCAGCGTGGTGTGGAGGCCGGCTATGCCAAGTTTGAGACCTTCCCTATTTGGAATCTTCCTCTTGAGCACCCCGTGAACTTGGCTTATGAGGCCGCCACGGTGGATCTTAATGACGCTAATGTCATTGACCACTTCCACCTGTCTGCGCATGGGGAATCTACTGTTAACTACAACCGTGACGTGGAGGCTTTCCCGCTTCTCAAGGTGCTCCTGGAGAAATTGACGGGCAAGACTCCTTATGAGTCCCCCACGGACATGGGCGTGAACATGGCCGGTTTCTGTATTACGGATGACGCAGTGTGCCGTGAGGCTTCTAAGCAGGAAATTATCCGCCGTTATTTCAAGGCTTTGGTTGAAGAGAAGGCTTCCGGGTTGGACACCACTCAATCAGATCGTGCTGCTGTGGTGATGGCCAAGGCTGGTATTAAGGCAACGGACCGCCCGGTGGTGGCACCGGCTCGTGCCCGCGCTGAGGAAACCGGTGAGCCGGCGTCTGCAATAGAGCTTGCCGATGGCACCCTGGTTATCGGTTCCACTTCAGAACTGCTTGGCAACTCTTCTGCCATGCTGCTCAACGCACTCAAACACCTAGCCGGTATTGATGATGACATCCATCTGCTCTCGCCGGAATCCATTGAGCCAATCCAGACGGTGAAGACTAAGCACCTGGGCTCACGCAACCCCCGCCTGCATACCGATGAAGTCCTCATCGCGCTGTCAGTGTCTGCGGCTAAGGATGAAAATGCCCGCAAGGCGTTGGACCAGCTCAAGAATCTACGCGGCTGTGACGTTCACACCACCACCATCCTGGGTTCGGTGGATGAGGGGATTTTCCGCAATCTGGGCGTGCTGGTTACCTCCGATCCAGTGTTCGCGCGCAAGAAGGCTCTCTACCAAAAGCGCTAGCCGCAACCAGTGGCTGCGGCTGCCTTCATAGCTAAGTGACAAACCCCATGGCTGGATGATTAACGTTCACCTGCCGTGGGGTTTTAGAATGGGTGGCTGTGAGCCTCGGAAAAATTCTTCTCTACTACGCCTTTACTCCCATCAGTGATCCCACCGCAGTTATGCTGTGGCAGCGGACTTTGTGTGAAAAATTGGGACTTAGAGGCCGTATCCTCATTTCCGAGCACGGTATCAACGGCACCGTGGGCGGGGACATGGCCGCGTGCAAGCGCTATGTGCGCGCCACCCGTGAGTACCCCGGCTTTAAAAAGATGGCCTTCAAGTGGTCCGACGGCAGCGCGGATGACTTCCCCAAGCTCTCGGTCAAAGTCCGCGATGAGATCGTGGCCTTTGGCGCTCCCGGTGAACTTAAGGTTGATGAAAACGGCGTGGTGGGCGGTGGCGTTCACCTTAAGCCCGAGGAGGTCAACAAGCTCGTGGAAGAGCGCGGTGAGGAAGTAGTCTTCTTCGACGGCCGCAACGCCATGGAAGCTGAGATTGGCAAATTCAAGGGCGCCGTGGTCCCGGATGTGAAGACTACCCATGACTTTATCGAGGAAATTGAGTCCGGCAAGTACGACTGGATGAAAGACCGCCCCGTAGTGTCCTACTGCACCGGCGGTATCCGCTGCGAAATTCTCTCCGCGCTGATGAAAAACCGTGGTTT
The DNA here is from genome assembly GCF_008693075.1 of Corynebacterium phocae. Classification (GTDB taxonomy): domain Bacteria; phylum Actinomycetota; class Actinomycetes; order Mycobacteriales; family Mycobacteriaceae; genus Corynebacterium; species Corynebacterium phocae. The sequence continues at coordinate 1,052 of NZ_VXKJ01000053.1, read as the reverse complement.
CAAGGAGATTTACCAAATCGAAGGCGGTATTGTCCGCTACGGTGAGGAATACGGCAATGATGGCCTGTGGGAGGGCTCCATGTACGTATTCGATAAGCGCATGCATCACGAGTTCGGCGCTGGTCTGGAAGATCCCGGTTTTATCCAGCTAGGCCACTGCGTCCACTGCAATAAAGGAACCAACACCTTCCACAACTGCATCAATGAGGACACCTGCCGCCAACAAGTCCTCATCTGCGATGACTGCATCCAAGATGTCAAGACACAGTGTTGTGACCGCCCGGATTGCCTAGAAGTTGCCGCCGAACTCGCCGCGAAGGCCTAAAGCTTCCGCCAGCCGCCATCGCGCCAGACCTGGCCGTCCACTTCATCGCGGATGGCCGGGTCAATCAGTGCCTTGGCCACCTTTAGTGCGGACGCGAAGTCCCGGGGAGCCCGCCCTAGGTGCTTCTGCGTTGTATAAGTTACCTTCCAGCTCACGGGGCACTGGAGTCCATCGGCGAAGGGGGCCAGGCCGCGCACGGTCCTTTCTGACTCGATGGCAAAGCTAAGTTCCCGGCCGCCAATCTCTTGAGTGGCGGCGATGTGCGCGATGTCCACCAGGTCGCGCACACGAGTACTTGATCTCCGGTTGTCAGGTGTTCCGTAGACCTCCATAGTGGCAGACACCTTATCCGCCAGGTGGTCCGCAATGGGGTAGAGGTGGACCTTCGGCAACGAGCCTTGGAGCACCTGGTCGAGGATGTTGTCATGCGGGCCGGACGGGATCCCCGTCATGTGACACCCGGTGACAACGTCGATTTTTACTGGCTGGCCGAGCGGGCGACCCAGAAGAGTTTCAATCCTGATCGTCAGGGTCGCGATTTCACGGCTTCCCAAACCCCGATTTTTAGAGACATCGAGAATGCGAAAAGCAACATCAGTTGGCGGGGTAGACGGGTTAGCAAGCGCGCGTGTATTTTGTCAAGCTGAAGTGATCCGTTTTGGCGCGGAAAAGTGATCCGTTTTGGCGCGTGCATGTTTTTTTATTTGGGTGTGTTTGTGGGGTTGGG
>NZ_VXKJ01000052.1 GCF_008693075.1 Corynebacterium phocae | reverse complement strand
AAGCAACCAGCACACCGCAGCCAAACCAGCCCAAAAACTGATCCACCAAGTGGATCAATTTTCGCGCCAATCTGGATCACTTCTAGGAGACCACATACACGCGCGGGCGAGGTCCGCTACCGCTTCCCCGATACTCGAGGATTGGCGGTTCAGCAGGTTGAGGTCGCGAGTGCGCCTGGCCTGGGGATCCCGCCACACCAAGGCGGAAGCGCCTTTGAGTACCCAAGAATCTGGGTCCTGCGCGATGATCCGGGACAAGATGATCGAGCTTTCTTAGAGCGTCACTCGAATTTCTTTGGGGATCTGGCTGAAGACGCCGGCACCAGCGGTGGCCGCGCTCTTACCGCTCTTATAACCTCGCGGGGCGGATGGACGCTTGGTCACTTGCAGACTTCTTCTTGGGAGGTTTCTTCAAGGGCGTGCTGGGTGCCTTCGTGGTTTACGTATGTGAGCGCCTGGCCCTGCGCCAGTAGCCGTCCCAGAGGGACTCCGTCGGTGGTTGAGTCAGGAAGCGGCGAAGCAGCAACGAGTTGCTCCATAACCGATGGGAGTAGATCCGAGAGGTAGGTCTTGATTTGATGGTCCACCTCTATCAGGCTCGCCGACATGGAGAGCACCACCTGCGCCTGTTCGACCGGGGTGTCTGCGAAGGTAGTCAGTTCGCGGAGGAGGTCCATGGCGGTTAGACCGTAAAACTCTGCGTGCCGGGGGAGCTCGTGGACTAGGCGCGGCCAGTCGATGGGGAGGTTCTTACCCACGGCATCGGTGACCAGCCGCCCCATGTGGTCCAGGTCGTAGCCTTCCCCGAGCAGGTCGAGGATAGTGCGGGTGGGTGTCGTTACGGGCAGCCCGCGGACTTGCTGGACGTCCTCGGCGGGGAGCTCCCTTATGCGGAGGCGAATCTCCGGGGAGTTCGTTTGCTTGCGGCGCGTGGCAAAGAATTGGTAGCCGTAGGGTTCAAACACGCCAATCTCATACAGCCAAGCGGCCGTGGTCGAGCAGACCACGAACTCCGTGGGATTCTGGAGCCGTTCTGCGAACGTCCGGGCGGGGTCGAGGCTGAGCCACGCGGCGTAAACATCCTCGTAGAGAACAGGGAACGAGGCCTCGAACGCGTAGACGCCGCGGCGCAGCGTCCGCAGCTCGCCGCGGCGGGCGGCGCGGCTAATCGAGGCGCGGGACACCCCGTACTGCGCCGCTTGCGCCGTGGTGAACACTCCGTACTGGGCACTGGCCAGCTCAATCAGATCACGAGATAGCATACTTCAAAAGTTACGCTATCGTTTCCAATGAAGCAATGGCTAGCTACAGTCCGGGAAGGTCTGAAGACGCTAATTTTCCAGAGCAGGAAGTAGACTGCGAAGAACCAGACAATGTCAATTCACGCGTCCCAGCGGCGGCGTTCACCTTAAGCCCGAGAAGGTCAACAAGCTGGTGGAGGAGCGCGGTGAGGAAGTAGTCTTCTTCGACGGCCGCAACGCCATGGACGCGGAGATTGGCAAGTTTAAGGGCGCCGTGGTCCCGGATGTGAAAACTACCCATGACTTTATTGAGGAAATTGAGTCCGGCAAGTACGACTGGATGAAAGACCGCCCCGTAGTGTCCTACTGCACCGGCGGTATCCGGTGCGAAATCCTCTCCGCGCTCATGAAGAACCGTGGCTTTAAGGAGATTTACCAAATCGAAGGCGGTATTGTCCGCTACGGGGAGGAGTACGGCAATGATCGCCTGTGGGAGGGCTCCATGTACGTATTCGATAAGCGCATGCACCACGAGTTCGGCGCTGGCCTGAAAGATCCCGGTTTTATCCAGCTAGGCCACTGCGTCCACTGCAATAAAGGAACCAACACCTTCCACAACTGCATCAATGAGGACACCTGCCGCCAACAAGTCCTCATCTGCGACGAGTGCATCCAAGATGTCAGGACACAATGTTGTGACCGCCCGGATTGCCTGGAGGTTGCTGAGACTATTGCGACTGGGAACTAGTGGAGTTCCGTGAAGTTTCGGGACTGGGAAAGGCCTCAATGAGAATATCCCGGAAATTTTAAGGGATATTCTTAGCAATGGTTTGGGTTGGGTGAATTGTCAAAGTTCTAGCTTTGGGCGATTAAGGTTGGCATATCTGCATACTTTTCATTCCATATCTCTCTTAGAGGTCTAGTAAAGAAATCTGACGTTGGGAAAGTTGCAGGGCAAGGGGGCTAAATTTGGATTTATTCAAACGGGCCGAAAGATTGTAAATGTCGCGGACGGGGCACTTATTTTAAAATTAAACAATAAATTCTGGGCTAACCCAAAATCAATTCCTGTCAGTTGAAAAATTGTTAAAGTTTAACTAGCCTGTGGAGAATCAGCATCAGATTCTGTTGCAGACCTTTTCCGATAACTACGATCTAAGCCAGGTGGTAGCAGCTGGTAGGTTTCCCAGCGGATTGTGGCGCAAAGGTGCTGATCGTTCCTAAATCCCATCTCAACTGAAAGAGAGACTTCAGATTTGAAAGCTCCAAGGAAATCCTTTAAAAATCCGCGGGGGGTCGTATGTTCTGCCGCTCTAGCGGTGGCACTGATTGGACCCTTCGTTCACGCCATTACCATACCTGAGTCGGTTGCGGTCGAGGGTGCCGCGCAAGCTTCGGAATCCCCCAACGGCTGCACGCCGTCCGAAGTCGTTGCACCTGGTGAGGAAAAACCCCTGAAGGTGCCAACCTCTCACTACATCAACGATGGAGATCGCAACGCTCGTGAAACATATGAGCGCCGGTTGGACAGGATTCAAACGCGTGCCACCTACTTTTCGGAGGGTGGTAAGAATTTCGTTAGAATCAATCATGTGTTCAATCCAAATCATGATGAATACTCGGGAGGTAGAGTTGCTGGCCAGTGGCTAAATGGTAAATTCAGTCTATTTATCCCTAAGGGGGTAACGGTCAAGTCGCTCAGTGTTGTGGAGCGGATGCCTAGCGATGATTCGCCGGGCAAGGAGCCCACGTGGTCGTATTCAAAGGACCTCGGACCTGACGGTGAGTCTATTGAAAATGCTTCGGTCACGATTGATGATCAAACCGGTAAGATTGCAGTTTCCGTGCCTAAAAATTCCGCCCCGAGTGAAGCAACGGTTTATTTGAAGGACGCCAAGGGAAATGCGGTTGGAAACCCAATTGATATCACTGTTACGGATGCGGGTGCTCAAGATCAGACGGCTGGCGACAATGAGCCAGACCGGATCCCGAATGACGGCGCTTTGCATACGATTGATGAACGGTTAGAAAACCCAAAGACTGGTTTGATTGGCGAAGTGAAATACAAGCCCAAACCTGCAGGTGACTCCACAGTGCTTGATGCCTGGGCAAAGGCAGATGGAAATGCTAACAATGCCAGCGGCGTAGGAACGACCTACTATGGTTCGGTAGAAAAAGCAGGTGGTGTATTTGATACGCAACTTAGCTGGCTCAGAGACACGCGGTACGGCGATTATGAACACCGTGGATTCGCGAAGAAAGAGAATTACGAGGGGTTCAAACAGAAACTCCAAGGGGTGTTGTACTTCTTGGGTCACCCGGGGACCGAAGAGAAGAAGGATAGCACACTCCCTCGTTACGGCAAGGGTTTTCACAATTCATTTGACGTAGAGATAGTCTACCGCTTGGACGGGAAAACTAGGCCTCACGACCTGGGCTGGGTAGCAAGCTATGCTGCGTATGATCAAAACTGGCCAATCTACCAGGTTTATACTGCATCGGATGAAGCTAAGTCAAAGGCGGTCGAAGATACTGGGTCGGAGATTGAGTGCATCAACCAGGAGTCGACAGTTGATTATACCGATGTGTGGCAACCTAACATTCCGGAAGTGACTGAGGGCAAGTTTGGCGCTGAAGCTATTTCGAAAGAAATCAGCTTTGATGACGTCCGTACCACCGAAACGAAGGAAACGAAGACTGGGACGGCAGTTCCCTTGGCTAAGTCTGACGCCTTTACTCTGAAACCTGATGCTAATGGGGCTGTTCTCCCAGAAGATAGAACTAAAGTATCGGTAAATGGATCCACGGGTGCGGTAACGCTCGCATCTGGCGTACCTCACGGCGAGTACAAGGTACCTTTAGAGGTTACTTATGTCGATGGTTCGAAAGATCTGGTTCTTGTACCAATTTCCGTACTGAGTTCCTTTGTTGATGAGGTTCCTGCTGATGGTGTTGCTCATGCGATTGATGACAAGGTAGCTGAGCCTAAGTCGGGTATGAGTGGTACGGTTACTGATTCCAGTGGTGCTGTGGTTGATGGTGCTGTGGTCACTGTTGATTCGGCTACTGGTGTTATTTCGGTGACTGTTCCTGAAGGCACTCCTTTGGGTGAGGGTTCTGTTCAGATCACTGATGCTGATGGTGCCGAGGTTGGTTCCCCGATCGCTATCGATGTTGTTGCTGGTGCGATTACTTCGGGTACCAATGTTGATGAGGTTCCTGCTGATGGTGTTGCTCATGCGATTGATGACAAGGTAGCTGAGCCTAAGTCGGGTATGAGTGGTACGGTTACTGATTCCAGTGG
>NZ_VXKJ01000051.1 GCF_008693075.1 Corynebacterium phocae | reverse complement strand
TACTGGTGTTATTTCGGTGACTGTTCCTGAAGGCACTCCTTTGGGTGAGGGTTCTGTTCAGATCACTGATGCTGATGGTGCCGAGGTTGGTTCCCCGATTGACGTGAAGATTGTCAATAATGGTGGAAACCCTGATGATCCGTCTATTGATTCTGGCACTAATATTGATGAGATAACCGCAGGTGCCTCGGATATTTCTGGTTCCGGTAAGCCTGGTGACAAACTGATGGTTCAGTTCCCGGGTGGTAAGACCGTTGAGGTCATTGTCGGTGATGATGGTAAGTGGTCTGTGAAGGTTCCTGAGGGTACTGAGCTCAAGCCTGGTGACAAGATTGTTGTTACTGATGGAAACGGTGGTGAAGTATCGGCAACTGTTGTAGGTTCTACTGTTCCTGTTATCAACGGTGTTGATGCTGGTGCTACTGAAATTTCTGGTTCCGGTAAGCCTGGTGACAAACTGATGGTTCAGTTCCCGGGTGGTAAGACCGTTGAGGTCATTGTCGGTGATGATGGTAAGTGGTCTGTG
>NZ_VXKJ01000050.1 GCF_008693075.1 Corynebacterium phocae | reverse complement strand
GACCGTTGAGGTCATTGTCGGTGATGATGGTAAGTGGTCTGTGAAGGTTCCTGAGGGTACTGAGCTCAAGCCTGGTGACAAGATTGTTGTTACTGATGGTGACGGCAATAAGGTGACTGCAGTCGTTCAGGGCGGCGGTCTTTCCTCCACAGATCAGAATGGCGGAATGTCGTCTAATGATGGTTCGTCTTCCAACACTGATGAGTCCAAGAAAATTGGTGAATGTGTTGCCATCTCAGCGGCTGCTGGCTTGCCTCTGCTGTTCCTGATTCCTCTGGCTTTGGGTACGCAGCTCCACATCCCAGGCATCGATCAGCTGAGCTCACCGCTTGCAAACGGTGTTGAGTCGTTCAACAAGCAGATTCGTGACGCTCAAGTTGCACTGCATAAGCAGCTGGGTATTTACAATCCACAGCTTGCTAATGCTGTAAGTGACTTCAACCGTTCCTTGCGTGATGGCGGCTTCTTGGTCGCAGGTATTGCTGCTCTAGCAGTGGCAGGTGCGACCTACGCGGCCTGCACCAATAGTGATGACCTCAGCTCTAAGAGCTCTTCTGAGACTCCTTCTAAGGACCCTCAGAACAACTAAGATTAGTGGCTTAGGCATTCGCTTAGCGTAGACTCCCTCTTCCTCCGGCAGGAAGCGGGAGTCTTCCTGGTTTTCTATCGGTTGCTAGAGCACTTAAGCACCCTTGTTGTTAGAAAGCGGACAATTGGCTCTTCGAGGTTGATTGGCACATTTAGCTCTTGACAGTAGGACACCTAACGCGTTTACTGAATCTTGTTCAGTATTAGTAAAGCGATACCTTACTTTTGGTGTTGGGGATGGTTGAGGGAAGGCTGGAGAACTATCGTGAAAGAAACAGCAACAGGGTCTGTGGTGGGCCAAGACAAGATGGTTGACCGGTTTGAGGCGGAGCCGGGGGCGCGGCGGGCTGCCGTGAGCAAGGCCGAGCACGCGCAACTAAAAGCAGAGCGGGAAGCCGGGCGCAAGGCGCTTAAGCAGTTGCTGCGGCCGGTTGCGGTGTATCTCAACGTGGGGCGGGTACTGGCGGTTATCGCCGGCGTATTGGCCATTGCGCCATATGTGGCGTTGGTAGTGCTGGGTAATATTATCTACCAAGCTTATGCGGCGGGGGAGACCGTTGACCGTGACGCTGTCTGGGGCACTGTGATGTGGTTAGTCGGGTTGTTTGGTATGAGGCTATTCGTTAACGCGGTCGCACTGCTGGTTACTCATTATGCGGATATCAAGATGTCAGCACTGGTTAAGGAGCGGATGATCGGCAGGCTGGGGCACGCGCCGCTGGGCTGGTTTAGTAAGACCAACGCGGGCAAAGTACGCAAGGCTATCCAGGATGACCTGTGCATGGTGCACGCGCTTGTCGCGCACAAACCAGTGGATGTGACGCAGGCGGTGGTCACGCCGATTGCACTGATTGGCCTGGCTTTTTATATCGACTGGCGTTTGGCTCTGCTGACGGTAGCCAGCCTTCCGGCCTATATTGCCGCCAACGTGTGGATGATGCAGGATTTGGGTGAAAAGACCGTGGAGATGGACGCGCACCTGGGGCGGGTATCTGCCATGATGGTGGAGTTCTTCATGGGGATCTTCGTGGTCAAGGCCTTCGGTGTAGTTGGCCAGGCGCATAAGCGGTACCAGGACGCGGCGGATGATTTATCCCACTTCTATTTGGCCTGGGTTACGCCCATGTTGCGGGGCTCGGCGGCGGCAACGGCTGCCATTTCCATCCCCATTCTGCTGGCCATCAATTTGGGTGGTGGAGCGGCCATGGCCAGGGCCGGGTGGGTAACTCCGCCGGAGGTCCTGACCACCACGCTCATCGCTTTGACGGTACCGGCGGCAATAACCGTGGTTTCGTCCATGACGTGGGCCTATCAGATGGCCGGCGCGGCGGCGCACAGGATTGTGAAGACTCTGGAGATTCCGGTGATGGAAACGCCATCGGTGGAGCCGGAGATGCACGGGCATGCCGTGGAGTTTTCCAACGTTAGTTTCTCCTACGGGGACCACGTGGCCGTGGAAGGCGTTGACTTGCGCCTTGAAGAGGATACGGTGACCGCGCTCATTGGCGCGTCCGGTTCCGGTAAGTCCACTTAATTGGGGGTGTGGATATCCGGGAGCTGTCCGCCGCTACGTTGTACAAGACGGGGGCGTTCGTGCTGCAGGATCCGCAGCTGCTGCGCATTTCGCTGCGTGACAACATCCGCCTGGCCCGGCCGGATGCCACGGATGAGCAGGTATGTGCCGCAGCCCAGAAGGCGCAAATCTGGCAGGTTATTGAGGAGCTGCCGCACGGCTTGGACACCGTTTTTGGCGCGGAGACCCACCTATCCGGTGGGCAGGCACAGCGCATAGCTATCGCCCGGGCCCTTCTTGCTGACTCCCCGGTGCTTATCCTCGATGAAGCCACCGCGTTTGCAGCCCCGGAGTCCGAAGCCCAGATCCAGGCCGCGCTCAACGAGCTGGTGGTGGGGCGCACAGTCCTCGTCATTGCGCAAAAGCTGGACACCATCCGCCAGGCGAACAAGATTGTAGCGCTCAACCATCAAGGTCAGGTGGAAGACATTGGTACCCACGCGGAGCTCTACTCCCGGGGCGGGACCTACCAAAGGTTCTGGGATGAACGTGCCAAGGCCACCGGCTCGCAGCTAACCTAGACGCATGACTTCCCCGCGCGCAGGAAAAAAGACCGGGCCCAAGCCTAAGTTCACGGAACGTGACGTGGTGGAGGCCGCGCTGAAGGTAGGAGTCGCGGACTTCACCCTGGCCCAGGTGGCCAAGGAGCTAGGTGTGGCTACCTCAGCGGTTTACCGGCTCTTTGACGGCCGCTATGACTTAGTCCGCGCTTGCCTAGAGCACACCGCCCGTGAGCTCGTATTGCCCATCCCACCCGAGCGGAGCTGGCAAGAAATCCTGCGCGACTGGGCGGACAGGTGCTGGGAGCTGATGGAGAAATACCCCGGTTTGGCGCTGACTATCATGCAGAACCCCAGCGCCATGCTGTACCTGGATAAGTACTTCGCGGAGCTTGCGCAGGCTTTGGAAGCGGCTGGCATGGACAGGTCGTCTGTGGAGTTTGCCCTGGATTTTATTGGAGACACCGTAATTGCCACGCACATCAGCATCTCCGCTCTCCGGGGCCCGGCGGGGGATACCGCACACAGCGAGTGGGACGTCATTGTTGAACATTCGGACCCCAATTCCGTGTTCTCCCCTCAAGAGTCCTGGAAGGGCCGCGGTTTCTTGGATGCCAAAATTGACTTCATTATCACTGGTATAGAGCGCGGCATACCCCACGCTGTCAGTGGCTAGTGGTTAGTGGTTAGTGGCTGTTTGCCAGCTGCCAGTCCAAGAACACCTGCAAGATGTTGATTCCCCAGAGCAGGAAGTAGAGCGCGAAGAACCAGAAGACTCCCATCCACACGCCCCAGCGCAGGTAGGCCCGCAACTTCCGGAGCGTTATGACAAAAGCCCCGGCCAAGCCAAATAGCGGGGTGGCAAAGGCTAGTGGCATCCAGATAAAGCGCTGGGTGTCAGAGCAGATCCAGGTATTGGGGCCGCAGTCAGGGCCACCGATAAGTCTGAAGATAAGTAAAGAACCAAGCCCTAGTATCAGTGATACGGCCGTGACCGTGACTAAGAACCAGAACGCCTGCCGTGAGGATTGGGCGTTGCGTGCGGGATCGGGGGCATCGGCAAGATCGTCAAACGTCTTTGGCTCCGGACGGACCAAGTTCGCGCGATCAATATCGCGCTCCAAGTCATTTTCCGGATGTTCCCAAGTCATGCCACTAACCTAGCGCGCCACGGGGTGAACTAGCACAGGAACGCGCATGTGGGGGAGAAGTTCCGTGGCGGTGGAACCAATAAAGACCCGCGCGAAAGCGCCCATTGGGTGAGAACCCAGCACCATCAAATCCCCCTTCTTCCACTTCAAGGAGTCAACGGCACCGCGCCAGCCGGACCCCGACCCCACCTCAGCGGAGATATCCAGTTCAGGATGGGCTTCCCCGGTGATGTCACGCGCAACATCCAGCAATCCCAGGGAGCGCTCACGCCAATCAGAGGTCAGCTTCTTGGCCACGTCTAGGTTGGCGTTCAATGGAGTCTGCGCGAGCCCAGCGGGGGAGAAGGCCAAGATGCGCAGCGCTACCCCCAGGCGGCTGGCAAAGGCCGCTGCCGCCCGCAAAGCCGGATCATCCGCGTTGCCAGTCTCATCCGTATAGGCAAAATTAACGCGGGAAATTCCGTGCTTAGATAACTTCACCGCGCGGGGGGTCAGCCCCAGAGTCACGGGCGAGTAGTGCAAGAGAGCATCAGCGGTGGAGCCAGCAAGGATACGGTTTTTAGCCGCAGATTGGCTAGAGGGAAGCAGGAGGATGTCAGCGTTGAACTTTGCGGCGGCATCGGAAAGTAGCTGCGCCCGACTAGAGCCGGCCACGAAGACCGAAAACTTCTTTGCTAGCGCGCTTTTTTCAATGCCCTCCGTCTCCAGTGCGTCCCGAACCGCGGTCTCAACCGCCTGCGACTCCGCACGCAGCCAGGCCCTATACTTCTTGCCCTGCTTGGATCCCCACGGCTGGGAAAAGGTGGTAACCACGCGGACCTTGACCCGGGTGGAGTGCGAAAGCCAGGCGGCCACGCGCAAGGACTCCGAATCCGCGTTGCGGGGATCCCAAACCGCCAGGACCCGCAGGGGTTGGGAGGGGTCGGTGCGGTTTTCTAAGCCGAGGAGTTCTTTATCGCTCAATGTCTTTTTCGCAGTCTCTAGGGAGGAAGGGCCATGATCCGTCCCCCCTATTATTAGTGCCTACTTCTCTTTTTGTGAAATCTGCTGAGGGTCGTAGACCTCCGCGAGTTTGTTGATCAAGCGAGCAACCTCCCGAGCGTTGCTGAGTTCTTCAGGGGAGAGCCACTGCAAGATTTCCGCGAGAGCCTTAGCGCGTTCGCGGGAGACGGCTGCAAGTTCCGCATGCCCGGCTTCAGTAAGCGTTACCAACACACCGCGCCGGTCTGTGGTGTCCCGCATACGCTCAACCAAACCACGGGTCTCCAGGTGGTAGAGGGCGTTGGAAGCGGTAGGCATACGGATGAGCTCCGCCTGGGCGATAACGGAGACCCGGGAGGGACCCCGCTTGCGTAGCTGGTTCATAATGGACACCTGCGATGTAGTCAGGCGGGAGCCTTCAGTGCTGCGTTGGAAGATGACCACCAACTTGTTCATTGCGGGCTGTAGATCAATGGCAACTTCCAGGGCTTTTTCGCGCGAAGCCGGTGATGGTGCTGTTTCTTCACTCATAGAAACTAAATATAGCCAAAATCATTGTTTAAAGCTAGTTTGTTTTGTTTGCCAAGTATTTTCCCAGGGAACGTTCTAGGGCATCTGCTTAGCGGGCGAGCTAGGCTGGGGGCCGTGATTGACAGCGTTAAGACAAAACACCTGGTCTCGCACGAGTGGGAACGCGCGCATGTCTTGCGGGAATTTCGCGCCGGGCGGGTTCCGCGCGAGGAGATTTGTGACGCAGACTTCCTACTGCGGGCCGCTGCGCAGTACCACGGTACCCCCGCCCCACGGAGCTGCCCCGTCTGTAAAGGGGAAATGAAGCAAACTTTCTGGGTCTACGGCCAGGCGCTGGGAAGGCGCGCAGGTAGTGCGCGCAGTGTAGCGGAAATAGCGGAGCTAGCAGGGGAAATAATTCCCTCCGGGCAGGAGTTTACGGTGCATAAAGTAGAAGTCTGCCCACATTGTCGCTGGAACCACCTGCTGGAAACGGCTATTGCCTGTTAGACGTGTTAAATTTAAGGGTTTAAAGGCAATTTTTTTAAAAGTTCCAACAAGAAAAGGCTCAAGATACAGTGACTGTTCCCCAACCGCAGGAGACACAGCGCGGAAAGCGTTCATTCGCCCGCCGCGCCACCAAGGCCAAGAAGCGCCGCTGGCCCTGGATACTTTTGGTTTTCTTCCTAGTCATGCTGATGGTGCCACTGGGCCTTTTTGCCTACGCCTATAACCAGTATTCAGTTCCGGAACCGCAGGAACTAACTAACAAACAGGTGGCCTCCATCTACGCCAGTGACGGCCAAACCGAGTTAGCGCGCCTAGTCCCGCCGGAAGGCAACCGCACTCACGTGAGCTTGGAACAAATTCCCGACCACGTAGAAAACGCTGCCCTGGCGGCAGAAGACCGCGAGTTCTGGACCAACTCCGGCTTCTCCTTCACCGGATTCGCGCGCGCCGTAATGGGCCAAGTTACCGGTGATGACTCCGCCGGTGGCGGCTCCACCATCACCCAGCAGTACGTGAAGAACACGCTGGTTGGAAACGAGCGTTCGTATGTGCGCAAGATCCGCGAGCTCATCTACTCCATCAAGATGACGCGGGAGTGGGACAAAGCCACGATCCTGAACAGCTACTTCAACACCGTCTACTTTGGCCGCAACGCCTACGGAATCCAGGCGGCGTCCAACGCCTACTTCAACAAATCCGTTGAGGAACTGACCGTGGAAGAAGGCGCGCTGCTAGCCGGAATCATCCAGGCACCTTCGGGCTTGGACCCCTGGGCAGACCGAAGTGCCGCAGAGGCCCGTTGGAACTACGTCATGGACGGCATGGTGGAAATGGGCACCATCACCCCGGAGGAACGCGCCGGGATGGTATTCCCGGAGACACGGGACCCTTCTGAATACTCCGCCTACACTGAGGCCACCGGTGCCAACGGCCTGATCAAAAACCAGGTTATCGCCGAACTGGGCCGGATTGGTATCTCCGAGTCAGACGTGCAAACCCGGGGCCTGCAGATCACCACCACCATCGATACGAATATCCAAAACATCTCCATCGACTCCGTGGACACCGCGCTGGCACCGCTGCAAGAAGACGCTCGCGCAGCGGCAGTAACCATTGACCCGGCTACCGGAGCCGTAGTTGGCTACTTTGGCGGCCACGACGCCACCGGCTGGGACTACGCCAACGCGCCACTGCAAACCGGTTCCACCTTCAAGGTGGTCGGGTTGACCGCCGCGCTGCAGCAGGGGATCAGCCTGGATACCTACTACCAGTCCACGTCTTTTAAACTTCCTGGCACCAATACAATTGTGGGTAACTACGACGGCGGTCCTGGCTGTGGCAGCTGTACTATCGCAGAAGCGCTCAAGCAATCCTTCAACCCCTCCTTCTCCCGCCTGCAAAATGACCTGGAAAATAAAGCCCAGGACACCGCAGACATGGGCCACGCTCTAGGTATAGCCCGTGAGCTGCCTAACGTGGGCAAGACCTTGAGCCAAAACGGCGCGCCGCCCCTAGAAGGCATCATCTTGGGCATGTACCCCACCCGGCCGCTGGATATGGCAACCGTTATTGCCACACTTACCAACGGCGGCGTGTGGCACCAGCCGCACTTTGTGCGGCGCGTGACCACCAACGCTGGCGAAGTTCTCTACGAGCACAAGGTAGACGCCGGTGAGCGCCGCGTATCTGAAAAGGTTGCGGAGAACGTACTCAAGGCCATGGGCCCCATTGCCGGGTGGTCCAACGGCGCACTCGCCGGCGGACGCCCCTCCGCAGCCAAGACTGGTACCTCCCAGCTAGGTGATACCGGGCTTAACCGTGACGCCTGGATGATTGGTTCCACCCCGCAGCTGGCCACCGCCGTGTGGGTAGGAACTGCGGATAACACCACGCCTATCTTCAACGAGTGGGGCGGAAACATGTACGGGGCTAACTCCCCAACCCAGATTTGGAAGTCCATCCTGGACCGTTCCCTGGAAGGCCAAGAGCTCAAGCCCTTCCCAGAGGCCAGCCCCATCCGTTACGGCACGGGTACTGCGGGTACTTCCTACTACTACGACCCGACCTACGGTGCTGGCCAGAACACTTGGCAAAATACCTCACCCGTGCAGCCCGTAGAGCCAGCTGAACCAGCCGCCCCGCCAGCGCCACCGGCACCAGTGGCTCCCGCACCGGTGGCCCCCGCGCCCGCACAGCCACCGGCTGACGACCTGGGAGCCCAGCTGAATGAGGCCATCAACGAATTGCTGGGGAACTAGGCATATGGCCCGGAAACTGCAGACTAGACCGGCGGCACAGGCAAGCCCCGTGCCTCTTAGCCAAGAGCGCGCTCCACGGTCGGTTATCGAGTTCTTCGGTGGCCCGCGGGGTGCCCATGCCAGCCGCCCAGTAGATGTGCTGCGGTCAATCTTCTCCGTGGGGTGGATTTTCCTGGCCTTTGCCTACCTGGCCAAGGCAAACTGTGCCGCAGGGCAGCGGGGTGAGGACGGCGTAGTCAACCTCAACTGGGGCGGAAACCGCCAGTACACCTCCTTTTGCTACAACGACATCGTGCCGCTTTACGGCGGGCGTGGCCTTGATAAACCGGGCTTTGTCTACGCCTTTTCCTGGCAAGAAGGGGACCTAACCCGCTACATGGAATACCCCGTCCTGGCGGGAATGTTCCAAGGCGTGATGGGACTAATTGCCCGGAACACCTACGGCCTAGTTGACTGGGCCGAAATACCGGAGGTGGGCTGGTACTTCGCACTGACCGCCTTGGTACTCTCGGTGTGCTGGGTAGCAACGCTGCGCATGGTCGCTGAGCTAGCAGGCAACCGCATGTGGGACACCGTGCTGGTAGCTGCCAGCCCCCTAGTGATTATCCACGCCTTTACTAACTGGGACATCCCGTCAATAACCTTCGCGGTGGCGGCGCTGGTGGCCGTCAAGCGGGGTCACAATGTCCTGGCCGGCGTGCTCATTGGCCTGGGCACGGCCTTCAAACTGTGGCCACTTTTCATGCTGGGCGCATTCCTCGTGCTGGCCATAAGGAACAGGCGCTGGGTTCCTTTCCTCAAAATGTTGCTGGCAACGGTGGTGGCCTGGGTTGCCGTCAACGCGCCCATCGCGCTGCTCTATCCGGAGGCATGGCGGGAGTTCTATCGATTAAACTCCACCCGCGGTTCGGAATGGACAACCATCTACGCGGCGTTAAGCCGCAACCTGCCGGTGGACATCCCCATCTCTGCCATCAACGTGTTTTCACTGGCCAGTTTCCTGGCGTTGTGCGCCGCCATTGGCGTTTTTGGGCTACGGGCGGCACGTACTCCGCGCGTAGCGGAGATGGTGTACCTCATCCTGGTAGCTTTCCTGCTGATGAACAAGGTCTGGTCCCCGCAGTATTCCCTGTGGCTGCTAGTCCCCGCAGTCCTAGCGCTACCGTCCTGGCGCCTCATCTTAAGCTGGGGGCTTTTTGACGCGCTCCTATGGCCGGTCCTGATGTGGCACATGATGGGCGAGGACAACAAGGCAATCCCCCATGAGTTCCTAGACGTAGCAATCCTCTTCCGTGACGGCTTCATCATTGCTATCGCAGTCCTGGTCATCCGGCAGATGCTGGGCAAGGGTGAAGATAAAGTACTGCGCGACAACGGACGTGACCTGCTGGCGGGTGACTTCGCGAAGGTCAAGGCGAACGCTCTATGACCGTGACTATCGTGGGCATAGTGTCCATCACGCTTGGGTTCATCTGCGTGATGTCCGCGTACTACTCATTTCAAAAGGCCGGGGAATCAGGCTCCAGGCGTCCCGCCTTGGTGCTGGGACTGTTGGGATTTCTATTCTTGACCATCATTCCAGCCAGCACAGCGGTGTTCTTCGCCGCCACCCACGGGATGTAGCCACCAAGTAAAAGAGGGCAGCAGGAACATCTTCCTGCTGCCCTCTCTCGTTTTTAGTTGGCTGGGTTGTTTTGCGTTTAGTTGGCTGGGTTGTTGTGCTTTTAGTTGGCTGGGGTGTTGTGCTTTTGGTTGGCGGCGTTGTTTTGCTGGTTTTGCTGTGTTGCTTCTTGTTGGTTGTTGGCTGGGGGCGCTGTATGACATTGGGGGTCAGGTGCGCCGTCGCTGGGGGTGGGTGGTTGCGGAGTGGGGACGGTGGGGGTGTTGGAGGTATCTTTTCCCAGTTGATTGGTGAGAAGTGGTGGTTATGGGGTATTGTTAACGGGTTGCTTGACGCAACAGACCCTCCTGCCATGTCCGCAAAGGTGATATGGCCGAACACAATTACTAGACCATAGGAGGTGATGAGGTCCGTGCGTCACTACGAAGTCATGATTATCCTGGATCCAACCCAGGATGAACGCACCGTTGCCCCGTCCCTAGACAAGTTCCTCGCAGTTATCCGCGATGCGAACGGCAAGGTAGCAAACGTTGATATCTGGGGCAAGCGTCGTCTTGCGTACCCAATCAATAAGAAGGAAGAGGGCATCTATGCCGTTGTTTCCTTGGAATGCGAGTCCGAGGCAGTTCTCGAGCTCGATCGCCGTTTGAACCTGAACGACACTATTCTGCGTACCAAAGTTCTGCGCACCGACGGAAAATAACGAATACTGGGTTTATCAGTAATCCATCGTTGTAAGGAGAATTCATGTCAGTAGGAGATACCAATATCACTGTGGTGGGCAACATGGTTGCCGACCCAGAGCTACGTTTCACTCCCTCGGGAGCTGCAGTCGCTAACTTTCGAGTAGCTTCTACGCCTCGTCGCTATAACTCACAGACTAATCAGTGGGAAGACGGGGAAGCATTGTTCCTCACTTGCAACGTGTGGCGCAACGCCGCTGAGAACGTGGCAGAAACCCTCACGAAGGGCATGCGTGTCATCGTGACCGGGCGTCTGAAGTCCCGTTCCTACCAAACTCGTGAAGGTGACAAGCGCACCGTCATGGAGATTGACGTAGATGAAGTTGGCCCATCCTTGCGTTATGCCAAGGCCCAAGTTAACCGCAACCCCCGTGAGGGCGGTAGCGGTAACTACGGCGGCGGCAACCAGGGTGGCGGTTTCAACAACAATCAGGGCAACCAAGGTGGATTTGGCGGCGGCCAGCAACAGTCGCAGGGAGGCTTTGGTGGAAACAACCAGGGCGGCTCTACGCAGCAGGCTCCGGCAGATGATCCTTGGAACTCCGCACCGCCAGCCGGTGGTTTCGGAGGCGCGTCTGATGAGCCCCCGTTCTAAAATTTTCCGTTCATAAACGCACTATTTATCACTAAATACTCAATATGAAAGGCAGGGATCATGAAGCTGATCCTCACCGCTGCTGTTGAGAACCTCGGCGCCGCAGGCGAAATCGTTGAGGTCAAAAACGGCTACGGACGTAACTATCTGCTTCCACGCGGATTGGCCATTGTGGCCTCTCGTGGTGCTGAGAAGCAGATTGAAGGCATCAAGCGTGCCCAGGAAGCTCGCGCAATCCGCGACCTGGACCACGCACGTGAAGTCCGTGAGCAACTCGAGCAGCTCAACAACGTAGAGGTCAAAGTTAAGACCTCTGAAAAGGGTAAACTCTTCGGTTCCGTTACTGCAGATGACATTGTCAACGCAGTCAAGACCGCTGGTGGCCCATCCCTGGACAAGCGCAACGTTGTGCTTCCCAAGGGCATGGTCAAGAAGACTGGTAACTACCAGGTTGAGGTTAACCTGCATAAGGATGTTCACGGCAAGGTGAACTTCTCGGTCGTCGCCGCGTAGACCACGTTCTATGCGCGATGACGGTTGTGGCTAGTTTCTAAAGCCCAACCCAATGACAACAGCACGCTTTAAAGGCCCTGTTGGCACTTGAAAACCATGTGAGGTGGTTTTGCCAACGGGGCCTTTGGCATGTCCAAAACTTGATTAAAGGGTCGGTGTTGCGGGGCTGTGGATAACTTGGAAAACCTGTGGATAAAATCCCACAGTTCATCAAGATTCAACCTTCGCTTTACGGTTTCTTTTCCGCTGGTCAGGTGGATATCCCCAGATTTAGTGAGACTTTTCACACCCTAAGAAACCCTGCTTGACCTGGTGTTTTCATTGGTGCAGGTCAGCGGGTTGCAAAGTTATCCACAGCCGTCACCTCCCGTTTTGTGAACAACGTCTGATGTCACCTGGGAATTCAACAGCGGCCTGTGGATAACTCCCCGCACTTGTACACAAGGGGTGGATTTTTGGGGACTCGGTAGAGTAGTGGGAAGTAATATTTTCTGAGGAGAACGCCAATGACAGAACCCAGCTTCGATGACAGCTATATTCCGCCGGAACCCGTAGAGGACGTTCCCCCGCCACCCCCTGACGACGGCGGGGGGTACGCACCGGCGGAGAACTTTAAGTCCAAGAGGTCCAAGGAGCCCCGCTATGGGGACTTCCGCCACCCGCCCGCAGATAGGGAGGCGGAACAGGGTGTGTTGGGAGCCATGCTGCTCAGTCCCAACACGGCTGCGGAGATCTTGGAAATCCTGCGGGATGAAGATTTCTTCTACCCCCAGCACTCATTGATCTTCAGGGCCATGATGGATCTTTTCTCCAATGGCATGGAGTTGGACGCCGTTATTTTGGCCGGCCGCTTAGACCGCTATAACGAGCTCGAACGCGTGGGTGGGGCACCGTACCTGCACACGCTGCTGGCCTCTGTGCCAACCGCCGCGAACGCGCGTTACTACGCGGAGATTGTGGCGGAGAAGGCTATCTTGCGCCGGCTGGTGGACGCGGGCACACAAGTTGTGCAGTTGGGCTTTGAGGCCACCGAGGACGCCGAAATCGAGTTTGTACTCAACAAGGCCCAGCAGGCGGTGTTGGACGTTTCCCGCCGTAAGCAGACGGAGGATTACAAGCGGCTTGAGGAACTCATTGATCCCACCATTGATGAACTGGTCAACCTTCAAAACCATGGCGGAATCGAGTTAGGCGTGCCTACCGGGCTGCATGACTTGGATAAGCTCACCAACGGTCTGCACGCAGGCCAGATGGTAATTGTGGCCGCTCGTCCGGGTGTGGGTAAGTCCACGTTGGCCATGGACTTCATGCGTTCATGCTCGTTGCACAATAACAAGACCAGCGTCATCTTCTCCTTGGAAATGTCCGCCTCGGAGATCCTTATGCGCCTGTTGTCTGCGGAATCTGAAGTCAAGCTAGCTGATATGCGCGCCGGCCGGATCAACCAAGAGGACTGGGCAAAGTTGGAAAAAACCCTTGATAAGATCCAGAACGCCCCCATGTTTATCGATGACTCGCCAAACCTGACCATGATGGAGATCCGTACTAAGGCCCGCAAGATTAAGCAGCAACACGGCCTGGACCTCATTGTGTTGGACTACATGCAGCTGATGAGCTCCGGCAAGAAAGTGGAGTCGCGCCAGCAGGAGGTTTCTGAATTCTCCCGTAACCTGAAACTTTTGGCCAAGGAGCTGGAAGTTCCCCTCATTGCTATTTCCCAGCTCAACCGTGGTCCGGAAGCGCGTACTGATAAAAAGCCCCAGCTCGCTGACCTGCGTGAGTCTGGCTCGCTGGAGCAGGACGCGGATATGGTTATGTTGCTCTACCGCCCGGATTCCCAAGAGCGGGACAACGAGCGCGCCGGTGAGGCGGATATCATCCTAGCCAAGCACCGTGGCGGGCCCATTGACACCGTGACTATCGCCCACCAGTTGCATTACTCCAAGTTCGTCAACATGGCCCACGGATAGGTCCCTGACCTTCTCCGGGTCCCCCAGGCGGGGGCCCAGGGCTACTAGCAGCGCGAATAGCGCTGCTAGCGCTATGGCCAGCCACTGCCAGCGGGGGAACCAGCGCGGACCTACGCGCGCGGCCATGAGCGCCCCCAGCCAGGCACCCAGGGTGTTAAAAGCCAAGTCGTCTACGTCGGTGCGCCCCAGCGCAAAGGCGAACTGGGTGAGCTCAATGCCCAGGCTTATCCCCGCTGCCACCAACGTTGCTTTGGCTACTGACTGCGCCTTGCCCAAAAACATGAACAGTAGCGCGCCCAGGGGGATGAACAAGGCCAGGTTTCCGCCGTACTCGAACAGCGGCTTGAACCAGCTGCCGCTGAAGAGATCATCTAAGGGGATAAGCCGCAGCTGCCGCACGCGCTGGTTTTCGGGCAACCACAAGTACCCGATCTGGAAGAACGCTTTGAGCGTAGTGAGGGAAAGTACTACCCCCAGGTAGCAGGCGGTGGAGGCGTAGCGCAGCACTTAGCGTAGCCCCTTGCCTTTTTGCTCTGGTAGGGCCAGCGCCGCGAGCGCCGCTACGGTAAAGGAGGTGGCAAAGAGGGCAAACAGCCACCCCGCGCCGGCGGAGTGGAGAACGAGCGGCACCAATAGTGGCGCGGCGATGGATGCCAGGCGGCCAAAGCCGGCGGCCGCGCCCGTGCCAGCCCCGCGCAGGTGCGTGGGGTAGAGCTCCGGGCCAATGGCGTAGAGCGCACCCCACGCGCCCAGGTTGAAGAAGGAGAGCAGGCAGCCGGCGGCAACGATAGCCACGGCGGAGCCGGAGGCGCCGTAGAGCCCGGCGGCCACGGCGGAGCCCACTAGGAACGCCGCCAGGGTGGGGCGCCTGCCCCAGACCTCAATGAGCCAGGCGGCCACGGCGTAGCCGGGCAGCTGCGCTAGCGTCATTATCAGGGTGAAGGAAAAAGAGCGTACCAAGCTGAAACCGTCGGCTACCAGCAAGGAGGGGATCCAGATAAACGCCCCGTAGTAGCTTAAGTTGACGCAGAACCATACGGTCCACAGCGCGATAGTGCGCCGGCGCAGGTTGGGGGAGAAGATGGACTTTGAGCGGTCGTCTACCGAGCTCTTGGGGAGGTCAGAGAACCTGGTGACGCCCTGCTCGAAGGAGGATACTACGGCTTCAGCTTTCTGGTGCTGGCCGGTGGCCTCCAGGTAGCGGACGGATTCCGGTAGGTTGCGCCGCACGTAGAGTGCGTAGATAGCAGGCACCATGCCAATGGCTAGGGCCCAGCGCCATCCGCTGTCCGATGCCCCCACGATGAACGTCCCAATCACAGCCGCCATGATCCAGCCCACGGCCCAGAAGGCTTCCAAGATGACCACCATGCGGCCGCGCACGCGCACGGGTGCGAACTCGGAGACCAGCGTCGAGGCCACGGGCAGCTCTGCACCAAGACCCAGGCCTACTACGAACCGCAGGGCGATGAGCACGCCCAGGCCGGTGGCCAGCGCGGAGGCACCGGTGGCCAAACCGTAGACCAGCAGCGTGAGCGCGAAGATGTTGCGGCGGCCGAATTTGTCCGCCAGGAGCCCCCCGAAGGTAGCACCCACGGCCATGCCCACAAACCCGATGGAGGCTAGCCATGAGGATTGCGTGGGAGTTATCCCCCAATGGACGGCCAGCGCGGCCATGATGAATGAAACAAGTCCTACATCCATAGCGTCAAGCGCCCACCCTATGCCGGAGCCAAGGAGTAGGCGCTTGTGCTTTGCGGTGACCGGCAGCCGGTCCAACCGTTCGTTACGAGTCAAAGTCATGCCGGTTAGCATACATGAATAAATCTTTTTAGTCGCAAAGAATTGCTCACCACAAACACGGAGCTAAAAGCCATGGCCAGCCCCGCGAAAAGCGGGTTGAGAAGACCTACTGCTGCCACGGGAATGAGTATGACGTTGTAGGCGAAGGCCCAAAAAAGGTTCCCTTTGATGACTTTCAAGGTCTGCCGTGACAGCCGGATGGCGTCCACCGCGGAGAGCAAGTCGGAGTTCATCAGCGTGATGTCTGCCGCCTCCATGGCCACGTCCGTACCGGAAGCCATGGCTATTCCCAGATCCGCTCGGGCTAGCGCAGCTGCGTCGTTAACGCCGTCGCCCACCATGGCCACCACCCGGCCGGCGGCTTGCAGCTTTTCCACCTGTGCAACCTTGTCGGCCGGCATGACTTCAGCCATGACGTGGGAGATTCCTACTTCCTTGGCCACCGCGTCCGCCGCGGACTGCGCGTCCCCTGTTAGCAGATAGGGCTCCAAACCTAGGTCCTTGAACGCGGCTATAGCCCGCGCCGAGGACTCCTTGACGGTGTCGCGCAGGGCAATGTCACCGGCGTGACGTCCGTCAACAAACACCGCGACCACGGTGGCGTCCCCGGGCCTCGCATCCTGGGAACCGGAGGCCACCGGCCGCCCCACCACAACGCGCTTGCCGTCAACGGTGGCCTCCACGCCCTGGCCGGCGGTGGAGCGAAAGCCAGTTCCCGCCGCCACGTCGGGGGCGGCGGCCACGATAGCGCGCGCGATGGGGTGCTCAGAGCCTTTTTCTACCGCTGCGGCCAGCCGTAGGACTTCCGGATCTGGTCTGCCCACCACTGACATTGCGCCTTTGGTGATGGTCCCTGTCTTGTCCAGTACAACTGTGTCCACCTTGCGCGTGGACTCCAAGATTTCCGGGCCTTTGATGAGGATCCCTAGCTGGGAACCGCGGCCGGTTCCCACGATGATGGCGGTGGGAGTAGCAAGCCCCATGGCGCACGGACAGGCGATGATGAGGACGGATACTGCCGCCACGAACGCTGGTGCGGGGTCATTGTGGATTACCCAGTGGGCTACCAACGTTAGTGCGGATATGCCAATCACCGCGGGAACAAAAACCTGCGCGATTTTATCCACCAGGCGCTGTACCGGTGCCTTGGTGGCCTGCGCTTGGCTCACCAGTGCGGCCATCTGTGATAGGACGGTGTCTTCGCCCACCTGGGTTACCCGCACGTGGAGCCGGCCGGAGGTATTTATTGTTGCGCCCGTAACGCGGTCGCCGGCGCTTACCTCCCGTGGCAGGGACTCACCGGTGAGCATGGACTCATCTACGGCGGAGTCCCCCTCAAGAACTTCACCGTCTGCGGCTATCTTTTCACCGGGGCGCACCACAATGACGTCGCCGGGCCGGAGATTTCCCACCGGCACCCGGCGTTCAGTACCGCCCAATCCCCCGCCATCGTCCGGGGGGTTAACACCGCCCTGGGTGTTTACACCGCCCTGGGTGTTTACACCGCCCACCACAATGGTGGCCTCCCGGGCTCCCATGTCCAGCAGTGCCCGGAGGGCCTCCGAGGACCGGCCTTTGGCGCGGTGCTCAAACCAGCGCCCCAGGAGCAGGAAGGTAATGACCATGCCTACGGATTCGAGGTAGATATGACCCATCTCTGCGGAGTTAGACACCAGCGTCATGTGCATCTTCATGCCCGGGTGGCCGGCATTTCCAATCGTCAGTGCCCACAGAGACCAGCCGTAGGCGGCCGCAGTTCCCATGGTGATAAGGGTGTCCATGGTAAAAGAACCGTGTTTTAGGTTGGTCCACGTGGCCTTGTGGAAGGGCGCGCCCCCATAGACAAACACGATGGTGGCTAGCACCAGTGCCACCCACTGCCAGTAGTCGAACTGCAGCGCGGGAACCATGGACACCGCCATGGTGGGCAGGGACAGCGCGCCAGAGACAAGCGTGCGGCGCAGCAGGCGCTTTTCCTCCCCGGTTTCTCCGGTGGAGTCCGCCTCACCCTCATCTTGGCGCAGCTCGTGGGCCTGGTAACCGGCTTTCTCAACGGTGGCTATCAGGTCAGCAACCTCAACGGAGATGGGGAAATCCACCGCTGCCGTTTCAGTAGCAAAGTTAACGGTGGCGCTAACGCCTTCCATCTTGTTGAGCTTGCGTTCCACCCGGCCGGAGCACGAGGTACAGGTCATCCCGGAAACGCCTAGCTCAACATGTCTGGGCGCTAAGACTGCGCCCGGAGGCGGCCCGGGGGTTGCGGGGGAGTGTTTAGGCGAGTTCGTAGCCAGCCTCCCGGATAGCCTCCGCGACCTGTTCATCGTTGAAGTCTGTGCCCTCAACCGTTACTTTGCCGGTGGTGGCGTTGGCGGTCACGGAGGAAACTCCGGTGATTTCCCCGACTTCTTCCTGTACGGACTTCTCACAATGCGCGCAGGTCATGCCTTTTACGGTATAGATTTTCATAGCTCGGTGGCATCCTTTCAAAAACGGGCTTTAAGCCTGACAAGTTCTCAAAGCTCAACTATATAGCAGACCCCAATCCGCGGTGCTGGGCTCACGCCCCCTAGCTGCGGCTGACCCGGGCGTGCTTGCGCTCGTCGCCCCCAAGAAACCGGGTGCGCGCTTCGCGGGGAATAAACGCCGCCTAGAGTCCGTTGTGGGGAAAGAACCCTAAAAACAAGACTGTGCTCCCTGGTAGCCCTGTGCGCGCCGGGAGCGTGAAAGAAGGATAATTTTTCATGGCAACCGTAGATATTACCGAGAAGGACTTTGAGTCCACCGTTACCAAAGAAGGCATTGTGCTGGTCGACGCCTGGGCAGAGTGGTGTGGCCCGTGCAAGCGCTTTGGCCCCATCTTCGAAAAGGCTTCCGAGGATCACGCGGACGTTACCTTCGCCAAACTTGATACTGAGGCTAACCAGGGCCTGGCTGGTGCGCTGCAAATCCAGTCCATCCCTACCCTGATGGCTTTCCGCGACGGCGTCATGGTGTTCCGTGAAGCAGGAGCCCTCCCCCCGGCAGCTCTGGATGACCTGGTCAACCAGATTAAGGGCTTGGACATGGATGAGGTCCGCCAGCAGGTCGAGCAACAGCAACAGTAATTAAGTACGAAAGTATTACGCGCTTTCCCCGTATCATGTTGGGGGAAAGCGCTTTTATTTTTGGAGGAAGAAAAAACATATGGCAAACCCAGTGAGCAAGGGATGGAAGTACTTGAAGGCTTCGCTCGATAGCAAAATTGAGCAAAACGCCGACCCTAAGATTCAGATCCAGCAGGCTATAGATGAGGCCAAGCGCCAACATCAAGAGATAACGGAACAGGCTGCCGAGATAATTGGGAACAAATCCCGTCTGGAAATGCAGATGAACCGCCTGTCCGAGCAAGCTGAGGGCTACCAACAGCAGGTGAAAGCGGCGCTGCAGAAGGCGGCGGAGGCGCTAGATGGCACCGTGGCAGCCGAATACAACCGTGCTGCTGAAGTGGTGGCCAGCCAGCTGGTAGCGGCGGAAACCCAGCTAGAGGACCTGAAAATCCAACACCGGGCTGCCGCTCAGGCCGCCGAACGGGCCAAAATGCAGCAGCAGCACTCGGAAGCGCGGCTGAAAGAGCAACTCACTGAGGCCAACCAATTGATGGCCCAAGCAGACCAGGCGAAGATGCAGGAACAATCCGCGCAGGCGCTGTCTTCTTTTGATGAGATGGCGCCTAGTGATAGCACACCAACCCTGGATGGCGTCCGGGCGAAGTTGGAAAAGCGCTATGCGGAGGCACTGGGCGCTCAGGAGCTGGCCCAGGCCGGCAGCGCGCACTTCGACGTCAACGCAGCTACTACCGACATCAAGGCCAACGCCCGGTTGGAAGAGATTCGCGCGAAGATGAACAAAGAGCTGGAGTCTTAATCATCGAGGTTGATGAGTACGCCGCGGATTCCGGAGTGGAACCCGTCGCGTAGGCTCACGCGCTGCACTTCAGTCAACGTGTATTCGTGCAGGGTTTCGCAGGCGAACTGCAAGAGCGGGCGGTCAATTTCTGGTGGCAGCCCGCCGCCAGACAGCAGGTGCGCCTGATCGCGTTGCTCGGTTGACGCGGCATTTTCAAACCACCAGGACGCGTACTGCTGGCCCACATCGAACGGGGTTTGGAAACCGGCGGTGGTCCAGACTTCCTCGGGTAGTGGGACGTAGCGCGAACGCAACTTGCGGCGCGGTGCCATCATGGATGGCTTTGGTGGGGTCGGCCGGGGTGCGGGTTTGGGCTCCTCGGCGGCCGCCTCGCGCGTGTCTTGGGCCTGTTCAGGCTGCTCCTTCGGTGCCGCCGTGTCCCGGGGGTCAGCGGAACTCTGCTGGTCTGGCGCGTCCCCGGTCGCTTGCTCTGAGGCGACGGCGTTTTCTGCGCAGTCCTCTTGCTTCGCTGGCTGCGGTGCCGCGTCCTCGCCAGTCGCTTGTACGTTGGCGGGAGCCGGGGTTTTCGCGGTAGTCGAAGCGGCGCCGGAGTCGGGTGTCTCCGCTTTGGGATTGTCACGCGGGGCTGGCGCGGGGCTAGCCGGAGCTGGTGCCGGTGGTTCTTTGGGGATGGGGGTGAAGGTCGCTTCTACTTCCGAAGGCTCATCGATATCCGCAGCTGCAGAGGGCGCAGCGGGTTGATCTGCGTTCCCTTCCTGGTCCTCCGGGCAGTCCGCAGCGGGCTTTGCGTCCGGTTCCGGGGAGTCCTCGTGTGCTTCCCGCACCTGGGGTGGGATGGGCCCTTCGAGCACCTGGATTTCCATGGCGTCAGCAAAGTCCTCGCGCGGGTCCAAGATAGTGGTGGTGTCACAGGCGTGACGCAGGGCGGAGGACATGGAGTCCCACCCAAAGCCATAGAGGTGAACCCGGACGCCGTTGAGGACTGCTTCTTCCACGCCGGGGATCATGTCTGCGTCGCCGGAGACCAGCACAATGTCGCTTACCTGGCCTTTCATAGAGGAAACCACTATGTCGGCCACTAGGCGGGTGTCTACCCCCTTCTGTGTGCGGCGGTCGCCCCATTCGATGAGCTGTCCGGTACGCAGCTGGACCCCATCGCAGGTGCGTAGAGCACGCTGATAGCGGTGAGGTCCGGTCTCGCGGATGCCGTCGTACCAATACTGGCGTTGAATTTTTTGGTCTAGCTGGCCTTCAATCATGGTGGCTAAGATGTTGACCACTTCAGGCAGATCGATTTCTAACTGCGCCTGAGCACCGGTTTCCCAGGTGTTATAGAAGCTGGCTAGTAAATAAGACGTGTCTACAAAGACTAGTGTGCGGTTGAGCATTGTTATTTCCTAAATGTTTAACGTAAGTATCTCCCTCTAGTGTGCCCTAAAACGCAGGAAAATTCGATTCTTATTGCCAAACTTCCTGTTCGGTGCTACGGTTAGTTACACAACTAACTAACCAACTAACTACGCGGAAGGAGGTACCCGCAAGTGGATAATTCCTCGCAGCCATTGTTTAGACAAATTGCTGCGCTTATTGAGGACTCCATCGTGGATGGGACCCTGTCAGAAGGTGCGCAAGCGCCGTCCACCAACGAGCTGGCTGAGTTTCACAACATCAACCCCGCCACCGCCCGCAAAGGCATCGCCTTGTTGGTGGAGCTGGGGGTGCTGGAGAAGAAAAGGGGCATCGGCATGTTTGTCGCAGTCGGTGCGGCAGAAGCCATCCGGGAGCGCAGGCGCGCCGAGTTTGCAGGCCAGTTCGTGGCCCCCTTGGTCGATGAGGCCGCGCGTCTTGGCTACTCCCGCCACCAATTACTAGAACTTGTCCGCCGCGTCGCAGAAAGTCGAGGACTCTACGCATGATCCAAGCAACAAACCTCACCTGGAAACCCCTGAAGAACACCCCGGCCCTTAACTTCCGCCTGGAACCGGGGCTTACCCACGGCCTGGTGGGCAAAAACGGAATAGGCAAGACCACGCTGCTGCGCATGATTGCCGGGCAGCTGGACTCTTCCGGGCTAAGTGTCTTTGGCCAAGACCCCTTTGACAACCGGGCCGTCATGGACCGCACCATCTTGATGGGTATTGACGCCCCGCTCGTTGATTCCTGGAGTATGAAGCAGCTCCTGACCATTGGTCGCACCCGCTGGGCTACCTGGGATGAGGCCCGCGCGGAAGAGCTCATCGCACGTTTTAATCTTCCCAACAAGAAATATTCGGCGCTCTCGCGCGGACAGAAATCCGCGCTGGGCATCACCCTTGCCTTTGCCTCTGGGTGTGAGCTCGTGTTGCTCGACGAGCCCTACCTGGGCCTGGACATCAGCAGCCGGGAGGAGTTCTACCGCGTGCTGCGCGAGGAGCAGGGCAGGCGCACCATAGTCATCTCCACGCACCACTTGGATGAGCTTGCCGGCCACCTGGACACCGTCTTGCTGCTCGGTGAGCACCCGCTATCCGGGCGCGTGGATGACCTGCTCGACGCCGTCATTGAGGTCAAGGGCCCGGCGGAGAAGATGGCGCAACTCAAAGGCGTCGCCATCCTTTCGCGCGAAAGTACCCCACTCGGTGAGCGCATTCTTGCCGATGCCCGCCCCGACCGCGCCACTGCCATCTTCGCCCAGGCCGCAGAGCTGGGGCTCACCGCCAGCGAGGTTAGCCTCGAGCGCGCGATCCTGGCCCTAGAGGCGTTTTCCCCAACCGAACAGGAGGTGAATGGCAGTGACTAAGCAAGTGACTAAGCATCTGAAACTCTTCTGGTTCCTCTGCGACAAGAGAGAGATGGTCCTTCGGGCCCTAGGCCTAACATTTGTGTATTTCGCCTTTCTTGTCAGCGCGGCTGAGGCCCCCACCCTTCCCGAGAAGTTCATAGAAACGCTCGCCATATTCTGCGCCACGGTGGCGTTTTTCACCACCAAGTCTAAATACGAGCGCTACGCCCGCCTGGGCCTGCCTTTTAGTACCTGGCGAACCCACGTGCGTGTGTCTAACACTGCCTGGCAATTAACCCTCGCGGCCCTCCTAGCCTTCTTTGTCACTCCCGGCACCCAATGGCTGGTACTAATTCCCCTGCTAGGCGCCGCGGGAATCTGGTTCTACAGCTACGAGCGCTGGGGGAAACCTGCTGGCCAGCGGGACGCCAAAACACCCGACTCCGCACAACTGGGCAGGTTCCCGGCCACCGTGCTCGGTCAGTTGGTCTGGCGCCATGAGTCCCCGATGTGGCTCATTATCTGGTTGTATGTGGCAGCCGGGGCGGCACTTCTGCGGCTCAACGTTTTCCCGGTGGATGCACTAACGACCTGGACCATTATGACCGTGCCGATCCTGCTAAACACCCGGGCCAACATCAAGAACGTGCTGAGCCTCGGTGAAACAAGGAAGAACTGGGCACGAGCAATGGCTACTAGCGGCGCCGTGGGAATAGCCGGCAGCGTGGCCATCGTATTGGCCATCTATGCGGTGGGGATTGCTTTTACTGGTGAGATCCGGAACGAGTATCCACTGGTGTTGCTCGTTGGAAGTCTCACCATCGGAGTCATCGCTAGGCACGGCCGGGAGTTATTCTTAAAAACCACTTTCAGACTTATCGCATTCGTCCTAGCAGCCCTTTTAGTACTAGGCCTGGTATTGCTTCTGCAGGCTACGGTAACGGTGTACCTGCCAGCGGGAGCGCTTAGTGGCCAGTGGGCCGGAACGCTTATCTTCCTAGCGATAGCGGGATTCTGGCTGGCAGCCTTACCCAAAGTGGTCAAGCGGGTTAACCCCTTCTAGCTCCCGGCTGCCGCGAAAGACGCATGACGACGGGAGAATTCCCAAAAACACGCTTGTATCGCCAGTTTGAGAGCTGTAAAAACGCTTTTGAACTGGCGATTTGTGTTGTGTTCGCGCCCTGTGTAACTTTATACAAGTCAGAGCGACCGACAACGCCCCAAGAACTTCAAGTTCTTCAGTGTGGCGGGAGGAAAACAAGTTTCTGACAATTACCTTCCGATTAAGAATCAAACACCTAGTGTTTGCTACTTAATGGTGTGGTGACGATGTCTGAGAACTCAATAGTGTACCAATGTACTTATATAACTTATGGTTGTTTGTGACTTTTTTGTTGTTGTGTGCTTGGGTTGTGCCGGTGCCGTTATGTGCGGTGTTGGTTGGTGTGTGCCGGGTGGTGCCCTTTTCCATATAGGGGTGTCACTGT
>NZ_VXKJ01000049.1 GCF_008693075.1 Corynebacterium phocae | reverse complement strand
ACCCGGAAGCTAAGCCTGCCCGCGCTGATGGTACTGCACCCGGGAGGGTGTGGGAGAGTAAGTTACCGCCGACATAAAAACATAACACAACAAAATAAAACAAACAGCAAAGAGCCTAGACAAACGTCTAGGCTCTTTCTGCGTTTTACACCACAACAACACAGCCCCAACCCCCAGACCAACCCCGGTTAAGACCGGCGTCTTAAAGGCCGCCAGTCCAACTCGACGCCACTGGTGCCGCCGGAGAACCAGTCTAGGTGGTTTACGTTCCTGCTTTTACTCTTGCCTGTCCTGGCTTTCCCGCGCCTCAATGCGGGCAAGCAGACCAAACAGCTCGCCCCGCAACTGTTCTTGTTGCTTTCGTACTTGCCCCAGTTGAACTTCCAAGTCTTCCAGGCTTTCCGCTGTCTGCGGGCTGCTGGCATCTAGGTACTGCTGTGGAGAAAGGTCAAAATTCTTCGCCGCTATTTCCTCTGGGGCAACCACCGTAACGTAGGGGAGTTCGGTGGTGCGGTTGCCAAGCCAATCCAAGATTTGCTCCCGGTTGCCAGCGGTGATGACGTTCTTGCCTTTTATCCGCTGGAATTGGTCCGTGGCATCTATAAAGAGGACATTTCTGTCACGGCGTTGTTTCTGCAGGACCATGATGCAAGTGGAAATGGCTGTTCCAAAAAACAAGTCCGGCGGGAGCGCTATCACGGCTTCCACCAAGCCGGACTCAATGAGGTAGGTTCTTATCTTCTTCTCCGCGCCTGTCCTATAGAGCACTCCCGGGAATAGGACTACCGCAGCCCTGCCTTCATCGCTTAGTACGGAAAGAATGTGCATGACAAAGGCCAGGTCCGCCTTGGATTTCGGGGCTAACGCGCCCGCCGGTGTGAACCGGGGATCGCATGCCAGTGCCGGGTTGTCTTTGCCCTCCCATTTAATTGAGTAGGGAGGGTTAGACACCACTGCGTCAAAAGGTGCATCAAGCCCACGTTGGGGATTGCTCAGAGTATTTCCTAGCTTCAGGTTGAACTGCCCGGGCGCGATATCGTGAACCAGCATGTTCATCCGGGCTAAGTTGTAGCTGGTAGAGTTGATTTCCTGGCCATGGTAGGAACCTATATTGTCATTGCCCAACTGTTGGGCGAACTGTAGAAGCAAGGATCCGGAACCCAAGGCCGGGTCGTAGACGCTTCCAATAGCTTTCCTGCCCCCAATGGTAATCCGGGCTAAGAGCGCAGATACTTCCTGTGGGGTGAAAAACTCCCCGCCGGACTTTCCGGCGGTGGAGGCGTACATCTGGATGAGGTATTCATAGGCGTCGCCAAACAGGTCAATGGCCTCGCCGGTAGCGCTGCGCAGTGGGAGGGTCCCCACCGCCCAGATGAGTTTGTTCAGCCTTTCGGCGCGCTCCTCTGGAGTGGTGCCCAGCGCGGGGGCATCGGCGGAAATGCCCTGAAATAGCCCGTCTAGAAGCCCCCGGCGCCCGGAGTCCTCAATCCTGCGTAAGGTCTGCTCTAGATTATCCGCAGGGTTTGCCTGTTCTGCCCTATTCTGGAACAGATCGGACGGTGCTATGAAAAAGCCTTTCTGAGCCAACGTCTTAGCCTTGAGCTTGCGCGCCGCCTTGTCGGTGATGTGGGCGTAAGAAAAGTTAGGGGCACCCTGCGCGCGGATATCAGCGTTGATGTGTGCGGTGAGGTTTTCTGAAATAAACCGGTAGAACAAAATGCCCAGCACGTAGGTGCGAAGATCCCAGCCGTCCACCGTGCCCCGCAAGTCATTGGCTATATGCCAAAGGGTCTTGTGAAGCGCCGCTCGCTGCACGTTGTTGTCCATAGCCTGCCCCCTGCGTCCTTGTACCTTCTTGACACTAGCAGGCCAGGGTTAGCGTTTGCGCGGGGAGGTAAATTCCCGGAACTCACCGGTGAAGGGGTCGGTAAAGGAAAAAGACTTAGCCACCAGGTGCATGGGAACCGCAAAGTCCTCCTGATCCTCCGGCAGGATGGTGGGGTAGACGGGATCGCCCAAAATTGGAACACCGGCGTCCCAGAGGTGGAGACGGAGCTGGTGGGTCTTGCCCGTGCTGGGCTGCAGCGTATACCGCGCTAGCGGGGGCTGGGGGCCGTGGATCTTCTCGAGTTCAGCTTGCTCCTGGCCAGTTAGCCTTTCTACTCCCATGAGGTTGGTAACCGCGTTATTGTCACCTTCAGTGATCCGCCCCTGGATTTCCCCGTGGGTCTTTTCCATCCGTGATTGCCACTGGAGTGGGGTGTCAAAAGGCGCGTGGGGTGCCACCGCCAGGTAAGTCTTGGAGACCTCCCGGGTGGCAAAGAGCGTCTGATAAGCACCACGGAACCTCTGTTCCTTGGTGAAAAGCAGCAGCCCGGAGGTCAGGCGGTCAAGGCGGTGGGCCGGGGAAAGCGCGTTATTTCCGGTCATGCGCCGCAAGCGCACCGTGGCGGTTTCGGTAATGTGCCGGGCGCGAGGCATAGTAGCCATAAACGGCGGCTTGTCCGCGATGAGAATGTAGTCATCCTCAAACACAATGGGAATGTCAAAAGGAACGGGGATCTCCGGAGCCGGGGTGCGGTAGAAATACACATCCTGGCCCAGCTTCAGGGTGGTGTGGGGTTCAAGCACGGTTCCGTCGCGGAGGATGACTTCCTGGGCGCGGAAGCGTTCCCGGAGGGCACCCTCATTGTCCTCGGGGTGGCGGTGGCGCTGTTTGGAGATGAGCTCCCATACAAAATCCCACGCGGAGATACCAGCGGCGTCTTCGCCCACCCTGGCGCGGGTGGCGTTGAGTCCATCGCGGATGGGCAACGGGCTGAAACCCCGGCCCTTTTGTATTACTCTATTTTCCATGGATTTTAACGCTTTCTTAGAGCCAGTAATTGCTTTTTTCTCCGACGGTATTGGTGCCGTACTAGCTAATATTGCCAGGCTATTCTATGAGCTGCTCTACCCGGCAAACGCTGAGGCCCCAAGTGCCCACACCGGGACTGTAGCTGGCGCAGCACAGGCCGCCAAAAATGCTATGGACCACACCTAGGCCCCGTCCCGGGTCTTCCCATGACGGTACACTGTGAATTAGTAATTTCATTTTTGAAAGGATGATCTCATGGCCAAGGAAGATATTGTAGTCGTTGCAGTAGATGGGTCGGAGGCTTCGGACTCCGCAGTTCGCTGGGCCGCCAATACCGCTATGAAGCGGAGGATCCCCCTGCGGATAGCGTCCAGTTACACCGTCCCGCAGTTTCTCTACGCGGAGGGCATGGTGCCCCCCAAAGACCTATTCGAAGATCTCCAGAATGAAACGTTGGAGAAGATTGAAAGGGCACGGGCTATTGCTTATGACGTGGCCCCAGAAATCAAGATCGGGCACACCGTGGCAGAAGGCTCACCCATTGACATGCTGTTAGAGATGTCCAATGACGTGACCATGATAGTGATGGGCTCACGTGGCATGGGCGGACTATCCGGCCTGGTTATGGGCTCCGTGTCCGCTTCGGTAGTTTCGCACGCCAATTGCCCCGTGGTGGTTGTCCGGGAGGACAACAACGTCACGGAAAAGACCAAGTACGGCCCCATTGTGGTGGGCGTAGACGGGTCAGAGGTTTCGCAGCAGGCCACGGAGTACGCCTTCGCGGAGGCGGATGCCCGCGCGGCTGAGGTAGTGGCGGTACATACCTGGATGGACATGCAGGTCCAAAGCTCCTTGGCGGGGCTTTCGGCTGCGCAGTCGGAGTGGGCCACAGTGGAAAAGGAGCAGGAAGAACTGCTTACCCAACGCCTCGCAGAAATCCACGAGCGTTATCCGAATGTTCCGGTTCGCAAAATTGTCGCACGGGACCGCCCGGTGCGCGCTCTTTCCGACGCCGCGGAGGGCGCCCAGCTGCTGGTAGTAGGCTCGCACGGCCGGGGTGGCTTCCGGGGGATGTTGCTTGGTTCCACCTCCCGGGCTCTGCTGCAAACCGCCCCATGCCCCATGATGGTGGTCCGTCCGGACTCGCAGTAACGGCGGGGTCTTGGTTCGCGCTTGGTTCGCGCTTGGTTCGCGCTTGGTTCGCGCTTGGCTCGAATGGCTAGGCAATAATCTCGAACAGCTAACAATTAGGTGAGCGTCTAGTAACTTTACTAGGCGCTTGCTGACTTTTCAGCGGTTTGGGTGCATTATAGAAAGTCGAGTCGAGCCCACTGGGGGCTTCGCTAAGAAAGGTATAAAAATATGAGCTTCATTGGCTGGATTATCGTTGGTCTTATCGCAGGTTGGTTGGCTGAAAAGCTTATGAAACGCGACCACGGTTTGCTCACCAACCTCATTGTTGGTGTCCTAGGCGCTTTCATCGGTGGCCTCATCACCAGCATCATCGGTATTGGTGACCACAATGACTTCGGATGGATACTTTCCATCGTTACCGCCACGCTAGGCGCAGTTATCCTGCTGTGGATTCTGGGCATCGTGGAGTCCAAGACTGGCACCCGCAAGTAAATGCACGATAAGGGGTGAATTCCGCAATTCGCCCCCAGCGTACCGGTTTGTCTATATTGTTAGATGAGCCGGTCTTGTCGTTTTATTTACTTATCGTTTTACCCAAAAAGGAGTGCCGTGACTACCCAGCCCAAGAAGTCTCGCCGCAACCGCCCCAGCCCACGCAACCGCCTGCTGGCCTCGGCCACCAAGCTGTTTAATACAGAGGGGATCCGAGTCATTGGAATTGACCGGATCCTCCGGGAAGCGGACGTGGCCAAAGCCTCCCTCTACTCCCTATTCGGCTCCAAAGACGCCCTGGTTATAGCCTACGTGGAGTCCTTAGATGAACAGTACCGCGCGCAGTGGGCAGAGCGCACCGAGGGCCTAGACGCTGATGAGAAGGTGCTGGCCTTCTTCGACAAAGCCATCGATGATGAGCCCCGGGAAGAGTTCCGTGGCTCCCACTTCCTCAACGCGGCTGGTGAATACCCGCGCCCAGAGACGGATTCGGAACGCGCCATCGTAGAAGCCTGTAAGGTCCACCGGCAGTGGAAACACAACACGCTCAATGAGCTGCTGACCAGCCGCAACGGCTACCCATCCGAGGAACAAGCGCGCCAAGTGCAGATACTGCTAGACGGCGGTATGGCTGGAGCGCGCCTGCAGCGCGACGTGGAGCCGCTGCGTACCGCGCGGGATATGGCTGCAGCTATGCTTTCTGATCCCCCGGCGGATTACTCGATTTAGATTTCTTCTTGCGAGCCTTGTTTTCTTCCTTGAAGATAGCCCGGGCGCGGTTGTGCATCTGCGTGCGCGTGGGCGTGTAATCCCCCGTTGGCTCGGGAGGCTGCACCCGCCCCGCCTTGATGTCCCGGCGTAGCTTCTTGACTTCCTTCCGTTTGGCCCGGCGGTCCTTCTTGGCCTGTTTCTTGCTGCGTTTGCGTTCCTTCTTTTCCCGCCGCCTGGTCCTGTACCCGTCCCAGGTTAAGGACTGGCGCCATAGCGTAATGCCCTCCCGCCGGTACTCGTGGACCTCGGCTGTCAGGGGGTACTTCTTCCGCAAAATCAGCTCAAAGACTAGGGTTTGCAGAAGCGTAAAGAGATAGCTGGCCACCCAGTAAACAATCACGGCCACGGGCAAAGGGCCATGAACTGCGGCGTTAAACAAGAGGTAGGGCACCACCGCGATGATAATCCCCATCAGGATGAACACGCGACGCCCCACCTTTTCATCAAACCGCGTGGTCAAATACCCCCGGTAGGTAGTGACAATCATGCTCAGCGTGGTGAAGGAAATGGCCGGAATTAACAGCGGTAGGACCAAACCTACGTGCTGGCCCGCATAGTCGGTAAACGGGGCGCCATTGAGCGTGGCCTCCCGGAAACTGGCAATGTCCGACTCGTTGAGAACGCCCACGTGCTTGAGATCATTGACCCGCGCCATGCGTAGAACGGTTTGGTAAAGCCCCAAGAAAAAGGGCACGATGAGGAAA
Organism: Corynebacterium phocae; assembly: GCF_008693075.1. Lineage (GTDB taxonomy): Bacteria > Actinomycetota > Actinomycetes > Mycobacteriales > Mycobacteriaceae > Corynebacterium > Corynebacterium phocae. Next base: position 63,436 of record NZ_VXKJ01000049.1, on the reverse strand, counting down.
ACAGGCAGGCAGCCACTGGCCGCGTTGTACCCGTAATGCTCCTTTAAGTCACGCTGCTCCCGCATGATAGCAACCATCTCATCCACGGACTCCGCAGATTTCAGCCGCGAGTCTAGCGCCACACTTTGTGGCTTCATCAGCGCGGAAAGCCGTCCTGAGCGCACAGAAAGCCAGCTCAATGGGGCAATAACAGCGCGCACGGTGACAACCAGCATGATGATTGATACCAACCAGGACACGGAGTCACCCAGAGCCATGGAGATGAAGTGGTGCCAGAATTTCATAATGGCGGAGACCGGGTAGACAAAGATGTCAATCATGGGGCCGGCCTTTCAGGTTGTATCGCCATACGGTACCCGGCCACCTGCGGTGGCTGGATAGACGCAAAATAGTGCACTTACACACTATAGCCATTAGGCTTTTGAACCATGAAAGCCAGGAGACAAAGCAAGCTGCGCCCCACCCAAGTACTTGGGGAGCTCATGCTGACCGCAGGCGTGCTGTTACTACTATTTGCCTTTTATGAGTCATTTTGGACCAATCTTGAGTCGGCACAGCTGCAAAAAGAAGCAGCTGAAGAACTCTCGGACTCGTGGGGGGAAGAAGACGCCTGGGTCAACCCGCGCGGCAAGGTCGCGCCGGAGCTAGGTGAGGCCTTTGCCCGGCTTTACATCCCCACCTTTGGTTCTGACTACCACTTCGCGGTGGTAGAGGGCACTAAGGATGAACACTTGCTGGTGGGCCCCGGCCGCTACGTTGACTCCCAGCTGCCTGGGCAGCACGGCAACTTTGCCGTGGCCGGCCACCGTGTTGGCAAGGGCGCGCCCTTCAACGACTTAGGCAACCTGCAGACCTGCGACGCCATCGTCGTGGAAACCCAAACGGAGTGGATCACCTACCGCGTGCTGCCCATCGGCGGCGTGGCAGCTGACTGCCTCAACCAGGAGCAGCAAGCCAAACTGGGGGCGGAATACGCCGGGGTGCAAGGGTTGACCATCACCCACCCGGGGGACGTGGCCGTCATTGACCCGGTGCCGGGAACGCAGGTCACGGCGCAGGAGGCATCGGAAGGTCTTATCACGCTGACCACCTGCCACCCGCAATTTTCAAATGCAGAGCGCATGATTGTGCACGCCATGGAGACCTCGGTCGAGCCCAAACAGCCCGGCCAACGTCCCGCAGTTTTGGAGGAGAAGTAACAATGTACGGAAAATTCTGGAGTCTCCTGCCCGGTCCGGTGTGGCTGCGGGCAATCGTGGCACTCATCGTTGCCGTGGCGGTGTTCCTACTGCTCATGGAGGTTGTGTTCCCCTGGGTGTCCACCCTGATGCCCTACAACGACGTGGCGGTTTAAAGCCCCAGGTTTTTGATGGCCTCTTGGGCGATGAGCTCCGCCTTCAGCGTTTGGACCTGGTTGGTCCACACCAGCACGGCGGTGGGGCCCTTCTGAACGGCGTAGACGGCTAGCTCTGGGCCCAGGACACCGCGCCCTCCTTCCCACCCGTTGTCACTGACGGGCTCCGTGCCGTCGATGGGCGCGGCCCAATCCACGGCCGCCCGAGCCTGCTCCACGCTGTCTAAGTGGCGCACGATGACGGTGGCCTGGGGCGCGTCTGGATAGGACCAGAAAATACACGCCGGGGTTTCAAACCGGGGGTCGGTGGCCTGGCGGGTCATTTTCTGGCCGTTGGTGTTGGCCACCCACTGGGTGTCCAGGTAGGGGCAGAGCTCCTCGTTCAGCGGCTCAGCAGGGGTGTTGGGGGCCAGCTTGTCTGACGCACCTTGGTTCGCTGCATTATCTTCCGCCGTCAGATCTTTGGAGGTAGCTTGCGTTACGGAATCCGTGGGCGCGGTGTCGGCGGTAGGTGGCGTGGTTTCGGCGGAACAGCCAGCCAGGGTTAGGGCAACCAAAGTAGTGAGTAGACTAAGACGCATGCGATCCAGCTTAACCCCTGAAATGGAAACTTTGCGCAGCGGCGTCCACGTCCTCACCTCGGTGCTCTTAGTCGTGGCCATTTTGACTTCAGTCAGCATGCCCATGGACTTGGCCGTGGCTAACTTAATGCTGATGTCCGCCTACGCCGCCATCTACTTTGGCGGCTGGAACTTTGTGGACAACTGGCAGACTTTCCCAAAGATTTTGTGGCTAGTGGCGTTGACCACCTTGTGGCTGATGGACGCGATGATTGCCCCGGCTGCCCTCTACGTAGTTTTTTCACTGCTGTTTTTGTACCTGCGGGTTTTTAGCAATTGGTTGGGCATAATCTTTGTCATCTTTGTCACAGGCGCTACGGTCGGTGTGCAGGTTCCGGCCGGATTGACCTTCGGCGGCGCGATGGGCCCGGCGGTTTCTGCATTGGTGGCCCTGGCCGTGCACTTTACGTACATGAAGTTGGCGCGCACCAATGCGGAACTGAAAGCCACGCAAGCGCAGCTGCGGGAGTCCGAGCACAATGCCGGGGTCATTGCGGAGCGCCAGCGCATAGCCCACGAAATCCACGACACCCTGGCGCAAGGGTTGTCTTCTATCCAGATGTTGCTCCACGCGGCCGACCGGGATCTGGAGGGCCAAGATATTGAACGCGCGCAGGGGCGCATTGAGCTGGCGCGCAAAACCGCCGCAGATAATCTGCAGGAAGCGCGCGCTATGATTGCCGCGCTCCAGCCTACGGCGCTGGCCACCACGTCTCTCGCGGGCGCCTTAGAGCGTATGGCGGAGGGTTTTGCGGCGTCCAGTGGGGTGGAGATTGAGGTAGAGGTTGACGGTGAGTCCCGCCAGATCCCCATGAAGCAAGAGGCCATGTTGTTGCGGGTAGCCCAGGGGGCCGTGGGCAACGTGGCCAAGCACTCGGGCGCCAGCCGCGCGCGGGTGACCATTACCTACGAACAAGATGAGGTGCGCGTGGATGTGGTGGACAACGGCCGAGGCTTCGATGTGGACGCGGTGCAGGCCCGTCCGGCAGGATTAGGCCACATTGGGCTTACCGCAATGCACCGGCGTGCGGAGGAATTAGGCGGTACGGTGACTATAGAATCAGAGCCAGGATCGGGAGCCGCTGTTTCCGTTAGCGTGCCCGTGGGCTAGACTCGAATGTAGAGACTTAGGTAAACCTATCAAGGAAGAAAAAGACGCCATGATTAAAGTGCTGCTTGCCGACGACCATGAGATTGTACGCATGGGCCTCCGCGCTATTTTGGAGGGCGCTGAGGACATCGAGGTGGTCGGGGAAGTAGCCACAGCTGAGGCCGCCATTGCCCAAACCGAGCAGGGCTCGCTCAGTGGTAAAGGCGTGGACGTGGTCTTGATGGACCTGCGCTTTGGTGCCGGTGTGGAAGGCACGCGCGTGATGACCGGCGCGGAGGCCACCCGCGAAATCCGCAAGCAGTCTAACCCGCCAAAAGTACTGGTAGTGACCAATTATGACACGGACGCAGATATCCTGGGGGCTAATGAAGCCGGTGCCGTGGGCTACCTGCTCAAGGACGCTCCGCCGGCGGATCTGTTGGCTGCGGTGCGCTCCGCGGCGGAGGGTGACTCCGCTTTGTCCCCCACGGTCGCGGACCGGTTGATGACCCGTGTGCGCACGCCCCGTTCCTCGCTCACGCCGCGCGAGCTGGAGGTACTGCAGTTGGTTGCATCAGGATCTTCGAACCGTCAGATTGGCAACGAGCTCATGCTCTCCGAGGCAACGGTCAAGTCCCACCTAGTACACATCTACGACAAGCTAGGCGTGCGCAGCCGCACCTCCGCCGTTGCCGCCGCCCGCGAGCAAGGCGTGCTCTAGCCCGCATTTCGCGCCGGGGGATAGTTTTTGGGCTGGGTCTTGTTGCCCGCTCGGCGCCACCTTCAGCCGTGCTGTCTTGGCCCACTATGTTTTACACCCGCAACATCGAGTTTCCTGGGGGAACGTGGTCGCGCGTTAGGCGAGTGGCGTGAAAGTCCAACATGGCGGTCTGAATATGGGGCGCGGGATCCGGTAGGGGTGCCTAAATCGCCCCCGTTTTACCTCCTTGGTTTCGGGGGCCCAGTTTGCCCCGCTGGTTCTGAGGGGATCTTCCTTAGGGAATCTAGCTTGAACATAAGGGCCCAGTTGTAGGTTTCCCGGATTCACATAAGCCGATTGCTTGGCATGTGGGGGAGCCGCGCGCGCCGGTTAAGGGTGGTGTTAGAGGACATCGCGTTGTAAAGGTTGCCGCGTGAGGCGTGCTTACCGGAGGGATGAAAACAAGAAAAACCCGAACCACCTTGGGGTAGTCCGGGATTTAAAGGTTGAGCTAGTTGGCGGCGTGGTAGGCGTCAATTACCTCGTGGGGAATCTTGCCCCGGTGGGCAATGGGTATGCCCTGTGACCGGGCCCATTCCCTTATTTCACGGGGGTTAACGCGACGGTAATCAACTTCCGGCGCAATCCGCGCGGCTTCTACGTAAGGCCGCAGGGTATCGCGGAGGCGCTGCGCATTCTCCCGGGAAAGGTCTAATAGATAATCGGTATCATCGATGGAGAAGCGGATGATCTCCAACTTGTCTTCATCGATGAGTTGGTGGTCTAGGTCGTCATAGAACTGAGTGACTTCGCGCCGCGCCATAGCTTTCCTTTTCTTGGGTGGTTAGGGATCAACTTAATGTTAATACAAATGCTACTAAGTATGGCTTAACACTACTGACTGTGCAACGGGGAAACCAATTAACCCTTAGACCTTCTGATGGATCTCCATAGAAACGTTGGTTATTTCACCAGAAATAGAGCTGTGAGCCCGGCGGCGCTGCTCCGGCTCCATGAACTCCGCGTTGTCTATAGCGGCGTCAATCTCATCCAAACGCTCCCGAATATCGCGCTTGAAACCGGTAGGCACATCCAACTTTTCCAGGGATTCGCGGATGCCGTCCACGCGGGCCTTGAGAGGCGCGCCCTCACCGGAGAAGAACGCCAGGCGCTCCTTGCTCACGCCGGCGCGCTCAGCACGACGAGCCTCGAAAACCTCACGCGCGGCGGTGATACCGCGGTAGAGAAGGGGCAGCAGGAGGGGTGCTGCCAGGCGGGCGGCGCCGGCGTAGCGCTTGATGGTCTTGGCGTTAAAGTGGCCTTCCTTGATCTTATCCAGTTCGCGCTTGGCCAATTTGTGCTCATGCTTACGGCGGGCTTTAAGCCCCTTTTCCTCCGTCTTAAGCAAATCTCTTTCATACTTGGCAAGCAGCTTCTGTTGCCGCGCCTTGTGAGCGCTATGCGCCTTGACCTCAGCCTTTGCGCGGGTCTTAGCTGCCTTGGCGTCCGCCTTGGCCAGGCTGCGGCTCTTTCTTAAAGTCTTCAACAATCCCATGGTGTGCTCCTTAGAATAAAACGTAGTGGGTTTATCAACCTTTAACTTTACCGGTTAAGCTGGCTTCCGTGAGTGAGATAACGGCATCCGACCTCGTGGGTTGCAGGTACCAGCTGGTACAAAAGCGCGCCCACCCGGACATTCAGCCCACCACGGCCGCGCTCAGCCGGGCGGAACGTACCCGGGCAGCGCGCCGCGTGGTGCTAGAAAACCTGCCGGTCAGCTCCAAAAACTTCCGGCGCGTAGACCTTGACCGCGCTGACGGGAAAGACTTCTACCGGGAGATGAACACCTTAGAGCTCATGGCCGCGGGCATCGATCTGATAACAAATGCTCGCTTTGCCTACAACGGCTGGGCGGTCAACATTGACGCCCTCCTAAATTCGCCTAAGGGCTACTTGCCCGTACTGGTCTCCAACCACCGCGTGGCTAGGCGCAAGGCCACCAGCGTGCTCCCCGGCGTGCCCACCCACCGGCTAGGGCTCTCCGCGCCGCTCGACCTGCCCTACAAGCTCCGCCACCACGCCGTGGACGGCTACCGCCTGGCACTGGCGGCCCGCGGGTTGGCCGCCTCCGGCTTGGATTCCGGCCAAGGCGTGGTGATAGGCCAAGACCGGGACACCGCCTTTTTCGTAGACACCACGCGCTACCAACCCTCTCTGAGTGCTGCTCTGGAGCAGCCACTACCCACTAAGCCGCGCCGGGTAAAAGAATGCGCAGTCTGCCGGTTCTGGCCGCTATGCCACGTTGAGCTCAAAACCCGCGATGACATCTCCTTGTTTTTGCCGGGTGACGAGGCTGAAAAGTTCCGCACACGGGGCATCGACACCGTGGGCAAGCTGGCAGCGGCCAACCTGGGCGAGGTCTCCACCCTGGCACGTGCATGGCAAGAAGATATAGCGCTGCTGCGCCGGCCCACCTTTGCCCCCGCACCCCGCGCCGACGTGGAAGTAGACGTGGACATGGAAGCCTACCTGGACCAAGGCGCCTACCTGTGGGGCGCGTGGCACGGCGGCAAATACCACCCGTTTGTAACCTGGAAACCCCTGGGCGGCGCCGCGGAAGCAGAGAACTTCCAAGCCTTCTGGAACTGGCTGCAAGGCCTACGGGACCGCGCCCACGCGGAAGGTAAAACGTTTGCGGCCTACTGCTATTCCGCAGGCGGGGAAAATCACTGGATGCTGGAATCCGCGCGCCGCTTTGGCCAGCCCACAGTAGAGGAAGTACAAGAGTTCATTTCCTCGGAAGAATGGGTAGACATGTTTGCCCTCGTGCGCCACAGTTTTGCCGCCACCGCCGGAATGGGCCTGAAAGTTGTGGCACCACTAGCCGGGCACACCTGGGCGGAAGATGATTTCAGCGGTGAGGAATCTGTCGATGCCCGCCGTGCCGCCGTCCACGGAGACCTGGCTGCCCGCCGCCGGTTACTGGAATACAACGAGGGCGACGTGCGCGCAACGTTGACTATCCGCGATTGGATGTCCCGGGGCGCGCCGGGCCTAGAAGATGTGAAACAGCGCCCATAATACGGCCAGGATCCCGGCGCCCACCAGCACCTCATGAGGATTGGCGGCCACCTCCGCCGGGCCAGCGGCCTGCTTGGTCAACACCGCCCGCTGGGCCTTAACGCCCCGGACCATAAAGACGGGGAACACAGCCAGCGGCGCCAGGCACAGCAGCGACATCACCACCTTGAGGTAGGAGTCCTGGCCCGTAATCCACAGCAGCAGCCCGCCGTTGATGAACGTGGCGCGCAGCAGCCCCCACCGGCCCATGGCCTGCAGTCCCGCGCGCACCGCCGCCGGGCCGCCGCCCACGGTAGTGGGGAGCAGGTAGGCCATCACGCCGATGAGCAGCTGGCCGGCAAACCCCACTAGCAGCGCAATGGTGGGCAGTTTGGGCTCCACCTGGGTAAGCAGGGTGACGGTGTAATAGGTCAAAGTCAGCACCAACCAAGTAACAGCGGCTAGGACCGACACGGAAGGGTAGTTCACCCCCTTGGCGTGGACGTTGCCCAGCCACTGCTGCCAGTTGAGAATCCAGCCGGCAGTGTAGATAACCAGCCCGGCCTCCGGGACGCCCAGGAGCGCGCCGCCGGCGGTAGCCACCACGCCCACGGCAAGCAGCGCCAACGCGGGGGTCATGAAACGGGTAATCCCGCTGGCACGCCACACGGCGGGAAACAGCACGGTAAGCGAGGCCGCCGCGGCTAGACCCACGAAACCGCCCACGTTGCACGCCACGTGAGCAATAATCAGCCGCGGGTTGCCCGGGTCCAGTGCCAGCAGGCCGCCAAAAAAGGCGCCACAAGGCAGCAAAGCAGCCGAAGCCGTGTACGCCGCCACGATTGACCGGAAGCGCTTGCCGCGGGCGTTGCGCCACTGGCTGAACAAGAACGCGGAGTGCCACAACATCAGCGCCGCCACAATGACGGCGCCGATGATAGTTACCGGCGCGATGGTGAACATGTTGCCGCACACGGTGATCAACGCGCCCACGTTGACGCCGTAAATCCGGAACAGCTGCGCGGGACGCGTGGAGTCATCCAGGCGCTGCTGGACAAACTTCTCCGTGAGGTGTTGGGACCAGATGAGAATGGAGTTAGTCAACACGCCCAGCGTGAAAATGTGGATGAGGACCCACGGGTAGTTGGGGATCACAAAGTGCGTGAGGCCGGCAACGATGAAGGCGAGCATCCAATACATCACCGGGCGGGAAGCCTTACGGTGCCATACGCGTGCAGACCATTTACTATCTTGTGCGGGGCGGCCCGGTGCGGTTGTCATTTTTCCAAGTTTAGTCGGAGAAACTCCCTGCCAACAACGCTAATAGCGCCACCGCAGCGCTCAGAGCTGTGATAACCGCCACGAATACGCCCCACGGGGCCACCCCAAAAACCCACCCCGTGGCGGCACCGACCACCGAAGAACCCAAATAATAAGAGAAGATATACATGCTAGATGCCTCCGCGCGGTCGTGCGTGGCGGCGGCCCCCACCCACCCGGAGGCGGTGGAATGCGCGGCGAAGAAACCGGCTGTAAAAGCCAGCAGGCCCGCCAGCGCAACCCACAGCGGCCCCAAGGTGGCCAGAGCTCCCGCCGCCATGAGCATCAGCGCGCCGGCTAGCGTGGACCTCCTGCCGTAGCGGGTAATAAGGCTGCCGGCCTTGGCCGAGGACCACGTGCCGGAAAGGTAGATGACAAACACCAGGCCCGCAATGACCGGTGGGATACCAAAGTGGTCAATGAGCCTAAAGCCAATGAAGTTATACAAGGAGACAAAAGCCCCCATGGTTAGGAAGGCGGTGATAAAAAACGCCGCCAGTTCCGGGTTTTTCCAGTGCGCAAGCAGCGCCTGGGTCTCCGTTCCCACCCGGATCTTCTTCGGACGGAAATGTTCCTGGGGAGGCAACAACAACGCCACTATCAGGGCAAAGAGCAAAGAAGCCGCCGCCGAGGCCCACAGTGCCCCACGCCAGTCACTAACCTCCGCTACCGCAGTGGGAATGAGACGCCCCGTCAGCCCGCCCACGCTGGTACCCGCTACGTAAATCCCCATGGCCTTGGGCAGCGCGCGGCTATCAAGCTCTTCCGCCAGCCACGCCATGGCCGTGGCGGGAGCGCCGGCCATCACCGCCCCCTGGGCCCCGCGCAGGAAAATCAACTGCCAGCCAGTGTGCGCAAAGGGAACCACCAGGCCCAAGCCCGCCGCCGCCAGCGCGGAGATGATGAGGACGCGGCCACGCCCGAAGCGCTCCGAGAGGATGGACGCCGGCACCACACACAACGCCAGGCCGCCGGTGGCAGCCGAAACCGTCAGTGCGGCCTGCGCGGAAGAAAGCCCCAAAGCGTCCACTAGCACAGGCAACATGGCCTGCGTGGTGTAAAGGCCGGAAAATACCGCCATGCCCACAAACAGCATGGCAAGCGTGGCGCGACGATTGCGTGACATGATGGCCTCAATGTTGCCCCAGAGGGTCAAAAACTACCAAAGGCTGCCCCCGCACAGTGGAATACCACCGCGGAAGACAGCCACAGGTCAGGCGCTAAACTTACTTGCTAGCTGCAGCCAAGCGCTGTGCAACGTCATCCCAGTTGAAGACGTTCCAGACGGCCTCAACGAAGTCAGCCTTGACGTTCTTGTACTGAAGGTAGAAGGCGTGCTCCCACATGTCCAGCATAAGCAGCGGGGTGAAGCTGAGGGCAGCGTTGCCCTGGTGGTCGGTCACCTGATCAATGATGAGACGGCCGGCGGTGTGATCATAACCAAGGACGGCCCAGCCGGAGCCCTGAATGCCGGTAGCGGTCGCGGAGAAGTGTGCCTTGAACTTCTCAAAAGAGCCGAAGTCACGGTCAATGGCCTCAGCCAGCTCACCGGTGGGCTCACCGCCGCCGTTGGGGGAGAGGTTCTTCCAGAAGATGGTGTGGTTGACGTGGCCACCCAGGTTGAAGGCCAGGTTCTTGGACAGCGCGCGAATGCGATCTGGGTTGGCGTCACCGTTACGCTCTTCTTCCAGGGCCTCCAGTGCGGCGTTAGCGCCGGCTACGTAGCCCGCGTGGTGCTTGGAGTGGTGAAGCTCCATGATCTCAGCGGAGATATGAGGCTCAAGCGCGTCATAGGCGTAGTCAAGGTCCGGCAATTCATAAATAGCCATAATGTAGATGTTTCCTTTCGTTGGGTACAGCGCCCATGGTAGGTACGTTATGCGACTTTGGCCACAAAGGTTTACCTAACTTTTCCTGGCTGGGTGGGGGCATAGACTGGCATAGACTATTGAGAAAAAGAAAGCAGCAAAGCGAAAGGAAAAAGGACATCCCATGTTTTTGTTCAAACCGGAACCCAAAATTGTCCCCCGGGACCAGGCCACACCCGGCCGTACCGAACCCATCCTGGCCGACCCCGCCCCGCACGCCGTCCTGGGAACCCCCATCACCGGCCCCTGGGAGGAAGGCCAGAAATCCCTTCTCGTGGGAATTGGCTGCTTCTGGGGCGCGGAAAAGCTCTTCTGGGATATCCCCGGTGTGAAGTCCACCTCCGTGGGATACGCCGGCGGCACCACCGAAAACCCCACCTACTTTGAGGTGTGCCAAGGCCGCACCAACCACGCGGAAGTAGTGGAAATAGTCTACGACCCCCAAGAAGTCAGTCTTGAGGACTTGGTAAAAACCGCGCTGGAGGCCCACGACCCCACCCAAGGCTTCCGGCAAGGCAACGACGTTGGCACCCAGTACCGCTCCGCCTTCTACCTCCACAGCGAAACAGAGCGCGCCGCCGTCCAAGCACTCGTGGACAGCTACGCCCAGAAGCTCCGCGCCGCCGGTTTCCCCGAAACCACCACCGAGGTCAAACTCCTGGCGGACACCGACTCCGGGAACTACTACCTAGCTGAGGAAGAACACCAGCAGTACCTGCATAAAAACCCCGGCGGATACTGCCCACACCACTCCACCGGCATTGCCTGCGGCTAGACTCCAAGCTCAGCCCACCGCAAGCGGCGCGCCCGAGCACCCGGTGCGGGTCAACCGGGTGCGCACGCCACCTACCGAACCCGCATGAACATAAAGCTATACTGGCACCCATGCATATAGTCGCCCACCGTGGCTACTCCGGGAAATATCCAGAGCTTTCCCCCGAAGCCTTTGAAAAAGCACTCCAGCTGCCCATTCACGGGGTGGAGTGCGACGTTCAGCTCACCCGTGACGGACAGCTGGTGGTTAATCACGATGAGACTTTGGACCGCACCTCAGACCGCTCCGGGACCATCGCGCAGATGGACTGGGAAGAAGTGCGCAAAGCCAAGTTATCCAACGGTGAGAACATCATGTCCTTCGCAGAGCTGCTGGAACTGATCAAGCCCAGTAACCAACACCTCTACGTTGAGACCAAACAGACCTTCAACTACAACCCCGAACTCGAAGAACAAGTCTTGCTGGGGCTACGCCACGCCGGGCTCATTGAAGACCCCCGCGTTCACCTGATTTCCTTTTCCCACCGCGCTATCCGCAAGATGGCCCACATTGCCCCCTGGATGGACCGCTTCTATCTGCGCCGGGAGTTCGAACGGATAATCAACCGCCCAGACCTACTCTTGTCCAAGCCCACCGGCCTGGGACTGTCCCTGCTGCGGGGCAAACTCCAACCGCAGGCAATCGGCGCGCACGGCCTTCCCACCTACATGTGGACTGTGGACAGCCCGGAAGATATGAAGTGGGCGTGGTCCAACGGAGTCGACATTTTGGCAACAAACCAGCCCGAAGTAGCCCTCCACGCTATCAACTACTAGTGCGCCAGGTATCCTAGTCAGCATGGCTAAGAAGAATAAGAAAAACAAAGAGCAACTTCCCGAGGGAATGTCCCGCCGTCAGGCTAAGTTAGCCGCGCGCGCCGCAGAGCGTGCCGCGCTGGAAAAGGATCCTCGCCCCTTTGGTGGCCTGGCCGCTGAATCCCAACTAGTTGCAATGCAGGAATTCGTTCCTTCCGCATATGCCAAGCTGGCCGTCAAGGGCTTTGACAAGGACGTCTACGTAGCCACCGTGCTACCCGGCGCTTCCGCCGCCCTAATCCGTGATGATGAATTTGGCGGAGACGCCTTCGTGGGCCTGCAGGTGCAGTCCCACACCCAGAACCCAGGCCGCGACCTGGCCTACGCCCTCAACTGGGTCAAAGAGCACGGACCGGGTTCCACCCTCCAATCCACCGCAGCAGACGGTTCCCAGCCCAAGCTGGAAGAACTCCTGGAAGAAGACTCCGTACTAGATATCAAGACCTACCAGGACTTCAGCTGGTGGATGCCGGAGGGCGCACAGGTTCCGCCGCAGGTGGCGCAGTCCATGCGTGCCGCTAATGATTCCGTAATCCCTTCCCACCAGGTTGGCCTGGATGCTGAGGGCTTCGTAGGAACCGCGTTCTGGGCAAACGCCGGTGGCAACAAGGCACATATCCGGTGGGTCCGCCCCGTCGAAGATGAAGACGCTTTGCTGGCCGCCCTGTCACGCGTAGCCGCCCGTGGGGACCTGCACCTTGGTGAGGGCACCAAGTTTGCTGGCGTATTCCGCACCCACGGTATCGTGGCTCCCGTCTTTGACCTAGACCCGGCCGTTGACCACAAGTCTTATGAGGACCAACTGGCCCGCGTTAACGCCGCCTTGGAAGAAGAGCTGGGCAATGACGCGCAGCTGACCGCCGATGAGCGCAAGCAGCTAGAAAACATCAAGTCCCGCCAGGTCACCCTGCGTTAAGCGGCAAGCGCTTAACTCTTTCGCCGCTGGGGACTGCACCACTCCCAGCACCGCCAGCCCGGCCGCGCCACCCGCGCGCCGGGCTTTTGCGTGCGCCCAGAAAAGACCGGTGTAAAGGGCCCTGAAACCACGAAGCCCGGCCACCACAAGGTGGCCGGGCGGCGGGGCACATTAGCGTTTGAGGGAGTCCCAAAGAGCGGCGGTTTCGGCGTCGTTCCACAACACCACATTGCCCACCTCTGTATCAGCAAAGCCGTCCACGGGGACGGTAACTTTCTTCACGTCATCTCCCATCGCCGTAGCTACGCGGACAAGGTTCCACACGTGGTCACCATTGCCCACTACAAATGAGCTGGCGGTGTGGTCAATGAGGGAGAACAAACGGAAGGGATTTCCCAGGGTGCCAAAGGAGAAGATCTTCTCCCGCAGGGCGGTAAAGAGTTCCCGTTGGCGGGCCACCCGGTCCAGGTCCCCCAGCGCAGTGGCGCGGGTGCGGGCGTAGCCCAGGGCGTCGTGCCCCTGCAGGGTCTGGCAGCCGGCCTGAAGGTCAATCCCCGCGAGTGGGTCCTGGATGGGTTCTTGTACGCAGAGGTCCACACCGCCTATGGAGTCAACCACGTTGGCCAAACCGCCCATGCCAATTTCAGCGTAGCGGTCAATACGCAGACCCGACCACTGCTCGATGGTTTGTCCAAGTAACGGTGCCCCGCCAAAGGCGAAGGCGGCGTTGATTTTATCCATTCCAAACCCCGGGATGTCTACGTAGGAGTCACGCGGGATGGACACTAAAGTGGCGGAACCCTTGCGCGGAATGTGCAGCAGCATGATGGTGTCTGTGCGCCCGGCACCCACGTCCCCGCCGGTGCCTAGCGCCAACTGTTGTTCTTCGGTGAGCCCCTGCCGGGAGTCGGAACCTACCAATAGCCAGTTGGTGCCGGGGGTGTTGGCCACGTGCGGGTAGTCGAGGGCGTCATTGCGGGTGAGTTTGGTGTCAGCCCATAGCGTCATAAGCACCAGTGCGACAATCAGCGCCAGGATGGCTACGCCGGTGCAGCCTAGTCCGGTGGCTATGGGGTTGGAACGTTTGGCACGCCGGTGCCCCCCGGCAACCACCGGTTGCGCGTGACGCGTGGCGTGCGCCGCAGCGGGCGGCTGTTGGTACCCCGGCTGGGGCGGGTAACCCCGGGGTGCGGCTGGCTGCTGCTGGTAATTCGCACGCGGCTGGTAGCCCTGCTGCTGTTGCCCCTGCGACTGCCATCCGGGAGTCCTGGGCTGGTAGCCCTGGGAAGGCGGGCCTGCTTGGCGGGGCGGTTGCTGGCCCGACGGTTGCTGGCCGGGCGGTTGTTGGCGGGGCGGTTGTTGGCGGGGCGGTTGCTGGCGGGGCGTCCGGGGGCGTGGCGGGCTGGGCCTTCCGGCCTGTGGTGGTGACAAAGGCACGCCCGCAGCCGGGCGGCGCCGGATGGGGCGGCCGTAGCGGTCGGTTAGTGGTTTGCCGTCTGGGCCCAGGACGTAGTCCTGACCGGCGCGCCGGGGGTCGGCTTCGTTTCCATTCATGGGCTATACATTACCGCGTGGGATTGCCAAGGACGGTCAACGTTTAAAGACGGCTCCCGGGGATCACTGCGGTAGCCCAGCAAGCCGGGCGGGGAGTGGAAGGTGTGAGCCTGGATGTGCTCACAGCCGTATCCCCAGGGCATAGCCCAGGAACGCAACAGCATCTATGAGGAAGTGCGCCAGGATTAGCGGCCAGATCTTTCCGGTGCGGTAGTAGACGTAGCCAAACAGCAAACCCATGGCTATATTGCCAAAGCCGGCCGAGACCCCCTGGTACAGGTGGTAGGAGCCGCGCAGCGCAGCGGCGGCCAGGATGGCAGCGTAAGGGTGCCAACCTAAATTCCGGACGGGAGAGTTGCGCGTTAGGCGGGAGAGGAACCAGAAGATGACCACAACTTCTTCCGCGAAGGCGTTGGCGGCTGACCGCAGCAGCAGCGTGGGCATTTCCACCCAAGGGTTGTCAAAGGTGGTGGGGATGACCTCCTTGGTCCATCCCAGGTGCAGTGCGGTGAGGTAGAAGATGAGCCCGGGAATCCCAATGAGCGCGGCTAGCAAAGCACCGCCGCGCCAATCGCGCAGCTGTAATTTGGGAAGGCGCAGCCCTTCACCAGCCAGGAGGAATAGCGCTAGAAAACCCCAGCTAAACAACACGCCTGCGGAACAGAGTTGTAAGCCAAAATCAATCCACCACACTTGCGCGTAGGGGGTGGATAGCGCGACGGACTGGTGGTTTAGGGCTTCAGGGCGCAGGTAGGCGTCTGCCAACCGGAGTGCAGAGCGCAACCCGGCCATGCCAAAGGAGAGGGCTAAGACCAGCAGGATTTCTTGGCGTAGGCGTGTCATGGGTGCAGCTCCGTGGCTAGTCCTAACAACTCTTCCTCAGAAAGTGTGATGGCTCCCAGCTGGATCCCAACCGGTTGGCGGCCTGGCACCGGCCAGGGCACGGAGATGGCCGGAAGCTGGGCCACGTTAAACAGCGAGCCCCAGGGGGACCAACAAGTTTGGGCGTCAAAGGCCTCGGCGTGGTCTTCCAGGGCGTGAAAAACTCCGCCCGGCGGCGGGTCGTAGGCCAGCGTGGGGGAGATGATGGCGTCCACGCCCCAGTACCGGTGTAGATAGTTCGGGAGCTGGGCCCCGTGGCGGTGCGCCGCAGCCAGTTGGGCCGGGGTAACCGCGCGGCCTTGCTGTCTGACCCATTCCACGTAGCCGGAGGCCTCCGGGAGTCCCGCCAGCCGGGAGGTGAAGATGTGCCGGAAAGCGCGGAAGGTTTCACCGGCCGTTGAGTAGGCGTTCACCGGTGTGCAGTCGTAGCCGCGCGCCGAAAGGGCGGCTTGCGCCTGGGCCACGGCGTCTGTCATGACAGGTGCTACTCCCGTTTCGGCAAACAGCGGCTGGGTGAGGATTCCAATTCGGGCGCGGGGTCGGGAGGGGGTGAGTTGGTGCAGGTAGGCTGCGTCCGCGACCGTGCGCGTGATAAATCCCGCTACACCCAGGTCAGTGCCGGCCGGTTTGAACCCCACCACCCCGCAGGCGGCCGCAGGCACGCGGATGGAGCCGCCGCCGTCGCTGGCGTGGGCGGCGCGCAACAATCCCCGCGCCACCTGGACTGCGGCCCCGCCCGATGACCCGCCGGGCGAGCGCCCCGGCCAAAGCGGGTTATCTAGGCCCGGGGTGTCCACCCACAAACCCAGTTCCGGGGCGGCCGATTTCCCCACAATCGTGGCGCCCTGGGATTCAAGTTCCGCGAGGAAAGGGTCCGTGGAGGTAGCAGCGTGGGTGCCGCGCATGGTGGGCATTCCGGCTACGTCTTGGAGGTTCTTGGCGGACAAAATCCACCCGTCCAGGCGCCCGCGCCCGGTGGGGCGGCGCGAAAGATCCAGGTGGGTAAACCCGTGCTGGGAAGGCGTTAAACCCGCCACGTCGTGGCACAGTTG
This sequence comes from Corynebacterium phocae, assembly GCF_008693075.1. GTDB lineage: Bacteria > Actinomycetota > Actinomycetes > Mycobacteriales > Mycobacteriaceae > Corynebacterium > Corynebacterium phocae. The sequence continues at coordinate 47,391 of NZ_VXKJ01000049.1, read as the reverse complement.
CCGAAGGGAAAAGTCCATGGAGCTAGATCCTAGCGGGGTAGGCTAGGGTGCATGTCTTTAACCGTCGCATACCTAGGCCCCGCCGGCACCTTTACTGAGGCCGCCCTCCACCAATTTGAGCTGGGGGAAGTTGCCGGTATTCCAGTGTCAAGCCCGGGGGAGGCACTTGACTTGGTCCGCAGTGGCAAGGCTGACCGCGCGGTGGTGGCGGTAGAAAATTCGGTAGACGGCGCGGTCACCGCCACCTTCGATGCCCTGGTTGCCGGCAAGCGCGTACAGATCTATCAGGAAACGTCTCTTGAGGTGGCTTTTGCCATTATGTCCGCCCCAGGGATGACAGGGCCGCAGACCATCACTACGCACCCGGTGGCATATCAGCAGATTCGCAAGTGGGTGGAGCACAACCTGCCGGGAGTAAGTTTCATGCCGGCTACCTCCAACGCGGCGGCGGCGCAAATGGTGGCTGAAGGCAAGGCGGACCTGGCCGCAGCACCCGCGCATGCAGCGGAGATCTACGGGTTAGATATCTTGCATAACCAGGTGGCGGACGTAGCGGGTGCCACCACCCGGTTCATCCTGGTTGGCCCACCGGGCAAGCCCACCCCGCGTACCGGAAGTGACGTCACTTCCGTGGTCTTTACCCTGCCTAACGAGCCCGGAACGCTGGTTGATAGCTTGCAAGAGTTCGCCTACCGGGGCGTTGATATGGCCCGGATTGAGTCCCGGCCCACCCGCACTGAAATGGGAACGTACCGCTTTTACGTGGATATTGATGGCCACCTTGATGACCCCCCGGTGGCGGAAGCCCTGCGCGCTCTTTATCTGCGGGCCAAGGAGCTTATCTTCGTGGGCTCCTGGCCGGTGGAGGGCAGAACCACCCGCCACGATGAACAAAAACTCCGGGCGGCTAATACTTGGGTGGCGCGTATGCGCGAAGGTCAATAGGCTAGGGATTATGCGTATCTATCTAGTTCGTCACGGCAATACCTACTCCAACGTCAACCACATCATGGATACCCTGCCTCCCGGCGCGGAGCTCACAGACACAGGCCGCCAGCAGGCTACGGACGTGGGGTATGAATTAGCGGATCTGATTGAAGGCACGCCCCGGGTGTTGTCTTCGGTGGCCATCCGTGCGCAACAGACCGCCATGGCGGCCATGCGTTCTTTTGAAAAGGCCCGCGACATGCAGCCGCACTCCATCCGCATTGAGCCGGTTATGGGCGTGCAAGAAGTTTTTGCCGGAGATTATGAGATGGATGGCTCTGAGGAAGTGCGCCGGGAATACACTAACGCGCTCCACGGGTGGCTCTACGGGGACAAGCAAGCCCGCATGAAAGGCGGGGAGACTTGCGAAGACGTCCTGGCGCGCTACCAACCGGTGTTGGAAGAAGCCGTGGCCGCCGGAGAAGGCCCCTTGGTGGTCTTTTCCCACGGTGCCGCCATCCGGGTGGTGACCCGCTGGGCCTGCAACGTGGACCCGGACTTTGCCTATTCCGGGTATATCTCCAATTGCAGTTTCACCGTTATGGAAACCGGTGGCAAACCCTTTGGGGAATGGACTCTTGAGCGGTGGGCGGACTTCGAGCTGGAATAACCCCCGCGTGCCGGTGGCCCCAAGCTCCCGGCACTTCCGGCACTTCCAGCAACTAGGCGCTTAGCCCCACCCCAGGTGGTGTAGTTCGTGTTCTTCCAGCCCAAAATAGTGACCTAGTTCGTGGAACACGGTGACCTCTACCTCGTGGGCTAACTCCTCTTCGGTGTTGCATGCCCGTTGGAGAGCTTCGCGGTAGATGAAGATGGCGTCGGGTAAAAAGCCCGTGTGGTGGTGCGTGCGCTCCGGGAGGGGAACGCCCACAAACAGCCCCAGGGTCTCCGGGTGGCCATCGCGGAAATCCTCCACCTGGATGACCAGGTTGCGCATGCGCGCTACGAATTCATCCGGGACCTTATCCAGCGCGTCGTTGACCATCTCTTCAAAGCGCTGCTCGCTGACCCTAATCATGGCTGGCGCAAAGGGTTGCGGACCGGTTGCTCGGTAGGTGGTGCGCCGTTGATATTCAGCGCGGCGCGGCCGCCCTTGGCGGATCCCACGATGGTGGAAAAGGACGAGGTTTCCGGGTTGACGTGCATCAAGGAGCAGTTGACGGAGTACGTGCCGCCCGCCCAAGAGCTTTCCAACACCGAACCCCAGTAGGGCGAAAGCGTGGACTGGTAGAGGTTTTCTTCCCCACCCAGGTAGTCCTCGGAAGCGCGGGTACACACCCCGTTGAGGAAGTCATTTTGTTCATCCGGAGAGGGAAAGCGGTCCGGGAATTGCTCACGTAGGTTGATGACGGCCACGGTTTCTAGCTGGTGGGGCTCGCTGCAGTCCACGGTGCGTAGGGTCTGGCGCTCGTCGACCATACGGCAGGCACCGGGGGCGGCGATATTAGCCTGATCCGCCGCCGCTACCTTGCCTTCGGTGATAAGCGGTAACCCGGAGGCGTCGGTGGTTTGCAGGCCGCAGAGCATGGTGCGGTCCCCGTTCACCCAGCTTTTTTCCGGAGGCAGGATGGGGGCAATGGAGAATTTCCCGGTGGGGTCGTACTTGCCGTCCAGGTACTTCAGCGTGGCTCCCTGGCACAGCTCCTCGCGCAACTCCGCCTGGCGCTCGAGCGACGGCAGAGGGGACTGTTGCCCAAATTCGCTGGTGGGATAGACCGCCAGATCTTCCCGGGAGGCAACCTCAAACCGGTGTGGCTGCTCGCAAGAGACTTTTTGGAAGTTGCTCACCGTCCCCTTGTCATTCTGGTCCCAGGTCACGCAGTCCCCGGAGGTGGCGTCCGTGAAAGAGACCAGTTGGACCGGGGCGGCGGCGGAACCGGAGGCTAGGGTGCCGGCGGCGGCGCTGGTGGTAGGTTGCGCGGTGTTCGCCGGCAGGCCCCCGGTGCTGGTTAGGCCATAAGCGGCCAAAAACACGCCCGATGCCGCCGCAGCTACCAGCGCCGTATTCACAGCGGTGGCGGTGCGCAAGGTAGAAAAAGTAGTCATTATCTTCTCCAGCCTAGTCTGTTTCCTATGTTTCCAAAGCCCGGGCCACCCGGGTAGTGAGATGGTAGCGGTCAGTTCGGTACAAGGAGGAACACCATTCCACCGGCTTTTCACCCGAAACTGAGAACCGGGTGATGTGCAACAGTGGGGTGCCGGGGGCGATGTCTAGCAAGATGGCATCGGCAGCCGTGGCCGCTACCGCCGTAACAGTTTGCTCCGCCTCCGTTATTGGCACCTCGAAGGTGGTGTCCAGCAGGCGGTAGATGGACTCGTACGTGGCGTTTTCTAACAGCGTGGCGGCGTAAACCGAGTTATACCAGCCATCATCAATCGCGTAAGGCTGGCCGTCGCCTAGCCGCAGGCGCCGCAGGTGGGAGTGCGTGGTGTGCGCCTCCGAGCCAAAGAAGTTAGCCACCTCCTCCGGCGCCGGGGCGCGGCGGCTGAGCAAAATTGTGGAGGAAGACTGCACGTCTTGGGCATTCATCTCATCTGAAAAAGACGCCAGGTGCAACCGGGAAACCAGCGGGTTGGGGGCCACAAAAGTGCCCTTCCCACGCACGCGGCGCAGCAGGCCCTCCGCCACCAGATCACCGATAGCGCGGCGGACCGTGATGCGCGATACCCCGTAGGTATCTTCCAAAATACGTTCTCCCGGCAAAGCGTCCCCGGGGCGGAGCTCCGTGCGGCACAGTTGCTTCAAAATCTCTTTGAGCTGCGCGTGTTTGGGGAGGGGCCCATCGGTGAGGATGTGCGGGTTGTCTGTCATGTACGACATTCTAAGATACTGGTTATATCCGGACAATTGACGGATGGGTGGGGTAGTATAGGCGCGTGATTGATCTCAAATTTCTCCGTGAAAACCCTGACCTAGTCCGCTCCTCCCAGGAAAACCGTGGTGAGGACCCGGCCCTGGTAGACGCCCTGCTGGAAGCAGATGAGCGCCGGCGCAAAGCCATCGTTTTGGCCGATGAACTGCGCAGTGAGCAAAAGGCTTTTGGCAAAAAGATCGGTCAAGCCGCGCCGGAAGACCGGCCCGCCCTGCTGGAAGGCTCCAATGAGCTCAAGGCCAAAGTCAAGGAAGCGGAAGCCACGCAGGCGGAAGCCGAGTCCGAGGTAGCGCAGCTGCAATACCAAATCTCCAACGTGGTGGAAGGCGCACCCGCCGGCGGGGAAGATGACTTTGTGGTGGTGGAAGAAGTAGGGGAATTACCCAACTTTGACTTTGAGCCCAAAGACCACCTGGAACTGGGTGAATCCCTGGACCTGTTAGACGTCAAGCGCGGTGCCAAAGTAGGCGGTGCCCGTTTTTACTACCTCACCGGTGACGGTGCCTTCCTGCAGTTGGGCATGTTGATGCTGGCCGCGCAGAAGGCCCGCGCCGCCGGGTTTAAACTTATGATCCCGCCCGTCCTGGTACGCCCGGAAATCATGGCCGGAACCGGCTTCCTTGGCCAGCACTCCGATGAGATCTACTATCTGCCCAATGATGACCTGTACCTGGTTGGCACCTCTGAGGTAGCCCTGGCCGGCTATCACAAAGATGAGATCATTGACCTGTCTGAAGGCCCGCTGCTCTACGCCGGCTGGTCCTCGTGCTTCCGCCGGGAGGCCGGCTCCCACGGCAAGGACACCCGCGGTATCCTGCGCGTCCACCAGTTCGACAAACTAGAGATGTTTGTCTACTGCAAGCCGGAAGAAGCAGCTGATATGCACCAGCGCCTACTGGCCATGGAAAAAGACATGCTTGACGCCCTGGAACTTCCCTACCGGACCATTGACATTGCCGGCGGGGACCTAGGTTCCTCCGCAGCCCGCAAGTTTGACAATGAGGCCTGGGTTCCCACCCAAGGCACCTACCGCGAGCTGACCTCAACCTCAAACTGCACCACCTTCCAGGCGCGCCGCCTGTCCACCCGCTACCGTGATGAGAAGGGCAAGACCCAGTACGCGGCCACGCTCAACGGTACGCTGGCTACCACCCGGTGGCTGGTGGCCATCCTGGAAAACCATCAGCAAGCAGACGGCTCCGTTGTGGTACCGGAGGCACTGCGTCCGTTTGTGGGCAAAGACGTGCTCACACCAACGAAGGGCTAAAAACATGGAAGCTATGGAGATCCGGGAAGGGCTGTTCCGCGTCCCCGCCAGCCTGCCCAAAGTAGACCGCCACGCCGAAGCCGGGGAACGCGTCTACCAAGGGTTTATCCACCTGATCAAGCGGGTTTTCCAGCTCCAGGGCCTCAAAGTCACCATCGTGGGCGCGGAAAACATCCCGCAATTTGGCGGGGCGCTCATGGCGTGTAACCACACCGGCTACTATGACTTCATCTTCGCCGGCGCGGCTCCCTACATGCGCGGGCACCGCCTGACCCGGTTTTTGGCCAAGAAAGAAATCTTTGACATCCCCGTGGTCAAGTGGCTACTAAAACCGATGAAGCACGTTCCGGTAGACCGCGCTGCGGGCGCGGGTGCCATAAATAGCGCGGTGGAACACCTGCAATCGGGCCGCCTAGTTGCTCTTTTCCCCGAGGCCACGATTTCCCGCAGTTTTGAGCTCAGGGAATTTAAAAACGGCGCCGCCCGGATTGCCCACCAGGCCAGGGTCCCCCTCATTCCCATGGTGGTTTGGGGCTCCCAGCGGATTTGGACCAAAGGTGGCGTGAAGCACCTAGGCCGGAGCAACACCCCCGTCTACGTCCGGGTAGGCCAAGCAATAGAGGTCACCGGTGACTGGGACAAAGACACCCGCACGCTGAAGCAGACCATGTCCGAGCTGCTTGATCAGGTCCGCGCAGACTACGCGGCGGAGTATGGTCCCTTTGACAACGGATTGGAATGGATGCCGGCGGCCCTGGGCGGATCCGCGCCCACGCTGGAGGAAGCCAACCGGATGGATGAGGCTGAGCGGGCCGCCCGGCAGCAGGCGCGTGAGGACAAGGCCCTTTACCGGGCCCACCGCGCGACCGCCAAAGAGGAACGCAAAATTGCCAAGCGCGTGAAGAAGGCTTGGCGCCGGCTCCGGAGGGATAACTAGGTGCTAGAGGGAAGGCCGGCACCGCGTTTGATTGCCAGTGACATAGACGGCACGTTGCTTGATTCAAACCACCGGGTGTCCAAGCGCACGCGTGAGGTTCTGCTTCGCGCGGTGGGTGCCGGCGCGCACTTCGCGCTGTCCACCGGCCGGCCCTTTAGGTGGGTGGCGCCGGTACTGGAACAGCTTCCCATCCGGCCACTGTGCGTAGCTTCCAATGGCGCGGTTATTTACGACTCTTCCACCGACAAGGTGGTTCTGGCGCACGAGCTTGCCCCAGCCGAGCTTAAGGAAATAGCCACTGCCGCCATAGCCGCGTTCGATGGCCACGGCGGGGTTTCTTTCGCAGCGGAGCGTTCCGCAGAAAGCTCCCAGGTGCCGGTGGAGGAGCTATATCTGGTGGACCCTTCTTATTCGGAGAATGCCATTTACGACGGCTTTGGGGTGGCTAGCCGCGAAGATCTTCTGGCGCAGCCCTGTGTGAAACTCATGCTGCGCAACCATGTCCTGTCCGCCACGCAGATGTTCGAGCTGCTATCCGCGCACCTCGATCCAGGCATGGCGCACATTACCTATGCCATTGATGATGGCCTGCTGGAGCTGTCCTCGCCGGGAGTGACCAAGGCCAAGGGGGTGGCCTGGCTGGCCGCGCACTACGGCGTAGAACAGGAGGACACCATCGCTTTTGGTGACATGCCCAATGATGTGGAGATGCTGCGGTGGGCCGGCCTGGGGGTGGCAATGGATAACGCCACTGCGGCAGTCAAAGACGCGGCGGATATGGTCACCGCTGCCAATCATCAGGCGGGCGTGGCCAAGGTTTTAGAGCGCTGGTTCTAAAATTAGGCGACCATCCCGGTTGCTTTCTTTTTGCTTATTATTTCTGAGGGCTTAGTATCCTTTACCGTGCCCAATCTGGTGTTTTACCTGCGGTTATGGCGGGGATTTCTAAGCCGTTCCCTCCAGCTTCTCCCCCACACAGGGGTGGCCGCTGCCGCTGGGTCAAAGGGCTTAAAGCCAGGTAAGTAACCTCGCTTCCAATAGCGCTAATCACGCCTAAATGTAAATAGGAGATGTTTCACACATGAGTTACCGGCCATCGGCGGTCCTGAGCCCCCAGACTCACCGCGAATCCTGGAAAAAGCTCGGGGAAGAACACTTTGACCTAGTCATCATTGGCGGGGGCTCCGTGGGGGCCGGCGCGGCCTTGGACGCCGCTACCCGCGGCCTCAAAGTGGCCTGCATTGAGGCACGCGACTTCGCGGCCGGCACCTCCTCACGGTCGTCCAAAATGTTCCACGGCGGCCTGCGCTATCTGGCCATGTTTGACTTCGCACTGGTGGCGGAGTCCCTCCACGAGCGCGAGCTGTCCATGTCCAAGCTAGCCCCGCACTTGGTTACCCCGCTGCGCTTCCTCTTCCCGCTGACCCACCGCGTGTGGGAGCGCGCCATGATGTTTGCCGGGTTCTCCCTCTACGACCTCATGGGCGGTGCCAAGTCCGTGCCCTTCCAGAAGCATCTGAGCCGCCAAGGTGCGCTGAAGCTAGCCCCCGGCCTCAAGCACGACGCCCTGGTAGGTGGCGTGCGCTACTTTGACACCTTGGTTGATGACGCCCGCCATACCATGACGGTCCTGCGCTCCGCCGCGCACTACGGCGCCACGCTGCGCACCTCCACCCAGGTCGTGGGCTTTGAAAAAGACGGCCAGCGGGTCACCGGTGCCACGGTCCGCGACGCTGACACGGGGGAGACCACCGTCATTCACGCCGACGCCTTCATCAACGCCACCGGCGTGTGGACCAACGAAATCCAGCAACTGGCCGGGGTGGAGCCCACCTTCACGGTCCACGCCTCCAAAGGCGTACACATTGTTATCCCCAAAGACCGCTTCGAAGGGCATGCCGCCATCTGCTTTGTCACGGAAAAGTCCGTCTTGTTCGTAATCCCCTGGGGCGAGTACTGGATTGTGGGCACCACCGATACCGAGTGGGACTTAGACCGCGCCGACCCCGCGCCCACCGCAGCGGACATCAACTACATCCTGGACCAGCTCAACCAGCGGGTGAGCAAGCAGATCACACACGAAGACATCGTGGGCGTCTACTCCGGGCTGCGCCCCCTTTTAGCCGGGGAGTCGGACACCACCACCAACCTCTCGCGCAACCACGCCGTGGCCCGCGTAGCACCTGGGCTCACCTCCGTGGCCGGCGGCAAGTACACCACCTACCGCGTAATCGGAAAAGACGCCGTGGACAAGGCGCTGGAGGACGTGCGCGCCAACGCGCCGGAGTCCGTCACGGAACACACTCCGCTGCTGGGGGCGGATGGCTTCCACGCCCTCAAAAACTCGCTTCCCGCCCTGGCCCGCCGCCTGGGTGTGACCGAGGACCAGGCCAGCCACCTGCTCTACCGCTACGGCTCCCTGCTTGATGACGTCGTGGACAACGACCCCGCGGGCCTTCGCCCCATCCCGGGCGCGCCTGCCTACCTGGAGGCGGAGGTCCGCTACGCCGTCACCCATGAGGGCGCGCTCCACCTCGAGGACGTCCTAGCGCGCCGCACCCGAATCACCATGGAATATGGCCACCGCGGGGTGGACTCAGCGCAGGCCGTGGCGGATATCATTGCTCCGCTTTTGGACTGGGATGAAAAGACCAAACGCGCGGAGGTTGAATCCTTTATCGCTCGCACCAAGGCCCAGCTGGCCGCAGAAAAAGCCGTCACTGACCAGGCCGCCAACGCCAAGATGGCTCAAACCCCGGACGTCCGCCACCACTTGGATGAGTCCCAAGATGTCATCGATCCCAACTAGCGGCCACCCGGCCAGTGTGGTGGCGTCCAGCGCCGCCACAGGTCCTGGTCCACTCGCTCCGACAATCTAAGTACCTCATCAAGAAAGGCTTCACACCATGGGAAAGAAAAAGTACGTGGCGGCGCTCGACGCCGGTACCACCTCCACCCGCACCATCCTCTTCGACCATGAGGGAAACATCTGCTCCATCGGGCAATACGAGCACGAGCAGATCATGCCCGAACCCGGCTGGGTGGAACACGATCCAATGAAGCTGTGGCAAAACGCCCGCCGCTCCATGGCACGCGCCCTGACTGACATTGACGCTGACTCCTCCGACGTCGTGGCGCTGGGCATAACCAACCAGCGGGAAACCACCATCGTGTGGGATAAAAACACGGGTGAACCCGTCTACAACGCCTTGGTGTGGCAGGACATGCGCACTGCCAAGATAGCCCGCGAGCTGGCCACCGTGGACGGCCAAGAAGACCGCGACCGCTGGCGCGAGAAGGTAGGTATGGGGATAACCACCTACCCGGCGGGCCCGCGCGTGAAGTGGATCTTAGACAACGTAGAAGGAGCCCGGCAGCGCGCCGAGGCCGGAGATCTCCTCTTTGGCACCGTGGACTGCTGGCTGGTGTGGAACCTCACCGGCGGCGTGGACGGGGGCCGCCACGTCACCGACGTCACCAACGCCTCCCGCGCCCTGCTCATGGACATCCACACCCTGCAGTGGGATGAGGAACTTTGCCAGGCTATGGACATCCCCATGTCCATGCTCCCGGAAATCCTTCCCTCCGTGGGGGACTTTGGGCACACCCGCGACAAGGGGCCGTTGGCAGATGTTCCAATACGTGGCGTACTGGGAGATCAGCAGGCAGCCACCTTCGGGCAGGCATGCTTTGAGGTTGGAGACACCAAAAACACCTACGGCACCGGCCTATTTCTGCTGCAGAACACCGGCACCCAACCCCACATCTCCGACAACGGTTTGATTACCACCGTGGCCTACCAAATTGAGGGCCAGGATCCGGTCTACGCGCTGGAAGGCTCCGTAGCCATGGGCGGCTCCCTCATCCAGTGGTTGCGCGACCAACTAGCAATTGTGCCCACCGCCTCCGCAGTAGAGCCCATGGCCCGCGAGGTCAAGGATAACGGCGGGGTCTATATAGTTCCGGCCTTCTCCGGGCTGTTCGCGCCGCGTTGGCGCGATGATGCCCGCGGCGTCATTGTTGGACTTACTCGCTACTCCAACCGCAACCACCTAGCGCGCGCCGCTCTAGAGGCCACCGCCTACCAAACCCGCGAGGTTATTGACGCCATGGTCGCGGACTCCGGCACGGAAATTACTAAGCTCAAGGTGGACGGCGGCATGGTGGCCAATGACCTGCTGATGCAGTTCCAAGCCGATGTGCTCAACTCCGAGGTCGTGCGCCCCGTAGTCACTGAAACCACCGCCCTCGGTGCGGCTTACGCTGCCGGCCTGGCCGCCGGTTTCTGGGAGTCCCTAGAAGAGCTGCGCGAGCTTGCCCGCGAGGACAAGGTGTGGGAACCACAAATGGACCGCGCGGAAGTAGCCAAGCTTTACCGCGGTTGGAACCGCGCCGTTGAGCGCTCCTACGACTGGGTTGAAGACCAGGAGTAGGACTAGAGAGCCCTAGCTATGGCCTCCAACCACCGGTTAACCGGCAGCCCCATGCGGATAGCCTGGTAAGCCAAAGCCAACAAGACCGCGCCCAGGGCCACACCAATGATTGTCTCACCAACCTGTGGAGATACCGTGATTCCGGCAAAGGAAGACGTGGTATCCGTGCGGCTGGAACCAGGACCAGAGCTGCCATCCGCAGTGCCAATACTGGATTTCCGCCCCGGTTCCGGGTCTGGTGCCGGGGCAGGGTCTGGGGTCCCGTTGGTTATCGCGACATATTTCCGGTGGGCGTCGGCACGCAGCTGCGGCCAATATGGCACCGTGTTCTCCCCCGGGCACTCCGTGAAATGCAAGTCGCGGTGGCCCAGGAAGGACGGTCCGTTGTAGGTTGTACCGGCGGGGAAACGGCTGCCACGGAATCCGCCCGAGCGCAAGGAAGTCTGCCCCGCCGGGTCAAACCCGGAGCGCGCAGCCTTCCAGCCAGCTATCTCCGCCGCTGACTTCAGCATGGCCTGGCTGGGCTCGTTCGCGGAGTAGTCACCCAGCATGGACACGGACCAGTTGTTGGTGTTAAAGCCACCCACGTGCGCGCCCTGGACCGCGCGATCCAAGCCGCCATACCGGCCCTCATATAGCGTTCCAAAGCGGTCCACCAGCACGTTGTAGCCAATATCGCACCAGCCTAGAGTTTGCGCATGGTAGTGGTAGACGCCACGAACTTGCGCGGCGGCCTCTGCGCGGGTGTAGTTGGTTTTGCCTGCCGTGTGGTGCAACGTGACGGCCTGGTTGCGGGCGTCGTAGTAGGGATCCAAGCAGCGCAGGGACTCATCCGCGCCCCAACCCGCGCGGGAGACTACCAATGGCATACCAGCGGAGTCCAGGTTGGCCATCTGTGCAATACCAGCTTGGATGTTGCCGTCAATAAACACTGCTGAAATTCCGTCAACATCCCCGGTGGCTTTGACCTCTACGTCGGTGGTGTCGCCCAAGAAGGCAGGTTCCGTTCCGTTTTTCTTAGAACCCGGGGAGCTGATGAGCTCCATGTCATACCAATCAGACCAACTGCCGTCTTCCTGCTTGGCTCGCACAAAAGCGGTAGTGTCCCGGTCACCCTCCCACGCCAGCGCCAGGAGATTAAAGGGCTCATCTCGATGAAAAGCCTTGATGGTCTCAGTCTGGGCGCTCCGCGCAGCACGCGCCTCTGACACAGGTGTACCGGAGGCAAAGCTGACCTCCACGAGGGTGGTTTTAACGGGGCCGGAACCAATTTCCATCGTGGGAACAATTTGGTTGGGGCTGAAAATTACAGCTAGGAGGACCGCTGCGGTGGCGGTCATAGCTACTAGAAAATTGAGGGATCTACTAAGCACTTTCATCTCTTATCAAGTTAGGGGGGAATAATCCTGATCATGCTACACAGCTACGGCAAATTCGACACGCCGGAGGTGATACTCGGCGCGTGCCAGTAAACCGCCCTAGGCTTAGAAACCATGACTGCATATGACCTCATTGTTGTTGGCTCCGGCTTCTTTGGCCTTACCGTCGCCGAACGCGCGGCCTCCCAGCTGGGCAAGAAAGTTCTCATCGTGGAAAAGCGTGGCCACTTAGGTGGAAATGCTTATTCCGAAAAAGAACCGGAAACCGGAATTGAGGTGCACAAGTACGGCGCACACCTATTCCACACCTCCGTGGACCGCGTGTGGGAATACTGCAACCAGTTCACCGAGTTCACCGACTACCAGCACCGCGTCTTTGCCATGCACAACGGCACGGCCTACCAGTTCCCCATGGGGTTGGGCCTGATTAACCAATTCTTTGGCCGCTACTACTCCCCGGATGAAGCCCGTGAGCTCATTGCGGAGCAGGCCAGCGAGTATGACTCCAAAGAGGCCCAGAACATGGAAGAAAAGGCCATCTCTTTGATTGGCCGGCCGCTGTATGAGGCCTTCATCCGCGATTACACCGCCAAGCAGTGGCAGACCGACCCCAAGGATCTGCCCGCCGGCAACATCACCCGCCTGCCAGTGCGCTACACCTTCAATAACCGCTACTTCAACGATAAATATGAGGGCCTGCCCAAGGACGGCTATGCCGCTTGGCTGGAGAACATGGCCGCCCACGAGCTCATTGAGGTGCGGCTGAACACCGATTGGTTTGAGGTTCGTGATGAGCTGCGCGCCCAATCTCCCGATGCCCCCGTGGTCTACACCGGCCCCCTGGACCTCTACTTCGATTATTCAGAGGGCGAGCTGGGCTGGCGCACCTTGGACTTTGACATGGAGGTTCTCAACACCGGAGACTTCCAGGGAACACCTGTGATGAACTACAACGACGCGGATGTGGACTACACCCGTATCCACGAGTTCCGTCACTTCCACCCGGAGCGCGAAGGCGTCTACCCGAAGGACAAGACGGTGATTATGAAGGAATACTCCCGCTTCGCGGAGAGCGACGATGAGCCTTATTACCCCATCAACACTCCGGAGGACCGCGAGAAGCTGGAGGCCTACCGCAAGCTGGCTGCGAATGAGGCCAAAGACAACCAGGTTCTCTTTGGCGGCCGCCTGGGCACCTACCAGTACCTGGACATGCACATGGCAATCGGTTCCGCCCTGTCCATGTTTGACAACAAACTAGTTCCGTTCTGGGAAGAGGGCAAGCCCCTCGAACAACCACGCGGCCACTAAACAGTCACAACCACAACCACAGCCATAACCACTGCACTGTCAGATTAGCGGGGTGCCTAATCTGACAGTGTTTGGGTGTTTTGTGGAAAGAGTGTCAGATTAGGGGGGTGCCTAATCTGTCAGTGATTGGGCGTTTTGTGGAAAGAGTGTCAGATTAGCGGGGTGCCTAATCTGTCAGTGATTGGGCGTTTTGTGCCAGAAGTGTCAGATTAGGGGGGTGCCTAATCTGTCAGTGTTTGGGCGATTTGTGGAAAGAGTGTCAGATTAGCGGGGTGCCTAATCTGTCAGTGTTTGGGCGTTTTGTGCCAGAAGTGTCAGATTAGGGGGGTGTCTAATCTGTCAGTGATTGGGGGTTTTGTGGAAAGAGTGTCAGATTAGGGTGGTGTCTAATCTGTCAGTGTTTGGGCGTTTTGCCGAAAGAGTGTCAGATTAGCGGGGTGGCTAATCTGACAGTGTTTGGGCGTTTTGTGGAAAGAGTGTCAGATTAGGGGGGTGTCTAATCTGTCAGTGATCGGGTTATTTGTGGGAAAAGTGTTAAATTAGAGAGACTTGAACTAGTAAATGGCAGGTGGAGTGGAATGTTCCGTACCGGGATTCAGCGGCGAGACGAACTGCAGAGGCAAGTCGATATTATCCTCGAAAGTGAATTAGATGGTCGCCTGGAAGCTGCCCATGAAAGCCAGGCGATCGATTTTAAAGAGGAAGCCGGTCGACGTCGTGGTGTGGAGCTAAGCGCAAGCGACCCGAAGAATCCGGTTGCGGCCACGAAGTTGGCTAACGAGGTAGCCTGCATGGCCAACTCTCCAGGCGGCGGCGCTTTAATAGTGGGTGTAGAGGATTCCGGACGGATCTTGGGCACCGAGCTGGATATTGATTGGCTTCGTCAGAGAATTAATAGCGCAGTAAAAGTTGCTCCGGATATTACCGCGAGAAATGTCAGTGGGTTGAGGGTTCTGCTTATTTTCGTTGCTGAGTCACCGGAGCCGGTTTACGACACCTCGGACAGACTCAGGTGGCGTGTAGGTGATTCGTGTCAGCAGGTTGATCGTTCGGAGTGGTGGGAGCACCGTCGAAAGGCAGAAAACCATGACCCGATGGCCGCTGCTTCTTCCAGGTCGTTAAGTGATGTTAGCCCAGTAGCTTTACTAGTTTGTCGTCGATGGATGGGGGAAGCTGCTGAAGCCTTGAGCGATAGAGAGCTGCTTAGTCGAATAGGTGCGATAGGTAGCGATGAGAGACTCTCCGAGGCTGCGGCGCTTCTTTTTACTCCTGTAGACCGCACTTGTCTGGAACTTACGCAGTTCACTGTCCCGGCTGGCCAGATTGAAAATCGCGTGATGCCCAAGTCGGGAACCTCCTTAATCGAGCAAATCGACGAGGTTGAGCGTGCTGTGTCCGTAATGAACACGAAGATGACCGTGGAACTGGGGCCAAGCCATGTTTCGGTATCCAAGGTTCCTCGACTAGCTGTTCGTGAGGCCTTAATGAACGGCGTTATTCACCGAGATTGGAATCGTTCAACGCCCACTGAGCTGCGGTGGTACAGCATGGATTCCACGTTCGAGGTTCGCAGTCCAGGCGGGTTTGTTGGCGAAGTTACATCACAGAATATTCTGAGTCAGCGTGAAGCACGCTATCCAGCCTTGGCAGACCTTTTTAGGGCAATCGGGCTGGTCGACAAGCAGGGGGTTGGTGTGGACCGCATGTATCACTCAATGATAACCCTGGGTCACCGGCCGCCGGAGATTACAGAAACTGAGGGTGCTTACGTTGTGACGACTCTTCGGGGTGGTAGCCCAAACGTGGCGGTCACTAAGTTAGTCGAGGCCATCCGGCCTGAGGAACGTCGGCAGGACTACCGCTTGTCGATTGTCATCCATGAGTTACTGCACAAGCCGTTTGTCACCATTGCTGGTATTGCTGACGCCCTGCAAACCTCGGAAGAGTCCGCGCGCGCTGCTGTGGACATAGCGAAGCAGACTGCTGTTGGCGGGGAGCCCCTCGTTTATAAGTACCAAGAGGTTTGGTTGCTCAGTCAGGCAGCTATAGGAATTGTGCAGAGAAATCAGCCAAAAGATGTGCTGTTTCCGTTGGTTGCTTACCGGACTACGGACGAACAGGAGCTGCGGAAAGTGGTTAGCTCCTGGCTAGAGGCGCACCCTGCAATTACTACCGGCGACTTAATGGTGCTGGCCGGTGTATCCAGGGGTACGGCGCGGAAGAATCTGGACAATTTGGTAGAAGGAGGCCAGCTGCGTGCGGTTGGTCAGGGGCGGGGCTCGCGCTACGAAGCGGCGTCTGCCTGAACAGCGTAGGGTTTGTTTGTGACTAGTTGGTAGTTATTTTCCGGCTGAGGTGGCCTTCCGTGGTGCCCCCCTATCCAGGCAACAACAAACCCACCAACCCAAACCCTATGGCCCGAAAACGTCAATAACCCCGGCGATTTACTCCTACTTTCGTAGTGCAGGGATCGCTCCGAGGCTTTCAAGATAAAGGCTAACGTATCCATGCTGGATAATCCAAGACCACACCACCGGGCCGCTATCTCAGTGGTTTTCATCTGCTCGAATGAGCCGGTATGCCGACCATCCAGCACCAGAAGCGCTCTACCTCTGGAACACTCGCCTCACGAAGATCTATCTCGCTGAACTCAGCTTTGATTTCTGGCGTTTCCTCTTAAGCAGTCACTATCAAGCGAGTATCTGGCCTCAGGTAGAGAAGGCTTTAAAACAAAAACCTAACAGCAGACAGCAATTCGAAGCCCTTGTAGTCATTGTTTACGAAATGAGAAACAGGTGCTCTCATCACGAATCAATCGTCCAACAACGCGATATAGCCTGTGAAGTCGCACATCTCGATTCTGTTGATAGCGCCATCCAAATGGTGGCGAATTTCATTGACCCTCATGCTGTGATATGGATCAAGGACAATTCCCGCGTCCCCGCTATGCGAGCACAACGCCCTTAGTCATATACCTCACTAAGATAGGAAACTGGGACACTCACCGACTTCGACTGGATTACTTGGCGGAGCAAGGTCAACAGCATGCGGTTGGTCAAGGGTGGGGTTCGCGCTACGTTGCGACAACAGTCAACTGAGAGGTCGCCGACTTCGTCTGCGCGTAGCCGGGTCTGAGGCGAAGTCCCGCTGCGGTCCGTCACTGTGGCCCCGCCGTGGCGCGAGGAGAAGCGCGCGAGGGGTCTATATTTATGAGAATGAACTTAGCTCAGCGCATCCACGGTCTTGACTTGGCTCGGGCCGTGGCTATCTTCGGGATGATTTATGCCCACCTCACCCAGTTCAGTTTTCCCGGTGCTAATTTGCCGCACGGGTATTCCTCAGCGCTGTTCGCGGTGCTGGCGGGAGCGTCGGTGTCCATCATGGTTCACCGCGGTCACCGGCTGCCGCAGCTGCTCCTGCGCGGGGTGATCATCATGGCCATTGGTCTTTTCCTTATGTCCACGCAAACCGGGATTGTGGTGGTACTCAACTCCATCGCCTGGATTCTCTTCCTCATGGGCCCGGTGGCCGCGTGGCCGGTTCCCCGGATTGCGGTGCTGGTTGCGGCGCTGGTGGTGGTGGGGCCGGGGTTGGCCGCGGCGGTGTTGGCGGCCGATATTTACAACGAAACGGTCAGCGGCGTTTATCCGCTCTTGGCGTGGTTGGCTTATGGCGCGGCTGGCGTGCTCATCCACCGCGCGTTGCTTGATAGGCGTGCCGCGCAGGCGGTGGCGTTGGTGGTCGGCGCGCTGGCAGTGGGGCTTAGCTACCGGTTCCGCTATCCGGAGGGCTACGGGACGGACCCCGGGAAGGTTATTGGTGCCGGCGCGGCAAATGGGCATTTTATCGAGGATTACCTGGATATAGCCCCGCATTCGGGCGGGCTGGCGGACGTGGTGCTGAGCATAGCCTTCGCGGTCGCAGTGATATCCCTCTGCCTGTTGCTGTGCAGCCTAAAACCCGCCGCGCAGGTCACGTACCCCGTGCGCGCGGTGGGATCCATGGCGCTTACGGTGTACGTGGCCCACGTGTTGTTTACCGGCTGGGTGGTGTTTGGTGAAGTGGGGGAGCCGGCACCGGCGGATTCCTATTCCTCCGCAGAGCTCTCCGCCGCGTCGGACATCCCGTGGCCGCAGTACCAGGAGATGGTTGCTAATTCCCAGGGCTACGACGGGCTTTATGGCAAGGAGGAGGCCTGGTGGGATAGGGGCGTTACCCCGCCGCCATCAACCGAGGGCGTTGGACAGGTTGGGGTGAGCGCGGATGATTGGTATTTCTGGGAGACGGTTGGTGTCTCAGTGGTGTTTGCCAGCGCGTGGAGGTGGCGTTTCCGGCGCGGCCCGGTGGAGGAGTTGGTGGCCCGCGCGGTGAAGGCGGGAAGTTAACCTTCCATTCACCACATGGGCCGGCCAGGTGACGGGAAGGCGCCGGACTCGCGGCAGCTTGAGGGTTTACGGCGCTGTGCGCTGGGGAATTGCAATCTTAATTGCTTGGTTTAAACCTAACGTTTGACTTTTCCCACCAATCGAGTAAGGTGAACGGTAGGTTAACAAAAGGTGTTAACTTCCGGACCCTACAGAAAGCGAGTAGCAATGATTAACATTTCGCACCGCCTGGAAACCCTCCGCGAAGACGTCCTTCGCTCCTACGGACACAAGCACTCCGTTGGCGCTATTAACGCCAAGTTCGATGAACTTTGTGCACACCACATGAACCATGCACGTATCAAGCGCTTCATCCCGGTAATCGTTGAGCGTGAGATGGCTGAGCACTTTGGCGCCCACCGCATTCACGTGCGTTTTGCCTCCGGGTCCAACCCGGATCTGGCGGCTGCCGCCGTGGCGCTGACCAAAAAGCACGCGGGTGACGCCCTGGTGGTTGACGCCGCTGTAGCTCACCCCGAAAACGCCGCCACCTCGCACCTGTCTTCCGTTCTCAAAGAACGGGGTGTTGGCGCCGGGCGCGAGCGCTACCTGGAGGAGCGCCGTCTGGTTGATATGCCTGACTACATTGTCTACCTGGGCCGGGATATCAAGCGTGATGAGGCCGGGCGCGATATCAAGATCTGGGATCTTCCCGCCGCCGGTTCCATGGAAGAAACCCGGGAGTTGGCCGATGATCTGGAGGCCCGCGTTCTCTACATGCTCAACCGTTTAGAGATTGCCCCCGTCACGGCTGGCCAGAAAGCTACCGTAAAGGCATAGGCGTAGGACACCCGGAAGTTCAAGCTCCTAGATACCCCGTTGGGTCCCACCGCGAAAGTGGTGGGACCCAACGGGGTTTTTAATAGTTTCCCTGGGGGAGGGCGGGTGTGGGATGGTGGCCATCACATTCGGTGGGGGTAGTGACAAAAGGCGCAGGAAGCTATAACCTATAAGTGTGAACGGCGTAAAAGATCTACTTTCCGCCTGGCACACCTCAAAAGGCTCCGGCCATTTTATATCGACTCTCCAAGTGCGCAGCTAGCAAGGATGGCACACCATGATTGACCCTGAAGGCCTAACCATCTCAGCCCCAGGCGGCCTAACCGCTGTTATTTCCAGACGCGGTGGCTCCGTGGAGTCGCTGACCTGTCAGGGAAAGCCTTTGCTGGAGTCCAATGCTAAGGATGTCGATGCCCGCTTGGGGGCAGCCCTGCACCTAGCGCCCTGGCCCAACCGCCTGGACGCCGGGACCTTTGATTGGCAGGGGCGCACCCGCACCATGGACATCAATGAGCCGGAGCGCAACAACGCCCTGCACGGCTTGGTACACCTGAAGCAGTGGGACGTTGTCGCGGCTAACAAGGAGGCGGCAACCGTCACCCTAGGCACCGATATCCCTGAATGGCCGGCCCGCATCGAAGTAACGTACACACTCGGCGCGGACGGACTGCGGGTGGACGTGGAGGCAACCACCACGGCGGTATCGGTGCCTTTTGCCTGGGGCTGGCACCCCTACTTCAGTGCGCATGGCGCGCCCGTGGATGAGTGCACACTGGAGATCGACGCCAAATACAACCTGGTCCTAGATCCGGATCGCATGTTGCCCACGGGTGATACGCAACCGGCCAGCGCCGTCCTCCCGCAAGGGGAGATTGACGGCGCGTTTTTGGATCACGCCTTCCGCGTTGCCCCCGGAACCACCGTGCGGCTGCGCAACCGGGAAGGCCACGGCGTGGCGCTCACCTTGAGCGACAACCTCCCCTGGGTGCAGATGTACACCCCGGATAACTACCCGGGGCGGGGACGCTCCATTGCCATTGAACCCATGAGCGCGCCTCCCAACGCGCTTGCCACGGGCACGGACGTTTTCACTTTGACGCCCGAAACCCCTTTTAACTGTCACGTAACTATCTCTAACCTCTAAGAAAGGCCACGCTATGAATGCTGCAACAGCATTGCGGCTTGACGCCACGTGGGTTGACTACCTGCTAGTCGCCATCTATTTCATCTTCGTCTTGGGGATCGGCTGGGCCGCGAAATCGCGCGTCTCATCCTCCATTGACTTCTTCCTCTCCGGGCGCGGGCTCCCCGCGTGGGTCACCGGCTTGGCTTTTGTTTCTGCCAACCTGGGCGCGGTAGAGATCATCGGCCAGTCCGCCAACGGCGTGCAGTACGGCTTCCAGACCATGCACTACTTCTGGATTGGTGCCGTTCCCGCCATGGTGTTCCTGGGTATTGTGATGATGCCCTTCTACTACGGCTCCAAGGTCCGCTCCGTTCCGGAGTTCATGCTAAAGCGCTTTGGCAAAACCGCGCACCTGGTCAACGCCATCTCCTTTGCGGTGGCGCAGCTGCTCATTGCCGGTGTGAACCTGTTCCTGCTGGCCAAGGTCGTCAACGCCCTGCTGGGTTGGCCGCTGTGGGTGGCGCTGGTTATTGCCGCCGTCATTGTGCTGTCCTACATCACGCTGGGCGGGTTGTCCGCAGCCATTTACAACGAGGTGCTGCAGTTCTTCGTGATTATGGCCATGCTTATCCCTATCACCGTGCTGGGCATGATGAATGTGGGCGGCTGGTCCGGTCTGAAGGAAAAGGTGGCTAATGAGTCCCACTTCCACACCTGGCCGGGCGTGGAAATCTCCGGTTTTGAACACCCCATTGTTTCCGCCATTGGTATTACCTTCGGCCTGGGCTTCGTGTTGTCCTTCGGTTACTGGACCACCAACTTCGTTGAGGTGCAGCGCGCCATGGCTTCCGAGTCCATCTCCGCGGCCCGCAAGACCCCCATCATTGGTGCGTTCCCCAAGATGTTCGTTCCTTTCCTGGTGGTTGTTCCGGGCATGGTTGCCTCCGTTACCGTCGCAGAGTTGATGGGCGACACCCCCGTCGGTGAGCCCAACGAGGCCGTGCTCTACCTCATGCGTGACCTGCTTCCCAACGGCTTGCTGGGTGTTGCCATTGCCGGTCTGCTGGCTTCCTTCATGGCCGGTATGGCCGCTAACATCTCCGCGTTTAACACGGTTATCAGCTACGACATCTGGGAGACCTACGTGGTCAAAGACCGCCCGGATGACTACTACCTGAAGTTTGGCCGCCTGGCCACCGTGGTTGCCACCCTGGTGGCTATCTTCACCGCCCTTTTGGCGCAGAACTTTGGCAACATCATGGACTACCTGCAAACACTGTTCGGCTTCTTCAACGCCCCACTGTTTGCCACGTTCATTCTGGGTATGTTCTGGAAGCGCATGACCCCCACCGCCGGTTGGACTGGCCTGGTGGCCGGTACGCTGTCCGCAATCCTGTACTGGTGGGTCGCGTCCTTCACCGGCGCTGAGGCCACACTGTTCAACCTGCCGGGCCAGGGCACCGCGTTCATTGCCGCCGGTATTGCCTTCACCGTGGATATCGTGGTCTCCATTGTTGTGTCTATGTTCACCGAGGCCAAGAAGGACTCCGAGCTGGTGGGCTTTGTCCACTCCGTGACGCCAAAGAACCACTTCAACGACGGCTCCGAGGACGGCGCCGCGTGGTACCAGCGCAC
The DNA here is from genome assembly GCF_008693075.1 of Corynebacterium phocae. Lineage (GTDB taxonomy): Bacteria > Actinomycetota > Actinomycetes > Mycobacteriales > Mycobacteriaceae > Corynebacterium > Corynebacterium phocae. Next base: position 26,239 of record NZ_VXKJ01000049.1, on the reverse strand, counting down.
CGTGCCACTGGGTATCTTGTGCATGGTCATGGTCATCATCCTCAACGTCATCTTCGCCTAACCCCTGCAACTTTGCTAAAGGAAAATCATGCGTACTACTCAACCTAAAAAGCACACCGCGGGTGCCTTTGATATCCGCAACGTCATTGGAGCTCTCGTTGTCATCTATGGCGTCATCCTGGTCCTGGCGGCCTTTGCCCTGGACCCGGGCGTCAACCCCGCCACCGGAGCGCCGAAGAACGCCATGGAGAACTTCTGGGCCGGACTGGTAATGATCCTGGTCGCCGCCGCCTTCTTTGCCTGGGCCAAGCTGCGCCCTGTCGTGGTGGATGAGTCCAAGATCGATGAATCCAAACTAGAGGCGCACTAGGACAATGCTCAGCATCACCAAGGCCAAGCTGGCGGATGGGCGCGACATCATCTACTTTGATGACGCCGGTTCACAGCACCCGGACCGCGTGTTGGAGGACTCCCGCGATTTGCCCCAGGTCAACCCGGCCTCGGAGATCCGCCGGGATCCCTTAACCGGGGATTGGGTGGCGTTTGCCGCCCACCGGATGAACCGCACGTTCATGCCGCCGGCTAATGAGAACCCGCTAGCGCCCACGCGCCCCGGTCAGTTGCCCACGGAAATCCCCAGCCCGTCCTATGACGTGGTGGTCTTTGAAAACCGCTTCCCGTCTTTTTCCATGGACATCGAGGTCCCGGCTGACTTCCAGCACGACGTGGATGGGATGGGGCTGGTTGCGCGGGAGCCCGCGCTGGCGCGCTGCGAGGTCGTGTGTTTCACGCAGGACCCGGAGCTTTCCTTCCGTGACCTGCCGGTGGAGCGCATTCGCACCGTCATTGAGGCGTGGGCGCACCGCACGGCGGAGCTCAGCGCGTTGGACGGCGTCAAGCAGGTATTCCCCTTTGAAAACCGGGGTGCGGAGATTGGGGTCACCCTTCAGCACCCGCATGGCCAGATTTATTCTTATCCGTTTTTCTCCCCGCGCTTGGCCGCCATTGTGGACAGCTGCCAGGAGGCCGCGGCGCAGGGGCGTGACCTCTTCCAGGAGATTTTGGATAAGGAGGTGGCCGCCGGCACCCGCGTGATTACGCGAACGGAGCACTTCACGGTGTTCGTGCCGGCCGCGGCCAAGTGGCCGGTGGAGGCCATGGTCATGCCCAACCGGCAGGTGGCGGACTTTACAGAGCTTTCCGATGCCGCCAAAGCAGACCTCGCAGTCCTACTCAAGGATCTGTACGGGGCCATGGACCGCTTCTTTGAGGGAGTGGACAAACCCCCGTACATCGCGGGCTGGACGCAGGCACCCGCCAAAGCGGCGGACCGCGCCGGGACTGCGGGCAGCCCGGTGCGTATGCACCTGCAACTATTTAGTCTGATGCGCTCACCGGGGCGGATGAAGTACCTGGCCGGATCCGAATCCGCCCAGGCAGTATGGATTTCTGACACAACCCCGGAGCGGATAGCCGCCCGGTTTAGGGAGATTTGGACATGTGGATAAAAACTCGCAGCAATGACCAGCTGGTGGCAGACGCCAAGGCGCTTTTTGACAAGCACTTTGACGCACAGCCCGTCGGCGTGTGGGCAGCACCCGGGCGGGTGAACCTGATCGGTGAACACGTGGACTACGCGGGCGGAGTATCTATCCCGTTCGCGCTGGAACAAAACACGGCCGTGGCCGTGGCAACCCGCAAAGACGGCAAGCTGGTGATGGTCTCCGACGCAGCCGATGAACCAGTCAGCGTTGACCTTGCTGCGGTTGGCCCCGGCAGCCCAGACAACTGGGCCGGCTACGTGGCCGGTACCGTGTGGGCGGGCTTAAAAGACGGGGGCATCCCGTCCTGCGCGGGGCTGAGCATTGCGGTGACCTCCGATGTCCCGGTGGGCTCTGGCCTATCTAGCTCCGCGGCCTTGGAGTGTTCTACCGCCGTGGCGGCCTATGAACTTGCCACCGGCCACGCCCCGGATGACGCCGCGCGTGCGCGCCTGGTCAAGGCCTGTATGCGCGCCGAAAACGAGGTAGTGGGCGCGTCCACTGGTGGTCTGGATCAAAACGCCAGCCTCTTTGGCAAGCGCGGCCACGCCCTGGAGTTGGACTTTTCCTCCGGCGCGTTGGACCTGGTGCCTTTTGACCTGGCCGCGCGGGGCAAGGTGCTGCTCATCGCGGACACCAACGCCCCGCACTCCTTGAGTGACGGCCAGTATGCCTCCCGCCGAGGCGTTATCGACGACGTACAAGAAGCCCTGGGCGCAGGCCCCGGTGCCACGTTGCGCGATATCCCGGACGCGGTTGACCGGGCGTGCGCCTGGGCCAAGGACACCGGCCGCGATGAGGACGTCGTGCGCCGCCGCGTGGCTCACGTGGTAGAAGAGACCGCGCGCACCCTGGAGGCCGCCCAGGCCTTGAAAGAAGGCAACCTGGACCGCTTTGCCGAACTCATGCGGGACTCCCACTTGAGCCTGCGCGATCAGTACGAGGTCACCACCCCGGAGCTGGACAGCGTGTTTGACGCGGCCGGCCAGCTGGGTGCCCGCATGACCGGCGGCGGCTTTGGTGGCGCGGTCATCGTGCTGCTGGACCAAGACAAGGTCGATGACACCGTGGCCGCCATCGAGTCCGCCGCCAAGGACAGGGGCTTCCCGGAGCCCACCTTCCTGGTGGCGCTGCCCGGTGAGGGTGCTCGCCGCCTGGCTTAGAACCCGCGCCCCGCGGCGTCCTCAACAGACGCGGTGGGGTCACCTTCACTTTTGCCCCGCATAGCTTCCCCAACTAACGAAGGAATAGTCTTGAAAATTGCTCGTATTTCCACAGGTGACCGTACCCTTTTTGCCCGTGTGGCAGATGGCTTCCACGTCCTTGACGCCACGGACCTGGTGGAGGCTGCCACCGCTGCTGAAACCGGTGAAGTAATCACCGACGCGAAGCTGCTGAGCCCAGTGACCCCTTCCAAGGTGGTGGCCATGGGGTGTGCGTTCCTAGCCGAGGACCGGCCTTTTGATCCGGAAACAGACCGGGAGCCTTTTTACTTCCTGAAGCCGCCCTCGGCGATAGTGGGCCCCGGCCAACCGATTGAGGTCCCGGAAGTAGCCAGCGGCGCAATTTTTGAATGCGAGCTAGCGGCGGTCATCGGCAGCACATGCAAGGCGGTAAGTGCGGATAACGCCCTTGACTACGTGCTGGGCTACACCGTCTGCAACGACATGTCCGCGCCCGCGCTGATGAACAAAGACGGGCAGTGGTCACGCGGCAAAGGCTTGGACACCTTCTGCCCGGTGGGCCCGTACCTGGAAACCGAGCTTGCCAACCCGGATGACACGGCAATCAAGGCCCACCTCATCCGCCAGGGGAAGCGCCTGAACCTGGTGGACTCCACGACCGCCCGCCAGATCTGGTCCGTTGCGCAATCCATCGCGTACTGCTCGCAGTACATGACGCTGGAACCCGGCGACGTCATCAGCATGGGGTGCCCACCAGGACCCATCCCCGTTGAACACGGCGACGAAGTAGTCATTGAAATTGAGGGCGTTGGCACCCTTGCCAACCCCGTGCTCAACTTCTAGGACTCCGTGGGCTATCGGGGCAGTTGGCTTTTGGCGCAGGAGCTTTAACTCGCGCGACCAACCTTGAGCGTAAGGCCCGGCTTATGGAGTTCTACGGGCCAACAAGGGAGGACAAGATGTGGGGCAAGCATCTCCAGTGGCTATGGGTATTCTGCGGGAGATCGGAGAGAATCGACTTTTAGGCTAGGCTTAGCTTTGCTTTACTAGGTAAAACTGTGTATGGTTCATAAACTAGAGTATGAGTTTCTTCAATCAAAAGGATGATTTAAATTTCAAACCTTTTGGAAAAGATCGATGGAGTCTCTCATAGGATGGCTTCGGCCGGATTGATAAAGAACTTCTGGTTGTCCCCGTCACTCTCTTAAGTTTCCTGTAGTTCCTAGGGAAAGCTCATCAAAAGCTTTCCGGCCCGCTCTATTCGCAAACGGGGACTAGGACATAAACCAAAAGAAAGTACCTACATGAAGAAAACTCTCAAACCACACGCCTCGTCCCGTGCTATCGGCGGCCTTCTCAGTGCTGCGCTGGTGGCCTCCGGCCTAGGCGTTGTTTCCGCTGTTCCTGCTCTTGCTGAGACCACTGAATGTGCCAATTTCGAAGCCAAGCCTGCAAAGGGCTTGGAAGGCACCTATTCAATCAAGGACGCAGATTCGAAGAACTTTGCCTCTGGTGATACCATCTCCGTCACCGGGGTTAATGTTCCTCCGCGCGAGGGTGGCTCCATTGCCTTCAAGCTGGATTTTGGTGGCGTTACCTGGCCAGATGATCAAAATGACAATCTTTCTGCCGGAGCTGGGGGAACGGCACTAATCCTTCCGGCTGAGAATTTTGCTGACGGTAACTTGAACATCGATCTGGTTCTACCTGAGGGACTCCAAGACGGCAAGCATGTTCTCAATATTCTTGTCGGCAATGACGGTCAGGACCCACGGGGTGGCCAGCACATTGAGTTCCTGGTGGACTCGGCTCAGACTAACGACGGACATTGTGGGACCATTGCAGCCCCTGCGGCCACGGTAGCGGAAGCTTCCGTGAGTAAGGTTACAGGGCACGCGATTGACCATCGCAAGGGAAATCTTGCAGGTGACGTTGTAGTCGAGGCCTCCGCTTCCGGTTTGGCAGCTGGCGCTGCATTGACCATCAGTATCGACGGCGTTCCAATCAAGTTTAGTGAAGCACCAACCTCCGGACCAGAGGGGACCTATAAAGGGAAGGTTACCATTCCTAAGGGTGCAGCCCTGGCCGGTGAGCACACGCTTACCGTTAGTGATGGTACGACTTCAGCTGATGCCGCTTTCTCCACCGGTGTTTACGCAGCCATCAGTCACGCTGGGGCACAGGGTGCAACCGCCACCGCAAACGTCACAAACCTTCCTGCCGGTTCGAACGTCACCGCTGTGGGTGTTGCGGGCAACTCCTGGTGGACTGGTACCCAGGCTGCCATGGCAGATGGCAGTGTCACTCTTAGCGACGTTGAGATTCCAGCTGACGCACCTTTTGGTCAGCCAATCGTAATTACCTACACTATTGGTGGGGAAACCAAGACCGTTGAGACCGGTACCAAAGTAAGCGCTACTGTGGCACCAGAAAACGTTGATCACTACGACGTAAAGTCGGTTAACTTGGGCGATGGTCTGTACCAGACCGCCATCAATAACGACACTAACGAAATCTTCGTTACCCGTTCCAACCGGACCAAGTACTCCACCCTGTACAAGCTGGATGCCACCACCTTAGAAGTCAAGCAGGAGGTTAACCTTGAGGGCAACCCTAAGCTGGACAATGAAATCCTAGCTGCCTACGGAATTGGCCTAGATAAGAAGCGTGATTGGATTTGGGTTACCAACTCCCGCCAAAACACCATCGCTGCTTACAACCAGAAGGATCTTTCTCTGGTGAAACAGTGGCCAAAGAACTTCGTTGGTCACCCACGTGATATCGTCATCGATGAAAAAACTGGCAAGGCTTGGATCTCCTCAGTATTTAACAAAACCGATGATCCCACCAAGTTCGACCGTGGCAACGGCAACGTTGTAGTGGTTGATTATGACGGGAAGAGCAATAAGGAAATCGATTTGGGTCAGTTCCCGGTTCCGATGTCCCTGGAGCTCGATGTAGATAGCAACTACCTGTATACCGTATCTCGGAATAGTCCTAAGATAGCCCGCATCAACACCACTACCGAGGAAGTTGACATCTTTGATATGCCTGCCGACAAGGTAGACGGTGGCGCAGGTGTAGCTCTGGATACTAAGCACAACAAGCTTTACATTGCGGCTACTGGTAGTGGCAACACCTTGGTATTCAATGCTGCGGATGGCTCCTTCCAAAAAGAAATCCGCACTGGTGCGGGTGCAATCTCGGCTCGTTACAATCCAGTCGATGAGCGTGTCTACGTTGGCCACCGTGACGCAAGCACGGTCGTAGCTATTGACTCGAATACTGATGAAATCGTGGCTCGATTCGATTCCGGCGTCTGGTTCAACCATGTCAACGTGGGAGCTGACGGTACAGTCTACGCTGTGGACAAGTCCTCCCAGAACCCGGCTAGCGCTGACCGTGATCATGACCACCTCTTTGCCTTCAAGCTGAAAGAAGAGATCCCTGGGAAGCCCGGCGCCCCCGGTGACAATGATCAGAGCAGCAACCAAACGTCCGGTTCTTCCAATGGTAAAGATGAAAAGACCCCAGAGTGGCTGGTTCCGGTTCTTTCTGTGGGCGGAGTCCTAGCATTCCTAGGCCTACTGGCAGCCGCATTGCCGATGATTGCAAAGCACTTGGGAATCAACCTGGAGCAGTTTGGTATCCGTCTACCTTTCTAAACCCCAGGTCTTCCTGGTTAATAGGTAGGGGTTATTCTTAGCTCCTATTCTGTTGCCTTTGTGACTGGCCGCAACTGATTCTTCGATCCGAAGAACCGGTTGTGGCCGTAGGTCGTTTTTATGCCTAAAAATCCGCTGCTTGGTTACTGTCTTAGATTGTCCCGCGAGCTTCGTAGCCGGGACAGTGGGGCTAGTGCCCGCGAGGTTCGGCCGCTTTAGAAAGCTAAGAGGGCAACCTTATTGATGTTTGTAGCGTTAGGGAATTCGCGCTAGTTATACCCGTGGGCATTGCTCATAGGTGTACCACAAATTAGCCTAGCCTTTGCACATTTAGGTTAGGCTGACTAGAGTGGTGAATCAAGAGTTGGTGTCAAATTCAATCCTAAGTTGTAGTGCCTCTTCGGTCGGGGGCGCAGCGGTTGGTGGCTCTTCCTCTCTCATTTGACTGTCCTTACGGCTGGCTGGTGAGCTACTCGTCCAAAATGCGGGAGCTGTTTGCCAGAGCCTCTCTAAAAAGAAAGATTCATCCATGATGAAATTTACAAAGCCTAGTGCCACGCAACGTGCTATTGGCGGACTTCTCAGTGTTGCACTTGTAACTTCCGGATTGGGGGTTGTGACGGCCACCCCGGCGTTCGCGGCAACTTGCGCGGATCAGTACGAAGTCCCGGACTCTTTCGGTGATCTCACAGGTACCATCGAAATCGAGGGTGCGGAAACTCGTAATTTCCGTGCCGGCGAAGTCATCACGGTTCGGGGTACCGGCTTTACCCCTCGCAAAACTGATTCCGCATCGGGTTACCTATCCTTCAAGATTGACAAGAGTGCTAACGAGTTGTGGAGCAAGTCCGCGCAGGCGGCCGGCTCAAATCTGGATACTGATGACGGGAAAGAAAGTTCAATTGCGCTGCGTTTGCCGGCAGAGAAGTTCGCCGATGGTAGCTTTGAAGTGCAGCTAGTCCTGCCACAGGGAATGAAGGATGGCAAGCACCGTTTCTCCATCCTTGGGGGCAATGACATGCTCAAGCCTTCTGGTTCCAAGACTGTCGACCTCTACATCGACAACACTGGAGTAAACGACGGGCACTGTGGGACCTTGGAGATTAAGGGGCCTGTTCGCTCTGTTCGTGGCTCCGCTATTGATGGCCACCATGGCAAGGCTGGCGTGATTGCAGTGGGCCTGGAAGTGGATGGCCTAGCTGCTTCTCAGCCAGTGACTGTGTCCCTGAACGGTGAGGCGCTAGAGTCTCGCAAGCCACTGATGACTGACGAAAACGGTGTGTTCACTGGTGACGTTACCGTTCCGAAGGGCAAGGCTCTGGCGGGAAGTCATACACTGACCGTCAGTGACGGTACTAGTACCAAGGAAATTACCCTGGTAACCGCCGTTTACGCGGCATTAAGCGGCCCAGCTATCCAAGGCAATAAAACTACCGTACATGTAGCTAACTTGCCTGCCGATGCCACCGTCACCGCCGTAGGAACCGCCGGGGCGCAATGGTGGACCGGCAGCCAATCGGGGGTCGAGGGCGCTGCAGTTTTGGATGATGTCACCGTGGCCAACGACGCCCCTTACGGCGAGCCCGTAGTTGTCACCTATACCCAGGGCGGAGCGGAGATGACCGTAGCGCTTGAAGACACCGTAAACGTTTCTGACTCCCCGGTTAATGAGAATGACTATGAGGTGCGCAAACTGGATTTGGGTTCAGGTCTCTACCAGAGCGCTATCAACAACGAAACCGGTCACCTTTACGTGACTCATTCAGGCTTTGACAAGGGTGCGAAGCTTTTCAAGATCAATGCCAAGACCCTAAAGGTTGAGAAGGAAATCTCCATCACCGAGAAGTTCAGTGATGAGGAGCAGTACCCTAACGCAGCTTTCGGTATTGCTGTGGATAACAAGCGCGGACTAATCTGGGTCACCAACACCCTTCAGAACACAATTGCCACCTATCAGCAGTCCGACTTGCAGCTGCAAAAGCAATGGCCAAAGGGCTTTGTAGCCCATCCGCGCGATGTTGTCATCGCCGAAGATGGTAAGGCCTACATCTCTTCTGTTTCCCGCACAAAGGGTTTGGTCAAGGTGGTAGATCTAGACGCCCACAACAACTCGGACATTAACTTGGTTGATTTCCCAGTGACCATGGCTTTGGATCTGGACCGTGTAAACAACAAGCTCTATACGGTTTCGCGTCAGAACCCTCGTATTGCTCAGATCGATCTGGCAAGCGGTGAGACCAGGTACTTCAACCTCCCTGCTGATAAGGTTCGTTCCGCTTCCGGTATCACGGTAGATACAGAACACAATAAGCTCTACGTGGCCGCCAATGACTCCGGAAACACTTTGGTCGTTAACGCGGAAACCGGTGAGCTTATTAAGATAATCCCCACCGGCGCGGGAGCCCTGAGCGCCCGCTACAACCCCGTTGACAAGCGAGTCTACGTCGGACATCGTGGCGACGGTTCCGTTGTTGCTATTGACACAAACTCTGATGAGATCGTGGCTAAGCTGCCCGCCGCACCTCATGTTAACCACATTACCGTCGGCGCAGATGGAACCATCTACGCAGTGGACAAAGCAACCCAGGTCAATGAGGAAAATGACCACCTCTTTGAGTTTAAGCTGAAGGAAATTCCGGCACCAGACCAGCCGGAGAACCCAGACCAGCCGGAGAACCCAGGTAAGCCGGGAAATCCTGGGAAGCCGGGCGATGATTCCTCTGAGGATAGTTCTTCTTCCGGAGAGCAGAAGAAAATTCCTGACTGGGGCATTGCGCTGGCTTCTATCGGCGGAGTAGCTGCTTTCCTGGGGCTTATCGCTGCCGCTCTTCCTGTTCTGGCAAAGCAGCTAGGAATTAACCTACAGCAGTTCGGTATCCGCCTTCCGTTCTAAGTAGATAAACCCTGACTAGCGGGGAAGGGGCTTACGGTCCCTCCCCCCTTCGTCGGAAATGCTTAATGTGCTTTGAGCAATGCATCCAGATCTTCCTGGCTTTGTTGCTGAAAGAACAAAAACCACCAGCGCCGGAAGCGTTAGCGCGAAAACGAAAACAAAATTGAGGTTTCACTGCATTATGTTCAGCTCGAAAATTAGCCGCCGAGGATTTTTCTCCGCTGCGCTCACCGGCCTTGCCGTAGTGGGGCTCGCTGCGTGTTCTTCTGAGCCGCCTGCGGATACTCAATCCGGTACAACGCGTGTGGTCAAAGACATTGAGGACCTCGACGTCGAAGTTCCCGAGCATCCGCAGCGGGTGGTGGCGCTGTCTGAACCCACGCTTGACAACCTCCTGGCCCTAGGGGTTACACCGGTTGGTGCCACGGCCGGCCGCGGGCAGACTACCTTACCCAATTATCTGCTTGACCAGGCGGGGGATATCCCAATTTTGGGCAATGTGGCTCAGCCCAACTTTGAAGCCATTGGCGCTGCCAAGCCAGACCTGATTTTCGTGGACGGCACGAGCGTAAACAACAACCCTCCCGTCGTGGAGGCGCTTCGGCATATCGCGCCGGTGGTCTACACCGGCTGGGCCGGCGGGGATTGGCGTACTAATCTGCGCTTGACCGCCGAGGCCATGAACATGGCGGACAAAGGCGAGGAGATCATCGCCGATTATGACAAGAAAGCCAAGGACGTCGCCAAGAAGCTGGGGGATTACGGTGACTCGACCTTCAGCGTGGTCCGTTGGCAGGGCAACAGTGCCTCGCTTATCCTTAACGAACTTCCCGCTGGGCGCGCACTCAAGGACGTCGGTTTGAACCGTCCTCCTGCGCAGGACCGCGAGGGTCGCGGCCACTCCGATCCCGTGTCGCTGGAGAACCTTCAGGATATTGACGCTGACTACATTTTCTTCGGCACCCTGGGCGGCTCCGCCGTTAACAATCCCACTGCGGGCGGCAGTGCCGATGTCGCCGACGCCATCAAGGCCGTCGAAAAAGCTCAGGAGCTCCCCGGGTTCACCGACCTGGAAGCGTTCCAACAAAACCACATCATTCCGGTGGATGGCTCCGTGTGGACTTCAACCGGCGGGCCGCTCCTGATGAACCGTCTTATTGACGACATCGTGGAAAAACTGGTCTAGACAGACGAAGAATTGGAAATTATGCACATCAAGAACTCTTTCTCTCGCCCGCTCCGGTCTGCCACTGCGGTGGCGTTGGGCTCTGCCGTGGCCTGTTGGTGCGCCTTCCCGGCGGTAGCGCTCGCGACCGCCCCCGCCACCACCCCGGCCGCTACTACCGCAGCTCCCATTCCCGCCACTCCCGCCGCTCCCGCCACCACCTACTCCACCGCTGACACGGCCGCAACAGATTCAGCGGCCACGCCAGCACCCCTCGTGCTAAATCAGGCAGAGGTTGGATCCCAACCGGCCGAAGATACGCAGACGCTGAACCTCGTCTCGGCATTGGCGGCCGCCCAGAAAGAGGATGAACTGATGTCGGTGGATATCGGTGGTGCCAATATTAAGATCCAGCGTGACGTGGAATCGGGCGGAATGGTTCGCCTAATTGGCACCGGATGGATAAACCAAGAAGGCAAGGGCTCGACCGTCACCATCAAGGTTAACCACCTGGTGGGGGACGTGGTTTCACAGTACAAGCGCGGTAGTGAGGACACCGGCAACCTCTCCGAAGATGACGTGATTTCTCACCCCAAGAGCGGTGAGAAAGACCCCACCATTTTCTGGCAGTTCAGGGCCAACTATGACGGCACCTTTGATGTCCAAAAGCGCCTTCCGCTGCACCTCGAACCCGGTCAGATGTTGAAGTTTAACGTGGCTTCCGGCTTGGTGGAGGGCGATATCTCGCGAAGCTCCGTGACCCCGTCCCTGCGGGTAGAAGGCCAGCAGTGGGAGGAGCCGGAAAACACCAAACCTACGTGTGTGCCCAGCACCACTCCACCTTCGGCCACGGTGAGCGAAACTCCGGATGCGGACAACCGCTTGCATATCGAAGGCAGGGGTTTTTGTAACGCGGATGGCGGCGGCGCGCGCGTGGCCATCAAGCTTGATGAGGCTAACGTCAAGCACGTCCAAAAGTTCAAAGTTCACGACAATCCCACAATTTGGCAGATAGTCAACGCGGACGACACCACCGGTGATTTCGCGGTGGACGTCCAGCTCCCGGATGGCACCCTGGATGGGCCCTACGGCACCCAGGCTCCGTTCGAGGACGGCGAGCACACCGTCCGTATCCTGTCGGGTTCTTTGCAGGAGGGCGACGTGAAGATCAGTTTGCCCATCGCCCCGAACCGTTTCCCTTTCGTGATCGGAGAATATAGCCCGGCCGGTGTGCCAGATCCTCTCTCTTATGAAGAGGACTTGGTAGATAGTGCCAAAAACGGTATCAAGGTGGACAAGCAGGGCACCGGAGTCCTGGTTACTGTGCCTGATAGTAAACAAGGTGATTGGGTCTACGTGAACGCCTATATCGAAGACGGGTCGCCGCGGATTCCTTGGAGCGACAGCTGGTTCCAGTTAGACGCCAATGGGCAGGTTTTGTTGCCGGAGACTGAAGACATTCCGGAGGGGCCTCTCAAGGTAACCGTTCAAGGAGGCAACCGCGGTGAGTTTGGCAAGTTCCTGGGCTGGCAGAACTTTGAGTACGCCCCCAAGACCCAAGACGACGCTTCCGATCAGGGCAACACCAAAGACGGCGACAAAACTCAAGACGGAGACAAGAAGAAAAAGAAACTCTCCGAAGTCGGTGCCTTAGAAGCCGAGATCAAGAAGATGAACTCCGAGCTGAAGAAACTGGATAAGACCGTTGGCGGATCCAAGGATAAGGATGCGAAGAACTCCACCGCTGACCGGGAAGCCGCTACTACTGGGGACTCTAATAAGCCCCCCAAGAAAGTGGTGCGCCGGGTAGTCAAGCGCGTAACCCGCGGTGGTAGCCAGAACACCAGCAATAGTGCGAGCCGCAGCAATACCGGCCGCAGCAACACCGGACAGTCCTCCACTGGCGGAAGTGCTGGCGGTGCCAGCTATGACAGCAAGCCCACGAGCAAGGGCAAGGCACCAGCCAAAAGCTATAAGGAGTTCAACGCACAGAACTCGCACAAAGTCAGCGGTTCGCTCAAGGATGAGACGCTCACGCTGAAGATTCCTAAGCTCAAGACGGGCCAGTGGGCTAACTTGTGGGTCTATACCACTGACCCCACCGCCAAACCCGTCGATGCCGGCTGGGTTCAGGTAGACAAAAATGGAGAAGTTGTTCTTGATACCTCCGGCCTGCCTGATGGTGATTACACCATTGCTGCCACAGATGCCAAGGACAATCTGGTCGGATGGTTGGATTTGGGCCTGGGAGCCCCGCAGGCGGAGCAAGAGGATCCGGCTAATGCTAGCCCGAGCGCTCCAGACGAAGACCCCGCCGCAGTAGATCCTGCGCGCCCCAGTGGCCAGATGACAGCCCTCGACTGGTGGTTGATTGCCGGTTCGGCCATGGTTCCGTTGCTAACTGCAGGCGTCCTCGCCGCTTTCCGTCGTAAATTTTAGAAATCAAAAAGGAAAATCATGAACAACACTAATTCGCGCTTGGGCGCAAAATTCCGCACCTTGGGTGTGCTCGGCGGTACCGCTTTCCTAGCCTCCTCCATGGCTCCGCTGGCCTTAGCTCTTCCCCCTGGCGGGGCGGGAGATGACACCCCCGGTACCTATTCCTCCGTCTCCCCTTCGGAAGTTGAGCAGTGTGGCTACCTGGATTTCGAGGTGGGAGGCTTCCCGGCCGGGGAGATTGTCAACATCAAAATTGATGACGGCGCGGGGTTTGGTGGGGATATGTCTGTCCAGGGCCAGGGCGTGGTAGCCCGGCACAAGATTAACAGCGACGGTACCGCCTCTGGTTCCATTGAGGTTCCTTGCGACCTCCCGCCGGGCCAACACCACCTGCGTTACTTGGCTACCGAGGGCGAAAGGAACCTGGGTTATACCAACCGCGGCGGCTCTAACTTTACTGTCATCAAGGCCGCCAACGACTCCGCGGATAACTCCGGCGGGGGCTCGAACAGCGGGGATTCTGACTCTGATTCCAACTCCAACTCCGGCACCACCTCCACCGGAACAGACAGCAACCGCGGGGGCTCCCGCGTGGTATCCAACCGTGGCTCCGGCAACAGCAACCGCAATAGTAACCGCAGCAACTCGGGTTCCCGCCAACAAGAGGAAGAAATCGTAGAAGAAGTCATCTACGTTGAGGAAGGCGGCCAGAACCAGGCTCGCAGTCAATCCATTGGCAACTCCGGTGGCTCGAACTCATCCGGCGGATCCGCGAACAAGCAGGGCGCCAAGAAAGAATCCTTGGATGATTCGGTAGCCAAGCCCAAAATCGCCGACTCTAAGTCTTCCAAGTCAAAGACCACTTCCACGGCTACTGCAGCTAATTCCGGCATCTTCGACAAAGACAAAGACAAGCCTAAAGACGATGACTCAGTGCTGGCCGCGGACTCCTCCGGCCCCAACTCCACCCCGTACGTCGGGCTGTTCGTGGGGTTTGCCATCCTTCTGGTGGGAATGACGGCCATCAATGCCTGGCTGCTGATGCAGCGTCGCAAATAGATGGGCCTCAGATTAAGGCGGGCTAGTTTCGTTGCGTTGATCCTAGCGTTGCTGGTTATGGTGGCGGCGTCGCTCGCTTTGGGCTCGAACGCTCTGTCCCTTTCCGAGGTTTACACGGCCCTGACTGGCGATGGCGGCACAACCGCGCACACCGTCGTGGTGGGCCAGCGCGTGCCCCGCACGCTGGTGGTTATCATCGTTGGTGCCGCCCTTGGCGTGGCGGGGGCCCTGATGCAGGCCTTAACCCGCAACCCCTTAGCTGACCCCGGCATTTTGGGCATCAACGCGGGGGCCTCCCTTGCCGTGGTGGCCGGTGTGGCCTTCGCCGGGGTGCAAGGAATTGGCAGCTACGTTTGGCTAGGAATGTTGGGCGCGGTGGTGGCCAGCGTTGGCGTGTATATCTTGGGCGGCGTAGGCCGGGCTTCGGTCACCCCGGCTCGCCTGACCCTTGCCGGCGTGGCTATTTCGATGGCCATTTCCGCCTTCGTGCAAATGGTGTTGCTGAGCAATCAGCGCGCATTTAACGAATTCCGTTTTTGGGCCTCCGGCTCGGTGGAAGGCCGTGGTTGGGACGTGTTTGGCACCGTGGTGTGGTTTATCTTGATTGGCCTTGCCCTGGCATTCATCGCGGCACCGGCCCTCAACGCGTTAACTCTAGGTGAGGAAACCGGCAAAGCCCTGGGCGTCAAAGTGGGCCAGACCCGGACTTTGGTGGTGGCTTCCGTGACGCTGTTGTGTGGCGCGGCCACCGCAGCGGTAGGGCCCATCATGTTCGTGGGGTTGGCCGTTCCTTACCTGGCGCGCGCTATCTGCGGAGCAGACCAGCGGCTAGTTATCCCCACCTGCGTCATCGCGGCGCCCGTGTTTTTGCTGCTGGCCGATATCGTCGCCCGCGTCATCGTCATGCCCCTGGAGATCCAAACCGGAATCATGTCCGCGCTGGTCGGCGGGCCAGTATTTCTCTACATCGTTCGCCGCAAGAACCTGGAGACTTTCTCATGACAAATTCTCGTTTCCATTCTGTGGCCGGGGTACGTCTGGAAAAACGTGCCGTGAGAACCGGGTTGGTGCTCATCGCGCTAATCTTTTGCGGAGTGATTCTGGGCCTTAGCCTGGGGGATTACCCCATGAGCTTCCAGCAAACCGTGGCCCACCTGTTTGGCCTGAGCAATGACCCGCTGGGCCAGTTCTTCGTGCGTGGGCAGCGGCTGCCCCGTGTTATCGCCACGGTAGTGGTAGGCGCGGGACTGGGCGTGGCCGGCTGTATTTTCCAGCAGCTCTCCGGAAACCCTTTGGGTAGCCCGGATATCATTGGCTTTACCGTAGGCTCTGCCACCGGTGCGGTGGCCACCATCACCTTGTTCAACGGCTCCCCGGTGCTCATCTCCGCGGGTGCCATTGTGGGCGGCCTTCTCACCGCAGTGACGGTATATTTCCTAGCTCTGCAAAACCGCAAGCTATCGGCCATCCGTCTGGTGTTGGTGGGTATCGGTATGGCCTCCATTCTGCAGGCGCTCAACGGCCTGATGATTGTCAAAGCCTCGCTTAGTGCCGCCCAGACTGCTATGCAGTGGATGGCCGGTTCGTTCAACGCTACTACATGGGGTGATGTGGGCTTTGGAGTCAGCGCCGTGGGCACCTTGGTTCCGCTAGCGCTTCTGCTTTCGCGCCCGCTGGGCGTCATTGTTACCGGTGATGACCTGGCCACCGGCCTGGGTGTGCGCGTGGAATACTACCGGCTGCAGCTCATCGGCGTAGGAGTGCTGCTCACTGCGCTGTGCGTAGCTATTTCCGGCCCCGTTGCCTTCGTAGCGTTGGCTGCGCCCCAACTCGCCCGCCGCTTAAGCCGCGGCTCCGGGGTGGGAATGGGCAACGCAGCACTGATGGGTTCTGCGCTGGTAGTAGCCAGCGATTTGGTTGCCCAACGCGCGTTTGCCCCCGTTCAACTGCCCGTAGGTGTAGTCACCGGCCTACTTGGCGGTATTTATCTGGTGTGGCTACTGGCCCAACAATGGAGGAAGTAAGAATGCAAACCCCTGCGCTAAGCGCTAAAAACCTGTACGTGGGTTACGGTGGCACGAACATCATCGATGGCCTGGACGTGGATATCCCCCGCGGTGAACTCACCGTGATTGTGGGGCCAAACGCCTGCGGCAAGTCCACCTTGCTGCGCTCGCTTATTCGCGTGCTTTCGGCGGAGGGCGCAATCTACCTAGATGGCAAAGACATCAAGAAGATGGGCTCCAAGGATATCGCCCGCCAGATGGGTTTGCTGCCACAAAGCCCCGTGGCACCCGAAGGCATTGTGGTCTACGACCTAGTTGCCCGCGGGCGCTATCCGCACCAGGACATGCTAGGGCGCTGGACAAAGGCGGACGAAACCGCCGTCAATAGCGCCCTGCGCCGCGCCCGCGTGGAGGCGTTCCAGGACAAGCGCCTTGATGAACTCTCCGGCGGGCAGCGCCAGCGCGTTTGGTTGGCCATGGTGTTGGCGCAAGACACTCCTATAGTGCTCTTGGATGAGCCCACTACTTACCTGGATATTACGCACCAGGTGCAGGTGCTCAACCTGGCGCGGGACTTGCACCGCAGCGGCGTCACGGTGGTGACCGTATTGCACGAGCTGACCTTGGCCTTCCGCTACGCCACTAACCTCATCGTGATGAAAGACGGGGCAATCCAGGCCCAGGGGCCGGTAGATGAAGTGGTGACAGAAGACCTCCTGCAGGAGGTCTACGGCCTAAACTGCCGGTTGGTTGAGGACCCGGAGTCCGGCCGCCCCATTGTGGTTCCGCGCCTCCTGGACGCTGAGAATCCCTAGCTAGAAGCCGGAACCGCCATGGGCCCCGCCGGGCTTGCGGTGGCGCTAAGCGATTGCTCCAACATGGCGCGCCGGGCGTGCAGCACCGCTACGGAGATGGCCAGGGCTATGAGCGTGAATGCCAGGAGTGCGCCCACCGGGGCCCAGTAGCTGACATCGTGGATACCGTCAGTAGCGCGGATAAACGCCGTCTTGGCGTAGGTCATGGGGTGGATGAAGTGGAACAGGCGCAGGAACGCCGGGATGGCCACAACGGGCCACACGCCGCCGAAGACCATGATTCCCAGGGCGTAGAAGCCCAGACCGAACCCGCCGCCGGCACCGCGCCCAAACAACACTTGGAACAGCTGGTAGCAGGCCGCGCCACACGCTGCGGTCAGCGCCAAGACGGGGAGGACGGTGGCCCAGCTAGCCGGCTGCCAGCCCATGGAGTGGGAGAGCGCGGCCAGCACGCCCAGTACCACTGCGTTGGCGGCGGTCTTGAGCGCCCACGCGCCTAGTACGGCGGTGGTGCCGTGGTTGCGGCGGCGGAAATAGACGGGCAGTAGCAGCGCCAAAATCAGCATGATGAGGAACCCAAAGACCATTACCAGCAGCATGGATACGCCCCCGGATACTTCCTTTTTGGTGGGGTCTTCCGCGCTGAGGATGGTTTGCACCGGGTGCGGGTTGGTGGAGGTGAAGTTGATGGGAACGGCCATGTTTTGCGCGGAGATGTCCGGTTTGGCAATCTTCGGTGCGTTGGCCGCGCCTTCGCTGAGTTTGGTGGAGAGTTGGTCCGTGCCATCTTTCAGCTTGTCCAGGCCGGCCTTGAGCTCCCCGCCGCCGTCTTTGAATTTTCCGGTGCCCTCTTTGAGCTGGTTAGCTCCCGATGCCAGCTGCCCCGAGCCGTCCGAAAGCCGCGCCACGCCGGTAGTGAGTTTGCCGGTGCCATCCGCGAGGCGGTGGGCACCGTCTTGCAGCTTGACCATGCCGCCGCGGTACTGCGCGTTCGGGTCCGCGAGGTTGTAGTGCAGCAACGCGGTGCCATCGCGGAGTTTGTTGAGCTGGGCCACCATGTTCTCATCACTGCCTGGTGTGAGTTTGGTGGCAAGGTCTCCGACCTTGTTGGCCTGCTCCACCATGCCGGCTGCTCGGAGTACTTGCTCCGCTTGCGCTAGCTGCGGGGCGGCGGCTTCCGCCTGGGTTAGGAGGGGAATGAGTTTGTCGGTCAGCTGCACCACGCCGGCATTGATCTGGCCTGCGCCGTCAGCAAGTTTGTCTGTACCGGCAACTAGGGTGTCCATGCCGCCGGCTAGTTGGTTGGCACCCTGGTCTAGTTTGGTTGCTCCTTGGGAGAGTTCGCCCACGCCTGCTTGGAGCTTGCCGGTTCCGGCGGCCAGTTTGGCTGCGCCTTCGTCTAATTTGACGGCTCCTTCGGCAGCTTTGCCGCCGCCTTCTTGGAGCTTGCCGGCGCCTTCGTCTAGTTTGCCGGCGCCTTCGGCGGCGTTTTCTAGGCCGGTGGATAGTTTCACCACACCCGAGATGACCTTGTCGGCGTATTTCTTGGTAATAGCGTTTTCCACGCTGGTCTGCACCTTGGGAATGAGGCCGGCGGTGATAACGGAGCTGTTGGTGCCGTAGTAGTCGTTGGTGGCAAATTCAATTTCCGGGCGCACCGGGTTCTCGCTGATGATGGTCACGGCCTGTTCGGAGAATACCTCGGGGAGCGTGACAACCATCATGTATTTGCCGCGGGTTAGCCCTTGTTGGGCCTCCTCCGCGTCAACATCGGTGAAGTTCAGGTAATCGGTATTGAGCAAGCCTTCCACGATTTGGTCGCCGTAGTTAATGTATTCACCGCGGCTTTCTACGCCGGCGTCTTCGTTAACCACGGCCAGCTCAATGTCGCGCAGGTACTTGGAGGGGTCCCACATGGCCCACATCATGGTGCCGGCTATGGCAATCGGCGCCAGTAGCAGTAATACAATTGCAATTCGCGCAAAAACGGAAGTGGGGCGCCAATTCAATACGCGGTGCCAGCCCAGGGACTGTTCGGTCATGGGGTTCCTTTCACCCAGTCTATTTTGTTTCGCAAACAATCTTAAAACTTTTTGAAAGGAAAGCTAAATCCCCGCCCGGGAACCTACTGCCGGGGCGGGCTTGCCCTTAGAGGCGAATACCTAGGTTGTTGGCCGCAAAATCCCGGATTTGCGGACCGTTAAACATAGCTACCAACCCCAGTACGGTGATAATTCCAATCAGGGACAGTGCAATGGCGGAAGCGTTCTTGGGGTTTTCAAGCTCCGTGAAAGGGTTCGATTTATCGTAGTTGCGGCCCTGTGTGCAGGCCTCGAAGGAGGCGAGTAGTTCGTCGACCACTTGTTGTTTAGCGGGATCTCCCCAGTCGTGCACCTCGCGGTTGGATTTCAAGGCAGCGTGGTCTGATTTGGCCAGGTCCTTGGGCTTCTTACTCACCCAGGTGTAAACCCCGCCCACGGATTTTTCTTCCTGGCTAAAGGTGAAGTTACAGGTGTTGCCGTGAATATTCATGGTCACAGCGCCGGCGCTGGGCGCTGCTAGGGCGGTAGAGGCCAGCGCCACGGCGGTGGTAGCTGAAATGAGAGAGCGTTTCACGTGGGGTTCCTTAAAAACTTTTGGGTGGTGGTTTCCCACCAAGAGACGAAGATGGTTTCCTTCAGCATACTATTTCTGCGCTATGTGCGGAACCCATCTGCGCTGGAAAACCCCAAAATAGCGTCGGCTACCGCCCGGCAGCGCTGCGGCGAGCACCCTCCCCGGGCCCGCCAGGTAGCGCCGGAAAACTAATCTCCCGCGCCGTGGCACTCAGCCCCGCGGCGGGTTAGCTATTACCCTGGGGAGGAGAAGTCTGCATAAAAGGAGAATCGTGACTACACCCAAAGCCCATGAGCCACTCGCGCGAATCTTGCTGCCTAGCCGCGGCGAGCCCAACGACGTGCGCACGCTGTATCTTCTTGAGTCTGAGCAGAATAAGGACCGCCTGCGCTGGCAAGACCGCACGCAGGTAACCATTCCGGCCGGATCCGAGGCCTCGTTTGAAACCTATTTCAACGCCTTCCCCGCCGCTTACTGGCGCCGGTGGTCCCAGCTGAACTCCGTGATTCTTGCCCTGGACGTGGAAGGTGAGGCCACATTGTCTTTCTTCCGCTCCAAGCAGGATGGCCAGCGTATTGCCATTAGCCACGAGCACGTGACGGATGGCCACCACGAGTTTGAGCTGAAGCTCAACAACTTCGAAGACGGCGGCCTGCTGTGGTTTGACGTCTCTGCTATCAAGGAGTCCACCATCACCGACGCGGCCTGGTGCTCCCCGCACGCGCCCGCCCCGCAGCGGCTTCCCGATGGCACCCAGTACCCGGCGCAGCCAAAAAAGGTTGCCGTGGGAATCCCTACCTTTAACCGCCCTGCCGATGCCGTCGCGGCGCTCACCGCCCTAGGCAGTGATCCCTTCGTAGATGACATCATTGACGTCGTCCTCATGCCCGACCAAGGCAACCAGCACCCGGCGGATGAGCCGGGCTACGCGGAGGCAGTTGCGCACCTGGGGGAGCGTTTCCGCGAATTCCGCCAGGGCAATCTGGGCGGATCGGGCGGGTATTCCCGCATCATGTACGAGGCGCTAGAAAACACCGACGCCCCCTACATCCTTTACATGGATGATGACATTGCCATCGAGCCGGACTCCATTTACCGCGCGGTGCAAGCAGCACGCTATGCGGAAAGCCCATTCATCGTGGGCGGGCAGATGCTTAACCTGCAAGAGCGCAGCCAGCTGCGTACCACCGGAGAACAGGTCAACCGCAGTGACTTCATGTGGGGCCCCGCCCCGCATGCGGTCTACGACCATGACTTTGCCAAGTACCCGCTGCGCGCTATCGGGGACGCCCAGTCTCGCCTGGACCCGAAGAACTACGACTCCCGCGCACTGCACCGCCGCGTGGACGTGGAGTACAACGGCTGGTGGATGTGCCTATTCCCGCGCGTGGTGGCGGAGACTATCGGCCAGCCGCTGCCGCTGTTTATCAAGTGGGATGACACGGAGTATTCTCTCCGCGCAGCCCAGCACGGGTTCCCCACCGTTACCTGGCCAGGTGCTGCCATCTGGCACATGGCGTGGGCTGATAAGGATGACGCCATTGACTGGCAGGCATATTTCCACCTGCGCAACCGCCTAATTGTGGCCGCGCTCTACCACGAGGGTAGCCCTAAGGAGATCATCCGCTCAATCTTCAAATCCACCCTCAAGCACGCGATGTGCATGGAATATTCCACCATGGCCATCCAGATTGAGGCTATGGGGGACTTCCTGGCCGGGCCGGATTTCCTGTTCGAGATTTTGGAGACTTCGCTTCCACGCATCGCCAAAATCCGCGGCGAGTACGCCGACGCCGTCATCATCGAGTCCGCAGACAAACTCCCCGCCCCCACTGGCGCGCCGGGCGTGCCCACCCGCAACGTCGGCGGGCGCTTGGGCAAAGTAAAGAAGCTGCCGTGGCTAGCAAAGGCGGTCAAGCACCTGGTGAGCAAGGAAGACCCGGCCCACCACGAAGCCCCGCAGCTTAACCTCACCCCGGAAGAAGCTCGCTGGTTTACCCTCGCGCGGGTAGATTCCGCCACCGTGACCACCGCCGGCGGCACCGGAGTGGCCTTCCGCAAGCGCGACCGCGCGCTCGCTGGGTCCCTCATCCGCCAGACTCTCGAGTTGCTCGAGCAGATCGGTGATGACTTCGATGAGCTGCGGGAAGACTACCGCGCGGCCCTACCGGAGCTAACCAGCCGCCAGTCCTGGAAGAAGGTGTTCGATGCCCAGTAAGCTCTCTGTGGCGGAATCCCGAATCCTGGAAAGCATCCAGGACGCCGCCTTCGACGTTCCCGGCGTACTGCCCACCGCCCGCGGGCTGAGCCACTTTGGCGAGCACGCCCTGGGCTGGATGGGCAGCGCCGCCGCCGTGTACGCGTACCAGCGTTTTTCCCGCTCGGATGAGCGGGCCGCCCGGAAGTGGGCGGCGGTGGGCCTAAGTGCCTTCAGTGCTCACGCGGCATCGGTGGTAATAAAGCGCGTTGTGCGCCGCCGGCGCCCGGATTATTCTTACGTCCGCGTGGGGGTGAGCACGCCCTCGAAGCTTTCCTTCCCTTCCTCGCACTCCACCTCCACCGCCGCCTTCCTCTGGGCGGCCGCGCGGGTGACCGGAAACCCCGCCTTCGTGGCCGGCATTCCCGTCATGATGTGCTCACGCATGGTCCTGGGCGTACACTACCCAACCGACACCGCGTTGGGTTCCGCCCTGGGCGTTGGCACCGCAGAAATCATTTACAGGTTAGAGGAGGCCTCTGCATGAACCGTGAGGATACCGGCACGCCCAGCGTCCTGGACTCGGAACCGCACACCGAAGGCGTAGAAACCGGGCGCAAACGCACCCCGCCCAAAAACCTTCCTGACGCCATGGTCAAATCCCTGCGCCCCAAGCAATGGGTTAAAAACGTCCTAGTCCTGGCCGCCCCCGCAGCGGCCGGCGCGGAAACGCTATTCCATTCCCGCGTGGTCCTAGATGTGGTCCTGGCCTTTGTGGTCTTCTGCCTCGCGGCGTCGGCTATCTACCTCATCAACGACGCCATGGACGTGGACGCGGACCGCGCGCACCCCACCAAACGTTTCCGGCCAATAGCCTCCGGCATGCTGCCCATCAAGCTGGCCTACGTCATGGCCGTGGCGCTGATTGCGGCCACTATCGGCTTGTCCTTGCTGGCTACCGCCGGGACTTCCCTGGCCGTAGTCATGGCCGTCTACATCACGCTGCAGCTAGGCTACTGCTTTGGCTGGAAACACATGCCGGTCATTGATATCGCGTTGGTCTCCTCCGGCTTCATGCTGCGCACCATGGCCGGCGGCGTGGCCGCAGGCATTGTCCTATCCCAGTGGTTCTTGCTGGTAGCGGCGTTTGGTTCCCTATTTATGGCTTCCGGCAAACGCTATTCGGAGATCTTGCTGGCCAAGCGCACCGGTGCCAAGATCCGGAAATCTTTGGAGGGCTACACGGACACCTACCTGCGGTTTGTGTGGACGCTTTCCGCCACCGCAGTGGTCATGTCCTACTCACTGTGGGGTTTTCAGTTATCCAATCTCACCGAAGGCCCAGCCGGGGTGATGTACCAGGTGTCCATGGTGCCGTTTACCATCGCCATCCTGCGTTATGCCGCTGACGTTGACCGCGGTAACGGCGGCGCCCCAGACGAAATCGCGCTTGAGGACCGCGTGCTCCAAATCCTGGCGCTGTTGTGGATGGCTTGCATCATCCTCGCGTCCTATGTGATTCCGGCATTCTTCTAATAAGCTGCTAGATTTTTAAGAACTATGTCTAAGCTCGCTGAATACCGCAACCCCCGGGTAGCCGGCCCCTACGTGGTGGCGGCAGTTGTTGGTATTTTGGCGTTTTGGGGCGGGTGGACCCGCCGGTGGATGTCCGATGACGGGCTCATCGTGCTGCGCACCGTCCGCAACCTCATTGCGGGCAACGGCCCCGTCTTCAACATCGGCGAGCGCGTGGAAGCAAACACCTCCACGCTCTGGCAATACCTCATCTACGCAACGCAGCGGCTCACCGGAGCCCAACTAGAAAGCATCTCCCTGGCCCTAGCGCTGGGCCTATCCGTGGCCGCGCTCGCCCTGGGCTCGTGGGCCACCGCACGGATCTACACCGCCGTTACCGTCCCCGCCGGCGCGCTCATTTACCTAGCCCTGCCCCCCGCGCGCGACTTTATGACCTCCGGGCTGGAATGGGGGCTGTCCATCTTCTACCTCGCGGTCCTGTGGGCACTGCTGCTGGCCTGGGCGCGCGCGGAGGGGCAACGCTTCGAGCTGTGGCTGGCATTCTGGTGCGGCGTTTCCTGGCTGGTACGTCCGGAGCTGGCGCTCTACGGGGGCATCGTGGGCCTTATGCTTTTGCTCACCGGCAACCGGCGCCTGGCCGTGCTGGGCGTGGCGCTGCCGCTGCCCGCCGGGTACCAAATCTTCCGCATGGGCTACTATGGCCTGCTCACCCCCCACACCGCGGTGGCCAAATCAGCCAGTGACTCCGCCTGGGGGCAGGGGATGCACTACGTCCTAAACCTGGTGGGGCCGTACTGGCTATGGCTACCCCTGCTGCTCATTGCTGTGGCCGGCGGATGGGCGCTGCGCCTACACGCCCAACGCAGCGTGCTCACTGTCAGCATACTAATGCTGGTGGCGGCCGGGCTGCACACCCTCTACGTCATCCGCGTGGGCGGGGACTTCATGCACGGCCGCATGTTGTTGCTACCGCTTTTCGCGGCGTTGCTACCCGTCCTGGTGCTGCCGCTCTCCCGGGCGCGCGCGTTCCTGGCCTGCGCGGCAGTAATTATTGCGTGGGCGCTGGTGGTGGTGGCCCGCGGAAACAACTCAGACTGGGCGCTTTTCCAAGGAAAAGTGACCGTCGTGGACGAGCGAGAATTTTGGACCTACGCCACCCAACGCGATCCGGGCGACGGCCCGCTGTACGCAGATGATTTCCGCGACGCGCAGGTGCTCAATGGCTTTGAGCCGGCCCTGGGCGAACTAAGGAACGGCGAGGCCGTGGCCTTGCGGTACTTGGAAGACCGCGAAACCGGGACATTCTCCTGGCTCACAGTCTCGCGCGAGCCCGGTCTCCAGGGCCCGCCCAGCCTCTATTTCATCAACATGGGCATGTCCTCAGCTTTCTCACCTTTGGACATCCGCGTACTGGACAACATTGGGCTTGCCACACCCATGGCCGCGCGCCAGCCCCGCATTGAAGGCGGAAGAATAGGCCACGACAAGCTGCTTTCCCGCGAATGGCAGGTAGCAGACACCGCCGTGGACATTGACCAGCTGCCCCCATGGATTGACCATGACAAGGCCAAGCTGTGTAGGAAAGCGCTGGAAACGCCAGTATTCCAGGAGCTTTTTGCTACTTACCGCGCGCCTTTGACGCCGGCGCGCTTTGTGGACAACATCCTCTGGTCGCTGAACGAGGGCCGCACACTCGAGCTTTCCAGCGACCCCCGTGAATACCTGAACTAAACCCCATTCGCTAACCGCGGCATCCCGAGGTCTTTTGCCGAAAGAGTGTCACGGGCGGGACTTTTGCTGCCTGGTGGGCTAATATTCTCTATATCTAGCCGTTATTAGAATGTAACTTTAATTCCGGCATTTCAACCCCCAAAAGGAGAAGCATGACGTATCTCTCTTCCGCTGCGATGGTATCTGCCCGTGGATCGCAGCGCATTCTTGCCGCTGCGGTGGCCATTATTCTTGCCTTCGGCCTGGCCGTGATGGTGGCCCCGCAGGCCCGTGCGGCCAACCGCGACTGGCTGCGGCCCGATTCCACGGGGGCCTGCGAATGGGACGGCGTGGGCTACTGGGTTCAGCGCTGTGACGTCTGGTCCCCCTCCATGGGGCGTAATATCCAGGTCCAGATCCAGCCCGCGCAGCGCGGCGGCAACGCCGGCCTCTACCTGCTTGACGGCCTGCGGGCTACCCGTGAGACCAACGCCTGGGTCAAAGACGTCAACGCTGCGCAGGTCTACGCTGACCACAACATCACCCTGGTCATGCCAGTGGGTGGCACCGCTTCTTTCTACATGGACTGGGAAGGGCCCGCGACCTACGACTACCGCCAGCCGGTAAAGTACCAGTGGGAGACCTTCCTGACCAAGGAGCTCCCGCCGTACCTGGAGCAGCACTTTGGCGTGGCGCGCAACAACAACTCCATCATCGGATTGTCCATGGGCGGGTCTGCGGCCATCACCTTGGCCGGCAAGCACCCCGACCAATTCCGCCAGGCCATGTCTTACTCGGGTTACCTGAACTACACCTTCCCCGGTGCGCATAGCCTCATGCGCTTTGCGCTGTGGGACGCCGGCGGGTTCAACGTCAACGCCATGTACGGCTCCCTGTTCAGTCCGCGCCGGTTTGAATCAGACCCCATGTACCAGATTCCGGGCCTGCGCAACACGGACGTTTACATCTCCGCCGCCTCCGGCATTCCGGGACCAGCTGACCGCAACATTGCCCTGGAGCACCACGCGGCCGGGATTCCGCTTGAGATCTTCTCCTTGTTGACCACCAAAGCCTGGGAAGTAAAGGCTCGTGCCATGGGGATCCGTGTTACCAGTGACTACCCGCCAACGGGTGAGCACAACTGGGCAACCTTTGGCCACCAGCTGGTCCGGACCAAGAAACAGGTGCTGGACGTTATGAACGCGTGGTAAAAGCCCTCTAGGCGCGCACGTGTGGGGCAGTAGGTTTTCCTACTGCCCTTTTTGTGTGCGCTGGCTAGGCTTGCCGGTGCCGGTGACGCTGCGGCTAGTGGTCCGGCGGCGGGTGCTGCCGGTCAGGGTGCTGCTGCGGCGGGTGCTGCGGCGGCTGGTGGTCCGGCGGCGGCGGTTGCTGCTGGTGGCCCGGCGGCGGCTG
>NZ_VXKJ01000048.1 GCF_008693075.1 Corynebacterium phocae | reverse complement strand
CCCGGCCCGCTGCCCAGCCCGCTGCCCAGCCGGTGGAGCCCCAGCCCGCCGCCGCCCAGCCCGCTGCCCGGCCGGTAGAGTCCCAGCCTGCCGCCGCTGCCCAGCCGGATGCTCCGGCTGCCCCCAAGGGGACTAGCGAAACACGCGAGCCGAGTGAACCCGCAGCCCCCAGCACCCCGGTAGCTAGGCCTGCCGCTTCGGCCCCCACCCCTACTCCTGCGCCAACCCCACAGCCGGAAGAAGTTGCCGAGGCCGCCAGCGCGGCAGACGTGCAGACCTCGGCCGCTGAGAAGGCGCTGCAGGAAACCCCGGTGCCTGAGCAGGCTCCGGAGCAACCCACACAGCCTATCGACGACATCGAGCCGGCTGCCGGGCGTCTTGGAAAGCTGCGCGGTAGGCTGTCCCGTTCCCAAAACGCCATCGGCCAGGGCCTGCTGGGAATCCTTTCCGCGGGCGATTTGGATGAGGATGCTTGGGAAGAAATCGAAGACACCCTCATCATGGCCGACCTTGGTACCAAGACCACGATGAAAGTCACGGAATCCTTGCGTGAGAAAATCGCTGCACGTGGCGTGAGCACCGAAGAAGAAGCGCGCCAGATGCTGCGGGAGGCCCTCATTGAGGCCGGCCATCCGGAGATGGACCGCTCTTTGAAGGCCATGCCAAACAACGGTAAGCCCGCCGTCATTATCGTGGTGGGTGTCAACGGAACCGGTAAAACCACCACCACGGGCAAGCTTGCCCGTGTCCTGGTGTCCATGGGGCATTCGGTCTTGCTGGGGGCCGCGGATACCTTCCGCGCGGCAGCAGCGGATCAGCTGGAAACTTGGGGCCGCCGGGTGGGTGCCACCACCGTGCGCGGCAAGGAGGGCGCGGACCCGGCATCGGTAGCCTTTGATGCGGTGGCCACCGGCGTCGAGCAACAAGTAGACGTCGTGTTGGTTGACACAGCCGGCCGTCTTCACACCTCGACCGATTTGATGGACCAGCTGGGCAAAGTCAAACGCGTGGTGGAGAAGAAGACTGCGGTCGATGAAGTCCTGATGGTCATTGACGCCACCGTTGGCCAAAACGGTTTGATGCAGGCACGTATCTTCCGCGATGTTGTGGAGATTACCGGCGTGGTGCTGACCAAGCTTGATGGCACCGCCAAGGGTGGAATTGTTTACCAGGTTCAGGAAGAGCTGGGCGTGCCGGTCAAGCTTGTAGGCTTGGGCGAGGGCGCGGATGATTTGGCGCCGTTCGAAGTCGAAAGCTTCGTTGACGCGCTCCTGGGAGACAAGAAGTAACTCTAGGCGCGCACGTGTGGGGCAGTAGGATTTTCCTACTGCCCTTTTTGTGTGCGGTGGCTAGGCTTGCCGGTGCTGGTGACGCTGCGGCTGGTGGTCCGGCGGTGATTGGTGCCGGTCAGGGTGCTGCTGCGGCGGCTGGTGGTCCGGCGGTGGTTTCTGCCGGTCAGGTTGCTGCTGCTGCTGGTGGTCCGGCCGCGGGTACTGCTCCGGCGGTGGTTGGTCCGGCGGCGGGTGCTGCTGCGGCGGTGGTTGGTGCCGGTTTGGTGGTGGCCGGTGGTTGGGGATGTGGGGTGTGATGACCCGTGGCGGTCCGCCTTTGGGTGGTAGCCAGACGACATTCCCGTTGATGGTACCCATTTTGCCGCGGGTATTAGCCGGCCCGGAGTCCTCGTTGACCCCGTTGTGGTAGGCACATAGCGGGACAAGGTTGTCGAGGTTGGTTAGCCCGCCGCCGGCCCAGCTGTGGATGTGGTGGTATTGGCAGTTATCGGCTGGGGTATTGCAGTCCGGCCAGACGCAGTGCGGGAACTGCGCGGATATCATCGCGCGTTGTTTCCAGTTGGCAAACCTGGCAATCCGGTAGAGGTTCACCGGCCCGGCTACCGGATCAACTAGGGTTATCAGCCCGCAGTCAGCGAGCCGGCGCTCTAGGTATTGTTTGCCGGTCATGGTTGCACCGTTGGTGAGTTGGAAGGTTAGTTCCTCCCCGTCGCCGGAAATTAGGCGCAGCCAGTCCTCGAGTTCGATGATGATGTTGGTTTGGACTGCGGCAATAGCGGCGTCGGTGCCGTCGGTGCCTGTGAAAAAGACGCGCCGGAAGGCCTCGGCGGTATCTGTGGCGCTGGTAGAAGCCAACACGGCCGCCATGTCAGCGACTTCCAGCGCGGTGCCGGTATAGGACAAGGTGTTGACCCCGCAGCGACGGCGGGTAAGGCGCACCCCGGTGGCAGGTGGTGGTTTGGGCGTGGCTTTGAAGTGGTCTTTGGCAACGGCGTCGACGCGCTGGGGTTCGGTGGCGCAGAGTTTAACCCGCAGGTTCCAGGCATCAAGCTGGCGGCGTACTTTGGCTACGTGGGCTTCGATGCGTTGGAGGGAAGCTAGGCTGTGGCGCGCGGCGCTGTTGCGGGCGCGGCGTTGTTTGTTGGTAAACGGGGTTTGACCGAAGTAGACGTCTGCCAAGGCGTGGAGGTCGGTGGCCACGCTGCGGTCTAGGCCCAGGCTGAGAAGCTCGGTGATAGACATGCCGCGGGCTTCCTCGACCGGGTTAAGGCCCCGGGAGGTGTAGCTGGCGAATGTCGAAAGGTTCATAACAGTGCACGCTAGCACACCGGAAAATCGGGTTTTAGCTGCAAGGACGCTGCCTGTGGATAACTTTGCCTAATCCCGGCCGGAGGCGGGGGAGTTATCCACAGGCCAGAAAAATTTTGCCCAAAACCTTGACATCACCGCCAGGGCGGGTATCATTTGCCCGTTTCCGGCTAAAACCGCCCCAAACCAGCACAATGTGAAGTTGCTCACCAGCGGGGTGGGGGCGGGCCAAATCGGTCTGATCCCGGCGTGTCAGGACATTAACCCTCAACTTTTGCTTTAGAGTTGAGTCAATCATTTACAATGACTGCAAACCAAAAGCTCGGTGAACAGCTGCTCCGGAGGAGGGGAACCTTCGGAGGATAGTTAACCGGGCCCTCGTTGGCGTACCCGCCCCAAGGGTTCAAAGGAGTGTCATCACTTCCTGGCCGGGGCAGCGCCAGTGTGCATTAAACGACTACGAACCAAGAAGGACTCTATCAATGCGTCTCCAGACACAGCGTTCCCCACAGAACTCATCTCGCTCCCTGCGCCGCGGCGTAGCCGTGGCTGCCGTCCCCACCGCGCTAGCTGTGGGTCTTTCATTGCTGCCCAACGCAACTGCCCAGTCTTCCCTGGGCGGGTTGTCCTCCCGCGGTGGTTTTTCTGATAACTATGCGCCTTCGGCGCCGCCGCAGCGCACCCCAATCGAAACCGAGCAGTCTCCGGAGATTGCCGGTTTGCCGGAGGGCGTGAAGGTCAACCGTATCGAATACCTGACCCCGCGCCACGTCAAGGTGTGGATCAAGTCCGCCGTCATGCCGGATAGGGAAATAGGCGTCCAAATCTTACTGGCACGCGACTGGTATTCACACCCTGACGCAAAGTTCGGCGAACTGTGGGCGCTCGACGGCCTGCGTGCGCGTGACGATGAATCCGGCTGGACTATCGAGACCAACATTATCGAGCAATTTAGCGACAAGAACGTCAACGTAGTCATGCCCATCGGCGGCGAGGCTTCTTTCTACACGGATTGGCAGACCCCGGATAACGGCAAGACCTATCAGTGGGAGTCCTTCTTTGCCAACGAGCTAGTGCCCATCCTGCACAACAAGTTCCGCTCTAACGGAAACCGCGCTGTGGTGGGTATCTCCATGGGCGGCACGGCTGCGATGAACCTGGCGGAACGCCGGCCGCACCTGTTTAAGTTTGTGGGTTCTTTCTCCGGTTACCTGGACATGACCTCGGTGGGTATGCCGCAGGCAGTCCAGGCCGCGCAGCAAGACGCCGGCGGATACAACACCACCGCTATGTGGGGTGAGCCTGGTTCCCAGGACTGGATTGACCATGATCCAAAGCTGGGCGTGGCCGCGCTCAAGGGCAAGACCGTCTACGTCTCCTCCGGATCCGGTAAGGATGATTTCGGGCTAGAAAATTCCATTGCCAAGGGTCCTGCCAACGCCGCCGGTGTGGGGCTGGAAGTTATCTCCCGCATGTCTACCCAGACCTTCGTCGATTACGCCATCCGCGCGGGTGTGGAGCCCATCGTGCGTTTCCGCCCGTCCGGCGTCCACTCCTGGGAGTATTGGCAGTTCGAGCTCAACCAGGCGTGGCCATTCATCGCGGATTCCTTGGGACTTGCCCAGGGCGACCGCGGCGCTGATTGCAGCCCAGTTGGGGAAATCGCTAAGGCCACAGCCTCCGGCGTTATTGGCCACTGCCTGAACAACGAATTCGATGTGGCTGGCGGCAAGCAGGAAGATTTCGCTGCGGGCACCGCCTACTGGAAGCCTGACCTGGGGGCCTTTACCCTGTTTGGCGCTATCAACGCGCGCTACGCTGAGGTGGGCGGACCTAATTCCTGGCTGGGTTTCCCGAAGACCAATGAGCAGGTGACCCCGGACGGTATCGGCCGCTATGTGCACTTTGAGCACGGTTCCATTTACTGGTCCCCGGAAACTGGGGCGTGGGCAATTCCTGGCGATATGGTTGCTGCCTGGGGCAAGGATGGCTTTGAAAACGGTCCGCTAGGCTACCCAACCGGCCCGGTTAAGCAGGTCGGGGAGGGCTACCAGCAGGAGTTCGCGGGCGGTTTGTTGACCCGCAACCCGGACAAGTCCAACACCGTCGTTTTTGGCGCCATCGGCGCGAAGTACCGGGAGCTGGGCGGGGCCGCTTCGAAGCTGGGATTCCCCACTACCGGTGAGATGAAGATTAACGGCGGCGCGTTCCAGAAGTTCGACAAGGGCAACATTTATTGGTCACCAAAGACCGGCGCGCACATGGTGGAGTACGGAGACATTTTCAACGCCTGGGGTAATCACGGCTGGGAGCAGGGCAAATTTGGCTGGCCAACGGCTGATTTTGCGGAAATCCCGGCCGGTGGCCTGGTGCAGGAGTTTGAACACGGTGAGATTAGCAAGGTATTCGGCAACATCCGGGAGGATTTGCGCTAATGCGGCTAGTTCTCTGTTCCGCGCTGGCCGGTTGCGCTGTGTTGCTCACGGCCTGCGGCGGTGCAGCCACGGTGGACAACACTGCGGCAACGGCGGTTACGTCCATCGCGCCGCTGGATCGCTCCCCGCAAAGTAGCGCTCCGGACACCACTACCACCACGTCCGAGACCACGGTGGTCACCACCAAGGTTAAGGAGTCGGAGGAGCCGGTTGCCGATGCCCCCGCGCCCGCAGGCACCTCAGCTGAGGCTGAGGACGCCTACTTGGACGACCTCAAGGAGGCAGGTATTAACGTCGAAGGCGTTGAGGACCAGCTCATTGGCGCGGCCCAGGCGGAGTGCAACGCTCAGGATCAGGTCACGGTTCCGGCCGTTGCCGGCCAGCTCATTGAGCAGGCGCGCACCCAACTAGAACACGGGCAGGTAGTGGAAGCTATCGCCGCGAGCGCGCGGACACACTACTGCCAGTAACTACCCAGCCGGGTTGAGGCCCATTGCCAGCGTCGTGGAAAGCGGAGAGGGTACCAATTTAAGGTATGAAAAGACTACTAACTGTCCTTGCGGTTTTGGTGATGGTGGGAGTGATTGGCGGCGGTGCTGTCCAGTACTACCGCGCCACCACTAGCGACGATGTGGCGGCCCCACCGCCGCCGCCCCCGCTGGAGTCCAGTGCGCCGGCGGCGCCCGCGCAGCCGGACTGGTGCCCACGCGTGGAGTTTATCGCCGCGCCCGGTACCTGGGAATCTTCGCCGGAGGATGATCCGCTTAACCCCCAGGCTAATCCGAACTCTTTCATGTTGTCTATCACCAATCCGCTGCGGGAAGCTTATGACCCGGCGGATGTGAAGGTGTGGACGCTGCCTTATACCGCGCAGTTTAAAAACATCAACGCCCAACAGGAGATGTCTTATGACGAGTCGCGGGATGAGGGCACGCTGCGGTTGGTCAACGAGCTGAAGTTTATGGGGGAGAACTGCCCGCAGACCAAGTTTGTGCTCTCCGGGTTTAGCCAGGGCGCGGTCATCGTGGGTGACGTAGCGGACCTCATCGGCGCGGGTGCGGGTCCTGTCCCGGCTGCCAGTGTTGCCGGGGTGGCCATTGTTGCCGATGGCCGCCGGGAGACCGGTGTGGGCCAAAACCCCGGCGTACCTGTTGACGGCGTGGGCGCGGAAATTGCCCTTCTTCCGGTCAATAGCCTCATTCAGGCCATTGTTCCGGGCGCTACCATGCGTGGCCCGCGCACCAATGGCTTCGGTGAGTTGGCGGACCGCACTTTCCAGATCTGCGCGCCCAATGACACCATCTGCGACGCGCCTTATAACATCTCCAACGGCTTTGACCGCGCGCTCGATCTGATTCAATCTGACGGGGTGCACGCCATGTATGCGAACAATCCCAACGTGATTCCCGGAACCACGGCGAACGCGTGGGTGGTTGACTGGGCGCACCGCGTTATTGGCGCGCAGTAGCGGCCCGGCTGGGGCATAAAGTGGAAAATGTAACGAAAGAGTATCGAAAGCTGTTAAGGTTTTTGGAACGAAAGCATATTACGGTCCCGTCCGTATTGAAGGAGAACTCATGGATTTGAACGTCGCGATTGCGCAGTTTTTCAACAAGAAGGGTGAAATCACCCTGCCGCCGCAGCTCACGCTGGCCGGGATGGCGGAGATGATGTACCAGCTGGACGTGCGGACAGGCGGGGACGTTGACCGTGTGTGTATGCGGCACTGGGATTATTCCGAGTCCGCTGCGGGCACGCCCATTGAATTTACTCGCAAAGAAATTAATACTCGCGTGAAGGCAGTGGCCGCGCGGCTGCAGCAGGTGGGAAAGATTGGGGACCGCGTAGCCATTCTGGCCGGCAACTCCCCTGAATATCTCTTTGGGTTCTTGGGTGCCACGTACGCGGGGATGACCCCCATCCCGCTCTATGACCCGAACGAGCCGGGCCATACTGACCACCTGAAGTCGGTTTTTGCAGACGCCCAACCTGCGATAGTGCTCACCAACTCCCTGTCCGCGGCGGCGGTGCGCAAACATTTTTCTGATGTCCCAGCTAAGGAGCGCCCGCGCATAATCGTGGTGGACGCCGTGGCGGATTCTTTGGCAGACGGCTTTGTTGACCCACTGCAAACCCCGGAGGGCCGCGCGCTGGCGTCAAATACCACCATTTCTCCGGTAGAGATGACCGCATTCTTGCAGTACACCTCCGGGTCCACGCGTAACCCGGCCGGCGTGGTGCTGAGCAATCGCTCCATCCTCACCAACGTGCTGCAGATTTTCCGGGGCGCAGAAATCAAGGTCCCGCTGCGGATTGTCACCTGGCTGCCCCTGCACCACGACATGGGAATTATCCTGGCCGTGTTTGCCACCGTTATTGGCCAGTTCCTGGAAACTATGACTCCGCGCGATTTCGTGCAGCAGCCTTCCCGCTGGATACGGCAGCTCCAGCGCCGCGACGGCGATGAAGAGCGGGGTACGTGGACGGTAGTGCCTAACTTCGCCCTGGAGCTGGCCGCCCGCTACGCTAAGCCTGAAGAAGGCGCGGAGGTGGACTTCAGCAACGTCTCCGGCCTGGTGGTGGGCTCCGAGCCCGTGACTGAGGCAGCGGTTACCTCCTTCCTGGAAGCCTTTGAGTCCCACAACTTTGACCGAAATGTCATCCGTCCGTCCTATGGTTTGGCTGAGGCATCCTTGCTGGTTTCCACCCCAGACCCGGGCATGGGCCCGGTGGTGTCCTACTTTGACCGGGAAAAGCTGGGCCAGGGCCACGCGGAGCTCACGGAGAAGTCTGCGGATAGCGTGGCGTTTATCTCAAACGGCCGCGGTGTGCCGGCGCAGTACCTGACCCTGGTTGACCCCGCCACTAAGGCGGAGCTTCCGGACGGGGAGATTGGTGAGATCTGGCTGCACGGTGACAACCGCGCGCAGGAGTACCTGGGCCGCCCGGAAGAGTCCCAAGAGACGTTCCACAACACCCTGGGAACCCGCCTGGAGGAGGGCTCCCGTGTGGAAGGCGCGCCGGAGGATGACAATTGGCTGGCCACCGGTGACCTGGGCGTCATCATTGACGGTCAGCTCTACATCACCGGCCGGCTTAAAGACCTCATTGTGGTGGCCGGGCGCAATCACTACCCGCAGGATATTGAGGGCACGGTGCAGGAGGCATCGGCGCACGTGCGCCCGGACTCCGTGGCCGCTTTCTCTGTGGAGGGCGATAATACGGAGAAGCTGGTCATTTTGGTCGAGCGCGCGGACCGTTCCGACGCCGCCGATGACGCCGCTGCCACCGACGCCATCCGCGCCGCGGTCTCCAAGAACCACGGCCTGACCCCTGACGTGGTGAAGTTCTTTGCCCCTAATGAGATTAACCGCACCTCTTCGGGCAAGATTGCCCGCCGCGTGGCCAAGAAGCATTACCTGGCCAACTAGCAGGACCGCTTGGTGGTTTGTGCCGCTTAAAGCTGCACGCGCCCCGCTGGTGCCTACTCTACGGAGCGGGACCGGCGGGGTTTCTGCGGATTCTGGAGGGGCTATGACCACCAGCTGGCCCGGGCTGTTAGGCTGAATACGTTTTTGTTTACAAAATGAGCGCGTTGCTGACAACGCGCACTGATGACTTGAAGGGGTCTTATATGTTTAAACGCTCTATCGCGGCCGTTGCCGCCACCGCTTGCCTGACCGGTGCCGTCGTGGTTCCTGCACAGGCCTACGAGGTTGCAGGAGATGACAAGTGCAACATCACTTACAGCGAAGCTGAGTTGAATGCCGTGGCCAAGGCTAAGGCCAGCGCGCAGGTTGCCAAGTACGCCCCGGCAGTACTGGACGTTGAGGTGCGCAGCGGTGTGGTCGCTAAAGAAGATGCCGTGAAGATTGCCCAGGCCTGGTCTAAGTTTGTTGAAATCCTAGAGGTTGCTAAAAACCGGGAGTCCACCAAGGCCTCGGCTGAACTGGCACTGCCTTATGCCAAGGCAATCGTGAAGGCCAACAAGGACTGTGCTGGGGAGACCTACACCGAGCCAAAGCAGGAAAGCCTTATTGACGCTTTGTCCTCCGGTGAAGTAAAGGACATCCTGTCCTCCGAAGGAGCCAAGGAAGAACTATCCTCCATTTTCGTTGACAACAAGGGTGAGTTGACCCAGGAGGGCATCATTGCCACTGTTGTGGGCGTTATCGGCGGCCTAGGCCTGCTGACCGGTGTGGCTGGGTTTGTCATGCAGCTGCTGGGAATCCGCGGCCCGTTCTAGGACCCGCTCCCGCTTTTCCAGTCCACCCGCGCTGCCCGCGCGGGTGGACTTTTCGCTCACCAAAACCACGTGTTCCTCCAAACCGGACTTGACTCAATCGAGTACCCGTTGGGGGCTGACCACGACGTGGTGAAGTTCTTCGCTTCGAATAAGATTAACCGCGCGTCTCGGCCAAGATCGGCCACCGCGTAGCGGGGAAGAAACCGTCGCTGCCGCAGCAGCTATGTCCACTGTCCTTATTGCACCTGTGCAAGCAATCGAGGTCAAAGTCGACGGTGATACCTGCACCTTTACTTAGGATGCTAATGATTCTGTGGTTGTGCCTTCACTCAAGGCTGGTGAATCGGTCCGCGTAGAAGGGCCGATGCTAAAGTGGCGGTCCCTCTGTATTCAGAGCAAGTAGCCAACAGTAGGAAACAACTCAAGACGCTGGAATTGTCTTTGCGGATTACAAATGACCGGTAGCTAAACCCGAAAGAAATAGCCCAGTTCAAAGCTTCTATCGAGGGTTCACACCGCGTTGCTGTGGGATACCGCGCCTGTGTAGAAGGCCGGGACATCTCGCATGCATCCTCCAAAGCTGAGTCCACCCTATCTGCTGCCGACGGCAAGCCAACTGACGCCGGTATTGGCGTCATTGTAGCTGGCTCCATGGCTGGCGTTCTTGCGCTGCTTGTTGCAGCCGTACCAGTACTTCTGCCTTTGCTGCCTTCTCAGATCCGTGCGATGATTCCTGTACTGCCAGGCATGTAAGATTTTAAGTTAACTTTCTTGAAGCACCGCCCGAACCTCTAGGGTTTGGGGCGGTGATTTTTGTATGTCCTGGTAGTAGATGTTTGAGGGCAGCTTTAAGTTGATGCTAAATTATATTTTTGGAACAATTAAGATGTTCATGTTTTAGAAATTAAGGAGTTCTATGTTTAAGCGTTCTCTTGCGGCAACCCTGGCTGCGGCCACCATTGCCGGCGGGGTTGTTGCCCCGGCTCAAGCTGCCACCAACTCTGGGTACAACAACTGCTACATCAGCTACACCTCTACCGAGCAGAGGGCAATGAATTATTTGTCTAATCAATCTTATCGCGTGCAAAGTGGCCAGATCTCCCCTGCGGACGCCGCCCAGGTAGCACTGAAATATTATACTGTCGCTGAGAACGCTCGAAACAAATGGGGCAAAGACAATTGGGCAGCTGCTGCTTACCAAGCAATTGGGCGGGCTAACCAACGTTGTGCAGGCGTTGAGTATGACAAGGTGGCAGCCGGTCTTGGAGGAATCCTGTCCACCGCTGGGGTGTTCGAAGGATTATCCTCGGGTAGCTCCGATGGCAAAGATGATTCTTCTTCGCTCAGTGATGAGGACGGCATCACTCCAGCGGGAATCGCAGTTGCGGTCATCAGCGTCCTGGTAGGCCTGGGCCTAGCTGGCTTCGTGGGGCAAGTTTTGGGCGGCCACCCTTAATCAGTGCCAAGTGATATTAAGCTCCCACACTTTCGCAGTGGAGGGAGCTTTTTTCTGCCTTCGGCGGGGCCGATTGACTGCGGTTTCCGGTGTTTTTGAATGTCGGAGATGGCGCGGACGTTAACACAATGGGATACTAGACCGATCAATGTTTTATGTGCCGTGAATCAAACGGGTAAAATTTAGCCAGATTGTTATAGGCGGCTTCGAAAGACCTACAACGGTACACCGGCACAATGGACAACAGAGACCACAAAGGACTGAGCGTTTGATGACTGTAGAAGAACTTCGCGGATGGCTGCGTAACTGGGTCGCCCGCACGGCGGGGTTAAACGTTGAGGAAATCTCTGATACCAAGCCCTTGGAAAACTTTGGGCTGTCCTCGCGAGACGCAGTGGTGCTCTCCGGTGAGTTGGAGACCCTGCTGGAAACCCGCCTGGACCCCACAGTGGCCTACGAATATCCCACCATCGCGCAACTGGCTGAGCGTCTGGTCAACGGCGCACCGGAAGCCCCGCAGCTAGAAAGTTTTGCCCCGCGTGCTAGCACCGAGGAAGCCGATATCGCCGTCGTGGGCATGGCCGGGCGTTTCCCGCAGGCCGCCAACGTGGCGGAATTCTGGTCGCTGCTGGAACGCGGTGCCACGGGCACCGGCCCGCTGCCGGAGGGCCGCTGGTCTGAATACGCGGCAGATCCTGTCATCAGCGCGCAGCTGGCCCGCGAAAACACCACGGGCGGCTACATCGAGGACATCGCCGGCTTTGATCCGGAGTTCTTTGGGCTCTCCCCGCTAGAAGCCACCAATATGGACCCGCAGCAGCGCCTGGCGTTGGAGCTGGCCTGGGAAGCCCTGGAAGACGCCGGCATTCCCGCCAACCAGTTGCGCGGGAGCAACACCGGTGTCTATTTGGGCACCACCAACAATGACTACGCCATGCTGATGGTGGCGGACCCGGGGGAGATGCACCCCTACGGGCTGACCGGGAACTCTTCTGCGGTCATCCCCAACCGCGTGTCCTACACCATGGATTTCCGGGGCCCTTCCGTGGCCGTGGACACCGCGTGTTCTTCTTCTTTGGTTGCCATCCATCAGGCGGTACGCGACTTGCGCACGGGGGCTGCCGATACCGCGTTGGCCGGGGGCGTCAACCTACTTGCGGCCCCGCACGCCACCCTGGCCTTTTCCGAGCTGGGCGTTATTTCATCCACGGGCAACATCCACGCATTCTCCGATGACGCGGACGGCATTGTACGGGCCGACGCTGCAGGTATCGTGGTTCTCAAGCGCCTCAGCGAAGCCCGCGCGGACGGGGACCATATCCTGGCTGTTATTCGCGGCTCCGCCGTCAACTCCGACGGCAAGTCCAACGGTTTGACCGCGCCCAACCCGGAGGCCCAGGTGGACGTGCTGCGACGCGCCTACGCGGACGCCGGTGTTGACCCCAAGGCGGTCGATTACGTGGAGGCCCACGGCACGGGCACCATCCTGGGGGATCCCATTGAGGCCACCGCGTTAGGCCGCGTCCTGGGGCCTGGGCGGGAAACCCACGAGCCCACGCTGCTGGGCTCCGCCAAGTCCAACATTGGCCACTCCGAGGCCGCCGCTGGCGTGGTGGGACTCATCAAGGTTATTGAGGGAATGCGCCGGGGTGTGATTCCGGCGTCGCCCAACTTCTCTGCGCCCAACCGCTACATCGACTTCGACGCGGAGCACCTGGAGCTGGTTGAGGACTCCCGCGAGTGGCCGGAGTACTCCGGGCGCAAGGTCGCGGGCGTGTCTGGCTTTGGATTTGGTGGTACTAACGCGCACGTGGTGGTCAGTGACTACCGCCCGGACCTAGACGGCGCTACGGAGTTTAGCGAACCCCAGGTGGACACCCAGCAGGTTTCCCTGCCGGTATCTGGCCTGTTGCCTTCGCGCCGGGCGCACGCCGCCGGGGTGCTGGCGGACTATATCGAGGCGGACAACCCTGAGTTGGTAGACGTTGCCCGCGCGCTGGCCGGCCGCAACCACGGCCGCTCCCGCGCGGTGGTCAACGCCAACAACCGCGAAGACGCCGTCCGCCGCCTGCGGCAGTTGGCCGCGGGCACGGTTTCTGTGGGCATTGCCGCAGCGGACTCCCCGGAGGGCGTAGGCCCGGTCTTTGTCTACTCCGGTTTTGGCTCCCAGCACCGCAAGATGGTCAAGGGGCTGCTGGAGACTACCCCATTTTTCGCCCGGCGCCTGGAAGAGCTGGACCAGATTGTTGACTTCGAGGGCGGCTGGTCCATTCTGGACATCGTCCGCGATGATGAGCAGACCTATAACACGGAAACCGGCCAGGTGGCAGTCACGGCCATCCAGATCGCGCTGACCGACCTTTTGGCTTACTTCGGTGTCAGACCGGCGGCCGTGATGGGCATGTCCATGGGTGAAATAGGCGCGGCCTACGCCGCCGGCGGAATCACGGCGGAGGACGCCATGGTCATCGCCTGCCACCGCGCCCGCCTCATGGGCGAAGGCGAAGCCTCCCTGACTGAAGAAAACCAGGGCGCCATGGCGGTAGTGGAGCTCTCAACCGAGGACATTTTTGCCCTGGAAGGTGAGATCGAGCCCGCTGTTTATGCCGGCCCCGGTATGAACACGGTGGGCGGGCCCCGCCAGCAGGTGGTGGACTTGGTTGAGCGCCTGGAAAAAGAAGGCAAGTTTGCCCGCCTGCTCAACGTCAAGGGCGCCGGGCACACCTCCGCCGTGGAGCCGCTACTGGGCGAGTTGGCCGCGGAAATCTCCGGAATCCAGGCCAAGCCGCTGCACACCACCTTGTTTAGCTCGGTGGATAAGGCCACTGTGTACCAGCCCGGAGCCACCGTACACACCCAGGAATACTGGCTAAAGATGACCCGCCACGCGGTGTACTTCCAGGACGCCACTGAGCAAGCCTTTGCCGCCGGCCACAACCAGCTGGTGGAAATCTCCCCCAACCCGGTGGCACTCATGCCCATGATGACCACCGCTTTTGGCGTGGGCCGCTCCAACGCCCAGCTGTTGCCGGTGCTCAAGCGCAAGGTGGATGAGACGGAAACGCTCCTGGACCTGCTGGCCAAGCTCTACGTTGCCGGCGCTCCGGTTGACTACACCCGGGTCTTTGGCTCCGGCAAGGGCACCGCGCCGGGAACCGTGTTCAAGCGCCAGCATTTGTGGACCTCCGCGCGGCCCTCCGCCGGGTTTGCCGGCTTGCCGGGCGCACGCGTGAACCTGCCGTCTGGCCAGGTGGCCTTTGCTGCCAACGCGGACCAGGCACCTAGCGCGGCGGCCGTTCTGGAAGCCGCCGTAAATGCGGTAGACCCTGACGCTGTCATCTCCGTGTTGGAAGAACACGCTGACCTGCCACCTGCCGGGGAAATCACCACCACAGTGGACCGCTCCTTGGGCGGGCTTTCCCTGGCGGTTTACGCGGTGGGTAACCCGCAGCCTTTGGCCCAGGCCTTCGCTAGCACGCTGGCCGTGTCACCGGTAGCCCCAGGCACCGCGGCCACTACTGCCGATACCACCCCGGCGCCCGCCATGGACCCGGAAATTGAGGTCATTCGCTTTGACCCGGCCACGGAAACGGTAGAGGAGCACCTGGCCACCATCGTCTCGGAGGCCATGGGCTACGACGTCACGGACCTGCCCAAGGAGCTACCGCTCATTGACTTAGGCTTGGATTCGCTGATGGGCATGCGGATTAAAAACCGCGTGGAAAACGACTTCCAGATTCCGCCGCTGGACGTCCAGGCTCTCCGCGACGCCTCCTTGGCGGACGTAACCGGCATGGTCGAAGCCGCCGTGGCCGGCCTGGAAGGTACCGTCAAGGCAGACCCCGGCGTGGGCCAGGAATCCGCTGAACCCCAGGACGCCGGCACGGCCTCAGACCCCTCCGAACCCCATACAACGGCCGAAAAGCCCGCCTCCGAAGGCGTGGGAGTGGCGCCCCGGGACGCCTCCGAGCGCCTGGTGTTTGCCACCTGGGCCACCTTCGCCGGTAAAGCCGCAGCCGGCGTGACCAGCCCGCTGCCAGAGGTCTCGGAGGAAGTAGCCGGACAAATCGCCCAGCGCCTCACCGAACGCACCGGCGTGGAGATCACCGCCCAGCAGGTGCTAGCAGCCACAACCCTGGAACCTTTAGCGGATGTGGCCCGGGAGGGCCTGGAGACAGAGGTTGAGGGCAACATCCGCGTGCTGCGCGAGGCCGAAGGCCCGGCCGTGTTCATGTTCCACCCCGCCGGCGGCAGCTCCGCCGTCTACCAGCCGCTAACGCGCCGCCTGCCGGAGGACGTTGCCGTCTACGGCGTGGAACGTCTAGAGGGAGCGCTGGATGAGAGGGCATCGGCGTATGTGGCTGACATTAAGACCCACGCCCGCGGGCGGAAGATTGTCCTGGGCGGATGGTCCTTCGGCGGTGCCTTGGCCTACGAGGTCGCCTACCAGCTCCACAGTGACCCGGAGGCCCCCGAGGTGGCGTTTATCGCGCTGCTAGACACCACGCAGCCGGCCAACCCCGCCCCGGACACCCCGGAGGAAACCAAGGCCCGCTGGCGCCGTTACGCCGCTTTCGCGGAGAAAACCTACGGCATCGAAATACCTGTGCCGCTAGAGTTGTTGGACACCATGGGTGAAGACGCCGTCATGGCCATGCTCACCGAGTTCCTGTCCTCCACGGACGCCTCGGAGCACGGCCTGGCAGCCGGCGTGCTAGAACACCAGCGCGCTTCCTTCGTGGATAACCAAATCCTGGGACGGCTGGACATGTCCCGCTGGGCCGACGTGGACGTGCCTGTGCTGCTGTTCCGCGCGGAGCGCATGCACGACGGCGCCATCGAATTAGAGCCCGCGTACGCCGAAATTGACCCAGACGGTGGGTGGGGCGCTATCGTAGAAGACC
Organism: Corynebacterium phocae; assembly: GCF_008693075.1. GTDB lineage: Bacteria > Actinomycetota > Actinomycetes > Mycobacteriales > Mycobacteriaceae > Corynebacterium > Corynebacterium phocae. The sequence continues at coordinate 281,255 of NZ_VXKJ01000048.1, read as the reverse complement.
TGGAGATTGTGCAGCTGCCAGGCGACCACCTGGCGGTGCCCGATGAACCCGTCATTGGGATCGTGGGCAGGCATATGGAGAAATGGATCGAGGAGAAAGTTCGTGGCAACCACAGCTGAAAAAATAGCTGACCTGCGCGCGCGCCTGGAGCAGGCGGAAGACCCTGGCTCCGAACGCTCCCGCCAGCGGCGCGACGAAGCCGGCCGTAGTACCCCGCGCCAGCGCATCAACGAACTACTTGATGATGGTTCCTTTGTGGAAACCGGCGCGCTGGGCAAAACCCCGGGGGACCCGGACGCTATCTACTCGGACGGCGTGGTCACCGGTTACGGGCGCATTAGCGGCCGTCCGGTGTGCATCTACGCCCATGACAAAACCGTCTACGGCGGCAGCGTGGGTGAAACCTTCGGGCACAAAGTGGTGCAGATCATGGACATGGCCATCAAGATCGGTTGCCCGGTTATTGGTATCCAAGACTCCGGCGGCGCGCGCATCCAGGACGCGGTGACGTCTTTGGCTATGTATTCGGAGATTTCCCGCCGCCAGCTGCCCCTGTCCGGGCGCAGCCCCCAGATTTCCATCATGCTGGGCAAGTGCGCGGGCGGCGCGGTGTACGCCCCGGTGACCACCGACTTTGTCATCGCGGTGGACGGGGAGGCGGAGATGTATGTTACCGGACCCGCCGTTATCCGCGAGGTCACGGGTGAAAACATCACCTCCGCAGAGCTGGGCTCCGCCGCGCAGCAGGAGCTCAACGGCAACGTCTCCGTGGTCGTGGACTCAGAAGAAGAAGCCTTTGAGACTGTTCGCGATCTCCTGGATCACCTGCCGCTGACGTGTTTCGACCCGGCGCCCACCGTGCCCGCGCTTCCGGATTCTGAGCTGGAAGACTCCGGTCTGGATTCCTTCATGCCGGATGACACCAACGCCGGATATGACATGCGGGAGCTTCTGGAGCAGCTCGGTGATGATGAAGAGCTGCTGGAAATCCAGGAAAACTTCGCGCCAAACATGATCACCGCGTTTGGGCGGATAGACGGCAAGACGGTGGGGTTTGTGGCCAACAATCCCATCCACCTAGCTGGCTGCATTGACGCCGATGCCGCCGATAAAGGCGCGCGTTTTGTACGCATCTGCGACGCCTACAACATCCCGCTGGTCTACGTTGTTGACACACCCGGCTACCTGCCCGGCGTGGAACAGGAAAAGGTGGGACTCATCCACCGCGGCGCGAAGTTCGCGGTTGCCTTGGTAGAGGCCACGGTTCCCAAAGTGGCGTTGATTGTGCGCAAGGCCTACGGCGGTGCGTACGCCGTGATGGGTTCAAAGAACCTCTCCGGGGATATCAACCTGGCCTGGCCCACCGCGCAGATTGCCGTGATGGGCTCCGCTGCCGCCGTGGTGATGATTGCGGGCAAGCAGCTAGAGGCCGCCGAAACCCCCGAGCAGCGCGCGGCTACCAAGAAGATGTTCATGGATTTTTACGATGAGACTATGACTTCCCCGGACGTGGCGGCGGAGCGTGGTTTCATTGACGCTATGATCAAACCCTCAGACTCGCGTTTGGCTTTGCGCCAGGCGCTTAGGCAGTTGGAGACCAAACAGGAATTCGACTTGCCCAAAAAACACAATATTCACCCGATGTAAGAAAGAAGTTAATTCCATGTTGAGCAGTGTTCTAGATCTTTCCGGCGACGCCATCAGCTATCTCGTCATGTTGTTCATGCAGCTATTTGGCGGCTCCTCTCTTTAGCCGTTTTCGATCAGTGCTTTAACAAGCGGTGCCGGTAAAAGAGGTTATCTACGCCAGCCCATTAGCGGCGGTATAGCTCATGCCCAGCTGCGCAGTCCACAGACCGCGTGAGCTGGGCTTTAGGCTGTTTCAGATGTCAAATTGTTTAAACGTCTTGATTAAGGAAATCACTAATAGCATGATTAATGGGGATGACTGATCAGCTTGACCTGCAGACTGGGGTGTGGGACCCGGTTAGACTCCAGCGAATGAATCTTCGGACGCAGGTATTGACTTGTATCTTCACGGACAATAGGCTCGTTCTTTAAAGGGAATGGGGGAAGAAATGAAAGCTGAGACTTCACCGTCACCGAGCCTGCAGGCACCGAGCCTGCAGGTGGAAAAGGCCGCGCAGGTGATTGCTGCATTGCTTAAGAATGGCCGGAATAACGAAGAAAACCGGTTGAAGTTGTCGAAGCTCGTCTGGGCTGCGGACCGTTACAGCATTCGGTCTCAGGGAGCCTTGGTTACCCAATCTCCCTACTCGGCTATGTTTTATGGTCCGGTACCCTCAATACCGCTCACGATGATGAGGGACTCCTCCGAATATCTGCCGCCAGCAGATATAGCGTATGCAAGGGAGCACTTTGACAAGACCGAGCACGGAATCATTCTCATTGCGGATCCGGGTGATGATCTCCTATCTCCGCTCGATGAGAAATGGATAAACAAAGCCGAAAGCAACTTTCGCGGCATGGACCGGTGGAAGTTGGCTACGGAGGTTAGCCACCGCTACCCGGAGTGGAAAAAATTCGCAGACTTCTTCGCCCAACCCGAGAATCGTAAAAGTCGCCGACAGATCGATGAAACGGATTTTTTCTACAATCCGGATGGACATGATCGGTACTTCGCCCTCCCTCCGGAGCAGCTAGCCATGGCAAAGGAGCTCTACGATTACCAAAAGTCTATCCTCGGGGACCTTGGCGTTCTCGTCTGACGTTTGATAATGAAACCTCTCGCACTAGAACTTGTGTCCGCCCTACAACTAGGCAATGCCATCTGGTTCCAGCGCGACCCACCATTTCCTTCGCAAGTCCCTCACATCTTCATCATTGTGGGAAAAATGAACGACAGTTTCCTCTGCGTGCACGCGACATCACAGATCGAACGGAGTGAGCAGAGGATTCGGGGGCTTTGCCATACCAAAGACGACCCCTCGAAAACCTACGTGGTGGCGGGACCGGAAGACTCGTGCTTGCTCAGTAAAACCAGCCTGATTGACGGTAACCAAGTGTGGGCCTTGAAAGCAGAAGAGTTGGTTGAGGGGTATATAAAGCCCGCTGCGGGAGTGGCAGAGCCGGAATTATTGCAGCGCATCACTGGGGCTATCCGGAAGTCAGACAGACATTCGCCGCGGGTAAAGAAGGCAGTAGGAAGCCAGTTCTGACGGGCAAGAGGACTGATTACAGGTGGAGGCCCCGCCAGGTGGCTAGGGCGCGCCAGCCGAACATGAGCACTGCGGACATCACCGAGGCCACAATGAGGAAGCTGATGTGTGGCAGATTGCCGTTGACTGCTGCCCACAGCCCCATGCCCACGACTACGGCGCATGGCCATACCAATAGGCCCTCTTTGAACAGCGTTCGTGGCTTCCCGAAGCTGATGATTGCCCAGCCCACCAGGGCGCCAACCGCCCAGGGCCAGAAGGCGTCAAGTACGCCTTGGAAAGTAAACGGCGGATGCGCAGCGCGGGCCAGGAGGGCAAAAATGGCCAGCGCTACGATGTCGATGACGGGTGCTAGACGCACGCTTAGTCCTTTCGGTTTAGTGCGCGGTAGGAAAGTCCGCGCCGAGCATAGTGGAAGAAGTAGATTATCCAACCGATTACTGTTACCAGGGCAAAGGATATCAAACGGTAGATAACTGCGGCGGAGGTTGCGTCCACCGCGGTCATTCCGGTGGCAACTAGGGGCGCTATTAGCGCAGCCTCCACGGTGCCAAGTCCCCCGGGGGTGACTTGGGCGGAGCCGGCTATCTTGGCCGCCAGGAAGGCCAGCGCAACGCCAGCCATGGTGGTGGCGTTTTCGCCCGCGCGTAGCCAGGGGATTTCTCCCGTTACAGCCCACACGCATGCCCACAGCGCCAGCATGTCTAGGATCCGGTGGCCGAAGGAGGCAGCGGATACTAGCGCGAAGTTCCGCCGGGAGAGGTGGACTTCCTTGAGCGCCTGGATCTCAGGGATTATTCGCTCAGCGCCGGGGATTATCTTTTGGCGCCTGATCCACCGGCTTAGTTCATCGGGGTGGGAGGTTACCCAAAACACGGCTCCCGCAGCAACCAGCATGAGCACCACGGTGGTGAGCAAAGATCCCAGCGCCATGTCAGCGTTAAGGAAAAATACCCCGGCTAGCCCGATGATGGCCAGGCTGACGGTGGAGATTATCGAGGACAGGAAGAAGAAGTAGCTGCGCAGCGCCACCGAGGCCCCCCAGGTTGCCTGGACTTTAAACATCAAGATGGCGGAGAAAGCCGGGCCGGCGGGCAAAGTGGTGGACCAGGAGTTTGCCGCCAGGGTAAGGGCGTAGGCCTCCCGGAGGGAGACGTTGACGTTGCCGGCGCCGGTGAGCCGCCGGGTGACGTCCGACATGGCCGCGATCGAGCCAAGGGAAAAGGCCAGCACCGCCAGTACTGCCGCGGGATCCGCGTCTTTGAGATGGCTAAGGCCCTGGCCGATGAACTGCAACTGGTCGCGGAAGAACCACCCTAGTACCAGGAGCAGCACCAGGGAGACTATCCACGTCACCTGCTTATTGTTCACGTTGGCTCTCAATGCGTTTTAGCAGCTCGCTAAACGGCACTTGCCCTTCGCGCAGCGAGTGATCTCCGCCGGCGCTGGACGTTGGTTTTCCTCGCGCCACCCGGCCGCGTCCGGTGCCTTCGCTAGGCTGTTTGGCTTCTGGCTGCACGACTTCTGGCTGCTTGGAGACCTGCGCTCTGGCTACTGGCTGCACGGCTTCTGGCTGCACGGGTTCGTGCGCTTGCGGGTCGCCCGCGCGGCGGGACTCGAAGTCTGGCGCGACCAAGACCGGCTCTTTGCCGTGGCCCAGTTTCTCGTACGCGGCCTTGATGAACCCGGGTGCCCACCAGTTATCCTCGCGCAGCAGGTGCATCACGGCGGGGACCAGGAGCATACGCACAACGGTGGCATCGATAGCCAAGGCAAAGATCATGCCGAAGGCAATGTATTTCATCATCACGATATCGGAGAAACCAAAAGCCCCGGCGACCACGATCATGATGAGGGCGGCCGCAGTGATGATCCCGCCGGTCTGGGCGGTGCCGCGCGCAATAGCTTCATCAGTCGAGGCGCCTTTCTCCCGGGCCTCGACCATACGCGAGACCAGGAAGACCTCGTAGTCCGTGGAAAGGCCGTAGATGATGGCAATAATGAGCACCAGCACGGGAGACATCAGCGGGCCGGCACTGTAGTTGAGCAACCCGGAGCCTACGCCCAGAACGAACATGGCAGACAGGATACCCAGGGTAGCCCCGGCAGTAAGCAGCGTCATGATGATGGCCTTGGCCGGCAGGATAAGCGAGCCAAAAACCAGCGCCATCAAGATGAACGTGGCTACCACCATGTAGAGGGACATCCAGGGTAGCTTGGCAAACAAAGCGTCTAAGGACTCCACCTCCAAGGCGGGGGTGCCGCCCACGTAAAGCCCTACGCCGGCGGGGGCTTCGACCGATTTAAGCTCGTGGACAATCCGCGAGTAATCTTCGCGGTCTACGATTCCGGCGGACAGTACGGTGGTCCCGTCCTTGGTGGGCGAAGACGGGCTCATGGGCTCCGTTAGGCCCTCGATCCCGCGCACCTGCAGGTAGATGTCTACCAGCTGTTGGTTGCTGGCGCCGTCCACTACCAATTTGACGGGCTCGGTGCGAAACGCCGGGAAGGTCTCATTGAACCGGTCCTGGGCTACGCGCACTTCCTGGTTAGGAGGCAGATAGGTTTCGTTGATACCGCCAAAGCTCACTGCCAGCATGGGCAGGGTCAGCCCCACTAGTAGTGCGGTGACAGCGCCGGTGACCAGCGTGGCGCGCCGGAAAGTCCATTGAGGAAGTTTGTACCACCAGGTGTCTTCTATCCGGCGGGCGGTGCGCTTGGTGCGCCGCACGGCTAGTCTGTCAATGTTTGTGCCCAGCAGCCCGAAGAGCGCGGGCAAGACGGTAACGGATAACAGCGCCGCCAGTCCCACCGCCGAAATGGCGCCGTAGGCCACGGATTTCAGGAAGGCCTGGGGGAAGATAAACAGCCCGGACAACGCCACGGCCACCGAGGCGGCGGAAAACACCACGGTCTGGCCCGCGGTGGCGGTGGTAACGGCCACGGCCGTCTGGGGATCCTTGCCCTTGTCTAGTTCCTCGCGGAAACGGGAGACCATGAACAGCCCGTAGTCGATGGCCAGGCCCAGGCCCAGCAGGGTTACCACCGCGTGGGCGAAGGTGTTGACCTGTAGGAATTGCGCCAAGATTGCCAAGATTCCCAGCGAGCCCAGGATGGATAGGCCACCTACTATCAGCGGCATAAAGGCGGCTACCACGGAACCGAAAACAAACAGCAACAGTAGGCCCACCAGCGGCAGTGCTAGTTTTTCTGCGCGGGCGACGTCGTTTGCCATGCCGTCATCGAGGGCATCGGCAACAGCGGTGGCACCCGCAATCTGTACGGGCAGTTCCGTGTCGTAGAGCGCCGGCTCAATGGCGTGGTAGTCCTTGAGCGTTTGTTCTGAGTCCCCCTTGAGTCCAATGGCGGCGAAGGCCACGGTCCCGTCCTGGCTAATCAGGTTGGGGTTGGGGGTGTCAAAATAGCTGGTGATGTAATCCACCTGGTCCGGGTGGCCACTCTTGATGGCGTCCAGGTACGCCTTGGCGGCGTCAAAGTTGGCCTTGGGGTCCTCAATCAAGACGATGACGTCCCCGCGGTTGTCGCGGCCGAAGGTTTCTTGTTCAATCCGGGCGGCCGCCGTGGAGGCTGAGGCCGGGTCATCCCAGCCCTCCTGGCTCATGCGCTGGTCCAGGTGCGTGCCAAAGATGCCAAACAACGCCAGGATTCCGGCGATGATGACTAGCGGGATAAGTTTGCGGTGGGCGTAGGAAAATTTGCCCCAGGAATAAAACACGGTGTCCTCCTACAGCAGCGCGTTGAGGGAACGGAAGGGCTGGAGCCAAGCGCCCTCATCAGGCAGGTTGTCCAGGTTAACGCGCGGCAGGGGTTCGCGGAACACGCCTTCAATGTCTTCTAAGTCGATGAACTCGATGTCTGGGTGGGCCACGGCCCACGCGGCGTGCTCGTGGAACCCGACTACGGATACGGGGATCCCGTCCGCGATGAATTCCTCCAGCAGCGTCTGGAAGTTTTGGCCGTCCGCGCTGGCTACGACAACGCCGGTGAGCTCTGCGCGGTTGTCACGCAGGTAGTTCAGCATGTCCGGGTCCACGTCGGAGGATTCGTTTAGCTTGGGCTTGGCAAACACGGCGAAGCCCACGTTGCGGATGGCCTCTACCCAGCTGCGGATGGATTCCGCGCCGCCGGGGGTGACGTTGGTAAAAACGTTGGCCTCTGGGCGGGCGGCGCGGTCTTTGGCGCGGAGCGCAACCCAGCGCCCTAGCGCGTCAAAGCGGGGGCGGTGTGCGGCGGTGGGGCGCCCGCCCAGGATGGCACCCAGGCCCATGTCCATGTTGGGCGCGTCCCAGACGAGGGCGTATTTTCCTGGCATTTACTTCTTCTCCCACAGGTATTCGGTGATCACGTGTTCTTTATCCAGGCCTTTACCTTCGAACTTGGTGATGACCTGGCGGTTAGTTAGCTGCGGGCAGTCCGTCCACGGCCATCCTTTGTATTCTAGGCTAGGTTCCACGGTGACCAGCTCGTTTATCCACTCGGCGTAGTCTGCGTGGTCGGTGGCAACGTGGAGCACGCCACCCTTCTTGAGGCGGCTGGCAAAGAGGTTGAGGGTTCCGGATTGGATGATCCGGCGTTTGTGGTGGCGGGCCTTGGGCCAGGGGTCGGGGAAGAATACGCGGATGCCGTCTAGTGATTCGGGCTGGATCATGCGCATCATGACTTCCATGCCGTCTCCGCGCACCATGCGGATGTTGTCTATACCGCCGCGTACTACTTGTCCTAGGAGCTTGGCCAGGCCGGGTTTGTAGAGCTCGACCGCGATGACGTTGGTGTCTTTTTCCAGCGGGGCCATGGCGGCGGTGGAGGTGCCCGTGCCGGAGCCGATTTCCACGATGGTGGGGTGCCCGGAGCGCCCAAACCAGGCATCGATGTCGATGACGCTGTTGCTAAGGTCCTTGCCTAGCTGCGGCCAGTGTTCGTTGAACAAAGCCTCCTGGTTTTCGGTGAGGGTTCCGCGCCGGAAGGTCACTTGGCCGAGGCGGGGGTAGTCCAAGTCATTGCCAAAGGTGGCGTTGAAGTCGGTTTGCAGGGGACCTTTTTCGCCGCTGGGGCGTTCGGTCAAATTTTGGGGATAATCTGTACTATTCATTGCCTTCCTATTGTCCACTGTCAGGCCGCCGTTGTCACTTTTCGCCACCTGGTAAATCGGCTGGATATAACCAGTGGCGGGGGAGGGGGGTTAGCGACGGCGGAGTGGAAAGTGAAATCGGGCACATAAAGTGCAATCCCCAGGCCCCCTCTTGCCTAGATCGGGTGGCAGTTTAGGGGGTATTGCGCAGAAAATTTCTTGTTCAAGTAGTTGAACTTAGTAGGCGGGGGCGGGTATAACCGGGGGTAGAGGTTGTTCCGGGAGAAACCAAAAAGGCTTACCCTGGTATGGACTGAACCGTTAACAATTGCCGATAGAAAACAGGAGATTTTGATGACCACCCAGATTCGTGGCCTCGTTGGTGAATTGCCAACACAAAATGAAGCTCTCATCAACTGGATTAATGAAAGCGTTGAACTTTTTCAACCGGAGAAGGTGGTATTCGTTGACGGCTCCAAGGAAGAGGCTGACCGCCTGGCTGCAGAGCTAGTGGAAAAGGGCACCCTCGTTAAGCTCAATGAGGAAAAACGCCCTAACTCCTACCTGGCTCGTTCCAACCCCTCTGACGTCGCCCGTGTGGAATCCCGCACCTTCATCTGCTCCGAGCAGGAAGTAGACGCCGGCCCGACCAACAACTGGCGCGACCCAGCAGAGATGAAAGCGGAAATGACCGAGGTCTTCCGCGGATCCATGCGCGGCCGCACCATGTACGTGGTGCCTTTCTGCATGGGCCCCATTGATGACCCGGAACCCAAGCTGGGTATTCAGCTAACTGACTCCGCCTACGTGGTCCTTTCCATGGGCGTAATGACCCGCATGGGCACGCAGGCCCTGGACAAGATTGGCAAAGACGGAGACTTCGTACGCGCTCTGCACTCCGTGGGCGCACCGCTAGAGCCAGGCGAGGAAGACGTGCCTTGGCCATGCAACGACACCAAGTACATCACCCAGTTCCCGGATAGCAAGGAAATCTGGTCCTACGGCTCCGGCTACGGCGGCAACGCCATCCTGGCCAAGAAGTGCTACGCCCTGCGTATCGCGTCTGTCATGGCTAAGGAAGAGGGCTGGATGGCTGAGCACATGCTCATCCTGAAACTGACCTCCCCGGAGGGCAAGGCCTACCACGTGACCGGCGCGTTCCCGTCCGCGTGCGGCAAGACCAACCTGGCCATGATTACCCCCACTATCCCGGGATGGAAGGCTGAGGTAGTGGGAGATGACATTGCCTGGCTGCACCTGCGCGAAGACGGACTCTACGCCGTCAACCCAGAAAACGGTTTCTTCGGTGTGGCACCGGGTACTTCCTACGACTCCAACCCCATTGCCATGAAGACCATGGAAGAGGGCAACACCATCTTCACTAACGTGGCGCTGACCGATGACGGTGACGTCTGGTGGGAAGGCATTGGCACCGAAGCCCCGGACCACCTCATTGATTGGCACGGCAATGATTGGACCCCGGATTCTGACAAGCCTTCCTCCCACCCGAACTCCCGTTACTGCGTGCCCATTGAGCAGTGCCCGGTCGCCGCACCGGAGTACAACGACTGGAAGGGTGTCAAGATTGACGCCATCTTGTTTGGCGGCCGCCGCAAGACCACCATTCCTCTGGTAACCCAGGCGTTCTCCTGGAACCACGGCACCATGATTGGTTCCCTGTTGGCCTCCGGCCAGACCGCCGCCGCAGAAGGCACCGTTGGATCCCTGCGTCACGATCCCATGGCCATGCTGCCGTTCATTGGCTACAACGTGGGTGACTACTTCCAGAACTGGATCAACATGGGGGAGCGCGGCGGGGACAAGCTGCCTTCCATCTTCTTGGTCAACTGGTTCCGCCGCGGTGATGATGGCCGCTTCCTGTGGCCGGGCTTTGGTGAGAACTCCCGCGTCCTGAAGTGGATTGTGGACCGTATTGAAGGCCGCGTAGACGCGAAGGAGACCATTGTTGGCCACACCGCCCGCGCGGAGGACATGGACCTCGAAGGCCTGGACGTTGAGATCGCTGACGTGAAGGAAGCTCTTGAGGTCAAGCCGGAAGAGTGGGGCCGCGACCTAGCGGAAAATGAAGAGTACCTGAAGTCGCTGGGCGACCGCGTGCCTAAGGAGATTTTCGAACAGCTCGAAGCCCTGAAGCAGCGTTACGAGGAAGCAACCAAGTAGCTCTTTCCACTTAAGGCACCGGCGGGTTATCCCTGCCGGTGCTTTTTTGTCACTATCACCAGGTTGGAGGTGAAAAACTCCCGTAGCAGCGGCACGCGGGTTACCCACCACGCCCAGGACGGGTGGTACCGGGGGAAGGTGCGCGCCCGGTGGCGGGCGGCCCACTCCAGGCCCTCCCGGGCGCTAACCGCGAACAGGGATTGGCCAAAAACGTTCTTGGGGGCGCGCCCATGCTTGCGGGCGTAGCGGTCCCGGGCGAACTCCCCGCCCAGGTAGTGCTGCCATAGCCCGGTCTCATGCCCGCCAAAGGGACCCAGCCACACCGTGTAGCTGATGATAACCAGCCCGCCGGGCCGGGTTACCCGGAGCATCTCTTGAGCCATATCCCAGGGCCGGGCCACGTGCTCAACCACGTTGGAGGAATACGTGATGTCAAAGGTCCCCGTGGCAAATGGCAGCGCGGTCCCGTCCCCGCGCACGGCGCCCGCGAGTGTAATCCCGGCTGCGGTCATCTCACTGGCGTCCGGTTCTACCCCAAAATAGTCTGCGCCCCGCGCAGCGAATGCCGCCGCGAAGTAGCCGGGCCCGCCGCCTACGTCCAACACCCGCGCACCGTGAAGCCCCAGCCCGTGGTCTGCAGCCAGCGCGCCGACCAGCGCGGCGGTGTCGGCAGCTAGCCCGCCGTAGAAAATATCCGGCCGGGTCTGCTCAAAGCGGAAGGAGCGCAGCAGCCGCCAGGAGCGGGCTAAGGTGGCCAGGGCAGCGGTCTGGGGAAGTTTGGAGGGCACCCGTTCAACCCTATATTTAACACCGGCCGGTAGGGTGGAAATCCGTTATGAAAATTCTTTTGCTCTGCTGGCGTGATACCACCCACCCCCAAGGAGGTGGCTCGGAGCGCTACCTGGAGCACGTGGCCAGCTACCTGGCCGCGCAGGGCCATGAGGTGGTGTTTCGTACCGCCAAGCACATGAACGGCGCGCGCCGGGAGCGCCGCAACGGCGTGAAGTTTGAGCGCGGCGGCGGCAAGTTCACCGTCTACCCGCTGGGGCTTTTAGCTACGCTGCGCCACAAGCCCGACGTGGTGGTGGATACCCAAAATGGCATTCCGTTCTTTGCCCGCCTGGTGGCGCGCTGCCCTGTGGTTTTGCTCACCCACCACTGCCATCAGGCGCAGTGGCCGGTGGCCGGCCCGGTGCTCTCACGGGTGGGGTGGTTTCTAGAGTCAAAGCTAGCGCCGCGGGTGTACCGGGGCGCGCGGTATGTGACGGTATCGGAAGCCTCTGCCCAGGACCTGCGCCACTTGGGCGTGGAGGGGGTAGAGATCATCGAAAACGGTGTGGACCCCATCCCGCAGCACGTGCCGCGATTGGAGCGGGAGGCGGATATCCACCTGGTAACGCTCTCACGCCTGGTGCCGCACAAGCAGATTGAGCACGCCATGGACACCGTGGCGCAGATTCCGGGCAGCGTTTTGGACGTGATTGGCTCCGGGTGGTGGGAGGCCAACCTGCGCGAGTATGCGCACGCGCACGGCGTGGAGTCCCGGGTGCGGTTCCGTGGCCAGGTCACCGAGGACTACAAGCACGCCCTGCTTGAGCGTGCCGATATCCACCTCATGCCCTCCCGCATGGAGGGCTGGGGCCTGGCGGTCATGGAGGCCGCGCAGCACGCGGTGCCCACGGTGGGCTACAGCTATGGGCTGCGCGACTCCGTGCGGCACGGTGAAACAGGCCTGCTGGCCCAGGACGTAGCTGGGCTGGTGGCCGCCACCACACGGCTGATTGAGGACCCGGAGCTGCGGCGCCGGTTGGGTGCCGGCGCGCGGGAGTTTGCGCAGAATTTTTCTTGGCAGCGCACCGGGGAGCGTTTCGAGCGCTTGCTTAGCGCTGCCGTGCCCGGCGGTAGGCAGCAGCCCCCACCAGTAGCACGGGGCTAAACGCCCACGCGGTGGTGAGCACCCACGGCACCGCAGGGCGTGCCGCAGCGGTGGTGGCCACCACCGCGCCGTCTACTACTACTGCGCCGATGCCCATTTCCTCCAGCTTGCCCATATCCCCGGCCGCCCAGGCGGCCTGCGCTGCGACAAAGCGCGGGGACGGCGGGTCTATGACCTCCCCGTCCACGGTCAGCTGGCCGCTGTGCACCATGGACACCGCCTTGGTGTAGGGGTCTACGGCTACCGCGCCGGGGATATCTATGAGCCCGGTGCGCTCTGGGAAGAACGCGGTGCGGCCGCTGAGCTGCCCCACCAGGCGGGCGTTGATGGTTTCCGCCGGGCGGGGGGCTAACACGCCCAGGGCGGAGGAGAAGTCCGGCATTTGCAAGAAGATAGCCGCGACGGCCACGACCCGCCAGGAAGCCTGCATAGTTCCCACCGCTGCGACGCAGAAGGGGATGGCTAGCGCTACAAGTTTGTGGCTATCGCGGAGCAGCCCGGAGCCGGGGAGGTGTTCCATGGCGGCGGCCAGCGTATCCGGGTAGAGCCACAGCGCGCCGGACAGCCCCCAGCCGGTGATGGCCAGTAACACCAGCGGCAGCGGGCGGTCCATGCGCCGCACGCCCAGGGCCACGCACAGCGCTACCACCAGCCCAAAGAGTGCGAACCCCACCTGGCGCGAGGGAGGGAGAGCCGCAGCGTTCCAGATCCCGCCCAGGGTAAGTAAGGAACCGAGGGTGCCCACGCTAGATTCCGCGCGCGGGGCGAAGGCGGCTACCGCGGCCGGGCTGGGGCTTAGCGGCGGGGACAGCACGCCGGGGATTATCCACGGCAGGCACAGTGCCACGCCCACACCGGCGGTGGGTAACCGAAAGCCCCGCGCGGTGACGGTCCCGCACACCAGGGCTAGCAGCCCGCCGGTGGGGGTTAGGGAGGCCACAAACATGCCCAGCCACGCCCAGGTGCGGTGACCGCGCAGTGCCGTAGCGGCAATGGCTGGCAACATCCACGCCGCGACCGCCACGGACCAGTGGCCCTGCAGCAGGCGTTCGACTACGAAGGGGTTGACAACGGCCAGGGCCATGGCGGGGGCCGGCGCGCTTTTGGCCAGCATCCACCCGCCCGCAGCCGCGCAGCCAGCCGCGCCGATCACCACGGCGCGGACCAGCCAGCTTGCCGGAGCGAACATGGAAAATAACGCCAAGGCGCCGTCTTGGGGCACGTTGCGCGCCGGGAGATCGCCCGCGCCGAAGTTTTCCGGGATGAAGCCAAAGTGATCTGGTACGGCCATATCCCGCCATAAAAACTCCCCCGGCATAGCGAAGGGCCACGTTACTAAGGCCACCAAGATGACAGCCCAGACTAGGGGCCACACGCGGGGCACGCTACGCCTGTTGCCTTCTGGCAGCAAAGAGCACGGCCGCAGCAATCAGCAGTAGGACTCCGATGAGTTTGAGAACCAGCGCCAGGGTACTTAAGACCTCTTCCCGGCGCAGTACCGGGGTGGCCAAGGCCATGGCGGCCTCCCGGCTGGGCCGGTCCCAGCGTAAGTCACCGTCGAAAATGGCCCGGTAAACTGGGCGTATTCCCAGGTCGACGGTCGCCCGGGCGCGTTTTTCGTCCGTGTCTAGGAAAAGGTGGTAATTCTCATGCAAATCCACCACCGTGCCGGTCCGGGGCTCTACCTTGACCAACCGGTCAACACTGTAATAGGGCAGTACAGTGACTATTTCCTCTGGGTCTAAGCCCAGCGCGGATAGTTCTGGCTCGGTGTAGAGGTACTTGGCTTCCATCACCAGGGGTTCCGGGGCAACGTCTTCTGGGTCAATCCCTGGCGGTGGGGTCTTGACCGAGGAAAAGGGGATGTAGACCGCCGGGAGCGTGTGTTGGTAGACGTAGACCTCCACGCCGTCTATTTTTTCTTTTCCGGTGTAGTCCAGGGGGTAGTCCGCTTGCCGGATTGAGTCATAGTAGAGGTAAGAGCGTTGTTCTGTGTTACTAGGGAAAAACGCGGTGAGGCCCTGGCGGTAAGTGTTCTCTTTGGTTGCGCCCACCCCGAAGTTCTCCACGGTAATGATTTGCAGGTTTGCGCTCCCCTCCACCGGGTAGGTTGATTCCCGGTTCACGTGCAGTGAATCCGTCATTTCCATAATCAGAGCTTCATCAGCGAAAACCTTGACCAAGGTGTCAACTGTGGCAACTGAGTCCTTCTCAGCAGAATCACTGACTGAAGTAGACATTTTGCAGTCGAGGGTTACTTCCGTTCGGTGGGGGCGTTCATCCCTACTCATCAAGACTAGGGAATCTGGAGCGACTGCTACTGTGTTGAGGGTGACATCCAGTGGTAGGGGGAGATCCCGTTTGATGAAGATACTGGGAATGGCAAAGCTTGCGGCCACCGCCACCACTGCAAGAATAAGTAGCCAGGGTAACGGGTCTTTAAGGGTTAATGACCTTTTCGAGCGTTGCATATTTGTAGGATATCCAATCGAGGACCACGGGTGCGGCCCGTGGTGAAAGCTAGAAAATAGGGACTGCATGAAAACCATACCCCAGCGGGTGGACCTACCCTTTGTTCCCGCGCTGGAAGGCCTGCGCGCGGTGGCAGCCATGGGGGTGATGGTCACGCACGTGGCCTTCCAAACCGGCGGCACCGTGGCCATCTTGGAGCGCCTGGATTTCATGGTGGCCGTGTTCTTTGCCCTCAGCGCTTTCCTGTTGTGGCGCCGGCGTGGCCGGCACTCGGCGCGGGAATACTATCTCCACCGCTTCAGGCGGGTCATGCCTGCTTACTGGGCGTGTGCAGCCGCAGTTTTACTGCTTCTTCCTGGGGCGGGTTTCACCGCCGCGCAGGTGGTGGCCAACCTCACAGCTACCCAAATCTTTGTCCCCAACGGCCTGGCCCAGGGGCTTACCCACCTGTGGTCGCTGTGCGTGGAGTTCTCTTTTTACTTGGCCCTGCCGCTGTTGGCGCGAGTGAAAAAACACCGCGTGGCGTGGATAGCGGCGGCGGGGGTGGCCAGCTTGGGCTGGGCTTGGGTGGCGCAGCTGGTGGATGTCGCGGGTGTCAATGCCCAAATCTGGCCGCCGGCTTTCACCCTGTGGTTTGCAGTGGGCATGTTGGCGGCCGAATATGAGGGCCGGGTGCGCGCGCCCCGGTTGGTATGGCCTTTCTGGCTGTTGGCGCTGGCGTGCTTGTGGTTGGCTAGCCGCGAGTGGTTTGGCCCCAGGGGCTTGGTGCACCCCCAGCCGGCGGAGTTTGTGGGCCGCGTGGTCTTGGGGGCCGTGTTCGCGGCCTGCCTGGTGGTGCCCTACGCACTGGGGGCGCGCTCGCTGGTCCTTGAGTCCCGGTTGATGCGCTTGCTGGGCCTGTGGTCCTATGGGATATTCCTGTGGCACGTAGCGGTGCTGTGGGTAGTGTTTCCCGTCACGGGCATTCCTTTTTTCAGCGGGCATTTCTTCCCAGTGCTGGTGGCCACGGCGGCAGGCACCATACCCGTGGCCGCCGCTAGCTATTATTTTGTGGAGGTTCCAGCACAGCAACGGCTACGGCAGCTGCGGAAAAGGCCGCGGTGAGCCAGAAATCCCCCGCGTAGGCCCCGGAGCCCCAGGCACCGCGGGCGAGCATAGCCCCGGCGGCCACCATCAGCCCGGCCACAAGGTGTGCTTGCGGCAACCGTGTCCACCGAACCACCGCCCAGCCCACCGCCCAGCCTGCCGCCGCCGGCCAGCCGGCCAGGGCTAGCAGCCATACGGGGACGCCGCGCCGGGTCGATTCCTTCCAGTCCTGGCGGTCGGTACGCCTAAACCATGCGCACCCCAGCACGGTCATCAGCGCTAGCGCACCACCCCCACCGAGTGCCAGCCGGTAGAGCGGGGTGGCCACAAAGCGCAGGGAGAAGTGGCCAGCCGCGCCCGCAGGCACCACGAAGGCTTGGGTGGCGGCGTCCACCTCACGCGGCTCAAGCTCTAGGTCCCCCAGGAAACCGCGGAGCCCCGGGTTGTACGCCCGGCCGGTGACTAGCAGGCGCTGAGTTTCCGATGCCGTGATTTCCCGGCCCGCGGCCTGGTACCGCCCGTAGTTAAGCTCCCCGGTGTTAAGCCGGACCCAGCGGCCCCGGGTTTCCAGTACGTGCGGCCCGGCGTCTAACACCAGTTCTTGGCCGGGGAAGTAGTCCTTGCCGTCAATGGTGACCCAGCGGTTGGAGTCTAGGGTCACGGTCATCTGGCGCGGCGCGGTAAATTCCCGGATAAGCACGCCGGTGTCCACCAGGAGCCGTTGGAAGAAAAACTCTTGAACCCCGGGGGAATGGTCCGGCACGCTGACTACGCGGCGGACCTCATGGCCTATGACTTGGGCGTTGATGCCCGCCCGGGCTAGCAGCTCCACCCGGATGGTGTCCGTGGCACCGCCGGGGACGGTGACTACCTGTTCTTCATCCTCGAGTAGGTTGACCCGCACGGCGGCACCCACATCGTGGCCGTTGCGCACTATCACCGGGATATCAGCGGTGGCGGTGATACGCAACTGCACACGGGCGGGGTAGTTGCCTGCAAACTCCAACCATCCCAGGTCTCCGGGGGCGGGCCACCACGCCGTTTCCTGGCGGCCGTCGACCGCGGCGGTCACCGATTTTGCTGGATCCGGCTCGATGGCGGTGGCATCCGCCCAACTAGAAGATGCCCGTACTGCGCCGCCGGTTTCCCGCACGCTCACCCGCCGGCCCGCTGAGGGGTAATCGCGCTCGCGGTTGAAAGTCTTTGGCGCGGCGCCTTCGACCAGCGGGGCGGAACTTCCCGGCATGGATCCAAAATTGCGGTCGATGAGCAGTGGGGTGTCCGTGACCACCTGCGCGTCCTCGGTCACCAGCTGGGCAGGCCCGGGGATAAACGCCAGGGACTCCCCGCCGCCGGCCACGCGGACGGGGGCATCGGCGGTAAGCAGCACGTCGCGGTGGGGATCGATGACCTGGACGTAGAGGGGGCCAAAGGGGCGGGCATCGGCAAGCTCTGTCCGGCTGATAACCGCGCCAATGCCTAGGCGTTTGAGCGAGTCCAGGCGCCCCTGTTCCACAGCGGCCATCACGCCGTCTAGGCCGCGGATAGCCTCCGGCGGCACCAGTGGGATGGCGTCACGCACCGCCCACGGCGTGTCCAGCAGCGCCTGGGCCGGCTCATCGCGGGTCCAGCCCCACTCCTCGCGGGCAAACATGCGCGGCGGATAGATGAGCGTGCGCGTGTGCGCGGCGTGGCGGTTGATGTATTCTGCGGCCTGGTACCAATAGGCCGGAATTTCCTGGTAAGCGCCCTGCGGCAGCAGGCGCCCGGACCAGGCCGGGGCGGATTGGACGGCTAGCAGCGTAACTATCAGAGCCAGCGCGGAATTCCGCCGCGCTGAACCCCGTAGCGCTGAACCCCTTAGCGCTGAACCTCTTAGCGCCTGGGCGGCAAAACCCAACCCCAAGGCCAGCGGTAGGCGCACCAGGGGCTCGAACTTGTGCAGGTTGCGCATGAACGCGCCCGGGCCGTCCAGGAATTCCAGGTACCAAGGAAAGTGGCAGGCCATGATGCCCAGGCCAATGAGTAGCATGTTTTTCCACACACGGGGCGCGCGGGTCAGACCGGCCAAAGACACCGCAGCTAGCAAGGCGGTAGCCAGCACAAACACCGGGCTGGCGGCCAGAAGGTGCCCCGCCTGGCGTTCGGTATCCACGAAGGGTGACCAACTGGTGGTTCCGCGCAGAATCTCCGGAAGGTTCAGCCAGCGGGTGGTCACGTAGGCGGACTCGATGTAATCCGTGAAAGGCGGTGCGTAGTGGCCCAGGATGAGCAAGGGTCCAATCCACCACAGGCTCACCGCCGCGCACCCGGCCAGCCATAGCGCCAGCGCCCTAAACTGGCGCCGGTAGACAACCACCACCGCCGCCGGCAGGCAGGCCGCCAGGGTGGCCGTGGCGTTGACCGCGCCCATGCAAGCCACCGGGAGGACTGCCGCCGCCACCGCGCGGGAATCAACCCGGCGTCCTAGGAACGGGTAGATCACCCAAGGAGCCAGCATGACCGGCCAGGCCTCTGAGGAAATGGCCGTTAGCGTGGTCAGCGTCCGGGGGCTAAGCGCAAAGGCCACCGCCGCCACGGCTGCCTGCCAAGAGTTGAGTCCCACGCGCCGGGCAAGCGCCAGCATCCCGGAGAACCCGGTGCCCAGCACCAGCGTCCACCACAGCCGCTGCGCTATCCAGTCAGGGAGAGCGTCAGTAAGGACAAAAAAGAGGCCGTGGGGGAAGATGTATCCGTAGGCCTGGTTTTGCAGCTGACCGAGCGGGAAGTTGTCCGAATACGGGGTGAGTGCGCCGGCTAAAAACCCCAGTGGATCTACCGTGAGGTCCAGCTTGGTATCAGCGGCTATGAGCCCAAAAGGCTGGAGGAAAACCAACACCGCCAGGCACAGCCAGCCCAGGGCGTGCCACCTGAAAGTGCCCCGCATTAGTTGCGCGAGCCGTACTCCGGGCCTCCCAGCACAGCACTATCTGCCGGGACTGCGCCTGATTCAGGGATGGTGGACGAAGAGCTAAATTGGGATACCCCGATAACGGCCACCACACCCAGCGCCAGACCCACCACCGCTGAGCCCACGACGGGGCTGAGCGTGCGTTTATTGAGCGAGCCGGTTGTCTGTGCCATGGGGTGAAATTCTACCAGCTAGTCCGTGTATTCTTCCTCTTCCTCGGGTGGTACCACGAAAACCGGCACGCCCGAGTTGCGCACAATATGCTCCGCCGTGGAGGAGTTCCACCAGGCGCGCAGGCCAGTCAATCCGCGCGTGCCCGTGACTATGACGTCAACGTCAAGCTCATGGGCGGATTCCACGATGGCAGCGGCGATGTTGGTGGAAACCTCCACCAAGTGCGCGCGCCCTGCCAGTCCCAGCCCTTCCGCCACAGCAACTCCTTGGCGGCACAATTCCTTTGCCTCGGCATAGGCCGGGTCATCTTCAATCGCATTGCTTTCCGCGCCCACGGTGGACTGGTGCATACCGGTGCGGCTTACCGCACGGGCGGCTTGCAAGGCTGCGGGTTCCCAAGCCGTGAGGATTTCTACTACCTCGGGACGCAACAATTTTGCAGCGTATTCCAAAGCGCGAGCGGCTTCTTCGGAGCCGTCAAAGGCAATGAGCATGGTCTGACCGTTATTCATGGGCTTAATCCTACCGGTGCGAAGTGCATTTTTCGTCCCGCTGGGGCAAACTAAGAAGACAATGAGATTCTTGCGTACCCGTTTCGTCAGTGCGGCCGTGGCAGTTGCCGTGGCCGCATTAGCCGGTGCGTGCTCCTCGCAACCTGCGGATATGCTGTCTCCAAAGAGTTCAGCTCCCTCCCCGGAGTCGAGTCCGGCTGATACTGCGCCGGCGCAGTCCGAAACCTCGGTCGAAACGCTTCCTAGTATCTCCCCTGTCGCCTCCCCACCGGCCATACGCCCCGAAATCCCCGAGACGCAACGGCGCGCCGCGGCAGCCTCCCTACTCATGCCCGCTGCCGTTAACTACGATGACGCCCTGTTTAAGCTCAACGCCGGCGTGGGCGGGATTTTCATCCCCAGTTGGGCGGACCCGGGGCTGCTAACGGAGCCGGGACGCGATATCTGGGCGCTGCGTGCCCAAGTGGGCCGCCCCTTTGACGTGGCAATCGATTTTGAAGGCGGCCGGGTCCAGCGCTTTTCGGAAATCTTGGGCGGATTTCCCTCCCCGCAGATAATGGCGCAGGGCTCCCCGGCGGAGGTTGAGGACACCGCGTTCCGGATTGGTCAAACCCTGGCCTCGCACGGCATCACCGTGGATTTCGCACCCGTTCTAGACATTGACGGCGCAGGGCTCAAGGTGGTGGGGGATAGGTCCTTTTCCACCGACCCGCAGCGCGTGGGGGACTACGGCGCGGCCTTTGCCCGCGGCCTGCAGCGCGCGGGAATCAAGCCGGTGTTCAAGCACTACCCCGGCCACGGCCGGGCCTCCGGTGACACCCACTTCGCTCCGGCAGTCACACCACCACTGGGCGAACTGTTTGGCTCTGACCTCATCCCCTACGACATCGTCCTGCCGCAGATAACCGGGCCCGGCGTGATGGTGGGACACATGGTGGTGCCCGGCCTGGGTGACGGCCTTAGCCCGTCTAGCCTAAATCCCCACGCCTACGGCCTACTGCGCAACCATCACGGCTTTGAGGGCATTGCCTACACGGACGACCTCACCGGTATGAAGGCAATCACGGACCATTTCTCCCCGGACCAAGCCGTGGTAGCCGCACTAGCCGCCGGAGCCGATCAAGCGCTGTGGTCTACCAATGTGGACATCAACTTCATCATCGACCGCGTGGTTGAAGCCGTGGCAAACGGCGCTATCCACCCCCAGCGCTTTGCGGTTGCGCACGAGCGTATTGAGCGGCGCCTCAACCCTGTTGGATAGTTCCTCTGTCCCAGGTGCGGGTATGGCGGTGAAGTGTGTTAACTCCGCCGGTTTACACCGTAACCTGCCCGGCGGCTTGCGATGGCGTGGCGGCAGATTCTTACTGAGGCGTGAAGCTAGCAGTGGCCAGATAGGGGTCAGCCCCAGTTGCCTAGGGTTTCTGCAAGTTTAAAATTTTTCCTCGCATAAAATAATTAGGACATTTGTCCGTTTGTCCCTTGGGTACAGGGGCCGGGAAGATCCGGAAGTACTGCGCGGGCCCCCGAACTGAGGGGGGAGTAAATGTACTGCGTCTGGTGGATTCCTGGCGGTGCCCGGCCTTAGCTCTCTACCGCTATCCATTAGTTGAGTCTTTTACCGTGATGGGCGCAGTGCGCTATTTGGATGGTGTTTCCCGCGGTATTGCCTTAGTTAACAGTGGTGAAGGTTTTGTGGGGGTTTGCCCCTACAAGCTCCTGGATAGGGGCTTTTGCGGACAAGCATTTGGGGCATGTATCAACGTTACTTGGGACCTCCGCTATTCCTAGCGGGGTGACAATCTCCTTCTAAGGCTATAAGTTGCGATTGTTGACTTTCTCTGGAGTTGGGGTTTGGGACGTGAATTGTGGCGCATATTGTGAGGGCTTAAGGCTTGTCCGTGCGGGGCGGTCTGGATTACTCTCCGCTGGCACCGGCTGGAGTTGAAGAGTTGTCTCCACAATTACCCTTACTGGCCGGAAGGTTCTCTCTACGTCCCATTATGAAACATTATTTAATTTCAGAAGCGTTGTGGGAGCGAGTTATGTCGGGTACCGTGACGGCCATGAATATAAAGAAAAGAACGTTGAGTACTGTCGTGGCCGCTAGCTTGGTGCTAAGTTCAAGCCCCAACTCTGGGGCAGAAACCGGAACCCCTGCGGTTTCGGAAAACTCTTCTCCGGAAAACCCTTCTCCGGAGGGTGCCACACCAGGGGTCACTGTCTCTCCGTCTCTTTCCGAAGATTCCCCGACCTCCGCTTCTCAAAGCGTTGAAACCGTTGCGCAATCAGGTGAGGATTCCGAGCCCACGCCTAAGCCCATTGCCTTAGAGACATCAGAAGCCGGTTCCGGAAATGAAGAGATGCCGGGCCTTGACATAGCGGCCTTTGCCAGCGCCGCGACTTTCGAGGTAGTGGAATCAACTACCCATGAGCAGGTGGCAGCCGCCATTGCTGACCCCGCGTACGACACAGTCCGGTTCACCGTGGATAAACAGTTTGAGCAGGGATTTACTATTTCCCGGCCCCTTACCTTTGTGGTCGATGACGGAAAGACTTTAGGAATTAGCGACCCAACTAGAAACGCCCTCAATATCCACGACACCTTTACTTTCCGCAACGGCGGAACGGTCAATATCTCAGCTCCAGCGTTAGGCAAACGCGGCGTTGAGATAGACGGCCGTAACAAGCCGAAATTCGATGTTCTTTTTGCCGGTACAGGACGCGATACCAGCAGCTTTAACATAGGCCCCACCGGCGGGTATGGACTTGATGGTCAGTTCATCAGCGGCAGCTTTGAGGCGAAAGACCTTACGCTCAACGTTGCTCCCGGTGAGGAAAACAACGAAGGGCCGGTGATTTTCTCCAAGCGTGATTTTCAAACGGACACCACCAAGGCCGTATTTAACAATGTCAGGATGGACCTGCAGAAAGCCTCTACTAAAGCCTCAGCGCCAAACTGGCGCCCTTCTTTCTATTCGGAAATCCCGGTGGAAATAATCAACTCAGAGGTGACCTCTACAACCGTCCGCGACTACAACTTCTCCATAGTAGGTGGCACCACCCTGACGCTAACCGACTCCACACTGGACTTGGTCACCACCGCTGACGCCGTGGCGGACACTGGGTGGTTCAGTAAGAAACCTTTGGTGTCTTTAAACACAGGCGGATCCACCATTAACATCAACAACAGTACGGTGACCAGTGACATCAGGTCAGACGACAGCGATCACCAAGATTTTCAATTTGATGGCGCTACCTACAATGTCCACAACGGGGTGCTGAAAGGCGACGCCCTGGGAGTCGACTATAAAAAGGGAGGGGATAAGATCATTAGGGTTACGGGGGATTCCCAGGTTGATATCACCGGCGAAGGTGATGGCAAAGACAGTGTTCCCGCTGGGATCAAAGTCATAATTGACAGTGGTGCCGTTGATCTTCCCCCCAACGCCAAACCCGTAAATTCCCAAGGGCAGCCCTTGAAAGAATTTGTTTCCCGTGATGCCGGGATTGACGCGTTTGATAAATGCCAGCCGGATGGTGAGCAATATCAGGTATCTAAGACCAACGATGACGGAAATAAACACGTGTGGGCCCCGGCTGTCAGCGTTAAGTACTACCACCGTGGCGCGGATACCACCGATAGCAACGGCGACGTTGTGGAAGGTCCAATCGATGAAAATCCCTACGCGGAGCGAGTAATCATTGCCGGAACCAGCGTTGCGAATCCCCTTAACAAACCAGTAGGTGGGGACCGTAAGTTTGGCCCAGTTGGGTCCGCGGATGATGAGTTTCACGTGTTCGCACCAGAAGGCGTGGACGCTGACTATCCGAACATTGATCCGAAAGAGGATTCCTTCGAACAAGATGGAAACGGAGCCACCCGCGTTTGCGGTGACCTCCATGTTTATAAAAAAGACCAGGTTGTCACGGTCACAACCACGCAGACAGCCACAGCCACGGTAACTGCGACTGAAACAGCGACTAAGACACTGCCAGTACCAACTACAGTCACGGCCACGGTTACCGACACAGCCACGGCAACTGAGACAGCAACTGCCACGGAGATTGAAACAGCAACTGAGACTGAAACGGCAACGGAGACTGAAACGTTGCCGGTACCTACAACGGCCACGGCTACGGTTACGAACACGGCCACGGCCACGGCGACGGCAACTGAGACAGCAACGGCCACGAACACGGTGACTGCTACGGAAACAGCAACTGAGACGGAAACAGCTACTGAAACAGCAACGGAGACTGAAACGTTGCCGGTACCTACAACGGCAACGGCAACGGCCACAGCAACGGCTACGGTTACGAACACCGCTACGGTGACGGACATTGCCACGGAAACTGAGACTGCTACTACCACTGTGACTGAGACGAAAGAAGTTCCCACAGTAATTACGGAAACCACTACGGTGACCGGGATGCCTGTAGTGCCAGATCCGGATCCAACTGTCCAGCCGGGTGGATCGGGCGGTAAGCCTGAGGGCTCATCGGATGAGGATATAGCAACGGGCCTTGGAATTGGGCTGGGTGGACTTGTGCTGGGCGGGCTAATAGCCGGTGGGCTTTCTGGCAAAGTTGGAAGTTCCAACGGGCTACCGCAGGCTTCGCAGCCCAAGCCTTCCATTCAGGCGAGCACGGTGATGTCAGCTACCCCCGCACCCGGGGCAGCTACCACAACGTCTAAACCTGCTGCCTCCACGGTGAAGGCGCCGCAGGTGAAAACCACACAGTCGGGCTCAAAGACTCGAAAAAAGTCCACGTCAACCGCGTCTACTACGGCAGCTAAGCCGTCTACATTGGCTAAGACTGGTGCCGGAGTATTTGGCGTTGCTGGTTTAGGGCTTCTGATGCTGATTGCTGGCCTTGGAGCTCTAGTTCTTGCTAGCCGGCGCAAGAACTCCTAAAAGGTGCAAGAGGGGCTAGGGCTGCGGCTGGCCACCTCTAGCCCCGCCAGGTAGGCACGTGGAACTAAACAGCGTGGATGCCTTCCCCGTTCCTAGGGCTTATGCCCTGGAGCGGGGTTTCGTGCGTAATTTCTAAAGTGCTAAAGATTTCTTTAAGGAAAGTATGGCGTGGCAGTCCCAGGCAGGCGCTGGCCTAAAATGCAATTTTTGAACTCTCTTACAAAGTTTTAAGGGGGTAGAGCTGACATGTACATACCGGGGGCGATAGTCTTTCAAGTGTGAATACTGCAGTACGCAAACCCCAGCAGCGCAAAGGTGCGCGCGGATGGATCATTACCGCCGGGCTTATCCTCGGTCTCCTGCTCATTGCCGGTGTGGCATATGGGATAGATGTCGCCGTCAATCAGGGCAAGGTTCCACGTGGAACCAGCGTTGGTGGCGTGGATATCTCCGCAATGGACCGCGACGCCGCCGTGGACAAGCTCAGCCGTGAACTGGGTGGCGTGGAGGCCAAGCCTGTTGCTGTTCGTGCCGGTGACCGCACTAGCCAACTGGTGCCAGAGCAATCCGGGTTGAGCCTTGACCTGCAAGCAGCAGTTGACGGGATCGGTGAGGCGTCACTCAACCCGATTAGCCGCATTGCTAGCTTCTTCAAACCAGCCGCTGAGATTCCCGTGGCTATATCTGTTGATGAAGCAGCCCTCAACCCGCAGCTGGACCGCGTGCGCCAGGAGCTGGAGTACGCGCCACAAGACGGTGCCTTGGTAGTTGAAGACGCCGACTGGAAGGTCATTGAACCAGTCCTAGGTCAAAGGATTGAACCAGATAGTCTGCGGTTTGCAGTAGTGGAAAACTGGTTGAACCCAGAAGGCGTAGTGGTAGAGCCGGAGAAGACCGAACCGGTGATTAACAAAGAAGTAATTAAAAATATGAAGGACGGGGATGCCACTGCTGCCTTCTCCCGCGACATTGTGGTTAATGGACGCGAAGATCATCGCGCTGTCTTGGACCGTGGGGCCATTGCCCAGTTCGTGGCTGTTAACAATCATGAGGGCAACTTAGTCCTGGACGTGGACGTGGCGCGCGCGCAGGAATTGATCGCGGAACAGCTGGGGGTATCGGAAATCGAGCCCCAGAACGCGCGCCTTACCTTCAGCGGGGATACCCGGACAGTCACGCCACACCAAGACGGCGTCAAGATTGATTGGGAACAAACCATGGACGGCTTCCGCGACCGCGTTCTTGGCGATGACCGCACTTTCCCCGCTACCTACAAGGATGTTCCTGCAACTTTCACCACGGAAATCGCGCAGAAAGCTACCTTCGACGAGGTCGCGGGTGAGTTCACTACCTCCGGTTTCTCCGGGCCGTCCGGTGAGAACATCC
This sequence comes from Corynebacterium phocae, assembly GCF_008693075.1. GTDB lineage: Bacteria > Actinomycetota > Actinomycetes > Mycobacteriales > Mycobacteriaceae > Corynebacterium > Corynebacterium phocae. The sequence goes on along the minus strand of NZ_VXKJ01000048.1, from coordinate 255,374 downwards.
GGCTGGTGGCTCAAGAAGTAGACGGCGCCATTGTGGGCCCGGGGGAGACGTTCTCCCTCAATGGCTACACAGGTACCCGTGGCGCGGCGCAGGGTTACGTGGAGTCCGGGATTATCATCAACGGCCGTGCCGGCACCGCCGTGGGCGGCGGCATCTCCCAATTCGCCACCACTTTGTACAACGCCGCGTACTTTGCCGGCATGGAAGATGTCACGCACACCCCGCACTCCTATTACATTTCCCGTTATCCAGCCGGGCGTGAGGCCACCGTCTACGAAGGTGTCATTGATTTGCAGTTTAAGAACACCACTGGCCATCCGGTGCGGATTGATACCAGCTTTGGCAACGGCTCAATCACCGTCAGGCTGATGGGTGTCAAAACCGTTGAAGTGACTTCCACCAACAACGGCCGGTGGGCGCAAACTCAACCCACCACTATGAACGTGACCAATAACTGCATCCCGTCCTCCGGCGCACCGGGCTTTACCACTTCCGATACCCGCACCATCCGGGATCTGGCAGGCAACGTCATCAAACAAGAAACTCAGACCACCGTGTACGACCCCATCCCGATTGTGCGGTGCGGCTAGAATTCCCATAGTTGGCCACCTGCCTTTCCATTCTGCACTTACCCGCTTGGGACTCGATGGGCGTTGGGGCACCCCCAAGCGCCCGCAGTTGGGCTGGCGTGCCGTCTAGTTTCCTCAAAATCCCGGGAAAATGCCCCGGAGATGCTCTCCTAAGCGCAGATAGCGAAGGAGCGTTTGTAAGTTAGACTTTTGATTTGCACTTTTCCTACCAGGGTTTTTGCACTTCGTTCGGCAGTCGCCCGGCGAACTACACAACAGTTTTTGCAGTTCTGTCTCCTTGCTTCTTTGCTCAACGTACCGGCGGGTGTTTTGGGTCAGAGTCTGCGTTAACGCTCGCTATCCCGGCTTGCTTGGCAGGCCCTTGGTGTGGGCTTGGGGTGTCGTGGGGGGGGGTGCGTTCAGTACGTCATCCCCGAAGGCCCGCAGTTCGGCGAGGGTGGTGTTTAGCTTATTCAGGTCCCAGGTCACGTTCCCAGGGTAAGCGCTAAGTGTAAATAGTGAAACTCCTTTTTCAGTTAGAACTTTTGATTTCACACTTTTTCTACCTGCATCTTTAGGTATTGGTACGGAAAATCCGCGTTAAAGTCCAAAATAATTTTCGCAGTTTCACACTTTGTTGACCAGCACTTTTGCCAGTGATAGTAAGTGACGGCATGTGTCTTTTTACAGTTTGCTAGTTACCTTTTCACTCACAGTGCTGGGCTGCAAACTGAACGCTTAGTCGCGGCGAAGCCGCTCTTTGTCCTGGCAGTGGCGGGCCTGAATCACAAACGCGGGGAGTCTACGCGGACCGTGGCACGAAGTTCTTCGAGCTCGGTGTGAAGGCTACCTCTCCTTTCAGCTTCCGGGGTGGGGAGCTCAGGAATTGGCGTTGGTATTCTGAGGTCTTCTTGCCTGTCTCAGCGGCCATCCAGACCGCCCACATGGTCTCACCAAGTCGGTTATTTCCTCACGGAAACAGGCCGGGTTATCTCCTGGACCTCCGCCACACAAGCCTCACAAACTAGACCACCCAGGTGGTACATTTTTGGTGCCCATTTGGTTCATTTCTATCTGATTATAAGAAAGTGTAAATAGTTCGTGGTGGTTCCTGCCTTGACCTCGTGGCACTCTGCGGCCTGGTTCTCGTTGCCCCTGAAAGGGGGAAAGAGGCAGAAATAGAGAAACCATGGTGTTGTACATGTATCGGTAAAACCGGGAAGTTCTAAGGGGATTACCCTCAAGATTTATAAAATAATATAGTGATGGTCTTGCTGGGGGAGGATGCTTACGTCGCTGTTTGGGGTTGTTCTCATAATTCTGGGCTTAATAAATATGTATATGAATCGCTTTCCCCCTAGTGTTAATTCCAGGCAAGTTGTTAGTTAAAGGATTCAGTAACCTCCAGGAATGTAGATTTAGCGGAAAAGTGCTGGTTGGGGGTATTGCATTTAAGTCGCACCTTAGATTACGCTGTGAACATGTTCTCTGACTTTCTCAACTCGCGGCGCACTATAATTCCCTGGATCCTCTTTGTCATAGGGGCACTTTTCTTCGTTCAAGTAGCAGTACCCGTTACTGCCCAAACGCCGGGTGACCAGCCCGCATTGGTTGAGGTTGAGTCTGTTCCCCCAGTGGTTCCTGTGCTTGAAGGGCAAGAAGCAGGAGAGGAAGTCGTTTCTGAGGAGGGGCCCGGAGACATTGATCCGGCACCACTTCCGGAGCTCAGTGAAACCCCGCCTGGCGACGTTGGAGCGCAGGCCGTCCGCGCTGACTTGAGGGAAAGCCAGTCTGTTAACCAGAAGATTCGCATGGATTTTGGTAGTACGGACAGATTTGAAAATGAGATCAGCGAGGATAAAACTGAGTATTGGTCAGGTGAAGCTATTGGTACCACCGCGTTTCTAGACTTCTCAGGGCCGGTGCGCAACCTGGTGATGACCCTCAAAGTTCCGAAGGTCAAGGTCGATGGTGAGTTGGTCATCGGCGGATCCGGACCGGGCAATAGCCCCAATTTCACGGCTAAAGGTGAGATGGAAACCCGTGAAGATGATGAAGCCTGGTACCGGACCTATCACTTGGGAAATCCTGAGGCTGGCAACTTGGGTCTGCCTTTTACCTTTTCTTTCCTCAATGGGGTAACGCCAAATGGTACAACTGTAACGCCGACGATGACGGTCGAAGCAGACAACTTTGGTCCCGAAACCCTTGAGATTACTTATACCGCAAGGGTCGCGGACGAATATGCAACCGATCTGCGGCTCCGGCGAAAGACTGATTCCTTCTGGAAGGATGGAGTTCTGGAGTATCAGTGGGATGTGGCCCAGGCTACTAATGAGACTCCGTTAGAAACTAAGCAAGGGACTGAGCTCTTCTTCACCTACTACATGTGCGCCAACCCTACCACTGCTGATGGGGTAGCCCCGCCAGCTGGCCTGGGTATTTACACCCCAGAGTCGGTGACGTATGAGATAACGCCGCCGGAGGGCGCGGAGCTCCTTTCCCGGACTGCAAAATACTGGACCTGGAAGACGGATGCGCACAAGGTTCTTACCCGCACCATGAACTGGGCAAGAAATGAAAGAGATTTCAACTGTAAAAGGAGTAACTACGGACTTGAACTTAACCTCACCTACCCCAATCTCCCCGTCTACGAAGATGATGGAACAACCCTCAAGCACTATCCCGTGCAGCTTAATACCTATGTTAATTATGCAGAGGGCGACGAGCGTAAATACGCGGGCAACGATGAGGAAACCCTACGGTTCAATCCGCGCATTAAGGATTTCCGCGGTGACCGTCAGGTCTCCATGTACAAGTACCCAACAGTCCCCAGCTATGAAGCTTATGACGCCGCCCGTTACAAGACTCATGACTACGTCTACGACGGAAAAGCCCTAGCATTCGGCTGGCGGCAGGGCGTTATCTACTCCAACGGTGGTAGCTATGTGAATCCCGAAGACGTTAGCCCCGGTATCTATACGCCAGAAAAGCGGAAACAGCTCCCGGGAATAGCCTGGCGAATCATGATAAAGCAAAACAACAACGGTACTGACTTTCAGAACCCCACCGGTGGAAAGGTTGACTACCTGCACGAATTTACGGATTTCGGGCTGTCAGAAGGACTGTACTACCAAGAGATTCACTTTGGCTTGAAGTGGCTTACCACCACTAGCGACAAGACTAAAGAAGAAGTGATAGAAACCATTGACGGGACCGGGAACTTTGTTTACGGCATCCTTGCAGATGGATCGGAGGAGCTCCTAGCGGAGGACGTCAAGGTGGGTCAAAGCGTGGCCATCAAAGACACCGCGCGCAAGTTCACTGCAATCAAGGTGAAATACAAAGCCCCAATTCTTCTTAACGATGTCCAGCTTCCCTTCCATATACACGCGTTCCCTACTGCGGCGGAATCCGAGCTGTGGGCAAACCGGGAAATCGAAGACAACCAAAAGACCTATCAAAACCGCGTGAAGGCCACTATCACACAAGATAGTCCGACGGGCGAGGTATATCAGCCCTATGCGGAGGGTCAAGAGGGCTATTTTAACGAATACGGTGACAAGACGCGCTGGTCTAACCATGAAACTGAGGAGCCCTACAATGCTGTAAGAGTAGTGGGAATTAATCCAAAACTCAGCATGGAAATTCTCTCCACGAAATTCACGGATGTGAAAGGTCGGGACTATAAGGCGGTCCATGCAAAATTTAAGCCTGAAACCCAAACAACGTCCTACAATAATTGTGAAGGCGTTGAACTTGTCCCCGCTGAATGCTCCCGCGTTAAGACTATTATGGTGAAAACCCAGCCGAAGGGCGATTGGGGTGGCCTGCCGCAGACTCTTGAGAATCTTCGCCAGATAGTCCTACTTCCCGCCGGAGTAGAGTACGCAAACACCGTGGGACAGATCTACGATAACTCTCTGCACTGGGGTGAAGGCGAACCGGAGGTGGTGGAGAATTTCAACGGCACCGGGCAGACTGCCATCATCTATTCCTTCGGGGATGTTGTGGTTGAGCAACCTCAGTCAAACCATCCTTACCGTGACAGTTATTCAACCATGCTGAACCTGGACTTTGGCCGCCACGCGGAGATTGGACTCAACACCATTAAGAGTTACACCGTGTGGGATAACTCGAAGCAGATTACTGCTACGGAATCAGATCGCGGCGGTACTGTCTACCCAGATGAAAAGGATCTCGACCGGGATGGTGACACAACCGAAAATTTCGTAGAGGCGCGCCGCCAGGTTCTGGTCACCGGGCCACGTCAGCTTGTCACCAGGATTGAAGTTTCACATAACGATAACCAGGGATGGGTGTTCAACGCCCCGCCTCAGGACCTGGACGAGGACCTTTATTACCGTCTGAATGTGGTTAATAATTCCTATACCGACTCGAATAATATTTCTCTCCTCGGCGTCCTGCCTACAACGGAGGACTACAAGCTGGCTACCCCTGACGGGGAAAATCCCCCAGTAACGTGGACCGATGCTGAAGGTGCTACTCATACTTACTCGGGTTTTAGTACCCCACTACAGCCGGTCGAAGGTACGGACTCTCCGGTCGTGAGGATAGTTGATGAAGCGGGTGATGACATCAGTGATCAGTACGAGGTATTTTTCACCACGGCTAAGCAGACACCACGGATTGACTCTATTACCACGGACGCCACGTGGGTGGCCGCTGCCGACGTCACCGACTGGAGCGCAGTCACCGCAGTAAAAATGGACCTTAAGCCTGGAAGTATCCTGGCTTCCGGCAAGTCAGCCCGCCTGGTTCTTAGGGCCAAGATGCCCTACGACGAGCCAGTGCTTTACGGGAAAACTATGGCAGACGTTGAAGACGGTGTCCGCGCAGTAGCCGGTATTGCAGTGTCTGAAAATAACGCTGGCTACCTAGAAGGTAACGAAGTTACTTCTGAGCCAGTCCGCTACCGAGTTGCTGGCGTGGTGTTCCGCGACCTCAACGCCAACGGCATCCGCGATGAAGGCGAGAACCTCCTGCCTGAACACGAGTGGAAATTGGTGAACGCCGACGGGGAAGTAGTAACTGACCCAAACGGTGAGAACCCTGTCCAAGGAACTGCCGGCGCATATGACCGCGTGGTCTTCCCCCGTGGCGGAGAACGCCGTATAGAGTTTGCCAAGACTGCGGAGGATGAAGCCCAGTTCTTCTTCTGGACCCACGCGGACCGCACGCCGGGTGCGGATAGCCCGGCCGTCAGCGACGTAGACAACAACGGCGTTGCCGGTGGCATTGACCTGAACCCAGCAAACCGCTTTGCTGAGCGCAACGCTGGTCTGGCTGGTACGCGGAACATTATCCTGACCAAAACCTCTACTGTGGGTGGCGGTGCACTAGCAGGAGCTGAATTTACCCTTGAGTGGAAGAACTGGCTAGAAAGCGAAAAGCCGGGAGACGGAGCTGTAGTAGAACCCACTCAACGGGTGTGGACCGTCACCACTGACTCAGAAGGGAAGGCGACTTTTGCCGATATTCCTTACGGCCAGTACACGCTGACTGAAGTTACGGCTCCAGCAGGCCATAAGAAAGCTGATTCAAGGGACATCACTGTTGACAACAGCGATATTCAAGTCGACGCTGACGGAAACCGTTCCCCTATTGAAACCACCGTTGTAGATGCCCTATCAATCGATGACGTCAGAATCAACAAGGTTGATCAAGATGGCAACGCCCTGGCCGGGGCAACATTTGAATTGGTTAGCCAAGAAACTGGCGAAGACGGCTCCCAGTTGCGGGTCAGTGTTACGAGCGGCGAAGACGGAATTGTGGCCTTCCCCGATGTCCCGTGGGGTGAATACACCCTGACTGAATCGACGGTTCCAAACGGCTACGAGGCCGCCACTGAGCCCCGGACCTTCGTCCTGGGCGAAGACGGGTTCCAAGAGAAAGTTACTAATGAGGACGGCTCCACCACACTGGTTAGCCCACCTGGAGGTAAACCTTGGCAGGTCGAGAACCGGAAGAAACTGGGTACCGTAACTGCGATTAAGCACGACGCCAACGGTCAACTGCTGGAGGGCGCAGAGTTCGGACTCTTCGCCGTGACCGGGGAGAACAACGACGTAGCTGAAACCGCCGCGTATAAAGCGACCAGCACCGCTGAAGCAGTCAACCTCACTTTCACGGATGTTGACTGGGGAACTTACGTCCTCAAGGAAATCAGTGCTCCGGCTGGATATCTAGTCTCGGAGACTGCACTGGAGGTTGTGATAGACGCTGACCATCTAGCAGTGAACATAACCGAGCCTTTCATCAACCAACCCAAGCCAAGTGTCATTAACCTGAAGAAGGTTGATTCCGCCACGAAGGCAGGGCTGCAAGGAGCTACGTTCACCCTGACCAAAGCGGGCCAGGCCGCAGAAGACGCTGTTAGTGCAGTAAGCGGCGAAGACGGCACCGTGAGCTTCACCGATGTTGCCCCGGGCGTGTACACCGTCACCGAGGTAACGGCCCCCACCGGGTATGCGGACATTACTGCCGATGCCCCCGGATTCACCCGCCAGATTGAAGTCGGCCCGGGCGCCCTAGCGAGCGCGGCTGAAACGGCGGATAAATTGACCTACAACCTGGGTGAGGTGGACAACGTCCGCAAGCCCGGTACGGTGACCGTCAGGAAGGCTGACGCCACCGACAACGCGAACCTGCAGGGTGCGAGCTTTGAGCTCAAGCATGTTGCTGGCATCGGCGGCGGTGCGCTCATGGATCCCGCCACCAGGACAGCGGAGACGGGCGAAGACGGCCTAGTTACTTTCGCGGACCTGGAGTGGGGTACCTACGAACTCACCGAAACCGCCGCGCCCGCAGGCTACCGGCCTTCCACGGACGTGGTGACTATCAAAGTGGGCGCGGAGAACCTTTCCCCGGCTACCCAAGTGGTGACCAATGAGAGGATCCCGGGCCAGATCACGGTGACCAAGCAAGACGAAGCGGCCGCGCCTCTAGGCGGCGCGGAAATCGGGCTTTTCGCCCCTGACGCGCAAGGGGAGTTTACTGTTCAGACCGACTCTCAAACCACCGACGCGCAGGATGGCACCGTCACCTTCACCGACGTGGAGTGGGGAAATTACCAAGTCCGGGAGATCGCTGCGCCGGAGGGGTACGCCCTCTCAACAAAGGCCATTGACGTCACCATCGGTGCCCAGAACTTTGATCAGAAGTCCGGCACGGTGGTCGTTGATGCGGGAGTGATTACCGACACCCAAATCAGGGGTTCGGTCACCTTCACCAAGAAGTCCGATAAGGGCGAATCTGGCGAGCCATTGCCAGGCGTGACGTTCGGGCTCTTCAAGGACGGGCAGACCGCCGCCGCCTACGAAGCGACTTCGGGCGCAGACGGTAAGGTCAATTTCACTGACGTCCTCTACGGGACCTATAAGCTCCGTGAGATCCAGACTCCGGAAGGTTACGTGCCGCTGGGACAGGACATTGAGGTCACGATTTCGACCGACGGCCAGGAAGTTACGCTCGATGACGTAACTAACAACCAGATCCGTGGATCCATTACCCTGGCTAAGGCCGACGCTACCTCGAAGGCCCCGCTGGCCGGCGCCGAGTTTGAACTGGTGGCTAAGGATAACCCGGATGTAGTACTCGACACGCAGACATCGGCGGCGGATGGAACCGTCACCTTCGCTGACCGTGTGTACGGCGAGTATATCGTCCGCGAGAAGGCAGCACCGGCTGGCTACACCGCAACGACGACACCTCTTGAGGCCAACGTTGAAAACGACGAAGAGACCATTGAACTAGGTACAGTGACGAACGACCGCCGGGACGCTAGCGTTAGCCTCACCAAGCTCGGTGAGGACGCAACGCCGCTTGCTGGTGCAGAGTTCGGGCTGTTTGCCGTGGATGAAAACGGTGTTGCTTCTGAATCTCCGTCTGTGACGGCGGTTAGTGGTGATGACGGCGCAGTCAGCTTCGAAGCGGTGCCTTGGGGCACCTACGTGCTCAAGGAGACCAACGCACCGACAGGGTGGCTGCTTAGTACCGAGAGCAAGCAAGTTACGGTTGGCGCGACTGCCCTTAACGTCGATGCTGGAAGCATCAAAAACGCCCGCATCATGGGCGCTGTCCAGTTGGAGAAGAAATCTGACGACGGCTCTGTTCTACCTGGTGTTGAGTTTGGCCTCTTCGCGAAGGATGATTTGGCTACTCCGGTTGCTCGTCAAATTTCTGGCGAGGACGGGAAGGTGAAGTTTGTTGATGTTGCTTACGGGGAGTACGTTGTGCGGGAGCTGGCACCTCTTGAGGGCTACCTGCCCTACGGGGAGGACCTGGCCGTCAGTGTGACTGAGCACGACAAGACCTACGATCTGGGTGAGGTTATCAACGTCCCCATTCGCGGGTCCATTACGTTGACCAAGACGGACAAGACCACCGGGGATCCGCTAAGCGGTGCCACGTTCCTGCTCTTTGCGAAGGGCGCTGACACCACCGACCCACAGGCAGCACTGGATACCCAGACCAGTGGGGAGGATGGAACGCTTACCTTCGCGGATGTCCTGTATGGGGAGTACGTAGTGGTTGAATCCGCTGCGCCGCAGGGCTGGACCGCCACCGAGAAACAGTTGACTGCTGCTGTAGTCAACGATCAGGAACGGGTTAACCTGGGCGAGGTGGCCAACCCGCGCATCCCAGGCACCGTTACCGTGTCTAAGGTAGACGCCGAAGGGGCGCCGCTTGCTGGTGCAGAGTTTGGGCTGTTTGCCGTGGATGAAAACGGTGTTGCTTCTGAATCTCCGTCTGTGACGGCGGTTAGTGGTGATGACGGCGTAGTGAGTTTCGAAGTGGTGCCTTGGGGCACCTACGTGCTCAAGGAGACCAACGCGCCGACAGGGTGGCTGCTTAGTACCGAGAGTAAGCAAGTTACGGTTGGCGCGACTGCCCTTAACGTCGATGCTGGAAGCATCAAAAACGCCCGCATCAGGGGCGCTGTCCAGTTGGAGAAAAAGTCTGATAACGGCTCTGTTCTGCCTGGTGTTGAGTTTGGGCTCTTCGCGAAGGATGATCTGGCTACTCCGGTTGCCCGTCAAACTTCTGGCGAGGACGGGAAGGTGAAGTTCGTTGATGTTGCTTACGGTGAGTACGTTGTGCGGGAGCTGGCACCACTTGAGGGCTACCTGCCCTACGGGGAGGACCTGGCCGTCAGTGTGACTGAGCACGACAAGACCTACGATCTGGGTGAGGTTATTAACGTCCCCATTCGCGGGTCCATCACGTTGACCAAGACGGACAAGACCACCGGGGATCCGCTAAGCGGTGCCACGTTCTTGCTGTTTGCGAAGGGCGCTGACACCGCCGATTCCCAGGCAGCACTGGATACCCAGACCAGTGGGGAGGATGGAACGCTTACCTTCGCGGATGTCTTGTATGGGGAGTACGTAGTGGTCGAATCCGCTGCGCCGCAGGGCTGGACCGCCACCGAGAAACAGTTGACTGCTGCTGTAGTCAACGATCAGGAACGGGTTAACCTGGGAGAGGTGGCCAACCCGCGCATCCCAGGTACCGTTACTGTGTCTAAGGTAGACGCCGAAGGGGCGCCGCTTGCTGGTGCAGAGTTCGGGCTGTTTGCCGCAGGCCAAACGGTTCCGGTTGCTAAGGCAAAGAGTGCAGAAGACGGGTTTGCTACATTCATCGACGTGGAGTGGGGAACTTATCAGCTGCGGGAGATTGCCGCGCCTGTTGGCTATACCAAGTCCGGTACGGTTATTGATGTTGAGCTAGGCCCCCAGAACGAGGTTGTCGCCGCAGGTGAGGTCACCAACACAAAGATCCTGGGTGAGGTTTCCGTGGTCAAAAAATCTGGCGAGGCCGAGGACGGACAGCGTGCTCTTTCCGGGGCCGAGTTTGGATTGTTCCTCAAGACGGAGCAGGGCGTAGCTGATGCAGCCACCTTGAAAGCAACCACCGGTGAAACTGGCAAGGCTACCTTCACCGATGTCCCTTGGGGTACCTACGTGCTGAAAGAGACTGTCGCGCCGGAGGGCTTCGTGTTATCGGCAGAGACCAAGGACGTAGTGGTTGGTGCTACATCACCGGTCACCGACGCAGGCGAAGTACTCAATAACGCTATCCGCGCTACGGTGACTGCAGTGAAGCAGTCCGAGGCTGGCGCAGTTCTACCCGGCGTTGAATTCGGTTTGTTCCTGGCCGGCGAGGATGGAACCATCGCGGCTGACGCGACCCCGGCATACCGGGGCGTAACCGGTGAAGACGGACGCGTCACTTTCGAAGATGTTCGCTACGGAGCCTATGAGCTACAGGAGATTAAACCCCTCGAGGGATTCGAACCACTTGACCGCCCACTGGGTGTCCTAGTCACCGAGGCCAACGTGACCGTTGACCTAGGAGTGGTGAACAACAAGCACACCCGTGGAAGCGTCCACGCTGTGAAGGTTGATTCCGAGACGGGTAAGCCGTTGGCCGGTGCAGTCTTTGAAATCTTCGCTCAAGGCGAGGGTGGACAGTCCACTGCGCTGGATACGCAAAGCTCTAACGCTGATGGTGAAGTCACCTTCCTCAACCGTACCTTTGGCACGTACTTAGTGCGTGAAAAGGCGGCACCGCAGGGCTACGTGCTCAACGCCGAAGAATTCGAGGTAACCATCGACTCTGACGGTCAGGTGGTTGAGCTAGGAAAGATTGCCAACAAACCAATCCGGGGTACCGTTGAGGTTCACAAGATTGCCGCCGACACCAAGCGGCCGCTGGCCGGTGCAGAGTTTGAAGTCTCCGCACTTAGCGTTGATGGCGTCGAACCCGGTAAGGTCCTGGCAGCCGCAAAGTCCGACAAGGATGGCGTGGTCACCTTCCCGAATCTTAAATTCGGTACCTACCGGATCGTTGAAACCAAGGCTCCGAAGGGCTACCAGCTGTCCAAAGACGCTGCCGTGGAGGTCGAGGTTACTACCGATGGCACCGTTGTTGACGCCGGCACCGTGACCAACAAGCCGATCCCTGAAGACACGCCACCACCTTCAGGCTCAGGCGGATTCCTGGACTGGATTAAGGGCGTCGTTTCTGGCGGGAAATCTCCTTCCGGCACCCCGCCGCATCCGAGTGGGGATAAACCGCAGTCACCGGGTACTTCGGAAGTGAAGAGCCCCGCGGACACTGCAGTTGAGAAACCGACATCCATTTCTGGGCGTGGACTGGCAAACACCGGTGCCAACGTTGGCTTGGTAGCTGGCCTTGCGCTGGCACTCATCCTCAGCGGCCTGGGCCTCCTGTTCCTTCGCCGCCGCCGCGACTAGACCCCGACGGCAACTAACCTAACCCCGCCGCAGCCTTTCCAAGGCTGTGGCGGGTTTTAGTTGCTCCGCTCCCTGGAACCGGCGTTTGCGGGCACCCCGTAGGGACAGATGGCGGTGGAGACTGCAGATCCCGACCCCTTTTGGCCAATTTGGCCAAGGCTTTGCGCTAAAGGTGTCCGGCTCTGCAGGTTTTCCCGGTGTGTTGGGGCGGTGACGGAGTCTTCGGCCCGGACAGCGTGGGCCGTTGCGAGTCCGCAAGGGATTCCATCTTTTTAAAAGGGGATCGCTTCGGGTGTTCGGTTTTGTTGGTTCTGGGGTTTATGCCGGGTGCTAAGGACGGGCATCTAGCGTGTCATGTCCTATCCTTGAATACGGACAAAGATATGGCAGTACTCACCGCTTCAAGACCTCAGGAAGTTCTTCTCAGAATATTGACTTCGAACGCTTGGACTAACTCTTTCCCCTTTGCAGTGCTAAGCTCATTCAAGATACCAGCTGAATCACAGTTCCGAATTTATTTCAAGGGGCTTGTTTCAAGTGAGGAGGAAATCATGCCAGCGCAAACCATCAACGACAGAATTGCAGCAGCTCTTACACGGCTGCAGTGCTCCGAGCGCGATCTGGCCGCAGAAACGGGAATTTCTCAGTTCAGCATCAGCCAGATTGTTTCTGGCCAGAAGACCCCTACTATCAGCGAAGTAATGCTCATCACCGAAGCTCTGGGATTGCCGTTTGATCAGCTCAGCGGCAGCCAGATCGCTGACCGGGTTGAAGTAGCAGCTAGGTCCACCAACAGTTCCGCGATGGATGAGATGAGGGCCCAGCTGGTCCAACTTTTGGAGATCGAAGCTCATCTCACTGACATGGGACTTTAGGGACCATCAAGATGAGTGGAAGGATTTTTTCCAATGAGCTGGAAGGGAAAGCAGCTGCGGAGAGCTTCCGGCGGAAAAACGGTCTTGGTACCGGGCCCATTCATGACCTCATCAAGGTCATCGAAGACACGACGACGTCTGAGGTAGTTATTCTCAGTGCGCCGACGGATTGTCAAGCGACATTTAAAACGTTCCAGTCAGCGACATGAAATTGTTCCGGAGTTTGGGGGTTGTTGGTGGTGTGGGTTATGTGATGGGGCCTTACACTTGGGCCGGCTTTCGCTTGTTTGTATCGAACCGACACGCCTTGGGTTGTGATTGTGTGGGTGTGTACATTCGTCGGTTGACCAGGGAGGTTACTAAGCTGGTGGGGAGTATTTTGTCAAAGTCTCCTGGGGGGAAGTTGGACGTTAGTGCGAGTGATGCGCGCTTGTACCGCGCTTCTATGACCCAGTAGAAGGCTTCTCCAACAGCCCCACACGAACCAACCCTGGAACGTCTTTTCTGTCGCTAGCTGTAAACCCTAACGTGTCACTCAAGACGGTCTGGGGATTAGCCGGTGTCTGCTTGCTGAGGTCTTTGACGGTGACCCTGCCAGCCCTCTGCAAGTGCGTCGCTACGGCGGGGAAGTTCTGCCTAGGGCTTTCAGTTCTTCGGGATCGGGGAAGTCCTGTTGCTCACCGGTAACTAGGAGGAACTGGCCATCGGAAATCCGAACCAAGCGCTGGTCCACGGGGACTTGATCATGGGCTACTCGAAACTTACTCTGTCATGGTCGTTTCGAGTAGATTTCGAGTAGGTTCCGGGTATTCTGCCTGGTCATCACGTTTTTTGGTGCGCTACTCGAAATTTACTCTGCCATAGCCGTTTCGAGTAGATTTCGAGTACCCTGCCTGGTTGGCGGGAAATGCCTGGTTGTCGTACTTTTTTGGGGGTGTGCTACTCGAAACCTGCTCTGTCATAGTCGTTTCGAGTAGATTTCGAGTATGGGTTTTGCCAAGTGAAGGTGGGCCAAAATGGCTTTGAAAAGTGGGCCATTTGGGCAGTCCTTTGGCGGATGTCAAGCGCCATCTAATTTTGCGCGTGTAGCGTCATGTATTTTGGCGCGCTACGGGATGGCAGAACTCTGGAGGTGCGCTAGAGTGGTGGGTTATGGAGCCGGAGAAGAGTCTGAACAAGGAAGCTCAAGCGTTGAGTGCTGGTCAGGCGTGCTCAGGGCACTCGGGTGAACCTTTTCTGGAACTTCACTGGGAGGGGCGCCGGTTTAAGAACATCCAATTTCCCGTATCGGCGGCTAAGGAACTAGGGGTAGTTGAGTCAGCAATTAAAGCCCTGGCCCGCGAGATGTGGATTAAGCGATACCGAAAGCAGCGCGTTCCGAAAGGCTTCTCGAGCAAGTTCAATTTGTTCCTGGATAGGCTGAGTCAGGGTTGCGTGAACACCGTGTTGGTAGCCGGCCCCACCACGGGGTCCCAAACCGAGTTGTTTGTCGATGACTCTTACGCTGTGTTCGATGAGGCAGCGGAGGTTTTTCTGAAGATACTCGCCGGTGAGGCTGATGAATCTGAAGTTGTCGATTTTAAGGCATTAGATGAGGCGCTGACATTCGGGAAGACTTTAGAACCAGAAGATGAGGTTAAGCTATACCGCCCCGGGTGCAGAGGCCTCAACAGTGTTGTTTTTACAAGGTCCAAGCGGGCAGACGTACGCGAAAAGTATGGAGCGAAAGATGAGGAGCAGACTCTCCAGATTTCTGGTTGGGTGGCTAGCCTTGATGCCAAGGGAGAATTGATTCTTTCTACCTACGACGGGCAATCTGTAAAGATATTTGAGGATCCTGCGAGCGAGGGATGGAACCAGTACAAGAAATGGTTGGCCCCGGACCGCCTATCTAGGCCTATCCGAATGGAAGGGAATTTTCTAGCCTCTCCGTCCGGGAAAATCTCCAAATCTGGATCCATTGATTTTGTTGAGGAATCATATCCGGATGATTGGTATCGGAGGATGGCCGTTGTAATGAACTTTGCAGATGGCTGGATTGACGGACAAAATGGCGAGGCAGTGTCCGTGCAGGCTAAACGCATTGTTGACGCAATTTTGTCGTATTTCTATGATGAAGAAATTCTTGAGGGGAACAGGCCAGGGATCTACCCGCTGCTTCGCGGTGGCATTCAGCTTGAGTGGGATTTCGATGGGGTGGATTGGTCGATTGAGGTTGATAATGTGGGGAACGTTGAGCTAAGTGCTTTCGGTGATGGCATCGACCTCGATGGTGAAGTCCCAGCAGCTCAGACATACCAAGAGACCACAGCGAAAGTAATCAAAACCTTGGAATCGATGACGGCGAAAGCTGGGAGCAAATCCGATGAGTGAGGAGTTGTTGTTCTATAGGAGTTGCGCCCCCGCCGCCGCTCTCTGGGATGACGCCAGAGATAGACCGTCATCGCAGTTATTCATGTTAAATTCCAACGATGAGGGGCTGCTTTCCGTTGCACAGTCCGCCAAGACAAACCCCAAACAGTTCTACCAGGAGTTTATTTCGGCTGGCATGGCGTCGAGAGGCGTGTGGGGAATCTCAGAAGGGGAAATTTCTCCAGTGCCTAAGGTTAGGGACGAAGCCGGAAATGAAATTATTCTGGGGTGGAGTGAGGACGAGGGACCGGGAAAAGTGACTGGTCACTGCCTCATCAACATGAAGCGTTGGGTTGGCAAGAAAAAGCTTAAGAAGATTGCCCAATCGCTACGAAATGTGGCAGTTGAACGCGGGATATTGCACCCCTAGAGTTCTGCTGTAGGGCAGCCGTTCGATTAAGTCCCGTGTAGTGGTTCCTCTTTGGGGGATGGTCGTGGGTGGGGGTTTAAAAAACCAGTTCCGGGGTGGTTTTGGTGTTGGTGAGCTTGCTGGTTTATTTCTTCCTGGACGTCGCGGAGAGGTCGCGGTGGCTGTCACCTAGTTCTCCCATGCGTAGCTGGTAACTTTCGTTCCCTGACCGCCTTCCATTGCCACCAAGCTGTGCTCCAGGAGGGGCGTCAGCGCGTAACGGACCTGGCCGACGGAAAGTCCGGTGCGCCGCGTTAGTTCCTTGATAGTGGCTCTTCCCGCAGACTGTACTACGGCGGCCACTGCGGGGACGTTCTTTCCCAGTGACTGAAAATCCACCGCAGCCGCAGCCGCAGACTCCTTGGTAGGCTGTTCCAGGAAAAATTCTTCGTGCCGCACGATTATGAGCTTCCGGCGGGTCAGGCCAGCGATCACACGGTCGAGGTTGGCTTCCGAATAAGGAGCGTACTCCTGGTGCAACCGTGCCCGCGAATACTTTTCCCCGCGGTGCAAACTCACCAGGATGTCCTCCTCGATGGGGGAAAGCTGCGCGCCCAGGGCGTCAAGCCATTCACGTTCCAGGGGCGTGAAGCGCGACCCCCACCGGAAGATGACCTTGAACTGCACCCCGGTGTCAATGAACAACGGATCGGGCAGATCGTTCTCCTTGGCGGCAATCAGTACTTCTCTGATCCCACCGCCTTCCCCCTCGATGACGCGTTGCCCAGTTGCAGTTTTCAGGTACTTCGCTATTTCGTAAAGGTGCTTGTTAACTGGGCTCTTGGTCAGCTCGATGCTGGTGAGCTGTTCCGGGGAGAGCCCCCGGGTAGCGTCCGCTAGCGTGGTGTACCTGCATTCCGTGGAGCCCCCGTAGCTACTCTGCAGGTACTAAATAGGTACCCCGCCCAGGAAACCCTCCCTGATGTGCGCTGAGCTTTGTCCCTGTTCGATAAATGGCAAAGGTACTTTTTCTCATCTATCCATCCAACAGTAACGAAGCTTAGCCCACTTCAGCGCGACGCGGGTCAACGCCCACCTGTGCAGCAATCTCACGTGCGAACCTCTCGTGCTCGTCAGAAAGCGCAGCGCGGTGTTCCAGGTTTGAACAGGTCCTCATGTGGGCGGAAAGCTGGGCCTCCGAAGTCCTGGAAAATCAACGCAATTCTTTCAATCGGTGAGGTTTTGCTCACAGTTTCTTCAACTTTTTCCATGTGGGAGCCTGTCTATACATTCGAGAATTGGAGAATGGGAACTTTCGGTGTAGCTTTCTAGAGCACCTGAACTAAGTGGTCTGCAACAGGGGAACAGTTCAGTTTGACCGATCTGTTCTTGTATAGGTAAGTCTGCTCCCTGATTGACTGGCTGCATTTTTCCCACATGTACCGCATGCCTCTGGGGGCTGCGCAGAAAGGAATACTGATGAAAAGAATCTCAAGGTCGCGCGATCTTAGGACCCTAGCGAAGTCTAGGATTTCCACTGCCGCGATTATGGCGTTGGCGGTCACTGGAACGGTAAGCGTCCCGGCTTTGGCTGAGGAAGATAAGTTCCCAGATCCCCCGGCTGGGCAGGAGGACAATCCCACGGATACTGATGGTGATGGGGTGCCGGACTATCTCGAAGAGTATTACGAGACAGACCCGGAGAAGGTGGACACTGATCGCGATGGAATCAGTGACTACGATGAGATTCAAGGCACTTTCAATCAGTACACGACTAGGTACTACCCCACGGCTCCAGGTTCAACCGATCCCACTGACGCTGATACTGACGGTGATGGCTTAAATGATGGTGCGGAGTTGGGGACTCTTGTTGATGGTAGGTCCAAGAAGACCGTCTGGGATCCAAACTTTCCCTATGATTATCCCAGTGACCCAAATACCCAGGATGTTGACCAAGACGGGGACGGTCTGGTCCTTGCGTTGGAGGTGGCTTTTGGTACTGACGACACTAAACCTGACACCGATGGAGATGGCGTAGATGACTATTTTGAAATCAATGGTCA
This sequence comes from Corynebacterium phocae, assembly GCF_008693075.1. Classification (GTDB taxonomy): domain Bacteria; phylum Actinomycetota; class Actinomycetes; order Mycobacteriales; family Mycobacteriaceae; genus Corynebacterium; species Corynebacterium phocae. The sequence continues at coordinate 237,824 of NZ_VXKJ01000048.1, read as the reverse complement.
GTTAAACTCATTTGAAACCAAGTTCCACCCAGATCGTGGGCCTGGAAATACCAACCCAACGTCTGCAGATACCGACAACGACGGAATCAGCGATGGTGATGAGCTCAACCTTATTTATAGCGAGAAAGCCAAGTCCTCAATCAAAGATAAGAATGCCACCGATGTCGTTTCGGACCCGAATGTTGCACTAGATACTGACAACGATGGACTTCCCGACGCCAGAGAAGCTGAATTTGGGACTGATCCGAAGAAGGCTGACACCGACAAAGATGGTGTCAACGACCTCGACGAACTGGCTGGAAATCATAATCCCTATACCAAACATGCATTTAGGGAGGACTACCCGGCCGGCAGCACCGATCCACTGAAAGCGGATACGGACAATGACGGTGCCAAGGATGGCGAGGAGCTCAACACCGTTGTCGATAGCAATGGGAAGACCATCAAGGACTCCACCGCAACCGATGAGGTAACAAATCCCAACGATCCAAAGAATGAGGCACAGCCTCAGGATCCGGAAGAAAAAGAACCGGAGAAAGATGGTGAAGCTGGGTCCGGTGATGAGGGCACTAACGAGGAATCACAGCCGGAAGCCCCGGAGGTAAAGCCTGGAGACAGTGAATCTGCTGATACCGAGTCTCCAAAGCCCCAGGCGGAGGCTGGCGGTTCCGAGACTCCTGAAGGGCCAGAAACCGAGGCACCCGAGCATCCTGAGGCTGGTGATCCTCAAGAATCTGAAGGCCTGACACCTGAGAAGCCCGAGGCCGGTGGTTCTGAGGGCCCCAAGAAGTCGGAGGATGACCAGCCCGATCAGCCAGAGACCGAAGAAGGGGCTGGGGATGCAGAGGCACCGGAGATGGAACAGCCGGAGACTGATGGTCCTGGTGAATCTGAAACTCCTATGCCGGAGCGACCCGAGGTTGGCGGTTCTGATGAGTCGGTAGTGCCGGAGACGGAGACTGAGGAGCCCTCGGAGCCGGAGACTGAGGGCCCCAAGCAGCCGGAGTCTGAAGAGCCCGGGCAGCCGGAGGATGGTGGTTCTGGTGACTCTAAGCCGGAGACTGAGGAAGGTTCTGAGGGGCCAGAGGTACCGGAGATGGAGCAGCCCGAGGCTGATGGTCCTGGTGAATCTGAAACTCCTATGCCGGAGCGGCCCGAGGTTGGCGGTTCTGATGAGTCGGTAGTGCCGGAGCCGGAAACTGAGGTGCCCGCGGAGCCGGAGACTGAGGAGCCCTCGCAGCCGGAAACTGAGGGCCCCAAGCAGCCGGAGTCTGAAGAACCCGGGCAGCCGGAGGATGGTGGTTCTGGTGACTCTAAGCCGGAGACTGAGGAAGGTTCAGAGGGGCCAGAGGTACCGGAGATGGAGCAGCCCGAGGCTGGTGCTCCTGGTGAATCTGAAGTCCCGACGCCTGAGGAGCCCGAGGCCGGTGGTTCTGAGGAACCCAAGAAACCGGAGTCTGATCAGCCTGAGAAGCCAGAGTCTGATATTTCCGAGGACTCGGTGGTGCCGGAGGTGGAGCAGCCGGAGGTTGAGGACCCCAAGCATCCTGAAACTGAAGAACCCAAGCAGCCGGAGGTTGATGGTCCTGGTGAATCTGAAGCTCCTATGCCGGAGCAACCTGGGGCTGATGGCTCCATGACCCCCGAGAGCGGCGCAGGGGACCCAGAGGTCGGTCCTGCGCCGCAGTCCCCGGGGAAGCCTGCGGAGCCGAAGTCTCCGGGCGTCAAACCCACCCCGAAGGATCCCGAACGTCCTATTTCAAGCTTTAAGAGGAAGATTTTCAATGGGAACGGTTGGCTAATCGGTATTCTTGGAGGAACCTCCCTGGCATTCTTGCTGGGTAAGTTCTTGGCACCATTTGTGCAGCGGTTTACCAGTGGATTCTTGCCGCTTAGGTTTCCGTGGCACTTCTAGAACCATGACTGTTCAATGAGCGTCCCAACTGTCGAGCGCCATTTTGGAACGAGCATCTAGCGCCATTGATTAAGTCCCCGGGCGTGGTGCGATTTCTTTCCTTCAGTCTTGTTGTGGCCGGGGTGTTGATAGAGGCGTTACCAAAGGGAAGTCTCAGGGGCTGGGTTACAACTGACGGGTGTAAACTGCTGGTTTCATTGTGAGGTCATGCTTTTGGCTTCGTAGTATTTAGCTTCCCGGAAGCATTCACGGCCGCGCAACGTGGAGAAAATCAATCTGAGCCAGGGGCGGGCGCAAGTACTACGTCAGTGCTAGCGTTCCCGAGTAGAGTGTTAGCGGTAACGGTGTTTCCGACAGAGATCAAACCGTAGGGAGGTGCGAGGGCGTGACTGAAGATCCTTTTGCGGAATACATTCGAGAATCTGAACCAGGTAGGCGGGGCAAGGGCTATGTTTGGCATACCGCGATAGGCTTGCAAGCGGTTGATGGCCTGGAGACTTCAGAATATTTGGTGCGTACCGCCATTCGCAATATTGAGGGTGAAATCTCCTTCGCCGAGGCGGACGAGCTCCTGCAGACTTATTACGAAGAAAATCCGTCTCATGATAGCGAGGACCGCACCGAGGAGGCAGACAAAGTTTCTATCCGTTTAGCCGCGTTGCTTTCGGAGCGAGCTTTCAGTTTCACGTCCCACGAATTTCTCTCCATTCACAGGAGGTTATTTACCGGTATCTATCCTCATGCTGGATGCATTCGGGACTACAATATCACTAAGAAATAATGGGTTTTGAACGGAGCGACCGTTCTTTATGGAAGTGCATCGGAGCTTCGTGCAACACTGAATTATGACCTTTCTGAGGAGAAAAGATTTTCCTATAAAGGTCTCTCGTTGGATGAGACAATTGAGCACCTCGCGGATTTTGTATCCAGACTGTGGCAGATTCATGTATTCGGAGAGGGGAACACCAGAACGGTGTCGGTGTTCTTTATTAAGTATCTGCGCACCCTGGGTTTTGATGTAACAAACGACGTTTTTGCTGGCAACGCTTGGTATTTTCGAAACGCTCTGGTCCGGGCGAATTTCAATGATCTGAAAAATGGAATCTATGAAACGACAGAGTTCCTTGAGCTGTTCCTGCGCAATCTTCTGCTGAACGAGAATCACCCGCTTCGCAACCGGGTCATGCATATTAACGCCGGATTCGCCGATCTTAAAAAAGCGAACATTGGGGCCGAAAAGGCGGACATTGAACGTGGGAAAGCGAACATTGGGGAAGATTTTTCCGCAAAGACCGCTTCGCACGTTCGGGAATTGCAAGAGGCTTTAGGGACTAAGAGTGCGTTCGGAAGAACGGACGTTCAGGAGGTGCTTGGCCTGGGGCGGACAAGGAGTTCCGAGATCCTTCTGGAGATGAAAGAGCGCGGGCTTATTGAGCCCGTGTCTGGCCGTGGTAAAGGTAAGTATCAGTTCCGTCGGCGGCAAGGCTGAGGGACTAGGGCTGGCGTACGCGCTGGCAGGTACGCCGTTTTATCATTTCCGGGGTAGTGGTGGTGTGGGCTGGAACAATTTAATGACGCTAGTTGGAACATTTTAAACGTCGCTTGACAACTTGTCGATAAGCTTGCGTGGTTCTAGCAGGGAGGGGAAGAACGAGCCTTTTCGCATCTTTGGAATAGCTAGCTCTAGATCCCCACCTTTGGTCTTGAGCGTCCTTGGCCTAGTTCCGTTTCGGGAGTTGGTGCGGCCTTCAGACCGCTCGTAGGTACCAGCACCGATGAATTCCTTGGATTCTTCGTTGATGAGGTCCTGGAAGGTCGCTTGAAGCGTCAAGCGAATGATGTCCTTGGCGTAGTCGGGGTCTTCTTTAACTTTCGAAAACAGTTCAGATAGGGCAGAATGGTCGTGAGCCATCGTAGTGAGTCCTTTCATTTCTTGGAGGAAATTAAACCGAGTCCTACGGTGGCTCCCTTAGCGTTTTACGCCAAAAATCCACCAGACTTTTACACCACTCTACGGGACGCAGCCAGAGGTATCGCACCACTGGACAGGAGTTAGATGAAGCGGATCCCGAACAGTCCGCCTTCTTCTCCCGCGTCGGTGAGCACCGGATCGATGACGTAACTCTGCCGGTCGAATCCTTCGGATTCAGCCGCTGTCAGACGATCCGAGTTGAGTGTCACGACGTACTGGAACCCAACCTCATCTGCCAGCCGAGCGCCAATGTTGAGACAAGAAGCAATCTGGCGGTCATCCATAGAGTCAAACAACTGACTATCGTGCACCAGAATTCGCGGGGCGCGACCGAGTTTAATTGCCGTGACTGTGCACACCATGTCAAGCAGAAAGGTCTTGACACCTAGAATTCCCGCTGATGCATCACCATCAATCTTCGGCACAACTTTCAGCACGCCCTTGGGTGTAGCTTCAATCAGCAAAGAGACGTTGCGGTCTGTATAGATCTCTTCGCCGAGCTGCTGAAACAAAACGATGGCTGATTCCAGAAGAAGCTCGCGGTCTGCGATCTCAGTTCGAACGTTCGCTTCGGCCTCGGACTTCATTGCGCGCAGGCGGATGCCGGTGTCGCTGACAGACTGCACCAGTTCGAGTTTCCGCTCCAGATCAGCAACAAGAGCATCCAGATCTGTGAGTTCACGTTCGGCGGTTCGGAATGTTTCCAATGCCATTGAGTCGTTCAATAGATTCATGATGCTCGACCGTCGCTGATCGAGGGCCTGACGTTCCGAGTTGACCTCCGCCAAGCGATGAGTGACGGCCAGAAGCTCTGCTTGAAGGTACATTTGGCGATTTCGCACTACTGAAGCATGAAACTCAGCGACCTCGGCGAACCGGTGGATTGCAGCTCCTGGCAAGACGATGCCGACCTCCGCATACATACTCTCCAGTTGCTTTGCTAGGTCCATTCCTGCCACTGCTGGACGCTCTTCTGTCATTGCCAGCTCAAGGTCGCGCTTCCGCTGTTCAAGCGAGAGTCCTTCATCGTTGAGCTCTCTGATTGCATGGGTCAGGCGGTCTGCATCCTCTTGGTGGTCGGCATACTGCTCGTCGACTCTAAACCCTGAAAGATTGGACTCCAAACGCGACCACTTCTCACGTGTCTGAGCCAAACGGGCGCGCAGTTCCGGCTCACTGAGCGTGATGGCTCCGATTGCACCTTCGGAGATGGCCTTCCTGAGCGCTTTTTGATTCTTCTCCAGCGCGGTTATTTCGCCTGCTTTCGCGAGAATCTCAGGGGAAAATCCGAGGAAGAAGCCTATCCGGGTGCCGGACTCCCAATCGGACTCGACACGATGAATCTTGAACGGATCACCGAAGTAGTCGCGGGCGAGCTGTCCAAACAACTGGCCCACTGTCGGCTTTCTGACAGAATCGGGTATACCTAAAATTGCAGAGAGTTCACGTTTCCAGTCCTCGACGTTAGTCGTGGCACCATCAATATAGACCTTCTTTTGCGGCGAAACAGGTCTTTCCACTCGGCTAATCCCTGCCGACTCTCCGAAGTCAAGTGTTGCCCAGAAGGAGTGCTCGGACAATGCCTCAGCCTTGAGACTGTCGGTAATACGACCGCCAAGCAGGTAGCGCATGATTCTGACGAAACTGGTCTTCCCCGCTCCATTCCGGCTATCCCCAGACGTGGATTCGGTCGTTTTGTCCGCGAGTAGAATGTTCATCCCCTCGTGAAACCGCAGTCGCTTGAAGCGCGAGTCGGACGAGCCTAGTTCATGCAGAAACATGCCGTCTCGCTAACTGCCCAGATTCATTCCAGGAAACTGCATCAATCGCAAACAGCATGGACAATGCCAAAGCGAACCAATCGAAGGTCACCTTGGAGTCTGCGTGAATCTCACTTGAGCACTTCGAGAACCGCTCCCAAAGCCCCGACACGGTTGCGGGCGATTCCAGAAGCGAGATCAGGCTTGCCCCAATGGTCAGCAAAGCACGCTGAGGCTCGATGCCTTTAGTTGGTAGCAACATACCGCACCTCGCCTCCAGCATTGTCAGCAGGCGGCTCCTCGAAAATGTCACATGAGTCAAAGAAGTAAGCCGTGACGGCGTACACGGCATTAGCCCGCTTCGTGGACAGATCGAAGTCCTGCCCACCAAGCGCCCCATAGACTTGGCGAACAACCTCGCGCACGTCCCTTGTAGCCTGTCGAGCCTCTTCGTAGATGACACGGAAGCGTTGGGCTTTCTCATCACGCAACCCAGGATCTGCCTGTTCGGAGAACCATTTGTCGATACGTGCCGAAAGCAGCCTTCCCGCATTGAACTCTGCCCTCGCAGTTTCCGGGAGATTATTGAAGTCCATCTTGGTGGAGGGGACTGGACGGATGGATTCGATGTGGTCAGGGCCATCTCCGTCTACATCCTCCAGAGAGAGGATGAGCTCCACAAGGTCAGCAAGCTCCACGTTCTCGGCATGCGGGACGCCTGGGATTACTTCATCTAGCTGCGCTGGAGTTAGCTTGTTAGCGGCCTGCCACCACAGGTCGTCAACCTTCCAGATCTCGATAGTGATAGGACGTTGCGTCCCCGGCGCGTGTTGTTGTCGCAGAGCTAGGACACTCTGCGTCGGCGTGGGGCCAAGGAGAGCGTTCGTGACGAACCGCCAAGTTGAGAAGCCGTCCCAACAAGCGAGCCCTCTGGCGAAGTCAGACTCCAGCTTGTCCTTAGTCTTCTGGTCAACCCCGGTAGTGGCTCGCTGCCCATAGCAGGCGTATAGGATCGATCCGTTGTCAGCGAGTCCGTCACAGCCCCCGTCGCCGTGCTTGCCCATCGGGGATGGGTTCAGGTAATCATTGTGGAGGCGGGCCAAGAGCGCCGTGGCGTAGTCCTCGAAAGCTTCACCAGAAGCGAGGCACCGCTGGTCATGTTGTGCTCGATACCAGATCTTCCATGCCGAGTCGATCATGAGCCGCACCCCCCTTCCTGTAGATGATTTGCGCATTCGGCGAAACGGTGTCGTCCTTTAAAGGTTACGTAACCTTGTCAACCAAGTCTAGCTGTCCACGCCCGATCATCGTCTTCCCCGTCGGTTCGTGTCACCGCTCGTCAACGGCATCCTCAAGGCGAGCCGGCAGAGACCTGAGATCACAGAGAGTTGGGCTCAGAGTTGAAGCGGACGCCCCATGCGCCGTTCAGACCCCGTCTGGGAATTCTCGACACGGACGCGAGGCAGCATCCATACTGAGTTGCTGGCTGGCGCGGGGGTGCGCCACTGTTCGGTCAGCTCCGCCAACGAGTAGATCAGCTTCTCTGGATGCGTCGCGAGCGTGGTCTGCGCACGCAACCGGATCGCCGTGGCATCCGATGGCTGCCGACCGTGGGTCGCAGCGTACTTGGCCATCAGCCGGTCCTTCTCCACTGCAATCTGCCGCACCCTCGTGGAAAACTACGCGACCAGGTCCTCAGGGACGCTACTGATCGCCCACGACCGGTTCCGGTCCCAGCCCATCTCCCGGGGCTCCCACGTCACGCCGAAGGTGCGGGTCATGTGATCGGCGAACACGGCCTCATGAAATAACCCGAAACCAAAAGGGACAAAAACGTGCCCACTTGGCACAGTTTTCTGTGCCCTTTTGGTTCACTTCTATTTGACAAAATACAGGGCCAAAATGGCTTTGAAAAGTGGGCCATTTGGGCAGTCCTTTGGCGGCGGCTTATTTTCATGAGGGCCTGTGCGACGAGGTAGCTGGGGCTGGCGAATTTTAGGAATCGGCCGTGGCGGACTATTCGGTTGATGGCGGCTGCGACCATGTCATTGTTGCCGAGGACTTGTCCTCATTGTGAGAAAGGGGAGGTTTGCGCTGATGATGAGGCTTTGTTGTTCGTATACGTCGCTGATGGCTTGCAGGACGAGTCTTGCGCCGTCGTCGTCGAGGGGGGTCTGACAGCTAGCGAGTATCAGTTCCGTCAGCGCCAAGGCTGAGGGACTAGGGCTGGCGTACGCGCTAGCACGTACGCCGTTTTATCATTTCCGGGGTAGTGGTGGTGTGGGCTGGAACAATTTAATGACGCTAGTTGGAACGGTTTAAATGTCGCTCGGCAGATGCCGCAGACGGCAATGCGGGTGGCGTGGCATGGAAGTATTCTTCTTGGGCTTAATCCTCCGACTTTGGCAGCAGCTCGCTCGGTTGTCCGGACATGGTGATCATCATGGCATCACGGGCACGGGACGCCGCCACGTAGAGCAATGCGCGGTCCCGGAGCAGCTGGCTGTTCTTGTCCTGATCACTAAGCCCCTCCATCCGGTAGCGCTGCGGCACGGCGTCATCAGAAACACCCATCAGGATGACATGCGTGAACTCCAGGCCTTTGGCGTGGTGCATGGTCAGGACTGCCACGCTATCGCTGTCGTTGCTGTTGGAAGCAGTGTTGTTATTTCGGGAAGCAATTCCGTGGCCCTCCAGGCCGGTAATGGTCTGGGATACCTTTCGATTGGTCGGGGCTAGTACACCGATGTGGGAGCTCGGGTTGTCCTCCCGCCATGCTTTGATTTGCTCGGCTACCACGTCGATTTCTTCGGTTACAGTCGTGGCGCGGCGAACTATCGGCATAGGGCCGGAGCGCAGCGAGTGGTAGCCAGTGAGGGCGTCCACGTCGCCATTCGAGTCCAACCATTCCTCGTTGTCTGCGCCTTCCAAGATCCGAACTGCATAGTCCAGGTTTTCCTTGGTGGTGCGGTAGTTCAGTGAGAGCTTCCTGGTGGCACGGCCGCGAGTTTCAATGCCAAATTGGCGCAGGGACAGGCGTTGGCCGTAGATACGCTGGTGGGAGTCTTCAGCAAGGAAGATATCATTGGCTCCCGGCGCAGTAACCGCGCGTAGGAACCGCCAGTGCCCAGCGTGGAAGTCCTGGGCCTCATCAACGAGCACGTGGTCGAATAGGGGCTCGTTGCGCTGTTCAACCACTGCGGCAGCAAGTGCCGCCAACAGCTTGAAAGGCACTCGGCCAGCGGTCATGCACTTATTGGTGAAGAATGCCATGACACTCCACACGACTTTGCGTTGTGAGCGGTTAAGCGGCACGCCGCGTCCTTGTCGCGACGCGCGCAGGTAGGAGGACATGTCAGTGATTTGCTGGCCTAGGATGATCGCCTCGTACTCGTCGGACAGAAACGCTGGTATCTGCGCACCTTCTGGAAGGTCTGCTGCATATAGATCCAGGGCGTCTTCCCAGAATTGTTGCTCCTTTTTGCCGTCGAGCGCACGCGGGCGGGTGACTTCGTCTAAGCCGGTGACAGCTTTGATTGCGTGCTGAATTTCCTGGTTACTGGCTTCTTTCATCACCCAGGAGATAAGTGCGTCAATACCGCTTATCCATAAACCGGAATCGCCAGGCTTGCTGGCTTCTAGGAACCGCGGGTCAAGGATATTCATGTTGAGTTTCAGCGACTCAGCAAGGCTCTTGGTGTAAGTGGTCATCAGCACGCGTGCTTCCGGGGATTGCTCCATCAGGTGCTTAGCGCGGTGGATGAGTACCACGGTCTTACCTGTGCCCGCGCCACCGGTCACACGGGCAGCACCCTTGTGGTTTGCCGTGATGATGTTGCGCTGTTGCGGGTGGACAAAGATACGCCAGGCGTTAAAATCTGCCGACTCGATGATGGCCTCCATGGCGTCGGCGTCCGGGTCGTGCGTGAACTGCATCTGCGCCGCCGGGTGGGATAGGCCGGCTGCGAGCTTCTCATCCGGTGTCTGCTCATCGGTGGCCGTGGGTTGATTCAGGCCGTAGTCTTCCTTGACCTGGTCCACAGACATCCCCGCAACCAATGCCAGCGCGGCGTCTACTTCCCACGCCGGGAGAGCGGAAGCTGCCTCCGCGAAGGAGTCGGTATCGGTATGAGACTCCAATAGTTGAACGAGTGCGTAAGAGAACCCTAGGTCGTCTATGAGCTGGCTTGACAGCGCGCCCGCGGACTCTGATCCCGCATCAATCTGTCGAATCAGCGTGCGGGCATCTTCGCTTGGAGCTACCGGCTCAGCGGCAGATTCGGCCGCAGGTTCGGCCGCAGGCGCAGCGGTAGCTGCAGCCTTAAGATCAACAGTTGGCTCATGCTCGACCAAGGAGGTGATCCCATTGACCGGGTTGACCTCCATCTTGAGCCTTTCGGCTTTGTCCGTGGCCTCACCGTTCTGGTACACACCTACTAACAGCAACTGGCGTGTTGATTCACCAGTGATATCGAAGATCAACATCATGGATTCGTCATCGACGGGGACCAGGCGGGCGCGCGGATCGACTAAACGGTCTGGTGTGACAAACCTTGGTAAAACCTCTTCCAAATTGGATCCGAGCTGCTTGATGAGGGCCAGCGTTGGTTCCCGTAGTTCGGGGGCAACCTCGAACTTGTTGTACATGATGATGTTTGCCATGTTTAGCTCCTCGCCAATCCAGTAGTGACGTCTTCAACCAGCGTATCGGTCTCCTCCGCGAGGACGGTGTGCCAGCCCAGGCCAGTGAACTCCTCTAGTAGCTCGGCGTCCTCGGGGTAAAGCAACGCCACTTTTTCTTCCGTCCAGGTGGCAACGGTGGGAAGTCCCTCGACTTCTTCGCCGGAGTTGGAAGGCAGCGGCACGCCATGCTTTTCCAGCAGTTGTAGCGCCGCCACAACTTCGTCTTCCCCAGCGAACTCGTTGAGAACATCCGCCCACGCACCGGTTGCGGGTTCTGGGGTAGGCGCAGTCTCAACGGTTTCTTCCAGTAAGTGCTCAATTGGGGATCCGCGTCGTACCGTGACGTGGCAGTCTTTCTCACTCGCGAAGAAGAAGTTGGAAAGATGGAGGTACTCCCGCCACACGTCCTCGTCTACTTCGTTTTGGAAGAAAAGCTCCAAGCGGTGGTTGCCGCGTGGATCGAACCAGACTGTTAACTCGCCAAGGCCAGTTGATTTTTTCATACCGTCTTCGGCTGTGGCGCCTCGGGACATGGACATAAGCGCTGCAATGTTGGACAACCTGGACCATACGTCTTCCGTGGGCTTTTGTAGATAGCGCATCAGCGGGATGATTGGATTCTTCGCTAGCAGAGTGGTGGTGAGATGGTCGAGCGAATAGTGTCCTGACAGGGCCCCTACCTGCTCTGATTTGAACCATCGCGGAGCCTCGGGATCCACCCCCTTGCGTACATCTTCATAGGTTTCTACGTCTTTCCACGTGAGCGACCACGGAATAATGTCTTCCTTGCGACGCAGGCTGCGGCGCTTGCGCATGTCATCTTCTACGCGGACGTTGTTGCCGCGAATGTGGTACTGGGCCCCGTCCAAGTAGAGGGCGATATCGCGGATGTTGGGGTCTTCGGTATCAATATAGAAGTCAGGGATGGTTTCGCCCTTATCGAATTGCTCGCGCATACGCCAGGCATGTTTTTCCCCTTTGAATCGGAATTCCCATACCCGGTGCCGGCCTACAACCTTTTCCCGCAAGTATTCGGCTTTGTCTTCAATCTGGGGCAGGAACTCGCGGAGGAAAAGCGCCTCGAGTGCGGATTCGCTGTACTTGTTGTCGGGGGCCGTGGCTTGGGTGTCCCACTTCACCGTTCCCGGATCAATGTCATCTTCGGGGTGCATATTATCGATAAGCAGTTTGTAGAGCGCGGACTCCGCAGCGGCGCGGGATACTGAGTCGGCGTTGAAGGCCGCGTAGGGCAGCAAACAGTTCTCACATGCCAGGCGATCGGTGTCTATGCAGCTACAGGTACTCAGACGCGCCCACGCCAGCATCAGGAGTTTGCGGACTTGTTCGGGCTGGGCGAATTGGGTGAGGTAGCCGGTACCGCCAGGCACTGCGTCGTTGAGCAGGAGACCAGATTTGTCACTGGCCATGCTTACTTCGTGAATGTGTAGGTGGTGCGGGTTGCCGCGGAGTAATAGTTTGAAGCCCATGAGAAGCGCAGCCGTAACGCTGGGCACCGTCACCTTATCGGCCACGGAGAGCAGCGTCGGCAGCGTGATGAGCACGCCCTGGGTCTTTAAGGTCCGGGAGAGCGCGAAGCTCACGCTATCTTCCTGGCGTGCTTTCTGGTGTGAGCACCAGCGCCGGTGGTCACGCCAGCTGTTGGAGTCGGCTTGGGAATCGAGGTGGCCGCAGTAGCGGCAGACCCTGAATAGCGGAGTTTCAATCTCGTTGCCGGCAATGACACGTTTATCGCCGTTGCCTTTGCCCAGGTTGAACATGTGCAGTTCCAGCCTGCGAATGTGTTTAACACCAAAGCCGGAGCTTACGTACCATTCCTTGCCCACGTCTTCTGTCTGGTAGATGAAGGAAGTAAGACGTGCAAAATGAGCTATCTTACGGTCTTCAGCGTTGTCAGTGATGGCGGAGCGGGTGCGTTCGACTTCTGCGGAGACTTTACGCATTTGTACCACGTTGAGAACCTGGTTCATGTCTGCAAAGCGCGCTGCTCCGCACACCGGGCACGCAGAAGTCTTCTGGGGCTCATCGGTCACCAGCTCGGAGTAGGAACAGTCGGGGCAGAAGCGGCGTTGCTCAATGGCTTCGCCGCCTTTGCCAATCTCGACACTGTCAATCGTCGCGGCAATTCCCTGGATGTAGAAGGTCGCGCCGGGGGCTAGTTCAAACAGGGCGGCGGACACCGCGCGGCTGTACTCGCTGCTTTGGGTATCAAACTCGCGCGTGTTCGGGTTCTGGGAGCTGACCTGTACGTTGAGATCAACCGCGTCATCCAGCAGCGTGAAGTTTGGCAGCAGGCCGTGGCGCTCCATCGCGGAGATCCAGAATTCTTCCACCAGGGTGCTGATTTGTTTACGCAAGTGCCGCAGGCTGGCTTTTGCGCTGCGGTCCTGGGCAACGGTCTCACCGTCGGCCGCAGCCGAGTTAGCTGCTTTTTCGGTTTCCGCAACAATTTTTTCGAGCTCGATCTTGCGTTCTCGCAGCAGTTCTAGATCCTTGTTCCAGTCTGAGCGTGCCTGGTGGAGCAAAGCATGCAGACCGCCCCCGGTAGCCCAGCTGGTGAGTTCTTCCACCACGTCCGGGGTGACGTAGTCACTGATGGTGCTTAGGAAGGCCGCAAGTCCCTTGGCAATAACTTCTTCGGTGAGTTCCCGTTCCATCACCGCAATGAGGGTTTCGGATTTTCGGCCGGGGGCTAGCGAAAAGACAGACGAGCCCCACCGAAGTTCCGGTACTTGTTTGGCAAGCTCGTTGCTCTCGATGAGGTAGGCAATGAACTGTCGCTTCAGAATCTCCTCTGCGCCTAAGAATGCCGCCGGCGGCTCTACGGTTCCGCCAATCATGTCTAGCGGAGCATTGAGCATGGGCAGTGCGGAGGTGCGTCCGCGAATCATAGACATGACCAGGGAGTTGCCACTTTGGCGTCCTGCACGTCCCACGCGCTGCACGTAGCTGGCCACGGTCTTAGGGAGGGAGGACAGCATGACGGAAGACAAGTCGCCAATATCAATACCCATCTCCAGCGTCGGGGTAGCCACCAGCACGTTCGGGGCGTGCGGAACACTACCCACCGGCTTCTTGAAGTTGTTCTCCACTTCTAGGCGCTCCTGGGTGGGCAGCAGACTGGTGTGCTCTCTTGCCACTACGGTCCTGGGTTCGGTGGAGGTGTAGAGCTCCCGGTAGTAGTTGTCCTCAATTGCTTTGACTTCGTAGACACCTAGGCAACCTAGGTTGTGACAGGGGTGGCCGTCCAAAACTCGGCGCGCCGGCCCGCCCACGCCCACGCGAGCATGGCAGACACTGCACTCCAGGAACTTTGGCTCGGCCTCTGCGTAAAGCACAATTGTGTGCGGTTCCAAAGCGTAGACTTCACCGTTGGTGTCCGTGCGCACGGCGGTCACCACGTCACGGTTGGTGAGCGCCTCAAACAACGACACCATCACGTGTCCAGCGTCCTGGGTACCCAGGCCCAGAACTTTTGCAGTCCAGCGCGGGTAGAAAGCCTGCGGGGAGCCAATGGACATATCGCCGTAGTCTTTATGGGACACGCTCTTGCCGCGGCGCGGGAATTTCGGTGTATTCCCGCGTGCAAAGGCGGTAACGCCCTTGGATAGGGACTCCCTGCGGTTGAGTTGGTAGGGGTTGCAATCGTGCTTGAGGTAGGACTGGAACCAAGGATGGTTGATTCCGCCTTTGAGTCGCATGATTTCGATGATCCCGCGTACCCACGCGATGAGAGTCGCGTCTTCAAAACCGCCCAGCGGCATCTGCATGGAGGTCTTGCTGAGCGCCTGCTGCGCGGCACTGAGCAGGGTGTCGTCATCAGTGTCCACCATCACTGTCAACGCACCGGTGGTTGTAAGTGATCGGGCTAGATCCGCGCGCTGGCCGAACTCCAGCGCCACGTCGAAGGCCAGGCGATTTTCTACGTTGCGCCTCAAGGCACCCTTGGGGTTCTCCTCGGCCCAGTAGTCCCGGAAGGCGTCGTAGTCCACCATTTCAGACGGGATGAGCTCGTAGCGCTTTCGCGGGGAGGCTTTGGCGCTTTCGGTCAGCAGTGCCGGCAGCTTATCGAGTGTGAGTTCGTCCTCGGCAACCAGCTTGCGCATGAAGGTACGCAGTGCGAACGCACGCGCACGAGATTGCACGAAGCCCGCGCGGTGCGCGGCGTCCTGGACGGAGTCGGTGAAGATGAGGGTCTTCTTTTCCTCATCATCCAGGTCCTTTTGCCCGAAGTAGTTAGATAGCGCCACCGAAAGCAGCGTGGCCACCGAAGAGCCCAGGTAGCGGATGGTATCTGACTCACCGCACGACGGGCAGGTGCGGTCAATTGCTAGGTCGGCTTCGCTGTTGTCTTTGGTGGCGTAGCTCAGCACCGGAATAATCCGGTTGTCCTCGACGTCTTTGTCCGAAGGCTTGGTGCGGGTGAGCGCAGGAAGCGTCAGGTTTAGCCAGTGGACACTCGCAATATCACCTAGGTCGCGGCCTATTTCCTCGAGCGCCTCCGCTTCAGCATCTAGCAGCGGGCGCTGCAGCTGCGGTTTGTCCATGCTGATGGAGCGGATCTTCTGGCTTTCGGTGACTAGTTGGTCGTCGCCGGCCTCTTTGGCAATCATCCATCCGCTTCGACCGCAGTTACGGCAGTAGCATGCCGGCAGCCATTGCGGGTCGTCACTAGGGCCGTCGTCGTACCACCTAAACATCGGGCCGTCAGTCGGTCCAACGGCACGCTCCACACGGGAGACCTCGCGCACCCAGAGGTGTGTCTCCACGCCCGGCAACTGCTTGGCTTCAAAGGGGTGGTCAAACCCGTACTCGGCGCGGAGAAAAGCAATTTCGCTCAGCACGTGCATGAGGAAGGTCTGGGCTTCGTCACCCAAAACCCTCAGCAGAGTCGGCTCGAGCACTTTCGTAGCCAGGGACACCTCGTCGCTTTCCTCTCGTGCCACGAGCGGGACCGGGCTTTCACTCGCATGCTTCAAGATTTCTACGATGAGCGGGTGCTTGTTATAAGCAGCCAGTGCTGCATCAACGGTGCTGGGGCACGTAAATAGCTTTTCGCAGATAACCTCGTGTACATCGTGGTCGTAGGGAGCGTCCCCCTCAGCCTGACGGCTCCCGATGCCCTCATTCACCGCCCGCACCAACTGCCCCGTTAGCTCGGGGAACTCGCCGTGGTGCTCACCGAAGCTCGCTGTCATCTGCTCTTGCCACTGCTCAAGCGTCAGCGAGGTTTCGGAGATAACCGCGTCGGACGGGAACTCTACGCCGAACACGGTGTGTGCAAAGTCCACCATGGCTGCCGGGTCAGCGTCAGCGCCCATAGTTGCCGATGTCGCCACTGGCGTGACCGCTATATCCGCACGCTCGGGGCGGAACTTCTGAAGCATCAGTTCCAGCCTGCGCAGCAGCAATGCAACGTCCGTGCCTTGCGCGCCGTCATAGGTGTGGAACTCATCGAGTACCAGGTACTGCAAGGTGGCTGCGGAACGCTCCCAGATGGGTTGGTCGTTGGAGCGTAGTAGCAGCTGGTCCAACATCTTGTAGTTGGTTAGCAGGATGTCTGGTGGGTTCATCTGTAGCTGGCTGCGGTCGGCAATCAGACGCGTCTTGGACATCTTCTTCGGCCTGCTATCGCTCTCACCAACGTAGATACCGGCGGTGACGTTCTTCAGCTCAGGGTTGGAATCAATGAGCTTGGCCAGGCGAGCCTCTTGGTCATTGGCCAGCGCGTTCATCGGGTACAGAATGAGCGCCTTCACACCGCGGGCGTCCGAGTTCTGGCAGTGCTCCAGGATGGGGTAGAGGAAGGACTCCGTCTTACCGGAGCCAGTACCGGTGACCACCAAGGTGGGCTCGGGCTTGCGGGCCACGCCATTCTCATCCACCGAGCGCAGGCGTTTGAAGCTTTCCGCCTGGTGGCGGTAGGGCCTAAAACCTTCTGGAAGAATCGCGGAGAGCTCACCACTTGTGTCAGCCGGGGCATAGGGCAGACGCGTGCGGACGTATGGCCCACGGAACATACCGGTCTCGGAGTCCGTCAAGAACTCCGCCAACCTAGCCGCCGTATTCTTATCAGCCAGGGAGAAACTGGTGGTCAAGTACTCGGTTATACCTTGACGCACCGTATGCGCAGCGTGGACCGGAATGAGAGTGGACATTGGAACCCCATATGCTCGAGATTATTTAGCAACCCCCAGCTTATCGCACCGCATGAACCGTCCAGCCCGAAAAACTGAGCGCGTCTGCGCATAGCTGTCTGATAATGAATATTCTGTCACCAATTCCTACGGCAGCTGGATTATTGATGGCAAGCCTGTCCCGATGGACTCGGTACCCCGCGTGGCAGTACGAGCTATGGCCGCAATCACCGGATACAGAACCCTTTATCCAGCTATCATCCCTCCGGGTGCCAAGCATATAAACGGGGTACTGTCGTTCACCCATCCCGACCTTAAGACGCTGGTCGTTGCTGGTGCCGTAATGAGTAGCTTCCCTTGTGACTTCGTACTGCGCGTTGCTGGTGCTGCGAATATATTCGGTTCTACGCTAGAGAGCTTACCGATGGTCTTCGACGCTCAAATATCTGACATGCTGGTGGAACGTTACCTCCGTTTGTGCGCTTTGACCGAAGCCTACGCGGAACTGTGGGAGGCGTGCATGGGGACTCCATGGACACCCGCTGTACCGGTACGGATCGCACTGGAACGTCAGAAGGTACAGACGGAGATTGATGCCCTGGTTGGCCTTGCCCTTGGTCTCGACGTAGAGGATTTAATAACTATCTACCGGTCCCAATTCCCGGTCATGCGGCGCTACGACGGTGAAGTTCTCTATGATCAAAATGGACGCGTCGTACCCAAGGAGATCGTGAAAGCGTATGAGGGGAATTCCGCTGAAACAGATCTAGACTGGACCCACCCACAGTCAGGAGTGAATTATAGGTTCGAGCCTCCTTTCGAACCTTTCGACCGGGAAGCTGCCATCCAAGAAGCACATGCGGAAATGAGCCAAATAGTGGAACAATAATGAATATTATGTCAAAAAGTATGGATCCTGGACCGTCGACGGTAAAGAAATTCCGATTGCAAGTACCTACCGGGTTGCTTGGCGAAAGATGGCAGCTACAACGGGATACCGGACTCTTATCCCCTGCATAATACCCCCGGGTTCCGCTCATATCGATGGCATCTACAGCATGGGTATATTCTGCGAAGAAAGCTTATTGGCTGCGGCTGGAGCTAGCAGCCTAATCTGTGATTTTTTCCTACGCTCTAGTGCGTGTTCCAATATTCGTCGTCCTGCATTCGAATCATTGCCGATATTAGTGACTGACTCTCAGCACCATACTTCTAGGATTCTTGAACTGTGCCTCCGTCTAAACTGCCTGACCGGCGCTTATGCCCCGCTATGGGAGCAATTCATGTCTGAGCCTTGGACCCCAGAAACTCCACTTTTAGTCCAGTATGAAAGAGAAATCGCCCAATGCGAGATTGACACACTGGTGGCGCACGGTTTGGGCCTGTCCTTATCCGATCTTCTTACCATTTATCGCAGTCAGTTCCCCGTCATGCGCAAGTACGATGGAGAACGCTTGTTTGACAAAAATGGGCGACTGGTCCCAGCGGAGATATCTAAAAATGAGGACTCGGATGACCGGGACGTTTTTGATTATGTACACCCCCAATCGGGAGAGGTCTACAAGATTGAAAGGCCATTTCGCAAGATCGAGCGTGAAACCCTCTACGCGCAGATATACCGTGGGTTGGAAGACTTGTAGCGGAAACCCCTCCGGTTTCAGAGGGCTTACGCAACTGGTGAACCATGTTTCTGAAATATGCGTCGCCAGACTCCAACTCGGTCGAACGTAATTCCGTCTGGGGAATTTGCTCCTAAAATTTTGCCTTCTTGCGTGTAACGCCACTGCTGGTCATATTTTCTCATGACCGGGAACTGACTCCGGTAAACGGTTTTGAGCTCTTGGTACGAGATTCCGAGAGCAAGAGCGACCAATGCATCAATTTCCGCTTTTACTTTTTCCCTTTTGAGGGCATTTCGAATCGGGGTGGAAGTATCCCATTTTGTACCTGTAACATTTTCCCAAATGTCAGCATAAGCCGAGGTAAGGCAATTTAACTGCAAGAATCTGAGCACAATCTCCTGCGACAGCGGACTTGCGGGATCTACGGATGGCAACCCCTTAACCGTTTCTGCAGAAATGTGTCCCGCACCGGATGCTCGAACAAAGAAATCTACGACCAAGGATGAAAGGGTGCCTCCCACAAGGCATAGACCCCATAAATTGTTGGGAGACCCACAACTGTTAACAGTATTTACATGGCACGCTCCCGGCGGAATAATCGCTGGGTACAGGGTTCGGTACCCCGTGGTCGCCGCCATCTCCCGCCACGCAATCCGGTATGTGCTGGCAACCGGAACTTCTTTCCCGTCAATGGTCCAGGATCCATACTTTTTGACATAATATTCATTATCGGCGGTTCGTTGGTAACCAGTCGCTGGAATAAAACCTGGCCCGATTGCCTCGAGATCTACAGGGGAGTTGTCCTTATTGTTCTTCAGTGTAGGATTGGGCTGCGTGATCATAGGGGTTGAGACTCCCAAGTGGGGCCCTTGGAGGATTACATCTTCCCAAGACTTAGGAACGGCCCAGCCGGTATCGAAGATTCCGGCCTTTTTGTCCGTCGTTTCATTCCAGCCACCGGAGAAGTAGAACTTTAGTTCCTTCACGCGAGGAGCCTGAGCGAGCTGTTCTAAGATATTTGAGATACTCTCATTCACGGTGAATACCATCCGAGTATCAAGTAGGGGAGTATGCTCATCTTCGAGAATGGAATGCCAGATTTTTAACTCATCTGAATCGACAGTGATAATTCGACTTGAGTGACCTCGGCGGTCCCAATTATTATCGGAGGTTTTTAATCCTGGCAAGTCTCCACTACCATCGTGCAGAATCGAATCTTCAATGGTTTGGGGATGGTAAATATTTGAAGCCGACATAAATGATGGATGTTGTTGGGGTGTTGAATATACATTTATCCCGTAAATCAGCTGACTGTGGTTGTGGGCAAAAAGTTTTAACACATTGTGGATCTGCCAGTGCCGTCGCAACCGAAGGTAAGCTTCTCGCCTCAGTGGTGCAGCTTTCTTTTCGGTAAATAGCGACTCTGGATGAATAAGTGAGGCCACTCCATCCTTACTGGAATTCCCCCAAATTCGATTGATAAATGCACGGTATAGATCGGCTCTTTGTTTTAAGAGGTAGGGAAATTGTGTAGTATCACCCAGAATTTTCGCCAGAATGAAACTTTCCGTAACCCCTCTTAGTAAATCGCAGACGACCTGGTTATACTGGAGAATCTTTGAGGTTCTTTCTCTCTTGACTTTTTGGGTTGGTTTGTGCGCGATCGAGAACCAAGGATCGTGTTCGGAGAGGAGGGCGTCCACATCGGCATCGGGCCGCACCCACGGCGGGTTACCAACCTGGAAGTCGAAACCGCCGCGGGCCATGACTACGGCGAAGTCGAGGTCCCAGTGGAAGAAGGCTTGTTTCTCTGCGATGTCGGTGACGGAGTTAAGCCAGGGGAAGCGGTTAAGGAGGCTATCGCGGGATGAGGCACCGGAGATAGCTAGGTCGAACTTCTCGGAGTCGTTGAGTTCATCCCAGGAGGGGTTCTCACCCAGTTGGTACTGGTCGCGGTCTTTGGGTTTGACCTCGGCGGTGGTTCCTAGTGTGGCTTGCAGGAAGTCCAGCCATTCATCGATCTTGGGGAGGTTAGCGGCATTTTCCTCCACTGATTGCAAGGGCCAGAACCACAGGGCGTTCCAGGCGTCCATGACCAGGCGGAGGCGTTGGTAGGCGCCTTCGAGGTTGCCAAAAAGTTCCTTCTCAATCTGCGCGCGGGTCACCGAGTGGGTGGCGGCAGGAAAGTCCTGGCCCCAAACCTTGATGTCACGGCGGATCTGGGCCTCAGCAATTTGGAGTCGGGTGAGAGCGAACTTCCACAGGGTTTCCGTGCGCAATGCTAGGTCTTTGAGCCGCTTGATTTGGCCTTTGTTGAGCTTTAGCTTGTTTTGCTTCCGCCAGTCTTTCAGCCATCTAATCTCATCAGGGACAAGGTCCTTAACGTCTTTGGCGTCAGCGGCAGCGCCCCAGCCAGCAGATGGCAAAAGGAATTGGTGAATACGGCCGAACGTGGTGTTGGGAATTGAGCTATCCGCCAAGTCCTCCAGCATGTGGTGCTGAGGAGCAGTAGACAGGTACGCCTTTTCCTCAACCTCTTTGACGGAGTAGGTGGAGCGGCGGGAACCCACCAGGGAGTTGCCGTGGCGCAGGTGCAGGCCAAACCACGGAGCCTTAAGATCGGAGGTCATGGTGTCCAGCCAGAGTGTGATTTCGGCTAGCTCAACGCCGGTGGCGTTAAGGTCCACACCGTAAACGCAGTGCAGCGCAATATAGGCCTTGACGCGTTGGAGTTCAGTCACGCGTTGCTCGGGTTCGATTTCCTGGCCCAGCTCTTCTTGCTTCATTTGCAGGTACAGGTCAGCAAGCTGGCGCACGGCCTCAGCCACGAAGGCACCGGATCCGATGGCTGGCTCGCAGATGGTGAGCGCCAGGATGTCATCGGCCTTCTCAATTTTCCCGGAGGCTTGGAGTTCCTCAATTGCCTGGCCGACCGTAAAGGACGTGAGCACGACCGGGGTGTAGAAGGATGCGGTACGCTCGCGGTCGCGTGCAGATTGACGGTAGACGAAGGAACCCTTGGGGTAGCGCTTGATGACTTTGTCGGTTCCACCCTCGCTCATTTCCTGCTCAATTTTGACGAAGCAATCTTCTGGTAGGTCATCGGTTAGGCGTTCCGGGACCACCCAGGAGCCCTTCGCTGGGTCGCCTTTGGGAGCTACCTCCACGGAGTCTTCCTGGGCGATGGAACCTGTGAAAGACATCAGTCCCTCATAGACCTGGCCCAGTTCGGTGACGCCCAGGGTGGCGTAGGAGATGAAGCCCCTGTCCCGGCCCTTGCGTTCCGGGGAGAGTAGGAGATGCTCAAGAACCTGGTGCAGTGCCGAGTTGGACAGCTGACAACGGTCAATCAAGTAGGTGGCGCTGCGCTGAAACAGGTCTGCGGAAAGATTGCGGAATACGATTCCATGGTCCCCGCCTTCGGAAGCGCGTGAGTCCGCGAAGTTTGCGGGGTCGTGGCCCTCATCCACCAGGTTAAATAGCAGCTGCAGGGATTGGTAGAGGTGGGTGCCGTTCTGGGCACGTTCTGAAACCGGTGGGGTCAGGATCTGATCGCGCAGGCGGCTTAGGCCGTAGCCCTCATCGTATTCTGTGGTGCCCGTGGGAAGGATTTCCAACTCCGGGGAGGCTTCCGCAAAGAGCAGGAACAAAATTCGGTAGAGGTAGCGCAAGGACTGCTTAGCCAGCTCATTGCCATCAACCTCGTTGGGGTCTGCGATGATGTTCTGGTTCTCAGAACGCTTGAGGACATCATTGCCAATCAGTTCAATGGATTTCTTGATGGCTTCACGTAGACCGTCGGACACTTTGACGGCGTGGTCGCGGGATTCCGCGATAGTCTCCGCCCACCAGGTAACGCCGTCAGCGGCGCGCTCAACGTTCTCGCGGGACACTATAACGGCGATACGCTGGAGCTCACCTTTTACCTTGGCGTCATTTCGCTCGATAGCGAGTGCCAAATCAATTCCCACAAAGCGACCCAGAGCCCAAGTATCACGCTCGGCGAGGAAGATGAAGCCCCCGGCGATGATGACAATAAATTCCGGAGCGCTATCGGACAAGAACACCTGCCCCACCAGCTTGTGAGTGCTTAGCTTCACTTCCTTGTCCGCTACGGTCACAGGTCCAGTTGGGGAAGCGTCAGCAAGTCCGTAAACGTCACTTACCGGCTCCGAAGCAATGACCGCATAGCTGCCCTCTTGGCTGATATGGCCAGTAAAACTGATGGTCTCACCGCCGTGTTCAACTTCTACCGCGTGAGGCTCCGGATAGCCCAAGGCGAGAGCAATCGAACTATTGAGATCCCGGATCTTGTCCTGATTCCCCTTTTCCACCGTGGCCAACGCCAGCTGTAATTGCTCGCGAGAGGAATGGAAACGCGTCCACGGGCTGGTGCCGCTATTGCTGGTTTCTGTTTCATTTTCCCATTCCGTGTGCCTACCGGTTACTCGTTTACCGAAGGATTGGTTTTCATCGGAGATGAAGTAATGGTCGCTAATCCATTCTTCTACGTTAATGATTGAGTCAAAAGCAGCCATGATAAGGGTCCTAAATTTTGGTAGTGGATTGAGAAAGGTGTTTTTAGTTCGCGGGCACGATGAGAAGCAGTGGCCGGACCAGCGTGCGGTCGGGTTCCAGGTCGGGGATGAGCTTGCGCTCGGCCTCGATCATGGGGGCTCCCTGTTTGACGGCGCGGGAGTTGTGGGCGGCTCCCTCCCGCTTTTCTTCCCAGCGGGCAGCGCGTTCCTGCCACTGGGAGATACGGGCCTCCGCGGCGGCGGTGGCTGACTGCTTGGTCAGTGCGACTTGGCCCTGGGCGGCATCGACGGATTCGGCGATGAGCGCCTGCACGCCCTCCGGGACCTTTGTGCCGCCGGGGTTGATGGCGTCCATGCTCAGGCCCGCCGACTTCAACCACGCCACCGGATCCAGGAGGATATCCGGGGAGATGATTCCCCACTCGTTGCGGCTGGCGGTGACAAAGTTACACGACACAATTTGGCCCCGGCTGTTGGTCAGCGTCCCCATGAGGAAGACCGTGGGGCTGTCCACATTGCCGGTAATGGCGGGGATTTCGCGCCGGGACATCGAAGACAGCGCGCGATCCGCGGCCCAGCTGGTGGCTGGGCTCAGCGGGCCCAGGTACACGGCGGTGGGCCAGGACTTCTCCGAATCACCCTGGCGGGCGGCCTGCAAGAGCTGGTTGCCGCGCTCTGCTGATGTGGCCAGGGAAAGCTTGTCGTAAACCTTGCGGTACTCCACGTAGTCCTGCGGCAGGAAGTCTAGGCGGCGCTGCAGATCCGCTGGGGGAGCGAACTCCACGATGTCGTTGCGGTGCTCCACGAGTTCGATCCCGCCGCCGCGCTTGCTGGCGCGGGGGTCGGCGAAGGCCTCCGCGAGGGCATCGAGGAGATAGCCCGCCTCGGAGGTGTAGAGGCTGCCGATTTCGGAGTGCGTGGCAGTGGTGGATGAGCCTGCGTCCGGGTCGCTTTTGGGGTTGAGCATTGCCAGGAGGTCATCGATGTCTGCGAGGGTGGTGTCCGCGTTGTTATTTTCGGCTTGCTCCTGCTCTTTGATGAGCGCGTGGGCGCCGGCCTGGACGGCCTCGGGGGTGCGCACGGCGGCATCGAAATCGCGGGTGCCTTGCAGGACGCGGCGGATTTCTTCCTCCTCGCCGCCGATGGAGTGCTTGCCCATCAGGCTGGCGGCATCGCCAAGAATTTCGTGCGCCGTGTGCTCGCGCTCGATGAGCTTGGCCAGCACGCGCAGCTCACCCAGGCCCTCTGCTTGCTCGCCGGTGTCCAGGAGCAAAGAAACAATCTCCGGGGAATGCTCCTGGCCGTAGCGGTCAATACGGCCGTTGCGCTGCTGGATGCGAATGAGCGACCACGGGATGTCGTAGTGCACGAGGTGGTGGCACTGCGTGTGCAAGTTAACGCCCTCTGAGGCCACGTCACCTGTGACCAGCACGCGGATGGGGGAGTCCTCCCGCTTAAAGCTGTCGATGAGCTCCATCTGTTCCACATCGCTCAAGTCGCCGTGCATGATGGCAACCGCACCTTTCTTGAGTTTCAGGTGCTTGGTGAGGTTTTCCTGCAGCCACTTCAAGGTGGCAACGCGCTCGGAGAAGACCACCACGCGGGTGGGGGAATTACGTTTAATACCGATTTCTTGCAGGTAATTGACCAAGGCGTTGTACTTCTCACTGGTCTCCGGGGTGAGTTCATTGGCCAAGCCTTGGAGCTTTTCTAATGCCGCGCGCTCCTGCGGGTCCTTGGCACGCTCCAGGCGGGAGGCCACCGTCTCCTGGAGTGCAGCCGGGGAGGAGAGGAAGGCCTTGACCAGCGTCCAAGGGAACAGGTGGTCCTTGCTGGGGGCGCTGTCTTCCGGGCTAATCCAGGTCTCATCCAGCTCCTTGGCGATGTCCAGCTCCTGCTCCGAAGGATCAATGATGATGTTTTTGGGCTCCTCCCGCTTGGCCCAACGCTGGCCCACAACCTGCGCCACCTCATCCGAATTGCGGTGGCGGCGGATAATCAGGCGCTTGGCGGCGGTGACATCAATCGAGCCGTCTGGCAATACCGAGGTGGGATCTAGCAGGCGGAGGATCTCCTTGAAAGACTCCGGATCACCATTGTGCGGGGTGGCGGAGGCCAGGATGAGTGACTCCGTAGTAGGTGCCAACGTACGGGCCAACTGGTTGTTCTGGGTGCCCGCGTTGGTGGCATTGTGAATCTCATCAATGACCACCGCGTCCCAATTGACCTTCTCTAGCTGCGCCCGGTACTTAGGCGACTTCAGCGTGTCAATGGAAACAATGACGCGCGGGAAGAACGTAAACGGGTTGCGCGAAGCCGGCAGCTTCTGCCTTACCTTCTGGATGCCCTGGGAATCCAGGCGCACCAGTGGAATGGAAAAGCGCGTCCACATCTCCTGTTGGAACTGCTCCAGCACGCTCTTGGGTGTGACTACCAGGATGCGGTCGCCGCGGCCACGGCGGATGAGCTCCGCCAAAATCATCCCGATTTCCAGGGTCTTGCCCAGACCCACAGCGTCCGCTAACAGCACGCGCGGGCGGATATTCTGCTCAGATAGCGCCTTGCGCACCGCCGATAGCTGATAAGGCAGCGGGTCCGCCAACATCTTGGGCGCAACCGACAAGTCTTCCTGGTACAGCGGCACCGGGGTGTTGCGCAGCGTGGTCTCCATCCACAAGCGGGAGTGCCGGTACTGCGGGGAGCTATCCGGCACCACCTCCACCTGGGTGGGGTCAAACACCTGGATGTTATCAATGGCGGAGTAGAACGTGGCCACGCTATCGCGCACGTACTCCGTGAGCCCCCGTGCCTTAATCTTCCAGCCGTCAACCGAGCGGATAACGCTGGTCACCAGCCATTCCTCATCGCGGACCTCGACGATAATGCCGGGAGCTAACTGCGCGGCGTCTTCAGCGGAGGTAGCAGGCTGCCGGGTGGGGGATACGCGGTCTGGAATCATAGTATTTAGGGTATCCCTTTTCGCAGCAGTAGTCCTCGCTTTAGCCGTTGTGTTACCGGCAATAATTGATACCTGTTCGGCGTAGCTTTACGTCCGTGAGGAGTCTCCGGGTAAGCGGTAGGAAGGAGGCTCAAAACCAAGTCACGCGTTAAGAGTCGCTCGGCGCATATCTATTTTTCGGAGGAATTCGAACCTATGAATGGTTAAAAATGTCGTTGAACAGTGGAAATGTGTTGATTTCGGCAAATGAATTCCTCATGTTCCCTTAGTCGTGTAGCATTCTTTTTAACAGCACCCCCTACGCCTCTCATGGAAGCGCCTCAAGGGGGCCCTTTTTTCTACAAGCCAGGTGTTCTGTGAAACGTTTACCGTATCTGGGGCAAGATGCCCAAGAAGCCTTCCTCCGGGATCACGGGATGATTTCGTCGGTACCGCTCACTAACACAGAACGCGACTGGCTCGAAACAATCAACTTTCATTATTTCCTCGGGTACGCCCGCAACCTTCGCCAGCTCAGAAGAGAGGGAGTAGTTGACGTCGATCCGACCATCGGTACCTTGCGGTCACTGATTGCTGATGAGGAAGAACTAGCGGCTTTCCTTACTCCCTGGCTGCGGAGAGCGGAGTGGTACCTCCGGACGCTGACGGTTAAGCACTTCTGTTCCGCACCCGGGCACGGGGAAGGATATTTGGACACTTCCCGTTGGACGAGCCTAAGACAAGGCGACAGGCCTCAGCTTCAAACCAAAATCCTTGACGGTATCCAGCGGCACGGTGAGCCCTATGTTGCGAAGCATCTTACAGAGGCTGCTTCCCGGATGGGGCTCAAAAGCCGTCCACGCTTCTGTCCTGGCAGCAACGAGGAGTTGTGGCTGGAGCTCACTAAGAACCTTCCCCTCTGGGCTGTGGTGGACAGCTTTTCGATAGGAACGTTGGGGAAATTTATCCAAATGTGTGGAGTGGCGGAAGGCAAAGAGTCTGGCGTCTCCTTAGCGGTCCCAGTGTGGAAAGAGATATCCAAAGAGCTGGGAATTTCCGCAAAGCATTTTAGTGTCACCGTTGACGCATTCGGCGTCTTAAGAAACACCGTCTTTCATCATCAGCGCCTATGGCTACGCCCCATGGCGAAAAGCCCGGGTATGCCGAAGGACCTGCAGCGCCGCTATAGGGAAGGTGAGTTTAAGAATCAAAATAAGCAAGCTCAGTTCGTTGTGCTGGTGGTCTTGTCAAGGCTTCTGCCCGGTGACCTGCGGGCGATCTACCTCCAAGAATTGGAAGAATTCCTAGAGCAGCGCCCCTTACTCAAGTTGGGGATAATGACGTCCCCTTTCGCCTGACCTTTTGTGTAGATGGCCGCAAGGTCAGTTGTGTAGAGCGGCAACCCTAAGACTTGCCAGACTGCTCTTTCAGATAGTGCTCCACGGGGACCGCGCTTGAACGCCGGTAGCGACAAGTGGACTGCTCAACCACTGAGGATTAATTTCCGGCAGGATGGCACCCCGTGTAGTCCATGGGCTACAATGGTGTCGTGGAAATTCGCGAAACCGATCACTTTTCCTCTTGGCTGAAGAGCCTTAAAGATATGAGGAGTAAGGCGCGAATCTTGTATGCCATAACGAAGTGTGAAAGAGCATCCCGGATGGTCGGGGACATTAAAGCAGTTGGTGGTGTTCATGAGATTCGACTCCATTTCGGTCCCGGATACCGCCTCTACTACGCGCAGCATGGAAAGACCTTGGTGTGGCTGCTTGCAGGTGGAGACAAGTCCACACAGTCAAGAGATATTAAACTTGCCAAACGGTTAGCGAAGGAATTTGCGGAGGGATAGCATGAATACGAAGGTCGCTACTAGGACGCGGAGATTTGATGCCAGTGAGTATCTGGATAATGCCGAAACGGTGCGCGAATACCTCGCCGCTGCTCTAGAGGACGGAGATCCGCGAGATATCCAACTAGTCCTACGGGATATTGCCAAGGCCCAAGGAATGAGCGCTCTAGCCACGAAATCCGGCCTCAACCGCGAGTCGCTGTACAAGTCCCTGTCGGCCGAAGGGAATCCCTCTTTCGCAACCATTTTGCGAGTTATGGAAGCATTGGGGCTCAAGCTGACCCTGGCGCCAGAAGCTCGCTAGGGGTTCTCATTTTCGGTCTGTGCCGGAGGCGGGGAACAGTGGGCCCGTCTCAGAAAGCACACCACCCTAGCGGACGCAGCCGTAAAGGGATGAGCAGAATAGAGGTGACAACGATTCCGGCCGCAGTATAAAGGCGAACCTTGGACTTGACCTGTCCTCACGAGCGTCAACCATTATTCTGGCGCCGGCACCGGCTTGAATTTTTGTTGTGTTACCTAATGATCTGAGGATGGGGGTTGACCTTTGATATCCCCAGGCGGCGATGGACTTGGTGCATATTGAAACGAGCGCTGTAGCTACTGCTCCAGTTGCCTTCAAGAGTGCGCGCCTGGGATCCCCTTCCCGAAGTGATATGTGCAACTTGAGGAGCCCCCGTGGCAAAAAGTTTCAGATGGTTTTGCCTGTTCCACGATATGGATCAATTGGAGCCGGCGACGGGAATCGAACCCGCACTCTCAGCTTGGGAAGCTGATGTTCTACCACTAAACTACGCCGGCGTGCACTGGACTAGAAGCCCGTGCTCGTGTTCATATTACACCGCGTGCCCGGTTAGTGAAAAATAGGGGTTACTAGGTGCCGGGAAGCCTAAGCGCGTAAAATTGTGGACGTGCTTTTATCTGACAGAGACATCCGTGCCGCCATTGACTCCCAGGCGCTTGGCGTAGAGCCTTTCTCCCCGGAGCTTATCCAGCCTTCGTCTATTGACGTGCGCCTGGACAAGTTCTTCCGGGTGTTCAACAACTCCCGCTACACGCACATTGACCCCAAGGAAGAGATGCCGGATCTCACCAAGCTGGTGGAGGTTGAGGACGGGGACGCCTTCGTTTTGCACCCGGGGGAGTTTGTCCTGGGCGCCACGCTGGAGATGTTCACTCTGCCGGATAACCTGGCTGGCCGCCTGGAGGGCAAGTCCTCCCTGGGCCGTTTGGGGCTGCTCACGCACTCCACGGCAGGGTTCATTGACCCAGGCTTTTCCGGTCACATCACGCTGGAGCTGTCCAATACCGCCAACCTGCCCATCACGCTGTGGCCGGAGATGAAGGTGGGCCAGCTGGCGCTGTTTAAGATGTCCTCGCCGGCGGAAAGCCCGTACGGAACTGGGGCTTTGGGCTCGAAGTACCAGGGGCAGCGCGGCCCCACGCCTTCACGGTCCTACCTGAACTTCCGCTAGCCGGTTTTGGCGGTCTGATTTGTTGGTGGTCGGATTGGCATGCTGATCTTTGGCCGCGTGTAACCGGACGTTCACTTAGCCTGCCTAAGATGGCGGACTATGCGGATGACAGTAATTGGCACCGGTTACCTGGGTGCAACGCACGCCGCCTGCATGGCTGAGCTTGGCCATGAGGTTTTAGGCGTGGACGTGGATGAATCCAAGATTAAGTCCTTGCAGGCGGGTCAAGTCCCGTTCTTTGAGCCCGGCCTGCCGGAGGTGTTGGAGCGCAACATCGCGGCCGGCCGCCTTGATTTCACTACTGATTACGCGCAGGCAGCGCAGTTTGCCAA
Source organism: Corynebacterium phocae (assembly GCF_008693075.1). GTDB lineage: Bacteria > Actinomycetota > Actinomycetes > Mycobacteriales > Mycobacteriaceae > Corynebacterium > Corynebacterium phocae. Next base: position 208,585 of record NZ_VXKJ01000048.1, on the reverse strand, counting down.
CGTACACTTCCTGGGCGTGGGCACCCCGCAGCGCCACGGTTCCTTCGCAGCAGACCTAACTTACGTCCGCGCGGTCATCGAGGACCTGGTGCCTAAGCTCACGGGCAGCCACATCATTTTTGGCAAATCCACGGTCCCGGTGGGCACCGCGCGGGATCTGCAGGAACTAGCCAATAGCCTGGCCGGCCCGGATACACACGTGGAAATAGCGTGGAACCCGGAGTTCTTGCGGGAAGGCTACGCGGTCCAAGACACAATCACCCCGGACCGCATTGTGCTGGGTGTGCGCGAGGAGGCCTCGCGCGCGGAGGAGGTAGCCCGGGAGGTCTACGCCCAGGCGCTGGAGGCCAGCACGCCATTGCTAGTTACGGACTTACAGACGGCGGAGCTGGTCAAAGTCTCCGCCAACGCCTTCTTGGCCACCAAGATTTCCTTCATCAACGCCGTGGCGGAGATCTGTGAAATTGCCGGCGGGGATGTGGTGGCCCTGGCAGACGCCATCGGCTTAGATGAGCGTATCGGTCGCAAGTTCCTAGGCGCGGGCCTGGGCTTTGGCGGCGGCTGCCTGCCCAAAGACATCCGCGCGTTCATGGCGCGCGCCGGTGAGCTGGGCGCGGACCAGGCGCTGAGCTTCCTGCGGGAGGTAGACGCCATCAATATGCGCCGGCGCGACCGCATGGTGGACGTGGCCAAGCGCGCCCTGGGCGGGTCGGTGCTGGGCCGCCGCGTCACCGTCCTGGGGTGCGCGTTCAAGCCTAATTCCGATGACGTGCGTGACTCCCCAGCGCTATCCGTAGCGGGGTCGCTGTCACTGGCGGGCGCGGCCGTGACGGTCTACGACCCCGAGGGCATGGACAACGCGCGGAGGGTGTTTCCAACCTTGGCCTACGCGACATCGGCAAGTAAGGCGCTGCAAGACACGGAGCTGGTCATCCTGGCCACCGAGTGGCAGGAGTTCCGCGACCTGGACCCCGCAGCCGCAGGTGAGCTGGTGGCCGCGCGCCACATCATCGACGGGCGCAACGTATTAGACGTGGCCGCGTGGCAGGCCGCCGGCTGGACCGTGGAGGCCCTAGGGCGCAACCTCTAGGCTTGGCGCAGCGCGATGGTGTGAGAACCGTGGCGCAGATAAACGTGCGCGGTGTCGCCTGCCGGGTTGAAAAGCTCTCCACCTTCCAACGCGTCCAAGAACTGGTCAGTCATGCGCATACGCGCCGGCGGGCACGCCACCCGTGTGGAAGTTATGCCGGTGACGTGAATGACGTTGCCGGCAAAATCCAGCGTACCGTTGTACTGGTTGCAACCATCGGTGAAGAAAATGTGCTCGCCGCGAAACTCCACGCGCAAGGCGCGGTCCGCGGTGCCCACATAAGTGCCCTGGCGGATTTGGGCGATATCCGCTGGGGAGGAAGGCTGGGAAGGGATCATCTTTTCCTGAACAATCGGGTTATGTGAAGAACCATGCGAGGAACTGCCCACAGTGGGACCGGCACCGTACGGCATGGAGGTGAAAGAAGCGATGAAGGTCATGAGTCCAGCCAGGAAAGTCTTAATCATGGCTAAGATTATAGACCTGAGACTGAGATTTTGGCTGATTTTTCACTGTGAGAGCGGCTAGCACCGTGGTCAAGGGAACACTAAGCGTTAGGGCCAATGCTCCCACTCCCGAACGCATCAACTCCGTAGCAATAAGATCTGACGTGAGAATCTGCCCCGCGGGACGTGAAGCAGCGGAGATAAGGATGAGCAGCGGCAAAACCGCGCCGGTATAGGACAAAATAATGGTGTAAACCATCGAAGCAATATGATCCCGGCCCACCTTCATAGCGGAGACAAACAACTGCCACGGGGAGGCATCCGGGGACACCGCCGCCAACTCATTAACCGTGGAAGCCTGCGCAATTGCCACGTCGTTGAGGCCGCCTAAAGCACCCACCACAAAGCCGCATAATAAGACCCCCACGATTGACACCGAAGGTAAATAGAGCGCCAGCTTAAGATTTTCCTCATTGCTCATCCCCGTTAGCGCAGTAGAGTCAATGGCCAGTTTGGCAAAGACACCCGCCGCGCCCAGTGACAACAACGTGCCACCCAATGCGGCCGCTGATTTCCAGTTGACGCCATGCACCAACGGGATAGCCCCCATGACCACGGCAGCACCGCACACCAACGCCACCAGCAAGGGGGAACGGCCCTCAATCAGAGCAGGCAAGAGAAAAACAAAAATCAGCGCCAAAGAATACGCCAGGCCCACGAGCGCACGTAATCCATGCCACGCAGCAAAGATGACAATGGCGGCCACAATAAAACCAAGCCACAGCCACATGCCTTTTCCGCGTTCGAAGTCAGCAAAGGAATACGTCGAGTCCGCAGACTCAGACAACAAAATCCTGTCACCCTCCGCCAAAGTGGGATCACCCGCCAAGCCCCAGTGAACCAGTTGAGTGTACTTACCAGCGTTATTGCCAGAGTTAAGCTCTACCAAGGAGCGTTCACACCCGGCCTGTTCATCAAAAGCCGGTTTGGGAGGAGGTTCCGAAAATGCCTGGCCGGTGGCCTGCGAATTGCACAGTTGGTCATCCACTGAAACCACCGTGCCACTAACCTGCGGCTGATTCAGCGCATAAGTCTGGCTGAACTGCTCTGTGACAAACCGGTCAGCGTCCCCGCTGGGCCACAGCGCCACCAACCCCACCACCGTGGCAATAAAGCAGGTAGCAAGGCCAACTAGCAAACCCACGCGCCAGGGGGATCTCTTAGGCCTAGAGGCAACTGCGTGTGCGCTTGAATGTCTTCCCATGGGGTCTAATAGTAGTCCCCGTGGCGCACACCCGGGCTACTGTTTGTAGCTTGCCAGGAAGTTTCCTAAGCGCTCAATAGCTTTTTCCAACTGCGAAGCCCACGGCAAGGTGACCACGCGGAAGTGGTCCGGCTTAGGCCAATTGAATCCAGTGCCCTGCACCATCAAAATTTTCTCCGACCGCAAGATATCCAACATGAGCTTGGCGTCATCGTGAATCTCATGCACCTCCGGGTCAAGCCGCGGGAACGCATACAGCGCCCCCATGGGCTTCACACAAGAAACGCCAGGGATCTCATTGAGCTTTTCGAAGGCCACATCACGCTGCTTTAGCAGCCGGCCGCCCTCCCCAGTAAGCCCATAGATAGACTGCTTGCCGCCTAACGCTACCTGGATGGCGTGCTGGGCCGGAACGTTGGCGCACAAGCGGGTGCCACAAAGCAGCTCGATGCCCTCGATAAGGCCCTTGGCGTGGCTCTTGGGCCCCGTAATAATCATCCAACCAGCGCGGTAACCGGCAACGCGGTAGGCCTTGGACAGTCCGTTGTACGTAATACACAGCAAGTCCGGTGCCAAAGAAGCAATGCTGATGTGCTTGGCGCCATCGTAAAGAATGCGGTCGTAGATTTCATCCGCGAGAATCAACAGCTCATGCTCCCGGGCGATATCAACAATGCTTTGCAAGACTTCCCGCGAATACACCGCGCCCGTGGGATTGTTAGGGTTGATGACCACTATGGCCTTGGTCTTATCCGAGATCTTGGCCTTAATGTCCTCAATCGAGGGGTTCCAATCATCTTCCTCATCGCACAGATAATGCACCGGGGTTCCCCCGGAAAGCGAGGAAGCGGCCGTCCACAGCGGGTAATCCGGCGCGGGAATCAAAATCTCATCACCATCGTTGAGCAAGGCCTGCGTGGTCATGGAAATAAGCTCCGATACGCCGTTGCCCAAATAGACATCATCAATGTCAAAAGTGGGGAAATCCTCCAACTCATAGCGCGTAACAATGGCGCGCCGGGCCGGAATAATGCCCTTGGAGGTGGAGTAACCCTGCGCGGTGGGAAGCGCCGCAATCATGTCACGCATAATGACATCAGGGGCGTTGAAACCAAACACCGCCGGGTTGCCGGTATTAAGCTTCAAGATGGAATGACCATCAAGTTCCATGCGTTCGGCCTCCGTGGTTACCTCCCCACGAATGTCATACGCCACACCTTTGAGTTTGTCTGCTTCTCCGAAAATACGCGCCATAACGCGCTATTCTATACGCCCTAACGCCGGTGCATACGGTCAATAGTTCGTTTTGCTAAATCCAGAGCCTCACCTGTCAACTCACCCGCCTGCAGGCGGCGCTGCGCCCACATCTCAGATTCCAGCTGCTTTTGCTCCGCGCGCTGCCTAGCCGTCAGAGCCCGCAGCTCGCGGATCTGTTGCCGCTCAATCTGGCGCGGGGACGGCACATGCCAGGAATCAGGACCAATCTTGGCCACGTAAAGCAGGATCCAAAGAATAGGTATCAGCGTGAACGCCCCCAGACCCGCTAGAAGGGCAAGCAACGAACCGGAACCGTCACCAGCGACAAGTAGCGCCACGCCTGCGAAGTTGAGCGCACCGCTGCCAATTAGCGCAGTGGCCAGCCGGGGCCTTCTTCCAGCTTGCCGCGCACGTTCTAGCTCAGCGCGGGAAAACTCCTTGGGCTCAACCTCCGCACGCACCGGGATGTCGCGAAAAATAGCTGCTAGCTCCTGCTGCGTGGTGGTTCTCATTACCCGGTCCGCGCGTTCCTCAAACTCCTCAATACTCAACCGCCCTTCCCCGACCGCCGTAGCAAGGAGGTTAATCGCGTCTTGCCGCTCAGCATCCGACGCCCGGACGCGGTTGCCGGCGGGGAAAGAATCAAAGCTATTAGTCACAAAAACCAGTGTAGGCCAGGTGCAGTAGCCTGTGTCAGCGGCACTCGGACTTAAAGTGCTTACCCTGCCAACTGGCCAAGGTACCTAAGACCTTTGTCCCGCATCTTCTTGAACCTTCTGCGCCTCACCGTCATCAACATCACACACCATGCCTTTGGCCAGATCCTCGTGGGAGTGCTCATCCTCGTCTTCATCAGTGTCTTGGCCATCGCCGGAGTCCGCCGGATGCTGACCGGCACTTTGCTTGTCCTCGTCATCAGAGCTTGAGGCTTTCCGGGGCTTCTTTGGGCCCACCAGCACAGCTAGTAACGGGAATATAGCAACAGTGAGCGCGCCACCAGCAATGAATATAGAAGCAGTTTCCGTACCCATAATCTCCGAATCAACCGCAATGGTGGTCACCGCAACGATGATGGGCAGACCCGTGGCCGCAAACAGTGCCACCTGCAGACGCTCCCGCCAAGTCTCCATCTCCGAGCCAGTGTGGTGAACATTTTCCCGCAAGAAAACAGGAAGACCGCGAGTAAACAAAATGAGCAACGGAATACCCAGAACCTTTAAAGGATTGCCAACAATGGAATCCCAGTTAATGGACATACCGGAAACCACAAAGAAGGCCGGAATCAACATGGAATGGAACACAATGTTCATTCGGTTCTCAAGGCTCTTGTGCATCTCTTCCGGAATAATGCGGTTGAAAATAATGCCGGCGGCAAAGGCACCCAGCACAATATCGAGTTCAAATACTGCCGCAATAGCCATCAGGATGGCTAGCACCGTGATAATTAAGCGCAGCGTAGTTTGGTTAGTGGCCCCCGCACTGGCAACAAACGCCTTGCGAAGCACCGGCAACATCTTTGCAATCAATTGCGGCGCGAACATCATCAAACCGGCAATGGCTATGAAACCTAGCAAGATGATCGCCGTCAAGAAGGTATCCCGTGTACCCAACAGCAGGGCCATAACTGTAATTGGAGCAACTTCACCCACCGCCCCGTGAATCATGACGGAGTTGCCAACCACGGTGCCGTTGAGTTTCTCCTGCTGCAAAACCGGCATGATAGTTCCCAACGCCGTGGACGTCAGTGCCAACCCCATGACCAGTGCCATGGAAAAACCGTCCACCAGGAAAAAGGCCCCCACAACACAGGCCGCTAGACACATGGTCCACGTCGACAGCGCGTTTTTAGCCTCACGGGATTTCATGGTGGAAAGATCAATTTCAAAGCCTGCAAGCAAAAACAGCGCGCCGACACCCAGCTCTTTGACCATGCCAATACCAGCGTCTTGATGCGCCACGTCCATGATTGACGGGCCAATTATCATTCCGAAGATGATCAGTAGGGCCACAGCAGGCATTTTCCGCCCCAGCATGAAAGAAACCAAGGGCGCGAGCAAGGCTGCGGCCATAATCCAGGCAAAGGACTTCAACGAGTCAGTGTATTCAGTTGCGCCAGCAGCTAAATAAATAGTGTCAGGGCCAAACCCCGCAGTAGAAAGCATGGAGTAGATCTTACGCAAGAGCCGCCGGTATTTAACTATTGAACGAACGTGTTATCAAGCGCACAGGTGTTTGGCTCACGCTAGGTGTCACAATTTTTGCAGTCCGAGCCAGGCACGGACTCTTTCGAGCAAGGTGACATGGCAAGGTATGGCGCCCGTTTCGGGCTTAAACCCCCGAGCACTTGGCCTTAACTTGGGGGCGGCGGTGGTAACGGAATTCCCGGTGCTGGCGGCGCAGCCGGTGGCGCTGGTACAGCTGGCGGCGGTGGCGTGGGGGCTGCCGGTGCCGCTCCAGCTGGTGGCGCTGGAGCTGCTGCAGGTGGCTGTGGTGGTGCTACTCCAGCCGGAGGCGGCGGTGGTGTGGGTGCGGCCGGTGGTGTTGGCACTGTTGGTGCTGCTGGTGCTACTCCAGCCGGTGGGGCTGCTACTGCCGGTGGTGTGGGCGCGGCCGGCGGCGATGGCACTGCTGGTACAGCTGGCGCTACTCCAGTCGGAGGTGCTGGTGGCGTTGGCGCTGCCGGTGGCGTTGGTACAGCTGGCGCTACTACGGGCGCTTGCGGTGGCGTTGGCACACCTGGTGCTGGTGGCGTGGGGGCTGCCGGTGCTGCTCCAGCCGGTGGAGCTGCTGCCGGTGGCACTGGTGGTGTTGGCGCTGCTGGTGCTACTCCAGCCGGAGGTGCTGGTGGTTTCGGAGGTGCTGGCGGTGTTGGCGCTGCTGGTACACCTGGCGCTGGCGCTGCTGGTGCTACTCCAGCCGGTGCGGCCGGTGGTGCTGGTGTTGTGCTTGCGTTTGCCGGTGGTGTTGGCACTGCTGGCGCTGGCGCTACTGGCGCTGCTGGCGCTGGTGCAGGGGGTTTGGGCGCTACGGGGGTTTTAGGTGCCGTGGGAGTGGGGGACTGCGTTACCTGCGAAGATTGTGGCCTGGAAAGGCGGCGGACGGGTTGGCCCAGGAAGGCCTTGGGGCGGGCGGTGGGCAGGTTGCCGTCGGCGTCAGTGATGGAGTTACGCAGCATGATGGCCACATCGTTGACGCGCGGGGCGGGGGAGTCACCGCCGGTGGCACTGGTCACGGCTTTGAGCCCGCCGGTGAACATGACATTGCAGAAGGGGCAGCCGGTGGCAACTTCCTCCGCGCCGGTGGCAACCGCCTGGGCGGAGCGGACTTCGTTGATGCGCTGGCCTTGCTTTTCCTCCATGAACATGCGGGCGCCGCCGGCACCGCAGCACATGGCGGTTTCCTTGTTTTGATCCATCTCCCGCAGCTGCACGCCGGTGGCTTCGAGTAGCTCACGGGGTGGGTCGTAGACCTTGTTGTGGCGGCCCAGGAAACAGGGGTCGTGGTAGGTAATGGGTTTGCGGTTATTCGGGGTGCGGGGGACGGGTTTGAGCAGACCCTCGCGGACTAGGCGGTTGAGAAGCTGGGTGTGGTGGAAGACCTCAAAGTGGCCGTCAAAGTCGGGGTATTCGTTGCGGATGGTGTTGAAGCAGTGCGCGCAGGTGGTGATGATTTTGCGCTGGGATTTCTCGGTGGCGTCAAAGTCGGAGAAAGCGCTGTTGAGGGTTTCCACATTCTGCTGGGCCATCATCTGGAAGAGGAATTCGTGGCCGGCGCGACGCGCCGGGTCCCCGGTGCAGGTTTCCCCGGTGGCCAGCACACCGAACTTGACCCCGGCGGTGTGCAGGAGCTGGACGGTGGCTTTGGTGGTGGCGCGGGCGGCATCGTCATAAGCGCCGGCGCAACCCACCCAGAACAGGTACTCCATGTCGGTGAAGTCATCCTCGCCGATGATGGGGACCTCAATGCCTTGGGCGCGGACCTCATCGATCCAGGTGCGGCGCTCAGAGTTATTGCGGCCCCAGGGGTTGCCCTTGTTCTCAATGTTTTTAAACAGGGAAGTCAGCTCGGAGGGGAAGTCGGATTCCGCCAGGACCTTGAAGCGGCGTAGGTCGCTGATGTGGTCAATGTGTTCAATGTCCACGGGGCACTGGTCCACGCAGGCGCCGCAGTTGGTGCAGGACCACAGGACGTCATCGTCAATCACGCCGGTGAGGTTGAGGACGTTGAGGTTGGCGTGCTGGTCCACGGCGGCGTCGCGTAGGTCGGTCATGAACTTCTTGGGGCTCAGCGGCTTGTCCGTGTTCCAGGCGGGGCAAAGATCCTGGCAGCGCCCGCATTCTGTGCAGGTGGTGGAGTCCAGCAGCATCTTCCAGCTGTGGAAAGTGACGTCTTCTTCCAGGTCCGGGGTGGGGAGTTTGCCCAGGGCTTTTTCCCCGCTGGGGTTGCGTTGGAAGAAGATGTTGAAAAAGGCTAAGAAGCGGTGCCACATGACACCCCATGTGAAGTAGCGGGAGATGGCCACGATGAACGCCAGGCCGGTGAGCAGCTTAAAGAGCGCCAATCCGGAGACTAGTGCGGGGCTGGCCGGCAGCAGGTGGGATAGCGGGAGGGAGACAAAATCCGTGGCCATGTGTCCGTGACCGTAGGCCGCAATTTTGGCGGCCTTCACAAACAGCATGCCCAGGCCTTCAGAGAAGACGATTGCCTCCACCAGAATTGCCGGCAGGGTTTGGGAGTTTTCAAACCGGGCTGGTTTCCGCCAGCGGATGAAAGCAAGGAAGCTAATGCCCAGGACCGTGGCTATGGCCAGGACTTCTTCCACCAGGTGATAGGCCGCCAGGTTGGATATGAGCGGCCACCCGCGCGCGGGCGCGAAGGTTTGGATGTAGGCCTCGAACCAGACCACTATGCCAAAGAGGAAGCCCACCATGACGGCCCAGTGCGCGGCGTTGACAAAGGGGCGGCCCTTGAAGTGCGTGTGGCCGAAGACCTCAACGATGACGCGCTTGAGGCGCCTGGCGGGTTTGTCCGTGCGCGTGACGGAGTTAGGTCCGCCGGAGCTGATAAACGCGTACATTTTCCACGCGCGGTAGAAGAAGTAGCCCCACACCGGAAGTGATGCGAGGATAGCTATCCAGCCGAACACGGAAGACATGGGGTAGTAGGGCTCCTTTTGGGTTTGCGCAGTTATCAAACAGCCTAAACCTTGGGAGCCAAAAAGTGGGAGTCAGTGCGGGCCGGCCCCTGTCCGGCTCTGTAATACCCTTTACCGCGGTGCAGCCGGTGTGGTAGGGTCCCGGTTCAGAAGCCAAGTGACTGCCAAGTCTATGAAGGAGTTCTTTTCTGATGGACGAACCTTCGGGGGGATTTACCGCTCTAGAACTGGCTATTTTGACTCCCGAAGAGTTAATGGGAGAAGTGCCGGAGTTTGACATTGACGCCTATCTGGAAGAGGGCCGTGGACTGCCACGAAGTCCTCTCGATCAATCGGCAAACTTGCTTGATCCGGGGAACTAGGTCCAAGCCCTTTCCAAAAACTGGCCGTTCCATCCAACCACTTGTAGCACTGAAAATGACGCTACCTGAATGACGCTACCTGGAACGTGTTAAACGTTGCTCGATACAAGGGGCTAAGTTGTCCAGGCGCAGTCAGGTTCCGCTATGTCCTTGAGGGCGGCAACGGCAGAAAATGAGGTAAACCTGTCCTAAAAACTGGCCATTTATCCGCGGTCGTGGTTCAATTGTTACGTCTTTCGGATGAATTTTATTACCAACCTTTGCATTGTTCTGGGGGAGGAATCCCGCACGCGCTCGTCTGCGTTGCGGGCACCTGGCCCTGTGCGGCGCAGGAAACCTTGAAGGAGCGTGCGGCCATGGCCACCTGGGACACCGGATTCCGGCACCTGTTGATAACGGGGGCTGGAGGGGGTATCGGCAAAGCAGTGCTGGACCTGGCAGCTGACAGTGGCGGCCAGGTTACGGCCTGGGACTTACCGGAAGTAGATGTGCGGGACGCAGAGGCGGTGCAGCAACATCTCCGCAAAGCCGTGGAGGCGCGCGGGCCGGTAGATGCCTTGATTCACGTGGCCGGCGTGATGGAACCGGACTGTGCGCTGGAGCCAGAAGATAACGCTAACTTCGCAGTGAATTTTGGCGGAACCGTCAACGTGGTAGCGCCCGTAGCGCGCCAGATGTGCCAGCAGGGCAGCGGCGCAGTTGTGGTGGTGTCCTCCAACGCGGCAACCACCCCGCGCGTGGGCATGGCCAGCTACGGTGCGTCCAAGGCGGCGGTTACCGCGTGGACAAAAACGCTAGCCCTAGAATGCGCGCCGCACGGGGTGCGCTGCAACGTGGTTTCCCCTGGCTCCACGCGCACACCCATGCTGGAAGGGATGTGGGCACCCGGCGCGGATGAATCCGCGGCCGTAATTGCGGGCAACCAGGACACCTACCGCCTGGGAATCCCGCTAGGCAAGCTAGCGCAACCGCAAGACGTTGCGGCGGCCTGCCTGTTTCTTATCTCTCCTGCCGCCGGGCACATCACCATGCACGATATGCGCGTGGATGGCGGAGCCACCCTCGATAGCTAGATTACGTAAAGGATATTTTCCATGGCTATACCTGCAATCCCCAACTACGACATCCCTCAACCCCCGCAGCGGCGCGCGGCCGCGTGGGAGCTTGACCCGCAGCGAGCGGCGCTACTAGTTCATGACATGCAGAACTATTTCATTGCGGCTTACGACCCGGGGCACGCGCCAATCAAACCGGTCATTGCCAACATCGCGCGGCTGCTGGAGGCTGCGCGAGAAGCCGGGGTGCCGGTGTTTTACTCGGCGCAACCGCCCCGCCAGCACCCCTTGCAGCGCGGGCTGCTGAGCGAGGTGTGGGGGCAGGGCATGCAGACGGAAGAAGAAGCAGGCATTATCACGGCGCTGGCACCCCAGCCGGGTGATGAGGTAATCACCAAGTGGCGCTATTCCGCGTTTGAGCGCACCGGTCTGGCACAGGCAATGTCCTTTGCGGGCCGGGATCAGCTGATAATCACCGGCGTATACGGGCACATGGGGTGCCAAGTCAGCGCGGGGGACGCCTTTATGAAAGATATTCAGCCGTTTATGGTTAGCGACGCCATCGCAGACTTTAGTGCCGGGGAGCACCAGCAGGCGCTGGAGTGGGTGGCAAAGCGTTGCGGTGTGGTGCTAGACGCAGCGGCGGCTTGTGAGGCCGTGTCTGCGGCGGCGGTTAGTTAGCGGGGATTCGGTAAAAATGTACAGTTTTATTTTTGCTGACCACTCGCGCACCCTGGCTGCGCGCGGGGTAGAAGTAGCGTTTACAACGCTGGCAGAAGCGGAAGGTTTCTTACAACAGCCGGGAAAGTTACTGGTGGGGGCCATCCCCTTCCACCGCAGGGACCCCGCCTACCTGTTCCAGCCGGACTCCTGGGAGTTTGGTGAAAAGCTGCCGCAGCTGGAAACCTGGCTGGACGCTCAGGTCATTGGAGTAGAAGACCACCCCAGCCCGCAGGAACACCAGCGGGCAGTCGCGCAGGCGGTGGAAACTATCAAGCAAGGCAGCTTGAAAAAGATTGTCCTGTCCCGGGCGCAGCGCTACCAGTTAGCGGCACCGGTTAGCGCGGAGGCCATCTTGGCTAAATACATGGCCACCGCTGGTACCGGATACGGCTACTTAACGGCCGTTGGCGGCGGCGCGTATTTTGTGGGGCCCAGCCCGGAGGTCTTAATCCGCAAACAAGGCCGCTGGATTGAGTCTTTCCCCTTGGCGGGCACGGCCCCGCGCAGCCACGACCCGGAGATCGATAACGCCCGTGCGCAGGCGCTGCTTACCTCCACGAAGGACCATGTTGAGCATGCCTACGTCACCGAGGGAATAGCTGAGGTACTGGGCCCGCTGTGCACTCACTTGGAGGTGCCCCCGCAGCCGGAGCTTATGCACACTGCCCACACATGGCACCTGGGAACCAAGATTGTGGGGCAGCTGGCCGAAGATATCTCCGCGCTGTCCCTGGCGCATATGCTGCACCCCACCGCCGCCGTCAACGGCCACCCGGCCCCTCAAGCGCGGGAGATGCTGGCGCGGCAGGAGCCTAACCGGAACTTCTACAGCGGTGTCGTGGGGTGGGCGGACTCCCAGGGCAACGGCGAATGGCGGGTATCCATCCGCAGCGCGCTCGTGGAGCCAGAAGCCATCACGGCCTATGCCGGCGGCGGCATCGTGGCGGACTCCGTGCCGGCGGAAGAACTCGCGGAAACCTCCGCGAAGCTGGGTCCCATCCGAGCGGTGCTGGGGTTAGAACCAGAGAAATTAACACTAAATACAGACGTGGATTAAGGCGAAAGATAAACAATGTCAGACTTGGTTAAACAGCCGGAATACTTCCCGCCAGAGCGGGCAAAGCAGTATCAAGAAAAGGGCTACTGGACTGAAGATACCTTTGCGGAGTTCTTTGCCACGTGTGCTGGAACTTTCCCGGACAATGAGGCCTTGGTGGCTAAGGATTGCCAGGGCGCGGCGCGCCGGGCAACGTACCGGCAGCTTAATCAGCAGATTACTGCGACGGCTGATTTCCTGGCCGGCCAGGGCATTAACCCGGAAGATTTTGTGGTGGTGCAGCTGCCAAATATCTACGAGTACGTGTTGGTTATTGGTGCCCTTTTTCGCTTGGGGGCGCGGCCGGTCTTCAGCCTGCCGGCACACCGGCGCGAGGAGCTGGGGCACTTCATTGCGCAGACCAAAGCCAAGGCTTTGATCTGTGCGGATAAGTACCAGGGTTTCAACCATCGGGAACTAGCGGAGAGTTTGCGGGAGGATACCCCTGAGCTTGCCGTTATCATTGCCAGAGCAGACGCGGGGGACAATGTGTGCTTGAGCCCTGCGGTGTGGGAAGGTGCGGATAGTTCCAGTGTGCGGGCCCTTGATGCTGTTAACCCCGTTTCTACGGACCTGGCTTTCTTGCAGGTTTCGGGTGGAACCACGGGAATACCCAAGCTCATCCCGCGCACGCATGCGGACTACCTTTATTCGGTCCGGGAGTCGGCCAAGATTTGCTGGCTGTCCCCGGCAACCCGCTTCTTGGTGGTTCTGCCGGTCTCACACAACTTCACCATGTCCTCGCCGGGCATCTTGGGCGTGTTCTGGGCTGGTGGTTGTGTAGTGATGACCGCTGATCCTTCCCCTTCCACCGCGTTTGGCCTCATTGCGGCGGAGGAAATCACCATGACCGCGTTGGTTCCACCCTTGGCGTTGGCGTGGCTGTCCTTGGCACCGGTGCTTAAACCCAACCTGGAATCTTTGGAGGTGCTGCAGGTGGGCGGTGCCAAGTTCACCCCGGAGGCAGCCCGCCGTGTGGCCCCGGAGCTGGGCTGCACACTCCAGCAGGTCTTTGGCATGGCGGAAGGTTTGGTTAACTACACCCGCTTGGATGATCCGGCAGAGCTGATTGAGACTACCCAGGGCAAGCCCATTTCACCGGATGATGAGATACGGGTTGTTGATGACAACGGGGAGGATGTAGTTCCCGGGCAGCGTGGCCACCTGCTTACGCGCGGACCGTACACCATCACCGGCTATTTCCAGGGCGCAGACCCCGGTTCTTTTACCGCCGGTGGGTTCTATTCCACGGGCGATATCGTGCGCCAGTTGCCCTCCGGTCACCTGGTGGTGGAGGGGCGATCCAAGGATCAGATTAACCGGGGCGGGGAGAAAATCTCCGCTGAGGAAATAGAGGATCACCTGATTTCCCATCCGGACATCCTGGACGCGGCGGTAGTGGCGGTTGCGGATGACTCGCAAGGGGAGAAGGTTTTTGCCTTCATCGTGCGTACGGAAGGTAGCACCGGTAAAGATCTGGACGCGGTGGCCGTACGGTCCTATCTTCGTGAGCGCGGCCTCGCGGAGTACAAGCTGCCGGATTTCTTCGAATTTGCGGCCAGTTTTCCCCACACCGGCGTGGGCAAGACCAGCCGCAAGGAATTACGCGCAATGGTCCAGCAATATGCCACCCAAAACAACAACTAGAAGGAAGTTTTAACAGTATGGCACTTTCAGAAGCAAAAATTCGCGCTGACCTGGCGGCGGCGGTAGACAACAACATAGGCGCAAGTGATCTTAGAGATGAGCAGTTGCTTAGCGACCTGGGGTTGGACTCCATGAAACTCATCATGTTGACCGAAAAGTGGCGTGCGGAGGGCCACGAGGTGGATTTCAACGAGCTCATCGCAGCGCCCACCGTTGGTGATTGGGTAAGCCTACTTACCCAGGATGCTTAGCAACCGCGGCGGCATGTTCTATACAGATGATGAGCTCATTGAGCTCTTCGCTACAAGTGCGAATCCTCGGGAGCTGTTCGCCAGGCTTAGCGCCGCGGGCACCCCACTGGTCCATCCCACGCGCCCGTTGATGACGTTTATCGTGGACACGGACACCTTGGGGGCGGCCCTCCCGGAGGAGCCGGTCCGTGAAGTACACCTGTGGATCAACCGCCTCACCGACAAGGCCCACCATGAACACGGAGTCATGCGCCAGGTCCCTGGGACCAGTGTGTGGGTTCGCACGGTGTACGTGCCCCCAACGGTCCGCGCCGCGTATTGTTTCCGCCTTAACGCGGGCGGGCATAGACCACCGGGGCACAACCAGTTCCCTCACGCGCGGGATCCCTTTGCCCGGGGCGGCACGGTGGTGGATGCCGGTTCGTGCGGGCTTTCCTTGCTGCTGGGTGCCCGCCAGTCCCCGAGTACGCAGTGGGCGAGACTGGACAGGCACCGCCCGGCCAGCTACCGCACCTTCACTGAGGGCGGAAAGCAATACTTCTGGTGGGCCCCTGCGGCCGCGTTCCAGGACTTGCCCTTGCTCATACTTGCCGATGCCGATGTCTGGTTCACCCGCCAACGCCTAGACCTGGTTTTAGGGCAGGCGATAGCCACTGGGAAGCTACCTCCGGTGGCGGTGATCGGCCGTGGCTTTGCCAGTGCTGCGGACCGCAAGGAAAGCTTGGGGTTAAACTCCCAGTTTCAGGCGGAGCTAACCTCCGGACTTGCGGGCCTGGCGCGCCGGGAGGCTAAGAATTCCGGCCACCAGTTGAGCGATTTGCCCCCAATTATTGCTGGGCAGAGCCTAGGGGCCTTCAACGCGTTGATAGCTGCCATGGACTCGCCCCAGGCTTTCAGTAGCGTCATTACCTATTCGCCCTCCTTGTGGTGGAGCCCCGCCCCCGGGGCTAGCCCGCGGGATTTGCACACGCAAATTACTCCCTGGCTGGTGGAACGCCTCTATGCCAAATCTGCCGCTGATTTTCCGGATTTCCCTATCGTCTATCTGGCGGCTGGACTACGGGAAGACCAGCTCTTGCCACACTGTCTGAACCTGGCCTTCGCGTTGGAAGATTGCGGGTGGCCGCACACCTATCAAACGGTTGATGGCGGCCACGACATAGCGTGGTGGCGCGAGCTTCTTCTTAGCCATCTGGCGGCCGCGCTGAAGGGCTTGCCCCCAGCCGCCCTTAATCCCAACTGTTTTTAGTCCCCGCCCCGGAAGGATCACCATGAGCACCCACTTTGCCCTCAACCCCAATCAGCAGGCCCTGTGGTTGGCCCATATGAGTGATCCCAGCGGGGCGCAGTACCAGACGGCTGAGCTGGTGGAGTTCCCCGCGGATGGTATGGATACCGGCTTGCTGGCGCGGTGTATCACCGACTGCCTGGAGGCGCTGGAGGTATTCCAGGCTCGCTACCCCAATCCCCACACCGCCGTGCGGGTGCCTAACCCCATCCAGGTCCGGCACCTTGACCACCGTGTTGACCAGCCGCTAGACCACGCAAGCCGGCTTATCACCACGGAAGCCGGTACGGAGCTCTCCGGCGCAGTACTGACCGCGCACTGGATCTTTGCCGGCGCAGATGGGCGCGTCTTTTGGCTCGCGCGCTTCCACCATATCTGCTGCGACGGCTTCTTTGTCAACACCCTGATCCGCTGGATTGCCGCTACTTTCAGCGCGCGCCAGGCGGGCCAAGGGGACCCACCAAGTCCCTTTCGGCAACTCCCTAGTGTGCCTGCGGGAACTGAAGTCCGCACCCCGGAACCGGCGGCCGCGACCGCAGATTTCTGGAAAGAGCTTCCCGTTTTCGCCCCGGATACCATCATGTCCGCCCCAGCTGCCGATACCCTGATGGTCCACGCCGCAGCCACCGTAGACGTTGCATCCCGCCAGCGGCTGCGGGCCTGCGCCAGTGCTGCGGGTGTGAGTGAGTTGGAGATTATTTTTGGTGCGGCGGCCCATTATTGTGCTGTCCTATCCGGATCGGACCAGTACATTAGCTTGGGACTGCCCATGATGAACCGCCCCATGGGTCAAAAGCTGGTGGAACAGGCCCCCACGGTCACAGTCTTGCCGTTGGTGGTAGCGCTGAACCCGGCGCGCTCACCCCAACTGGATTCTGCGGACGGTGTGACTGCCGCCGGAGTAGCTAGTGCGCTGGCACAGCTGCGCCAGCACTCGGACGTATTAGGGCACCAGATAAGGGTGCTGCGCGGGCTAAAGGACCCGCAAGCGCGCCTGGTGGGGCCCCACGTGAACTTCCGCCCATTCAGCCCCACGTTCGCCTTTGGGGATTGCCGCGCCAGCTTGCGCACCGTTTCGGTAGGCCCCATCAATGATTGCGAGTTCATCGTTGAATCCCGCAGCGACCAGACTTTGGAGATTCAGGTCATGGCGCGGGGCTCTAATCTCCGCGCGGACGTGGAAACGCACGCTGCTAGGCTAGCTAACTTCCTGAGCCATCTGCCGGAGCCCAAAGAGCTGTCCCGGCCGCTGTTCGCCGGGCGCAGCGTGGCCTTGCCGGCGGAACTATCTGCGATAGCCGCGAGCAACCGCACTAGCCACGATATGCCGGCGGCCAACCTCCCTGAGCTCATAGCGCGCACCCGCGCCGCAGCCCGGCCCGAATCCCACATCTTGGGGGTCTTCGATCCCTCCCGGGCGGAAGACTGGAAGGGTGGGCCCACGTGGCTTACCTGGCAAGATGTCTGGGACCAAGTTGACTCCCGCGCTCAGGCGTTGGCCGGTTACGGCTTGGGGCCGGGCCACGTGGTCGCTATCCACATGGAAAGGGGCGAGCAGTTTTTCTACGCGGTTGCCGCTTGCGCCCAACTAGGTGTGGCCTGGTGCCCGGTCGACCCAACGTTGCCGGTGGCGCGCCGCCGTCACATGGTGATAGCTTCCGGCGCCGGGCTGGTTATCACCACAGCCGGTGACCATGACCCTTCCGTAACTGGCGCAGTGCCCACACTGCACACCGCAGTAAAAGGCTTTAACCCGGAGGGCTTTCCCGGACACCGCTTCCAGCCAACCGTGGACCCGGAATGCGCGTACATCCTGTTTACCTCCGGATCCACCGGCGTTCCCAAGGCGGTGGCCGTGCCGCAAAGGGGTATCGTCAACCGCTTGGCATGGATGTGCGACTGGTACGGATTTGGGGAAAAAGACGTGCTGCTGCATAAAACCCCAAGTTCCTTCGACGTCTCCGTGTGGGAATACCTGCTTGCGCTTACCCACGGTGTCCCCACCGCTTTGGCGCTCCCACAATCGCACCGCAACCCAGCCGAAATCGCAGCTCAGCTCGTCTCATCCGGGGCCACCTTCTGCCACTTCGTGCCCTCGGCCCTCAAGGTCTTTCTCTCCTACATCTCCAGCGCGCAATGGCAGGCCGGTGCGGAGGCCTTCCGGCTGCGGGCGGTGATCTCATCCGGGGAGGCACTGGATAGTGCTACGGCTAACCGCGCGCGGGAGATCTTCGGGGCGCAGATCCATAACCTCTACGGCCCAGCGGAGGCCGCAATTGACGTCACCGCGCATACGGTGACGGGCACAGAGCAGACCATCCCCATCGGCGCGCCCGTCTGGAACACCCAGATTCACCTGGTGGACCACTATTTTGCTCCGGTACCTCCGGGCGTCCCCGGCACCTTGCTCATTGGCGGGGTGCAGGTTGCTTTGGGCTACTGCGGCCAACCGGAACTAACCGATGAGCGCTTCTTTTCCAACCCCCAGCTCCCAGCCACAGCCGGGCGGGTCTATAACTCCGGGGACATAGCCGCCTGGCGCAACGGGAGTATCCACTACCTGGGCCGCGCAGACTCCCAGGTCAAGATTCACGGCCAGCGCCTAGAACTTTCGGAAATATCCCAGGTTCTCAGCACCCACCCCCAGGTCAATGAGGCCGCTGTGGTGTTAAAACACCGCGGGGACAACCCCTACCTGGCGGCTTTTTACATCCCAACGAAACCCCAGTCCCCAACAGACCGCGCGGAAGATCTCTCCCGCGATCTCCGCGAGCTAGCCGCAGGCCACCTACCGGAATACATGGTTCCCACCTTCTACCTTCCAGTCCACACCCTGCCCCTAACCCCCAACGGCAAGCTTGATGTAGCGGCACTACCGGAACCTGCGCTCCCGCCCAGCGGCACGGCCCCCACTGCTAACCAAGAGCTAACTGACACCGAAAAGACGGTCCTCGAAGCGTTCTCCGCCATCTTGGGAACACCAGTGACGGACGTTGACGTCAGCTTCTTCGCTTTGGGCGGAAGTTCGCTCAGCGCGGTGGAACTAGGGATAAGGCTTGCCGGCGGCTCGGCGGATATCAACGTAGCGGATATTTTTGCCACGAGTACCCCGCGCGGCCTAGCCGCCCTGTTAGACAACCGCGCCGGTCCGGCAGGGGCTGGCGGTACGTCCCCTGACCCCACCTGGGATTCCAGCACCGCTGGACCGGACCACCCCGAACGTTCCGCGCGGGCCACTGGGCGCTCCGCTGATTCAAAGCCCGCGCCGCATACCCGCCGGGGCTTTTCCCCGGTAATGGAGTTCACCGCCTTCACGCAGGGCGCTCCAGTATTATGCTTTGCCCCTGCGGGTGGCCTGGCCTGGTCTTATGCCCGTCTAGTTCACGCGCTGCATACCGCGGACCCGGGATTTTCCGCCGGAATCTTTGGCATGCAGTCCTTGGGGATAGTGGAGGCCTCCCAGCGGGCGGAAAGTATCACGCAACAGGCATCGGCAGCAGTAGACTTCATCGCAGACCTGGCAAACATCCACGGTGTGAAGGCTGTACACCTGGTGGGCTGGTCAGTAGGTGGCGTGGTGGCGCACGAGGTAGCAACGCAACTAGCGCAGGCGCACCCGAAGATAGCCGTTGCTGGGCTCTACCTGCTAGACGCCTACCCGCCGGCCGTTTGGCAGCAGCTTACCCCGCCCACGGACGAGGAACTGTGGGCTGGAGTGTTGGCTATGGCAGGAATCAAGCTCGACGCCCAAGAATCCACAGACCCAGACACAGTCCTGGCGGCCCTCAAAGCCGGGAACAGTACCTTCGCCGCACTGGAAGACCACGAAATTCACGGAATCCGGACCATGGTTAAGCACAATGCCCGTTTAATGCGGGAACACACGGCCGGTAGTTACCCGGGGCACGCGCTGCATTACACAGCGGTTGCGGACGAGGCTGGCCGCTCCGAACTCATCCGCGCGAACGCCTGGCTGCCCTTGGTCGGGAACCTAGAGTCCGAGCGCTTTGAGGTTTCCCACCCTGGCATGGTGGGCCCCGAGGTGCTTCAAGACTTAGCGCGGAAAATAGTCTCCCGAACCCGCACTGGGGATAGGGCGTAGGCCGCGTGCTGCGCTAAGGTGTGTGGCTATGAGTCAAGAAAAAATCTTATTCGTAGCTGCCGTTGACGCCGAGGTCAAGCACCTGCCCAGCGACGCGGAACTGCTCATTACCGGGATTGGAACGGTCAATGCCGCCATGAAAGTCTCCGAGTACCTGGCGGCCGCCCGTGAGCGCGGCCAACTGCCTGACCGCGTGGTGAACCTGGGAACTGTGGGGGCACTCCGGGATGGCCTAGACGGCGTATTTGAGATATCCACCGTCATCAAGCATGACTGGAACCTGCTGATTGAGTCGGATATCCACCGCTACCTCCTGCCCGAGGTCATCGAGCTGGAGACCACCGGGCAGTTGCCCAGGCAGGGTCTGGCCACCGGCGACACCTTCGTGACGGACACCCAGTTGCGCAACCGCCTGGCTGAAGAATCCGGGCTCTGCGATATGGAGGGCTACGCCATTGCCGCTGCCTGCCAACACTTCGGGGTGCCACTGACCATGCTGAAGCAGGTGTCAGATCCGGCCAATGAGGAAACCGTGGGGCAGTGGGCAAACGCCCTTGACCGCGCCGCATTTGAGCTTGACCAGGCAGCGAAGAAGCTGGGCTTCCTACCGCACTAGGTCCCGGCGCAACTCGCGCGGCCTAGGTTCCCCAAGCCCCAACCCTGGACCGCGAACAGGAACCCGGAACCCGGCAACGCTAAAGGGCCTTGAACCACGGTGTGGTCCAAGGCCCTGAAGCGTCTCTATCTCTCAAGGTGTCCTAGTCTCCCGAACGGGTTCTCAAGCCGTTCACCCCTCTAGAACAAGGGGAATCTCTCTCATCTGCGTTCTCAAGCTCCCTCTCAAACGCATGATGCAAGTATGGCGCACGTTCCTGACACGGCAATGAATGGTTTATAGGCGTTTGCTGCCAACTGCTTCGGGTTTCCTGGCAGCCTACGCGCAGCTTTGCAATTGTGGTTTCTCCGGGGTGCTGGTGCGAATATCAACGCCAAACACCATGCGGATATCGCGGGCGTTGTTGGCAATCCACCGGTAGTCGGAGGCTGTCTTGGGCATGGTCAACTGGTTGCCGGGGAAGTCGGGGTGGGTGATTTTGGAGTGCTTGCGGCCATCGCGGATGACAAAGCCGAAGGATTCCAGCGCCGCGACGTAATCCCGCCGGGTGGTGGGCAGTGGCCGGCGCGTATCCCGCCGGCCGCCGCGCTTAGCTCCCGGGGTCTTCCGGCACTGTGGGCGAGGAGATGTGGTTTGGGGCTGCCAGGCGATGAGTAGGGAAGCGGGCTCATCCACCACGGCGTAGAAATCTCCGGTCCAGAAACAGGTCCGGCCCTCCCTCCCGGGGGTGCGCTCAGCGTCCTCGAGTATGTCCGCCGCGCCAGCCACAGTTAGGCCATAGCGCCGCAACGCGCTGGCAGCTTGGGCAGTGGTGTGCTCAAATAGCGGCGGGGCGACCGCGGCGGCGGGAATGTCCACGACCACCGGCCGCGAATGGAATGCCCGCTGTAGCTGGTCTTTGGCGGTGTCCAAATCCCCCACCGGCTCATGGCTGTCTGGACGGCGCCGCGCAAGCGTAGGGGCGGGAGTGCGCGAAAATCCGTGTGTTGCACCTTGTTGCGTAGCGGCTAGGCGAAGGGGCGCGGTGGCGAAATTGAGTTGAAAGGTCATGGCGGTTCCTATCTAAGGTCGTTCGTACGGGTGTTCTAATGGTGATAGGAAACATTAAACCATAACGGGTGGACACTGGCTCGGAAAAATGCTTTTTCAAACCTCCTCGGAAGCCAGTTTGGCGGGCTGCTGACCCACGTTCTAGCTGTTCAGGGCGGTATATCAGCTAGTGTTGTTGGGGGAGGAAAAATAACTTCGCGCCGTCGAGTAGGTGGTGCAGACCGCGTCGCGGGGCGGCGGTGTTCGAATTCCTGAGTGCGTGCGTCCACAGTGCGATCAAATTGGGCCCCTGATAAATTGGGCCCTTGAACGGGGTGTTAAGCGGTGACGGCCGCATGCGCCGGGCGCGAGGTGATTGTAGGTCGTTTAACCCCTGGTCCAACTCAGCCTGCTTAACTGGGTTGCCTTGTAAAGGGGCCCGTCGTCTGGGCGTTGTATCTTGGTGTAGATTTCGCACTTTTCGGCACGGTTGGCAATAAGGTTGGTGCGTGAGCAGCGTTCGAGTATGTCGACGGCCGTTAAAATGTGGAGAGCACCCCAATCGGAGTCTGAAGAACCCCGCTGGAGGTTCGGAAGCTTCTTTTCTTTGGCGGCAAGCTGAATGCCGTCTTGATTCTCGATGAGAAGCGCGCAGGTGGTTCCGTGTTTGGCCTAGATCACGAACTGCTCCCCAGAAGTTGGACTGAGGAAATCAATCCTGACTCTTGGGGAGCAGTTGATAAAGCCTTAGGCGGGGCTAGAACGCTTCAGGCATTACTTGGCGTGGTTGCCAGTTGCCACGACCTCGTGCGCTGGGTCGTAGCTCTCTTTGGCCAGTTCGCGGTAGAGCTCGCGGATTTTGTTGGCCACGGAGCCATGTTCGTTTTGGTCGCCCGGCGTGACGATATCTACTTCCTCGGGGTCAACCTCACCGGCGCGTAGCGCGGCCGTGACTCCGTGGTAACGCAGGACCACGGCGATGGTGGCCGCAACGGGAACTGCCAGGAAGGCGCCCACAATGCCGGCTAGGCCGCCGCCAACGGTAACGGAGAGCAGGACAATTGCGGCGTGCAGGCCCATGGCCTTGGACTGGAGCAGCGGCTGTAGGACGTTGCCCTCAAACTGCTGAACAAGGATGACTAGCAGTAGTGCTAGCAGGGCGTTGGTCAGGCCGTTGGAGACCAGCGCGATGCTGACTGCCAGCAGGCCGGCAACAATTGCGCCGATGAGCGGGATGAAGCCGGCGAAGAAGGTGACTACGGCGATAACCAGTGCGAGTGGTACCTGCAGGGCCCAGAGGCCAAGGCCAATGAAGATGGCGTCGACCAAAGCGACCAGCGCCTGGGTCTGGATGAAGCCGGACAGGGTCTTCCAGATGCGGGAGCCTAGTTCGGTCAGGTGCCAGCCCAGCGGGGAGCCGGTGTATTTGCGCAGCCAAGGAAGGAACTTCTCCCCGTCCTTGGTGATGTAGAAGGACAGGAAGAGCATGATGATTAGACCGATAACAATGGAGGAAACGGTCGAGAAACCGCTCATCACGCCGCCGGCAATATTAGAGGCCTGGTTCTTTACCATTCCGGTGATCTCGGTGACGGCTTCATCGAGGCGCTCAACGGGAATCTCCACGGGGAGATTTTGCGTTAGCTTACTGAGCTCGTAGAAACCCTGGCGGGCCTGGTTCACAAGTTCCTCGCCCTGGGCGCTGACTACTGCGACCATGGCGGCAATGACGCCGCCGATGATGGCAAAGAAGCCCACCATGGTGGTCAAGGTTGCTAGGGCGGAAGGGAAGCGCAGTTTATTGCGAAGGAAGTGAGCCACTGGAACCATGACGGTTGCTACCAGCAGGGCCAAAATTACTGGCAAAAGGCCGGCCCAGATGTACTTGAGAATGAACCCGGTGACAACGATCCCGGCAACGATGAGGATGAAGCGGCCAAAGAACATCGCAATTTCGTGGATGTCTTTGGTGAGGACGGCGGACTTGCTGTCGTGGCGAATGGGTACGCCCACGTCCTGGCCCAGGCCCTCTTTGTCTTTTTCGACCATCGGCTGCTCGGGTACGCCATTTTTATCTTCGGTTTCTGCGTGACGATCGTTTACGTCGTCGGCATGGAACCGGACTTGCTTGTTGTTCATCAGGCGATAGTAAGCCAAGGTTTCAGTATTCTACGAATTCGCGCAGGCCTTTCGGCGATTTTGTTACCAAAGCTTTAGCAATCCGGTTTTTTGATGTTCGGATTGGTGACAGGAGTTCACGCGATATTGGGTCCCGGAGAATATTAGTCGAGGACTCGAGGGAAAAGACTTGATTTCAGGCTACCGCGTGCTAATATGGACGCAATTAGAGGTTGTGTGGGCACTCGAGATGAGCCAGCTCCACATCCGGGCTCGCCCCCTAGTAAAATAGGGGGCGTTAGCTTTATTTTTACCCCGGGGAGCGCTGTGGCCAACGGATCGAGACCGATAGAACTATTCGAGGAAATTCTGCGCCGGAGCGTGGCTAGAGAGACGTATTTTGAAACATCTTCGAATTGGATCTTGACCCCAGTTGAAGCCCTCGAAGAGGCAGTAGAAGCTTTAAATGCCTACAAAACAGAGCCAGAGCAGACTTGGAATTCGCTGCCCTACGTGTTTAATCGGATCCTTTTCTCGTTCTCGTCATCTGTTCTGAGTCTTCGAATTCTGCAACTTCCTAACTGTCGAAGCTTGAAGAACTCGGTTGAGAAATTCTCTGAAGGGTTTGAATCAGCGTCCGGGCGCAGGCGAAAGGGGTTTGTGTCCGACAACGTATCTTCGGTGGAGGTTGTTTTACGAGAGGCCCTCAAAGAGTTAAAAGCCTTCTACTTTGAATCGTTATGCCAGCGTGCGCGGGCAGCACTACGGCCTCAAGTGCTGCCAGAGAGGAGTGTAGAGAAGATCGGGAAAATAGTGCCTGAGATCTCCAATTTCCTTAGCTATTGTGGTCGGGTGGTTGAAGTACTGGCAGAAGATATCGCTGCAATTTTCGAAGCTGAAAGAGACCGAACAGACGAAGAACTGTGCGAGCGTGTCTATCAGTTGCTAACTCGGGAACCTGCACAATATTCCGTTGCGACGGTCATCACGGGGGCCGTTGATTACCGTGAACCTTTGAAGGATTTGCAAGGGCGAGCATTGACGTTCCCCGGCCCTGTGAGGTGGATGGGGCGAGTAGGTGGAAAGAAAAGAAATGGGAAGAGAAATTCCTTTAGCCCTGGCTCACATGCGGAATCTGACCTTTACAACTTCTGTATGGAGCACTGGAAGGTAGAAAGTGCGGAACCTAGCTGTGACCATTTCGTCCATGCCCAGGTATTCGTCTGGGATGTTCGCGCATGGGATCCTATTCAGGCTCGGCATATTGCCCTCGACAAAGCTGAGACCCTGATGGACCGTATTAACGCTGAGCATCGTATCGGAGATTTCGGAGTAAAGAGAAAAGTTTTAGTTCTCAAACATGGCGAAAAACGGACTTGCTATCTCTCGGATTCAATTGAGGGGACTAAAAATACGAGGGCCATGAGGGAGCATGATTCTCCTAGCGTTCAGCGTTCTCTTCGCCTTGCGTCGAGAGCTTCTACTGAACGCGCGGGAGCGATGGCAATCTTTTTCGGTTGGTCAGCTCTTGAGTACCTGGGTCGAGGCAATGAAGTGAAGGATTCTCGAAATCGAAACCTCTCCGCCCAAGCATTCGTCGCGACGTATGTCCCGAAGATTATTGCGCTAAGTTCCTTGCAGCATCTAGCCAATGACGTCGCCTTTTCGATCACAGGATCGACACCCGTGTCGGATTTACCGAGCCCCCTTAAAGAAGTTTTGCAACTGCGTAAAGGTCCTCGAACCTCCAGGTACATAGACCAGAAGAATCTATTCTCTCTCCTGGCCGCTGGGAATGATTCGGCGGGTGCAGGTATGGTCCGGCTCTCCCGCGATAAAGGTCTTTCGGCGCAGGAAGCTGATTTGGTTCGGAAGCAGTTTAACGAGATTCTCGAGAAGGTCGATTTGGTGACCAGTCTCAGGATTGACCAGGTTGTAAAGCTGCGGAGGAATGCAGCGGCGATGGCGGAGTACTTAAGGAGGGTCGAGCGGGAAGCTGACGTCGCTTTACAGCGAATGCGATACGTACGAAATCAAACCGCACACTCTGAAGTACCTGAAAGCTTGAAATATCGGACGTTGTCCAAAGCCATGCGGGAATTCTTAGATACGTGTTATCAGGCTATGGATAAAGATCGGGCAGGTCGTGCACCTCATATGACTATTCTCGAGCTAGCCGGAAAATTCGAAGATATCGTAGAGGGCCTTCGTCGAGGGGATTTCTCTCGAATAAATGAACCGCATTATGCGCTCTATGCTTCGGGGGATTAGCTGATTAACGGTGTACTGCACGGAACCCTCGAATTACTGACCGTGCATCCGCCCGAAAATTTGGAGTGTAGGAGGCGTCTGTGTGCTGCCTGCCGAAGGGGAGACAGCCGGGCATGCTGGTTTGTTACCAAATCTTTAACACTCTTCCACGTCCCGACTGAGGTCGGGTGTCGGATCTGGAGATCTAGTCTCCTAACAGCATTTCCGTGAGGGATTAAGTGGACTTTTGAAAAAAGTTGAGCGAAGCGGGAACAACTTTGACGTAGCTCCCGTTGTATAGGTTGAGTGACATCCACTCAAGGTTCTGGTCAAGACTTGACGGAATCTGCTAGAGTGGCTGTCGAGCTCAACGAAAGTTGAGCCAAGTACAATCAACTTAAAGTAAAACCCCTAGACACAAGGAGAATTATCACCATGGGACGCGCAGTAGGCATTGACCTCGGTACCACCAACTCAGTAGTTTCCGTACTGGAAGGTGGAGAGCCAGTAGTAATCGCTAACTCCGAGGGTGCACGCACCACCCCTTCCGTCGTTGCTTTCGCAAAGAACGGCGAAATCCTCGTTGGCCAGTCGGCTAAGAACCAGGCTGTCACCAACGTTGACCGCACCATCCGCTCCGTCAAGCGCCACGTTGGCACTGACTGGACCGTTGCAATTGATGACAAGAACTACACCCCGCAGGAAATCTCCGCGCGCACGCTGATGAAGCTCAAGCGCGACGCAGAGTCCTACCTGGGTGAGGAAGTAACCGACGCAGTTATCACCGTCCCCGCTTACTTCGAGGACTCCCAGCGTCAGGCAACCAAGGAAGCCGGTCAGATTGCCGGCCTCAACGTCCTGCGTATTGTTAACGAGCCAACTGCGGCTGCGCTGGCATACGGCCTAGAAAAGGGCGAGCAAGAGCAGACCATCCTGGTCTTCGACCTGGGCGGCGGCACCTTTGACGTCTCCCTCCTAGAGATCGGTGACGGCGTGGTTGAGGTTATGGCCACCGCCGGTGACAACTCCCTGGGTGGAGATGACTGGGACCAGCGCATTGTTGACTGGCTGGTGGACAAGTTCAAGTCCGCACACGGCATTGACTTGACCAAGGACAAGATGGCCCTGCAGCGTCTGCGCGAGGCTGCGGAGAAGGCCAAGATTGAGCTGTCTTCCTCCCAGTCCGCAAACATCAACCTGCCGTACATCACGGTTGACGCTGACAAGAACCCACTGTTCTTGGATGAAACCCTGTCCCGCACCGAGTTCCAGCGCATTACCCAGGACCTTCTGGACCGCACCAAGGCACCGTTTAACCAGGTTATTAAGGACGCGGAAGTTTCCCTGTCCTCCATTGACCACGTGGTCCTAGTTGGCGGCTCCACCCGTATGCCAGCCGTGTCTGAGCTGGTCAAGGAACTCACCGGCCGGGAGCCAAACAAGGGCGTTAACCCTGATGAGGTGGTTGCCGTGGGCGCTGCCCTGCAGGCTGGCGTTCTGCGCGGCGAGGTCAAAGACGTGCTGCTTCTAGACGTCACCCCGCTTTCCCTAGGCATTGAGACCAAGGGTGGCGTGATGACCAAGCTCATCGAGCGCAACACCACTATCCCTACCAAGAAGTCTGAGACCTTCACCACGGCTGAAGATAACCAGCCTTCCGTGCAGATCCAGGTCTTCCAGGGTGAGCGTGAGATTGCCTCGGCTAACAAGCTGCTGGGTTCCTTCGAGTTGGGCGGCATTGCGCCGGCTCCACGTGGCGTGCCGCAGATTGAGGTTACCTTCGACATCGACGCCAACGGCATTGTTTCCGTCTCCGCTAAGGACAAGGGCACTGGCAAGGAAAACACCATCAAGATTCAGGATGGTTCCGGCCTGTCTCAGGAAGAAATTGACCGGATGGTCAAGGACGCAGAGGCCCACGCCGAAGAGGACAAGAAGCGCCGCGAGGAGCAGGAGACCCGCAACCAGGCAGAGTCCGCTGCTTACCAGACCCGCAAGTTCTTGGATGAGAACTCTGACAAGGTCTCTGAGGACGTCAAGACCAAGGTCACCGAGGCCGCCGATGCCGTTGATGAGGCTCTGAAGGGTGAGGACATTGAGGCCATCAAGGCCGCAGTGGAGAAGCTCAACACGGAGTCCCAGGAGATGGGCAAGCAGATCTACGAAGCTCAGGCTGCTGAAGCCGGTGCTGCCGATGCCGCGGCGGGTGCGCAGTCCAGCGACCCCAACGTAGTAGACGCTGAGGTTGTTGATGAGGACGCGGACAACGCTGCTGATTCTGACAACGCTGATAAGGAAAGCAAGTAGACCGTATGACTATGCCAAATGACCCGGGAAATCCGGAAAATACCGACCACGAGTCCATGACTCCGAATGAAGCGGAGGCGGCTGCAGAGCGTGCCGCGGAAGCTGATGAGGAGCCGGAGATAGACCCCTCCCTCGAGGCGGATCTGGAACAAGCCCTAGCTGATGTGGCTGATGTGGACGTTGAGTCCGGTGCAGAAGCTGACGCTGAGCCAACCGAGCCAACCGAGCCTTCCGTTGAGGATCAGTTGGCCGAGCGCACGGAAGACCTCCAGCGCCTAACTGCGGAGTACACCAACTACCGCCGGCGCACTCAGCGTGAGCGTGATGCCGCCGTCACCAGCACCAAGGCCCAGGTTCTCTCCCAGTTCCTGCCTTTGCTGGATGACCTGGAGCTGGCCCGCCAGCACGGGGATTTGGAGGAAGGGCCACTCAAGGCATTCGCTGACAAGCTCCTGGCAACGGTGAAGTCGCAGAAGCTCGAAGCCTTTGCCGCTGAGGGTGATGACTTTGACCCAGAAATCCACGAAGCAGTTCAAGATCTGTCCGATGGTGAAGATCAGGTGGTAGGCACGGTCTTGCGCCGCGGTTACCGCGTGGGTGACCGCCTAGTGCGCACCGCCATGGTCATCATCGCTGGTCGCGAATCAGAATAACTATCCACTTAGGCGCCGGGTGCAAAAACTTTTTAAAGCCCCGGCGCTTAAACTATCTCCGCTTTGAAAGGAGGAGATGCCCAGATGAGTGCAAAACCTGAATGGGCTGAAAAAGATTATTACGCGGATCTGGGGGTCTCCTCATCCGCAAGCCAGGAAGAAATCAAGAAGGCTTACCGCAAACTGGCGCGTGAAAACCATCCGGATACCCACCCGGATGAGCCGGAAAAGCTCGAGCGCTTCAAGAAAATTGGCGAAGCCTATGACGTTATTGGTGACGCTGCTGACCGTAAGGAGTATGACCAGTTCAAAGCCATGGTTTCCCGCGGTGGCTTTGGGGCAGGAGGCGCCGGATTTCCCGGCGGGTTTCGGTCGCAGGGCGCGCAAGGGTTCGGGGCCTCGGACTTCTCAGACTTCTCCGACATCTTCGGACAAGGCGGAGCAGCGTCTGCTGGCGGCGGTTTTGGGGATATCTTCGGTAGCGTTTTCAACCGCGGCGGTGGTCCTGGCCCATCAGCTAGGCCGTCGCGGGGGGCGGATGTAGAAACCCGGGTCACCCTCGAATTCCGCGAGGCGGCCACGGGAACTACCCTTCCGCTGCAGCTGACTGGCAACGCTCCGTGTACCACCTGCCACGGCTCCGGTGCTAAGTCGGGCAAGACCACTAGCTGTCAGCACTGCCAGGGTTCGGGCTTTACTTCCGAAAACCGGGGTGCCTTCGGGTTCTCCGCGCCGTGTACTCACTGCGGGGGCAACGGCCAGACGATTGCGGATCCGTGCCCGGATTGCTCCGGAACCGGGACTGTTAAGCGCAGCCGTTCCATCACGGTTCGCATCCCGGCCGGTGTTATTGACGGCCAGAAGGTACGCCTAGCGGGCCAAGGTGAAGCCGGCCCCAACGGTACCCCGGCTGGTGACCTTTTTGTCTCCGTCAGCGTGAAGCCAGACAAGGTGTTCACACGTGACGGTGATGACCTCCACGTGAGTGTCCCTGTTTCTTTCGCGGAGCTGGCACTGGGGGACACGATTACGGTGCCAACGCTAGACAAGCCGGTTCGTCTCAAAATTGCCGCCGGTACCCCTGACGGCCGTACGCTGCGCGTGCGCGGCAGAGGTATTGAAAGGCGTGGCGGAAAGGCCGGTGATCTGCTGGTGACGGTGGAAGTCCAGGTTCCGTCCACGCTGGATGCTTCCGCTACCAGTGCGCTGCGGGCGTACGCCCAAGCGGAGAAGGAATCCGGTTTCAACCCCCGGGCTAACTGGGACGGCCAGGCGTAGAGGAGGTGTGAAGTGATGAGCGAGCAGAAGATGTACGTGATATCGGTGGCAGCCGAACTATCCGGAATGCACGCCCAGACGCTGCGCACCTATGACCGCATGGGCCTGGTCATCCCCGCCCGAACCAGTGGGGGTGGCCGCCGGTACACCGACAGGGACATAGCCACCTTGCGCAAGATTCAGGCGCTTTCCCACGAAGAAGGCGTGAACCTGGCGGGCATCAAAGCCATCATCGAGCTCACCGAGCAGCGGGATCAGCTCGAAGAAGAGCGGGATGCCTTGCTTGAAGAACTCCGTGAGTTGCGCGCCCAGCGCGGGCGCTCCCGGGGCGGCGAGCTGGTCCACGTTCCACGGTCAACCTCGCTGGTGATGTGGAAACCCCGCAGCAAACGCGGTCGCACCTAGCCACCGCGCAGTCTGGAAGTCTCACCCGTAGTGCTCGGGTGAGACTTTTTACGCTTATAGGCGTGGTAGATTTTGCTGGTAGGAAGCCACATGAAGGAGCCGTGAGTGGAACAAGACGCCAGCCAGCAACAGGCAGCCATGGCAGCAACCGTGGTCACAGTATTTGGCATCTTGCTCTGCGGCGTGGCCTTAAGCGGAGTGAGCAACAACTACCTACGGGAATGGTTCCGCCCCTTTATTCTCATTACCGGGGTCTTGTTGACTGGCCTGGGGGTATGGAGCCTTCGCGTCGCCAAGAGTGCAACTGGCGGCAAGGACCCGCTGCACCCGATGACCGGCATGTTGCTGGTACCAGTGATTCTGGCCATCCTGGCCCGCCCGGACCCGCTGGGCAGCGCCATGGTCACCTCAACCGCAGTGGGCGGCGGTGAGCTGAAAAAGGCCACCAACGTCAAGCCAATATCAAGGTCTTTGCTGGCCTATAAGGACCTGTCTGCCACCACGCCCAATGACCTTACGGTGGAGGAGCTCTTCAACCGCTTTGCCTATGATGACAAGGCCCGGATTGAAGGAAAACCCGTCCGCGTAACCGGCTTTGCAGTGCCCACCGGGGGCGGCTGGATGCTGTCGCGGTTCAAGATCTTTTGCTGCGCGGCTGACGCGATAGCTTACGGCGTGCGCATAAGCGGTGCGCCCAACCCGGGGGCGGATTCCTGGGTGACAATCACGGGCACCGTGGACACCACCACGGATCCGGACCTACCCACCATCGCGGTAAGCCAGGTAGAGCCAATTCCGGCTCCGGAGGTGCCCTACCTATGAATGCCTACCGCGGACCCTTAATCGTCATAGCGTTCAGCCTGGCCGGGATGGCATTCAGCCTTACCTGGGGACCCCCGCTGCAGCTAGAGGGCCTGTTCGAGGCCTGGGCGTCCATCACCGTTGCTATCGTTATGCAGGCGGTACCTTTCCTGGTCTTCGGCGTGCTGGTTTCCGGGGCTATCTCCGCCTTCGTGTCACAGGGGCTGCTGCGCCGGATTACTCCGCGCAACGATTTCTTGGCGGTCCCGGCGGCGGCATCGGCGGGCTTTTTGTTGCCCGGCTGCGAGTGCGCCTCCGTACCAGTAGCGCAGTCGCTTATCCGGCGCAAGGTCCCGGAGGCCGCAGCGCTGACCTTCTTGCTGGCCTCCCCAGCTATCAACCCCGTGGTGATTGTTTCCACTGTGGTGGCCTTCCAGGGCCACCCAAACATGGCAGCCGCACGGGTAGTGGCGTCGTTATTCGCGGCCATCGCCGTGGGTTGGGCGTGGGTGCTTGTTGGCCACCGGGTTCCCATGGTGGGGGCGCTGGCCAGGTTCGGCCACAGCCACAGTCAGGGCCACAGCCACGGCCAAGCCGGGGCCAGCACCTGGGAGGCCTTCCGCGCAGCGGCACTGCACGACCTCACCAGCGCCGGGGGTTTCCTGACCCTGGGGGCTATGGTCGCGGCGCTAATTAAAGTTACGGTGCCCGGTCAGTGGTTTGAGACCATTGGGGCCTACCCCCTAGTGTCGTGCGTGGTGATGGCCTTACTTGCCGTGGCGCTGAGCCTGTGTTCAGAAGCTGATGCCTTCATCGCGGCGTCATTCACTCAGATAAGCCCGGCCGCGCAGCTGGTGTTCCTGGTGGTAGGTCCCATGGTGGACATCAAGCTCATGGCCATGCAATACGGGGCTTGGGGCCGGCGCTTTGTGGCGCGTTTCGCTCCTTTGACCTTTGTGGCCGCCCTGTTTATGGGACTGGCGGTAGGGGCCGTGATTTCCCCTTAACGGGGGTGGGTTCAGAAAAATCCTGGCGTATCTCTCTGTACAAAACTATCGTGGGGCCAACCATTGTAATATGGCGTAAGTCACTAACTTTTATCTTCGTGGCCTACGCCCCATAGGAAGGATGAGTTTTATGACCCGTTACGCAGATCCCGGAACCGAAGGCGCGATTGTTGAATTCCGCAAGCGCTACGACAACTACATTGGTGGCCAGTGGGTAGCCCCAAAAGATGGGGAGTACCTGGAAAACATCAGCCCCGTCAACGGGGAGGTCTTTTGTGAGGTAGCCCGCGGCAAAGAAGCTGACATCAACGCGGCCATCGACGCCGCTGAGGAGGCATTTAAGACGTGGGGCAAGACCTCCGCCACGGAACGCGCCAACATTCTCAACAAGATTGCTGACCGCATTGAAGAGAACCTGGAAAAGATTGCCGTCGCGGAAACCTGGGAAAACGGCAAGGCAGTCCGTGAGACTCTGGCCGCTGACATCCCGCTGACCGTGGATCACTTCCGCTACTTTGCCGGCGCCATCCGCGCCCAAGAGGGCCGCCTGTCCCAAATCGATGACAACACCGTGGCTTATCACTTCCACGAGCCCCTGGGCGTGGTGGGCCAAATCATCCCCTGGAACTTCCCCATTTTGATGGCCGCCTGGAAGCTGGCCCCGGCACTTGCCGCCGGCAACTGCGTGGTTCTAAAGCCTGCTGAGCAGACCCCGGCCTCCATCCTCTACGTCATGGAACTGATTGAAGACCTGTTGCCCGCCGGCGTAGTCAATATTGTCAACGGTGTGGGTGAAGAAGCCGGTGCGGCACTGTCCGGCTCCGACCGAATCACCAAGATTGCCTTCACCGGCTCCACCCCCGTGGGCAAGATGATCAACAAAGCCGCCTCTGACAAGCTCATTCCGGTCACCCTGGAGCTGGGCGGCAAGTCCCCGTCCATCTTCTTCAAAGACATCATGGATGAAGATGACGCTTACCTGGACAAGTGCGTGGAAGGCTTTGTAATGTTCGCCCTTAACCAGGGCGAGGTCTGCACTTGTCCTTCACGCGCGCTGGTGCACGAGGACATTGCGGATAAATTCGTTGAGCGTGCCATTGAGCGCGTGAAGGCCATTAAGATTGGTCACCCGCTGGATACGGATACCATGATGGGCGCGCAGGCATCCCAGGAGCAGATGGACAAGATCACCGAGTACCTGGAGATTGGCCCGAAGGAGGGCGCGGAGGTGCTCACCGGTGGCAACATCAACAAGATCGACGGCCTGGAAAACGGCTACTACATTGAGCCCACCGTGTTTAAGGGCACCAATGACATGCGCATCTTCCGCGAGGAAATCTTTGGCCCCGTGCTATCCGTGGCCACCTTCAAAGACTTCGATGAGGCCATCAAGATTGCCAATGACACCAACTTTGGCCTGGGTGCCGGCGTGTGGTCGCGCCAGCAGAACATCTGCTACCGCGCCGGTCGCGAAATCCAGGCCGGCCGCGTGTGGGTCAACCAGTACCACAACTACCCAGCGCACGCGGCGTTCGGCGGCTACAAGGAATCCGGCATTGGCCGCGAGAACCACCTGATGATGCTGGACCACTACCAAGAAACCAAGAACCTGCTGGTGTCTTACGATGAGAATCCTATGGGATTTTTCTAAACCAGTGCTCCTAGCGCTTTGAGGAACCCCGGATCCTCGAAATAGCTGCTGTGACCGCCCGGGTTAAAGCGCCCGCTGCCTAGCCGGCGGGCGCCGAACCGGGGGCTGGTGGGGTCCGTTCCGTACACCCCGCTTACTAGCCCAATAGGGTCGAGATCACTCCGGGCCGCCCAGGTGCGCACGCCTAGTTCAGCGGCGGTGTCCCGCTGCACCCCGGGGCTGCCGATGATCACAAAATCATCCACACCCGAATCCCGCAGGTTTGCGCCGCCAACCACCACGGATCCAAAGGAATGTCCCACCACTACCTTGTGGGAATCCGGCCAGCGGGCATCAACGGCCCGCTGGAACACTTCAAACCGCCGAGCCCCCTGCACGGCGGACTTTTTCTGTGCCGCGTTGACCACGGTCCGCGGGGCACCGTAGCCCAACCACGCTATTGCGGGGCCACGGGTAGCGGTGGCCAGGCTGCGGGCGTGAGAGATTTGATCCCCTAGATTTTCCGGCAGGGTGGAAGAAACCCCCGGAACAAACGTGGTCACCGAGGCGGGGTGGGTAGTCAACTCATCGAGCCCGTGCGGCCCGTCTGGGGGCACGAGCGCTGCTACCGTCCCGTTGCCCACTTCCAACAAGGTAATGTCCGGGTTTTCTTCCACCATTGCCCGTACATAAGCGGGGGCCTCCGCAAAGTTCAGGGCGTGGATGGCGGGAAGGCTTAAACCTTGCATGGAGCTCAGCCCCCGCGCCGGGGCGGGGGATGGGGCCACGCACGCTTGGGTTATTGCCCGCGCGCAAAGGATGTCGAGGGCTTCCTCAACTAGCTCGCGGTTCTCCCGCAAGGCATGGGTGCGGGCACGCTCCGCCCGTTGGTTATACTCCTCTAATATTTCCACTACCTGTGCCATCTGCTCCACGGGTGCGCGCCGTTGAGATTCCAGGGTCTGGAAAAAACGCGCGGCGGCCGCAGGCGCGGGGCCCTGGACGCCCTCCCACAGGGATTCCCACAGCTGGAGGGACTGATGCTGGAATTCCAAGACCTTGCTCCGCTGGCCCGCAAGTGTGGTTGCTGCCTGGGAAAAGTGTGCGGCCATCATCCGGCCTCTAACTTCCGGCGCAGGTGGGCATCGGCATGCGCGGCCTGGTCCAGGAACCCCCGGAAGGACTCCGCTAGCTCTACCGCACGGCGGTCTGCAGACTGTAGCTCGCGTTCCCAGGTCTCCGTGGCTGCGCGCAACGCGGCTGCGGTATATCCGCCGCCGCTGGGATTACCAGGCCCCGGGGGAGGGCTCAGAGCAGCGCGTTCAAGGCGCGCAAGTTGGTTGCATAGACGGACGGATTGGCTGCATGAGGTGATTTGGAGGTATTTCATGTTCCCTAAAGTGCCCTCTTGGAGGGGCAGTGGCAAGGGGGCTGCTGAAAACCTGTGGATAACTGGCCGGTTTACCACTACATTGGGCAGTTATGAAGATAGCTGCTGTGCAATTTAACTCCACTGGAGACATCAAGGAAAACCTCGCGACCATAACTAAGCTCGTGACCAAAGCTGCGGGCGAGGGCGCAAAGCTCATAGTTCTGCCCGAGGCCACCTCCCAGAACTTCGACTCCGGGCGCTTAGATACCCAGGCCCAGGAGTTGGACGGGCCCTTTGCCACCGGGCTGCGGGAGGTCGCGGAAAAGCTCGATGTTGTGGTGGTAGCCGGCATGTTCCGCCCAGCTGACAGCGTGGGGGACGTCAACCGGGTGTACAACACCGCGCTGATTACCGGTGCCGGGGTTCATAAGGGATATAACAAGATCCACACCTACGACGTTGAGGACTACCAAGAATCCGAAACCGTCAAACCAGGTGATTCCCTGTGTACCTTCGAGGTGGAAGGCGTGACCGTGGGCGTGGCCATTTGCTACGACGTCCGCTACCCGGAACAGTTTAGGGATCTGGCCCGCGCCGGGGCGCAAGTCATTGCGGTGCCGGTCAGCTGGGCGGATGGTCCGGGCAAGCTGGAGCAATGGCGTTTGTTGTCCACAGCGCGCGGGCTGGACTCCACGGCTTATATCGTGGCGGCAGATCAGTCCCGCCCGGGCGGTAACGCTAAGGCCGGGGAGACCTCCGGGCCGCTGGGCGTGGGTCATTCGGTGGTGGTTTCTCCCACCGGTGAGCGCCTGGCGGAGGCAGGCTATGAGGACACCATCATCTACGCGGACATTGACCCGGAGGTAGTAGATAAGGTGCGTGCAAAGCTGCCGGTGTTGAAGTAGCGGGGTTAGTGGTTCCAGGCCCGCCCGGTTGCCCACGGGTGGGTTTCTACGTCCGTGGCGCCGGCGGCTTTTAGTTGCGCGGCGGCTTTGTCCACCTGCGCGGCGGGGCCTACCAGGACAAACCTTTTTCCGGTGCCTTCCCGCTCAATCACGGTGGCCACGGGGTTGTCAGTGACCGTGCAAGACGGCGCTTGGCCTTTGGCTCCCAGCAACCAGGGGTCGGTGTTGCTGCCTACCAACCGTGTCAGGCTAAGCCCCAACCGGCTCAAGTTGTCCTGCGTGGCGGCGTCGTAGTGCTGCCCGGGGCTTAAGGCGTGTGCATACACTGCCGATGTCCACTTGGGTTGGCCCGCGGTGGCATCGACCAGCCCCACCAGGTGCGAGCGCACCATGGCCCAGCCGGTGCCAAAGCAGAGGAATACGTCTGCGGCCGCGCGCGGAAAGGTGCCGCGGGGTTCGCCGAAGGTCCAAGAATCGCCCAGCTTGGCGCGTTTGAGCACGCCGGCGGCTTCCATCTCCCCGGACGCGGACGCTTGCACGTGGAACTCTAGTTGGCCGGCCAGGTTGGGGGGAGCAGCGGCGGCTAGGTGAACCCAGCGCCCTTGGATGAGGGAGGTGGTCACGGAGAAATACTGACCGGGGTGATAAGCCAGGGGCATGGCGGTTTCCAGGCGGATTGTGGCGGTCTCCCGGTTGGGGTGGTCAACCTCAATTACGCGGGCTTGGTGTGCGGGGGCAACCCCGGCTTTGTCCGCCTCGGTTGCGGCCTCGCGCATGGCTGCCGATGCCATCCCTACCGCCTTTTCCGCCGAAACCCGGTCCGAGGGGGAGAGGTCAAAAAGATCCAGGCCCCGGATGAGGTAGGTGGCAAATTGGGCGTAAGTTTCTGGGGGGAAGCCGTGGCGTCGGTGGTCAACGCCCAGGCGGCGCACGCGCTCCAGCGCGGCAGGCGAGGGTGTTCCCCAGTGGTCGCAGCGTTCGAGGAACCACGCCAGCCCGCCGGCGAGTTCGAGGTGGGTGGATTTCATGGACAAGGAAAAGATTTGGCGGGCTTCCGGGTGGTCGAGGAAGAACTCTTGATGGACTTTCTCGCGGTAGGAATCAGCGTTTGCGCGCAGCAGCTCGGCCAAATTTTTCATGGGTTTAGTCTAGCTACTTTTCCCGGTTTGGAACCCAACCAGGTACCGGAGCCACGGGTGTGGCTAAAATACCCAGCGGCTAGAAGTTAACGCCCGGCCAAAAATTTTCGGGGGACGTGGTGATAGACAGGTCCTTCTAGGGTGATGCTTCTTCGCAAGCAGTGAGCTTTTCACGTTGCCACGGCTGAGTCACCGGTCCCCTTTGTGGGCGTAGGTGAGGGATTTCTGGGTAGGATTGGTTGCTGATGATAGATTTCAACCGCGTTACCGTGACCTACCCCGGGACCGCTGCCCCGGCAGTGGAGGATTTCAGCTTCCACTTTGCCCGCGGGAAAACCACCGCTTTGGTGGGGCCATCAGGCTGTGGCAAAACCACTCTCTTGCGCTGTGTAAACCGGATGGTGGAGCCGGCCTCGGGGGCTGTGAGCATCGGTGGTGAAAACATTGCCGGCCGCAATCCTGTGCAGCTGCGGCGTTCAATTGGCTACGTCATGCAGAATTCTGGGCTGCTTCCGCACGTAACAGCCCTGGAGAACGTGGCGGCCGTGGCCCGGCTGTCCGGCGCGAGCAAGGTTGAGGCCAGGGAGTGTGCGGCGCAGTGGCTGGAGACCGTACACGTTGACCCGGCGCTCTTCAAGCGCTATCCCGGAGAGCTTTCCGGGGGGCAGGCACAGCGCGTCGGGGTAGCGCGTGGCCTGGTGGCTGACCCGGACATCGTGCTCATGGACGAGCCCTTTGGTGCCGTGGACCCGGTTGTTCGCCGGGAGCTTCAACAAGAGGTTCTGGGGCTCCAGGAGCGGATGGCAAAGACCATCATCATGGTGACTCACGATATTGAGGAAGCCTTCTACCTGGGCGATGAGATAGTGCTGCTGTCTGATCACGCTCACATCGAGCAACACGGCACGGCGGAGGAATTTATTACTAGGCCGGCCAACGAAATCGTTGAGCACTTCGTGGGTATGGAGCACCGTAAGGTCCGCGTTGCTGAGCGGGACGGTAAACGGTTGGTAGTGGATGCCCAGGGCAATATCGTGGCCTTGTTGGAGGACTAATGGACAAGATTTTGGAGCTAGCATGGGCGCATACCCTGCTAGCCGTGCCTCCACTGATTATCACCGCAGTACTGGCCTTGCCTCTGGGTTGGGCAGCATCCCACTATCCCCGGGTACGGGAAGTGCTGGTAACAGTGACTAGTTTGCTCTACGTCATCCCCTCTCTGGCCTTATTCATCATCTTGCCCAAGGTCCTGGGCACCTCGCTACTGTCTCCAGTCAACGTGATTATCGCTATGACACTGTTTGGTCTGGCGTTGCAGGTGCGCTCTGCCGCTGACGCCTTTTCCACTGTTTCCGGCCCCATTCGCGCGGCCGCCACGGCGGTGGGCTATTCAGCCTGGCAGCGTTTCTGGAAGGTGGAGCTCCCCCTAGCTGGGCCGGGTTTGATAGCCGGACTCCGGGTGGTTAGTGCTTCGACTATTTCGTTGATTTCGGTCGGTGCCCTGATTGGCGTGCCCTCTTTGGGCACCCTTTTTACAGAGGGCTTTTTGCGCAACTATCCCGAACAAGTGGCCTACGGACTAATTGGATGTGTGGTCTTGGCCCTAATATTTGACCTTCTACTGGTCCTCCTGGGCTGGGTATCCATGCCTTGGCAGAGGAGGGTCTAGATGTTTACCTTCATTGCCAATGAGCCAACGGTACTACCTCGGCTGGCCGAGCACCTGGGTTACTCCGCGCTCGCGGTACTTGCCGCCGTGGTCCTAGCGTTGCCCCTGGGGTTGTATTTGGGCCACACGCGGCGCTTTGCCAGTCTGGTCCTGGCGGCCACGGGCGCGCTACGCGCCGTCCCTTCGCTAGGGCTGCTCACGTGGCTGACGCTACAGCTTTCGTTCGGACTTTCTCTGCCGCTGATTCCGGGAATAATCGTGTTGGCTATTCTGGCTGTCCCGCCCATCTTGGCCGGGACGGTATCTGGATTGGTCGCCATTCCGACATCGGTAGTTGATTCCGCCCGGGCCTCTGGGTTCAGTGAATCCCATATTGTAAGAGCAGTCGAACTGCCGCTGGGGGCTCCCTCCATTGTCGGTGGCATCAGGTCGGCTACCGTGCAGGTCATAGCCACTACCACCATCGTGGCCTACATTGGCCTTTCAGGCTTGGGGCGCTACCTTATCGATGGTTTAGCTATCCGTGACTACCCCCAAATGCTGGCCGGCGCAGTGCTAGTTGCCGCTTTAGCTATTACGGTGGATCTCATCTTTGCTTTAATCCAGCGCCTAGTGCGCCCGAAAGGACTCAACTAATGAAACGCCTAACCCCTGTTCTTTGCCTAGCTTTCGCCCTTACCGCCTGCGGCGGCCAGGACCCGCTGGACGCTCCCGACGCTGACACTAGCGCCGCAGCTCCCGGCGCGTCGATCGTCATTGGCACCGCCAACTTCCCCGAATCTGAGATCCTGGGCCAACTTTGGGCCGCGGTGCTAGAGGACGAGGGTTTCGATGTCACTGTCAAAAGCGGGATCGGCAGCCGCGAGGTCTACCTTGAGGCGCTAGAGTCCGGGGAAATTAACGTCATGCCGGAATACACCGGCAGTCTGGCGCAATACTACGGCGCGGAACTTGAGCCTGGCGCCGATGCTGACGCGGTCTATGCCTCACTAGAGTCCGTGCTCCCGGAAAAGCTCAAAGTGGGCAAGATGTCTGCCGCTGAGTCCAAGGACTCCTTCAACGTTACCGAGGAATTCTCCAAGGCCAACGGCGTGACCTCGATCGCGGACCTGGCCAAGCTCGACGGTTTCACGCTGGGGGCTAACCCGGAGATTGTCAACCGCCCCTTCGGTCCCAAAGGCCTGAAAGAGGTTTACGGCATTGACAACGTGGAGGTAAAACCTATCTCCGACGCTGGTGGCCCGCTGACCGTGGCGGCCCTGGCAAAAGGGGAGATTGACGTGGCCAATATCTACACCACCTCCCCGGTCCTAGACCGCGACGGTAACGAGCTTCCCACCGTTCGCCTGGAAGACCCAAAGAACATTATTTCCGCTCAGAATGTGGTTCCGCTCTACGCCCAGGGCGTACCGGCGGAAGCTATCGCTTCCCTCGATGCCTTCAACGCGGGCCTTTTAACCGAGAATCTCAAGGCAATGAACGTGCGCCACGTGGGGCCGGAGAAGGCTGAAGTGGACGTCATCGTGGAAGAGTTCTTCACCGACTAGCGGCCGGTTCTTCCCGCCTGGAGGCCACAATAATCTCCAGGTGGGAGACCATCATGACGGCAAAGAGGCTGTAGAAGACCACGTCCGCCCACCTGTCGTTATCGAGGAGGGTCACATCCAGAACCAGGGTCACTATGGCACCGATCCCGCAGAGTGTAACAACAAAGGCCAAAGCCTTTGGGCTTACTCCGGGGATGAGCCGGGTGAGCGGCTTGCCTTTCCGTGAGACTAAGATTCCCAGACCGGCGGTCAGCAGTAGGCCAAGCGCGTAAGGCACGGCTCCCGTCAGGGGGAACGGGTTGCCGGAGTTGCCCATGAAGATGAGCAGAAGAAGTCCGATTGCAAGAAGCAGGAGTGCGGTAATCTGTGCGATCTTCATAGGTGCGATTATAGGCACCAACTGGGCGTTCTACAATGGTTAAAAAGTTGAGTGGACCGCGCTCAAATTTTTTCGGGTTGAGTGGAATAGACTCAACTTTTGTGGCGTTGTGGGAAGTAACAGACATAGACTGGGAGCCACGAAGCAGATAGGCACCCAGCAACTCACATAAACCAAGGAGATTTACACCCCTTATGAACGCTTTCAACCCAACTACAAAATCCCAGGAAGCCCTGCAGCAGGCGCTGCAGACCGCTTCCGCAAACGGAAACCCCGATATCCGCCCCGCCCACTTGCTGGCAGCCATCTTGAAGCAGGAGGACGGCATTGCAGCGCCCGTGCTGCGCGCTACCGGCGTAGATCCGCAGACCGTGGCCGGTGAGGCCACCAAGCTGGTGGACGGTTACCCCAAAGCCGAAGGCTCCGGCATGGGCAACCCGCAGTTTAACCGTGACGGCCTTAACGTCCTTACCCGCGCGCAGGAACTAGCCGGCGAGCTGGGAGACGAATACGTCTCCACCGAGGTCCTCCTCGCCGCCATCGCCGGCTCCAAGACGGACGCGGCGGAGCTGCTGACCTCTCGCGGCGCTACTTATGACGCCATCAAGGGCGCCTTCCAGTCCGTTCGCGGTGCCGCCAAGGTGACCACCGAGAACCCGGAGGACCAGTTCCAGGCCCTAGAGAAGTACTCCACGGACTTAACCGCCCGTGCGCGGGAGGGAAAGATTGACCCGGTTATTGGCCGCGATCAGGAGATCCGCCGCGTGGTCCAGGTGCTCTCGCGCCGTACCAAGAACAACCCGGTGCTCATCGGTGAGCCCGGTGTGGGCAAGACCGCCATCGTGGAGGGTCTGGCCCGCCGTATTGTGGCGGGCGATGTCCCGGAGTCGCTGAAGGGCAAGACGCTCATCAGCCTGGACGTAGGCTCCATGATTGCCGGCGCGAAGTACCGCGGCGAGTTCGAGGAGCGCCTCAAGGCGGTGCTTGATGAAATTAAGGGCTCTAACGGCCAGATTGTTACCTTCATCGATGAGCTGCACACCATCGTCGGTGCTGGCGGCACGGGCGAGGGCTCCATGGACGCCGGCAACATGATTAAACCCATGCTGGCGCGCGGCGAGCTGCGCCTGGTTGGTGCCACCACCTTGGATGAGTACCGCAAGTACATTGAGAAGGACGCCGCGCTGGAGCGCCGTTTCCAGCAGGTTTATGCGGCGGAGCCTTCCGTGGAGGACACCATTGGTATCCTGCGCGGGCTCAAGGAGCGCTACGAGGTCCACCACGGGATCCGCATCCAGGACTCCGCCCTGGTGGCGGCCGCGGAGCTGTCCAACCGGTATATCACCAACCGCTTTCTGCCGGATAAGGCCATTGACCTGGTCGATGAGGCCGGCTCGCGGCTGCGCATGGAAATTGACTCCTCCCCGCAGGAAATCGATGAGTTGGAGCGCGTGGTCCGTCGCATGGAGATCGAGGAGCTGGCTCTGAAGAAAGAAAAGGACGCCGCCTCCAAGGACCGGTTGGCAAAGCTGCAGCAAGAGCTTGCCGATGAGCGCGAGAAGCTCGGCGAAGTCAAGGCCCGCTGGGCCAACGAGAAATCGGCCATCGATTCCGTGCAGGCACTCAAGGAGCAGCTCGATAGCCTGCGCCGCGAGGCCGAAATCGCGGAGCGTGACGGGGATCTGTCTAAGGCCTCCGAAATCCGCTATGGCAAGATCCCGCCGGTGGAAAAGGACCTGGCGGAGGCGGAAGCCAAAGCCAACGCCCAGGTCAACACCATGCTGGTGGAGGAGGTTAGCCCGGATACCATCGCTGAGGTGGTCTCCGCGTGGACCGGCATTCCGGCCGGCAAGATGCTGCAGGGCGAAACGGAGAAACTGCTGGCCATGGAGTCCCTGCTGGGCGCCCGCGTGGTGGGGCAGGAAGAAGCCGTGGTGGCTGTGTCTGACGCCGTCCGCCGCGCCCGCGCAGGTGTTGCTGACCCCAACCGGCCGGTAGGTTCCTTCCTCTTCCTAGGCCCCACGGGCGTGGGTAAAACGGAGTTGGCCAAGGCTTTGAGCGAGTTCCTCTTCGATGATGAGTCCGCGATGATCCGCATTGACATGTCCGAATACGGGGAGAAGCACTCCGTGGCGCGTCTTGTCGGTGCCCCTCCGGGGTACGTGGGCTATGACGCCGGCGGCCAGCTGACCGAGGCCGTCCGCCGCCGGCCGTACTCCCTGGTGCTGTTCGATGAGGTGGAAAAGGCCCACGCGGACGTCTTCGACGTGCTGTTGCAGGTTCTCGACGAAGGCCGCTTGACCGATGGCCAGGGCCGCACCGTGGACTTCCGCAACACCGTGGTTATCCTGACCTCCAACCTGGGGGCCGGCGGTACCAAGGAGCAGGTCATGGAGGCCGTCAAGCACGCTTTCAAACCGGAGTTCATCAACCGCCTTGATGACGTGGTGGTCTTCGACTCGCTTAATGAGGCGCAGCTCGAAGGGATCGTGGACATCCAGCTGCGTGGCCTCGCGGCGCGTTTGGTTGGCCGCCGCCTGATCCTGGAGGTATCAACGGATGCCAAGCGCTGGCTGGCTGAGCGCGGGTATGACCCCGCCTACGGCGCCCGCCCGCTGCGCAGGCTCATCCAGCAGGCTATTGGGGACAAGCTGGCCAAGGCGCTTCTGGCTGGCGATATCGTGGACGGCGACACCGTGGACGTGACCGTCGCAGAAGACAGCCAGTCCTTGGAGTTAGCCCCACGTAGTTAGCTGCTTAGCGCAAATGTGCTCATGCCCTTATTATTGAGGGCATGAGCATATTGGTTTCTCCGTCCGAACTTAACAACCTAATTCATACCGGCAAGCGTTTTACCCTCCTGGCTAGCGTTTGGGAACCCGGCCCCGCCGGCAGCTACGGTCTGTTTTCTTCCCTGCATATTCCCACCGCCCGCTTTTGTGACGCGGCTGCAGCGCTAGCGGGCATTCCAGGCTCACAATTTGGGCGCAACCCGCTCCCGGATCCGGCCAACCTCCAAAAATGGTTCCAGCGCTGGGGGTTGGAAGATGAC
Organism: Corynebacterium phocae; assembly: GCF_008693075.1. Lineage (GTDB taxonomy): Bacteria > Actinomycetota > Actinomycetes > Mycobacteriales > Mycobacteriaceae > Corynebacterium > Corynebacterium phocae. Next base: position 164,692 of record NZ_VXKJ01000048.1, on the reverse strand, counting down.
CGCCCCGTCATCGTCTATGACGAAGGCCGCGGCCTGATGGCCGGGCGTGCCTGGTGGATTCTGCGGTGGGCCGGAATCAAAGACGTCAGTATCCTTGACGGCGGCTTCCAGAATTGGCGTGAGCAGGGCTATCCCACCCTGGCAGGGCCTGGCAATATTGCAGTGGAGTCCGACTCCCAGGTCCGGCCTGGTTCCTTGCCCACCGCCACTATCGAGGAAGTCAAGGCCCACGAGGGGCTTCTTATTGACACCCGTGAACCCAACCGCTTTGCCGGGTTCCGGGAGAACCTTGACCTGAAGGCCGGTCACATCCCGGGGGCTATCAACGTTCCGGAACGTGCCTTCCACAAACCAGACGGAACTTGGAAGTCCAAGAAGGAGATTTGCGACGCTTTTGTTAAAGCGGGCGCAAACGAGGAAAACCTCAAAGACGCCATCATATACTCCGGTTCCGGAAACCACTCTGGCCTGGCCATCGCCGCCATGGAGTGGGCGGGGCTTCCCGTGCCGCGTCACTTTGTGGGCGGTTGGTCCCAATGGTCAGCTAACCCTAAAAACCCGGTGGAGCGTGGGCTCTAGCTTCCCGGCCACCGGCCACCGGCCGGAGTCTGTGCCCGGAAGAATTAACCCGAAGAATATGCCTTGTCTTGCCCTAAAGACGCCACCTACCTACTAGGGTTTGAAGGGTGATGCCTTTAATCCTTCTTTCCTTAGCTGTGCTCCTGGCTGCTGCCGGCGTTTTGCTGTGGGTTTTCGCCGTTCGTCTAGAGCGCCAGGCGTCCGCGCCGCAGGACGTGGATCCGGTCTCAGAGTCCAACCCCGAGTTGAAAGCAGCGCGGGATTCCCGGCGCGGGTTTACTGCGACGGCAGAGCCCGAGCCACAGCCGGAGGCCGGGTCTCCGACGGCGCCGGGCTTAGTGCCGGCCCCCTCGGCCGACCCCGCGCCGGAGCCCGCCCCAGAACCAGAACCAGAACCAGAACCGGCACGGGCACCGGCACCCAAACCAGAACCGGAACCGGAACCAGGACGCAAGCCAGAACCAGCACCCAAACCAGAACCGGCACGCAAGCCAGAACCGGCACCGGCACCCAAACCAGAACCAGAGTCTAGGGGAAGGGGTTCGGAGCTTATACCGGGAAAAACCTCCCGCCTGCGGCAGCTACCTGGTGCGCTGCGCCGGGAACGCCGTGAGTGGGCCCTAGAACGCGGCTATGACTATCACAAGCATGACGAGTACCTGATTGATGAATTCACCCGCGGTGCGGCCGCCACGGGTGCTGCCCCGCGCGACATCGTGGCCGGCCACGTGCTGGGCCATGAGATGTTGCTCATGGATATTGGCAACGTGGGTGTGATGGCGGTGCGCACGGGGGCGGCATCGGAGGTAATCGTGGACTTCCGGCGCACAGGCCAGCTGGAGGCGCATTCCGAGGACCTCACCGAGGTCCAGGAGATAGCCGGTTTCAGCGTTTTTGCCAGTGAACCGGCCGTGGCCCAGCGCATGATTGACCCCCGCATGGAGGTCGCCCTGGAGTCCCTACCGGAAGAAGTCACAGCGGTGTGGCTGGAATCCGAGTGGGCCCTGGCGCAGTTCCCGCGCGACGCCCAGCCCTCGGTGTGGGAGGCCATGCAGGCCGCTATGGCGCTGATTGCTGATACCGCCCGGTGCTTGCCGCCGCGCTCACAGGCGGCCCTGGTCTTGCGCCTAGAAGACGGTGACCCCACCCGCATCATGGAGCAAGAAGCCACCATGTTGGCCACCGGCCCCGTTCTGGTAGCCCAGGCGGATGAGGAATTCACGCCGCCGCCCATCCAACGGCCCGAAGAACCCGTGGATATGCCCACCCGTAAGGTCAGCGCCGCGCGCGGCCCGGTGGCACACCGCGCGGTGGGTGCGGACGAGGTGGACGCCATTGCCGACGGCAACGAACGCCCCCAAGCCGAAGGGCCCAGGGTACGGCGTAACTTGGACGGCAAGTCGTCCATTTTCAACGATGAGAACTAGAATTTCTATCAACACAAGGAGAATAACCATGACTGATAACACGCAACGCGCCCGCCTGGCGGAGCTGGTGAAAGAACTAGCCATTGTCCACGGGAAAGTGACCCTATCTTCCGGGCGGGAGGCGGATTACTACGTGGACTTGCGCCGCGCGACATTGCAGCATGAGGCCTCCCGCCTCATTGGCGCGCAGCTGCGTGAGCTAACCGCTGACTTGGACTACGATGCCGTGGGCGGCCTGACCCTGGGCGCTGACCCGGTGGCAACGTCTGTCATGCATGCCGATGGCCGCCCGATTGACGCGTTCGTTGTGCGCAAGGAGGCAAAAAAGCACGGCATGCAGCGCCGGATCGAGGGCGCGGATGTGGTGGGCAAGAAGGTTTTGGTGGTGGAGGACACTACTACTACCGGAAACTCGCCGCTCACGGCGGTAGCGGCGCTGCGCGAAGCCGGGGCGGAGGTCGTAGCCGTTGCCACCGTGGTGGACCGCGCCACGGGGGCCGGGGACGTGATTGCTAAAGAGGGCCTGGAATACCGCTACCTGCTCGGGCTTGATGACCTTGGGCTCTAAAGCGCGCGGTGAGCTGGGGCCGGATAAAGGCCCAACGGAGTGGATGGAGGGCCGCCACGGCGTGGGCCCTTGGGAAGGACCGGTGCCCGAGGACGCCCGCCTGGACCCGGAGCTGCTGGCCGAAGGTGACCGCCGCAATGTGGTGGACGCCTATCGGTACTGGAAGCGCGAGGCCATCGTGGCCGATATCGACACCCGCCGCCACGAGTTGCACATTGCCATCGAGAACTTTGAAAATGACTCCAACATTGGCACCGTGGTGCGAACGGCTAACGCTTTTGCGGTGAACACGGTCCACATCGTGGGAAAGCGCCGCTGGAACCGGCGGGGCGCCATGGTCACCGACCGCTACCAACACCTGATGCACCACGAAACCGTGGCGGACCTCATCGCGTGGTCGCAGGAGCAGGGGTTGGCGGTGGTGGCTATCGACAACACCCCGGGATGTGTGCCTTTGGAAACCGCCCAGCTGCCCAAGCGCTGCCTGTTGCTGTTTGGTCAGGAGGGCCCGGGCGTGAGCGCGCAAGCCCAGGAAAATGCACGGATGACGTGTTCCATCGCGCAGTTTGGTTCCACGCGTTCCATCAACGCCGGGGTGGCCGCCGGCATAGCCATGCACGCCTGGATCAGGCAGCACGCTGATCTGTCCCGCGCGTGGTAAATAGGGGCTAAGATAATCCCGTTAGTATCCGGCAACTCTTAGGGGATGAGTAGTGGAAGAAAAGTGGGCGCACCGCGCCGACCTCGCAGAGACAGCCATCAATGACCGTCACGCCAGCCGCCTGTGGTGGATCCCATCTACCAACCTGGCGCTGGTGAGCTGGCCTCCCACCGCCAAGGAGAAGCTGTTTGTGCATTGGCACTACTGGTGGCAGGCGCACTACCTGGACTGCTTGGTGGACGCCGCGCTGCGTGGCAACACCAAGGTGCGCCGCCGGCGTATCAACGAGACCATCCGTGGCATGCGGTTGCGCAACCTTTCGGCCTTGACCAACAACAACTACTACGATGACAAGGCTTGGCTGGCCCTGGCGCTCCAACGCGCCGGCAATGTGGACAAGGTGCCCTGCCCCAAGGCGGTGGCCCCGCTGCAGCGCAACATTATTGAGGGACTCGATCCCAATTTGAACATCTTGCCGTGGCGCACCAATGAAACGTTTATGAACGTGCCCTCCAACGGGCCCGGTGCCATTATGTTGGCGCGGATGGGCAAGATTGATGAAGCTCGCCACATTGTGGACTGGATCTACGACAACCTCATTGATGACCAGGGCCTAGTCATGGATGGTGTCCGGCTTCGCATGGACGGCCAAGAGGTGGTTCGCAATATCCACCCCTACGTCCAGGGGGTGGTGCTGGGGGCTTGTTTGGAAATTGTTCTCGCGCTGCGCCAGTCCTCCCGCTTGGAATTGGAGCACCTGGAGTCCGTCAAAGACGCCGAAGACGTGGAGGAGCAGATGATTTACGTCACTCGTATCCGCGGGCTGGTGCAGGCCATCGCCTCCTGGATGGCTACCCCCAGCGGTGTGATAGACCACGACACCGGTGACGGCGACGGCGGGTTGTTCAAGGGCATCCTGGCCCGCTATCTTGCCGATGTCGCAGTGAGGTTACCCGGAGACTCGCCGTCTAACCGGGCCACGAAGAAGCTGGCCAGGAGGTTGGTCACGGCATCGGCGCAGTCGCTATGGGAGCACCGCCTGGAGGTGGACGGTTTGCCCATTTTTGGCACCGACTGGGGCGAAGACGCCAAGCTGCCGCATAATTACGGCTTTGTCTCAACCTCCTTGAGCGAACGCGTGGGGCTGGTGCGCGTGGCAGAGCGTGACCTATCCGTCCAACTTTCCGGCTGGATGCTGCTAGAGGCCGTGGCGCGGCTTTTCCGGCAGTAGATTCCGGGCGCGCGGCGGCCCTTTTGCGGTTGTCTGTAGGCAGTAGTTATCTGGCATAATGGAGGAGTAAAAACGGTATAACCGTAGCCTATTTCTTAAGGATGATTTCATGCCTATTGCAACCCCTGAGGTTTATAACCAGATGTTGGACACCGCCAAGAAGGGCGGATTCGCGTTCCCGGCAATCAACTGCACGTCTTCGGAAACCATCAATGCGGCGCTGCGTGGCTTTGCAGAAGCTGAGTCTGACGGCATCATCCAGTTCTCCACCGGTGGCGCGGAGTTCGGTTCCGGCCTGTCCGTGAAGAACAAGGTTGCCGGTGCCAGCGCTCTGGCTGCCTTCGCACATGAGGCCGCCAAGCACTACGACATCAACGTTGCACTGCACACCGACCACTGCCAGAAAGAAGTTCTGGATGACTACGTGCGTCCGTTGATTGCTATCTCCCAGGAGCGCGTGGACCGCGGCGAGTTGCCTTTGTTCCAGTCGCACATGTGGGACGGCTCCGCCATCCACATCGATGAGAACCTGGAAATCGCTCAGGAGCTGCTGGCTAAGGCCCGCAAGGCCAACATCATCCTTGAGGTTGAGATTGGCGTTGTTGGCGGTGAGGAAGACGGCGTCCAGGCCAAGGCAGACGCTAACCTTTACACCTCCCCAGAGGATTTTGCTAAGACCATTGATGCCCTGGGTACTGGGGAAAACGGCCGTTACTTGCTGGCCGCTACCTTCGGCAACGTCCACGGCGTTTACAAGCCCGGCAACGTTAAGCTGCGCCCGGAGGTACTGCTGGAGGGCCAGAAGGTTGCCCGTGAAAAGCTGGGCTTGTCCGATGACGCCCTGGCATTCGACTTCGTATTCCACGGCGGCTCCGGCTCTGAGAAGGAAAAGATCGAGGAAGCCTTGCGCTACGGTGTCATCAAGATGAACGTGGACACTGACACCCAGTACGCCTTCACCCGCCCCATCGTTTCCCACATGTTCGAAAACTACAACGGCGTGTTGAAGATTGACGGTGAAGTAGGCAACAAGAAGGTCTACGACCCCCGCTCCTACATGAAGAAGGCTGAGCAGAGCATGGCTGACCGCATCATTGAGGCCTGCCAGGATCTGCACTCCGTGGGCAAGACCACCTCTAAGTAAAAACACCACTTAAACCTGGAGCCGCCCCGGTTTGCGCGGGGCGGCTTTAGCATGTCAGGGTAGACTCTTAAATCATTATGGGTATCGAGAAAAATTCCGTTCGGCAGACCACGCGGGAAACGCTGCGGACCTTCGATAAATCCTTGAAAGCCCGGCTGCGTCGCGTCAACAGCCGGTGGGTCTTTATCCTGCACGCTACTTTGGGTGCCGGCCTGGCCTTCTACGTGGCGCACGTCCTTTTTGGACACGAGCAACCTTTCTTTGCCCCCATGTCAGTCATCATTATTCTGGGGCTATCCGGCAGTGACCGCCTCACCCGCGCGATTGAGTTATCCGTGGGCGGAATTGTGGGCGTGGTGGTGGGCACGCTCCTGGTCGATTGGCTAGGTACGGGTCCTATTCACCTGACCATCACCATTGGGATTGCCTTGCTGGTGGCCCTTTTCCTCACCGACTCGCAGCTGATTAGCAACCAGATAGCGGTGGGCGCCATCCTCATCGCCACCATCTTGCCGCCGGAGAACATGGGGGGCCAAAGCCGGGTTATTGACGCGCTGGTGGGCGCGGTCATCGGCGTGGCCATGATGGCGCTTATCCCTACCTCCCCGCTGCGCGCCGGCCGCGTAGAAGTCTCCAAGGTCTTGCATCTGGCGGGATCCGTGCTTTCCGATGTCGCTTACGGCCTGCGCGAGGGAAAACCCGAAGCCATCAGGGACGCCCGCCGCGCCGTCCAGGGCTCGCAGGAAAACATCAACGCCATGCTCACCGCCGCCAAGGGCGGCAAGGAAACCGCCCGCGTGTCACCTTTCCTGTGGGCCACGCAGCGCCACATCCGCTCGCTCGAAAGGATTCTGATGCCGGTGGACAACGCGGTGCGTGGCGTGCGGGTGTTAGCGCGCCGGGCCCTGGTGTCCTCCCTGGATAAAGACCGCATTTCCGAGGTGCAAATCCAGCTCATCGAGGAGTTAGCCGATATCTCCAGGCTTCTCGGAGAGCTCTACGGGCAATCCTCCAAGCAACGCCGGTTGGAAGAGTCCCGGGTTATCCCCGAGGCCATCCACCGGCTGCGGGCCGTGGGCGCCAAAGCCGGAATGGACATCGTGGAGCAGCCGCCGGTGTTATCCTCCTACGCTATCTTGGCGCAGACCCGTTCCATCGTGGTGGACCTGCTCATGGTGTGCGGCATGTCTAACGAGTCCGCAGTGGCTTCGCTGGTGCCCACCTCCAGCCACCCGGCGTTTCCGCCGGAAGTCCATCCAGACTAAGGTCGCACCACCTGCAAGTCCCTGAGATGGCGGTAGAAAGTCACGCGCTCAACTGGGCGTTTATGGCTGACCCCGTCCACCGTGACCCGCAGCTTTGGCCCGCCGGCCTGCACCGCGCGGCCGGTAAGCAGGGACTCTGGGTCTAGTGCTGGCCGGAACTTGGCGCGCCACCCCGTCTCCGGCGCAGTGGCCCTAACGGCCGCAATCCCCGGAGCCCCCAAGGTGGGCACCAGCCGGGCCCCGTATCCCTCGGAGCGGGCCAACACGCTATTGTCCACCACAATTTCACCGGTGAAACGCTTGCCGTCCCAGTCCCGGATCCCGGCGGAGCCCGCCACCGCCACCGCCTGGTCATTTCGGATGAGCGGGGCCGGTTTAACGGTGCCCTCGCTGGCCAGTGCCCATTGTTCGGCGCGGCCGGACGGCAGCCCCCAGTTCTTAGCCGCCGTGGAGCTACCCTCCGGGATTAAAGCCACATGCGCCCACAGGTAATCAGCCCGCATGGCGCGGGTTAACACCGCACTCAAGGCCGCGTCGCTGCCGATGACCACCAGCCGCAGCGGCTCATCCACCGGCTGCGGTGCAAACTCCGGCGCGCCCTGATGGGAAACATCTGGCCGGCTAGCTATCTCCGCGAGCGTGGGCGTGGGATCGTGGGGCAGCGCTGCCTTGGCGGCGGTATCGGCAGCTTTAAGCTCCTTGCGGTCAGGCACAGCGGAGAGGTCAACTACTTCAATGCCACTGGGGACAGCCAGGGTGCTTGCGCAGCGCAAAGCCAGAATTTTCACGGGTCACCTTCCGGGTAGTTTTGGTGAAAACCTTAGCTGGTGGCGTGTAGAATGGGAAAGTATTTTTAACTTCAAGAGCTAGGAAGTGACATAGACCATGGCAGCTATCGTAATCGTGGGCGCCCAATGGGGCGATGAGGGCAAAGGCAAAGCCACTGACATCCTGGGCGGCCGCGTGGACTACGTGGTCAAGCCCAACGGCGGCAATAACGCTGGCCACACCGTGGTTGTGGGCGGTGAAAAGTATGAGCTCAAGCTCCTTCCCGCCGGCGTGCTTTCCGAAAACGCCGTGCCCATTCTGGGCAACGGAACGGTCATCAACTTGGAAGCGCTCTTCGATGAGATAGACGGACTGGAAGCCCGCGGCGCCAAGGCATCGCGTCTCAAGATTTCCGCGAACGCGCATCTGGTCGCACCGTACCACCAGACCCTAGACCGCGTGCAGGAACGGTTCCTGGGCAAGCGCGCCATTGGAACCACCGGGCGTGGCATTGGCCCCACCTATGCGGACAAGGTGGCGCGTATAGGCCTGCGCGTGCAGGATATTTTTGACGAGTCCATCCTGCGCCAGAAGATCGAATCCGCGCTGGACATCAAAAACCAAATGCTGGTCAAGATGTACAACCGCAAGAAGATTGAAGCGGACCAGATGGTGGAATACTTCCTGTCTTATGCTGACCGCCTGCGCCCCATGATCATCGACGCGGAACTGGAGCTTAACCGGGCACTGGACGCCGGCAAGCACGTGTTGATGGAAGGCGGCCAGGCAACCATGCTGGACGTGGACCACGGCACTTACCCCTTTGTGACTTCGTCTAACCCCACCGCGGGCGGTGCCTGCGTGGGCGCTGGCGTGGGCCCTACCAAAATCACCTCTTCCTTGGGCATTATTAAGGCGTACACCACCCGTGTGGGTGCCGGACCGTTCCCCACGGAGCTGTTCGATAAATGGGGCGAATACCTCCAGACCACCGGCGGTGAGGTGGGCGTGAACACCGGCCGTAAACGGCGCTGTGGCTGGTATGACTCCGTGGTGGCGCGCTACGCTTCCCGCGTCAACGGTTTTACGGATTACTTCCTGACCAAGCTGGACGTGCTCACCGGAATTGGGGAAATTCCCATCTGCGTGGCCTACGACGTGGACGGCGTACGGCACGACGAAATGCCGCTGACCCAATCCGATTTCCACCACGCGCAGCCCATCTACGAGACCATGCCCGCCTGGGATGAGGACATCACGGGCTGCACCAAGTTTGAGGATCTCCCTCAGAAGGCTCAGGACTACGTTCTGCGCCTAGAGGAGCTCTCCGGCTGCCGTATTTCTTACATTGGTGTGGGTCCGGGACGCGACCAAACCATCGTTCGGCACGACGTTTTGGACTCCTGAGACTAATTTCACATTTTCCCTTGGTGGGGCGTTATTGGCCGGAAACGGGCAAATGATACCCTCCCTGGCGGTGATGTCAAGGTTTTGGGCAAAATTTTTCTGCCCTGTGGATAACTTCCCCCGCCTCCGGCCGGTATTAGGCAAAGTTATCCACAGGCAGCGTCCTTGCAGCTAAAACCCGATTTTCCGGTGTGCTAGCGTGCAGTGTTATGAACCTTTCGACATTCGCCAGCTACACCTCCCGGGGCCTTAACCCGGTCGAGGAAGCCCGCGGCATGTCTATCACCGACCTTCTCAGCCTGGGCCTAGACCGCAGCGTGGCCACGGACCTCCACGCCTTGGCAGACGTCTACTTCGGTCAAACCCCGTTTACCAACAAACAACGCCGCGCCCGCAATAGCGCCGCGCGCCACAGCCTAGCTTCCCTGCAACGCATCGAAGCCCACGTGGCCAAAGTACGCCGCCAGCTTGATGCCTGGAACCTGCGGGTTAAACTCTGCGCCACCGAACCCCAGCGCGTCGACGCCGTTGCCAAAGACCACTTCAAAGCCACGCCCAAACCACCACCTGCCACCGGGGTGCGCATTACCCGCCGTCGCTGCGGGGTCAACACCTTGTCCTATACCGGCACCGCCCTAGAAGTCGCTGACATGGCGGCCGTGCTGGCTTCTACCAACGCCACAGATACCGCCGAGGCCTTCCGGCACGTCTTTTTCACAGGCACCGACGGCACCGACGCCGCTATTGCCGCAGTCCAAACCAACATCATCATCGAACTCGAGGACTGGCTGCGCCTAATTTCCGGCGACGGGGAGGAACTAACCTTCCAACTCACCAACGGTGCAACCATGACCGGCAAACAATACCTAGAGCGCCGGCTCGCTGACTGCGGGCTGATAACCCTAGTTGATCCGGTAGCCGGGCCGGTGAACCTCTACCGGATTGCCAGGTTTGCCAACTGGAAACAACGCGCGATGATATCCGCGCAGTTCCCGCACTGCGTCTGGCCTGACTGCAATACCCCAGCCGATAACTGCCAATACCACCACATCCACAGCTGGGCCGGCGGCGGGCTAACCAACCTCGACAACCTTGTCCCGCTGTGTGCCTACCACAACGGGGTCAACGAGGACTCCGGGCCGGCTAATACCCGCGGAAAAATCGACACCATCAACGGGAATGTCGTCTGGCTACCACCCAAAGGCGGGCCACCACGGGTCATCACACCCCACATCCCCAACCACCGGCCACCACCAAACCGGCAGCAACCACCGCCGCAGCAGCAGCACCCACCGCCGGACCACCAGCCGCAGCAGCACCAGCCGCCGGACCACCAGCAGCACCAGCCGGCACCGGGGCAGCACCCGCCGCCGCAGCACTAGCCGCAGCGTCACCGGCACCGGCAAGCCTAGCCAGCGCACACAAAAAGGGCAGTAGGAAAACCTACTGCCCCACACGTGCGCGCCTAGAACGGCAAGCGAATGCCAAACTGTGGTCCGAAGTGTTTCAGCGCGCCAAGCAGGCCGCCAATCGCTGCTAGGACACCCACAATCGAGCCAATGATTACCCCAGTCCGGTTCTCACTATCTACCGAGCTCTCCTTGCCGTATTCGGTAAACGGTTTGGTTGGATCACTGACCAGTTTCAGATTCGGGCCATCGACAGGCGTTCCCGTGGCGTAGCGGTCATTGAGGAAAGCCTCCGAGAATCCGGGTGCCGTGGCCGCAGTATCCTGGTTGATAAAGCGCACATTGGTGCCGGGCTTAATTGCGCTGTCCAACTCAAACGTCGCGAAAGCTACGTTCTTTCCGGAGATTTGATCACCATCTTGGCTGGAAGGAGCCTTGCTCAAATCGCCTTTGGTGACGTAGTCTGCGCGCACGGTGACCTTCTTGCCCTCAACGTCCAGGACAAAATTATCTATAGTCACGTCCATATCCCAGCGTTGAGCGGATTTGTTGTAGTGTCCCAGGAAATGAAGACCGCCTAGGAGTTTGAGCTGGCCGTTTCCAGCGGCATCGAGGTGAGAATTAGCGGCGTCAAGCGGGAAAATGAAATTCGCGCCCTCGCGTTTAACCGGGCCGGAAAGCTCAACCTTTCCCTTTGCGATAAAGCCTTCCATGTAGCGCACCAAAGACCTGCGAAAACCCCAGGTGAAGGAACCCGATTCCAGCTGGTTCTGGTTACTTTCAATGACTTGTGCGGTGGCCGGGGCAACAACAACGGTGGTGGGAATAGTCAGGCACATGGCGGCTGCCAAAGCGCCGCTGAGGAGTTTCTTTTTCATTGTCTAGGGTGTCCTTTCCGGAAAAACACGCCCTGCCGGTAATGGCAGGGCGTTGTTAGTCGATGGGGTTAAATTCCGAATTGTGTGAGCAGTCCGGGGTTAGTGAAAAACGCACCTGCGCCAACCAAGCCCAGCAGGGCCACGATGGCTGCGATTACGATACCCACGATAGCACCGGTGTCCAAGCCATCTTGCTTAGGAGCATCCGGCTTAGGCTTCGGTGCCGGGGTGTTGTCAGGGGTGTTATCCGGCTTGGGGGCAGGCGCCGGGGTGTTGTCCGGCTTGGGGGCAGGCGCCGGGGTGTTGCCTGGAGTTGTATCTGGCACAGCGTCGTTGCCAGAAGCGTCTTTGTCACCTGGAGGGGTGGAAAGATCGGTTTCGTAACCCACGGTTGGCGTGGTCTTACCGTCCAAGCAAGTGGGCTCTACCTGCAAGGAAACGGTGGCGTCATCGACTTTCTTGCCGGTGGTGTACTTACCCATGAAGGCAATGTCAACGCCGACGATTTTACCGTGCGGGTCCGTTCCCTCCTGGGCCTTGTACTTTAGTCCGTTGGTGCTCAGGGTGAGGGTGTCACCGTCAAGCTTCCAGCCGCCGATGGACCCCTCGGTGAAGGTGTCGGTACCTACACGACGGTTTTCGGTGGTGCGGTCCGATTCCTTGTACTCGTGCATACTCTTGCCTTTGACGTAGTAGGCAATGTAGGAGGCGCCAACCTTGGCCATGTCACCGTCTACCTCTAGGTAGGGCGAGCGCAACGTGGTCCCTAAAGCACCGTGGTGTCCGGTGTAGTTGATAGCAGATTTTTTGGTGCCCACTACGGCTTTGGAGATGTTTACGGAACCATCGGGGCCCTGTGTGCCCTCAATGCGGGTGAGTTCCGGATCCACTTCGAAAATGTGCTGGAATGCTGGCTCCGTTTCCGTTTTGCCGTTGTCAGTGACTGCACCTTCGGTGCTCCAATCGCCCCGGGCGAGGCTGCCCAGGATGTACTTGCGCCAGGATTGTTTAATGCCCCAGTGGAGGGACCCCTCCTTGACAGCGAAGCCCTTCGTGGTACAGGTGGACAGATCCTCAGCCGCAGTAGCTGCAACTGGGGTAACTAGGGAAGCAGCTACCGATATTCCGGCAACTAAGGCGATACGAGTGCGTGACATTTATGCTCCTTCAAGCAGAATACAAGATTTAAACTAAGCCTAACCTTAGCAGTGGTTGGTTTGGCTCCACAATGGTTAAGGGTCAAACAAAAGACTGTTAACGGGGTAGGGGAAAAGGAGAATTAAATTTGGGAAGAAACGGGGTGATGACGTCCTTGAGTAGGGACGCCAGGATGGCAAAAGCTGATATTGCGCCTATTACCGCCAGGAACGTCGACCAACCTTTACGGATGTCTTTCCATTCCCCTTTTGAATCGGGCTCGGGTGTGGTGCTGGGCTCGGGTGTGGTGCTGGGCTTGGGCGCTACGTTGGGCTTCGGGCCATTCGACCCAGGGATCCCGGACTCTAAATCAAGGCCCGGGTTCAGCGAAGTAAAGATTTCCTGCAGATCCTCAGACAAGTAGGACTTTTCGTGGCGCGGGGTGGCGTATTCAGAGGGCAGGGACTCGGCTTGCAGCTCGGCGGTGAGCGCGGCGGCATCGGCGGCGTCTAAGCAGGTTTTTGTGGCCTCCAGGGAAACCTGGAAGTCGTCGAACTCGGGCTTGTAGTCCGTGGTGTAGATGCCCAAGAATACAATGTCCACGCCTTCGATAGAGGTATGCCACTCTTCACCAATCTTCTCCGACTTGGTGCCGGGCTGTGGCGCAATGCTTAAGCCCTGGGAGGCGAAGGTGATGTTTACGCGATCATTGCCGGCGTCGGTGACCTTCCAATTGCTGAGGTCACCGTTGGCAAAAGTGTCCTTGCCTTCCACGCGGTTTTCCGGAATCCGGTCACCCGGCTTGTAGTCGGTCATGCCCTTGTTGGGCACGTAGTAGCCCACATATCCCGTTCCGCCCATGGCCTTGGTGCCTGCCACCCGGACGTAGGGGGATAAGAAAGTGGACGCCAAAGATCCGCCGTGGCCCTGGAAAGCAATGCCGTTAGGTTCGGTTTCAACCACCGCGCCCTGCAGGTTACCGGCGGAGTCTACGGCCAGCTTGGTCCGGGCAGGGTCCACAGGGAACCCAAACTTAAAGTCAGCTGCGACGGGATCACCCTGGGGGGAAATGTTGTCAGTGGTCTTCCAGTCGCCGTGGGCGATGGTGCCTTTGATGTAGCTGCGCCAGCTTTCCTTGATGCCCCAGTTTAGGGTGCCGCCGGTGACGGTGTAGCCGGGGTGTTCGCAGGCGGTATCGGCGGCGTGGGCAGTGGGGGCGGCCACGGAGGTAGCCAGCAGTGCGGTGATGAGAAGTTTCTTCATGGTCTAATCCTTAACGAGGTTGACAAAGGAGGTGGCGGTAGCGGTGTCGCGCCGCCGTTGGGGATGGACGCTGATAACGCCGCCGGTGTGGCTGACGTGGATGGGCCAGTCGTAGATAGTGGAAAGGTTTTCGCTGGTATAGACCTCATCCACTGGGCCTGCCGATGCCACCTTACCGTCAGCCAGGCAGACAATATGGTCGCAGTAGGCGGCAGCCGCGTTGAGGTCGTGGAGCACCACGATTACGGCCACCCCGGCGTCGAGCGCGATGTTGCGGACCAGGCCCAATACCTGTTCCTGGTGCTTGATATCGAGCGCAGCGGTGGGCTCATCCAGCATAATGACGGGGGTTTGCTGAGCCAGGACGCGGGAAAGGGCCACGCGGGCGCGCTCCCCGCCGGAGAGGGTGGCGATATCGCGTCCGGCTAGGTGGGCGGCGTCGGTGGCTTCCAGCGCGGCGTCGATGATGGCGTCATCGAGCGCGTGTTTGTCCGTTCCCTCCCAGGGGCGCCGGCCCATGGCCACGACGTCGCGGACTAGGAACTGGAAGGAAACACCGACGTCCTGGAGCATGACCGCGCGCACGCGGGCCAGCTCCCGGTTGATGGTAGTGGCCGGGTCTTTGCCCGCGATGTGGACTTCCCCCGCGCAGCGGTCCAAGTCCCCGCTGAGCACGGCCAGCATGGTGGATTTGCCGGCACCGTTGGGGCCAATCAGCCCGGTGACTTGCCCGGCTTGGGCGGTGAAAGATACGTCGTGGAGGAGGGTTTTGTCGCCGATTTTGGCGGATACGTTTTTGACGGTTATCACTTTACAACCCCTTTCTCATCATGCGGCGGAGAAGAACAAAGAAGGTGGGCCCGCCAACTAGCGCGGTAAAAATACCGATGGGAAGGTCCGCGAAGGGAATGAGAGTGCGGGCGGCAACGTCGGCTAGCGCGATGAGCGCGGCACCGGCCAGCGCGGAGGCGGGCAGCAGGATTTTATTTTCCGGCCCCACTATTGAGCGCAGCAGGTGCGGAATAATAAGCCCTACGAAACCGATGAGCCCGGCGAAGGACACCGCACCGGCGGTCAGGATGGTGGATGCGCCGATGGCCACTATTCGTAGCTTGGGTACGTTGATGCCGGTGTGCCCGGCGGCTTTTTCGCCTAGCGCCAGGACGTCGAGTTTGCGGCCCAGGCGCAGCGAGATGGCAATGCCGATGACCACGATGGGGGCCACGACCCACACATGCTTCCACTGGGAGCCGTTGAGTGAGCCCATCTGCCAGAAGATGATTTGCTCGCGGTTGGCGGTGGGCGCTAGGTAAACCATGAAGGAAATGAGCGCACCGCACACCGCGTTGATGGCAATACCAGTCAAAATGAGGTTCACTACCTGTACTTTGCCTTGGTGGCGGGCCAACCCGTAGATGATGAAGGTGACCAGCACGGCGGAGAGAAACGCCGCCAGCGGGACGGTGAAGGTTCCAAAGACGGTGAGGTTGAAGACAATCACTAGCGCGGCACCCACGCCGGCGCCGGAAGTCACGCCGATGATGGACGGTTCCGCGAGTGGGTTGGCGAATACGGCCTGCATGAGCGTGCCCGCCACGCCCAGGGCCGCGCCTACGAATAGCCCCAGCACAATCCGGGGAAGGCGGATGGACCAGATGACGTTTCCCGCCAGTTCCTGTTGGCCGGGGCCGGCTAGTAGCAGGCGGCCGAGGTCGGAAAAGGGGACGTAGAACTGGCCCAAGACAATGGATAGCAGCGAGGCGATGAACACCAGCGCCGCCAGGGCGGCAAACATCACCACGCGCCGGCGGGCACGCTTGGCAAAAACGTCCGTTGGCTTAGCTTGCGTCTTGAGGGGCATAGATTGCTTTCGCTAGTCGCAGGAGGGTTTGGCCGGTGAGCGGTCCGAAGGCTAGGGACTGGCCGTCGGGCAGGGTGACAATCCGGCGGTTTTGGCCGGCAACGGTTTGCGCCACGCCGGGGCGCTTAAGCAAGCCGTCTATGCCGCCGGTGGATTCCAGGCCCTTGTCCATCATGATGATGACCTCGGGGTTGATTTTGGCCAGCGCCTCGGCGTTGGCGGGCTCCGCGTAGGACAGGTTGTGCTCGGCGGCGAGGTCGATCCCGCCCACGCCTTCAATCAAGTCCTGTGCGCCCGTGCCTTCACCCAGGATGAAAAACACGCCGCCGTTGCCGCGTGCGTACAAAAACGCCATGCGCATGGGTTCTTCTGGAACTAGGTCTTTAATGGCGGCGCGGTCTTTTTCCACCTCGGCGACGGTGCGTTGCGCCAGTTGTTCGGCTTCTTCCGGCAGGCCCACTACGGCGCCTAGGGTCTTGATGTCTTCTTCCACGGATTCAATGGTGCGGGTGGGCTCCATGACCACGGTGGTGACCCCGGCGTTGCGGATCTGGTCAATGGCGTCGCGCGGGCCAATGGAGTGATCCACAATGACCACGCTGGGGTTGAGTGACAGCACGGCTTCCACGTTGATGTTGTGCCCGCCCTGGGTGACTACGGGCAAGTCCGCTAGAGAATTTTCGGTAGACGAAACCGTGCGCCCCACGATGTTTTCTCCCAGGCCTAGGCCGGTGAGCGTCTTGGTGTAGGTCCCGTAGAGGTCCAGCGCGAGGATACGGGAGGTGTCGGTGACGGTGACGTCGTAGCCGTCGGCGTCGGTGAGCTCAACGGGCAGCGCCGGCTGGGGGCTGTCGGTAACTGGCACTACCTCGTCGAAGTCCCGGACGTGGGTTACGCCGGTGAAGCTGCGCGGATCATCGAGGGAAGTTGCAGCCGGCAGGGAGTCACGTAGTTCGGCGTCTGAATCCGTTTCGTAGGCGCCCTGTACGCCGCAGCCGGCTAGCAAAGCGCTGCACATCAGCCCGCCGAAAAGGGTCTTTAGGTGTTTAGAAGAAGAAATCAAGGGTGAAACTCCAATCTGTTTGAGTGTTCTAGGCGGGGTGGCTCAGTGCTAGGCGTCCCATGCTGCCACCGGCGATAGCCAGGGCCGCTGCGGCCAGCAGGGCATACATACCGGGGGTGAGCCCGGTGCCGCCAACTCCGTTGCCGCCAGCGGCGTCTGCAGCGGAGCTTTTGATCTTGAACTTGTTCTTGCCGTTTTCGTAGCCTTCGGTAGTGGTTTCGGTGTTCTCATCGTCGAAGGTGACGTCATCGGTGGTGGTGTCGCCACTGGCGCCGTCGGTGCCGCCGGCCTGGGATTTGAGCTCCGCAGCGGACGGGCCTTGGCCGTTTCCGCCGGCGGCGTCGGTGGCAGCGGCGGTGCCTTGTCCGGCCGCGCAGTTAGCTGCGGCACCCAAATTGGCCGTGAATTCCAGCGGGTCTAGTTCCAGGCCGGGCTCGTAGAACCCGGCGAAGGCTTTGGCACCGGCGGCCGTAAGGTACACGGCGGCGCGCCCGGAAGCCTTGGAGTCAGACACCTCCAGTGAGCTGAACTTCAGGTTGCCCACGGCCACGCGGCCGTAATCGCTGCGGTTGCCGGAGGTGTCGGAAGATTTGACGTTGGCAATTAGGGTGCCTTCGGAACCGTTGAATTGGATTTCCGGGTTGGTGATTTGCAGGTTGAGGATGCCTTTGTGGCCGGTGAATTTCACTCCGCCGCCAAAGCCGATGGTGCCCTTCTTGGCCGCTGGGTCTACCGCGCCGGATTTGCCGTTGAAGACAAATTGGCCGCCTTCGTGCTTGATGCCGGAGAGGGTCCAGCTGCCTTTGGCAATGGAGCCGGTGATGTAGGACTGGAAGGATTTCTTGATGCCCCACCGGGTAGTGGCGGTTTTTACGCCGTGTGCGGTTCCGGCCTCGCAGACGCCGGCAGCCGTTACCGCCGATGCCGCCCCCGCGCCGGTGCCGCCAGTAGCGCCGTTGCTGCCGGATGCTGAGCCCGATCCGCTGCCTGTGCCTGCGCCGTTGGCCCCGCCGCCGGTGCCGGTTCCCGTGCCGGTGCCGCTGCCGTTGGCCCCAGAACCAGAGCCGTTACCAGCGCCGCTGCCGTTGGCCCCAGAGCCGCTGCCGGAGCCGCCGCCGTTTGCCCCGCCGTTGCCAGAACCAGAGCCGCCCGAGCCGCCGCCGTTGTTCCTACCATTGGGGCCGGTGCTCACGCCGGTGAAGTCCTCGATGGAGCGCTTGAGGTTGGTGGAGTTGCACAACAGTAGGTCAACGGCGCCGATGGTGTCGTTGAGCTCGGAGATCATCCCCATGACTTCCTCAGCGTCGCCGTCAAATTCGCCCTTCACACGGCCAAAGTTGGCGCCGCATTTCTGGCCACCGCCCCGGGAGCCGGAGCCCCCGGCGTTGCTGCCGCTACCGGCGCAGCTGCCGTCAAGCTTTACCACGCCGGAAGCCGGATCAAGGGCGTTGCCGGCAGCGTATTTTTCGGAGATAAACAACCGCAGGGTGCTATCGGTGGCGGTGACCGGGCCGCTGAGATCAACCGTGCCGGAGTCGGTGTTGACTGGGGTGTTCAGGGCAATGGTGCCAATGACCTCATCATCGCCGGAAACGGGTTCACCGCGTTGGCTGGTGTCGGAAAAATCGGAGAAGTAGGAGTCGTAGTCCACGGTGATTTCTGCGGTGTTGCCAGAAGCCTTGACCTTGATGTCGGAAATCTTCATATCCAGCAGGTGCGGCACGTCATCTTTGTGCTTGTGCCCCAGGAAGTGCAGGGTTCCTTGCATAGGAATGACGGCCTCTGAGGGGCCGTTGATGGTGGCCTTTTCGGGGGTGAAGACGAACGCGCCGTCGGCACCGCGCGGGGAACCGGTGAAGCCCACGCCAGAGTTTTTGTCCCAGTTGCCGTTAGCGATGGGCCCTTGGAGGTAGTAACGCCAGCTTTCCTTAATGCCCCAGTTGAAAGCGCAGGTCCCCTGGGCCATGGCCTCCGGGGTGTTAACGGTAGGGGCGCCAAAGAGACTGAGGCTGCCTATCGCGGCTGCGGAGATAATCCCCAGTGCGCGGGCGTGGATGCGGTATCCGGTGCGGGTTGATGCCATAGGTGGTAGCTCTTCCAGGTCGGTGGGTTTAACTGCGGAAGCTTCTTGCGCGCGACCCCGTCGGTTTGAAGATGACATCGGCCGGTAAGGCAAGGCTTAGCATAAGGTCCAAGCGAATATTAGGCTACACTTAGTTGAACTTTTTGACCATTTACTCGGAGGAAAATATTCCCATGATCTACAACCAGCACGCGCCACTGACTTCGTTTGCTCAGCTTTATCCGGACGTAGATCCCGCCAGGGGAAAACCGTTGACGCTTTTTGAACGTCTTTCCTGCGCAGGCGCTTTAGCTATATTGAGTTTCGGCTGCGTAATGGGGGACGTTCTAGCTGCGGGTATCGGTTTGGCTTTATTGTTGTTCGTGTTGTACCTGGCGGGAAACCAAACCCAGCGGAGGATTCGTAAGGAAGCTCGTGACCGGTTTCCGGGTCAACAGTGGGCGGAAGATCAATCTTTAACTTTAAAAAACCTGGCCTTTTGGATGACCCTTTTTTGGGTGATAATTATTGCTGTGAACCTCCTCGCCTTCTGGTTTGCCACGGCAGAAAGCCGCCTGTACTTCGCCATCGGTGCCGCTGTTTTTACCGCTATTTTGGCGTGGCTGATGCCGGGGTTTAACCCCCTGTGGTCCGCGCGACGCTCGGCCGTGAAGCCGGGTGTGGCCGTCCCAGTTTCCGGAGTCAGTAACCCCAGCCCCCAGGACACCGCGGAGTTTAAAAGGGTGGAAACCCAACCCTGATGTGCGATAATCGGGAACATGCCTGAGCATTTTGACAAGCCCGCTATAAACACCCCGGCGCTGGGAGACAGCATCGGTACGGCACTTACGCCGAACGCCACTAGAGTCATGCTGCTTGGCGCGGGGGAGTTGGGCAAGGAAATTGCCGGAGCGTTCCAGAACCTGGGCTTAGAGGTCCATGCCGTGGAGCGCTATCACGGTGCCCCGGCCCACCAGGTCGCGCAGTTTGCGCACGTGGCAGACATCAATGATGAGGAAGCGGTCTGGGCTCTAGCCCAAGAAATCCGCCCCGACGTCGTGGTTCCAGAGGTGGAAATGGTGTCAGTCCCGGCCTTGAACAGGCTGGAGGAGTCCGGGTTTTGCACGGTAGTGCCCACCGCCCGGGCCTGCGCGGATACCTGGAACCGTGCCTCCATCCGGCAGATCGCGGAGTCCATCGGCTTGCCCGGTACGGCATATAAATTTGCCACCTCGGCTGAGGAATTGGGTGAGGCGGCTGCTCAGCTGGGCTTTCCGTGCATCGTCAAGTCTGATGCTGCTACCTCCGGGCGCGGGCACGTGGTGGTGCACGGGCCGGAGGAAATTGCGGAATGCTGGGCCAACGTGCACCGGGTAAGCACCGACAAACGGCACGTGGTGGTGGAGCGTTTTGTTGATTTTGACCATGAGGTAACCCTGTTGGCCGTGCGGTCCGTGGACCCGGCAACCGGGTGCCTGGCCACCTGGTTTAGTGAGCCCATTGGGCACCGCCACGAGGGTGGTGACCTGGCGGAGTCCTGGCAGCCCCTCGCCATTAGTGAACAGGCGCTAGAAAACGCCCGGTCTGTGGCCGCCCGGATTTCCAATGAGCTAGGTGGGCGCGGGGTCTACTGCGTGGAGCTGTTTGTTTCCGGTGATGACGTTTATTTCTCCGCGGTCTCCCCCCGGCCTTCCGATGCCGCCATGCTCACCCTCCGTACCCAGCGTTTCAGCGAGTTTGATCTCCACGCCCGCGCGATTTTGGGCTATCCGATAGACGTCACGCTGACCAGCCCCGGCGCTGCCGTGGTGCTGCATGCGGAGCGTGACATGAAAGAAGTGGTGGTTTCCGGAGTACGGGAGGCGCTGAGTTTTCCGGAGACGGACGTCCGGGTCTTTGGTAAGCCCGGTGCCTACGCGGGGCGGCGGCTGGGCCTGGTAGTGGCCACGGCTGATACTGCGGACCTGGCTCGTGAGAACGCTTCCTTGGCGGCAAGAGCTATCACGCTTTCGGATGGCGGACCTAGAAAATGGCGGACCTAGAAACTAGTATTAGTGGCTATGAGAAAGCACACTCTTAATGGTTTGGTATCGCTTTTGGTTGCTGCTGCGCTGGGGGCGCACGGTTTAACCGCCGGGGCCGCGCCCGCACTGGCGCAAGAAAGCCCGTTTGCTCTAAGTTCCGGTATTCCTGCGGCCTTGTCTTCGGGCATAGGGCCCAAACCGGTAGGGCCCGCACCAGGGCCGGACTATGTTCTGGTTGACGGCGTGTGGATCACTAACTTCGACGCCCGGTTTTTTGAGATTATGAACAACTACCGCAGGGCCAACGGCAGGCAGCCGGTCCGGGTCAGCCAGGAGCTCACAGACCAGGCCCGGCGGTGGTCGTGGCACATGGGACGCACCGGGCACTTCGTGCACTCGCATGACAAAACATTTGAAAACATTGCCATGAGGCCCGCCGGTCTCCCGCTGACTCCGGAGGACTTCTTTGTCCAGTGGCGCAACTCCCCGGGGCACAACGCGAACATGTTGAGTCATGAGGTAACGCGGGCAGGGTTTTCCATCTCCGACCCTAGCCAGCCGAGGGTCTACGCGACGCTGCAGTTGCTGTGGTAACTGGCGCCGGCAAATTTTTGCTCAGTTGGGCGGCGAGGTGGCTGAACAACCCTACGGATGGGTAAGGTAGAGGTGTCACTTATGCGTCGGCCTGTGACGGCTGGCACTAGCAACTTTAGAAAGGGCGTTAACCCAATGACTGCACTTCGTTCCGCACTCCTGACCGTCGCAGGTCGGGGCTTTGAAGGCCTTGACGTGGACTCCTTTGCCTCCGCGCTGGGCGCAGAGAAAGGCTCCATTGAGGGCCTAGATACCCTATCCGACGTGGTGAAGAAGGGCGATGAACTGCGCAAAACCGTCATCCGGGGTACCGGGGACACTCACTTTGACGCGATGTCCGCTGCGGCACTGGGAGTGCCGCTGGTTATTGTCGGCGAAGATCCAGCGCTGGGTCTGGCAGTACGCCACGCAGAGGCCCTCAAAGCGGAAGTTGTTTCCGGGCCTTCGCTAGAGGGGCTGGCCGCCAAGGTAGGGGAGGCATCGGAGCCAGTGATGTCCGCCTCCGTGTTTGAGTACCAGCTGCTGGAGAAAGCCAAGGCCGCGGGTGCGCACATTGTGCTGCCTGAAGGGGACGACGACCGCATTCTCACCGCCGCCGGCCAGCTGCTGGACGGCAAGATTGCCAAGCTCACCATCCTGGGGGATCCGGAAAAAATCACCGCCCGCGCCGCTGAACTGGGCGTTGACCTCTCAGAGGCTGACCTCATCAACCATGAAACCTCCCCATTGGCAGAGGAATTCGCTGCTGACTTCGCGGAACTGCGCAAGAGCAAGGGCGTGACCCTGGAGCAGGCCCGGGAGACCATGAAAGACATCTCCTACTTTGCCACCATGATGGTCCACAAGGGCCTGGCAGACGGCATGGTCTCCGGTGCCGCGCACACCACCGCGCACACCATCAAGCCCTCTTTCCAGATCATCAAAACCAAGCCGGGCGCATCCGTGGTTTCCTCCATCTTCCTGATGGTCTTCCGCGACCGCCTCTGGGCCTTCGGCGACTGCGCCGTAAACCCCAATCCCACCGCTGAGCAGCTGGGCGAAATCGCTGGTGTGTCCGCGCAGACGGCCGCCCAGTTTGGAATTGACCCCCGCGTGGCCATCCTGTCTTACTCCACCGGCACCTCCGGTGCTGGCCCGGACGTGGACCGCGCTGCCGCTGCCGTGGAGGCCGCCCGCGCCTTCGACGCTGACCTCAAGGTTGACGGCCCGCTGCAGTTTGACGCCGCCGTGGACATGGGTGTGGCCAAGAAGAAGATGCCGGACTCGGACGTAGCCGGCCGGGCCAACGTTTTCATCTTCCCGGACCTGGAGGCCGGCAACATCGCCTACAAGACGGCGCAGCGCACCGCCAACGCCCTGGCAGTGGGGCCGGTTCTGCAGGGGCTCAACAAGCCCATCAATGACCTGTCTCGC
Source organism: Corynebacterium phocae (assembly GCF_008693075.1). Classification (GTDB taxonomy): domain Bacteria; phylum Actinomycetota; class Actinomycetes; order Mycobacteriales; family Mycobacteriaceae; genus Corynebacterium; species Corynebacterium phocae. Next base: position 141,938 of record NZ_VXKJ01000048.1, on the reverse strand, counting down.
GGGGCTACCGTCCCGGATATTGTCAACACCGTTGCTATTACCGCTATCCAAGCAGGAGTTAAATAAATGTCGTATGTGCTTGTTCTAAATTCCGGTTCTTCCTCCGTGAAGTTCCAGGTGGTAGATCCCACCGCAGCTGCTACCGACGCCCCGCTGGTCAGCGGCCTGGTAGAGCAGGTAGGTGAGCCCAAGGGCTCCGTTACCGTCAAGACCGGTGGAGAAAAGTTCACCGAGGAGTTGGAAATCCCCAACCACTCGGTAGGCCTTAACCGCGCTTTTGAAATCATGCACGAACATAAGGTGGGCCCGCAGGACGTGGAGCTCATTGCCGTTGGCCACCGCGTGGTCCATGGTGGCCAGATTTTCAGCGAGCCAGTGGTCATCGACGACAACGCCGAGTCCAAGATTGAGGATCTTATCCCGCTAGCGCCGCTGCACAACCCCGCGAACCTGGACGGCATTCGCACCGCGCGCGCCATCTTGCCGGACGTGCCCCACGTGGCCGTGTTTGACACCGCGTTCTTCAACACCATGCCCCAGGCCGCTGCTCTTTACGCTATTAACAGCGAAGTAGCCAAAGAGCACAACATTCGCCGCTATGGCTTCCACGGAACCTCGCACGAGTTTGTTTCCCAGCAGGTGCCGGGCCTTATCGAGCGGGATCCTGCGGAGACCAATCAGATTACTTTGCACTTGGGTAACGGCGCTTCTTGCGCGGCTGTGGCCAACGGCAAGGCCATTGATACCTCCATGGGCCTTACCCCGCTAGCCGGGTTAGTTATGGGTACTCGTTGTGGTGACGTGGATCCGGGCATCATCTTCCACCTGGCTCGCCAGGCCGGCATGGGCATCGATGAAATTGATAACCTGTTGAATAAGCAGTCTGGCGTCAAGGGTATTGCGGGTGTGAATGACTTCCGTGTGCTGCATGAGAAGATTCAGGGTGGGGATTCCCAGGCCAAGCTGGCGTATGAGATTTACATCCACCAGCTGCGCCGGTTCATTGGTTCTTACATGATCGCGCTTGGCCGCGTGGACGCCATCACGTTCACCGCTGGTGTGGGCGAAAATGATGACGATGTCCGCGCGGACGCGCTGGCAGGTCTGGAGATGTACGGCATCAAGCTGGACAAGGAGAAGAACTCGGTTCGTTCCTCTGAGGCGCGGGTTATCTCCACCCCTGACTCCGCCGTGAAGGTGCTGGTAGTTCCTACTAATGAGGAACTTGCTATCGCGCAGAAGGCTACCGAGCTAGTTTCCTAGCCGGGTTGAAAACCTAAGAAGTGCCCCACCGGCTGGTGGGGCACTTTTTCTGGGCGTTTTAGTCTTTGGGTTAGTCTTCGGGCGCGAAGAACTTTTCCTGGATGGCGCGCAGGGTGTCAGCGGAGTGGTTGAAACGCTCTGCTTCGTGTTCGCTGAGCTCGAGTTCAATCACGCGGCGAATGCCTTTGCGGTTGATGATGGCGGGCGTGCCGATGTAGATGTCTTCCTGGCCGTACTCGCCGTGGAGCAGGGCGGAGACGGGCAGCGCCACATCTTGGTTTTGGATAACGGCCTTGGTGATACGGGCTAGGCCCATGCCGATACCGTAGGAGGTAGATCCCTTGGCGTCGATGATCTCATAGGCGGCGTCGCGGGTCTTTTCAAAGATCTTTTCCAGGTCTTCTTCCAGGCCGGGGGTCTTTTCCAGCTGCTTGCGCATGGAAATACCGGCGACGGTTGCCGAGGACAGCACTGGCAGCTCGGTGTCACCGTGCTCGCCGATGATGTAGGCGTGGATGGAGGTAGGGGCCACCTCGTAGCGCTCGCCCAGCATGTAGCGGAAGCGGGCGGAGTCCAGGACGGTACCGGAACCGATTACGCGGTTCCATTCCAGACCGGAGTAGCGCCACACGGCGTAGGTGAGGATATCCACCGGGTTGGAGGCCACCAGGAAGATTCCGTCGAAGCCGGCGCCCATGACGGAGTCCACAATGTTTTTGAAGATCTTCATGTTCTTGTCCACCAGTTCCAGGCGGGTTTCGCCGGGTTTCTGGGCGGCGCCGGCGCAGATGACCACCATGGCGGCGTCTTCGCAGTCGGCGTAGGTGCCGCGGGTGACTTTGGTGCGGGAAGGTGCCCACACCACGCCGTGGTTGAGGTCCATGACGTTTCCGGCCAGTTTCTTTTCATCGATGTCGATGATGGCCAGGTGGTCGCAGGTTCCCTGGTTAACCAGGGCGTAGGCGAATGCCACTCCCACATCACCGGCACCGATAAGGACAACTTTGTTTCCTACAGTTTGCTTCATCAAGCAACCCGCCTTTCGTGTTCTTGTTTGTGTTTGCTTCTGGCTCTATACACCTTTAATTATGCCCGATCTGCCCCGATCTTTCCCACTTTTCCGGGTGTGATACTCGTCAGGATCCGCTGGCGGCCCTTAGTCGCAAAAGGGGTGCCGGACACTCGGGTAGCGCCGGCCACTCGGGTAGTGCCGGCTTCCCGGGGTAGCGCCGGCTTCGCGGGCGAGGACCTAGAAAGTGGTAATCGGCCGGACCTGGTTGGCCAGGTCTACCAGCTCATAGCGGTGGCGGCTGAAAGGCGCTTGGCGGGCGAGGGTGCGCAAGGTGTCGGCCAGTCCAGTCTGCAGCCCCCGTTGGGTAAAGGAGTATTCGAAGAGGTCGTTGGGGGAGGCGGCGGCATCAAGCCCTTCGGTGCGCAAGAAGTTGAGCCCGGCGGAAATGACGGCCACCTTGATCTGCAGGAACCGGGGTTCATTCATGGGGACCTCCTCCAAGCGGCGGGCGGCCCGGCGCACGCGTGATTCGGTGAGATCTTGGTTAATGAGCTGCAACACGGTGGTTAGCCGGGCCATCCGGTGATGCCGGGAGGCGTTGGGGACGCGGTCGAGGGTGGCCACGGCTAGCTCAATCTGGCCTTCGGTGCGAAGTTGGCGGGCTAGGCCAAACGCGGAGGACACCGTGGTGGGGTTGGTGTCCCACACCAGGGCGTAGAGGCGCATGGAGTTTATTCTTAACAGCCGGGGGTCGTCAGTAACGTGGTCCCAGAAGCCGGGTTGATCCGCGAATTCCGCGTTGGGAAGGTCCGCCAGGGAGGTTCCGTTGCCGGAGAGTGCGCGGGCCATCTCCGGGTCAAGGAAGCTCGCGTTGTGGTATCCCAGCTGTTGCAAAATAAGCTCGTTGACAGCCGCTATGGCGAGTTTGGGCGCGGCCTCGCCGGGCAGGATGGTCAGTACTTCCACGAAGTGTTCCTGGGCGCTCGCGTAGCGGTCCAGCAGGAGTTCGGCCACGCCGGAGTACCAGTAGAAGCGCCAGTCGTGGCCCAGGCGGTCTTTGATTTTGTCTAGCCAGGATTTGGCCTCCCCGATGAACCCCAGGTCAATCATGGAGCGCACCACGCCGAAGGGTATTTCCGCGGAGGTTTCATACTCCGGGGTGTGCATGGCTTGGCGCAGGGTTTCCAGGGCTTCCTGCGGCTCGGCGTAGGAAAAGCCTTGGAGCAGGGCGGCACCGATGTCGCGGCGGTCCAACAGCGGTGCTGGTAGCGCCGATGCCACCTCGGGGGAGGTTATCCGCACCGTGCGGTCAATCCCGTCAATTAGCTGGTCGGTGCGAAACACCAGGTGTTTGGTGCCAAAGGTGGAACGCGAGGGGGAGAATAGTGAGTGCTGCGCGGGGTGCTGGATGCCGTCTCGTTGAGCTATGACTTCCCGGAGGACGCCGTAGAGTTGGGTGCGCAGTTCCGTGATATTGGCAAAGCGCTGCTTGGGGTCTTTGTGCATGGCGCGTGCGAGCAGGCGGTAGTAGGACAGGTGGGCGCGGAGCCCGGGCTCATCGGTGGGGCTGGGCATGCCCGGAAGGTAGATGTTGTCCTCGTCGCGGGGCAGATTGAGCGTGAGGGCGGCTAGCGTGCGGCCGATGGTGTAAATATCGCTGGCTATGGAGGGACCCTCAGTGGCTACTTCGGGGGCTTGGAAACCCTTGGTGCCGTAGATATAGCCGTAGGCACCGATCCCGGATACCGCGCCCAGGTCGATCAGTTTGACCTGGTCTTCGGTGACAATGATGTTGTCCGGCTTCAGGTCGTTGTAGACAACCTCGCGGGAGTGGAGGTAGTCCAGCGCGGGGAGGATTTCCAGGATGTAGGCAATGGCTATGTCTATGGGCAAAAGCCCGCCTTCTTGGGCGTTACGGCGGGCGCGCAGGGAGGGCCCACCCACGTATTCCATGACGATGAACCCGCCGGGCACGCGGTCGTCGTCCACGAAGTTGAAAATCTTGACGATACCCGGGTGGGTGATGTCTGCCAGAAACTCGCGCTCGGCCTCAGCGGCGGCGGTTTCATCGGCAGATTTGTGGGCCTGCATTCCTTTCAATACCACGATTCGCCCGGAGACAAAGTGGTCGTTGGCCAGGTAAATCCACCCCATGCCGCCGTGGGCGATAACGCCCAAGATTTCGTACTGTCCGCCCACGATATCGCCGGGGCCAAGCTGCGGGCGCGGGGTGGAAAGGCTGCTTTCTGCGGAGACATCCACCAGGGCGTCGTGGGGGTTGTTGGGGGTGACAAAGGGCAGGGAGACCATGCCGTCCGCGACGTTGCGGTCGGTACGGGTGGCTCCGCGCAGGTCCCGGAAGGCCTTGAGCGCGCGCTCCCGGGAGGTCTGTGAGGTTGATTTTGCCGCCGGTTGGTTGCCCACGGCACTGCGCAGCTTGTCCAGCTCTTCGACCAACGCGGCGATGTCGGTGGAGTCCCCGTCTTCGTCATCAGCGAAGGGGTTGAAGCTAACGGCGGAGGTGCCGCCCTCCGTGGGGTCCTCATCGTCGGCAAAGGGGTCAAACTTCACCGCAGAGGTGTGCTCAGCAGAAGAACTGTCATCGGCAAAAGGGTCAAAGGCCACGGCCTCTGTTTGGTCGAGGCGCTGGGAATCGGGCTGGGAATCGGGCTGGGGCTTATCCATGGGCTTATCCATGCGCTTATCCATGCGCTTGTCCTTTCGGCTCGTCCCGGAAGTTCTCTGGTGGAAGGGTTGGGCGCGGTAGGTACTGGCCCAGCCATTCGTCGAAGATGTCATCCCACGTGCCGTCGGAGCGGATCCGCTGCAGGGTGGAATTTACCTGGCGTACTAAACCGTTGTTTCCGGAGGCTACACCCACGGCGTAGAGCTCGGTGGAGAGCTTTTCCCCCACAATCGCGGTGTAGGGGTCTTGGGCTTTCATGCCGGACAGGAGGGCGTCATCGGTGACAATGGCATCCACTTGGCCCAGCTGCAGGGCCATCAGGCAATCGCCCCAGTTGTTGGTTATCAGGATGTCTGCTTCCGGGGCGCGGTCCCTTACCCACTCCACGGAGGTAGAACCCCGGGTAGCGCACGCGGTGCGGCCGGCCATATTATCCAGCGACCTGATTCCGGAGCGGGTCTCCACCAACATGCGGGTGTGCGCCACCATGTACGGCAGGGAGAACTCCAGCTGTTCCTGCCTTTTAGCGGTCACAGTCATGGAACGGATAATAATATCCACGTCCCCCCGTTGAAGCGCCGGAACCCGGCCCGCTGAGGTAACAAACCGGAAGTCTACTTTTCCCGGATCTCCGAAAATGTCCCGGGCTATCTCCCGCGCAATGTCAACCTCGAAGCCCCGCAGATCCCCCGTGACGGTGTCGCGGTAGCTCATCAGGTTATTGGACTGGTCCACGCCCACAATCAGCCGGCCGCGCGCCAAGATGCGTGGCACCCGCTCCGCTGGGGCCTTGTCATCGGGGCGCAGGCTACCACGGAGCTTTTCTGGGGCTATGGTCATTTCCTGCGCGCGGTGGCTTCCGGCCGGTTCCAGGACGGAGCCATACGGTTCCGGCACCCCCCGAGCAGGCTTCGGAGCAGGGGTGTTGAGCTGCGAGGCCAGCGGCGAACCCGTGTCCGGGGGCAGTTGTGCGCAGCCACCGGCGCCCAGAACGGTGGCTAGAAGCAGGGAGAGCAGTCCGTGGCGGGTACTCATTAGAGGTACTCCTGTAGACGCGGCCGGATACCAACCCAGATGGCAAAAATAGCGGCAATCGTTAAGAACCCTACCGCGCCGCCCAGGGCCCGGTTTACCGTCAAGCTGTCATTGATGTAGGTGCGCATGACTTCCCGGGTAGTCGCAATTAGTTGGGTGAGGGAATTGTTTAGCTGGCTAAACGCCGGGGCGGAGGTAGGAATCTCCTCCGGCGGATTAACTGCGGTGGCCTGGTAGATGGCGGCATCGTAATTGCCGGCGGCCAAGTTCTCTACCATCAACCGGTGAGCTACGCTCCACTCCGCGAGCGCGGCGCGAGCGGAGTCCACCGTCTCCTGGTGGCGTGGTTCCTTGTGCTCGGCGTTGGTAAAAGAGTCCAGCGCCTGGTTGACCGCGCTGGCCATCCCGGTAAATTCATCCGACACCGAGTCCGGGGTTTGGCGGTTGACCAACAGCAGTGTTTCCGCAGTACGCGCCTGCTGGGCCGCAATCTGAGAGTTGGTCAGCTGCTCCCACGGCGCGGCCGCGGTATCAAAGCGTTGGCCACCGGAGGCCCACGTGAGTACGTTGGCAATGACCACCCACACCAGGGCAACCAGCATGAGCGCGGTGCCGGTTAAAAACCCACGGTTAAACCGCCGGCGTGTCAGCCGCCACAACCACCACTGGGCTACTAGCAGCAGCCCCACCGCCGCCAGGAAACCGGTGATGGGAATCCACTGCGGCGTGGTGAGCTCGCGTTCCTGCGTGGCCACCTTGGCGCTAGTTAGCTGGAATAGCTCCCCGGCCGCCGGCAGGATGTCATCGCGCATCAGCGCAGAAGCGTTAGTCATGTACGTCACCGCCACCGCATTTCCGGAACGGTGATTAGCGCGCGCCTGTTCCACCATGCCGGTGTACACCGGCAGGCGCCGCTGAATGAGCCCCACCAGCGAACGGATGTGGGTATCGCTTTCATCGGTGCCCAGGACCGCCTGCGTAGCCGCGGCGGCCGCGCGGTCGATGGAGTCGTTGTAAAGCTGCCGTGAGATTTCCGGCGTGTCGCCCGCCTGCACGAACGTTGTGGAGGCCACCGTGTCCGCCAAAGACAAGGAGGTGTAGAGGTTATGCGCCGCGTTGTTCATTGGCTCCGTGGAGCTTAGCAGCACGTCAAGGCGCTCGTGGCGCGCGGAGGAGAAGTTGGCCATGGACAGCCCAGCGGCCGCGATAGTCACGGTCAGCAGCACCATCATGGTGGTCATCTTGCCCGGCGTGGTGGTGATGAAGTTGTAGCCCCTACGCATGAGCCGCGCCGGGCCGGCAAACCACATCAGGGCGCGGTGGGTGGCGCGGTCGAAGATGGGCTGCGCCGGCTCGGATACCTCATCGAGCCACTGGTCCTGGTGGGCGTGCGCGTCCCGGTCCCCCGCAGCGTCTGTTGCAAGATCGCTAGCGTGCGGGGTGGTGCCTGTAGACTGCGCGGGCGTGGTCATTAGTCCAGAATACGTAGTGATGGGCTTTACGCGCTGGGATTTGGCCTAGTTTCCTTGGAGAATTTTAGCTGTTGGGGTGCTTTTCTTCGGGTCTGCGGGGGCGGGGGCGGTTAGAATTGGGGATATGACTGGAAAAGGCACACAGCGCGGCAGCGGAGACGGCTGGGCCAAGGGCCCGGGAGACACCAAGGTCTGGGGTCTGTTTGGGGCGGCTGGTTTGTTCCTGGTGGCGGGCGGGGAGAACCCCCGCGTGCTGCTTCAACACCGCGCCGCGTGGACCAATCTGGGGGACACCTGGGGAATCCCCGGGGGTGCGGTAGACCGGGAGGAAACCGCCGTGGAGGGTGCGTTGCGGGAGACTTTTGAGGAGTGCGGGATTGATCCGCAGGTTCCAGAAGTGCTGACCAGTATGGTGACCGCCGGGCCGTTCCCGGGGGATGACTGGACATATACCACCGTGATCGCGCGCGTGCCGGAGCCGGTTGATACCCAGGCCAATGAGGAATCATACGAGCTGCGTTGGGTGGAGTTATCCCAGCTTAAAGACGTTTTATCCGGGGGTGGTCCGGATGAGGAACTGGTGCTGCTGGAGCCCTTCCGGAAATCTTTGCCCCGGGTCTTGGCGGTGGCGGAAGGCCTCCTGGCGCAATAGTGCTTGGGGCTTTCCCCGTACCAATAAGGTAAGGGCAGGCAAATGCCGGTAGGGTTGTGGGCATGATTGAAGTTGAAGGATTGACTAAGCAGTATGGGGCGGTCCGGGCGGTAGATGACCTAACGTTTGACGTCAAACCCGGATTAGTCACCGGTTTCTTAGGTCCCAACGGCGCGGGTAAATCAACCACCATGCGCATGATTTTGGGCCTAGACAAACCCACTGCGGGCAGGGCTACCATCAATGGCAAACCCTACCGAGATATAAAAAACCCTCTCCATGAGGTAGGTGCGTTGCTGGATGCCAAGGCGGTTCACCCGCACCGCTCTGCGGCCAACCATCTGAAGTGGATGGCGCAGTCCAACGGGATTGCCCCCTCCCGGGTGGATGAGGTCTTGGGGCTGGTAGGGCTTTCCGATGTCGCCGGTAAGAAGGCCGGCGGCTTTTCCCTGGGCATGGGCCAGCGCTTGGGACTAGCGTCTGCGTTGCTGGGGGATCCCGGTGTCCTGATTTTGGATGAGCCCGTCAACGGCCTGGACCCTGAGGGCATCTATTGGGTGCGCTCGCTGGTGCGCGCCTTGGCGGCAGAGGGCCGCAGTGTGCTGATTTCTTCCCACCTGCTCTCCGAGATGGCGTTGACCGCCGACCACCTGGTGGTTATCGGCCGCGGCAAGTTAGTGGCCAACCAGTCCACTAAGGACTTTGTGGCTGCGAACTCCGGATCGCACGTTATCGTGCGTTCGGATTACCTAGACACCCTGGCGGAGTCGCTTACGGCCGAGGGCCTGGACTTTGACCGCGCCACGGACGACGAAGGCCGCCCAACCCTGGTCATCAACGACCAAGAGGTGGATTACGTGGGCAAGCTTGCTTTCTCCCTGGGCGTTCCGCTCAACGAGCTCACCGTCAAGCGGGCTTCCTTGGAGGAGGCCTTCATGGGCCTGACGGGGGACTCGGTGGAATACTCAGCCGGTACTTTGCCCTCCGGAGCCGCTGGTGCTGGCACCATCGCTCCGCAACCACAAGCGCAGGAGGACAACAATGTTGTTTAATACCTTTAAATCCGAATTCACCAAATTGCGTACCACCAGGTCTTTCTGGATGACCTCCGCGTTGATGGTGCTGCTTTCTTGTATGTTCCCCGCCTTTAACGCGGCGTGGGCTTCCGGCCCGGTCCTAGACACCACCGTGGTCGCCGGGCTGCAGGTGATGGGCTACGCCTTGATTCTCATTCAAGCAATCATGGTGGTGACCACCGAGTACCGCTATAACGTGCAGATGCCGCTGTATATGGCCCAGCCCTCACGCCTCACGGTGGCAGTGGTGAAATTTGTGCTCTACGCATTGATTGCCGCTTTCTTGACGATGGTTGCCTTAGCGCTTTCGATTGCCATTACCAAGATTTTCTACGACCCCCAGTACGCGGATATCTACAAGCCGTGGGAGACTGAAATTGGACGGCGCCTGATGTGGAAGCTTCCGCTGGGCGCGGTGCTGGTGGTTCTCTTTGGGCAGGGCCTGGGCTGGATTGTGCGCCAAACCGCCGGTGCGGTGTCCATTGGCCTCATCTTCCTGCTAGGTATTGACCAGCTGGTGCAGCTCATTCCTAAAATTGGCCCGAAGTTGATTTACTACTCCCCATTTGGTGGCCTGCAGAACTGGATTTCTGAACGGTCCCTTCCGGACGCCCCGTGGGGTGAGGGTATCGCCATGTATGGCGTAGTCTTCCTGGTTTGGGGTCTGGTGCTGTGGGGTATCGGCGTAGCGCTGCTGGTGGTACGCGACGCTTGATCCCTGTTCCACTCCTTGCTGTATTGGCGCTGTTGTCCGCAACGGCGCCTTTTGCGACTGATATGTACTTGCCGGTGTTGCCCGCGATTGGTGGGCAGTTCGGTGCCAGTCCCGCGTTGGTACAACTCACGCTCACCGGCTTTTTCTTAGGTATGGGCGTAGGCCAGCTGTTGGTAGGGCCGCTTTCCGACGTCTGGGGAAGAAAGCGCCTGCTAGTGGTGGCAGCGGGTGTGGCGCTGGTGGCATCGGTGGGGGCTGCTACCGCGCCCGGAATTCTAATCCTGATAGCGGCACGCACCCTCCAGGGCCTAGGCGGCGGCGCCTGCGTGGTGTTGGCTCGGGCCATCGTGTCCGACCTTGCCACCGGCAACGCTGCGGCTAGGGCTTACTCCCTTCTCATGGCCATCGGCGCGTTAGCCCCGGCAATCGCACCGATAATTGGCGGCTTCTTGGCCGAACCCATTGGGTGGCGCGGCATCTACTGGGCGCTAGTAGGCCTGCACGCGGTGCAGCTGTTGCTGGCGGTGGCAGTGGTTCCGGCCACGGGCGGCCACAGCGCCGGCGGGCAGCGGCTTGCGGGCCAGGTGGCCGCCAACTACTTGGCGGTGGCGCGGACCCGGGAGTTCTGGGGCTTCGCGGCGGCCACGGCCTTCGGCTTCGGCGCGCTGTTTTGCTACATCGCGGCCTCCCCTTTTGTTATCCAACACTCCTTCGGGTTTAGCCCCCGCGCCTACTCCTTCATTTTTGCCGCCAACGCGCTGGGATTGGTACTAGCCGCCCTGACTAACTCCTGGGCCGTGAACCGGGTGGGTGCAGTTGCCATGCTGCGGGTGGGCGTGGCGGCGCAGTTCCTGGCCGCCGCCGTCTTGCTGGGCGCAGCGGCGTTGAACGCGCCCGTCCCGGTGCAGCTGCTGTGCCTATTTTTCTGCGTGGGTCCCACGGGGCTAATCCTGGGCAACTCCACTGCCTTGGCAACGGGGTTGCTGCGCACGCGCGCCGGGGCCGCCAGCGCGCTGCTGGGCTTTGTGCAATCCCTGGCCGCCGGTGCTGTTTCCCCCTTGGTGGGCCTGGGACACAACCCGCCGGTGGATATGGCGGCGGGCATGGTGGCGTGCAGCCTGCTTGCGGTAGCGGGGGCGTGGGCTGCTACAGCCGCTATTGCAAGGCGGAGGTAAGGCGCATGACGTTGTCTATGTAGCGCCTAAACGGCCCGCGCTGGCTCCATTCATCCAGCGTGAGTTCGTGGCATACCACTTGGTAATTGTTGGCCAGTTGGTTTAGCTCCGCGATGAGGTTGCCCTCCGCCACCAGCAGCGTGGATTCGTAGTTGAGTCCAAAAGAGCGCATGTCCATGTTGGAGGAGCCGAACATGCTCATTGGTTCGCTGCCATCAGGATCCGCCAAAAGGAACTTGGAGTGCAGCACGAACGGGGCGGGAAACAGCCAAATTTTAACGCCGGCTTCCAGCAGCGTTTGGTAGTAGGAGGACTGCGCGTGCCCCACCATGAACTGGTCGGCTTTTTCTGACACGAACAGCTCCACGGTCACTCCGCGGTAACAGGCGGTGGTGACGGCTTCTAGCATGGATTCGTCCGGCACAAAGTAGGGAGAGACCATGACTAGGTGTTTCTTGGCGTGGTGGATAAGTGAGTTGTACATCCGGAGGTTGGGCTCCGCTTTGTATCCCGGGCCGGAGGGGATGAGCTGTAAGTAGTTGGCGGACGGGGTGAACTGGGGCAGCGGCTGGGGGTGTTCAAAGTCTAGAACTTCGTCGGACTCTAGGTACCAGTCCACAGCGAAGAGCACCTCCAAGGAGGTGACTATGGGCCCGGATAGCTCCACCATGTAGTCCACCCACATCCGGGTGGAGGTGTTGTAGCGCCGCGAAATCATGTTCATTGACCCCAGGAACCCGCGTTTGCCGTCGATGACCACCAGCTTGCGGTGGTTGCGCAGGTCCGGCCTGCGGAAGCGGAATTTGTGCAGCTGTAGTGGCATGGTCAAGCGCCAGTCCACGCCGATGCCGCTGAGCCGGCGCCCCAGACCGAAGTAGCCAGGGTATTTCAGGCTTCCGATTTGGTCCAAAAGCAGCTTCACCTTCACCCCGCGCTGCCGGGCGCGCTCCAGAGCGCGGTAGAAGGGTTCTGTGTCCTCGTCCCAGCTCTGGATGTAGATTTCGATGTAGACGTAGTCTTGCGCTTGGTCAACCGCGCGGGCAATCGCTTGGATAATCTGGGCGTAGTCTGTGTGGAGGCCCTCGTTCTTGCCTTCCACGGCGGGAAATCCGGTGAGCCGGCGGTTGAGTCGGATGACGGACTCTACCTCGGAAGGCAGGGTGCAGGAGGGGTGATCGGGGATATCTTTTTGGACATCATCAATCATCTCCCGCGCTTGGGCCTGCAGGCGGTGGCGCCGGCGGTTGATGTAGGGGGATCCCATGAGCAGAAACAGTGGCAGGCCCACGAATGGCACCAAGAGGATGGCTAGTAGCCAGGCGGTAGAGCTGGACGGCCGGCGGCCTTCGGGGACAAAGCCAATCGCAAAGATTTTGATGGAGTAGTCCACCAGTAGGCCTATGGCCTGCAGCGTGGATAGCTCTACGTTCCAGTCCATCTACCGCACCGAGTCAAAGTCTGGGAGATCCAGCTGGGTGAGAAGCGGCACATGGTCGGAGGTTTTCTCCCCGGCGCGCTCTTCCATGTCCACGAAGGTCTTGGTGGCCTTGAGCTGCTCGGAGACTAGCAGGAAGTCAATTTTCATCCCCAGGCCGCGCTGGTACCGAGCCCCCTTGTAGTCGAAGTAGGTATAAGGCTCCGGGTGCTCAAGCGGGCGAAGCCCGGCCTCGAGGAGCCGCTGGAAGGCCGCGCGCTCGGGTTCGGAGACGTGAGTCTTGCCCCTGAATACCTCAATGTCCCACACATCGGTGTCCTCCGGGGCAATGTTGAAGTCCCCGCCCAGCAGCAGTTTGCCACGGGAGCGTTGCTCCACGTAGCGCGCCAGCTGGTAGTAGAACTGCAGTTTGTAGTTGTAATGGGGGTCGGTGAGTTCGCGGCCGTTGGGAATGTAGAGGCTCCAGATTTCCACGCCCCGGATGGTAGCGCCGATGGCGCGCGCTTCCCGGTCTTGGCTCTTGGCGGGGTCCTTGGCAAATCCCGGTTGGTTGGGGAAGTGGGTGCGGACATCTTCTGGTTCCTCTTTGGATAAGATGGCCACGCCGTTCCATTGGTTTAGCCCGTGACAGGCCACGTGGTAGCCGGCGTCGCGGAAGATATCCACGGGGAACTTGTCATCGGCAACTTTGGTTTCTTGCAGGCACAACACGTCTAGGTCGTGCCGTTGGGCCAAGTCCACGGCGCGTTGGGCGCGCGTGCGGACGGAGTTGATGTTCCAGGTGCCAATACGCATGGTTTAAGGCTACCGCGAGTTTGGCATTGTTGCGTAGCGGTAGCGGTGGTGTTCGCTAAAACCGGGCAGGGTTAAGCCGCGTGCAAACGCACCCGTGGCCCCGCGGGATTGCGCCCACGCTAGTGTCGCGGTGAGCTCTGACTGAGTGGGGTGAGAAGAAACTTCCAGCCAGAGTTTACCGGCGCCGTCTTCGCCCAGCCGCCCGCCGCTGCTGTCGCCGGAGGTGCTGTGGGTGCCGCTGCTGTCCCTGCTCCCTGAACTCGTGCCCGGCTGCCCGGATGATTGCCCGTCTAGCTTGCAGGCCACCAGGATTTCCTCCGGCCCAAGCTCCCAGCCGGTATCAAGAAATTTCTCTGCGGCGCGCCCCAGGCGTTCGGGAAGCAGTAAGCGCACCGGTAGGCCCGCCGCGCGGAAGAAGTCGGTTATCTCGGCCAGCGGTGGCGGTGCGAAGGCGGCAGACCGCCCCAAAGGGATGGCGCAGGGATCCGCACCGGCGCGCATAAACCACTGGGAATCGGCGCTCCACGCCTGTGGGTGGGCGGGGTTGGCCCGGGCAGACGCGACCTCAATCGCACGGATATCGGAGTTGCGCACCATCCGCGGGCTCAAGCGCTTGATTATCTGGATATCTTCAGCGGGAATTTCAATGGCGTCCAACGCGGAGGGGTATCCACCCACCTCCTGGGGGCGTACCACCAGGGGGTCTAGGGAGAGCACATGCCCGATGACATCGGAAGTGACCTCCCCGTAGCGGCGCCGGACCACTACGCGTTCGCCGGCCGAGGGGGCATCGGAGCGGAAGATGCTGCTCATTTAGTCTTCGTGGCCAAAGGGGTCTTCGCCTTCGCCCGGCATCCAGCACAACCCGGGTTCCGTCCAGCCGTTGGCCTTAATGTCTTTGCGGGCCTGGCGCTTGTAGCGGCCGGTGAGCACGTCGGTGTACAAGAAACCGTCCAGGTGACCTACTTCGTGCTGAAGCATGCGGGCGAAGAAGCCGTAGCCCTCAATGTCCACGTCATTGCCGTGTTCATCTTTGCCCGTTACCCGTGCCCAGTCCGCGCGGCCGGTGGGGTAGCCCAGGCCGGGCACGGACAGGCAGCCCTCGTCATCTGAGCCGTCATCAAGCGGCATGGTGGTGGGAATTTCGGAGGTCTCCAGAACGGGGTTGATAACGCAGCCGGTGCGCATACCACCGCCTTCTTTTTCGGTGCCTTCCGGGCCATCCACGTCGGGGCAGTGGTAGACAAACAGGCGCAGTCCCACGCCTACCTGGTTGGCAGCCAGGCCCACGCCGTGGGCTACTTCCATGGTTTCGTACATGTCCGCGATGAGCGTTTGGAGCTCAGCGGAGTCAATTGGGTCAGTTACGGGTGCGGTGGGGTTATGCAACACGGGGTCACCGTGGATAACAACGGGGCGAATAGTCATGGTTTACAGTTTAGGCATGGACAAGCTCTCCGATCTAGACGCCGCCCTTTTAGACTTTGAATCACGGGCCCCGCGCTCGGTGGGCGCGAAGGAAAAAGCTATCCGGGAGAACTTTGATCTGTCTCCAGTGCGCTACCATCAGCGGCTCAATGAGCTGCTTGATGACCCGGCCGCGTTGGCTGCTCAACCTGTTTTGGTGGGTCGGTTGCGGCGGGTGCGGGAAAGGCGCGATATCGCTCGGCGCGCCGCGCGGGAATAGCCTTCCCCTCCCGCTATTGTTACCCGTGTGACTGATGTGAATTATAACGATGAAATGACCCCCGAAGCTGCCCCGGCAATCCCGGCGAGCTCTAAATCCCGTGGAAGCGCACTGCCGTTGCGGGGCGTGGCCATGGTTCTCATAGCCGTGGCAATCATGCTTGGGCTGTGGGCTCTTTATTCCCTCACCCAAAGCGATGACAAAGATGGGGCCAACAGCGCCCATCCTGCGGCTACCTCGGCTCCTGGGGTGACCTTCCAGCCGGCCCCGGCCGCTTCGCACAACCCTGGCAGCCCAGCGGCCCCTGCTAACCCGGCTGATCCTGCTAACCCGGCCGACCCTGCTAACCCGGCCGCCCCAGCCAATCCGGCTGATCCTGCTAACCCAGCCAATCCGGCTGATCCTGCTAACCCAGGCGCGCCGGCGGCACCACAAGACGGGTCCGCAGGGGCCAACGCGGAAGGCGCGCCGGCGGCACCACAACCAGCCCCAGGGGCAAACGTGAATATAAAAGCGGTCAATGTTTTGAACAATTCCACCGTTCAAGGCTGGGCTGCGGACACCTCCCGCAAGCTGGAACAAAGCGGCTACCAGGTGCCTGAGGTAGGCAATTTCAATGACCAGATTCTGCCCACTACCACGGTGTTCTTCCCGGCTGGTAACGCCGCTGCGGAGCAAGAGGCCCGGAAGCTGGCTACCCAGTTTGGCGGCATCGCCCGCGAGAACATCCCTAGCCTGCCCGCCTCCCCTGGACTAACAATAGTTCTGGCTGGCCAGTAAACTGCCGTTTTGTGATTAAACCTGATAACTTCTCCCGCTCCGCGCGCCCCACTTTGGGCGTGGAGTGGGAAGTTGCGCTAATAGACCCTGAAACCCGTGACCTGGTCCCGCGCGGGCCGGAGCTCATTGAGCGCGTCAACGCGCGTGTCCCGGACATCCACCTGGAAAAGGAATTTCTCCAAAACACCGTGGAGCTGGTCACCGGGATCTGCGACACGGTCCCGCAAGCCATGGAGGAGCTGCGGGTGGGCCTTCAGCACGTTCAGCGTGAGGCCCAAGATATGGGATTGAAGGTGTGGTCGGCTGGCGGGCACCCGTTCTCCGATTTCCGCACCAACCCACTGGGGGATAAGGAATCCTATAAAGAGATCATCAACCGCACCCAGTACTGGGGGCAGCAGATGTTGTTGTGGGGCACCCACGTCCACGTGGGGATTAGCCACGAGGACAAGGTGTGGCCCATCATCAATGCGTTGATGACTAAGCTGCCGCACCTGCTGGCTATCTCCGCGTCCTCGCCGGCGTGGGAGGGCATGGACACCGGCTACGCCTCCAACCGGACCATGTTGTACCAGCAACTACCCACCGCCGGCATGCCCTATCAGTTTGAGAACTGGTTCCAGTGGGAGTCGTATTTGCAGGATCAGAACCGGTCTGGGGTGATTAACCACACGGGTTCCATGCACTTTGATATCCGGCCGGCGTCTAAGTGGGGCACGGTGGAGGTGCGGGTTTCCGATGCCGTCTCGCGTCCCGCAGAGCTTGCCGCCATCGTGGCGCTCACGCACTGCCTGGTGGTCCACTATGACCAGATGCTCGAGTCCGGTGAAAGGCTTCCCACCCTGCAGCCGTGGCATGTGGCGGAAAATAAGTGGCGTGGGGCTCGCTACGGCATGGACGCGTTGGTGATTACCAGCCGTGAGACTGATGAGCGTTGGGTGAAAGACGAGCTCGCGGAGCTGGTGGATCTGCTCAGCCCCTTGGCAAGCACGCTAGGGTGCCACCGGGAACTGCAGGGGATTATGGACATCGTCAACCGCGGTGCCAGTTATGAGCGCCAACGGGCAATGTTTAAAGAAACCGGTTCCTGGAAAGACGTCGTTGACATGACCTGCGCGGAGATCCGTTTTTAGAAACGGCTGCGCCCGCGCAGGGTGAAAAACCCGGAGGCGGCGTAGACGGCCATGTAGATGACCACCGCGCCGCTGAACAGCAGCGTCCCCCACGGGGCTAGCTCATCTAAGTTGTTGAGCTGATAAAAGGACACGCTTCTGGCTACTGGTTGGGACAGCCACGGCAAGGCAGCTAGGGCCATGGCCAGGAAGGAAATCAGGCCGGCGGCTTGGGAACCTATCTTTGGGCCCAGGTAGCGGTTTGTGCCCACCAAAATCAGCACCAGTAGCGGGACTAGCCACACGAAGTGGTGGAACCAGCTAAAGGGGGAGACTAGGCACGCCCCCAGCCCGGTGAACGCCATAGCGGCCGCGCCGTTGTGCCGGGCGCAGGCAACGGACACTGCCGCGCAGTTGATGAGCACTATGACCACGATGGCTAGGATCCATACCGGGCCGCCGTCAATGTCAAAGGCGCGGTGGAACACCGAACGCACGGCCATGGCCCCGCCGTTTTCGTGGACGCCCACGCGGGAGGACCGGAATACCGCGTCTGACCAAAAATCGCGGGCATCGGGGATGAGCAGGAAGCCTATCCCCGCCGTGGCCATGAAGGTGAGCATGGACCCGCAGGCGGCTCCCCAGCGGCGTTGAAACAGCAGCACTAAGCCCAGGTAGGCGGGGGTAAGTTTCATTCCTGCCGCGAGTCCTATCCCCACTCCGGGCAGCCGGTATTTCTTGGGCAGGAAGTCCAGGGCAACCAGCAGCATGAGGAAGATGTTGATCTGTCCGAAAAAGAGCGTGCCGGCAACAGGTGCCAGCGCGAGCGAGCAGAAAGTTGCGCACGCCGCTATGTAGACGGTGAGCCAGTCCAGTTGCACGTTGCGGTTGCGCAGCACTAGTAGGACCACAGCCAGCAGGGCAAAGGCGGTGCCGAACTGCCAGAGGACAAAGACGGTGTCAGCGCTCAAAGCGGCTAGCCCTTGGAATACCACCCCAGCAAAGGGCGGGTAAGTGAAGGGGAGGTCGCCTATGTAGGGGGCGTCGTAGAGCAGGCCCCCTTCGGCTACGTCTTTGCCGGCCAGCGCGTAGATTTTCAAGTCCAGCGGCTCGCGCCATTGCAGGGCGTGGTCGCTGTCAAAGATGCTGTAGCGGTAAAAAACCAACGCAGTAAGCAGCGTGAAGAGCGTTGCGAGGGTAACGCGTCCGTGAAGTTTCATCGTTTCCGCCGTTTCTTGCCGGCGGGGCGGTCGTTGCGCAGCATGTCATCAGCATACAAGCCTTCGCGCCGGGCCAGGCGGGAGATGCGCTGCGCCGTTACCGGTGAGGTCAGCAGTGCGAAGATGACCAACAGCACTACGATGCCGATGTCGCTGCGCTGCGAGACACCAAAGTCAGGGGAGCTGACAATCTTGATAATCGCGCCGGTGAGGCAAAATACCAGGCCGATGGTTTGCGGTTTGGTCACCGCGTGCACGCGCGACATGGTGTCCCCAAAGCGGCCGATACCCACGGCTGCGGCGAAGATGAACAGCGCGCCGGTCACCACAAAAATAAGGGAGATAACACTCATTGGTTATCCCTCCTACGGAAGCGGGTGACCGCCACGGTGGAGATAAAGCCCAGCAACGCCACCACTAGCATGGCGTTGACTACCGAGGTGTTAAAAGACCAGCACAGGTACACCGCTAGCGCGCACTGGGTCATGGCAATGAAAGCGTCCATCCCCACCAGGCGGTCGAGGGAATTTGGTCCTACAACAATACGCCAGGTGGTGATGAGGAAAGATACCGCGATAAACGCTGCGGCCACGGATAAGCCAATGTCGTAGTAGGTCACCTGGTAGTCCTTTCGAAGATGTCTATCATTGTCCGTTCCAGCTTTGCTATCGCGCGGATTTCGCGCGCGATGTCTGCCTCGGAATCTGCGTTGAGCAGGTGGACAGTCAGCGTGCGGTTGGCAATGTCAATGTCTGTCACCGTGCCTCCCGGTTCCAGGTTATACAGCAGCACGGCAGCGGTTAGTACGAATTCGCTGTCAACGCGTAGCGGCACGTTGACGATGGCCGTGCGCGGTGGCCCGCTGGGGCGCAGCGCCAGCCAGGAAACCCGCACGGAGGCAACCAGGAAGTCGAAGGCAAACGTGCCCAAAAACACCAGGAGCTTGCCCCAAGAAATGTGCATGTCGCTCAACGGCATGGCCGGCAGTGGCAGCAGTACGGTTGCTAAAATTCCCACCACCAGGCCACCTATTACGTTGGCCCAGGAAAGCTCCCCCATGAGCAGCACCCACATGACTACTAGCCACGCCAAGTTAACCGGCCGGAAGCGCCCGCGTACGCGGGAGGCCAAGCTGGGGTTACTCATTGCTCACCTGCTTTCTGGGCGTGGCGTGCGCCCCAGTGTCTGCGTTAGGTTCAACGGCGGTGCCGGATGCCGGGGCCGGTGATTTCTCCGGGGAGGGTGTAACCGGGGCGGTCGAAATCCCTGGCGCGGGCTCCGGCAGCGGATCCTGGCGGTGGCCAATGGAATCCGCACCGTCGGTATACCGGTCTTTTTGATCCAGGTGCCGGGTGGGGGTGCTGGCAGAAAACCCGAGGACGGCAAAGCGGTAGATATCGCGGTCCTGGGCGGACTCAGCAGCCCGGGAGGTAATTCCTGACATGGGCCCGGCCATCACCGTCAGCGACAAGGAGGCCAGTACCAGCAGTGTGGTGGCCCCCAGCATGCCAAAGGGTAGTTTTCCTGGATCGGCGCGGTCCGCCCAGTCGATTTGGCTGACCTTGCCGGATAAGGGAGCGGTCTTGGATATGGCCAGGTTGCCCTCGGGGGCATCGGCGCGGTCGCGCTGGAACCCCTTGCTAAAGACCACGATCATCACATACAAGGTGAGTAGGGAGGTCAACACGGCGCCGATGATGAGCACCCACGCCAGCCACGTACCGTGGTTCGCGCCCGCCTCCAGGATGAGAATCTTGCCCAGGAACCCGGAAAATGGCGGAAGGCCACCCAAATTAATAGCGGGGATGAAATAAAGCACCGCAATGATGGGCGCGGTGTAGAGCAGCGAACCCAACCGGCGCAGGGAGGACGTTCCCACCTGGCGCTCGATGAGGCCCACCACCAGGAAGAGGGTGGTCTGGACCAGGATGTGGTGCACGGCGTAGAAGATGGCCCCGGAAAGCCCCTGGGCGGTGCCCAGACCTACGCCAAAGATCATGTAGCCGATGTGACTGACCAGAGTGAAAGACAGCATACGTTTGATGTCTGTCTGCGCCATCGCGCCCAAGATACCTACCACCATGGTGGCTAGCGCCACCCACATGAGCAGGGTGTCCATGGTGCCGGTGGTAAACACGGAGGTGCGCATGCGGATGATTGAGTACACGCCTACCTTGGTGAGCAGTCCGGCGAATACGGCGGTGACCAACGCCGGGGCGGTGGGGTAGCTATCCGGTAGCCAGGCATCCAGCGGGACCACCGCGGCCTTAATCCCGAAGGCAACCAGGAGTACCCCGAAGATGGCGGCGCGGGTGCCGCTGGGGACATCGTCCATGCGAATGCCCACCTGGGCCATGTTGACCGTGCCTACGGCCGCATAGACTAACGCCAATCCCACCACGAAGATGAGGGAGGAGGCCATGGAGACCATGACGTACCCCACTCCGGCGCGCACGCGGGCTGCCGTGGCCCCCACCGTGAGTAACACGTACGAGGCCACAAGGAAAATCTCAAAACCCACGTAGAGATTGAACAAGTCCCCGGCCAGGAAGGACAGGTTCACTCCCATGGTCAGCACCATGTAGGTGGGCAAGAACACGCTCACCGGCTCGTGTTTGCCGCCGTCGCGGATACCCTGCGCGATGGCGTACCACATCACGGAAAACAGCACGATGGAGGAGGTGAATAACATCACGGCGCTGAGGCGGTCCGCCACCAAAGTAATGCCCACCGGTGCGTCCCAGCCGCCTACCTGCAGGGTCTGGATGCCCTCGTAATCGGCCACGATGATAAGGCTGGCGCCCACCAGGGCCACGGCCAGCAAAGAGAAAAACGCCACGGCACGCTGCCACCACCGGTGTTTTGTCAACAGCAAGGTCAGCGCTGCGGCTACCGCCGGGATGACAACCGGCATCGGAATCAGGTAGCCCACCAGGGGAAACAAGTAGCTCACTACTTGGCTGAATGCCTCTTTCACTGGGAACCGCCTTCCTGGACCGGGCCTTCAAAGAAGTCTGGGCCAAAGTTGTCGCCCTTGCTGGTGTTGCGGCCGGTGGTCCTATCAGTGGAGGCGTCCTCATCCGGGGAGGCCACGTTGCTGGATTTTCCGGCCGCCGCGACAATGGCTTTGTCTTCGGCGTCGTTTTCGATGACATCGGCAGTGCGGTAGCAGTACTGCCGGTAGGCCAACGCCAGGATGAACGCCGTCATGGCCATGGAGATGACAATCGCGGTTAAAATCATGCCCTGCGCTAAGGGGTCAGCAACTTGCTCCCCGTACTGCTCCGTTTCGCGCCCGGCAATCGGCGGGGAGCCAGGTGGCCCGCCCGCCTGCAGCATCAATAGGTTGGCTCCGTTGCCAATGAGCAAGATGCCAATGAGCATCTTGGTCATGGCCCTGTCCAACATGAGGTAGACCCCGGCGGCAAAAAGTACCCCGGTGGTCAGCAGCAACATGAGATTTGCTTCCATGGTGTCTTAAGCCCTTGCCTTCTTGGTCCGGGAGCGCGCGTGATGCGCGGCCTTGGCGGCGCGCTCGCGGGCTCGTTGTTTACGGGCGTCTTCTTCCTCGTCCAACTTTGCGCCGGCCGAGGACAGGATGAGAGTGATTACGCCCACCACTATCAGGTACACGCCGGCGTCAAAGACCAGCGCCGAGGGCAAAGAAACGTGCCCCAGCAGCGGCAGCTCCAAGGCGGTGTAGAACGACGTGAGCGGCGGGTGACCGAAAAAGAGCGGCACTATCACTGAGACGGCGGCTAAAAGCAGCCCGCTGCCCAGCAACCGCGAGGCGTCTATGGGCAGCGTTTCCTCCAATTCCTCGCGGCCCCCGGCCAGATAACGCAAGGTCAGCGCCAATCCGGCTACAAGCCCCCCGGCAAAGCCGCCACCCGGCGCGTTATGCCCGGCGAAGAAGAAGTACATGGACAGCACCAGCATGGAAGGAAAAAGCACGCGGGTTATCACGTCCACTAACAAAGACCGGTTTTGGCTACGTTCCGAATGCCCGGAGGTGGCCAACCACCGCCGGCCCTTAGTACGCAGCGTGGGGCGCCGGGAGGGGCGGGTGAAAGACTTTGATCCGTAGATAAGGGAAGCCACGCCGGTTGCCGCGGCCACCAACACCGTGACCTCGCCGAAGGTGTCCCACGCGCGCATGTCTACCAGCAGCACGTTGACTGTGTTGGCGCCGTGGCCAATCTCCTCCGCCAGCTCCGGCATGAAGCTGGAAATTGGGGTTGCGGTGCGCGCGTTGAGGGCAAACAATCCCACCACAGACACCGTGACGCCCACCGCCACGGACAGCCATGCCCGCAACCGGTTCATCTTGGGGTCCTGGCGCCATTCGGTGTTGGAAGGCATTTTGCGCAGCACCAGCATAAATAGCACTACCACGATGGTCTCTACTAGCAGCTGGGTGAGCGCCAAATCCGGCGCGCCGTGTAGCGCAAAGATGAAAGAGATGCCGTAGCCGCTGACCCCGGCCATCAGCACTGCGGACAGGCGGTTGTGCATGTTGATGGTCGCGATTGCGGAAACGATGATGGTAACCGCCGCCACCGCTTGCCAGAGGTTGTCCGCCACAATCATGCGGACATCGTTGAGGTCGCCGGAGATCAGTGACGCGCCTACCACCACAATCAGGCAGCAGAAGATAGTGGTCAGGTTGTACTGCAGCGAACCGCGCTGGGTGCTGGCCGTGATCTTCAACGAGGCCTTACGCAAGCCGATGAGAACCTGGTCATAGGCGTCATTAGCCGACCCCAGCGCCGGGGTGTCAAATTGCGCCTTGGCCACCAAATCCCGCTGCCAGAACATCACCACCCCGCCCACAACGATGAGCGCCGAAATTCCCAAAGGCAGGTTCAGGCCGTGCCACAAGGCCAGGTGGGTAGGTTCAGCAGAGACCGGCAGCCGGACCATCACGTTGTCCAGGTGTTGGTTGAACACCACGCTTAAAGGCTTCGGGTGGACGCCAAAGAAGATGGTCAGCAGCGTCAGGGCAGCGGGTGGCAGCCACAGCAGCGGGCCGGCTTTTTGCGCGCTGGAGACGGCTTCTGAGGTCTGGCCTTGCTTCCGCCCAAAAGCGCCCCAGAGGAAACGCAAGGCGTAGGCCATGGTCAGCACCGAGCCCAATACCACGCCCACCAGCAACATCTGGCGCGGCATCCCCACCAGCAGGTCCTCATGTAGCACCGTTTCAATCACGGCTTCTTTGGCCACAAACCCCAGCAGCGGCGGGAAGCCGGCCATGGACAGGGCGGAGATCACCGCCGCTGCGCAGAGTAGTGGCTCCTTGGTCATTAGCCCGGAAAGTTTGGTGATATCGCGTGTGCCGGTCACATGATCAATTGCGCCCACCACCATAAATAGCGCGGCTTTAAACAGGGCGTGCGCGAACGTCAGCGCCAGCCCGGCCTGCAGGGCCTCCCGGGAGCCTATTGACATCACGGCAATGATAAAGCCCAGCTGTGAGACGGTGCCGTAGGCCAGAATGAGCTTCAGGTCCCGTTGTTTAAGCGCCATCCAGCCACCTAGCAGCATGGTGAATATTCCCAGCGGGATAATCACCAGGTACCACGACTCCACGAAGCGCAGGTCCGGTGCCAGGCGTGCGATGAGGTAGATTCCTGCCTTCACCATTGCGGCCGAGTGCAGGTATGCCGAAACCGGGGTGGGGGCCGCCATCGCGCCCGGCAGCCAGAAGTGGGCCGGTGCAATAGCGGATTTTGATAGCGCGCCGGCCAGGATGAACACAATGGAGATGGTGATAAAAGGCGTGGAGGTTATGGGCTGCCCGGCTGCGGCGGTGAAGCTAGCTATTTCGCTGAAAGTCCATACTCCTGTTTGGCGGCCGAAGCTGATGATTCCCACCAGCATGGCCAGCCCGCCCAGGACGGTTACCATCAGCGCTTGGATAGCTGACCTGCGCGCGGAAGCGCGCTCACCGTAATAGCTGACCAGCAAAAAAGACAGCAGGGAGGTGATTTCCCAGGCCATGTACATTAGTAGCAGATTGTCCGCTATGACCAGGCCGTACATGGCGGCGGCAAAGCCCATCATTTCCCCGCCGAACAGGGCCAGGCGTGGGGGAGCTTTATCAAAGTAGCCCCAGCAGTAGAGTAAAATCAGCGCGCCCATGCCTAGGATGATGAGGCTAAACAGCGCGGCCAATGAATCCAGGCGCAAGACGATATTTAAGTGGGCGGCTGGCATCCACTCCAGAGCAAAGGTCAGCACCCCGCCGTGGGCGAAGGTCCCCGCCATGAATTGTTGGGTTATCCACACGAAACCGGCGGCGGGGACCAGCGCCAGCAGCGCGAAGGCGGGTCTGCCTAACTTATAGATGACAATGGGAGCCGCCGCCGATGCAGCCAGTAGTGCAAACAGCAGTAATAACACGCCCGCTCCTCATGTAGTTTGTCTAGTCCTTTTGAAAGATTACCGGAAAATGGCGGGTATTCGGGTACTGGCCATGCTCTCTGGTAGCGCCTGCTCTGGGTAAAACCTGCTTTGTTGCCTAATCTGCGGCGGTTCCGGGCGCGTGTTTCTTGAGTTTTGGCGGGTGTGCAGGTTTTTGGGTGGTTGTTGCCTAATTTGCGGTGGGTCCGGGCGCGTGTTTCTTGAGTTTTGGCGGATGTGCAGGTTTTTGGGTGGTTGTTGCCTAATTTGCGGTGGTTCCGGGCGCGTGTTCCTTGAGTTTTGGCGGGTGTGCAGGTTTTTGGGTGGTTGTTGCCTAATCTGGGGCGGGTCCGGGCGCGTGTTCCTTGAGATTTGGCAGATGTGCAGGTTTAGCCGCCTTAAGCCCAATCACCGTGGTGTATGGTGCCGTCCATATCCAATCGGGAAGTATCCCGAAGGAAAATCTCGTGCCAGTTCCACACCGCGCGGAAGCACCTAGCATCCAGATCTGGATTTTTGGCCTGCAGGATTTGCTCCACTACTAAGTCCAGGTGGTGCGCCACGCAGGAGCCGGAATACCTTAGCGTGGTCCAACCGCGCAGGGTGGCGTCATTGTTTTTCCACCGGTCGCGGATGAACTCCGGCAAGCCGGTGTGGTGCCTGTGGGAGTCAACTTCAATGGCTACTTTCCAGCGGGGGATGACAGCGTCCCAGTAGTAGTGCCCAATCTTGTGGTTGGCTACTACCTTCAGTCCCTTGCGTTGGAGCGCTCGGATGAGTCTTGCCTCGCCGCTGGAGTCGGTGCCCAGGGCGGCTTGGCTGAGCAGTTGTCTGCAGCGTGTGGGTAGTAGGCGAACCAATGTGGAATCCTTTTCCAACTGCGCCCGGCCATTTCGGCCTGCATAGAGTTTTTCCAGCATGCTTATTGCCAGTTCGTCATCCTCTACCCATTGCAGCGCCAGCAGCGGCAGGTGGACGGGGGAATTGTTGAGCAGGAATGTGGGCAACACTGTGGTGCGGTGCCCGGATACGTAGTCGCTTACCGGCAAGCGCCGGGGTGTTGCGAAGTGAAGCGGGAAAGTCACTTCCTCCCCAAGAATGATCTGGGCCACGGACCGGCCGGTGAGTAAAGCGTCTGGGTATTTTTCCCGCAGGAAAAGAAACAGCGCACTGGGTGTGGGAAGTTCCTCTACGTAGGTGCCTTTCCACAGCCGGAATATCTGCCCTTTGTCTAATTTTCGCGCTAGCTGCGAGCGGCTAAGCCCGCTCACGGTGGACACAGTGTCCATTGATATCATCCCCCCGAATTGATATCAACGACTCTAGCATTTAGAAGCGCGTGAGGAATAGCGCCTCCGCTATGGCCACGTTTTCAATCTCGGTAGGGTCTACCGACTCGTTAGCGGAGTGGATGACCGCTTTGGGATCCTCCACGCCGTAGAGCGCGATTTCAGCGGCGGGGTGTTTTTCTTGCAGCTCGGTGGTCAATGGGATGGAACCACCCATGCCCTGCTCGGTGGTCGCGGTACCGCCGTAGGCCTCGGACAGGCACTGGCCCAGGAGTGCAATTGCGGGTGCCTGGGGATCGGTGGAGAATCCGTCATTGGCCTCTAGCACCTCGGCCGTGATTTTTGCGCCCCACGGCACGTGGGCCTCAAGGTGCGCGACCACCGCTTTGGCGGTAGCGGCGGCGTCCATACCGGCAGGCACGCGCAAGTTGACGTTAGCTTTCGCGGTAGCGGGTACGGCGTTGACCGCCTCGTCAAAGGGGGTGGAAGTAAAACCGGTGACGGTCAGGGCTGGGCGCGCCCAGACTAGATCGGCGATGGCGGTTTCCCCGCCACCCATGATGTTGGTGCCGTCTATCATTTGCGCGTCTTGCCTAAACGCGGCAGCGGGGTAGGGCTCTCCCTCCCAAGTACCGGCGCAGTCCACGCCGTCGATGACGGTACGGCCGGCCTCATCATAGAGGGAGTCCAGTGTGCGCATAAGAGCTTTGACCGCGTCTGGGGCGGCGCCACCGAACTGACCGGAGTGCACGGCCGCGTGGAGGGTGTCTACCTGAACGGCAATCTGGCCGCCGCCCCGCAGGGAGGTGGTCAGTGTGGGTTGGCCTACCTGGGAGTTGCCGGCGTCGGCGATCATGATGGCATCGGCGGCAAAAAGCTCCGGGCGTTCCTCGATGAGGTGGGACAAGCCCTCCCCGCCTTGCTCCTCAGACCCCTCTATGAGGATCTTGAGGTTGAGATCCGTGCCGCCAGCCGCCTTGACCGCGCGCAACGCCGCCAGGTGCATGGCGATGTTGCCCTTGCAGTCCGCCGCCCCGCGGCCGTACCAGCGGGTGGACCCGTCTGCGTGGGTACGCTCGGTGAGCTCGAACGGGTCGGATTCCCAGGCGTCTCGGTTGCCGGCAGCTACCACGTCGTAGTGCGAATACAACAAGACGGTGCGCGCGCCGGGCTTGCCCGCTAGCGTGCCTAGTAGTGCGGTGGAGCCGTCTGCGGTGTCAAAGGTCTGCATGTCAAAGCCTAGATCTTCGAAAGCGGCGCGCACCCAGGCGGCTGCGGCGGCGGATTCGGAGCCCTCCGCGCCGTGCACGGAGTTGAAGGAAACTAGTTCTTTGAGCTGCGCAAAGATGCGCTCGCGGTCTGCGGTAATGGTCTTCTTGATATCAGTCATGGGATCTACTGTATATCCCCCTCTATCTTCCGTGGGGCGCGAAGGTCTACGATTATTGTTTTGTTGCGTATTTTCCACACAGAAAGGACAGCCCATGGCTACCACTACAGCCCCGGCTGGTCAGTCTGCCAAGTCGTTGCCGGAGTTAACTCTTCGCGGCATCATCATTGGTGGGCTTATCACTCTCATCTTCACGGCGGCAAACGTCTACCTGGGCCTCAAGGTGGGCCTGACTTTTGCTACTTCTATTCCTGCGGCCGTGATTTCCATGGCCGTGCTGCGGCGTTTTGCCGGGCACAACATCAAGGAAAACAACATTGTGCAGACCATTGCGTCTGCGGCTGGTACGTTATCCGCCATCATCTTCGTCATTCCCGGCCTGGTGATGGTGGGGTACTGGCAGGGTTTCGGTTTCTTTGAAACGGCTGCGGTGTGCGCTATCGGCGGTGTGCTGGGTGTCATGTATTCCATCCCGCTGCGCCGCGCGCTGGTCACGGGCTCCGATCTCCCTTACCCGGAGGGCGTGGCTGCGGCTGAGGTGCTTCGCGTTGGCGATGCCGCCGCGCACAAGAGCGGCGAGCAAGACGAAAACGCCAAGGGCCTGCGCGTCATTCTGGTGGGCAGCTTGATTTCCGCCGCGATGTCGTTGCTGGCCGCCACCAAGGCCGCCGCGTCTTCGGTGATGGGGTATTTCAAGCTGGGATCCGGCGCGACCATGCTGGGCTCCTCGCTGTCCATGGCGCTGATTGGCGTGGGCCACCTGGTGGGCCTGTCCGTGGGTATCGCCATGCTCACCGGCGTGTTCATCTCCTTTATCGTGTTGCTTCCCTTGCGCACTTCTGGCCAGATTACCGATGCCGCCGCGCTCAGCGACGTAGTCAGCTCCGTCTTTGCCGGCGAGATCCGCTTCATTGGTGTGGGCACCATGGCCATTGCCGCGGTGTGGACGCTGGTGAAGATTGTGGGTCCTATTGTCAAGGGTATTACTGCTTCGTTGGGCGCCGCCAAGGCCCGCAAGGGCGGCGAGGAAGTAGACGTCACCGAGCGCGACATCCCGTTCCCATACGTGGCCGGCACCATCTTATTCTTGATGATCCCCATCGGCTTCTTGCTCTGGGAGTTCCTCTCTAAGACCGACATCCACGAGCATGCCTTCATCCTGATTGCCGTCTCCGTGCTCTTCACCCTGGTCCTGGGCCTGGTCATCGCGTCCGTGTGTGGTTACATGGCCGGCCTGGTGGGCGCTTCTAACTCGCCGATTTCCTCCATCGGTATCATCGCCGTGCTGTCCGTGGCGCTGCTGATTGCGGCCGTGACCGCCGGCACTGATGCCAACCCGCTGTCCCTGGTGGCCTACACGCTGTTTACCGCCGCAATCGTGTTCGGTATTGCCACCATTTCCAACGACAACCTTCAGGACCTCAAGACCGGCCAGCTGGTGGGCGCCACCCCGTGGAAGCAGCAGGTCGCACTGATTATTGGCGTGCTCTTTGGCTCCGTGGTCATCCCACCAATCCTGCAGGTCATGCTCACCGGCTTTGGCTTCCAGGGCATGGAGGGCGCCGGCCCCGATGCCCTCGCCGCACCCCAGGCGGCGCTCATGTCCTCCGTGGCTACCGGTATCTTCGATAACTCCCTGGACTGGAACCTCATCTTCCTGGGCATGGGCATTGGCGTAGTGCTCATCATCGTTGATGAGGTCTTGCGCAAGACCACCGACAAGTACTCCCTGTCCCCGCTGGCCGTG
Organism: Corynebacterium phocae; assembly: GCF_008693075.1. Taxonomy (GTDB): domain Bacteria; phylum Actinomycetota; class Actinomycetes; order Mycobacteriales; family Mycobacteriaceae; genus Corynebacterium; species Corynebacterium phocae. The sequence goes on along the minus strand of NZ_VXKJ01000048.1, from coordinate 112,995 downwards.
GGCATGGGCATGTACCTCCCGGTAACGCTGACGGTCATCATCCCGATTGGTGCCATCATTGGCACTGTCTACAACCGCTGGGCCGCCAAGCAATCTGCCCCCGATGCCGCCAAGCGCCTGGGCACCCTAGTTGCCACCGGCCTCATCGTGGGCGAGTCCCTATTCGGCGTGGTCAACGCCGCCATCATCGCCGCCTCTGGCGGCAATAGCCCGCTGGAGATCTTTGCCGGCGGCTCCTTTGCCAACATCATCGGCGTCATCGCGTTTATTGCCGGCGTGGCGTTCATCTACCGCTGGACCATGTCCAAGGTGAACCAGTAAACGTTTCTTCATCTTCGCCCGCACGCCGCTTTCCCTACCGAAGGCAATGGGAGTGGATGGGCACGGGCGTGCCCGCGCCTCGTATACATAAACGGCTTGACCCCGGTAGATTGGGGTGAGGTGCCCAAGCCCCAGTCTCAGACTGACAGCCGGCACCGGGTGGGCTGAGTCTCAGACTCGTGACCCGAATAAAGCGGCCCTTCGGGCCGCGTTAAGTAAGGTTAAGTGCCATAAATTACCGCAACGCCTCGTCTACTGACGGGGCGTTTGCTTTCCTCAGATTCAGGAACAAGGGGGCGTGGACTGTTGCCGCGATGGCGTGACCGCCACCGCCTTTGTTAGCAGCGCCTTCCCGCCCGGGGCCGCATTTGCCGCTGTTCTTTGAATCCGCTCAATAGTTGCCACGGGAAACTTCGAAGTAATCGTGCAAAAAATGAGATTATGCTTTCTGAGTTGGGGATGTCCTTGGGGAAATTGTTTTAAACGTCGGACGTGCAAGGGGCAAAGGCTCTGAAAAGGAACTTGGTCTCGTTTAAACGAGGCCGGAGAATTTTGTGGCTAAATACACGATTAAATACCGCAGTACGGTCGGCAGGTCCTTCCGGAGGCTCCATCGCGCGCGGCAGTAGAGGAGCGGCACGGCAATAGCTTCACTGGCCGAAGAACCTACCAATGACTCTTGTGTCGGCTATGCCAACAAAGTATATTGATTACCAACATGACCGGTTCCGCTGCCCGTCTCGGTGGGAGTCCAGGGCCGGTCTTCGTTTCCATGTAGAGGTGAGTGCGGGTGGCGTCGCGTGAACAGAGTTTCTCCCCGCGGAAAGTTGCCAGGAACGTGGGGCAGGCCCAAGGAGCCGTAGATCCCTCCGGGGACAGAAAAGACGGCAGGCTTCTCCCATCGCTTTCCGAAGTCGAAAGATCTAGCGAGTTGAGGAGGGGGTTCGAAAAATTTTGATTCGGCCCCGGCAATCAGCTCCGCAGACCTTGAGTGCCGCGACGGAAGCATTCCGCCGGAGCAATTTTGAGGGCGGAAGTTTCTCGGATTCGCGGTGGTCACCCCGATTACTAGCGCACACTCTAAGTAAACGGTGACAGCGCCAACGGCAGCCTCTGTTGCACTTCACCACACAACGACCCGTTCACACGTGTACGTTGTGAGTCATGGAATCGATTACCGAAGTCGAACTGAAAGCCAAAATGGCTCACTATTTGGACAGGGTTGCAACGCAGCCTGTGGCAATTCTCGACACAAAAGGCGAGCCAAGGGCTGTGCTCGTGACTCTTGAGTTCTTTGCTCGAGCCTTGGAATCCTTGGAGGACATTGCAGATGTTGAGGCAGCAAGGAAATCCCGGCTAGAACCCGGAGAGGTCACCCATGAGGAGGTAAAAGCTCTCATAGAACGTGGCGAACTTAAATTTGGCGAGAAGTTGGAGTAGGATTCTTCACGTGGGAGCGTCCCGACAAATGTTTCACGATGCTTCGGCCCTCACTGGTTGCTACTGGCAGGTGAGGGCCATTTTAAATGTCCGAGATATGCGGTAAAGAGCTCGCTGACCCTTCATTTCGACATCATTGAGCTACCGTTGGGAAGCCTTCTGTAGTCTCAATAGTGTTCCATTTGTGGATAGGATTGGGTTGTTTAGTGTGCCTGGCGACTCCTTTTGGCAGGAGGTGTTGTGCTCCGACTGAAGCAGAATCCAATCCGGTATTGGCCTTGGTTTAAACAGCTATGATAGCGAATCTTCGAAGTGGTCAATTTTCAAGACGTTATTGGCTCCGTATTTAGACGCGCTTTCAAGAAAGTCAAGGTACAAGTTGGAGAAATTAGAGTTTACTATCAGTTTCAACCAGTCCTCCGGACTCCGTACCCAGAACCGTAGGGGGGCCAACAAGAGTTCTGTCGTAGAAGCACTGTCATTCCACAACTGGATCTTCCTCCGAGTTTGAATTGTCTTTTGCGGGATAGCCCCCTGTTCACTGGAACTTGAATAACTGACCGATTTCACCAGTTCGGTGGTGTTGAATCCTTGCCTCGATAGCAGGGCCCCAAGTATCGATAATGCTTGATTCTGAGATGGTAGAAGAACACCAACTTTCTGAAGTCTCGTCAGGAGCTCTGGAATCTGCCACTTATCCTGCGAGCGGTAAGGGTATAACTCGATTCTCCCGATTTTCCTATCAAAAGAATTTGGAACGGCCCCCTCATCTCGGCTGGTATCCGCGACCCTATCTTTGACTTCAATCTCGTTATCATCGGCGTCTAAGAATACTTGAGGTGAATAAAGGACATCGAAAGCCTTGGCGTTTTCATCGTCGCCATTCAGAAATTCGAATAAAGCCCTTCGATACCAGCCGCCATAAGTTTCGGGTCTCAATCGACTCAATCCTTCTGGCCCGTAGGATGACCATGGCATGAGTCCACCTCCGGTAATTGTCGATTTGGCTGTGTTCCATTGGTCTAGAAGGTGGGAGTGCCCGTCCTCGATTATAAACTTTTGGTCGTTCCTATCCTTTAGACTAAGTGTGATTTCATGGAGAGCTTCCGAAAGCGTGGGCCCGTAGCCCGGGTTCCTCAGTAGCCAGACGACTCGCAGGTCTTCACCATTTCCAGGAATCGTTACTGATTCAGGAATAGCTCTTGTTGGCCTGACCTCCTCTTTCAACTGGACCGCTCCGTCTGGGCCAATCAACCCAAGAAGGTAGGGAATCTGTGTTATATCCTCAGACTTGCCCGGAGTGAGGGAAAGTATCGCTTTTCCAAAAAATTCCTTTATGTAGTCGTCTTTGTTTTCGAGCCATTCAGTGACCTTTGTATACCAAGTAAAAAGTTTGTTTTCCGCCGTATGCCTTTTCTCGAAGAAATTCTTGAGTTCTTTATCTTCTATCGATTCTCTCAGCTCGGAAAGCAGCGCTAGCACCAACAGAGGGCGATCTTGGGGGTGGAAACAACCGAGCAAGAATTCGCCAAGGGCTATATTGAGCTCCTTATTGTCTTTCGTATCCGGCTCCCACTTTGGCCTTGTGTTTCCCCCGTCAGCGCTCTCGTTGCTATATTTCAATAGGGACTTCAACTTGTCCAAGTAAGAGCTATCACCGCCGTATTCTTCGACCGTATCGCTTTCTTGGAGGGCTTTCGCTAAAACCTCGCCGCCAACGTCCTTGTAATACTCCAGCCAGAAAGCGCGACATGCAGCAAGGGCATCTTCCAAGTTGGGATTTAGCTCGGAACCGCTGTTCTTGAGCTCGTCCCAGGACGGGTAGTTGATGGATTTCATGCTTTTGAGTTCCTGTCTGCTAGTTGAATATTTTACTTATCAACAATACCCGAGGTCCAGTAAGGGGTTAGGGTATTGATTTTTTCCTTACGCCAAGAACCGAGGTGAATTGTATACAAGCCAGGGTGGAATGTTTTGAAGCATTGAGAAAAACTCGCCACAGCAACTTCAACTTCATGTTGACCAATTGAGACCCAAGGGAGATGGTTTGAGGTACTTGCTTCGCCCTATGAAATGCAATGTTTCCACTAGCGGCTGTCTTGCCCTTCGGTGGTTTCCGAATGGTTTTAGTGCACTGCTGACCTCGAATGTATCGTGTCGTCTCGCGAGGCTGACACGGAAGGTGGGGTTCTGGCAGTCAATGTAACGATCCCCTAAAGCCCCCGCGCGCCACCTTGCACTCGGGCCAATCGAGTGCCAATATGGTTGCTAGCACTCGCGAAGGGTGAGTGCTAAACAAACATCGAACCACGCGTGGTTGAGGTTGGTTAACACTCACCAGCCGTGCCGTCGCGGGCGTCCATGCCGTGGTGACGTGAGTGTCGTCCTAGCGAATCTACAGATCTAAGGAGCACAAAAACCTATGGCAAAGCTGATTGCCTTTGATGAAGAAGCACGTCGTGGCCTAGAGCGCGGCCTGAACACCCTGGCTGACGCCGTGAAGGTCACCTTGGGCCCCAAGGGCCGCAATGTTGTCCTGGAAAAGTCCTGGGGCGCACCGACCATTACCAATGACGGTGTTTCCATCGCTCGTGAGATTGAGCTGGAAGACCCATATGAGAAGATCGGCGCTGAGCTGGTCAAGGAAGTTGCTAAGAAGACTGATGATGTTGCCGGTGACGGCACCACCACCGCTACTGTTCTGGCGCAGGCTTTGGTTCGTGAGGGTCTGCGCAATGTTGCCGCTGGCTCTAACCCAATGGGTATCAAGCGCGGTATTGAGGCTGCTACCAAGGCTGTTGTGAAGTCTTTGCTGGACTCCGCTAAGGAGATTGAGACCCAGGAGCAGATTGCTACCACCGCTGGTATTTCTGCGGCTGATCCGGCTATTGGTGAGAAGATTGCGGAAGCTATGTACGCGGTCGGAAATGGCGCTGTTAATAAGGACTCCGTCATTACGGTGGAAGAGTCCAACACCTTCGGTGTAGACCTTGAGGTCACTGAGGGTATGCGCTTTGATAAGGGCTACATCTCTGGTTACTTCGCTACTGACATGGAGCGTCAGGAGGCTGTGCTGGAGGATCCGTACATCCTGCTGGTTTCTTCCAAGATTTCTAACATCAAGGACCTGGTTCCGCTGCTGGAGAAGGTCATGCAGTCCGGCAAGCCTTTGCTGATTATCGCGGAGGACGTTGAGGGCGAAGCCCTGTCCACTCTGGTGGTCAACAAGATTCGTGGCACCTTCAAGTCCGTGGCTGTTAAGGCTCCTGGCTTCGGTGACCGCCGCAAGGCTTCCCTGCAGGATATGGCTATCCTCACTGGTGGACAGGTTATTTCTGAAGAGGTTGGCCTTTCGCTTGAGACCGCGGAGCTTGAGTACTTGGGCCAGGCCCGCAAGGTCGTTGTCACCAAGGATGACACCACCATTGTCCAGGGCGCTGGCTCCCAGGAGCAGATCGATGGCCGCGTGAAGCAGATTCGCGCGGAGATCGAGCACTCTGATTCTGATTATGACCGTGAGAAGCTGCAGGAGCGCTTGGCTAAGCTGGCCGGCGGCGTGGCTGTGCTCAAGGTCGGCGCTGCTACTGAGGTTGAGCTCAAGGAGCGCAAGCACCGTATTGAGGACGCTGTGCGTAACGCTAAGGCTGCGGTTGAAGAGGGCATCGTCGCTGGTGGCGGTGCTGCATTGCTTCAGGCTGCCGATGCCCTCGATTCGCTCGACGATCTCACCGGTGACGAGGCCACCGGTGTGAAGATTGTGCGCGAGGCGCTGTCCGCGCCGCTGAAGCAGATTGCTTTCAACGCTGGCATGGAGCCAGGTGTGGTTGCTGACAAGGTTGCTTCCCTGCCTAAGGGTGAGGGCCTCAATGCCGCTACTGGCGAGTATGTGGACCTCATGGCCGCTGGCATCAATGACCCGGTGAAGGTTACCCGTTCCGCGCTGCAGAACGCTGCCTCCATTGCGGCTTTGTTCCTGACTACTGAGGCCGTTGTGGCTGAGAAGCCGCAGCCAGCGGGCGCCGCTGGTGCCCCTGATGCTGACGCTATGGGTGGCATGGGCTTCTAGTCCCAATTTTGCGCGGGTGCTAGCGCTGTAGCACCTTTCGCTGGACCCGGAATGCAGATCGTGCATTCCGGGTCTTTTTATTTTCTGGCCGCGAACTTAATAAAAACTTATCCTTAAGGGAACTCTAGGTTGCATAAAATTAGGTTATTTACAACCAGTGACGCGCCGAAGTTGTGGAATTGATGGGGAAAAGTTGCTTGGGGGCGTAAATCTTTCTGACAGAAGAGGGATTTAATACCCCTGGAAAGGGGTGATATCTGATGTTCTTTCCAAATTTTTCAGCCGTGTTGCGGGCTTAATTTAATCGCAACGCCTTCCATGGGTGTTACACGAAAGGGTGAAAAAGTGCCTAAAATTCTTTTGGCGGGTGTAAAGATAATGGTCAATGCGTTTTTGCGGTTGTCTAAAATTTCCTGCTGAGGTTTTCGTGTGTGCGTGGGTTGCTCTGCCTGGGGAAAATTTTCATTTAAACAACTTGCTTGGCTGTGAAAATGTGCAATGATGTTTCTTGTGACTCCCACCGAGGGTAGTCGTGATAACTGTAATTGACCGCCTCCGGCCTTCTCTAGGTTCGGAGAATCTCTTAAGGAGACCCAAATGGATCTTTCCGTAATCAAGGACGCTTTGTCCAACTTCTCCACCTTCATTGACAACATCGTGAAGCTTTTCCAGGGTGTTCCTAACACCCTTGGCACCCTCTCCAACTGGTTCTCTGATGGCAACCTCGTTGGTGACAACTGGGTTAAGAACCCTGAGGTTGACGGCAAGGCACCTCTGAACATCTCCAAGCACTGGGACGTAACCGAGGGTATCTTCAAGAAAGATACTGAGGGTAACAACTAAGTTTCTGAAACCTTGATGTCTTGTCGAAGTAGGACATCATGGCCCGGACCTGGAAAATACCAGGGTCGGAAAAACCAACCTTAATCTTTAACTCAAAGGGAGTATCAACATGAACGATGACAAGAAGACTGCAGCTCAGGGCGCTGCTGAAGCATTCCGCGACTGGGATATGCTTTCCTCTCACGGCCTATTTGGACAGCTGTTCGGCTTCCTGAAGGACGTTTCGGGTCTGGCTTCTGCTGTCAAGTCTCTACTGGGCCTGCTGTAATTTAGCACCCAGCTGACACAGCTGAACGTTGGAAAGCTCGCACCGCACGGTGCGGGCTTTTTCATATGTGGGTGCGAGCCAACTCACTACATTTGGGGTAGGGAAACTTGGCAAAATCACGGCCCGGCCTGGGAAAAACGCGTAAAATAGGCTGTATGGCTGATATTAAAGATGATGAATTGCCGGAGATTGACTTAGCTAAGACTGAAGGCTATCTAGTAGATGATTCGGATGAGGATGACCCGGATCTGATTATGCCGGATGGCTCACCCATTCAGACGTGGCGTGAGAACTATCCGTACGAAGAACGGATGACCCGTGATGAGTATGAGTCCACTAAGCGCGCGCTCCAGATTGAGCTGTTGAAGTGGCAGAATTGGACCAAGGAGACTGGTCAGCGCCATATCATCATCTTTGAAGGCCGTGACGCCGCCGGCAAGGGGGGCACTATTAAGCGTTTCAACGAGCACCTTAACCCACGTGGTGCGCGCACGGTGGCTTTGGAAAAGCCTTCCCCACGGGAGTCCACTTCGTGGTATTTCCAGCGGTACATTGAGCACTTTCCGGCTGGCGGGGAGATAGTCTTCTTTGACCGCTCTTGGTACAACCGCTCTGGCGTGGAGCGCGTGATGGGCTTTTGTACGGAGTCTCAGCACGCGGAGTTCCTGCGGGAGGTTCCAATGTTGGAAAACATGCTCTTGGGTTCCGGTATTTCGATTACCAAGTTGTGGTTCTCCGTGACCCGCAAGGAGCAGCGCACCCGCTTTGCTATCCGCCAGATTGACCCGGTCCGGCAGTGGAAGCTTTCCCCCATGGACTTGGCTTCCTTGGATAAGTGGGATGATTACACCCGGGCCAAGGAGGAGCAGTTCCGGTACACGGATACGGATGAGTCCCCGTGGATTACCATCAAGTCCAATGACAAGAAGCGCGCTCGTGTCAACGCTATGCGTTATGTGCTCTCCAAGTTTGAGTACACCAGCAAGGACCACAGTGTGGTCGGTGAGCCTGATGATTTAATTGTCAAGCGCGGCCGTGAACAGATTGGTGATTAAAAGTTTCTAGGCAACCTGTTTGCCCGTCTGAGCGGCTTCCCTTCTTTGCCGGGGAGGCCGCTTTCGCTTTGCGGCTACCGCCAGGGTTCAATGGGGTTGCCTTGCCAGGTGCTGTTGTCCGGCACGCGGTCGCCGCGCATGACCAACGAGCCCGGCCCTACGGTGGCACCGGTTCCAACGGTGGCTGCGGGAAGGGCAACCGAGTGGGAACCAAGGGTAGCGCCGGCACCAATGTGCACGGTATCTAGGCTCATAACGCGGTCTTGGAAGAGGTGGGTTTGCACTACTGTGCCGGGGCCCACGGTCGCGCCGTCGCCAACCACGCAGAGGTCGGTTTCGGGGAACCAGTAGGACTCAATCCACGCGCCACGGCCAATCCGCACCCCCAGGGCGCGCAGTCCCATGTTCATCGCGCCGGTGCCGGTGGTGTGGGTGAAGAACCAGGGCGCGGCCACGGATTCCACGAAGGTGTCTTGGAGCTCGTTGAGCCAGACAAACGGTGACCAGAGCGGGTGGTCCCCGGTGCGGTGTTTGCCCACGCAGACCCACTTCACGGCGGCCGTGATGGCCATGGCTACACAGCCGGAGGCTATGAGTACCAGGCCGCTTAAACCCCACGCGGTGGCTAGACCGTGGTGGGCGAGCAGGTAGTACATGGTGCCCACGGTGGCGGCCATGATCATGGCGGAGGTCATGGGGGCTAAAAGCCGCATGGTTTCCACCAGTCCGCGTGCTGCTTTGAGGCGCAGGGGTGGGTTATAGGTCAGCGACTGGGAGTCGTTGCCAGCGGTTTGGACTTCCACCCGGCGCATACGCTCTGGGGGTGAGCCCCACCAGTTGGAGCCAGCTTTGGATTTCTTTGGCGTGGAGGACAACACAGCAATGAGAGAGTTCTTGGCCAGCTTGCGGCCGGGGGCGGCTATTCCGGAGTTGCCCACGAAGGCTTTCTTGCCCACGCGGGTTGGACCGGTGAACATCCATCCGCGGCCTAGCTCATAGCCGCCCACCATGGTGTCATCGGCGAGGAAGGCGCCGTCGCGGATTTCGGTGAGTTTTGGAACCATGACTGCTGTGGAAATTTCCACGTCCTTGCCCACGGTTGCGCCTAGAGAGCGCAGCCATATAGGTGTGAGTTGGGAGGCGTAGAGGGGGAATAAGTGGGTGCGGGCGTCATCCATGAGGCGTTCGACGGCCCAGATCCGCCAGCCTAGGGCGGAGCGCACGGGAGCGATCCCGGGTTGAAGGCCAATCTGCAGTGTTTTGGTTCCGGCCCAGATGACGGACATGTACACGGCGAAGGCCGTGAGCGCCCCGAGTGGGGCAAAGAGTACCGCACCAATGTAGGGGTTGCCGTGGGTCATTGACACCAGCCCTAGGACTGCGGCTGTGCCCACGCCTACAGACATTAAGGGAAAGGCGGCCAGAAGGAAGGAGGTGAGCGCGTAGATCCATACCCAGTGCGGGCGCCGGGCGGGGTGTTCGTCCGGGAAGCGGTGCTTTGACCGGCCTACTTTGCGCGCGGGTGAGCCGGACCAGCGCTGGCCTGACTTGACTTTCTTTCGCGCCGTTACGGTGGAACCGGCCTCAATGTGTGCGTTTTTGCCAACAACCGCACCGGGGAGCAGCGTAGTGCGCGCGCCAATCCGGGAGTCGTGGTTGATGACAATGTCACCGACGTGGAGGGTGTCCCCATTGAGCCAGTACCCGGTTAAGTCTACTTCCGGTTCCACGGCCACGTGGTCACCGATGGTGAGTAGTCCTGTCACCGGAGGGAGGGAATGCAGGTCCACGCTTTTTCCCAGCTTGACGCCCAGCAGTCGGGCGTAGCTGTTGACCCAGGTGGAGCCCGCGATTGAGCGGGAACCGGAGGCGTCCGCCCAGCGTTCCGCGGCCCAGATTCGCAGGTGGGTGCTTCCGCCCCGGGGATAGCGGCCTGGACCTATCCCGGTTGTCAGCGCGCGTGCGCCTAGCGCGCCGATGGGGATCCGTCCCAGCGGGGTGGCAAAGATGAGCACCATGGCTATTGTTAACCACCAGCTGTAATGGGCAGCGGGCAAGCCAAGCGCCTTGGCGGCTAGGAGAATCCATGCCAGCCAGGAGGTGCCCTGCAAAGTCATAGCGGGGATTTGCGCCAGTGCTTGGATAGCACGGGTGCTAAGGCGCACGCGTTGGACTGGCTTGGCGGTGGTTGTTGGTACCGGGGCTTTAGTAGCAGCAATCTTTTCTGCCAAGCTGCCCAGCCGCGGGTGGTCGTAGAGATCGCGCACAGCTACGGTGGGGTAGCGTTCGCGGATTTTTCCTACCAGGGTGGCCGCTGCCAAGGAGGAGCCTCCTAGCGCAAAGAAGTCGGCCTTGTTGTGCTCTACTGATACGCCCAAGACGTCTACCCATAGCTGCGCCAGCCAGGCTTCGGTGGGGTTGAGCCCGGAGGCGTCCACGCCCACGCCGGGAAGAGGCCAGGGTAGAGCGTCCCGGTCCACCTTGCCGGAGGATTTCACTGGCAGCTGTTCAAGTACGCAGATTCGTGGCACTAGGGCGGCCGGCATGGTTTCAGCGAGGCGCGCGTGGGCCTGGGATTCGTCAAAGCCAGCGCTGTCGTTGTCCAAGGAAACGTATCCTACCAGCACCTTTTCCCCGCTGGGGGTGGAGCGGACTGCCACCGCGGAGTTATAGACATTGGCAAGTCCGGCCACGCTGGCCTCTACCTCGCCTAGCTCAATACGGCGCCCGCCAATTTTGACCTGGTCGTCCACGCGGCCCACAAAGTACAGGCCGTTTTCTTCTAGCCGCACGTGGTCGCCGGAGCGGTAGGCGCGCTGCCAGCCGAGGGACTCTAGGGGGGAGTACTTTTCTGCGTCTTTGACCGGGTCCAGGTAGCGCGCAAGTCCGACGCCGCCGATGACTAGTTGGCCAACCTCGCCAATTTTGACCGGTTGTTCGTGGGCGTCGACCACAGCTAGGTCCCACCCGGGAAGGGGCAGGCCGATGGTGACTGGCTGGCCGGGGGTGAGTTGGGCGGCGCAGGCCACCACGGTGGCCTCGGTGGGGCCGTAGGTATTCCACATCTCCCGCTCGGGGGTGGCTAGGCGGTCAACGAGTTCCTGGGAGCAGGCTTCTCCGCCCACGATGAGCAGGCGCACGGCGTCTAGGGCCTCGGCGGGCCAGAGTCCTGCCAGCGTGGGCACCGTGGAGACCACCGTGATGTCGCGGCGGATGAGCCAGGGGCCAAGATCCATGCCGGAGCGCACTAGGGAGCGCGGGGCCGGAACCAGGCAAGCGCCGTGGCCCCAGGCCAACCACATCTCCTCACAGGAGGCGTCAAAACCCACCGATAGGCCGGCTAGGACCCGGTCTTCGGGTCCCAGGGGATCATCCTGGAGGAAAAGCTGGGCTTCCGCGTCCACGAAGGCGGCGGCACTGCCGTGGGTCACGGCTACGCCTTTGGGTTTGCCGGTGGAGCCGGAGGTAAAAATTATCCAGGCGTCATCTTCTGGAGTGGGATCTCCCGTGGGGCCGCCGGCGCTGCCCAGAAAGTGGAACCCGTCATCGGTGAATACGCCGTTGATTTTGGCCTCAGCAAAGACCATCTCCGCGCGTTCTTCCGGGTCATCCGCGTCCACCGGGACGTAGGCCGCCCCGGCAAAGAGCGTGGCCAGGATGGCTAGGTAGAGCTCCCGTTTTCCGGAGGACATGCGCACGCCTATCCGGTCCCCGCGCCGCACGCCGCCCGCGCGCAGTTCTGCGGCCCAGGCCTCTACCTGTTCTAGGAGTTCGGCGTAGGTGAGGATCTCCCCGTCATCGATGGCGGCAGCGGCGGGGAAGAATTCCGCATTCGTGCGCACGATGTCTACCAGGGTGCGCGGAGGTGGCGCTTGGTCGCTGGTGAGGTACTGCTGCGGTACGTGGCCTAGGCCTGCGACTGGGCCTGGGCCTGGGCCTGGGCCAGGGCCTGTGCCAGGGCCAGGCAGGGGCGGTTGGTCGGGCTCCGAATTCCGCCCGTGGCGGCTCCCGGAGCCGGGGGCGCGGTTCATCTAGGAATCAGCCTCGCCAGCCAGCACGATGGATTTTGCCAGTTTGCGCAGGTGCTTGAGCTGTTTATTGGTGGAGGCATCCAGTGCCTCGTCTTCGGCTTCAGTGACCAATTCGGCCAGCTCCTTGTGGGCCTTGGTGCCTTTCTTAGTGCTGGTAACAATCTGACGCCTCCGGTCGCTGGGGTCGCGTTGGCGGCTAACCCAGCCGCGCTTTTCCAAGGAGTCAATCAGCCGGACCATGTCCGAGGCGTCAATGGCCAGGGTGTCGGACAACTGGGTTTGGCTAGAGGCGCTTTCATCCATGAGGCAGGCCAGGACCCAGAACTCCCGGAGGGTGGTGTCCTTGTCATCAAGGGCGGATTCCACGGTGTCGCGGACGCGGCGGCGGACCCTCTCCAGCTGGAAGGATGGAGACTCTAGGAGGGCGGTGGGGATGGGGGTATTATTAGACATGCCACCATCTTAGCCTCAAAAGATTGGTTAAAGCCAACTATTGGGCGCTACTCCATGGGGAGCCCTTCCTCCCGCCACCGGTCCGTCCCGCCGGCTACGTTGTGTGCGTCCCACCCCAGGGATTGTTCCAAGTATGCGCAGACCTTGGCGCTGCGGCCGCCGGACTTGCAAATAACGTAGATGTCCTGGTCCGGGTCAATTTCTCCTACGCGTTGCGCCAACTCACCCATGGGAATGTGCTTGACGCCCTTGGCGTGGTCTGTGGCGTACTCCCAATCTTCGCGGACATCAATGATTTGGGCGCCGGACGGGATGTTCTTCGGTTCTACTTGTTTCATGCTGCCCACTCTAGACACTTTTATTCGGGGAAAAGCAAAATCCGCCACAAACCCTGGTGCGGAAGGAGAAGTTATTTCCCCCTTTTTACCGGGCGGCGGCGGATCTATCCCAGCGGCGGGTTACTGGTGGCGGGCGATGGCCTCTTCGAGGATCTTTTCCGCCTCTGCCTTGTCACCCCAGCCGGAGCCGGTGACTTCCTTGTTGGGCTCCAGGTCCTTGTAGTGGACAAAGAAGTGTTCAATCTCTTCCTTGATGTGGTCTTCCACGTCAGAGATGTCCTGGTAGCGCTCCCAGCGGGGGTCGTCGATGACGCACAGCAGTTTGTCATCTCCGCCGGCCTCATCGGTCATCTTGAATACACCCAGGATGCGGGCCTCAACAACAACGCCTGGAAATACAGGTTCAGGCAGGATGACCAGCGCGTCTAGTGGGTCACCATCTTCGCCCAGAGTGTGGTCAATGAAGCCGTAGTCTGCCGGGTAAGCCATCGGGGTAAACAGGTAGCGGTCCAGCATGACCTTGCCAGTTTCATGATCAACTTCGTACTTGTTGCGGGACCCGCGTGGGATTTCGATGGTTACTTCAACGCTCACGTTGTATTCCTCCAATGGGTTGGCTCCAGCGGGAGCCAAGATTTTAGGGTGTTGACAATTGCATCTCACAGCATACCCGCTACGCTTTAGTGCGATGAGTAAACGTTACGTGTGGTGGGCTACCTGTGCGGTAGTCCTGTTAGGAGCCGGTTCTGCGGTCGCGGCAACTGGTGTGGCTGTGCACGATGCCTATTCCGGCTTGGATCACGGCCAGCCCTACCAAGCGCCAGCGGTGGCCCTACCACTGCGGCCGGTGCAGCCGGTGCCGGTGGGTACCCGAGCGCTGTCCGGCCGGTTAGAGCAACTTTCGGCTGGTTTCGCGGGAGTGCTAGGAGCCCAGGTCATTGACACCACCAGCGGGGAGGTTGTCTGGGACAAACAAGGCGGCGCACCGCTGGTGCCCGCGTCCGCGACCAAGGCTCTGACCGTGGCCGCAGCTACCGCGCAGCTCGACGCGGGGGCCCGCCTGCACACGCAGATTGTTCGCGGCGCTAACCCCGGTGAGGTGGTCATCAAATCTGCCGGGGACGTATGGATGACGCTCACGCAGCTAGACCAGGTGGCCCAGGATATTCTGGCAGTGGTACCCCAGGTAGAAGCGGTGTTTGTGGATAACTCCGTGTGGCCGGGCCCGGTGGAGGCCAAGGGCTGGGACCCGGACAACGTTGATGGCGGCTTCATCACGCCCATGGAACCCAGCATGGTCTTTGGCGGCCGCCTCGGTGCCGCAAAAGGAGACGTCCCGCGCAGCCACACCCCTTCCTTTGACGTGGCCAAGTTTTTAGCGCGCCGGCTAGACGCCCCCACTTTCGGGGTGGGGCCGGCCCCAGCGGGCGCGGAGGTCATCGCGGAGATCGTTTCCCCGCCGTTTTCACAGCGAGCTGAGGCGGCCATGAAACATTCTGACAACGTGATGGCTGAGGCTATCGGCAGAGAATTAGCAGCAGCGCGCGGTGAAGAACCCAGCTTTGCCGGCGCTACGCGCGCCACGCTGGCGGTACTGGAAGAACGCGGGATGCCCACCACCGGAGTGATCTTAGAAGACAACTCTGGGCTGTCCACTGACAACCGGATCCCGCCGGCGGTATTGGCCAAGGTTATGGCCACGGCCGCCACGGATTCTGCGTTGCGGCCGGTTATAGGCTACCTCCCAGTGGCTGGCGGAAAGGGCACCCTGGACGCGCGTTATACCGAACTTGGCGGCCGGGGCTTTGTCCGTGCCAAGACCGGCACGCTCACCGGGGTCTCGGCGCTCACGGGCATAGCGCAGGGCACTTCGGGTCACATCTACGCCTTTGCCTTCCTGGTCAATGACGGCGATATCCTGGCTGCGCGCGGGCTGCAGGATAACCTAGCTTCCGCGCTGCACGAGTTCTAATGGAACCCTTCTGGCCCCGGCGCTCGCCCAACTTCGCCCTCCTGCGTGCAGCCGTACGTGAATTCACTGCTCACCCCGTGGCGGTAGGGCTTAGCGGGGGACCGGATTCCCTGGCGCTGGCCGCGGCGCTGGCGGCCGAGTCCTCCAGATCCTCCCACCGCACAAAGCCGCCACTAGCCATTTGCGTGGACCATGGTTTGCAGGAAGGCTCCGCAGACGTTGCCGCCGGCGCGGCGGCTAAAGCGCGGTCCTTCGGGCTGCGCGCGCAGGTAGTTCGGGTGGCGGCGGGGTCCGGGGAGGCATCGGCAAGAATTGCCCGGTACCGGGCGCTAGCCACCTTCGGCCTGCCGGTGATGGCGGCCCATACCGCCGAGGACCAGGCGGAAACCCTCCTACTGGGCGCGCTGCGCGGGTTCGCTACGGGCATGGCCCCGGAATCGGAAGTGGAGGGCTGCCGTATCCTCCGGCCGCTGCTGCACCTGCGGCGGGCACACACCGAGGCCGCCTGCTCCGAGCTGGGGCTGGAACCCTGGCTAGACCCCCACAATGACAGCGCGGATTTCCGCCGCGTGCGGGTGCGGAAAGAGGTCCTGCCCCTCCTGGCAGATATCGTGGGCGGGGACGCGGTGGCACCGCTGGCGGCAGCCGGTGACGCCCTAGCGGCAGATAACGCGCTGCTGGCCACACCAGCCAGCAACGACATCGCCACGTTGGTAGAACTTCCGGCACCGCAGCGCAGCCGCGCCATCAAAGCGTGGCTCCTAGCGCACGGGGTGGACGCCGGCCGCGCTAGTCTAGAGGCTATAGGTAGGCTAGTGACAAACTGGCACGGGCAGGGCCCCGTGGCGGTGAAAAGTAGCGGAAACCCCCGGGTGAGGTTGGAAGTCAAGCGCCAAGGTGGCAAACTGGCACTATTGCCCGGCACAATCTCCAGTAAAGACAACTAAGGAGCCTCCATGCACGAAATCCAAGACCACCCGATTCCGGCCAACCCTTACGGTGAAGATATTGCACACGTTGTGCTCTCTGAAGAAGAGATCCGTAAGCGCGTTCAGGAACTGGCGGATCTGGTTTCGGAGAAGTACAAGGACATCGAGCAAGAGCTTATCCTCGTGGGAGTTCTCAAGGGAGCCGTATTCTTCCTGTCAGATTTCGCCCGCGCGTTGTCTATCCCCTCCCAGCAGGAATTTATGGCCGTTTCCTCCTATGGAAATTCCACCTCTTCCTCCGGCGTGGTGCGGATTATCAAAGACCTTGACCGCAACATTGAAGGCCGCGACGTCCTGATTGTGGAGGACATCATTGACTCCGGACTGACCCTGTCCTGGCTGCTCGGAAACCTACGCGGCCGCAAGCCTCGCAGCCTGGAGATTGTTACCCTGCTGCGCAAACCCGAGGTAGTCAAGGCCAACCTGGACCTGCTGGCTACCGGGTTTGATATTCCCAATGAGTTTGTTGTGGGGTACGGCCTGGATTTTGCCGAGAACTACCGCGACCTGCCCTTCGTAGGCACCCTGAAGCCTGACGTTTACACGGATTAAAAAGAAAACTTTAAAAAATTGATGAAGAATTCCAACATTGTGCGCTACGGCTCAATCGCTGCGCTGGTGCTCATGGCGCTATACGCCTTTACCTTTTTTACCAATGACACCCGCAATTTTATGCGGGTTGACACCTCCATCGCTCTAGAGCAGATGGCGGAGAAAAACGTCGAAGAGGCCCAGATTGATGACCGCGAACAACAAGTCAGGCTCAAGCTCCGCGAGCCCATTACTGTCGAAGAGCGCGAGGGCATCGAAGAAGTCATAGCTAAGTATCCCGCGCGTGCCACTGAGCAGATTTTCAACTCGGTCAAGGACTCCGGCGCGGAGAAATTTGCTACGCACGTGACGCAGGAATCCTTCATCGGCAGCATTATCAGCTTCATGCTTCCGATGCTGCTGCTGTTTGGTCTGCTGTTCTTTTTCATGTCCCGCATGCAGCAGGGCGGTGGCGGAATGTTTGGCATTGGCGCGTCCAAAGCCAAAGAGCTCACCAAGGATATGCCCACCAACACTTTTGCGGATGTTGCTGGTGCAGACGAAGCCGTGGAAGAGCTCATGGAAATCAAGGACTTCCTGGAAGACCCCTCCCGCTACCATGAGCTGGGCGCGAAGATCCCGCGCGGCGTGTTGCTCTATGGCCCTCCGGGTACAGGCAAGACGCTGCTCGCCCGTGCGGTAGCCGGTGAGGCCGGGGTGCCATTCTTTAGCATCTCCGGTTCGGACTTTGTGGAGATGTTTGTGGGCGTGGGCGCTTCCCGCGTGCGCGATCTGTTCAAGCAGGCCAAGGCGCAATCCCCCTGCATCATCTTCGTAGATGAGATTGACGCCGTTGGCCGCCAACGCGGTTCCGGCATGGGTGGCGGCCACGACGAGCGGGAGCAAACCCTCAACCAGCTCCTGGTGGAAATGGACGGCTTCGGCGACCGTGAGGGCGTTATCCTCATTGCCGCTACCAACCGGCCTGACATCCTGGACCCCGCGCTGCTGCGCCCCGGGCGCTTTGACCGCCAGATTCCCGTAACCGCACCGGATCTGGCCGGGCGGGAGAAGATTTTGGAAGTCCACTCCAAAGACAAGCCCCTGGCTAGGGAAGTTAACGTCAAGGAATTGGCCAAGCGTACCGCCGGCATGTCCGGCGCGGACCTGGCCAACGTGCTCAACGAAGCGGCGTTGCTTACCGCCCGTATTGGCGGCAATGTCATTACCGCCGACGCCCTGGAAGAGGCCACCGACCGCGTTGTGGGCGGCCCCCGCCGGCAGTCGAAGATCATCTCCGAGCATGAAAAGAAGGTCACCGCCTATCACGAGGGCGGCCACACTTTGGCGGCCTGGGCCATGAAAGATATTGAGCGTGTCTATAAGGTCACCATTCTGGCCCGCGGGCGCACCGGCGGCCATGCCATGACGTCCCAGGAAGACGACAAGGGTATGTACACCCGGGATGAGCTTTTCGCCCGCTTGGTCTTTGCCATGGGTGGCCGCGCTGCCGAAGAGCTAGTTTTTGGCGCACCGACCACCGGCGCGTCTTCCGATATTGAGCACGCCACCAAGATAGCGCGCGCCATGCTGACCGAATACGGTTTCAGCCCGGAGCTGGGCACCGTGAAATACGGCCAAGAGCAGGGGGATCCCTTTGCCCATGGTGGCGCCGGCGGGAGCATTGAGTACTCCGATGCCGTGGCGCGGACCATTGATGAACAGATGCGCTACCTTCTGGGGCGCGCACACCGCCAGGCTTATGACGTTCTAGCGGAAAACCGTGACTACCTGGATAAGCTGGTGGAAATGCTGCTGGAGAAGGAAACTTTGCGCCGGCCGGACTTGGAAGCGTGCTTTGCTGGAATTGAGCCCCGGGAGGCCCTAGAGGTCTTTGAGGGCGAAGATGATTTCTTCCCCCGCCAGGAAGGCCGGGAGCCGGTTAAGACCCCGGTGGAGATTGCCAAAGAGCGCGGCGAGGAACCGCCCAAGCGTTTCACCTTGCTTGATGCCACCAAGGCCGTGCGCGCCCGCCGCGAAGCTGAGCGCAAAGCCCGCCTTGAGGAAGCCGAAAAGGCCGAGGGTAGTGAGAAGCCGGCTAAGTCGATTATTCCCGGTAAGCCCTTCTTAGGCAGCAAGGGTGCAGAGCCCGGAGCTCACGGCGCGCAGGATAAGTCGGAAGACGGTTCTGGCGCTGCTGTGCCCACCAAGCGCGTTATCAAAGCTGAGGAAGAAATTGGATTCAACTTTGGTATTCACGCTGGTGATTACTCTGAAGACGGCAAGCGGGACAGCTCCGATAACGGCGAAGCTAAGCAGGAGACTCAGGAGCTGACTCTGGCAGTCCAACCCGGTTCTACAGAGGTAATTTCGGTGCGGGATGGCGCTGCCCAGCATGAACAGCGCGACGACCGCGACGACCGCAGTGACCGTGATGACCGCAGTGACCGCAGTGACCGCCGCGAGCACGCTGCCAAGGACAGCGCTGCGGACGACGCTGCTAAGGACAGCGCTGCGGACAACGCTGCGGACAACGCCGCAGGCACCGCGCCGCGGGGGCGGCACTACCGGGCACCGGAGACTTCCGATGACTGGGCGAACCCCGGCTGGCACGTTCCGGATCCGGAGGACAACCCGTACGGCACCGGCCGGGGGGATGGCAATGAGCGATAAAGCCACCCCACGCTTTGACCAAGAACGCGCGGAGGCCGCGGTACGCGAACTGCTCCTGGCCGTTGGCGAGGACCCCGACAGGGAGGGGCTGCAAGAAACACCGGCTCGCGTGGCACGTTCCTATCGGGAGATTTTCGCGGGCTTGCATACCGATCCCACTGAGGTGCTGGCTAAGACCTTTGCTGAGGACCATCAGGAATTGGTCCTGGTCCGTGGCATCCCTATTTACTCCACCTGTGAGCACCACCTGGTGCCCTTTTATGGCAAGGCCCACATTGGCTACATCCCGGGTAAAGACGGCCACGTCACGGGGCTGTCCAAGCTGGCCCGTCTGGCGGACATGTACGCCAAGCGGCCGCAGGTTCAGGAACGCCTGACCTCGCAGATAGCCGACGCCCTGGTAGAGAAGCTGCACGCCCAGTCCGCCATCGTGGTTATTGAGGCTGAGCACCTGTGCATGGCCATGCGGGGTATCCGCAAGCCGGGGGCCACCACCACCACTTCCGCAGTGCGCGGCGGTTTTAAGACCAACCCTGCCTCGCGGGCTGAGGTTATGAGCCTGATTAGGCACTAACCAATGGACCAAGCACAAAGCGTAGCTGACCTGACTGTTGCTGACCGCACTCTAGTGATGGGGATAGTCAACGTCACCGAGGACTCTTTTTCCGACGGCGGGAAGTGGGTGGATCCGTCCGCAGCCGTAAAGCATGCGCGGGAGTTGGTGGCCAAGGGCGCTGACATCATTGACGTGGGCGGAGAATCCACCCGGCCCGGGGCAACCCGGGTAGACGCTGACTTAGAGCGCGCCCGCGTGGTGCCGGTTATCGCGGCTTTGCACGCGGAAGGAATCCGGACTTCCGTGGACACGATGCGGGCGGCAACGGCGCTTGCCGCCGCTGATGCGGGAGTGGATCTCATCAACGACGTGTCCGGTGGGCTAGCGGACCCAGGCATGTACAGCGCCATGGCCAGTGCAGGTATCCCGGTTTGTCTCATGCACTGGAAGACGCTGCAGGAGGGGGTGTTGTCTTCTGCCGGGCGCGCCCATGAGGACGGCAGTGTAGTCGAAGACGTGCAGGAAACACTCGGCAGGCTGGTGAACAAAGCTCTGTCCGCCGGGGTGCGCAGCGACAATATAGTCCTGGACCCAGGCTTAGGGTTTGCCAAATCCCCGCAAGATAACTGGGCTTTGCTCAACGCGCTCCCGCAGTTTCTAGAAGGCCAGTTCCCGCTGCTGGTTGGTGCCTCCCGGAAGAGGTTCCTGGCCGCTATCCGCGGGGACCGGGGCGTGGAGTCAAACCCTATATTGGCGGATCCCGCCACCGCAGCGGTGACCGCCATTTCAGCGCACCTGGGCGCTTGGGGGGTTCGGGTCCACGAAGTGGCAGTCTCCCGCGACGCCGTTGATGTGGCAGCCGCCTGGAACGCCGGCGCAGCCTATGCTGGTGGGCACACCACCCCGCAGACCTACCAGAGGAGTTAAGGAAGATGGCTGACAGAATTGAACTGACCGGGCTGGAGTTTTACGGCTACCACGGTGTATTAGCGGAGGAAAAGCGCGAAGGCCAACCGTTTATCATTGATATAACGTGCTGGTTGGATTTCTCCGGAGCCGCCCGTACGGATGATCTTGCGCAGACCCTCAATTACGCCGAACTCGCGGAGGTGGCAGCCAAGGTTGTGGAAGGCCCCTCCCGCGACCTCATCGAGACCGTGGCCTCTGCTGTGGCGGAAGATGTCATGCGTACCTTCAGTTTCCTGATGGCGGTAGAAGTGACTGTGCACAAACCAAAAGCACCTATCCCCCGGACGTTTAAAGATGTGGCAGTAGTTGCCCGGCGTTCTCGAAAGTACATGGGCTAGGCCATGCGGGCAGTGCTATCGGTTGGCTCAAACATGGATGACCGGGTGGAGCTTCTGCGCACCGTATTCCGGGATTTTGCGGGGGAGATTGTTAGCCAGTCCGCTGTGTATTCTACCCCGCCATGGGGAGTGGAAGACCAAGATGAGTTCCTCAACGCGGTGCTCGTAGTGGATGTGAATGACACGCCCTTGCAGCTGCTGGCGCGCGGGCAGGAGCTGGAAAACCAAGCCCAGCGCGCGCGCCTGCGCCGGTGGGGTCCCAGAACCCTGGACGTGGACATCGTGGACATTGAAGGTTTTAGTTCCGAGTCCGCGGAGCTTACCGTCCCGCACCCTTATGCCCATCAGCGCGCTTTTGTCCTGATCCCCTGGTTGGAGGCGCATCCCGCAGCTACACTGCATGGCAAAGAGCTGGGCGCGCTGATAGCGGACTTGGATCCCGCTGAAGTAGCCGGAGTCCGCAGACTTGGAATGATGGAGGAGCTATGAAACGCACGAGCCTCAAAGCACTGGTGGCGGTAGCTGGTTTCCTGGTGGCAGCCTTTGCCATAGTTACCCCGGCCTTTTACGGGAATATCTACTCCATCCCAGTGACCGTGTCTGTCACCTTATGGTTGATGACCGTGGTGTGCGTGATGTTGGCTTTTAAGGTCCGCGCTGCCAAGAAGGACGATGGTCTGGGGATCGGATTGGACCGCTCGCAGCTTAACCCCATGACGGTGGCCAACTTCATGCTGGTGGGAAAAGCGTCTGCGTGGACGGGCGCGGTGGTAGCTGGTGCATACGGGGGCATTGGTTGCTACGTCTTTCCCCGCGTGAATGAGCTGGCGGCGGCTGCGGATGACCTTTGGGGCGTCATCTTTTGCATCTCCGGCGGAGTAGCCATGGCGGCGTCCGGGTATTACCTGGAAGGCCAGTGTGAAGCGCCACCGCCGCCTGATGGTGTTGGCGCGTGAATTAAGTAGGGTAAATTAGACCCCATGACTGTAGAGCGTGGCAACGAACCCGAAGTAGCTGCTGAGGACCAAGACACCTATGGTGAGGCCTCCGCGGAGCAATCTAGCATGGACAAGGGCCAACTGGGCGTCATAGTGCTGGTTGTCCTGGCCGTCCTGGCCAGCGTGGTGATGTTGGTTTCCGGCTCTGACGTGGCGCTTAAACTGGCGCTTTTGGCTTCTTTGTGGGCCGCAGTATTGGGCTTTTTCCTCCTTAGCCGCTACAGGTGGGAAGCCGCAGAACGCGAGAATGAGCTGTGGATTCGTGAGGAGTATTACCAATCCGAACTGGCTCGTGTTGCTTCTGAAGCAACTGACAACACCCGGCAGGAGCCTGCAGCTCCCTCTGCACCGACCGTGCCGGAAGAATGGAAAGAAATTAAAGAGCAGCTGGAACAAATCCAGGCTCAGCTCGCTGAGCTGGCCGGGCGGGAGTACGCCTATGAGCCGGCGGCGCTCTACGCTGAGGCCCGCCGGATAGCGGAGATTGAGTTCCGCGCGCCAACGCCGGCAGCAGAAGATTTTGCGCGGGAAGAAGAAGTCTCCTTTACGCAGCCTTCGCAGGGCGCACCTTCTCTCAGCGCTGTTGCTGGCGAAGTGGGAAACACATCTGCTCCCCGCCAAGACAATCCTTTGGCTGCGCTCATCAAAGATCGGCAAAAGGAAAGCGAGCGGCAGGCGCAACCGGTGCCCGAAGACTTGCCGTCCACCGCCGCCTCTGAGACAACTCCAGAGCGTGAGGAAGAACCCCAGCCCGCACGGGTGGAGGCTGGGTCTGAACCCGCTTCCCGGGCAATGCCGGAACCGTTGTTTAGTACTAAGTCCTTTGATTCGGTGAAGTGGGATACCGGGGAATTCCTGAGCGTTGATGGTAAGCCTCAGCCGGAGCAGACAGGTCAGGCCGCCGGGTCCACTCAGACGGCCGAATCCACTGGGTCCACCCGGGCCACACGGCAGAACGAGTCAGCCGGTGAAACGCTCCAGCCGGAAGACCGTGACCGCTCAGAAGGTGCCCGGCGGGCTGCTCCAGCTGGCAGCCAGGGGAAGGAAAGTTATGACCGCCACGGGCGCCGCCGGTCTGATAATGACCGCGACGGCGTGAAGACGGTGGCGGAGCTATTGGCAGAACTGAAGAAGGATAAGTAAGTGCCCGCGCCACGTATGCGGGTCGCGCTATTGGGCAAAAGTCGTGAGGGCACCGCACTAGCCGCGGGGATGGCGGCGGCCGGGCACACGGTAGTTGAAAATCCCGGTGTGGACAGCCTCAGCGGTTATGACGCTTTCATCCTCGCAGTTGATGAAGGTGGAATTTCCCGGGTTACGCAAGCATTGGAACCAGATTTGCGGCGCGCTCACATTGTCATTCACACCTGCCTATCGACGGGTGTGCAGGTTCTAGACAACCTCGAGACCCTGGGGGTGGTAGTGGCTGCTATTTCTCCGGTCAGTGGCAACCGGTGGGTGGTCTCTGCGGCCGATGAATTGGGTCTAACTATCGCGCAGCTCATTCTGGGGGAGATGGGTGCTCAGGGGTGTGAAATACCCGACGCGGAGCGGGGACTGCTTGCCGCCCAGGTGGCCTACGCCAAGATGACGCGGAGTATCGCGCTGGCGGCGCAGGAGGCCGTACGCGGTCTCTTGGATGAAGATAATGATGGTGACCCGCTTATTGGCGGCAGGGGCGTTATGGCCGCGTTTCCCCATATTGGGGACCCCAGCTTGCGGCGGGCATATCTGGCGGCCGCTAGCCGGTATGCGGAAATCCACGGAGATCCCAGCCTGGAGATGTGGGCACTTTTGGAGGAGAATCGATGAGTTTTGAGTTAGGCCGTGCCGTTGAGACTGACGACCCTGCACAGGTGCGGATGATATCTTCGGCTTTCAGAAAGACCGGATGCCCGGTTGCTCTTGTGCCGCTGGGCAACGGTGTGCATGCGGGGCATGTTGCCCTCGTCCGAGCCGCCCGGGCCGTCCGGGGGGCAGTGGTCATAGTTGCGGTCGGTGATGTTGGCGACGCGGACCTTGAAGTGTTGCGAAAAGAGAAAGTCGACGTGGTCTGGCACTACGCGCCCCGGCCGGTGCGCATTCGGATTGCGCCGACGTTCCAGGGACTGGAACCGGCCGCGGAGCTGGGCACGGAGCTTCACCGCGTGTTGTCAATGGTGGGGACAGTAATGCCCAGCCACCTCATCATGGGCGAGAAAGATTATGAGCTGTTGGTGGCCACTAATGTTGCGCTGCAGGACCTGAATCTGCCGGTGCGGGTGCAGGGAGTTCCGACCGTGCGTATGCCGGACGGCGTGGCTGTGAGCACGCGCAATTCCCGTGTAGCCGCAGAGGCGCGGGAGCAGGCGCGCGCTATTTCAGCGGCTTTAACTGCCGGGGCGCACGCCGCGGAGGCAGGAGCCCAGAAAGTCCAGGATGTTGCCCAGGCAGTATTGGAGGCGGCGGGAGTGGAAGCTGAATACGTACAGGTTCGTGGCGCGGACCTGGGCGAGCCCCCGGAGCAAGGCGATGGCCGTTTGCTGATAGCAGCCACGGTAGGTGGAGTTCGGTTGATAGATAACGCCGGTTTGCCGCTGGGGATTGGGTTTAGGAACCTAGAGCAGTACCAGGCGCAGTCCCGGTGACAGTTTGTTTCGGGCTGAGGCGAATCTTTCCACCACTGTTTCCTTAAACGGCGTTCAATTTGGTGGCTATGATGGCCACATGGCGGTTTATTCAGTGCGCATGCGGGCTTCCCGCGCGGGAGTCCATACCTCCGGGGCGGAAAGGCTAGTGACCACCCCCGGGCAGTGGGAAAAGATTGCCGGGGAGTTGACCCACCGCGCGGTGGTCCACGAACAGGGTCTGCCAGATAGTCTCACCCTTACGGTAGAGCAGTTGGGGACCCACCCGAGGACCATCCCCGCGCTACGGGTAGAGGAGCCAGGGGATATCGCTGCGGAGGACAGGCTTGCCCAGCTGTTGGCGGATCTTCCGCCGTCCGGGTTGGAGCTGGCGCGGAATTCCGAGCGCCTTCGCGGCGCTGCCCTCATCGATATCCACACCGGTCAGCGTGTGGAACCGGACCGCGCCCGGGGCGTGCGGGTTTCCCGGATGGATTGGCAAGACACTTCTGTGGACAGCGGCGCAAAGAGTCATTTCCGGGAGGCCTTGGCGCTGGCCACAAAGGCCCAGTCTTGCCCCGGCGTGGTGGCGGAGGTCTGCGTTTCCGATGACCCCCGTTATACCACCGGGTACGTAGCCCGTGGCGGCACTTACTACCGCATACATCACATCAAACCCGAGGGTTCACCGCATGGCGGCCGCGCCTTATTTATTGACCCACAGGTTGCCACCGTGGATGAGATTGTCCGCTACCTTGAGCGCACGCCGGTGTTCATCAGCCAGCGGGACGCCGCCACCGCGCCGGGCCGGAAAGCTGCACGACCCGCGCTAAAGCTCAACGAGGTGTGCGCGGAACGAAATGCGGCGTGGGAATCCGCCGGCTTGGAACGCCAACCGCGGACCTTCGGCTCCGCACAAGGCCCTCGGGCGGTTATTGATGGCCGGGAATACCTACTGTTTTCTTCCTCCAACTACCTGGGACTGGCTCATCACCCGGAGGTGGTGAGTGCCGCACTGCAAGCTACGGCACTGTGGGGCACTGGCTCCGGCGGGTCAAGGCTTACCACCGGTACGCACAGTTTGCACCGCGAGCTTGAAACCAGTCTGGCGCAGTGGTTGGGCTACGAGGACTGCGTGTTATTTGCCACCGGCTACCAGGCCAATCTTTCTACGCTGCAAGCCCTGGCGGGGGAGGGTCTGGAAGTTTATTCGGACACGGCAAACCATGCCTCGCTGATTGACGGCATGCGCTTGGCTACACAGCGGGGCGCCAAGGTGGAGGTCTACCCGCACCTTTCTCCGCCTTCTGCGCGCGCCGGGACGGGCGGTGGCACCCGTGATTGCGCCCCACGGTTGATTGTGACTGATGGCCTGTTTTCCATGTCGGGGGATCGCGCGCCGTTAGCGAAGATTATGGATTCCGGCTGCTGGACCATGGTGGATGACGCGCACGGTATCGGCACTCTGGGAATATCCGGCCGGGGCGTTGTGGAGGAGGCAGGGTTGTTGAACCAGGAACGCCTGCCGTCAGATCGGTTGCCGCCCGATATTTTGGTGGGAACACTGTCAAAGGCGTTCGGTGCGGAAGGCGGTTTTGTGTGCTGTGGCGCTGAGACCGCCAGGTTGCTGCGCAACCAGGCGAGAAGCTACGTTTTTTCCACCTCGCTGTCCGCCGGCCCCGTGGCGGCGGCTAGGGAGTCTTTGCGGCTGATACGCAGCACGGACGTGGTGGGGCGTTTGCACCGCAATATCGCCTACGCGGAGAAGGTCTTAGGGATGGCCGCGCGCGGGGTCCCCATTCTGGCGGTGCCGGTGGGGGATGAAGCCCGCGCTATGTGGGTTTCCCAGCAACTGGCGCAGGCCGGAATTTGGGCCCCTGCCATCCGCTATCCCACCGTGCCCAGGGGGCAGGCCATTATCCGGATTACGATTATGGCCAACCATACATGTGCTGGCATGGACCAGTTGGCGGAGGTGCTGGCGCCGCTTTTGGGAGGGAAGGCTATTCCGGATTAGGGGTTCTGCAGGCTAGCGGGCACGGCCTGCCCTTCGCCGGCCGGTGTGCTAACAGCGCGGCGCTTGCGCGCCACCAGTCCAAAAGCGCCTAGCGCGGAGACAATGGTCAGTAGTCCGCCGCCGATGATAAGGGTGAGGCGAACAGTCCTAATGAGCGCGGGGTTGGGGAACTTCTTGGTTTGTTCTAGCAACTGCGCGGTGTCTGCCTCGGAGATGGAGCCGGAAAAGGTTAGGGAATTTTCCAGCTCCGCGCCCTCTGCCGTGGCGTAGAAGTCGTGGACCTGCACGTCCATGTCCACTACCAGGCCGGTGCGCTGATCAACGAAGAAATCGCGGGTGGCGGAGTGATGGAGGTAGCCCTTTTGCGGCTGTGGCGGCTCCGGGGCCACCGGGGTGTCGGGTGCCGGTTCATCTGGTAGGCCCTCGGGTGCCTCGGGTAGGCCCTCGGGTGGTTCCGGCACATCCCCGGGTGTCTCTGGCAGCCCCTCGGGTGGTTCCGGCACATCCCCGGGTGTCTCTGGCAGCCCCTCGGGTGCGGCGGGAGCAGGTGGTGGCGCGGGCTGAGCCTTTTCGGCGACTTCTGTGACGTTGAAAAGGCTGGCGTAACGCGTTGCCACGTTGGTGGGCGCAATTTCCTGCCGGTAGACGTAGATGGTGTGTCCATCTATCTTTTCTTCCCGGTCGAATACGGCGGGGGCGGTGCCACGTAGCGTTTCATCGAAGACCTCGTAGGTGGTTTTCTCCGCGTCTGCCGGGAACAGGAACCACACGCCGTCCACGGTGAGTCCGGCGCTGGGCATGCCGATGGTGTGGGAGACTTCCGCAACTCCGGTGGAGCTGCGCGTAATTCGGTCGATGGGGTAAGTCCACACCTGCGCCTGGATTAGCCGCTCTAATTCTGACTGTTGGCTAGAGCGCATGAGGCTGGAGCCAATGCGCACGGTGGTGGTGTCTTCGTCAGCCGGCTCTTGGAGGTTGAGGTGCCACTGGGCCGTAACGGGTACGTTGAGTTGCCGCCCGTCCTGGAACAGTCGGGTGGTGGCGGACTCATCCACGATGGTCCAGGTGGTGTCTTCAAGGTCCAGCGGTACCGCAGGCCGCGCGTCCAAGAACACGGGCGCGGCTACGCCAGCGGACACGCTGGCCACGCCCACGCCTAGAAGAAGGGCCGGGATAACACGGGAGAGGGGCAACATGGTCACCCATCTTAGCGCCCTTGCGGAAACACTCTCACTAGGCGCACAGATTGATGGGTTTTGGGCGCGACTACGCGGCGCTGTGCTTTGCGGCTCGCAGCCCAAGTTGCAGGCGGCGTGTCCTTGGGCCTCGGCGGCTGAAGGTGGTATATTCCATCACGCAAGCCGGGGTTGGCATAGTTTGTTCTGTCACTCGCTGCGGGATCGCGCGGGTCTGGCCTTGAAGGCGATGGCTGTTTAGGGGCTGTGAACAGCGGGATTTGGTAACTGGCCCTCTCGTGGATTAGCGCGCCTAGACAAACGGTCGTCTTTGCTATAAACTGTTGTGTTGCGCTGGAATCATTCTACGTAGACCCATACACCTTGTTAAAATACCTATTTGACAAGGTGATTTCGTGCTCTCTACGTGCAGTGGTTCCTTAAGCTAAACAAAATGCTAATCTACCAGCGGTTTCGGGCCAATCACAAGCATGAGTGGTTGATCACCCGGTTCCGCGTGAGGTGCTGGAAGGACCCATCTTGGCAGTCTCGCGCCAGACCAAGTCAGTGACAAAGATTCCGGGAGCCCCGAAGCGGTACTCGTTCGCAAAGATCGACGAGCCTATCACCGTTCCGGGTCTACTCGACGTACAACTAGATTCCTATTCGTGGCTTATCGGCACGCCTGAGTGGCGTGAACGTGAGCAGGAGTTGCGTGGGCCTGATGCCCGCGTGACCAGCGGCCTGGAAGACATCCTGAATGAGCTCTCGCCCATTGAGGACTATTCCGAGCGTATGTCGCTATCCCTGTCTGAGCCTCGCTTTGAACCCGTGAAGTACACGGTTGATGAAAGCAAGGAAAAAGATATTAACTACTCCGCGCCACTGTATGTGACCGCAGAGTTTGTCAACAAAGACACCCAGGAGATTAAGTCCCAGACGGTGTTCATTGGTGATTTCCCAATGATGACCGACCGGGGCACCTTCATTGTCAATGGCACCGAGCGTGTCATTGTTTCGCAGTTGGTGCGTTCCCCTGGTGTTTACTTTGACCAGACAATCGATAAGTCTACGGAGCGCCCGCTGCACGCCGTGAAGGTTATTCCTTCCCGCGGTGCGTGGCTGGAGTTTGACGTGGACAAGCGCGACACCGTTGGTGTCCGTATTGACCGTAAACGTCGCCAGCCGGTGACTGTTTTGCTCAAGGCCCTTGGTTGGACCGAGGAGCAGATCCGGGAACGCTTTGGTTTCTCCGAGCTTATGATGTCTACCCTGGAAGGCGACGGCGTTGCCAACACGGATGAGGCATTGCTGGAGATTTACCGTAAGCAGCGCCCGGGTGAGCAGCCTACGCGTGATCTGGCGTTGGCCATGTTGGCCAACTCATTCTTTAAGGCTAAGCGTTATGATCTGGCTCGTGTGGGCCGTTACAAGATCAACCGCAAACTTGGCCTGGGTGGGGACCATGATGGGCTTATGACCTTGACCGAGGAAGACATTGCCGTCACCCTCGAGTACTTGGTGCGTCTGCATGCCGGTGAACGGGAGATGAAGGCCCCTAATGGCCAGATGATCCCGCTGAACACTGATGATATTGACCACTTTGGTAACCGCCGCCTGCGTACCGTTGGTGAGCTTATCCAAAACCAGGTTCGCGTGGGTCTATCCCGTATGGAGCGCGTGGTTCGCGAGCGCATGACCACTCAGGACGCGGAATCCATTACTCCTACCTCGCTGATTAACGTTCGTCCGGTGTCTGCAGCTATCCGGGAGTTCTTTGGTACTTCCCAGCTCTCGCAGTTCATGGACCAGAACAACTCTTTGTCTGGTTTGACGCACAAGCGTCGCCTTTCTGCGCTGGGTCCAGGCGGCCTGTCGCGTGAGCGCGCCGGCATTGAGGTTCGTGACGTTCACCCTTCTCACTACGGCCGTATGTGCCCTATTGAGACTCCCGAAGGTCCTAACATTGGTTTGATTGGCTCGCTGGCTTCTTATGCCCGCGTGAACCCGTTTGGCTTCATTGAGACCCCTTACCGCAAGGTTGAGGACGGCCGTATCACTGACGAGGTCGTCTACGTTACCGCTGACGAGGAAGATCGCTACGCGATTGCCCAAGCCGAGGTGGAGCGTGATGAGCAGGGCTACATTACCGACAGCCGCATTGAGGTTCGCCTCAAAGAGGGTGATATCGGTGTGACTGACGCCAAGGGCGTTGACTTCATTGACGTCTCCCCGCGCCAGATGGTTTCCGTGGCAACCGCCATGATTCCGTTCTTGGAGCACGACGACGCCAACCGTGCACTGATGGGCGCCAACATGCAGCGCCAGGCAGTGCCGCTGGTCCGCTCCGAGGCCCCGTTTGTGGGCACCGGCATGGAGCAGCGCGCCGCGTATGACGCCGGTGACCTCATCATCAACGCCAAGGACGGCGTGGTGGAGGCTGTGTCCGCACAGTCGATCACGATCATGGATGACTCTGGCCAGCGCGACACCTATTTGCTGCGCAAGTTTGAGCGCACCAACCAGGGCACCAACTACAACCAGACCCCGCTAGTTTCTGCGGGTGACCGTGTAGAGGCCGGCCAGGTTTTGGCCGATGGTCCTGGTACCCACAACGGTGAGATGTCCCTGGGCCGCAACCTGCTGGTTGCGTTTATGCCTTGGGAAGGTCACAACTACGAGGACGCCATCATCCTCAATCAGCAGATTGTGGAGGATGACACGCTTACTTCCATCCACATCGAGGAGCACGAGATCGATGCCCGCGACACCAAGCTTGGTGCTGAGGAAATCACTCGCGAAATCCCCAACGTCTCTGAGGACGTCCTGCGCGACTTGGATGACCGCGGCATTATCCGTATTGGCGCAGATGTCCGCCCCGGCGACATCCTGGTGGGTAAGGTCACGCCTAAGGGTGAGACCGAGCTGACTCCGGAGGAGCGCCTGCTGCGCGCCATCTTCGGTGAGAAGGCTCGCGAAGTCCGCGACACCTCCATGAAGGTTCCTCACGGTGAGACCGGCAAGGTTATTGGCGTTGCTCGTTTCTCCCGTGATGAAGATGATGATTTGGCGCCTGGCGTCAATGAGATGATCCGCGTCTACGTTGCCCAGAAGCGTAAGATCCAGGACGGCGATAAGCTGGCTGGCCGCCACGGCAACAAGGGTGTGGTGGGCAAGATTCTTCCTCCGGAAGACATGCCGTTCATGGAAGATGGCACGCCAGTAGACATCATCCTGAACACCCACGGTGTTCCTCGTCGTATGAACATTGGCCAGGTGCTGGAAGTTCACTTGGGCTGGTTGGCTCACTCCGGTTGGAAGATCGATGTTGAGGATCCAAAGAACGCGGAGATTTTGAAGACCCTCCCTGAGGAGCTTTACGACGTCCCGGCTGATTCTTTGACCGCCACCCCGGTATTCGACGGTGCCACCAATGAAGAGATTTCTCGTTTGCTGGCTTCCTCGCGTCCTAACCGCGATGGTGATGTTCTGGTGGATGAGCACGGCAAGGCCCGTCTGTTTGACGGCCGTTCCGGTGAGCCTTATAAGTACCCGGTTTCCGTGGGCTACATGTACATGCTCAAGCTGCACCACTTGGTTGATGAGAAGATTCACGCTCGTTCTACCGGTCCTTACTCCATGATTACCCAGCAGCCGCTGGGTGGTAAGGCCCAGTTCGGTGGCCAGCGCTTCGGTGAGATGGAGGTGTGGGCAATGCAGGCATACGGCGCTGCTTACACCCTGCAGGAGCTGCTGACCATCAAGTCTGATGACGTGGTGGGCCGTGTGAAGGTCTACGAGGCAATCGTGAAGGGCGACAACATCCCAGACCCGGGTATTCCGGAGTCCTTCAAGGTGTTGCTCAAGGAACTGCAGTCTTTGTGCTTGAACGTGGAAGTTCTTGCCGTTGACGGCACTCCGATGGAGCTTTCCGGCTCCGATGATGACGACATGGACTCTCCATCCCTGGGCATTAACCTGTCCCGCGATGAGCGGTCCGACGCCGACAACATCGCTTAGAACCCCTAAGCATTTGTGCCTGGTCTGGTTGCGGTCTAACGGCCGCAACCAGGCAAAATGATAATTCTTTTTAAAAGCCATCAATTCCTCGAAATTTATGAGGATGAAAGGGAGACATTACGTGTTTGACGTAAATCTCTTCGACGAGCTCCGCATCGGCCTCGCTACCGCTGAAGACATCCGTCGTTGGTCCAAGGGTGAGGTTAAAAAGCCGGAAACCATCAACTACCGTACTTTGAAGCCTGAGAAGGACGGCCTGTTCTGCGAGCGCATCTTTGGCCCTACCCGTGACTGGGAGTGCCAGTGTGGCAAGTACAAGCGCGTTCGTTACAAGGGCATCATCTGTGAGCGCTGTGGCGTTGAGGTGACCAAGTCTAAGGTTCGCCGCGAGCGCATGGGCCACATTGAGCTGGCCGCGCCCGTTACCCACATCTGGTACTTCAAGGGTGTTCCTTCCCGTTTGGGTTACCTTTTGGACCTGGCTCCAAAAGACCTCGAGCGCATCATCTACTTTGCTGCCAACATCATCACGCACGTTGATGAGGAGGCGCGCCACAATGACCAGTCCACTCTGGAAGCAGAAATGCTGCTGGAAAAGAAGGACGTTGAGGATGACGTTAACTCGGACATCGCGGAGCGCGCCGCCAAGCTGGAGCAGGATCTAGCTGAGCTAGAGGCTGCCGGTGCTAAGGCTGACGCCCGCCGCAAGGTTCAAAACGCCGCT
Source organism: Corynebacterium phocae (assembly GCF_008693075.1). Classification (GTDB taxonomy): domain Bacteria; phylum Actinomycetota; class Actinomycetes; order Mycobacteriales; family Mycobacteriaceae; genus Corynebacterium; species Corynebacterium phocae. The sequence continues at coordinate 80,612 of NZ_VXKJ01000048.1, read as the reverse complement.
GATAAGGAGATGCAGCACATCCGTGAGCGCGGCGAGCGCGAGATCGCCCGCCTGGATGAAATCTGGAGCACCTTCCTGAAGCTGACTCCGAAGCAGATGATCATTGATGAAAACATCTACGAGGAGCTAGTTGACCGCTACGAGGACTACTTCCAGGGCGGCATGGGTGCAGAGGCTATCCAGACGCTCATCCGGAACTTTGACCTTGAAGCTGAAGCAGAGATTCTCAAGGAAATCATCAACAGCGGTAAGGGCCAGAAGAAGGTCCGTGCGCTCAAGCGCCTAAAGGTTGTTGCTGCGTTCTTGCGTTCCGGCAACGACCCAGCGGGTATGGTCTTGGACGCTATTCCGGTCATCCCGCCGGAGCTGCGCCCCATGGTGCAGCTGGACGGTGGCCGCTTTGCCACCTCCGACCTGAATGACCTCTACCGTCGTGTGATCAACCGTAACAACCGTTTGAAGCGCATGATTGATCTGGGCGCCCCAGAGATCATCGTCAACAACGAAAAGCGCATGCTGCAGGAATCTGTCGATGCCCTCTTTGACAACGGCCGCCGTGGCCGCCCGGTTACCGGGCCAGGCTCACGTCCGCTGAAGTCTCTGTCTGACTTGCTCAAGGGCAAGCAGGGCCGTTTCCGTCAGAACTTGCTGGGTAAGCGCGTTGACTACTCCGGCCGTTCGGTTATTATCGTCGGCCCGCAGCTCAAACTGCACGAGTGTGGTCTGCCTAAGCTCATGGCGCTGGAGCTGTTTAAGCCCTTCGTTATGAAGCGTCTGGTGGAAAATGACTACGCCCAAAACATCAAGTCCGCCAAGCGCATGGTGGAACGCCAGCGCCCAGAGGTCTGGGACGTTTTGGAAGAAGCCATTTCGGAGCACCCAGTGCTGCTTAACCGCGCACCTACGCTGCACCGCCTTGGTATCCAGGCCTTCGAGCCCAAGCTGGTGGAGGGTAAGGCTATCCAGCTGCACCCGCTAGCTTGTGAGGCTTTCAACGCTGACTTCGACGGCGACCAGATGGCAGTTCACCTGCCGCTGTCCGCAGAAGCTCAGGCTGAGGCACGCGTGCTCATGCTTGCTTCCAACAACATTTTGTCGCCTGCGTCCGGTAAGCCTTTGGCTATGCCGCGTCTGGACATGGTTACTGGTCTTTACTACCTGACCATGGACAAGGGACCTGATGAGATTGGTGGCAATGGCCGCTACACCCCAGCGACCGAGGACAAGCCAGCCACTGGTGTGTTCTCTTCCTACGCTGAGGCCATCATGGCTTGGGACCGCGGCATGGTTGGTCTGCAGGCCCCCATCAAGGTGCGTATCTCTCACCTGCGCCCACCGGCTGAGATTGAGGCTGAGCAGTTCCCCGACGGTTGGCAGAAGGGTCAGCCTTGGCTGGCTGACACCACCTTGGGCCGTATCATGTTCAACGACTTGCTGCCGTGGAACTACCCATACCTTGAGGGCGTCATGCTCCGCAAGGGTGGCAAGTCCAACGCGGTGCTGCTTGGTGATGTCATTAATGACCTAGCCATCAAGTACCCGATGATTACTGTGGCTCAGGTTCTGGACAAGATGAAGGATGCCGGTTTCTACTGGGCAACCCGCTCCGGTGTGACCATCTCTATGGACGACGTGCTGGTTCTTCCCAACAAGGAAGAAGTTCTGGAGTCCTACGAGAAGGAAGCCACCCGCATTGAGCGTAAGTTCTGGGAGCAGGGTGCGCTTACTGAGCGTGAGCGTTACGACCGCCTGGTTGAGCTGTGGAAGGACGCCACGGACACCGTGGGTAAGGCCGTTGAGGACCTGTACCCGGACGACAACCCGATTCCGATGATCGTGAAGTCCGGTGCTGCCGGTAACATGCGTCAGATCTGGACCCTGGCCGGCATGAAGGGCATGGTTGTGAACTCGCACGGCGAGTACATCACCCGTCCTATTAAGACCTCCTTCCGTGAGGGCTTGTCCGTTCTGGAGTACTTCAACAACTCGCACGGCTCCCGTAAGGGTCTGGCCGATACCGCTTTGCGTACCGCTGACTCCGGTTACCTCACCCGCCGTTTGGTGGACGTGGCCCAGGACGTTATTGTCCGCGAAGAGGATTGCAACACCCGCCAAGGTGTACTTATCCACATCGGTCAGGCTAAGTCCGGCACCGAAGGTGGGAAGGGCAACCTGGTTCAGCACGAACTGTGGGAGACCACCGCTTCTGGCCGTGTCGTTGCATCCGACACCAAGGATGTTGATGGAAACGTTGTCCTTAGTGCGGGCGATGACCTGACTGAAGACAATACCCAGAAACTGCTTGATGCTGGGCTCGCTGAGGTCAAGGTTCGCTCCGTGCTGACCTGCCAGACCCCAGCCGGCGTGTGTGCTAAGTGCTATGGCAAGTCCATGGCTTCCGGCCAGCTGGTTGACATCGGTGAGGCAGTGGGCATTGTGGCAGCACAGTCCATTGGTGAGCCGGGTACCCAGCTGACCATGCGTACGTTCCACCAGGGTGGTGTTGGTGGCGACATTACCGGCGGCCTTCCGCGTGTGCAGGAACTCTTTGAGGCTCGTAACCCGAAGAACCGTGCACCGATTGCTTCCGTTGACGGCACCATCTCCCTGTCTGATGAGGGTAACTTCTGGACCCTGACCATCACTCCTGATGATGGCTCTGACAACATCGAGTATGAGAAGCTGTCTAAGCGCCAGGGCCTGGCCCAGGTTCGCCGCCCAATGGAGTCCAATCCGGATGCCATGATTGAGCGTTCCTTGCGTGATGGTGACCACGTCACCACCGGCGAGCGTCTCATGCGTGGTGCTGCTGACCCGCACGATGTTCTGGAAGTTCTGGGCCGTCGTGGCGTGGAAAAGCACCTTATTGATGAGGTTCAGGCCGTCTACCGTGCACAGGGCGTGGCTATCCACGATAAGCACATTGAGATCATCATTCGCCAGATGCTGCGTCGCGGTACCGTCATTGAGGCCGGTTCTACCGATTTCTTGCCGGGCACCTTGGTTGACCTTTCTGAGGCCAAGCAGGTTAACGCTAAGCAGGTTGCGGAAAAGGGCGAGCCAGCTCAGCTGCGCTCGGAGATCATGGGTATTACCAAGGCTTCCTTGGCTACGGAGTCGTGGCTGTCCGCCGCCTCCTTCCAGGAGACCACCCGCGTTCTTACCGACGCCGCTATCAATAAGCGCTCCGATCAGCTCATCGGTCTGAAGGAGAACGTGATTATCGGTAAGCTGATTCCAGCTGGTACCGGTATCTCCCGTTACCGCAACATCTCCGTCAAGCCAACTGAGGCCGCTCGGAATGCTGCGTACTCCATCCCCACCTACGGTGATTCCATCTACGGTGATGATGGCTTTGGTGAGTTCACCGGCGCCTCCGTGCCTTTGGACGAGGACTTCTCCTTCTAGGTTCAGTCACTGCCAGTCCGCTTAGCCCCGGTACTTCCTTTTCCAGGAGGTGCCGGGGCTTAGCCGTGCTCATAGACACCACACCCACAGTAGCTATCCAGATAGGTGGAAGGCTCCCAGGCTCGTGGGGAGAAAACGGACAGGAAACGGCATACCGGCAATGAAGCCGAAAGGCTTTTATATTCAAAATAAGTGTAGGAAAGATTGCTTATGTCAAGCTGTATCTCCGGCTGCAGGTTATGGTGGGCAGGGCTTTTGGAAAGTTTATGAAAATGTTACTAATGCCTAAACCGTTAAAGTCGGGTAAGAATTTTAGTCAGTCCTTATTGGGTTGGACGCATACTTTGAGCCTGCTAAACTCAGAACGATTCACCAGGTAAATAGCAAACTTTAGGCAGTCTCGTATTATTCCCACCCTTGGACGTTAGATTGATTGTCCGCTTTGATTTTCTTTGACCTAGTAAATCTAAATGTGGGGGAAGTCCGTTTGGTTGCTGAGAAAGGAATTTAATGTTAAATAAAGCAAATTTCCGTACGAGGAAGGTTGCCATTTCCACGGCAACCCTCATTGCGCTGGCAACTGCCGGTGCAACCGTCCCGGCCGGAGCTGAGGAAGAGCTGGCTCCAAACGCCGACAACGGATGTCACTACTATGCTGATGATGGTGCCTACCTCTCCGAAGAGGATGCGAACAAAGTTCCAGACCAGGATAACGACTGTCTCCGGGATGACCTGGAAGAACGCTTTGGGACTAGTGTCACCGATCCTGATACGGATAGCGATGGCATCAGTGACTACGATGAGGTGTGGGGCAACTTCGGCTACCACAGTTTTGAAACGGGGTTCTTCGTCATCGAGGGTGATAATGGTGAGGACGAAGTTCTTCGAGGGACGACGAACCCTATTAACCCGGATACCGATGGTGATGGGATAAGCGATGGGCGCGAACTCGGTACATTTGTGGATGAAAATAGCAAAACCCAGTTTCTAGATCTCCCATATGAGCTTCAAACTGACCCTAATACCGCCACCGAAGATTCGGACGGCGCCGGTATTGCGGACGTAGTGAAGGAAGCTATGGGGCTTACTGTTGGTGTCCCGGACTATGACAAGGATGGGCTCCCCGATGCAAACGAAATCTATGAATTCTTCACGGATTCGAAAAATGTCGATACTGATTCAGACGGTGTCAACGATTATGACGAAGTTTCCGGTGAGAAGAACCCTTTCAAATCCGATAGCTACAGCACTGGGGCACTAGCCGGTAGCACAAATCCTCTGGAAGCAGACAGCGATGGCGATGGTCTGAAGGACGGCGAAGAGCTCAACACTATTGTTGATGAAAATGGTAAAACCATTGACGACCCTGAGGTCGGACCAAATGAAAAGAAGACCAACCCCAATAACTCTGGTGACCCAGTTGTAACGACCGCGACCACCACCGTTACTACTCCGGTTGAGACCACGGTGACTGAAGCTACTACCACCACCGAGGTAGTGACCACCACGGTTGAGCCTGCTCCTGTTACCACTACAGAAACCACGACGGTTGTGGCAGACCCAGTTACCACTACGGAAACCACCACGGTTGAGCCTGCTCCAGTTACCACTACGGAAACCACCACGGTTGAGCCTGCTCCTGTTACCACTACCGTTCAGCCTGACCCGGTTACCACTACCGTTCAGCCTGACCCAGCCACCGTCACGAACGTCAGCACGGTTCAGGCTTCTCCGGTGACTGAGACTGAGGTAAGCACTGTCCTGTCCACGACTACGGTTACTGCGGAGCCATCCACGGTGACGGCTACTGAGACTTCCACCGTCACGGCCACCGCTGCTCCCGTTGAGCCGGTTCCTACCACCGTCACGGCAACCGAGACCGTAACTGCCAGTGCAACGCCAGTAACTGTGACCGTTACTGCCAAGGCCGAGCCTGTACCAACGACGACTGATGATGAGGCCCCTAAGCCAGGCACCGGGTCCTCTACGTCAGACAACGGCTCATCCAAGTCGGGCGAGGATAAGAACGAGACTCTGGAGAAGTACGGCTGGTTGATTGGTCTGCTTGGTGGCGGTGCCGCTGCTGCCGCTTTGATTGGTCTGCTGGTTAACTTTGTTCCCGCACTGCTGCCTTCTTTGAATATCCTGCCTGGATTTGGAGTTCACGGTGCTGGCCGCAATGACTGGACCCGCGTCTTTGGGCCAGTTGCTGATATCTTCCACCGCTTCCAGTCCTAGTAGCTGCTTGCGCCCAGAGGAACCTCTTGGGCAAAGAGCGTGAGGGAATTTAAAAACCTCGTATCTACGCGGAAAAGACAGGGGTCTTTCCCCAACCTACGGGTTGGGGGAAGACCCCTGTTGTTGGTTTTAGGGCAGGTTGTGGTTTTGGGGATGTGGCAGGGGAACCTGGGGACTAGCAAAAAAGTTTTGGTTAGTCTATGCTAACTAGGCGCTGGTGACTGATTTTAGGAATCACCAGTAAAGACATATAAATACTTCGCGGGTGCTGGGGATTGAACCCGGCTGAGATGCCACATGGTATGGAATGAAATAGTGACGTTCCATGGGTGGTGAACCGTTGAACCTGATCCGGGTAATGCCGGCGAATAAGGGAGAAAATAATGAGCGTTTCTGCTAATTCATCTACTGCGCCTAGGGGCGCGTCCAAACGTAACCTGCAATGGCGGGTGGTAGATATCATCGTGGCCACCGTGCTGGCGCTGGCGTCCGGGTTGCTTTTCATGTTCTGGAACTCCGTGGGCTATGCCTGGTTACTGTCCTTAGAGGCGCTGACGCCGGGATTGGGTGGCTTGGCCACCGGTACCTGGTTCATCGGCGGTACCTTGGGTGCGCTAATCATCCGCAAGCCAGGTGCGGCAATCTATTGTGAGGTACTGGCGGCGCTCGTGGAGCCGCTGCTGGGCGCGCAATGGGGTTTCGCTGCTGTGTGGTCGGGGATTGCACAGGGCCTGGCTGTGGAGATCGTGGTTGCCATCTTCTTGTACCGGAAGTTCAATCTGCAGGTAGCCATGCTTGCGGGTGCAGCGGCCGGTGTGGGCGCGTGGATCTTGGAGCTGGTGCTCTACGGCAACCTTGCTAAGGGGCCGGAATACCTGGCCATCTACCTGGTGACGCTGTTGATTTCCGGAGCACTTATTGCTGGTCTGGGTGCGCATTTGGTAGCTAAAGCTTTGGCTAAGACCGGGGCGTTGGACCGGTTTGCTGTGGGGCGTGAGGCCCGCGCAGCCGTGTAGCCAGCGGTTTGCTAACCTGGGAAAGCCTGGCCTTGCATTTTGGAGGCGGGCAAAAACTTCAGGGAACAACTAAACAACAATACGGGTGCTGGGGCTTTGCCCCGGCTGAGATGCCACTTACTCTGGCAAACCGTTGAACTTGATCCGGGTAATACCGGCGTATAAGGAAGGAATACTTGTGACCACTTCGGGCGCAAATCATATCTCTGGCAAGCGGAACTTGCAGTGGCGCGTGGTGGATATCATCGTCGCCACTGTTCTGGCGGTAGCCTGCGGCCTGCTGTTCGTGGGCTGGAACTCTGTTGGCTATGCCTGGTTCACCGCGATGGACTCGGTGACGCCGGGCCTGGGCGGTATCGCGGTGGGCATCTGGCTCATTGGCGGCGTACTGGGCGCGCTGGTTATCCGCAAGCCGGGTGCGGCTCTTTACGTGGAGGCCCTGGCCGCCACGGTGTCTGCTTTGTTGGGCTCCCAGTGGGGTATTGAAACCTTGTACTCGGGTCTGGCGCAGGGCCTGGGCGTGGAGATCATTGTGGCTATTTTCCTTTACCGTAAGTTCGGTGCCGTTGTGGCTATGCTCTCCGGCGCTGCCGCTGGTGTGGCCGCGTGGGTGCTGGAGCTTTTCCTCTCCGGCAACTTGGCCAAGGACCCGCAGTTCCTTATCATCTACCTGGTTTGCTTGATTATTTCCGGCGCCCTTTTGGCGGGGCTGTTGGGCCACTTCCTGGTCCAGGCTTTGGCTAGGACCGGCGCGCTAGACCGCTTCGCCGTGGGCCGTGAGGCCCGTATTCCATAGTGGCTTCCGGTATAGGTGTAGGCGTTACCGCCCAAAACTTTGGGTGGACGCATGCGGGGCGCTCCCGCAGAGCGTTGGAGGGTTTGACCTTCCACATTGAGCCGGGGGAGCGGGTGCTTCTAGCTGGTGATTCCGGTTCCGGAAAGTCCACACTCTTGGCCGCCCTGGCTGGAGTGTTGGGTGGGTCTGAGGAAGGGCACCAGGAAGGTGAGATCCTGCTGCGTTCCCGCAATTTCAGCGAAGCCCCCGGTCACAACATTCCGGTAGGGCTGTTGCTCCAAGACCCGGACGCGCAGGTCATTTCCGCCCGTGTGGGGGATGACGTGGCTTTTGGTTGTGAAAACCTGGGCATTGAACGGGAAGAAATCTGGTCCCGTGTGGAAGAAGCTCTTGATTTGGTGGGGCTAGACGTTCCACTTGATCACCCTACAGAGCGCCTTTCTGGCGGCCAGAAGCAACGGTTGGCGTTGGCTGGTGTCATGGCCATGCGCCCGGGTCTTATCCTGTTGGATGAGCCCACGGCCAATTTGGACCCGGAGGGTGCAAAGGACATCGTCAAGGCGGTTGCTGGTGTGGCGGAAGCTACGGGAGTGACCCTGATTGTGGTCGAGCACCAGTACCAAGCCTGGGAAGGTGTCTTGGACCGCGCGTTGCTGGTGGAACATGGCCGGCTGGTGGCTGATTCTTCCTTTGCTGAGGTTGTGGAGACCCGGAAAATTACGGGCCTGCCGGAGGCGCAGCCGGTGGCTGGCGCGGAGCCGGCGCTCTTTTCCCGCGAATTGCTTACCCGCTTTGGCCCGCCGCGCAGCTACGAACTCCCACGTGGGCACTCCACTGTTATTACCGGTGAAAACGGTGCGGGAAAGACCACCTGGCTGATGACCGTGGCGGGGCTTTTGCCGGCACGGGGCGGGGAGATCGGTTTGCACGACGCCGTACGCCAAGGAATCAAGGGTGATCCGCATGATTGGAAGTCTGCGGACTTGGCCCGGCGGATTGGTTTTGTGTTCCAGAACCCGGAGCACCAGTTTGTTGCGCGCACGGTGGCTGAAGAAATGCGCGTTGGGCCGGGCGTGATGGCCCGCGGTAAGAAGGACGCCAGTACGGACCGCCGCGTGGAGGAGCTGCTTGAGCGGCTGCGCCTGACCCACCTTGTTAACGCGAACCCGTTTACCCTCTCCGGCGGGGAAAAACGCCGGCTTTCGGTGGCCACTGCCCTGGTGGCCGCGCCTGAAGTACTGTTGCTTGATGAACCAACGTTTGGCCAGGACCCTACAACCTTTGCCGAATTAGTGCGTATGTTGCGCGATATCGCCAGTACCGGTACCACTATTGCCTCTATCACTCACGATCCAGCGTTTATTGCGGCGCTGGGCGACCACCGCATTCATGTTAAGGCCGGGGAAACCCCGGGCTTTGCCGCCGGTATAACTGCAGAAGGGGGCCACCATGCCTAACCTTCTGCGCGGGGTTAATCCCGTTACCCGGATTGCGTTGATGGTCATCATCACCACGCCACTGCTGCTGACCATCGATTGGGTATCAGCGGCGGTGTCTGTGGCACTTTCCCTAGTGCTCGCGCCTTTGTGCGGGGTTTCCATTCCGCGCTTGTTGAAAATGGCGCTTCCGTTGTTCTTCATCGCTCCGCTGTCTGGCATTTCTATGCTGCTCTACGGCCGGGAAGGTGGGGAGGTGTACTTTACGTTCTGGTTGGTTACGGTTAGTGAGAACTCCGTGCAGCTGGCTATAGCCGTTATGTTGCGCGTGTTTGCGGTTACGCTCCCCGTATTCATCCTGGCCCGCAATATTGACCCCACCGAACTTGGCGATGCCCTCTCACAGGTACTCCACCTTCCCTCCCGCTTTGTTATCGGCGCGGTGGCGGGCGTGCGTATGTTGACTCTTTTCAAGGATGACTGGGACTCTTTGGCACGGGCCCGCCGGGCCCGTGGGATAGCCGATGTGGGGCGGTTCAAGCACATGCTGACCATGAGCTTTGGTTTGTTGGTTATTGCGCTTCGGCGTGGTGGCAAGCTGGCCACCGCTATGGAGGCGCGCGGCTTTGGGCGCACCCCGCCGGGCGGCGGCAAGCGCACCTGGGCGCGGGAGTCTAAGTTGCATGCCGTGGACTTTTGGGCGTTGGCTGGGGGCATGGCCGTAGCGGCCATCCCGGTGGCGGTTGCCGTGGCCACAGGTGCATGGAGGTTCTTCGGGCTGTGACGCTCACGGTCTTAATTGATGGGCCTTCCGGCTCGGGCAAAACCACCTTGGCGGGGGACTTAGCCAGCCGGCTGGGTGCCCGCGTGGTGCACCTTGATGACTTCTATCCGGGGTGGTCCGGCTTGGCTGCGGCCTCCCGGCAGGTCGCGGACTCTGTGTTGGCGGGGCACTTGCCTGGTTACCGCCGTTGGGACTGGGAAAATGACCGGCCCGGGCAGTGGGTGGCGCTAGACCCCGGTGAAGACCTCATTGTGGAGGGTGTGGGGGCGTTGTCCGCGGGTTCTCTGCGTGCTGCTGCTGCCCGTGGGGCAGTGGTGTCAGTGGTGATTGACGCACCGGCTAGGCTGCGGCAGCGCCGTGCCTTTGACCGGGACGCGGAGGACAACTACGGGGAGTTCTGGCAGATGTGGGCCAGGCAGGAAAAAGAGCACTTTGCGCGCTGGGCGCGGGAGGGCGTGGTTCCTGATTTACTTATCGGCTCGGGCAGTAACCCCCCGAAAGTGTGGCGGCTCCGCCGGCCTAATGTGCTTTCTCACATTCGCCTCTAAAAAGTGACCTACCTTCCGTAAAAAAGTGGTATTTTTGGCGAGGGGCCTAGATTGGGCTCTTGCTTACTTCTTCACTCGGATCGTTCGGCACGTACCTGCCGATGAAAGGAAGCCATCATGGCATCAGTAACTTTTGATCAAGTTTCCCTGACCTACCCCGGCGCGAAAGCGCCCACAGTCAACAAGTTTGACCTTGAGATCGCGGACGGCGAATTCCTGGTTCTGGTTGGTCCTTCCGGCTGTGGTAAATCCACTACCCTGCGTATGCTTGCTGGCCTGGAGGATGTCACGGAGGGAAATATCTACATCGGTGACCGCGACGTCACCACGGCCGCTCCCAAAGAACGCGACATTGCCATGGTGTTCCAGAACTACGCGCTCTACCCGCACATGAGCGTTCGGGAAAACATGGGCTTTGCTCTAAAGATTGCCGGGATGGACAAGGCGGAAATCAACCGCCGTGTGGAAGAGGCTGCGCGCACCCTGGACCTTACCGAGTTCCTGGAGCGTAAACCGAAGGCCCTGTCTGGTGGTCAGCGCCAGCGCGTGGCTATGGGCCGCGCCATCGTGCGGAACCCGCAGGTATTCCTGATGGATGAGCCTCTGTCTAACCTGGATGCTAAATTGCGTGTGCAAACCCGTACCCAGATTGCTGCCCTGCAGCGCAAGCTGGGGGTTACCACCCTCTACGTTACGCACGACCAGACTGAGGCGCTGACTATGGGCGACCGTATTGCCGTGCTTAACGGCGGCTTCCTGCAGCAGGTGGGTACGCCACGTGAGCTCTACGACAACCCAGCCAACGTCTTTGTTGCGGGCTTTATTGGTTCCCCCGCCATGAACATTCTTGATTGCAAGCTGGAAGGTGATGTGGCAACCATCGGCCAAGCTCGTATCCCGGTGGCTCCTGAAACGCTGGCTGCTGTCTCCGCTGAAGATGAGGGGCGCATTACCATTGGCTTCCGCCCGGAGGCGCTGGAGCTTGTTGACGCCTCCGCCGGTGACACCATCCCAGTGACCCTTGAGTTCGTGGAGGAGCTGGGTTCGGACTCCTTCCTCTACGGCAATATTGAGGGCGCGGAGAACAAACCGCTGGTTATCCGCGCCGCCCCGAACGTGGCCCCGGACCGTGGCACCACCATCCACGTCCGCGTCAAGCCCGAAGGCCAGCACAACTTTGCGGCTAAGTCCGGGCTCCGCCTGCCTTAACTGTGCCTGGCTAGGGTGGCATACTGCCAACTGCCCGTCTGGTTATTCTGCCCGGGGCCACGTTGGCTCACGCCTTTGGCTCCTCCCTTTTAAGGCCCTGCCGGCTTGTGGTGTAACCCGCCACAGGCCGGCTGTGGCGTGTAAGGAGGGGGTTTGGAAGTTGCGCGCTACGCGGGCAAGCTAGGAGAAAACCCCTTTGGGGCAGCGCTTTGCGTTACTGCCCAAAGGGGAAGAGAAGTTCAGCTGTTGGATGCTGTTGGACAAGGAAAGGTCGGATCACGCCATGACAAACTCCATGAATATAGACGGTAGCGCCTACGCGCCTAGTCTTTTGCCGTTGCCTTGGTCTACGCCCTTGGATAAGTGGGGGGATGACGTGGTGGTCAGGCTGCCGCGGGGTATTTCCCGGCACGTGGTGAGGTTTGTGCATCTGGGGGACGCAACTGGCACTGACTTTGCCACGATGTCCCCCACGGGCGGGATCATCGCGGCTATTAAGGAGATTGGCCGCAAGACCGCGCACCACGAATACGCTATGTTGCGTGAGCTGCGCCGGGTCAAAGCGCCGGCCGTGACCCCCATCGCGGTGATTACGGGGCGCCGGTCCCCGGAGTGGGAGGTCCTCACGGCCGCGCTGGTAACCGAGCATCTGAGGTTCTCCCTGCCGTACCGGGAAATTTTCTCCCAGAAGCTGGAGCCTGCCATGGCGGACAAGCTCATCCGCGCACTGGCTATCTTGCTGGTGAGGCTGCATCTTCTCAACTTTTATTGGGGGGATGTTTCCTTGTCCAATACGCTGTTTAGGCGGGATGCGGATACTTTTTCTGCCTACCTAGTGGACGCGGAGACGGGTGAATTCCAGCCGGAGCTTTCCCGGAACCGCCGTTTGTATGACGTGGAAATTGCCCGCGTTAACGTCATTGGGGAGTTGATGGATTTGTCTTCAGGCGGGACTCTGGACCCGGAAATAGACCCGATTGCGCTGGGCAACTCCATTGAAACCTACTACGTGGATCTGTGGGCGCAGCTGACGGAGGAGTTTGAGGTTCCGGCGGCGGAGTACTGGCGGGTTAAGGAGCGGGTGGAAAAGCTGGCGGAGATGGGGTTTGATATTGGGGAGCTGCGGTTGTCCTCCGGGGCTTCGGGGATGATTACGGCCAAGCCCAAGATTGTAGACGCGGGCCATCATCGCAACCTTATTGTGAGCTTGTTGGGGATGGATGTTGAAGAACAACAAGCCCGCCGTTTCCTGTCTGAAATCCGGCATTACCAGGCGGATTTGCCCATCCAGCAGGCTGCCCGTGCGTGGTATAACGAGGAATACTTGCCCACGGTGCAGGCCATCCCGCCGGAGCTGATTGATAAGCTTGAGCCTCCGCAGATTTTCCACGAGATCCTGGACCACCGGTATTTCCTCAGCCAAGAAAACGCCCGTGCCGTACCAATCGAGGAGGCTGCCACCTCCTACTATCACAAGGTGCTGCCCAGTCACCGGGATGAAAAGGTTCTCATTGTCCACCCGAACAGTGAAGAAAGTGATCTAGACGGTGGACTGGCAGATGACCTGGATTTTCTTGATAATTAAGGTTGGTGGATCCATCCGCTAGTTTCACCATGTTGTCTACCGGTGGGCGCGGGCTATAGCCTGTGAATTGTTGCGCCTTCTGGACAGATTTTCTGACCCCCATATTTTTCTAAAAGGAGAGCTTTTTCCGCCCATGTCTTATCCCCATTTCGACGGTGAACTTGGAGCCATCTACACCCCCGAAGCCACTACCTTTCGCTTGTGGGCGCCCACCGCGCAAGAGGTTATCCTGCAACTGGCAGGCAAGAAGTACCCGCTAGTAAAAGGCGGGGAGGGCCAGTGGGAGACTTCCGTAGAAGGTGATATGCACCTGGCTGAATACACTTACCAGCTCACCTTCTCGGATGGCCGTACAACCACCGCGGTGGATCCTTATGCTCGAAGCGTCACCGCCAACGGGCGTTGCGGCGTGGTTATAGGGATTGACCGGGTGATTGGTCCAGCAGAGCGCATGCCTAGCTTTGGTCCGCCAACTGACGCGATTATCTACGAGGCCCACGTTCGTGACTTGACCATTTCCGCCAACAACGGAATTAGCAACAAGGGTAAGTTCCTGGGTCTTACTGAGCCGGGCACGCGCACGGATAAGGGAAACCTCTCCGGGCTGGACTACCTGGCCAACTTGGGTTGCACCCACGTTCAGCTCCTGCCCGTCTATGACTTTGGCAGTGTGGATGAGACTGGGGATTTGAGCTTTGATGCGCAGTACAACTGGGGTTATGACCCGGTAAACTACAACGCCCCAGAAGGTTCCTATTCCACCGATCCCTCAGACCCGGCCGCCCGCATTAGGGAGTTCAAGGCTTTGGTGGATGCCTTGCACTCCCGGGGGCTGCGCGTGGTGATGGACGTGGTGTACAACCACGTGTATGACGCCGCCAGCCACTGCTTTGAAAATACTGTCCCGGGCTACTTCTTCCGCACGGATTCACGTGGGCGCTTACACAACGCCACTGGTTGCGGCAATGAAACCGCTTCGGAGAAGTCCATGATGCGTAAATTCATTGTTGACTCCGTGGTGTACTGGGCCACCACCTTTGGTCTTGACGGGTTCCGCTTTGACCTGATGGGGATCCATGATGTGGAAACCATGAACGCTGTGCGGCAAGCGCTGGACGCTATTGATCCGGGGATTGTGGTAATCGGGGAAGGCTGGGAGATGGGCAACCATCCCGGGGGCGTTCAGGGGGCGCATCAGGGTAACGCCGCGCTGATGCCCGGGATAGCCATGTTCAACGACTACTACCGCGACAGCCTCAAGGGAGATAACTTCCTCTTGTCTAACCCGGGGTTTGTATCTGGTTCCAAGTCTTTGGACGCTAACCGTCTGCACAACGCCATGAACCCGCCTAATCCCTCCCAGTCGGTCATCTACAACGAGGCCCATGACAACTGGACCATGTTTGATAAGTTGCGGGGGACCAAGGGCCTGCGCCGCGCCACCATCGCGGAGATTTCCAAGCGACACACGCTGGCTACCTTTACCCAATATTTCACCCCGGGAATCCTTTTCCTCCACGCCGGGCAGGAGTTCCTGCGGACAAAGAAGGGGGAGGAAAACTCCTATAACAGCCCCGATAGTATCAACGCCTTCGATTATGACCGCGCGCAGCGATTTGATTATGAGGTCGCGCTGGTGGGCAACCTCAATGTCCTGCGCAAGAAGTACCCGTGGACCAGGGAGGCCGGTTGGCCGCGCGAGGTGGTTTTTGCCCAGGGGCAGCGGCTGAGCTTCCGCGTACAGAACGCTTTTGGCCCCAACCGGCACGCCCTAGTGCTCATCAACGGGGACAAGAGCCACTGGGCGCACCCCGTGGAGGCGGGAAACTACCGCGTCCATGTCAATAACCGCACGGTGTTCCATGACCCGGAGACCATCAGGTTGGACTTTGAGTTTGTCGTGGCCCCGCTTGAGGCCACGGTGCTGGAGTATCTGGGCTAGGAAACCGGGCGCCGGCCCGCGGTGAGCTAGTGCCGGAGGACGGCACCGCTGAGCGGTGCCACCCGGAAAGCCCGCGTGGAACCGGAGTCCGGCTGCGCCGGGGAGGACCCCGCGGACTCCGCGCCCAGCCCCGGATCGTGGACTTGCCCGGTAGCAAATAGAACCTGGGCTGCCTGGACCTCGATGTCCCGGGTGGAGCAGTTGATGATGACTTCCAGCTCGCCGCGCCGGTAGCGCAGCACCCGCGGGTGGTTGTCATCCAAGCACATCTCGAAGGCCGCAGAGGCGTGCAGCTCGGGCAGCTCGCGCCGCAGCGCGATGAGTTCGCGTACGAAGTGGAGTAGCGATTGCGGGTCGCCTTCCTGTGCGGCCACGCTGGTGTCTGCAAAGGCGGGAAGGTAGGTGTCAGTGGCGGCGCTGAACCCGGATTGGGGGCCGGCGGACCATTGCATGGGCGTTCGTGAGCCCGTGCGGGTGTACCCGCCTTCCAGCGTGGGGAGGTCGTGCCACGTCATGCCAATTTCATCACCGTAGTAGATGAACGGCACACCGGGCATGGTTAGGAGGAACAGGAAGAAGAGGGGGCGTTCAGTGGGGTTTAGATGGTGGGCAAGGCGGGTGCAGTCATGGTTGCCGGAGATGAGGGAAAAATGCCCGCCGGAAAACTCCGTGCTGGCGCGGTAGTGCGGTAGATATTGCGCCGCGAAGTCAGCTGCGCTGCGGGCCGATGCCGCCGCGAAGAACGGTTCCGGGCCCCGCACCAATTGGTTATATCCGTTGCCCGGCCAATCCAGATAGAAATCCATGTCAAAGCCTGCAGCCAGGGCCTGGTCTGGGTTTCCCCACTCAGAGACGAAGATGGCGTCTGGGAATTCAGTGCGGACTTGCCCTAGGATGTCCTGCCAAGTCTTGATGGTTTCCTGCTTGCCCGGATCACGTTTGACCAATGAGTCGGCCATATCCACGCGGAAGCCGTCAACTCCTTGGGAGAGCCAAAAGCGGATGATGTCAACCATCTGGGCGCGGTTGGCCCGGGGTCCGGCGGCGGCGGGGGTGTGTTGCCAGGCGCGCCGGGGCTGCCCGAAACCGTAGTTGAGGGCGGGTTGGGAATGAAAGAAGTTCACCACGTAGCAACCATCGCGTGGGGCCACCCCTGCCACAAAGGACAGGCCATCGGCGTCACCAAACCAGCTATCGGTCCAGATATAGCGGTCCGAGTGGCTGTTTGTGTCCGGTTGCTGGGACTGCTGGAACCATGGGTTTTGGTCACTGCTGTGACCTGGTACCAGGTCCAAAAGTAGCCGGATTCCGTGGGAGTGGCAGGCGTGTACCAGCCGCTGGAGGCTTTCTTGGTCACCGTACCTGGTGGCAATGGTGTAGTAGTCGCGGACATCGTAGCCCGCGTCCAAAAACGGGGAGTCAAAGATGGGATTGAGCCATATGCCTTCTATGCCCAGGTTTTTGAGGTAGGGGAGTTTGGCGGTAATTCCGTCCAGGTCACCTATGCCGTCACCGTTGGAGTCATAAAAAGATTGTGGGTATATCTGATAGAAGGTGGCACGTTCGAGCCATTGTGCTTTGTCCATAGCCGTCAAGTCTAACAACCGGAGGCGGCGGCGCCGGGCCGGTAGGTGGGGGAGCGTCGTCTCAGGTGCGGGCGGCGGCAGGCGCGGGGCTGGGAGGGCGCACGCGCCCCGGGCTTCTTGTTGCGGGCGGTGAGGAAAGATCGGATCTTCCCCCCGTCTAGGGGCGTTGGAGGGCGGGTTTTTGGGCGTGATTGGGGTATTTAGTGGCAAATTTTGTGATATTTTTCATTGCCTGCGGTCATCGCTGAGGTTAACTAAAGGTAAACGGCCTTTTTGTGGCTTCGGGCACAGTTGGCAGTCTTTGTTGGGTTTAATGACTGTGTTTAGATATCTGTAGTGAGCTTCTATAAAGGTTGGTAGGAAAAGTACACACTTCTCCTCAGCTCTTGGTATAAGCCCAATATATTTCCGCAATCTCTTTCAAGAACGCTTGATTGGGAACAATCTTCTATAAGAAAGTGGTGTTTGTACAGTGATGAACACTCGTAAGGCCTTTGCAGCAGTGCTCGCTGTTGTTCTGGGCTCATCCAGTCTGGTGGCGTGCTCCGGTGATGAATCCTCCAGCTCCGCTGGCGGAGCTGACGGGGCCGTAACCTTAACGGTCTGGACCTCCCAGGAAGAGCAGACCGATGACAGCGCCTGGCTGCAGACTCAGGAAAAGGCGTTCGAAGAGGCCAACCCGGACATGGATATCACGTGGAAAAACTCCGTGGTTTCCCCCGCTGATGCGGGTATCACCGTCACTCAAGACCCATCCGCCGCTGCGGACGTGTACCTGTTTGCCAATGACCAGCTAGGGGCCCTGAAGGACGCCAACGCCATTGGTGCGCTCTCCGACGAAGGTAAGGAACAGATTCAGCAACAGGCTGAGCAGCCACTGATTGACTCCGTTACCGGCACGGACGGGGAAGTCTACGGCCTGCCTTACGAGCCAAACACCTGGTTCATGTACTACAACAAGTCCAAGCTTTCTGAGGAAGACGTCAAGAGCTTTGACACCATGCTGGAAAAGGCCAAGGTGTCCTTCCCTCTGTCTAACTCCTGGTACATCTCCTCTTTCTACGCCGGTGCCGGCACCGAGTTCTTTGGTGCTGACGGCCTTGATGAATCCGCCGGAATTGAACCTGGCGCTAAGGCGGACGCAGTCACCAAGTACCTGGCTGACGTCGCAGCTAACCCCAATTTCATTGATGACGCTGACGGCTCCGGTCTAGGCGGCTTGGCTAACGGCTCCGTGGACGTTGTGTTCTCCGGTGCTTGGGACGCCAAGGCTGCCAAGGAAGCCTTGGGTGATGATTACGCAGTTGCGGCCCCGCCGGTCTACAACCTAGACGGTGAAGAGGTTCAGATGAAGGCCTTCTCCGGCTCCAAGGCCGTGGCGTACAACCCTAACTCTGAGCACCAGGTTGCGGCAGCTAAGTTTGCCCAGTTCCTGGCCTCCAGTGAATCCCAGAAGTCTCACTTTGAGCTCAACGGCGTCATTCCTTCTGACAAGACCCTGGCTGATGACGCGGATATTTCCTCTGACCCAGTAGCGGTGGCTCTGTTTGACACGGTTGCCAACGCCTCCATCTTGCAGCCAACCTTCAAGGCTATGAGCGATTTCTGGGAGCCAGCAGAAAACTTTGGTAAGGCCCTGGTTAACGGTGAGGTAACCAAGGAAAACGCAGTTGAGAAGACCAAGGCTTGGTTCTCCGCTTACAAATAGAGCTGTAGGTTTTCTCAGAAAGTAGTTGGTAGCTAGCAAAGGCTCCATTACTAGCCCCGAAGCGCTCTGATTTTCACCGGAGACTTCGGGGCTTTTTCTACCAAACCCTTATCCTCTTATCCCGCGTCAGCGAAATCCGCACATCGTGCATCTCAAGTCCTGCACCCCAAGTCCTTCACAAGGAGAACCACCAATGAAACACCGCGGCCAAGAAGCCGAGTTTAAAATTGGGCAAGCGTGGAGCGACGGTGACCTGTTCACCAAGTTGTCACTATTCGTCTTTGGTCTGGGTAACCTAGCCCGGAAGCAATTCATCAAAGGCGTGATGCTCCTCACCATCGAGATAGTTAGTTTATTTTTCCTTTTCACCAAGGGTCTGCAAAAGATCACCGCCTTGCCCGAGCTGGGAGGCGAGGGTGGCCAAACGCGCGTCAAGGTAGACGGCTTTTGGACCTACGTCACAGCGGAGACTTCCATTGTGGTCCTGCTGGACGGGATTGTGGCCGTGGTCGCGGTCCTAGTGTTCCTGTGGTTTGCCACCATTGCCCTGCGCAGTGCCTTCAAGGCTCAGGTGCAGGTGGAAAACCATGGCCACGCCCGGAGCTTTGGCGCTGACCTTAAGGCGCTGCTGAACACCGACGCCCCCATCCTCTTTATGACGCTGCCTACCGCCGGCATCTTGGTGTTTACCGTCCTGCCGCTGATCTTTATGATCTCCATGGCGTTTACCAGCTTTGATTCGAAGAACTCCCAAAACTTCAAATGGGTGGGCTTGGATAACTTTGCCACTGTCTTTAGCAATGACGGCGGCGAGGTCAACTTCAACCTCTTCCTGGGCGTCTTGGCGTGGACCTTGGTCTGGGCTTTCTTTGCCACGTTCTTGAACTACTTCCTGGGCATGTTCCTGGCCATGGTCATCAACCGCAAGACAACCCGTGGCAAGGCGTTCTGGCGGGCTATCTTCTCCCTATCCGTGGCGGTGCCGCAGTTCGTGTCCTTGCTTGTGCTGCGCTCTATGTTGCAGCCCCAGGGCGCCATCAACCGGCTGTTGATGGACTACGGTCTGATTGATAGCGCGCTGCCCTTCTTTACCGACACCACGTGGGCGCGCGTAACCGTCATCATCATCAACCTGTGGATTGGTATTCCTTACACCATCATGCAGGTCACCGGCATTTTGCAGAATATCCCGGGTGAGCTCTACGAGGCCGCGCGCCTGGACGGCGCTAGCTGGTGGCAGACCTTCCGCAGCGTGACCATGCCGTACATGTTGTTTGTGATGACGCCGTACTTGATCACCACCTTTACCGCTAACGTCAATAACTTCAACGTCATCTATCTGCTTTCGGGCGGTGACCCCACCCCGGTGGGCGCCTCCGCAGGTAAGACGGACCTTCTGATTACCTGGTTGTACAAGCTCACAGTGGACAAGGGCGACTACAATATCGGTGCCGTTATTGGCATCTTGACCTTCATTGTTTTGTCCACGGTGGCGCTGATTACCTACCGCCGCTCCGGCTCCTACCGTAACGAGGAGGGTTTCCAGTGAGTAAGCCTTTTGACTCCACTGCGCGTGCTTCCCGCGCTGAATCCAAGGTAAGCGACCAACGCTCCAAGCGGCGGGTAGCTGATATCTTGAGCTATTTGTTGCTGGGCACGCTGTCCATCATCTGGGTGTCTCCAATCGTCTGGATTGTGGCCAACTCCTTCAACAAAAACACCGCGCCGTATTCGGCAACGTTCTTCCCCACGGAATACACGTTTGATAATTACATAGCGCTGTTCACCGAACGCACGGTGCTGGACTTCCCGCGGATGTTTATGAACACGCTGATCATTGCTATCTGCACCATGTTCATCTCGGTATTCTTCGTGCTCATAGTGTCGTTCAGCCTTTCGCGTATGCGCTTTAGGTTCCGGAAGGTCTACATGAACATGGCGTTGACGCTGGGTATGTTCCCCGGAATTATGGCCGTGGTTGCCATCTACTTCATCTTGAAAGCCATGGGCCTTACCGGCGGTTCCTGGACCAATGTGGCCCTGATTATTGTCTATTCCGCCGGTAGCGGCATGGGCTTTTACATCATGAAGGGCTACATGGACACCATTCCCAAGTCTTTGGATGAGGCCGCCTATCTGGATGGTTGCTCCCGTTGGCAGGTGTTTTACATGGTTATTTTGCCCATTGCTAAACCCATGATTGTTTACCAAGCCATCATTGGTTTCTTGACCCCGTGGCTGGACTTCGTGTTGGCTAAGGCAATCGCCCGCACGCAGGATAACTACACCGTGGCTTTGGGGCTGTGGAAGATGTTGGAAAAGGAGTACATCCATGATTGGTTTGCACGCTTTGCCGCCGGTGCGGTGTGCGTGTCCATCCCGATTGTCATCCTGTTTATCATCATGCAGCGCTACTACCAGGAGTCCATGGCTGGCTCCGTCAAGGGTTAGGGGCACACTGGGGCACAGGGCACAGGGCAATCCGGGAGTCCTGGGAAACTAACAACAACACCGTCAGGGCGCCACCGCGGGGACTTGTTCCCGGTTGGCGCCCTGACGCTATTAAGATGGCGGGTTATTATGGCAAATACTCAGGCCGGGCGCGGCCTTACACTAGCTAAACTTCTGGCAATAGCGGGGGTTTTCCTGGTATTTCACGTGATCAGCCTGGTGGTTGAGCGTGGGCGTATTCCAGATACCAGTCAGGCCAGCTTTGGGGACTTGAGCCTGGTGATTATCTTTGAGGTGCTCAGCTGGGCTGCGTACCCAATCTTGGCTTTCTGCTTCCTGGTGCTGTTGGAAACCCGCGGTCCAACGCCCACTATCTTTTGGGCCACCCTAGGGCTGTGCGTGCTTACGGAATTAGCCTATGACTTCCTGCGCACCGGCACTCTCTTCGATTTCGCCTCGCAGACCTTCGCCTGGTCCTTCCTGTTGTGCTTTGTGATCTTCGTGGCTGCGCGCCGCGCCGGTACTGGGGCGCAGTCAGGGGCGGGGCCAGGGACCGGGCCAGGGGTGGAGTCGGGGGCGGCGGCGGGGAAGATTGCGGTTGTTGCGGTGATTATTGCGGCGCTGGCGTGGGCCGTCCTGGGTGCGGTGGGTTCTCGCTTTGCCGGCTTTTTCCCCGGGGTAATCGTGATTCTGATGTTTGTGGTGTTCTACTACCTCAAGGGCCGGGAGAACACCATGATGATGTCCGCGGCACTCATCGGCGCTACCTTTGGCCTGGCGCCGGCTTTTGGGGTCATCTTCCTGCACTACCGCGCGCCGTTGTTGCGCGAGCAACCGGGTTTGCCTCCAGCGGCGGTGCTTCTGGTGTTTCCCGCCGCCCTGGCTGCGGGAACCCTCGCGGTGCCCCTATTGGCCTAGCGGGCACCTTCCCGGCGGGGCTAGGGCCGTCCTGCCGGCGCGACAGGGAACCTTGCTGGCCTAGCGGGTGCCCTGCGGTCCTAGCTAGGAAGCCGGCCGCGCGGGGCGATTTGATTATT
This sequence comes from Corynebacterium phocae, assembly GCF_008693075.1. GTDB lineage: Bacteria > Actinomycetota > Actinomycetes > Mycobacteriales > Mycobacteriaceae > Corynebacterium > Corynebacterium phocae. Next base: position 58,868 of record NZ_VXKJ01000048.1, on the reverse strand, counting down.
GTTTCTCGTGGGACTATCGTTGGTGGATAGTCCCATATTTTATTTGGGAGCCTTGAATTTTGTCCGTCAAGCAGGTGCCTGGCACTTGGGGAGCGGGAAGTCGGAACTTTCGCTTTTAGTTAGTTCTTCAAAGTTCAAAGCATCACGGTCGTGGCCCCGGAAAAGAGCCCCTATTTTCGTATGTATAGGGAACCTAACTAGCCGGAGTTATCTACGCGTGGTGCACGGGCACAAAGATACCAATAAACAGATATCTGTCATCAACTCTGGGAGTTCTAAACCCCCAAGGGGTTGAGAAGCCAATTGTCAAAAGATAGAAAGACGGTTCATGCCAACTATTCAGCAGCTGGTCCGTAAGGGCCGCCATGATAAGCGCACCAAGGTTGCCACTGCGGCACTGAAGGGTTCGCCTCAGCGTCGTGGCGTGTGCACCCGCGTGTACACCACCACTCCTAAGAAGCCTAACTCCGCTCTGCGTAAGGTTGCTCGTGTGCGCCTTACCTCCGGTATTGAGGTTTCCGCCTACATCCCAGGTGAGGGCCACAACCTCCAGGAGCACTCCATGGTGCTCGTTCGCGGCGGTCGTGTGAAAGACCTTCCTGGTGTACGTTACAAGATCATCCGTGGCGCACTGGATACCCAGGGCGTCAAAGACCGTAAGCAGGCTCGTTCCCGCTACGGCGCAAAGAAGGGACAGTAATAAACAATGCGTAAGAATGCTGCTCCAAAGCGTCCTGTAGTCAAGGACCCGGTATACAACTCCGAGCAGGTAACCATGCTCGTTAACAAGGTTCTGCAGGACGGTAAGAAGTCCGTTGCAGAGCGTATCGTCTACGGCGCTCTTGAGGCTTGCCGTGAGAAGACCGGTACTGATCCCGTAGGTACCCTCGAAAAGGCTCTGGGCAACATCCGCCCTGACCTTGAGGTTCGCTCCCGCCGTGTGGGTGGCGCTACCTACCAGGTTCCAGTTGAGGTTCGCCCTGAGCGCGCCAACACCCTGGCTCTGCGTTGGTTGGTCACCTTCACCCGTCAGCGTCGTGAGAACACCATGATCGATCGCCTAGCGAACGAGATCTTGGATGCCTCCAACGGCCTTGGTGCTTCCGTGAAGCGCCGTGAAGACACCCACAAGATGGCAGAGGCCAACCGCGCCTTCGCTCACTACCGCTGGTAATTCACACTTGTCTATGCCTTACGACCCGAGTTATTTCAGTAGCCACGCAGGCGCCTTTGGCGAAAGTGGACAGGCGCGCCTTGCGTGCCGCTCCGCGCGTGGTTTCGCCTTGCTCGGGTCATAAGCATAGGACGGTGCTAGTGTCCTGAGAAGCGCTAGCGCAATAAAGTAAAAAATCCTCGAAGTGCCATATTTTTTAACGGTGTGATATTGCACCTAAAAAGGCTGCTAGGCAGGAAAATATCCGGTGACAGCGTGAAGATTTCGCGGTTCTCGGGCTGCTTAAGCCGCCAGTTAGTGGCACAATTAGACAAACATATTCACCGTTTAGGAAAATGGCGCTCTAGGTCACTTTTTCTTAGACATACAAACAACGAAGTTGGGGTAAAACCGTGGCACAAGAAGTGCTTAAGGACCTAAACAAGGTTCGCAACATCGGCATCATGGCTCACATCGATGCCGGTAAGACCACCGCCACCGAGCGTATTCTCTTCTACACCGGTATTAACCGCAAAGTAGGCGAGACCCACGACGGTGCTTCCACCACTGACTGGATGGAGCAGGAGAAGGAGCGCGGTATTACCATTACCTCCGCTGCTGTTACCTGTTTCTGGAAGAACAACCAGATCAACATCATCGACACCCCGGGCCACGTTGACTTTACCGTTGAGGTAGAGCGCTCCCTGCGTGTCCTGGACGGCGCTGTTGCCGTGTTCGACGGCAAAGAAGGCGTTGAGCCTCAGTCGGAGCAGGTGTGGCGTCAGGCTGCCAAGTACGACGTTCCCCGTATCTGCTTTGTCAACAAGATGGACAAACTCGGCGCGGACTTCTACTACACCGTGCAGACCATCATCGACCGCCTGGGTGCAAAGCCACTCGTTATGCAGCTGCCTATTGGCGCTGAGGATGACTTTGACGGCGTTGTTGACCTTCTGGAAATGAAGGCCATTACGTGGCGCGGCAAGGTGGAAACCGGTGCTGAGCCAACCATCGAAGAAATTCCTGCTGACCTTAAAGACAAGGCAGAAGAGTACCGCGAGAAGCTGCTGGAAACCGTCGCAGAATCTGACGACGAGTTGATGGAGAAGTTCTTCGGTGGCGAAGAGCTCACCCTCGAAGAAATCAAGGGCGCTATCCGCAAGCTGACCATCGCCTCTGAGGTCTACCCAGTGCTCTGCGGTACCGCTTACCGCAACAAGGGTATCCAGCCACTGCTGGACGCCGTTATTGACTACTTGCCAACTCCGCTGGACATCGGTGAGGTCACCGGCCACGCTGTGGGCAACGAGGATGAAGAGATTACCCGTAAGCCTTCGGTTAACTCTCCTTTCTCCGCACTCGCCTTCAAGATTGCAGCTCACCCATTCTTCGGTCAGCTCAACTTCGTTCGCGTGTACTCCGGTCAGGTTCTGCCTGGTACCGAGGTTCTTAACTCCACCAAGGGCAAGAAAGAGCGTATTGGTAAGCTCTTCCAGATGCACGCCAACAAGGAAAACCCTGTTGAGCAGGCAGACGCCGGCAACATCTACGCAGTTATCGGCCTGAAAGAGACCACGACCGGTGACACCCTCTGCGACAAGAATGACCCAATCATCCTCGAGTCCATGGACTTCCCGGATCCGGTTATCAAGGTCTCCATTGAGCCTAAGACCAAGGCTGACCAGGAGAAGCTGGGTACCGCTATCCAGAAGCTCGCTGCTGAGGACCCAACCTTCACCGTTGAGCTGGATGATGAAACCGGCCAGACCGTCATCGGCGGCATGGGCGAGCTCCACCTCGACGTGCTGGTTGACCGCATGAAGCGTGAGTTCAAGGTGGAAGCCAACATTGGTAACCCACAGGTTGCTTACCGCGAAACCATCCGCAAGACTGTGCAGTCCTTGGACTACACGCACAAGAAGCAGACTGGTGGTTCCGGTCAGTTCGCAAAGGTTATCGTCACTATCGAGCCTTACAACCCGGATCCAGAGACCTTGGAAGAGGGCGAGTCCCCAACCTACAAGTTCGAAAATGCCGTCACCGGTGGCCGTATTCCTCGCGAGTACATCCCGTCCGTTGACGCCGGCATCAAGGACGCAATGCAGTACGGCTACCTTGCTGGCTTCCCGCTGGTAAACATCAAGGCCACCCTGGAAGACGGCGCTTACCACGACGTTGACTCCTCTGAAATGGCCTTCAAGCTCGCCGGTTCCCAGGTCCTGAAGGAAGCTGTTGCCAAGGCAAAGCCAGTCCTTCTTGAGCCAGTCATGGCCGTTGAGGTTGTCACGCCTGAGGAGTACATGGGCACCGTTAACGGTGACATCAGCTCCCGTCGTGGCCAGGTTTACGCCATGGAAGACCGTTCCGGTGCCAAGGTTGTCAAGGCTAAGGTTCCACTATCCGAGATGTTCGGCTACATTGGTGACCTACGGTCTAGCACCGCTGGCCGTGCAAACTTCTCGATGGTATTCGACTCTTACGCTGAGGTTCCTGCCTCCGTATCGGCTGCCGTTATTGAAGAGCGCACGGGCGTTAAGTCCTAATAGCTTCTTGTAAGCACCGCTAGCCTGGCCCTCCGGGGCCGGGTGAGTGTACTCCCGCCAGTGGGTACTTTGGTGCTTGCGTGGGGTAGCGGTCGAGCTTGTTTGGCCCGCTTTAGCGGGTCTGACCAGCCGGCCGTTACCCTCAGCGGATCCCATTGAAGATTCATGTCGGATTCATGTGTTGGGGTACGGCCGCACTAACATGCGCGGAGTTACCACCTATCATGATGGCGGTTTGAAAAAACCTTGGCTAGATTCTAGGATCATGTAACTGGCACGTAAAGAAAGCGTCATTTGCGCTTCGGGTGACAACCTCGGTTGTAGCTCAAGTGCCAATGACAATCAGAAATAACCGGCCACATCTTGTGGCCGCCACAAAAGTCTAGGAGGACACACAGTGGCAAAGGAGAAGTTCGAACGTACGAAGCCGCATGTTAACATCGGCACCATCGGGCACGTCGACCACGGCAAGACCACCACTACCGCAGCAATCACCAAGGTACTTTCTGACAAGTACCCTGAGGAGAACACCGCTTTCGCTTTCGACATGATCGATAAGGCTCCTGAGGAGAAGGAGCGCGGTATTACCATCAACATCTCCCACGTTGAGTACTCCACCCCTAAGCGCCACTACGCACACGTAGACGCTCCGGGCCACGCCGACTACATCAAGAACATGATTACCGGTGCTGCTCAGATGGACGGCGCTATCTTGGTTGTTGCTGCAACCGATGGCCCCATGCCTCAGACCCGTGAGCACGTTCTTCTGGCTCGCCAGGTTGGCGTTCCTTACATCCTCGTTGCACTGAACAAGTGCGACATGGTTGATGATGAGGAAATCATCGAGCTCGTTGAGATGGAAATCCGCGAACTGCTGGGCGACCAGGACTACGACGAAGACGCTCCAATCATCCACATCTCCGCTCTGAAGGCACTTGAGGGCGACGAGAAGTGGGTTGAGGGCATCGTTGAGCTCATGGAAGCTTGTGATGAGTCCATCCCTGATCCTGAGCGCGAGATGGAAAAGCCATTCTTGATGCCTATCGAGGACATCTTCACCATTACCGGCCGTGGCACCGTTGTTACCGGTCGTGTAGAGCGTGGCACCCTGAAGGTCAACGAGGACGTCGAGATCATCGGCATCCGCGAGAAGTCCACCACCACCACCGTTACCGGTATCGAAATGTTCCGCAAGATGATGGACTACACCGAAGCTGGCGACAACTGTGGTCTGCTTCTTCGTGGCACCAAGCGTGAGGACGTTGAGCGTGGCCAGGTTGTTATCAAGCCAGGCGCTTACACCCCTCACACCAAGTTCGAGGGCTCCGTATACGTTCTGAAGAAGGAAGAGGGCGGCCGCCACACCCCATTCCAGAACGACTACCGCCCACAGTTCTACTTCCGTACCACCGACGTTACCGGCGTCATCACCTTGCCTGAGGGCACCGAGATGGTTATGCCTGGCGACAACGTTGAGATGAAGGTTGAGCTCATCCAGCCAGTCGCAATGGATGAGGGTCTGCGTTTCGCTATCCGCGAAGGCTCCCGCACCGTTGGCGCTGGCCGCGTCACCAAGATTGTAGAGTAATTCCTGCAGTCACCGGTCTAGCGCTTAGGCGCTAGCCCACGACCCGAAAGCCGCCCCGGCCTCCTTGGAGGAACGGGGCGGCTTTTGCTATTGTTCCGCCCCCGCCCCAGGTCCGTTCGGCGACAAGAGTGACCCGCTCTGCGCGCTTGTTGCGGGTAGACGGGGCCGCACGCCCCCTGTGAACCCCGGATTCGCGCCAAAAGGCTAAGGTATGAGCCGTGAAAGATCCAACGCGAATAGACAAAGTAATTGCCAGCCTCCGCGCCGCGTGGGAAGGACAACCTGACTTACCCCTGGCCACTTTGCTAGGAGTTGTTTCCAACGCCGGGATAGGGTGGGGGAGTTCTGATGAGCAGCTGGTTGAGGTTCTCGAGGAACTGGCCTCGGTTCACCCGCCGCTGTTCCCTATCCCTGGCGCGCAGGCCGGCACCTTCCCGGTTGGGGCCGCCGCCAGCGCCGCTGCTTCGACTGCCCCCACTGCGGGAAACCGCGGCGCATCGGTTTCCTTTGGTACCTGGCTGGTGGAAACCACAGACCAGGGCCGCGGAGTACACACCAGCGCGGTGCTAGACGCCAAGCATATCGTGGTTCACACCGTGCCGCTCCAGCGCGCTGGTGGCCGCGGCCCCGCCGCGCGGGAGGCCACGCAGCCAGTGGTGTGGGAGTACGGCCGTATTAGGCGCACGGGTCCTGCACGGCCCTTCGTGGTGGCCGATAGTGACGGCTTCGAGCACAGGATGGGTGTAGTCAAGCAAATCTCCGCCCTTCAGCCCACTACCCTGGACGTTGAGCACCTCAATGGGCTTCATCAAGGCCACCTCCACGGGTACGCCTATGCCGTGCGTACTGAGTCGGCCACGGTGGTGGTGGGCAAGCGGATACACGTTTATGAAAAGCTCCGCCGGGAGCTCAAGCGGGACACTCTTTCTTGGTCGCGTATTCGCAGTTGCACGCCGGGCGACGATCTGGTGGTTGAGCTGTCTGCCGGTGGAACCGCCTGCCTGGGTGCTGTGCAGGATATCTTCATAGCAAAGGCGCCCATCCGCCGGGTGGACGGAATGGGCGCCTAGGAAGCTCTGCGCAGGTTTTACTGCGTCAAGCGGTCGTACTGAACCTCGTAGACCGTATGCAGCTTGGAGGCCGGGAAAGCGGCCCTAAAGTCGCTCTCAGTGGCATCCACAATGCGGGTTAGCTCTGACAGTGGCGTCTCTGCTTTTGCAAGCACAGAGACCGTCAGCTGCGGATCCTTGCGGTCGTGGGCAAGCTTGCGGCTAGCCTCAACCACGTAAGGGTTATCCTCTAGGGAGTTGACCATAGCCTCGGTGATGGGGTTCATGTGCATGACAATGGAACCGTCATCAGTGGAGGCGTCCGAGTCAACCTTGTTAATCCGGCGCATGTGCAGGTTAGCCCAGATGAGCCCGAGGGCAATCAACGCGGCTACGCCTGCGCCAATGCCCAGCGCCCAAACCCACCATTCTTGCTCTGGGGCTGCAGCCCATTGGTCATGGTCAATCCAGCGTGCCAGATGCTCAGCAAAATCGACGCCAAAGTACACCAGGATGGGCCACAAGCCGAGGGCAATGAGTACCAAGCCCAGGATGAAAAATATCGTCCGGTCTAAACCGGCAACTGCTCTAGACATTGTTTCCAACCCCCTGGATTTGTTCGGTCTTCACGTTCACCCGCGGAGGGCGGGCAAGGTGGCTGAGTTCTGCGCTGACGGCCTGCGAAACGCGCTCTGCCAGACCGGAGTCACCGACATCACCATTAACCGTTACCGTCACAACATTGTTCTTTGACGTGCTGTGCGCGGAAGCGACACCGGGAACGTTGCGCGCAATAGCGGAGCTACGTCGCGCTACGTCCACGTGGCGGATCCAGGTGGAAGGACCGTTGTCGTGGCTAACGCTAACGTGGGTGCTGCGCCGGGGCTTAAAGGCCAAGAAAAGGCAGATAAGCCCAACAACGATTGCCCCAGCGGCGGCGTAGAGCATCCAATCTTCTAGACCTGGCTTGCTCATTACGTCAACTGCTGGCTGCGTCCAGGACTGCTGTTCCGGTGCTGCCAGAATCCGCCATACCTCACGGCCGGCCACGAAGGCCAGACCAAGAAGGATGAGGCCTAAGATTACGGTGGCCCAACGAACAGCGGGGGAGGCCTTTGGTTCTTGGCCGTAGTGAGCGTTTGTTTGTGGAGACTTCGCCACGGCTATCGACCTGCCCTTCGTAGTTGTTCTGCATTTGCGGGGATAACCTCAATTGAACGCAACGGCGTGGGTTCCGGAACCGGCACGTGCCGGACAGGAGCCGAAGGCGCAATGGAGATCTCGCGCAAAGGCTTGGAATTAACCGTTACCTGCTTCAGACGGCCCTTGCGGGGTGCCTGTACGCTACGCGGCTGGGTATCTGGGGTGACAACACGGCGAAGCGGCTTTTGCGCCGGGGCTTCAACAACGCGTGGTTCTACCTCCGGTGCTTCTACCTCGCGCAGGTTTACGCCTTCGCGGGTGGTGGGCTTCCAAACGTTGGCCTTGTTGTAGTTAACCTCTACCAGCTGACGCTCCTTCGGAGCTTCAGGTTTGACAACCTCCACGGATTCGCGGACCGAAACCGCAGCGAGCTCCCGGGTGGCAGGTGCAGAGATTGACCGCACTTGTGGTTCCTTGGGTTCAGGAACCTCCACGAGGTTGGCGCTGTCAGCAGTGACAATCTCCGTGAGCTGTGGCGGTTCAGGAACCGGAATAGACTGCACGGACTTCTCACTTGGTGTGGAAATGCTGCGGACCTTGGGATCATCGAGGAGCTCAACGTTGCGGATTTCGACGCCCCGGGTAGTAACAGGTTGACGGATGTCGGATTCCCTAGAGATAGGCTTCCTAGCGCTAATTGGCCTGCGTTCTTCAATCGCTGCGGCAGTGACACGGGTACCAGGCTCCGCATGGCCAACAACAACGTTGGCGCGGGTGGTCTTGTAACCGGTATACGCGGTGACGGTCTCCGCAATCGCCCGACGTGCCTCTTCAGCAACGCGGGTGACAGGCGAAGGCCACACGACAGCGATGGCAGCCTCCACGACAGCAACCTTCCTGATCGGATCAAGTTGGGCCACTACGCGGGGGAACCCCCGGCCACCCAGGCCAGCCAGCTTGGAATCAACCGGTATCACGCCGGGGATAGTCAGCAGCTGCTGACCAATGACAGCCTCCACGCCCTTGGCGGGGAAGATGTCTTGATTCCTTGCGGGGTGGTTGTCCTGCTTGGCAGCCTCCGTTGCCGTCGGTTGTAGGCTGTCTTTGCCCGGAGTGTCCGGGGTCTCGACAGCTACGATGACGTCAGCGGGCTTGGAATCTAAACTTATGTTTTCGCCCTTACCAGAATTAGCCGCTGCAGCTCCTTTGGAAACTTTTGATTTTTCCATTGAGCCGCGACCTATCCTTGGCCTTTGCCAACAAGGTTGGTGCCAATTTCCTTCAGATTGATGCGGCCATCAAAATGGGCACCAATCAGACCACCGACGGTCGCGAATACGACGCACAAGACCGCCAGTTCCCAGCAGCCAGTAATGACGACCCATGCCAGGATAAGACCTGCCAGGACGCCAAGAGACGTAAAGTTTTTCATGACTATTCTTAGTCTTTCTCTTAAAAATGCGGGGGTGTGGCTGATTAAGCCGCGTCAGCGAAGACGACGTTCACCCTGGTCAAGTCGCGGCATTGTGCGAAAGCGGTGGAGCGGATCTTCTCTGCCAGTTCCTTGAGATCAGGAGAGGCGTTGAAGTCGACAACGATGTGCGCTGCAATCTGGGTGTCGTCCTTGGGGCTTAGGAACCTAAGACCGCGAACACGTTCACCTGGGAACAAAAGCGCAATCTCGCCGTGATCCCCTCCGAAGAGGGAATGCACGCCGGGAAGAGCTGCCAAAGCTTCCGCCAATTGCTTCGCTGTGGCCGCTGAAAGCTCAAATCGAGCTGAAGCCATTGTTATCTTGCCTTGGCTTTAGTTCTGGATAAGGGCGGGCTGCTCGTTGTCAGACTCGTCCTCATCCTCGGAAGGAAGCTTAACGTCATGAACGGTTACGTCAACGCTGGAGACGTCAAGGCCGGTCATGCGCTCAACGGAGTTCATGATGTTGCGGCGGATTGCCTCAGCCAGCTCGTGGATTGCCACGCCGTACTCAGCGATGATGGCAACGGAGATGTTGGCAACGCCTTCGTTGACGTCAACAGACACGCCCTGGCGAACGTCCTCAGATGCACCAAGGGACTCGCGGATGTTGCCAACCAGGCGAGCTCCGCCGCCGCCCAGTGCGGCCACGCCGGAAACCTCACGCGCAGCGATGCCGGCGATCTTGGAAACAACGGTGTTTTCGATGGTGGTGGTGCCGTACTCGGTCTCGAGGTTCTCGTTCACGCGACGGGTGTTCTCGACGTCAGTGTTGACGTCCTTCTTGTCAACAGCAACGTCTTTGGAAGCGGTTGCTGGGGTGTTCTGGGACTTGTTGTTCTCAGCCATTTTTAATCCTTTTCACTTGGAGATACTTTGCGTACCTAGCGTTTGGGCGAAACCCGCCGGGTGGCGAGCTTTCAATTCCAAAACCGGTACGAACGTTGCCTAGCATATACAGCTTCCTAAACCGGCGCTAAGGATTTTTTTGATTGATACCAATTAGTTACCTACCGCCGAATGTCCTCGTCTCAACCCTGCAGCGATTAATCGCAGGTTGTGGGCAAAAACCGGCTGGTAGGGCAGGTGGCCCTGGGCACCAATAGGCCGTGTCCCAAAACCAGGTCGTGGGCCCGGCTAACCGCCTTGTAAGCCGAACAGTGTCTCCGGCAAGGCCCCGCGGAGGGGGTGCGGTTGTGCTTAACCTCGGCGATCGTAGAAACGTGCTGCAGAAAATCCTCTGCAATTATGTGCCCGGGTGCAAGGCCTGGCCGCAGGAATCCGCTGTCGGTGTTGCTGGTGGGGTTTTGGGTGCCGGGTGGGTGTGTACGGGGATAGCAGAGTGGTGTGCACGGGGACAGCAGAGTGTGGAAGCAAGGCGGCCGGGTTTTGGGGGAGGAGAGTTTGGGTGCAACTGGGCCGGCGCGGGCTAGGTGCGGAGGACGGTTTGCGAAACTGTTCTTAACGTGCTTAAATATGAGGGTTGCTTTAACAGGGCAACGCTAATTGACGGGCCTTGACGGCTCCGGATATGAGCGTTTGCGCTGGTGAGGTAAACATGACGCCTTCGCGTTGAGGAGGGCACCGTGCCAAGTTAATTGGCCGGAGCACACTCGCAACAGAAGGTTCATCGCCCGGGTAAGACTCGCGTTTAGTAGAAGTAAACCCCGGACGTTGAAACCAGAGAAGGGCATGGCAAATAAACAGCGGCAGTATATGACTTGGTTGTTCCCCCACGGAGAACATCCTTATTCCTATCATCTCAAAGGTGCTTTTGTAGCTTTGTGGCCAACGGACAGTCACTTGACTGAACGGTTGCTGGTTATTGCCAGCGCGCTTTGATGGTCATCGTGATAAGAAAATCAACCACTGGCGTTGAGCTGGGCCCTAAACCTGGACAACGTTATAGAGAAAATCGAGAAGCGTAGTTCCCACCGCTTTACGCCCCGGATACGCCGGGAATGTAAAAGTGGGGAGACGAGGAAGAGGATAAGCGTGGCGGGACAAAAAATCCGCATTCGGCTGAAGGCCTATGACCACGAGGCGATTGACGCTTCTGCAAAGAAGATCGTTGAGACCGTAACCCGTACGGGTGCTCGTGTTGTTGGCCCGGTGCCGCTACCAACTGAGAAGAACGTATACGCCGTTATTCGTTCTCCGCACAAGTACAAGGACTCGCGTGAGCATTTTGAAATGCGTACGCACAAGCGCCTTATTGACATTCTCGACCCAACCCCGAAGACCGTTGACGCTCTCATGCGTATCGATCTTCCGGCCAGCGTTGACGTCAACATTCAGTAAGCGTCCAACAGACCTTAAATACTTAACTTTAGTGGAGAACTAACAATGAGTGAAAACGAGATCAAGGGCATTCTGGGCAAAAAGCTCGGTATGACCCAGGTCTTCGACGAGGACAACCGCGTAGTACCGGTTACCGTCGTTGAAGCCGGGCCATGCGTAGTTACCCAGATTCGCACCGCAGAAACCGATGGCTACAACGCCATCCAGATCGCCTTTGGCGATATTGACCCACGTAAGGCCAACAAGCCTGCGTCCGGTCACTTCAAGAAGGCTGGCGTGACCCCACGCCGCCACGTCGCTGAAATCCGCATGGAAGACACCTCCGCATACGAGGTAGGCCAGGAAGTTAAGGCTGACATCTTCGAAGGCATCACCTTCGTTGACGTCACCGGCACCTCCAAGGGCCATGGTTATGCTGGCGCCATGAAGCGCCACGGCTTCGCCGGCCAGGGTGCTTCCCACGGTAACCAGGCAGCCCACCGCCGCGTTGGTGGCATCGGCGCCTGTGCAACCCCAGCACGTGTCTTCAAGGGCAAGCGCATGGCTGGCCGTATGGGCCAGGACCGCGTTACCACGCAGAACCTGAAGATCCAGAAAATCGATGTCGAGTCCAACTTGCTGCTCATCAAGGGTGCTATCCCTGGTTCACGCGGCGGACTTGTCACCGTTAAGACCGCAGTGAAGGGCGGTGCACACGCATGAGTAACCTCAAGCTAGATGTCCTGACCGCTGAAGGCAAGACCAACGGCTCTGTAGAGCTGCCTGCTGAAATCTTTGACACCGAAGCCTCCGTAGCGTTGCTTCACCAGGTTGTCACTGCTCAGCTTGCCGCTAAGCGTCAGGGTACTCACAAGACCAAGACCCGCGCAGAGGTGCGTGGCGGTGGCCGCAAGCCATTCCGTCAGAAGGGCACTGGCCGCGCACGTCAGGGCTCCATCCGCGCGCCTCACTACGCAGGTGGCGGTATTTCGCACGGACCAGTTCCGCGCGATTACTCCCAGCGCACTCCAAAGCGCATGATCAAGGCAGCCCTTTTCGGCGCTCTGTCTGACCGTGCCCGCGGTGAGCGTATCCACGTAATCGAAGAGTTGGTTCCTGGCCAAACTCCCTCGACTAAGTCTGCAAAGGCTTTCTTCGAGCGCATCACCGACAACAAGAAGGTTCTTTTTGTTGTAGGCCGCGAGGACCTCAACTCCCGTCGCAGCGCCAACAACCTGCCTGGCGTCCACATCCTGGACGCTGGTCAGCTCAACACCTACGACGTCCTCAATGCTGATGACATCGTGTTCTCTGTTGAGGCTCTGCACACCTTCATCTCCCGCGCAACCGCCGCGGACAAGGAGGACAACAATGGCTAAGATCGCAAACCCACGCGACATCATTCTCGCACCTGTGGTCTCTGAGAAGTCCTACGGCCTCATGGAACAAAACACCTACACGTTCTATGTAGCAACTGACTCCAACAAGACCCAGATCAAGGATGCCATCGAGCAGATCTTCGGCGTCAAGGTAGACTCCGTTAACACCGCCAACCGTGCAGGTAAGCGCAAGCGCACCCGTGCTGGTTACGGTCAACGTAAGTCCACCAAACGCGCTTATGTGACTCTGCGTGAAGGCAGCGACGCAATCGACATTTTCGGCGCAGGCGCGTAGGAAAGGTCGAGGTAAGGAAAAACTATGGCTATTCGTAAGTACAAGCCGACAACCCCAGGTCGCCGCCAGAGCTCCGTTTCCATGTTCGAGGAGATCACTCGCTCGACTCCGGAAAAGTCTCTGCTGCGCCCACTGTCTAAGACTGGTGGCCGTAACAACTACGGCCGCATCACCACCCGCCACATCGGCGGTGGCCACAAGCGCCGTTACCGTCTGATCGACTTCCGTCGTCACGACAAAGACGGTATCCCGGCCAAGGTCGCTCACATTGAGTACGACCCAAACCGTACCGCTAACATCGCCCTGCTGCACTACGCAGATGGTGAGAAGCGCTACATCGTGGCTCCTAAGAACCTGAAGCAGGGTCAGCTTGTTGAAGCTGGCGCTAACGCAGATATCAAGGTTGGCAACAACCTGCCACTGCGCAACATCCCAACCGGTACCACCATCCACGCTGTGGAGCTCAAGCCAGGTGCAGGCGCTAAGCTTGCCCGTTCCGCTGGTGCTTCCATCCAGTTGCTGGGTAAAGAAGGCAACTACGCAATCCTGCGTATGCCATCTACCGAAATCCGTCGCGTTGACATCCGTTGCCGCGCTACCGTGGGTGAGGTTGGCAACGCTGACCAGATGAACATCCGCTGGGGCAAGGCCGGCCGTATGCGCTGGAAGGGCGTTCGCCCGACCGTTCGTGGTGTTGTAATGAACCCGGTTGACCACCCACACGGTGGTGGTGAAGGTAAGACTTCTGGTGGCCGCCATCCTGTGTCCCCTTGGGGCAAGAAGGAAGGTCGCACCCGCAACCCGAACCGTTATTCCAACAACATGATCGTGCGCCGTCGTCGCCCGAACAAGAAGCGCTAAGAGGAGGTAGAAAATGCCACGCAGCCTAAAGAAGGGCCCGTTTGTAGATGAGCACCTCCTCAACAAGGTAGATGCTCAAAACGAGGCCGGCACCAAGAAGGTCATTAAGACCTGGTCACGCCGCTCCACCATTTTGCCCGACTTCATCGGACACACTTTCGCCGTTCACAACGGTATGAAGCACATTCCGGTATTCATCGATGACTCGATGGTCGGCCACAAGCTGGGCGAGTTCGCACCAACCAAGACCTTTAAGGGTCACATCAAGGACGACAAGAAGGGACGTCGATAAGCGATGAGTGACACCATCACCTCCGCATCCGCAACGGCTCGCTTCGTCCGTGTAACCCCGATGAAGGCACGCCGCGTCATCGATTTGGTTCGCGGTAAGTCCGTAGCCGAAGCGCTAGCAATCCTCAAGTACGCACCCCAGGGTGCTGCTGAGCCCGTAGCTAAGGTTGTAGCTTCCGCTGCAGCTAACGCTGAAAATAACTTTGGCCTGGATCCGCGCACCCTGGTCATCTCCGAGGCATACGCCAACGAGGGCCCAACCATGCGTCGCTTCCAGCCTCGTGCACAGGGCCGTGCATTCTTGATTCGCAAGCGCACCAGCCACATCACCGTGGTTGTCGAAAGCCAGAAGGAAGGGGCCAAGTAATGGGCCAGAAAATCCATCCTCACGGCCTCCGTCTGGGTATCTCCACTGACTGGAAGACTCACTGGTTCGCCGAGAAGGAATACGCAAACTACGTAGCTGAAGACATCAAAATCCGCGAGTTCCTCGAGAAGAACCTCGAGCGGGCTGGCATTGCCGATGTCGTCATTGAGCGCACCCGCGACCGCGTCCGCGTGGACATTCACACCGCCCGCCCGGGTATTGTGATTGGCCGCCGTGGCGCTGAGGCTGACCGCATCCGCCGCGAGCTGGAAAAGCTCACCGGCAAGATGGTTGCCCTTAACATTCTTGAGGTCAAGCAGGTTGACGCCAACGCAACTCTGGTTGCACAGTCTATCGCTGAGCAGCTTGTTAACCGCGTGGCTTTCCGCCGCGCAATGCGCAAGGCCATCCAGTCTGCAATGCGCCAGCCGCAGGTCAAGGGTATCAAGGTACTCCTGTCCGGTCGTCTGGGCGGCGCTGAGATGTCCCGCACCGAGCGCTACCACGAAGGTCGCGTTCCGCTGCATACCCTACGCGCAGAGATCGATTACGGCACCGCAGAAGCCCACACCACCTTTGGCCGTATTGGCATCAAGGTGTGGATCTACAAGGGTGACGTCATCGGTGGCGTGCGTGAGTCCGATTTGAACGCTCCGGCAGCCGGCCGTGGCCGCGGCAACGACCGTGGTGGTCGTCCGCGCCGTGGTGGCCAGCGCCGGCAGCGCGCACAGCAGAAGCAGGAGGGCTAATCCATGCTGATTCCTAAGCGCGTCAAGTACCGTCGCCAACACCGCCCAACCCGTAGCGGTGTCGCCAAAGGCGGTACCCGCATCAACTTCGGTGACTACGCAATCCAGGCTCTTGAGCCTGCGTACATCACCAACCGTCAGATTGAGTCTGCACGTATTGCCATCAACCGCCACGTCAAGCGTGGTGGCAAGGTGTGGATCAACATCTTCCCGGACCGTCCGTTGACCCAGAAGCCTCTTGGCGTTCGTATGGGTTCCGGTAAGGGCCCAGTCGAGAAGTGGGTTGCCAACGTTAAACCTGGCCGCGTCCTCTTCGAGATGTCCTACCCGAACGAAGCAACCGCAATTGAAGCCCTGCGCCGCGCAGGCCAGAAATTGCCTTGTAAGGTCCGCATCATCAAGAAGGAGGACCAGTTCTAATGGCACTAGGTACCCCTGCACACGAGTTCCGTGAGCTCGACAACGCTGAGCTGGAGACCCGCCTGAAGGACGCGAAGGAAGAGCTTTTCAACCTTCGTTTCCAAAAGGCCACCGGCCAGTTGACCAACAACCAGCGTATCGGCACTGTTAAGCGCGACATCGCCCGCATCTACACCGTTCTTCGTGAGCGCGAGCTGGGTCTGTCCGCCGTTCCGGGAGCTGAGGCTTAATCATGAGTGAGGCAAACGTGAACAAATCAACCAAAGAGCGCGGTGCTCGTAAAACTCGCACCGGCATTGTGGTTTCCGACAAGATGAACAAGACCATTGTCGTCGAACTCGAAGACCGCAAGAAGCACGCACTTTACAGCAAGATCATGCGCTCTAACTCCAAAGTTAAGGCACATGACGAGGACGAGATTGCCGGCATCGGCGACACCGTCCGTATCGCCGAGACCCGCCCGCTGTCCAAGGACAAGCACTTCCGTCTCGTCGAGATCGTTGAAAAGGCTAAGTAAGCCGATTTAACAGTCAACGAACACCTTGGCCCCCACAGGATTTATTTCCTGGCGGGGGCCATTGGCGTGGGGCAGTTGCCGTAACTGCCCTGGGAGCTATCCCGACGATCTTCACAACTGGGGCGGTGTGATGTAGAGTCTCAGCTAACACAAGGGGGATTGAATATGAAAACTTTTACAGCTCGCGAAATAGCCGAGTGGTTCGTGTCCTGGGCAGAGGAAATGGAGGACGCGGACCTAACTCCGCTAAAGCTTCAAAAACTGCTCTACTACGCCAAGGGCGCGTTTCTGCGCGCCTCCGGTGGAGTTCCACTGTTCTCGGACCGCATGGAAGCTTGGGCGCACGGCCCCGTGGTTGTCGAACTCTATCATCAGCTCAAGGGGTGTGGCCGAAATGCCATCGATCCGGATACCTTTGTCTCCGACGAATTCTGCTGGGACGATTTCCGCGACGTTGAGGAAGTCCTTATAGAGACCTGGCAGAAGTACGGTCCATACTCCGCTTGGGCTTTGCGCAACAAAACTCATACCGAAAGCCCATGGCTGAAGAATTTCAACGCGGACGAAAGAGCCATTGAAATCTCCGACGCAGATCTCAAGGAGTATTTCTGCTAAGCCATAGCAAAAAAATCACGGCGACGGGGCTCGCGGCCGACTCCAGTTAAACAATCCGAACCGGACGCCCGCGTCGTCGATTTAGCGGCGTCTGCGGAAGCCTTTCCTTTGCTCTCGACTAGGTTTCTCCGGGAAAAATGGGGTTTCACCAAAATGGATGATTCTATGCGGGCGGAGTTTCTGACAAAGTGGCACAAGCGGTCGATGCTAACCTGGAAAGAGCTAAAGAGCCACAAAAAGCACGGATTGGGATATGAGGATTTGAGTGAAAAGTGTTTTGCCGTGCAGGTGCCCCCTCAATTCCAGGGAACCAAAAAATTCCGCGTATTTAGACATAAGGGCAACTTGCCGTTCGTCGGAGTTCAGCAGGGTGCTGTTTTTCACGTTGTCTGGATTGAGACGAAGTACGGCGAGCTCTACAAGCACTAATCCAAACGATTTCTTAAACTTTGTTACAAGGGCTTTGAGATAGTGTCCCGTAAAATCCTCCCAACCAACCTCGCCGTAGTAACCCTCGACTGGCTCATGCACCACGCCCACCACAACGAAACCAGCGGCGAATCCATCAGGCGTCAACAAGCCCAAAACGGACAAGGAGTCACCCTCATGACATAAACCATCACATAAACTAAAACAACTAAATAAATTCAGCCATCACCAACGCCAGTAGTGCGCAAAAATACATGACGCTACACGCGCAAAATTAGATGGCGCTTGACAACAGACATCCGTTTGTCCTTGATATACGATATTAAGAAGATGGATAAGGAAAGCGCAAAACGCACCCTTACCACGGAAAACAAGGAGGAACTAAATGTTCAAGAAAATCGTAGGAACTGTTATGGCTGGAGCGCTACTGTGTAGCCCTACCTCAGCTATCGCACAAGAAACTCAGGCTGCCCCTGATGCTGGATCTGTTCGTGACGTGATGTCTTCAGAGATTTTGCGTAATGGCGAAAAGACAGTTGTTAATCAGGGTGATAGAATCCAGTCGGGTTCTGGTGAAGCATGTACCATTGGGTACATCGACAAAAACGTGGCCTATACCGCTGCGCACTGCTTCGATAGGCGCAAGGACAACAAGGCCTATAACGAGGCGCTACAGTTCCTCGGAGAGGTCGTAGTGCATCCAGACTACGACCCTAATGGAAACGGCAATGACCTCGCTGTCATTAAGCTGGCGGACACTGTAACTGCCGGTAGCAATGGCCTGTCGGGCAACATCTACCTAGGAGGAGTATATCCTGGAGACAGTGTGTGTTCCTATGGAGTGACCACAGGTAAGTCGACTTGTGGCAAGGTCATCAAGGTTGATGACAGTGCCGGTGGATACTACACCGATGCACCTGCTCAGCGCGGGGACTCTGGCGGTCCAGCATGGATTCCAGGCAAAGGGTTCATTGGTGTCGTCACTTTGTCTGTTACTGGAGGAAACAGGCCTGGAAGCTTCGTCACTTCGATTAAGAAGCCATGGAAATCTACAGTACCCAATGAGCGCGTAAAGGGCTACTACGGTGGCGCTGGTGAGGCTGCTGGAGACTCTCTGTTCAAAAGAAGTAGCGACAGTGGCATTGATGGAGGCTTCATCAACTTCTTGCTGATGATTTACCGCGTCTTCTCAGCCCCGTTCTTCTTCCTCTATGATGCGATTAACCTGGCTGTAAAGTCTTAGTTGCTCATGGATCATCCCCGCTCATGTGGGGAGGGCCGGACTACTTCTTCACTCAACCGGCGGTAATCAGGATCATCCCCGCTCATGTGGGGAGGGCCCCGCCGGTCACGTCACCGGAGAGGAACTGAAGGGATCATCCCCGCTCGTGCGGGGAGGGCCCACCACCAAAGGAGAATAAAAGACATGAAAGTCACCGTAATATCTAAGTGGAGATCAACATCATCCTCTCTCCGAAAAATCTCTTTCAAGACATAAAAAGAGAAGCACCCCATATCCTTGCAAGGACATAGGGTGCCGACAGGAGGAAAATCTATCCTAGAGCGCGGGTGCTTTCGATGGTGAAGAACTGAACCCGGCGGTCTCCTCCGAAAATGTTCTGGTATCCGCCGTGGATGATTCCTACGAAGCCCTTACCAGGAACCCAAGCAGGACCACCCGAGTCGCCAGGACCGAAGACAGTTTGATGAGCTGATACAAGGAAGGGATTACCCTCTCGGTTGTTGATGACGCGAGAGCAGCTTACTCTACGGCTGTGCGCTCCTACTGCACACACTTCATCGCCTGGAGCGATTTGGTCATTGTTGAGCGGACGAAGGTTACCAGAGAACTTGTTTTCTCCTGGGGTGACGTTAGGGCTTAGCTCGATGTAAGCGACATCGTAATCATTGATGCTCTTCCCATGAGAAAGGGGGCTGTGTCGGATGACACCTACCATCTGGTTGGAGACAGTGGTGGCAGTAGAACCATCTCGACCACAGTGACGTGCTGTATAGGCGCGCCGGGTGCTGTGATCAATCCATCCTACAGTACAAGTTCCTTGGCCAGGGAAGTTGATGCGGTCTCCTTGATGAAGAACTACATTTCCAGTCTGAGGTGCTGGTGCAGAAGACACCCTAATGGTGGGGATGAACTTGGAGACCTCACTGATTAGTGAGTTCGAAGACATCTGTGCAGTAGATGACAACTGATCTACTGGATTGGCGGTAGCAGGGACAGGGGCTGTGGTGACGGCAAGTGCCGCGAGCGCAATAAGGCTCTTTTTCATTTTCTTAAACATACTTACGATGTTATCACGGGGTTTTCTAGAAAAAAGTAAACATTTTTAGTTTGCGCTGGGATCATCCCCGCTCGTGCGGGGAGGGCCGCCTGGGCCTGATGGTTCCGCGCCCTGCTGCGGGATCATCCCCGCTCGTGCGGGGAGGGCGGCGCGGTGAAACCATACGTGCGCTACAACCCGGGATCATCCCCGCTCGTGCGGGGAGGGCCGATTTCACCCAGTAAGTCTTTCCACCCCCCGGGGATCATCCCCGCTCGTGCGGGGAGGGCCTTGCTGACCTGCAATTATTGTCCCTCGTGGCTAACTTTAGCTTTACTTTCTCTTCGTGACAACTAGCGCCCGAAGCGCCTTTTCCTTCCAGCTCGGGACCATCCGGGCTTAGGTGCGTCGCTTTGCGAAGGTCTTGTTTTCCTTGGGCGACGGACTAGTTTCAGTCCGTCAGCGTCCACTACCTCCCATTCGTGGTTGAGTACTTCGAAGTCGTAGCCCTGCTCTGATTCCCGGCTCGGGAAGGTCATGATCGCACGTCCGGAGCGAAGATTCTCGGTGACCAGTGTCCAAATCTTTTCACGGATCCGGGGGGTGACTTTTCCGACGAATACGTTGGCGGATACTTCGGTTAACCACCGGGTGAGGTGGCCACGAAGCGAGGATGGGCATGAGGATAGAACTAGGGTTATCATGAGTCAAATTCGAAGTTAGTGCCGCCTACTACTCTGTCATGGAGGTTGTCCCAGAGATGGATAACGGAGTCCTCAAACCATGATTCATCTTCGGCAGCTGCAGCCTCATCCGGGAGAAAAATAGTCTTTAGGTCGGCCACAATCCGGTTTGATATCCGTGATTGCTTGAACGCATTGCGGCAGGCGCGTCGGGTGTAGGTGGGAAGTTCATCGATCGTGAATTCCAGATCTTGCATGGCTACCACGGCTTCAAAGGCTATCGGGATGGTCACCTCAGCCTTGTAGAGGTCGGCAATATCATAGACTAGTGATCGGTCGTGGCCGGTGTGAACAACACCCAGCCCTGGTGAGCACCCCAAAGCTACAATAGTTGCGTGAACTAATCCGTAGAGGCTGGTGTGAGCGGCGGTCAGCGCGATGTTAATGGGGTCGCTGGCCATGAGGTTACCTACCTCATAGTCTCTTTTACTCCATTTGACACTGTGCTTTTCGGACATCTCACGATAGATTTTTCTAACGCGGGCTCCTTCACGGCCACGGAGTTGCTGCATGGTAAGTGTGCTGGTGTCTTCGCCCTCGAATCGCATCTCGTACATAGTCCGAGCTGCTTGAAGCCTGAGTCTGGTGTTACTAACTATTTTGGCTTGTGCTTCAAGGAGACGGGTGTTTCTGCCGATAGGTCGGCCGTGGGCGTAGTAGCGAACGCCTTGCTCACCAACCCAGATGACGCTCATGCCGGAGTCGGCAATTACGCACATGGCTTGGTGAGTGACGCGGGTTCCCGGCCCCAGCATCAGCACGGAAAGCGTGGCGCTG
Organism: Corynebacterium phocae; assembly: GCF_008693075.1. Taxonomy (GTDB): domain Bacteria; phylum Actinomycetota; class Actinomycetes; order Mycobacteriales; family Mycobacteriaceae; genus Corynebacterium; species Corynebacterium phocae. The sequence goes on along the minus strand of NZ_VXKJ01000048.1, from coordinate 37,917 downwards.
GGGATGTGGATGACACCGTTTTCGTCCGTAGCCGTGAGAGCTGAGGAACTCTTTCCAATAGTGCAGTGTTCTAGGTAGAGAAAACTCAGGCGGTCGTCGGCGCGAACTAGCGAACTAGGTTGCGTGGGTTTCATCCCCGGGGTATTCATTCTTCTAACTTTCGTTGTAAGGGGCGAGCGTCAGTAGGCCGAAGCCGTAAGCTTTTGCCTTACCAATGCCACCTACCAGCGCTTTGCGGAGCAGCTCTGGATCGGTGACTTCGAGCGCACCCTCAAAGGTGCAGCGTTGCAGTGTTACGGTCCGCTTTTCATGCCGGAAGCGCATGCTGCGGGACTCGCGCACAGCGAAGGTTGGTTTCGCGTCATCATCTGCTGTGGTTAATTTAATCCCCAGTTGATCGGCTCTACGAAGCAACCAATCAATCTGGTCTTCCTCGCGGAAGAGGGCAACGCGGCGCTTTTTGTCATCGTCGCAGAACTTCTCCATGACGGGGTTGACGGTGAGCCGGAAGCGGTAGCGCTGGCCGGCCAGAAGCCGGTTTAGCAGCTGGTCGTAGTCACGGGTTTCCCACGTCACCGCGTTTTCCCATCCGGCTTGTTCCTGGAGGGGTTCGAAAGACGGTACTTTCTCACTGACCATCCATAGGGTAGCCTCGTGCCCCACACGTTCCAGCCTCCAAAGGATACGAGGATTCTCATCTTGGTAGTGCGGGGGAAAGCAAGATTCCACAGCAGCGTGTAGGGTACGCGGACTGGAAAGAAACTTTCCGGTAGCGCGGCGCCGGGGATTGAGCTGCATTTTGCTCAGGTAGGTCATTGTGCGCCTCCGATCAGTGCGAACGGGTCATGCTGTCCCGAGCTGGGCTTGCCCTGGGGATTGTCGATGAGCGGGGCGAAACGATGTCGCACTGGCCGCAACGCATGCTTACGGGTTCGATTGCCGAAAGACAGTGGCAAGTCGCGAATCAGCTCATCCGGGTTTTTGTCTGGGGGGCAGTCTGTGGAGATTGCCAGCTGCACCTTCTGGGGTTGCTCGCGGCGGTACCACTCGGCTGCTAGCCATGGGTGGGTATCCAATGCCTCATCGAGAGGCAGCGGAGAAATCTCCAAGAATAGGGGCGCAGAAGGTGTACACGCCCGACGGCCGAGGAATAAAGGGAACCCAGGATTGCGGATGCTCTCCGCCAAGCCTTCTATCACCTCTTGCGTGCCTTCGATTCCAGCCAGAAACTTGGCATCAGCCAGATAGTGCCGGTAGGTAAGCGGTTTGGCCTTGCCGTTGCGCCAGTCAATCTCGGTTTGGAAATCTTTGAGCAGTCGGCCGGCTTGGTCCACACGGGTGCCGAAGCGTAGCCCGACGAGGTCACTGACGTCTGCGGCACGGGGCCTGCCTTGGGCGGCAGCAAGTAGTCCGACAATCCCACTCTTAGTGGGTTCCTTCCGGGTTTCCCTGTGCACGAAGCGCGAGCTGTCACCCCAAGCCTGCAGCGGTCCAGATAGTTGTAAGAGAAGAACCGACATGACTAGTTCTCTTTGCCGGAACTTTGGACTGCAGCCTCGAGAATTTCAATGATTTCGGGCAGCGTATGTACGTCGCCAAACTCGTCCAGCCGCTCGGCCCTAGAAGCGTTGCCTGTTGCCAGGTAGTAGCTTTGGGCAGGTTCGGAAGCACCATACGCTTTGTCAGAGTCCAGTGAGTGATCGACCAGACGCGAGACTGACTCAGCCACACGGCTGCCGCGGGAGTTCACAGCGTCTTCGAAAGCGCCGACAAGGTTAACCGGCTGGTCAGTTCGGATTGAAGCTGCGAAGAATTCTGGCCGGGTGCGGTTCGCGAAGGTGTTTTGCTTACCGGTTGGCATAGAGACTGCAAAGGACTCAGCGAAGGCGGCGACGGCCTTCGCGGCGGCATCGACAGAGCCTAGCGACTCAATGAGCGCCGGCACGTTAATGGTGGCGTAGCGGTAGAGAGTCGAAGCGTTGTACTCGATAGTACCAATCATGCCAGCGCCGGCGTTGTCCTCCGGGGCGTTGTCATCAACTGCGGTGAAGTAATCGAATTCCGCCTCCAGCGGGTGGACGCCGATGGCGTGGGCCACCTGGCAGCAGGCGTCGGCGTTGAGGTCGGGGGCGTCGGGAAGGCCCGAGGCCATGTCCCAGATCCAGTCCGCAGAGGGGATCATCCCCGCTCATGCGGGGAAGGCGCTCCCCGGTGGCCTGTCGTAGGCGGTGGCCTGGGATCATCCCCGCTCATGCGGGGAAGGCGTTTGATGGGCGCGTTGCTATGCAAGTCCGTGGGGATCATCCCCGCTCATGCGGGGAAGGCAAAGCAGTCTAAGAACGACACCTTGCCACCTCAGGATCATCCCCGCTCATGCGGGGAAGGCAGCTCTACAAGTCGCAACCCCATCTACGGACGGGGATCATCCCCGCTCATGTGGGGAAGGCGGAGAGTAGCGCAATCGCGGCTTGTCCGAGTGGGGATCATCCCCGCTCATGCGGGGAAGGCTTGGGGCCACTAATGGCCTTGCGCAGGGTGAGGGGATCATCCCCGCTCATGCGGGGAAGGCAACTTGAGCCGGACGTGATTAACCGCACGCTGGGGATCATCCCCGCTCATGCGGGGAAGGCCTATTCTGGCAGGCCAGGAACATAAACCAGTAGGGATCATCCCCGCTCATGCGGGGAAGGCTTGCACGCGCCGGTACGGAACTCGCTTAGCGCGGGGATCATCCCCGCTCATGCGGGGAAGGCCACGATGAGTATTATTGAAACGGCTGCTGCTAGGGATCATCCCCGCTCATGCGGGGAAGGCTTCGTTTGCGCAGGTCACAGGCCTAAACCAGAAGGATCATCCCCGCTCATGCGGGGAAGGCACGGACTATCAAGATGACAGAAGAAACGAGGTGGGATCATCCCCGCTCATGCGGGGAAGGCTGACCATTACCACGACCACCCCCCATCTCCACGGGATCATCCCCGCTCATGCGGGGAAGGCCTGCCACTGCTGGCCGCGATTAATGGTGGTCGGGGATCATCCCCGCTCATGCGGGGAAGGCTGAGGGTTGGTAACCCGTGGGCGCGGTCAACTGGGATCATCCCCGCTCATGCGGGGAAGGCGCCCTGATTGACACTGTGGAGAACTCGCAGGAGGGATCATCCCCGCTCATGCGGGGAAGGCTCCTAGTAGGCGTAGCCCTCTACGGGCTGCTGAGGATCATCCCCGCTCATGCGGGGAAGGCGACTGCTGCTGGCCACCACCGCCATCGCGGGAGGGATCATCCCCGCTCATGCGGGGAAGGCCTGCTGCAACGACTGGATAGCATTGAGCCCCAGGGATCATCCCCGCTCATGCGGGGAAGGCAGCACCGGGTAAAACCCCGGAGTGGTGAGAGTGGGATCATCCCCGCTCATGCGGGGAAGGCCGTGCGCCGCCATTTCTACGAGCAGGGCCCCGGGGATCATCCCCGCTCATGCGGGGAAGGCGCTGCAAGGGCGGTCACGATAAGGCCAATGAGGGGATCATCCCCGCTCATGCGGGGAAGGCTGGTTGGTGCCAAAGCTGCTGACGGAGGTGAAGGGATCATCCCCGCTCATGCGGGGAAGGCTGACGCGCCACCTGGTGGTAGTAGCGTTCACGAGGATCATCCCCGCTCATGCGGGGAAGGCGTTCGAGTCCCCGGGGGCGCACCAGGGGGTGTGGGATCATCCCCGCTCATGCGGGGAAGGCTAGTGGTCATGATTGGTCCTTCTTCTGGTCGAGGGATCATCCCCGCTCATGCGGGGAAGGCAGTGCTTTCGACCACTCAGCCAACTCTCCATAGGGATCATCCCCGCTCATGCGGGGAAGGCTCATAACAGATTGGCGGTAGAGACGAGAAAAGGGGATCATCCCCGCTCATGCGGGGAAGGCAGCCAGCTCGTCCCATTTTTCTTGTTCAGCCAGGGATCATCCCCGCTCATGCGGGGAAGGCTCCGCAGCGCTCCAGGCCAGAGTATCCAGCCGGGGATCATCCCCGCTCATGCGGGGAAGGCCTGCTACGCTTAACTGAGATCGACCCAATGGAGGGATCATCCCCGCTCATGCGGGGAAGGCGGATCTCATCTTTCATCTCCTCAGCGAACCTCGGGATCATCCCCGCTCATGCGGGGAAGGCTCTTGTTCCTGGGTATCAAGGGCGTCAGCCTTGGGATCATCCCCGCTCATGCGGGGAAGGCCCGAACATTCGCCGTCAGCTCACACACCCGTTGGGATCATCCCCGCTCATGCGGGGAAGGCTCTGGGTATGGCTTTATTCCTACCCACAACACGGGATCATCCCCGCTCATGCGAGGAAGGCGCAGCAGCGTGACGGCGTTTCCACTTCCTAATGGGATCATCCCCGCTCATGCGGGGAAGGCGACTACAGGCACACGTCTCCCACACCAGGTCGTGGATCATCCCCGCTCATGCGGGGAAGGCTACATTCTCAACAGCCCCGAGGCGCGTGATGAGGGATCATCCCCGCTCATGCGGGGAAGGCATAAAGCCTCACTTGGATTTGTGACCCTCATTGGGATCATCCCCGCTCATGCGGGGAAGGCGTCACCTGGGTTGCTGTGCGTGATGTGAGGTGAGGATCATCCCCGCTCATGCGGGGAAGGCAAGTTCGAGGAGCGTGCCAGCAAGCTGCAAGAGGGATCATCCCCGCTCATGCGGGGAAGGCATGTCTTTTGCTTATCGGACTATGGATAGCAAGGGATCATCCCCGCTCATGCGGGGAAGGCATCGACTACCAGAACGGTGATGACGAAGTGATGGGATCATCCCCGCTCATGCGGGGAAGGCCAACTGGGATCGCGTGCGGGTGAACCAGCGCAAGGATCATCCCCGCTCATGCGGGGAAGGCCTTGATGAGAGTGACCATTTTAGGGCCTTTCTGGGATCATCCCCGCTCATGCGGGGAAGGCCTGGTGGACTCCGATCCGGAGTTCATCGCGGAGGGATCATCCCCGCTCATGCGGGGAAGGCGCCTTGACTGACACTGTGGAGAATTCGCAGGAGGGATCATCCCCGCTCATGCGGGGAAGGCACACCATTGCAGCCCGTCTATCCATGGACGATGGGATCATCCCCGCTCATGCGGGGAAGGCTTACTTTTGGTATCCAGCCAATGCTTGACACCAGGATCATCCCCGCTCATGCGGGGAAGGCCCCTGGAACGGCCCACCAGCAAAGTACTGATTGGGATCATCCCCGCTCATGCGGGGAAGGCGGCGCGGTGAAACCATACGTGCGCTACAACCCGGGATCATCCCCGCTCATGCGGGGAAGGCGCCTTTATAGAGGCGCAGTAGGTGGTGGCCTGGGGATCATCCCCGCTCATGCGGGGAAGGCTTACTTTTGGTATCCAGCCAATGCTTGACACCAGGATCATCCCCGCTCATGCGGGGAAGGCGATTTCTATAGATTTCTATGATAATTCAAGCTGGGATCATCCCCGCTCATGCGGGGAAGGCTACTTGGGAGTGACCAGGAATACGCTCTACAAGGGATCATCCCCGCTCATGCGGGGAAGGCCCTGGACACTAACAGTGCCAGCCGCGTTAATCAGGATCATCCCCGCTCATGCGGGGAAGGCGATCCTCGGTTCGATGGCGAGCCGGCCGTGGGGGGATCATCCCCGCTCATGCGGGGAAGGCCCTTCTCCGTCTTCCCACTGGTTGGACTGACTGGGATCATCCCCGCTCATGCGGGGAAGGCACGGAGTTGCGCTCGAACGCGAAGTCCATGGTGGGATCATCCCCGCTCATGCGGGGAAGGCCCCAGCGGCTGATGGTCGGGGGCTTTCGGGAGGGGATCATCCCCGCTCATGCGGGGAAGGCACTCTGTCGGGCGCAGCGCAGTTCGATGACTGGGGATCATCCCCGCTCATGCGGGGAAGGCACCGTCCCTCAATGAGTAGGTGTTCCTGATGGGGGATCATCCCCGCTCATGCGGGGAAGGCGAGCTGGCAGGACCTAGAGGACCGCCTGCATGAGGGATCATCCCCGCTCATGCGGGGAAGGCCTTGGCGCGGGCGCGGTCGCGGGCGTCCGAGAGGGATCATCCCCGCTCATGCGGGGAAGGCCCTGGGGGTTGGGTGAGCCACCTGCTGCTGGGGGGATCATCCCCGCTCATGCGGGGAAGGCGACGCAAGTAGAGGGTTCTAACCGTAAAGGTCAGGATCATCCCCGCTCATGCGGGGAAGGCCTACGGCCCCAGCGCACCCACTTGGCAAGCGCGGGATCATCCCCGCTCATGCGGGGAAGGCCACCACACCGCCGGGGCGAACACCAGCGCGGAGGGATCATCCCCGCTCATGCGGGGAAGGCAGATGGATTAGGAAAGAAAGCCTTTTGGCCTAGGGATCATCCCCGCTCATGCGGGGAAGGCAGAACCTTCTTCAGGTTCAGGGCGTCACTGGAGGGATCATCCCCGCTCATGCGGGGAAGGCGATGTATCTAGCGCTACTGGCAGACACCTGGGGGGATCATCCCCGCTCATGCGGGGAAGGCAAAATGGCAGTGAACCTCGGAAACCTTGATGACGGATCATCCCCGCTCATGCGGGGAAGGCGAACGATAAAACACGCCCTGCTGGTTTTGCTGGGGATCATCCCCGCTCATGCGGGGAAGGCGAAATCGTGGCTTACGCGTCAGTGTTCGACAACGGGATCATCCCCGCTCATGCGGGGAAGGCAACCCGGCGAGTTCGCCGGAGTTAAGCATTTTGGGATCATCCCCGCTCATGCGGGGAAGGCACTGAACAGTGAAAGTATCCGTCAAGATACGGGGGATCATCCCCGCTCATGCGGGGAAGGCAGAGCGCGGCCACGTCACGCAGCTGCGCCAGCGGGATCATCCCCGCTCATGCGGGGAAGGCCTATTCTGGCAGGCCAGGAACATAAACCAGTAGGGATCATCCCCGCTCATGCGGGGAAGGCCGGAACTTTCTGATGATTTTGATTGCACCATGGGGATCATCCCCGCTCATGCGGGGAAGGCCGGTAGCACAGCCGACCCGCGTACTCAACAAGGGGATCATCCCCGCTCATGCGGGGAAGGCACTTGTTGACCTGGAGTTTCGGTCACTGGAGACTAATTTTAGCTTTACTTTCTCTTCTCAACAACTAGCGTCCGTAGTGTCTCTTTCTTACGGATCGGGACCAGCCGGGCTTGGGGCATCCGTTCGTTTTGCCCTGGTTTTCCCGGACGGCGGACCACTTTGAGCCGCTCCATATCTTCTAGTACCCATTCGTGGTTGAGCAAGTCGAAGTCGTAGCCCTGCTCCGACTCGCGGTTGGGGAGGGTTATGATGGTACGTCCGGAGCCAAGGTTCCCGGCTACCGGTGTCCAAATCTTTTCACGGATCCGGGGGTTGGCTTTTTCGTTTTGATCCTCGACGCTATCGGGTAGAGCGCCCGGGGTACTAATCTCGAAACCCCACCCGGTAGGCTATTAAAACCAGGGGTGGGGATTTCGCAGTCTAGCCCAAGAAGGCGGACTTAAGGGGGATTAGGGGGTTACTTTGCCCAGCCGATGTTCTCAACTGGGAGCTCGGCGAAGGCCAGGGCACCGAAGTTGGCCAGGCCGTCCTTGACGCCAACGATGGAAGGACCGTTGTACATAGGAATCAGGCCGTACTCGGCAAAGGCTTCCTTCTCCAGCTTGTTGGCTTCTGCGATCTGCTCATCAGCGGTGGGCAGCTTCTGCAGCTCCTCAATCTTGGCGTCCAGCTCGGCGTTGCCGGTGCCGGACTTGTTGAGCTCGGAGTCAGACTTCCAGGTCTGGCCAAAGTAAGCTACACCGAATGGGTCGGAGGAGCTGAAGCCCATGAAGAACAGGTCGAAGTCCTTTTCGGACATGACCTTGGAGAAGTCGGAGGAAGGACGTTCCTGGATGTTGAGCTCAACGCCAATGTCGCGCATCATCTTCTGCAGTGCGGAGGCAAAGGCCTTGGACAGCGGGGAGTCGCCAAGCAGGGTGTAGCGGATGGAGAGTTTTTCCCCGTCCTTTTCACGGATGCCGTCGGCGCCTTCTACCCAGCCGGCCTCTTCCAGGATGGCCTTGGACTCTTCAGCGTCGAAGGAACCGACGCCGGCAAAGTTGTCCTCATAGCCAGGCTGGAAGGAGTACAGGGTCAAAGAACCAGGGAGATCCTCGGAGTAGTCCAGGCCGTTGAAACGGATCTCAGCGATCTGCTTGCGGTCAATACCCTTGACAATTGCCTCACGTACCTCTTTGTCGCCCAGCTTGGGTGCCTGGGAGTTAAGGACGATGAGCGAGTTGGAGGGGCTAGCAGCCGCGCGGATGTCAATCTTGTCGCCCATGCTCAGGGCCTTTGCCAGGTTGTCCTTGGTGCCAACGCCCGCTACGTCAACTTCGCCGTTCTGGAAGGCGTTGATGGTGGCCTGGGACTCCATGACGCGGTAGGTAACCTTGTCCAGCTTGGCTGGCTCGCCCCACCACTTGTCGTTGCGCTTGAAGCTAACGGTACCGCTCTGGGTATCAAATTCATCGATGGTGAACGGGCCGGCACCCCACTCAGGGTGGACCTCATTGACATAAGCCTCGTTGAAGGTGGCGGCGTCATTTACTGCCGGGTGCAAGACAACGTTGAACAGGCCCTGCCACCAGGGGTAGGCACCGTCGAAGGTGATAACAGCCTGCTTGTCGCTGTCACCCTTTTCTACGCTAAGAATGCGCTCGTAGCCGTCGGTGGAGTTGGGAACCAGTTCCTCATCCTCACCGTTGTTCATCTTCCAGGTGGTCTCAAAGGCGGTCCAGTCAATGGGGGTGCCGTCGTTGAACTTAGCTTCTTCAACGATGTTGAACTTCACAACCAGGTTGCCGTCAACCTCTTCCTCATCAATGCTTTCGATGTAGGCGGGGTTGGCGTGGTAGGTGCCGTCACCGTCGAAGAGGGCGATCTGGGGGTTGTACATGCGCCAGATGGAGCGGGTGTAAGCGGTCATGTTGCCGTGGAAGGCGTTCTGCTGCTCAGAGATTTCGGTGGTGGGAAGGACCAGCTCACCGCCGTCTTGGACCTGGTCGCGGTCCAGCTCGTTGTAGGAGCCGGCGGGCTTGATTTCAAAAGCGCCGTTGCCGGTGTTTTCCCCGTTCTCGCTAGAGGAGGCGTTGGAGTTGGAGCCGGTCTCAGCGCTTTCGCCGCAGGCGCTCAGAGAAAGAGCGGCCACGGAGAGAGCTGCCATGGTGGCAATGCGGAAGTTCTTTTTCATCAGAAGTTCTCCTTGAGTAGATTTCGGGTAGTTCGTGAAAAGTTAATGAACCGGCCCTCGAGTGTTTACCTGAGAATACCGCAGCAACGCGGAAGTTGCTGGGGATTTTCAAGAGTCTTTGCTTCCCAGTGAGGAAAGACTCTCCGCAGGACTGGGGAAACTTTTAGGGGTTTCCAGCCCGGGGGAGAGCCCTCCCGCACACGGAAGGGGAGTGAACCGAGCCCACGAGCGCTGGCGCGAGCTCTGCGTTCACAAGCGTCAGGCTTAGCGCCTGGCCACCGTGGGGTCGGGGATAGGGATAGCGCTGAGTAGCTTCTTGGTGTATTCGTGCTGGGGGTTGTCAAAGATCTCATCAACCTCACCTTCTTCCACGAAGGAACCCTTGTACATCACGGCCACACGGTCAGACAGGTGGCGGACCACCGAAAGATCGTGCGCCACGAACAGGTAAGAAAGCCCCAGCTTGCGCTTCAGGTCTTCCAGTAGGTTGATGACACCTGCCTGGATGGACACGTCCAGTGCGGAGACTGGCTCGTCGAGCACAATGACATCGGGGTTGGTAGCCAGGGCGCGGGCCAGGCCAATACGCTGGCGCTGGCCGCCGGAGAAGTGCCCGGGGAAGCGGTCAATCTGGGAGGTGTCCAGACCCACCAGCTCCATCAAATCCTGCACCCTGCGGTCAACATCACCGTCGTAGCCCAAAGACTGCAGCGGCTCCGCGATCACTTCTTTCACCGTGAGACGCGGGTTGAGTGAGCTCATGGGGTCCTGGAACACAATCTGGACCTGCTTGCGGGCGTCCCGGCGCTCCTTGTTGGACATCTCGGAAGCGTCGCGGCCGTTGAGAACAATCTTGCCGTCTTTGGGCTTGAGATCCATAATCTCCAGCAACGTGGTGGTCTTGCCACAACCGGACTCGCCCACAATCGCCATGCACTCGCCCACAATCGCCATGCACTCGCCCTGGTGGATATCAAAGGAAATCCCGTCCACGGCTTTGACGGTACCCACCTTGCGTTTGACCAGCGCGCCCTTGGTGAGCGGGAACTCCTTGCGGAGGTCCTTCACGCTGAGGGTCACCCGGCGTTCATTGCGCGGGATATCGGCCAGCACGTCTTCGCTCAGCGGCGGAACCTTGTACATCTTTTCCCCGCCAATCATGCCGTCGTAGATCTCATGCGAGCGGATGCACGCGGCCTCGTGGTCATCGAGCTCCGGAAGCGGCGTGAGCCGGGGCTCTACTTCCAGGCACTTATCAATGGCAACGGGGCAGCGGGCGGCAAACTGGCACTGGTCTTTCAAGTTAACCAGTATGGGCGGGTTGCCCTCAATGGGGGTGAGCGGCTCGGATGAAGGTACGTCCGGGCGTGGGGTGGAGCCCAAAAGGCCCACGGTGTAGGGCATGCGCGGTTTGTCGAATACCTCGAACACCCCGCCCTTTTCCACGGGGCGGCCGGCGTACATCACCAGGACGTCATCGGCAGTTTCTGCAACCACGCCCATGTCGTGGGTGATCATGATGGTGGCAGCACCGGTTTCGCGCTGTGCGAGCTTCACAACATCGAGGATCTGTGCCTGGATGGTCACGTCCAGCGCCGTGGTGGGCTCATCCGCAATCAACACGCGCGGGTTGTTGGCAATAGCCAGGGCAATGACCACGCGCTGGCGCATACCGCCGGAAAACTCATGCGGGAAGGACTTCACGCGCAGGTGCGGCTCCTTGATTCCCACCAGGTCAAGCAGTTCGATGGCACGCTTGAGCGCGTCCTTCTTAGAAATCCGCTGGTGGGCTTGCAGGGCCTCCACCAGCTGATAGCCGATATCGAAGACCGGGGTCAGGGCGGAGAGGGGATCCTGGAAGATCATGCCAATTCCCTTGCCGCGGATCTTAGACATCTGGGCGTCGGTCTTGCCCACTAGTTCTTCGCCCTGAAACTTCACCGAGCCGGTGATGTTGGCGTATTCCGGGAGCAGTCCCATGATGGACAGGGACGTCACGGACTTTCCGGAGCCGGATTCACCCACAATGCCCAGCGTACGGCCGGGGTAGAGGTCAAAGTCCACGCCGCGCACCGCGCTCACAGACCCGGCCTCGGAGGGGAAGGAGACGTTGAGGTCACGTACCTGCAGGACCGGGTCCCCGGTGGGCTTTTCGGGCTCTGTGAAACCTGGGGTGGGGGAGTTGTGCGAAATCATGCTTTTCCTCCGGACTTCGAGTTGGGGTCGATGGCGTCGCGCAGGCCATCGGCAATAAGTGCAAGAGAGACGGTCAACAGGGTCAAGATGGCAGCGGGTACGTAGAACTGCCAGGGGGCGGTAATCAGCGTGGCGGTGCCGCCGGAAAGGAGCGTGCCCAAGGAGACATCGGGAAGTTTCACGCCCAGGCCCAGGAAGGACAGGCCGGTCTCACCCATGACGGTGGCAATGGTGCCCAGCACGAACTGGATGACCAGCAACGAGCTGATGTTGGGCAGCATGTGGCGCACGATGGTCTTGGTGCGGGACACACCCATGTAGCGCGCGGCGCGCACGAAGTCGTTCTCGCGGATGGACAGTGACAGCGACCAGATGACGCGGGCGGCGTACATCCAGCCAAACGCGATCATGACCACGATCAACATCTTCCAGTCACCGCCGGAGTCAGAAACCAGCAGTGCCAGGATAAGGAAGCTGGGAACGGCCAGCAGGAAGTGGATGAGCGTCAAGATGGTCTTTTCCACCCAACCGCCCAGAAGGGCCGCCCCGGCGCCGATGATCGCAGAGATCACCGTCGTAGAAAAGGCCACGGACACGCCGATGATAAGCGAGCGCCCCAGGCCGTGCGAGGCCTGTGCGAACAAGTCATGGCCGCCATCGGTGGTACCAAACCAGTGCTCGGAGGAAGGCGGGGTGGATAAGTTAAGGAAGTCAGGCTCGGTGAAATCCCACTTGGCCAGGTAGCCACCGAACACGGCGAAAGCCACCAACAAGATGAAAATGAAAAGCCCGATTACAGCGCCCTTATTGCGCATAAACCGGCGCTTGTAGAGGGTCAGGCGGTTGGTGCCGCGCACCAACTCTGGAGACTCTGGTTCAGCCTGCGCCACCGCGTCATCAGCGGAGCTGAGCACGACCTCAGTTTCATCCTTTTCCATGGGCACCACGGCCCGGCGGTTGCCAACGGGTACGGTCTTGCCCTGGTTTGCGGGGTCTTTTACTGGATCTAGTTCAGTCATTTTTAGCTCACCCGGACTCGAGGATCAAGGGCCACGACAACGATGTCGGCCAAAATTGCGGAGAAGCCGGTCAGTGCGGCACCGAACGCCGCCACGGCAACAGCTCCATGGATGTCATTTTTTGCCATGGTCTCAACGAAGTAAACGCCCATGCCGTTCCAGGCAAAGATCTTCTCCGTCAGGACGGCACCGGTAAAGATACCGGGCACGGCGAAGGCCACGGAGGTGGCCACGGGGATAATTGACGTGCGCAGCGCGTGCTTGCGAATGGCCTGGCTCTTGGTCAAGCCTTTGGCGCGCGCGGTGCGGACGTAATCAGCGTTGATGTTATCCAGCAGCAAGGAGCGCTGCATGAAGTGGTAGCCGGCGTAGCCGATAACCACCAGGGCCACGGTGGGCAGGATGAGGTGCTGCGCATAGTCAATGAGCTTGGGGAAGAACCCGTGCACGTCCGGGCTGGAAGCGCCGGTAACGTAAAGCACGCGGGTGCCCGCCAGGTCGTTGATCTTGATGGCGGCGGCCACCACGATGATGGATGCCACCACGATGTGGATGTTCATCGAGATAATGGACAGTGCCTGCCAGATGCGGTCGCCGCGCTGGTACTGCCGGGAGGCTGTGTAGACGCCCACGGACACGCCTAGGACGATTGTCAGCAGGGTAGCCACCAGCATCAGCTGCGCGGATACCCAGATGCGGAAGCCAATCTCATCATTAACGGAGGCACCGGTGGGGGAATAGCCCCAGTCCCAGTGCAGCATAATTCCGGTGAACCAGGACCACCAACGTTCAAGGATGGGTGTCTCTGGGCTCAGGTGGTAAGGCTCCAAGAGAGTGTTGATCTGGTCCGGGGTCATGGGTGGACGCCGGCCCAGATAGTTCGAGCGTGGGTCAAGGAATGCCGACGCCAAGAAGAAAGTCAGGTTGGTGGCTAAAAAGACGATGAGCGTCCAACCTGCTGCCTTCTTTATGAGATATTTGAACATTAGTAGTCTCCAATAATTGTGAAACGTACACAGCCTTTAAGCCACCGGTGTAGCCAAAGCCACTGGGGGTTAAAGCGGTCTATCAAGAAGGTTTCACTGTGACCTTAGTGAAAAGGTGCCATGGGGTTGAGCAGTGTCACAATCTTTCTAAACTTGGTATTAACTTACTATGTCCGCACCCCGTTTAATAATCGTTCACGCTATAGAAAATATCTCACTTCCCGGGAATTGCCTAGTGAGGGGGCTGCGCATTCTGGCGATATATCCCGCCCGGCCCGTCTTGAATAAGATTGAGACTTCCCTTTTTCTCACGCCACTGCCAGCAACCTGGGCTTAAGAGATTATCTGTCACTAAGGGTTTATGAATCTCCGGGTTTTAACGCTTTCCCTGCCCTCCGGGCCTACCCGCCCCTAAACTCAAGAAAAAAATTCCCTCATTGACCCGCTGGATGGATACCGCAGTGCCCGACCCCGCCCAGCCGTCGCGCTAGGCACTACCAAAAAGCTCCCCGCCTGTCAGCTTCCATTGAAGCTACAGACGGGGAGCAAACGGGCACTTGCTAGGGGAGGAACGCCCGCGGGAGCGGGACTCGCCTAGCTAGCACTGCGCGCTAGCGGCGGTCCTACGGCCGGGGAAGACCCGGAATTAGCCCGTTGATCCAAGCATGGCCACCGGCAATGCCCAACAAGCCCAAGATGCCAAGCACGATGGCCCACCAGTAATCCTTAACGGAGCTGGATTCCGGCTCATCCGCTGCGGGCGGTGGGGTGGAGGGCTTGCTAGTCTCGGGCGCGCTAGTCTGAGGCTTGCTAGTCTCGGGCTCGCTGGTCTGCGGGTTGCTGGGGGCGGGTGAAGGCGCGGGAGCAGGCGAAGGCTCGGGGGCCGGGGCATCCGGGCTGGGCTTCGGCGCACTAGACGGAGTGGGTACCTCAGTGGCCTTAGGCGCCAGGCGGACATAATCAGAGATAGCGCCGCTGAACTCATCATTGCCGGTGATTTGGGCGCGGACGTTGACCGTCTCCTCAGTCATCGTGTACTCCGCTGTGGCGGTCTGGTTGTTGATCGTGGCGTTGATGATTTGCCCACCCACATTGAAGGTCACGTTGCCTTGGTACTGGCTAGGCGTCACGCGTGCGGTAAGCGTGACCTTGTCACCAACCTTGTAGTCCCCGGCCCGGGTGAGCATCTCAACGTCAGCCTCTTTGCGCACCTTTACCGTGACTGGAGCAAGCTGATTTTTCCAATTGCCGCCATCCCCGCGGATGATTCCGCCCGAAGTAGGAGCGTAGAAATCAGCCCCCACGTGCAAACCGTCCTGCGCGTTCAGGTCATTGCCTACCTGGAAGGTAAATTCCAGCGCGATGAGGCCGTCTGTGCCCAGCCCGTCATCGTCCGAGGTGTAGTTAGGATCCGCAACCACGGCGTATTTCCAGCCAAAGTAGTCCTCAAACGCCACTTTGCTTAGATCCTGGCGGTTGCGGTCCTTCAGCTGCCACGAGTCATTGTCAATCGCGGACCGGATGGGGGCGGGGAGCTGGGCAAGCTCCTTTTCGGTGAAGTTTGCCTTGACCTCAGCGGCGGTGGCGTACTGCTTTACCGTGGCGGAGTCATGGTCAATGGCGTCCCAAAGCGCCTTATCCATGCCCACGCCGGCGGCCTTTGGATATACACCTTTGGTGACATTAGCAAAATTGCGGGGATCAGGGTCTTGCGCGAAGAGAACCTTCACCTTGAACTGGCTGCCGGGAAACACGGAGTCGTGGTCCACAACGGTGATGGCTTGGACGCCAACTTTCTGGTGCTGCTCAAAAGCAGCAACCTGGTTTCCCATGACGGGGCGGGCGGTAGCGGAGGGAACCGTAATGGTGGCAAAGGCGGTGCTGGTCAGCGCCAGCAGTGCGATAGCTGAGCGAGAGAGTTTCATAAATGTTTCCTTTCCACGCGCAGCGGCGGCCGCGCGTGATGGGTTTGGAAGAAATGGTGGGTTAGAAGCCGGGTGCCTAGAACGGTAGCTTGGGCAGCGGCGGAAGGTTGAACTGCTTGATGAAGTCCGGGTTGCGGATGAAGCTAAACAGCGCGGCCGCAATGAGTCCTATAGCCGCGAAGGAAGATACCACCGCGATGAGGAATTGCTGCCACTCCGGCATATCGCTGGATCCAGGTTCTTCCTCAATCTTGTCAATGGGTGGGTTGGGGTTTCCGGTACCTGAAGTCCCGGCCACTGTAACCGGCATGGATTCCGCCGTCCGGGGGCCAAGGTTCGTGCGTTTGCGGCCCTTGATAAAGCCACCAATGCCGGTGCCGGCTGACTTGATCAGCTTGCCCCAGATATCGCCGGCAAAGGAACCAGCAACATTGGAGATAGCCTGGATGGTCTTGCCAACCCAGGTGACTTCACCCTCCTTGGAGGCGTCCCCGCCGCCGTAGAGGTTGACGGCCACCTCAAACTTGCTGGGTGTGCCGGTCACGGCGGCGTCGGTAACCCGGTAGGTGACCGTGAAATCCCGGTAACCGGAGTCCGGGAAAGCGTTGGAAGGCACGTTGGACTTGGTCAACCGGAATCCGGTGTAGCGGGTGTTGTTTTTATCCACCAGCGATTCCTGGGCTTTCACCGTGCCGCTGACATCGGTGCCGCCCACGGAAATAAACTCAAAGCCCTTGGGCGCGTACAGGCCAACCTCATTGACATAGGTAAACCCGTTCATAATGGACTCGTGGTTTTCCAGGTGCACGCGGACCTGGATCTGGTCCCCCGCGCGGTAAACCCGGTCTTCAGATTCCAGGCTCACACTGATGTTGTCAAAGCTAACTGCGCCGCTCTTGGGTGCCTTGGCTTGCGGAACAGTGACCTTGGAATGGGCTACCTTGGCCTCAGAACGGGCGTACTTGGAGCCTTCTTTGGGAATAAATACCGCGTAGACAGGCACGGATTCACCGGTTTGGGCGAACACTGCGCTAGTGGTGCTGGCCACGGTGTCTACCACCGGCACGTCGATGATGGTCTTATCAGCTTTGTCTTCGCTAGGTTGCGGATCACTGCTGGGGTTGCGGCCCATGTAGAAACGCACCACGCCCTCCGCGTCAGCTTGCTGGACCACGGCGGTAACCCGCACGGGCTTGAACAACGTGGCCTGGGAATCAACCTTCAGGGACTGGATTACTGAACGCTCCGGCGTGATGGTGACATACGTGGCCTGGGATTCACTAGGCAAGTGTGCTGATTCAGGCACAAATTTCGCTTTTACCGCCATGTTGCCGGTGGCAGTGGGCGTCCAAGTTTGTGAGGCCTGGCCGTTGATAACCGGTGCGGTTCCAAGCTGGGTATCACCAATGTAGAACTCCACCTGGCCACGGGCATCAGATGGGGTGACTTGTGCCTGCAGCTCTAGCGGGCTGTCCGGGATCCCGGAGGTAGGAGCCGTTAGGGTCACGTGAGACTGCTTGCTTTGCGCGCCTCCTACCTGGCCTACGTTGATCTCGGAGTAGCGGACCGGGGACGCGGCTACGGGGCTATCAGGATCCGGAATAAACTGCGCGCTGAGCTTTTCCACGCCCTGGGTGGGGAACTCCACCTCAATGGCGGCGTTGCCTAGCTCGTCCGGCCTAACGGTTCGAGACTGCGTTTTGGACCCGTTGTGCGTGGTCCAGGTGAAAGTTATTGAACCCCTAGCATTGGGCGGTGCCAGGCGTGCGGAAAGGATAGCTGGGGACTCAGCCTCTACCCGGGCGGGGTGGTCTAGGGTAACGGTGGTCTGGGTGGCCGTGACCTCTACGGGCAGTGACTGCACATCCGTTTCCCCAAAGCCGTTGGTGGAAACGTAGCGGGCCTTAACAGTGAAGTTTTGCCCATCTGGGCTGGGAGTGCGCCAGACGGCTTTGCCGTTTACTACGTCCACCGGTACTTCTTCATCGCGTCCAGCGATGGAGAAAAACACCCGGCCTTGGGCCTGCGCGGGGTTCAGGCGCGCCTCAATGGTGGCCTCCCCGCTGGTAGAAATCACGCGGTCGCCGCTTAGTTCAAGAGAGGCTTGCCGGGGGTTGACCCGGATTGTGGGGCCAAAGTTGGGGTTTTCGGCGCTTTGTTTTGCACCAATGGTCGGTCCAACCTGCAGGCCTAGACCAAGCGAATGGGTGCTGGGAACAGTGGCGTCCTCAGCGACTTTGATGTGGAAGTCCACCTGGCGGAACTCCTTGTTACCCACCAAAGCGGTGTTGGAGGCCACAGACCACACCCCGGTCTTGTCACCTTGGTACTCCGGGTAGGCGGAGTTAGTGAGGTCACTAAAGCCGCAGTAGTCGCTGTAAGGGTTGGTGGTTTTCACCACGCTCATGCCCTCTGGCAGGTTGACCGCCAAGCGCCCGAAGGAGGTCCAGCTATAGGTGGACCCCAGCTGGACGCGGTAGATGAAAGTATCTCCCGGGAAAACCTCGGCGCGGTCCGTGGAGGCAACCACGTTTTGTTTCCATTGACCAGCAGAGGTCAACGTGCCCTGTGCACTGGCCCCACCAAGAGGCGCGGATGGGGAAGCGCAGATTAATTGTGCTTTAGCTTCAGGAGCAAAGCCGGTGCCTTGCGGTGCTACTAAGGTTGCGGAACCCAGCGCCAGCACGGTGGTGGCTGCCAGGGCTTTCCGGTTGAGTGTCTTATTCACTATTGAGACTAGACCTTTCAGGTTTAGAGGGAACGAAATAAAGTTAAAGATACCTGGGTATTGTTTCAGGTTTTATCCAGCTTGTTAAGTTGCAGTCTATACACCGCTACAAGCTCTTTACGCCAACGCCTGCAACGGTTGCTAGTAGTATTTAGCGTTTAACTGACCAATTCCGTTACTGGTAGTTAATCTTCCAGCCATCATCCGCAGGCTTCTAGCTCCTGCTGGTTAGGTCCAAGCAAGCAAGCAAGCAAGGTCAGTGCAGGGCTAACCGGCGCTGCGAATAGACTGGCTAAAGTCCAGGTAATCCTGCCGGATGGCCCCCAGCGGCTGGGTGACCTCCGCAGCGGAGATGGCCGCTATCTCCCTGCGTAGCGCGCGCCGGGTGCGGGCCCTGATACTGGCGCCGATCACCCCGCCGAAGGCCGCGGTGACCAGGCCCAGGACAACCCCCAGGAGCAGGCCTCCCAGGATAAGCAGCGTGGGATAAGGCCAGCCCTCAATCTTAGGAACTAGGTTATCCCCCAGCAGTGGGTGCAGCGCGCCGGGGATAAAAGCAACGGCCAAGTACCACAACACGCCCACCAGTGCAGTCAGTAGCGCCAGCCACTGGACAAACGTCATAATTCCCCAGGCCTTGGACGGCTGCGCCGGGAGCTTGGTGCGCGCGGCGGCGCGGTCAAGTTCTTCGGGCAGATGGGCCGCAATAGCTTCCGCCCGCTCAGCAATGGCGTTGGCCCACGGCGCGGGCAACCCGGCGGCGGCGTGCGTGGCGTACGCACGCACCGCCTGGTTGGACACCGCCTTGCCGGAGGCGTCCAGCTCCGGCAGGGAAGAACGGTGCACCCCGGCGGTGTCGCGGGTCTCCTTCAGACCAAAGCGGCGCAGCGGATCTGGCCTAAACCGCAGCATCCAGGAAGTCAGCAGCCACCCGGTGGTCTGCCCCAGGCGTTTACGGTAGGCCGCCGCAGTGGCCGCGGCTAGGCGTTGCGCACCGGCGGCCTGCGCCAGGTGGGTATCAAGGTCCTTCTTGGCCCGGTCTAGGCTGCCGGCACCGCCCACCCGCGCTAACTCCTGGCCCGGCCACCCGGCCTTGCCAGCCGCGAACTTAGCGGCCAGCGCGTCCAAGTCAGCGGCAATCCGGGAGTTCAGGGCGTTATTCTTGGCGGCCACCTTGGCAATCGCACGCTTGAGTTCCGCAATGCCCTCGCCGCGCACCGCCGAGGTAGCAATGACGGACACCTTCTTCAACCCATCTTCGCGCAGTAAGCCGGCTAGGGATTCGGTGACCACCGGGATATCGGCAGCTTTGAGCTTATCGGCCTTGTTGAGCACCGCCAGGGTGACTGCAGAGTGCGCCGCGTGGGGCGCGATGAAATCCTGGTGAATGATTTTATCGGCGTACTTCTCCGGGTCAGTGACCCACACCAGCACGTCCACCTGGCCGGCTAGGCGTGTGGCAATCTCCCGGTTGGAGGCCTCCACGGAGTCAAAATCCGGCAGATCAAGGAGGATTAGCGGGCCTGCCTGGGGCGCAAAATCCCCCGGGCGGTTGCGGCGGTCCTCCACGCCCAACCAGTCCAGCAGCTCCGCGGAGCCTTCCGGGTGCCACACCGCGGCCAAAGGCGAGGACGTAGTAGGCCGCCGCGGGGAGGAAGCACCTAGATCCTCGCCCACCACCGCGTTAAACAAGCTGGTCTTGCCGGACCCAGTAGCGCCCAAGAATCCCACCACGGTGTGCTCCGCAGACAAGGCGCGCCGGGCGGTTGCCTGGGACTGCACCTTGGCAATCGTGGCGCGGTCGGTATCAGACAGGTACTGCGACTGCGCGGCGCGGTCTAAGGCTTCCAGGCGTTGGTTGAGCTTAGACATCTCCGACCTCCTGCAGAGCGGCCGCGCCGGATTCGCGCAGCTCGGCCGCAGTAGTTCCGGCGGTTAGGCCCTGGGCGATGTGGTCAAACCGGGCGCGTTCTTCCGCCATGAGCGCGGTGACGCGGGCGTCTAGGTCTTGCCTGGCCTGCTTGGCCATCTGCCGCACGGCCTCCTCCCCAAAGATTGTTTCCAGCAACTTTTGGCCCACCACCGCGGAGCCGCCCGCAATGGCAATTTCCCCGCCGGTAAGCCCGGCAGTGGAAGCAAAAACCACAATCATCAGCGCTACCGTCACGGCGTTGAGCCCCAAAGAGGCCAGGCGTGCGGTCTTGCGCTTGGACGCGGCGTTGTCCTCTATATAGCGAACCAAATCCGCCTGCCACTGGCGCACCAATGCGGCGGCGCGCTCGGAGATGTCATCTCCGGCGTGGGCGAGTTCGGAAGGCGCGGCCTCCCGTAGCTGCGGTGCTTGCGCGCCAAGGTAGGACCACGCGCGGGCGGCGGCGGTGTGGGCGGCGTCCACAATTACTGCGTGCAGGCCGGTTTCAATTTCGGTTTCCACCTCGCGCACCGGGGCGGGCTTGCCGGTGAAAAAGGAGCCCAGGCGGTCGCGGGTAGTGGAAAACCAGCGGTCCACCGAGCGGAACACGTCCGATGTCCCCACGAAGTCCTGCCACCTGGCCATGACCTCCGTGCGCAGCAAATTGCCGTCCGATGTCGCGTCGGTGACGTGGGTGACCGAGCGCCGGTAGGCATCATCAAAGGCCTCACCTAGCTGGCTGGCGCGTTCGGTGCGCAGATCATGCGCGTGCGCCAGATCCTCCGTGCCGGCCACCAGCTGTTGGAGCGCGCCCGCTACGGTCTTGAGTGAAATCTCCCGCCGGGCGGCCGCGTCCTTAGCCAGGCCGTGCAGGAAGGCCCTAATTTCTTCCACCGGCAGTGGCGGGTCCGGGTGGAAAGGCACCACGAACAGCCGCGCGTCAAGGCCCTTATCCGCCAACATGCGGCGCAGGTCATCCGGGACGGTGGCGGCAGCTTGCTCGTCCACGCGGTTGAGGATCACCACCACCTCTATATTGCGACCAGCGGCGTCATCGAGGAAGTTCCATACCACGTTATCCGCGTAGCGGGATGGCGTGGTGACGAAAACCCATAGGTCCGCTGCGGCCAGCAACTGGCTGGCTAATTGGCGGTTGGTGTCATCAATGGAGTCAAAGTCCGGGGCGTCAATCAGCGCCAGACCCGCCGGGATGAGGGCGGATTCCACAATCCGCAGGCTCAGTGCTTGCGGGTTGGGCGCGCCGTGCTCACGCGGCAGGCCGGGAAGTACGCGCGGGGAGTTGAAAAACTCGATGTCTGCGGGGTGCGCGATGAGCGAAGGCTGGCGGGTGGTGGGTCTAATCACCCCGGACGCGGTGACTTCCGCACCGACCACCGAGTTCACCAGGGTGGACTTGCCCGCGCCCGTGGACCCGCCCACTACTGCCAGTAGTGGGGCGTCCACGTCTTTCAGGCGCGGGATAATGTAGTCATCTAGCTGGTTGGCCAGCGCACGCGCCCGGTCCGCGTCACCCGGGTAGGTAACCGCGTTCAGACCGGCGCGTAGCCGCTCCAATTGCTTTAAGGTTTCACTCACGCCTCCATTCTTCCAGCCTGGCGTGGCGCATGGGGCAGTAAAGGTCAAAAGTTTGCCAAGCCAGATGGGAAAAGTTTTGTTGCTGCCAGGCAGCGGGCTGCGGTTGGGCCACCCCCGTTTATAGTGAGCCGGGACGAAAAGGGCGTAAAAAATCCCTTTTTAGGTTTGTTTTCGCAAACCAGTGATGTATTCGAAGCTACTTCGGCGCTGAAAGTAACTGGGGAAGAGGGAAGATAGCGGTGAAGGCGCTGCTAAGAGCTTGCGGAAATAAAATAGGGAGGGGCCATGGCGGGAATCGTCACCCGCGCTGTGATGGCGGAGTATTGCGGGGCATTGGTTTGATAGGAAGGATCCAACGTCGTGCAAACCCAGGCGGGTGCACAGGGGGATTTGGTGGTCTGGTCAAAATATGGTTGAATGCTGGGGTTGCTTGTGAAACAGAAGTGGTGCGTTTCCGAACCACTGTGCGTGGAGTTTTCTGCGTACTAGCAGGCAACATGTACATAGACCGCGTGTGATAAGGCCGGAAATCTTCTCACACATCAATCCAGGTCAAGGAGACCCATAGTGATTCAGCAAGAATCGCGTCTGCGCGTCGCCGACAACTCCGGTGCACGGGAAATCCTGTGCATCCGCGTTCTCGGAGGCTCCGTACGTCGCTTCGCTGGCATTGGTGACACCATTGTTGCCACTGTCAAAGACGCTGTCCCAGGTGGCAACGTAAAGGAAGGTGAGGTCATTCGTGCCGTCATCGTCCGCACCAAGAAGGAAACCCGTCGTCCTGACGGTTCCTACATCCGCTTCGACGAAAACGCAGCAGTTATTCTCAAGAATGACTCCGAGCCACGTGGTACCCGTATCTTCGGCCCAGTTGCTCGTGAACTGCGCGACAAGAAGTTCATGAAGATTGTTTCTCTTGCACCGGAGGTGATTTAACTTATGAAGATCCATAAGGGCGACATGGTTGTCGTAATCTCCGGAAAAGATAAGGGCGCTCAGGGTAAGGTCATTGAGGCTTACCCGAAGCGCGAGCGCGTCCTCGTTGAGGGCGTAAACCGCATCAAGAAGCACGTCGCAAACTCCGCCCCTGAGCGTGGCGCTGAGTCCGGCGGAATTGTTACCCAGGAAGCTCCAATCCACGTGTCCAACGTGGCTATCGTGGACTCCGATGGAAAGCCGACCCGCGTGGGCTACCGTTTCGATGAAAACGGCAAGAAAGTCCGTATCGCGCGTAGCAACGGGAAGGACATCTAATCATGAGCGAAAATTACACCCCTCGTCTCAAGACTCGCTACCGCGAGGAAATCCGCAAGAACCTCATGGATGAGTTCAACTTTGACAACGTCATGCAGGTGCCTGGCGTAACCAAGGTTGTTGTCAACATGGGCGTCGGCGAAGCCGCACGTGACTCCAAGGTCATCAACGGTGCCCTGGAAGATCTGACCGCAATCACCGGCCAGAAGCCACAGCTGCGTCGCGCACGCAAGTCCATTGCAAACTTCAAACTGCGTGAGGGTATGCCCATCGGCGCCCGCGTCACCCTGCGTGGCGACCGCATGTGGGAATTCCTGGACCGCCTGCTGACCATCGCGCTGCCACGTATTCGTGACTTCCGTGGTCTGTCTGACCGTCAGTTCGATGGCCACGGCAACTACACCTTTGGCCTAGCTGAGCAGACCATGTTCTACGAGATTGACATCGACAAGGTCGACCGTCCTCGTGGTATGGACATCACCGTGGTTACCACCGCGTCCAACGATGATGAAGGTCGCGCACTTCTTAAGGAACTGGGCTTCCCGTTCAAGAAGTAAGCACTGAGCTTTAACCAAGAAAGCTTTAGGCAAGAATAAATCCGGTCACCCTCTGGGGGCCGGATTTTTTCCATTTCCTGGCAAGAGGGGCCACCGCACTATGTTGGGCGTTCCCGCAGCGTGGGTTAATATAAGGGAGAATTTTCTGGCCTATTTAACCCAAAAGGTGCTCACTCATGTCTTTTTTCTCCCGGGGCGCAATCATTGCGCCCAAACAATTTAACCGGTGGTTTATCCCGCCTGCCGCGCTTGCCATCCACCTGTCCATTGGCCAGGTCTACGCCTTTAGCGTATTCAAGCGGCCGTTGATGGAAAGCTTCGGCGTAGGGGAGGTCTCCGTTGGGTGGATCTTCTCTCTGGCCATTGCCATGCTGGGGCTGTCTTCCGCGTTCATGGGAACGTGGGTGGAAAAAGTGGGTCCGCGCGTGTCCATGGCGGTCGCCGGTGTGTTTTGGGTGCTGGGTTTCTTTGTGGCCACGCTGGGAATCAGCTGGGGCCAGCTGTGGTTGGTTTACCTAGGCTACGGCTTCCTGGGCGGGATTGGCCTGGGGATAGGCTATATCTCCCCGGTGTCCACCCTGATGAAATGGTTCCCAGACCGCCCGGGTCTGGCCACGGGCATGGCCATCATGGGATTTGGTGGCGGCGCGTTGATTGCCTCACCCGCGTCAAATACTTTGATGAGCTTCTACGGCGGCGGCAAGGACCTGTCCCACTTGGCGGCCGGGTTGGAGCCCACGTTTTTGACCCTGGGCGTTTTGTACCTAGTGGTCATCGCGTTGGGCGCTTATGCCATCCGCCTTCCTCACCCGGATTGGGCACCGGATGGCTATGACGCTGCCGCTGCAAGGCCAAAAGCTATGCAAACCGCCGGCAACGTAGCTGCGAATAACGCCATTAAGACCCCGCAATTCTGGCTGCTGTGGGTAGTGTTGTTTTGTAACGTCACCGCAGGTATTGGCATTTTGGAAAACGCCGCCCCGATGATCCAGGACTACTTCCCGGCCATTACCGCCGGCGCCGCGGCGGGCTTTGTGGGCCTGTTGTCCTTGACCAACATGGGTGGCCGTTTTGTGTGGTCTACGGTTTCGGACTATATCGGCCGCAAGAATATCTATCTTCTGTATCTGGGCTTGGGCCTGGCGCTCTACCTGGGCGTGGCCACGGTATTTTCCGCCAACGTGGCGCTGTTCATCCTGGCCGCCATGGTTATCCTGTCCTTCTACGGCGGAGGTTTCTCCACTATTCCCGCCTACCTCAAAGACCTTTTTGGCGTGTACCAGGTGGGCGCCATTCACGGTCGGTTGCTCACTGCGTGGTCTGCAGCCGGAATTGCCGGACCGCTGATTGTTAACACCGTGGTGGAATCCCAAGCGGACAAGGGCTTGGAAGGCCAATCGCTCTACCAGCTTTCGCTATTTATTATGTGCGGGCTCTTGGCCGTGGGATTTGTAGCGGACCTGCTGGTCCGTCCGGTGTCTGAGCGTTTCTTTGAAGACCCGGCCTCGGTGAAAGCAAAGGCGGACGCGGACCGACAAACGGTAATTGACGCGGAAACAACCGCGCAGGCGGCCGGCCAGGTCAAGGGCAACTCCGGTTTCCTGCACGCGGCCGCGTCCTTGGTGTTGGGCTTGTTCATAGGCGGGTCTTTGGCTTTTGGGCTTTTTCAGACGGCGGTTAAGGCTGCGGCTATCTTCGTCTAAATCCGCCATCGGCTAAGGCGTGATATTTTTGGGCGGCCCCACCGCAGCGTGGGAGCCGCCTTGTTTGTGTGCTGCCCAACCCGGGACGGGGTAGCTTGGGTTTCTAGTCCTTGAGCTGGCCGGAGTAGAGATTAAACCGGTCCTCACGCGCGAACCCCACCAGGGCCATGCCGGTGGCCCTGGCGGTTTCCACCGCCAAAGAGCTGGCGGCAGAGACGGTCACCAGCATTCCGAAACCCGCCATGGCGGCTTTTTGGACCAGCTCAAAGGAAGCGCGGGAGCTCATTACCAAAACCAAGTCGTCTGCGGGGAGGCGCCCTTCCAACAGCAGGTGGCCAATGACTTTATCCGCCGCATTGTGCCGGCCAATGTCCTCGCGCGCAACCACAAGTTCACCATCTAAGGTGAAGGCCCCGGCGGCGTGGATTCCCCCGGTGCGGCGGAATTCCCTCTGGTGTTCGCGGAGTTTCCCGGGCAGCCCCACCACCAGCTGGGGGTCAACCGGGATCTCCGGGATGGGGTAGGGGCGCTTTTTCTCCAGGGCTTCGATGGAAGAGGTGCCACACACCCCGCAAGCGGAGTTGGTGACGGTGAGTCTGAGGTCACTGGCGCTGATGACGCCCGTGCGGGCAAAGTCCACGTCCAGGAGGTTGTAGGTATTCTTGCCGTCCACGGTGGCGCCGGCGCAGTAACGGGCCTCGGTGATGTCTGCAGCCTGCCGGATATGGCTCTCTGAGTACAAGAACCCGTGGGCAAGCTCAATGTCGTGGCCCGGGGTGCGCATGGTGGTGGTGATGGTTGTCCCGCCGGAGCGGATCTCTAAGGGTTGTTCCCCGGCCACGGTATCAGCGCGGGTATCCACGCTAGGGCGGGCTTCCGGCCCGCCGGGGAAGTGAACCTTGGTCACGGCGAAGGTCGCGTTCTTGCGCCCCGCCATCTATATCAGCTTCCTGATGGCGGCGATGTTGGCGCGGGCATCGTCAAGATCGCGGGAGGCCAGGCCCACCAGGAAGGCGGTTAGGGGCGCACCCGGGCGGGTGCGGTTGTGGGCCACCTCGCGTGTGAGCTCAAGAAGTTCCCCGGTGAGTTCGGTGGCTTCCTGCGGGTCCAGGTTCAGCGTGGTGGAGATTTCCTTTAACCAGGCGTTGGCGGTGGTGATGGCTTGGGGGTCTTTTGGCATAGGGTCATTGTACGGGGCGGGGCCTCCAACGGTGGGCGCTCGCGGGTGCACCTTGGCTGGGATTTGGAAAACCGCAGGTGGGCGTGTATAGTTTCCGCTTGGACTCATGCCCGGTTTAAGTCAGTTGCTTTTGCGCTGGCTACGGGGTGAATTCATGTAAGAATTTAAAACTACTACTTTGTTGTAGGCCTTCCGCCCGAATCAGCGGACCGATGTATGCATCAAAGGGCAGCGAGCCCCTGCGGTATTGACCGTTTGGAGCGATGAGTGGCCCGAAATCACACGGACAACGCTTGGGTGGCGCCGGAATACTGGCGCGCGTCAGCTTTCGCTGGGGCGCAGGAACCGCAATGAGAAAGGTATACGGTCACATAAACCATGACCATGACTGATCCAATCGCTGACATGCTGTCGCGTGTGCGCAATGCAAACCATGCGCACCATGACACCGTGTCCATGCCTACCTCCAAGATCAAGGCGAACATCGCTGAGATCTTGAAGCAGGAAGGCTACATCGTAAATTACACCGTCGAAGGCCGTGAGCTGACTATCGAGCTGAAGTACAACGCTCGTGAGCGCTCACTGTCCGGTCTGCGCCGTGTATCCAAGCCGGGTCTGCGTATTTACGCAAAATCCACCGAATTGCCAAAGGTCCTCGGCGGCCTGGGCGTGGCTATCATCTCCACGTCTCAGGGTCTGCTGACCGACCGTCAGGCACAGGAAAAGGGCGTAGGCGGAGAAGTTCTCGCCTACGTCTGGTAAAGGGAGGTATTGACTTATGTCACGAATCGGTCTAGCACCAATCACCGTCCCTTCCGGCGTTGAGATCAACATCAACGGCCAGGACGTAGAAGTAAAAGGTCCAAAGGGCACCCAGAATGTCACCATGCCTGCGCCTATCACGGCAGAGCTGGAAGATGGCATCTTGCGCGCAGTCCGTCCGGACGAGCACCGCAAGAGCCGCGCTCTGCACGGTTTGACCCGTTCACTGCTCAACAACGCAGTTGTCGGCGTCACCGAGGGCTACACCGTGAAGATGGAAATCTTCGGTGTCGGCTACCGTGTCCAGCAAAAGGGTAAAGACCTGGAGTTCGCTTTGGGCTATTCCCACCCGGTCCTCATTGAGGCACCAGAGGGAATCACCTTCGCCGTTGACGGCAACACCAAGCTGTCCGTCACCGGTATTGACAAGCAACTAGTCGGACAGGTCGCCGCTAACATTCGCCGCCTTCGTAAGGATGATCCTTACAAGGGCAAGGGCATTCGTTACGCCGGTGAGCAGGTCCGCCGCAAGGTCGGAAAGACGGGTAAGTAAGCAATGGCAAACACTGAAAACACCAAGCGCACCCCGGTCGGCAAGGACATCTCCTCACGTCGCCGTGAGGCACGTGCACGCCGCCACTTCCGTATCCGCAAGACCCTCCGTGGAACTCCTGAGTCCCCACGTTTGGTCGTGCACCGTAGCTCCCGCCACATGCACGTTCAGATCATTGATGATCTGGCGGGCCACACCTTGGTTTCTGCCTCCTCCATGGAAGCAGACGTCCGCGCACTTGAGGGCGACAAGAAGGCAAAGGCTACCAAAGTTGGCGAACTGATTGCTGAGCGCGCTAAGGCCGCTGGCATCGAGCAGGTCGTATTCGACCGCGCAGGCTACAAGTACCATGGTCGCGTTGCCGCTCTGGCTGACGCTGCCCGTGAAGGTGGCCTGAAGTTCTAATGATTATCGCAAACGGAAACATCAACGGAAGGAACGCCTAATGTCGGACCGTGAACAGCGTGACGGCGGACGCTCCGCCGAGAACAATGGCCGTAACAACAACAACGGCAACAACAACAACCGCAACGGTGGCCGCGACGGCCGTCGTGGTGGCGGTCGCAACCAGCAAGACGCTGAGCGCGACAAGTACATCGAGCGCGTAGTTACCATCAACCGTGTCTCTAAGACCGTCAAGGGTGGCCGTAACATGTCCTTCACCGCTCTAGTAGTGGTAGGCGACGGCCAGGGCCTGGTTGGAATTGGCTACGGAAAGGCCAAGGAAGTACCCGCCGCAATTCAGAAGGGCTCCGAAGAAGCTCGCAAGAACTTCTTCCGCGTTCCGATGATTGCTGGCACCATCACCCACCCAGTCCAGGGTCGCGACGCAGCCGGCATCGTTATGATGAAGCCTGCCGCTCCTGGTACCGGTGTTATTGCTGGTGGTGCTGTCCGCCCAGTGCTGGAATGCGCTGGCGTACAGGACATCCTGTCGAAGTCCTTGGGCTCCGACAACGCTCTCAACGTCGTCCGCGCTACCGTGGATGGCCTCAAACAGCTGGTTCGCCCTGAAGAGGTCGCTGCACGCCGTGGCAAGACCGTCGAAGAGATCGCACCAGCCCAAATGCTGCGCAAGCGCGCAGGTCAGGAGGCATAACAATGGCTCTGAAAATTACTCAGGTAAAAGGCCTAGTGGCCACCAAGCCTGTACACCGCAAGAATATTGAGGCTCTTGGCCTCAAGCGTATTGGGCACACTGTTGTAAAGCAGGACACCCCAATCATTCGCGGAATGGTGCAGAAGGTGCGTCACCTGGTCACCGTCGAAGAAGTGGCAGGGGAGTAAAACATGGCTGACATTATTAAGCTCCATGACCTGCGTCCAGCTCCGGGCGCTAAGAAGTCCAAGACCCGCGTTGGCCGCGGTGAGGCATCCAAAGGTAAGACCGCTGGCCGCGGTACCAAAGGTACCAAGGCACGCCGTCAGGTTTCTGCCGCCTTCGAAGGTGGCCAGATGCCTATTCACATGCGTCTGCCTAAGCTCAAGGGCTTCAAGAACCCAAACCACGTAGTATTCCAGGTTGTCAACGTCTCTGACCTGGCTGAGGCTTTCCCACAGGGCGGCGACGTAAAAGTTGCTGACATCGTGGCAGCCGGCCTAGTCCGTGCGAAGCAGCCTGTGAAGGTACTGGGCAACGGTGACATCAGCGTTAAGCTGAACGTTACCGCTGACAAGTTCTCTAAGTCTGCAGTTGAAAAGATTGAAGCTGCCGGTGGCACCACCACCGCCACCAAGAAGTAATTCTTTCTTCTTTTCTACCTAAGCCCCACCTTTTCCCTCCGGGAAGAGGTGGGGTTTTGCGTCCCCTCGAAACTGCCCGCCGCCCGCCCACCAAGCCGCCGAACCGCCCAGCCAGCCTCACCTGCCAACGCCTGGTAGTCCCGGCGGCCCGGCCCTGTTGATGTGGGTTTATCCCCGTTTGGGGGTGCTTTCAGGGGGGGGTAACGGATGTGGTGGCAGTAGCTATACTTTAGTTAACACTGCTTCAGGGGATGTAATGACCTCAGACAGGTGCGCTGGGCCCCTTTCCGGGGCCGGATATTGGCGGTTCTGCCCGCAGCAGTAAGACCTAAGTTTGTCCGATAGAGGAAGGAATACATAACGTGATCGATCCAACAATTTTCAAGAAGCTTCTGGGGCGGGTCCCCGCACCGCAGGAACTTATTGCCGGTGTGCTGGGCATCCTCATAGCTCTGGCGGGGGTCATTGGTATCTCCGTCGGTGTCTCGCAAGATCAAGGCAGTAGTTCTGCTGCTGACTCCTCTAGTGTGGGCCAGTCCCCGCGCGTGAATGACTGGACCTCCCGGGATGATTTGGAGGGGGAGCGGCGGCTTACCTGGACTTCCCACGAGGTGCTTGATGGTGGAAAGCAGGTGCGGATTTTCTTCCAGGCGGGCACCCCATCGTGTGTTGGTATCCGGACAGAGGTCGCGGAAACCGCCACGACTGTAAACATCAAACTGTTCACGGGCGCGCTTCCCGGCACGGACGGTCCCTGCACGAGGGAGGCTGCCCTGGCATCAGCTGTCGTTACCCTGGATAACCCAGTGGGCGCGCGTGTTATTACTGGCCGTGACCTGATGGGTTCGCTTCAGCTAAGTTCCTAAGCACACGCCTTAACCCTTAGACCTTAGTCACCGCCAGCCGTGGTGCTAGTCGTGGTCTAGGTGGGTTTCTAAGGTCTGTTTAGGGTAGGCACCCCACTACTGGTAGAGTAGTGGGGTCATATATGTTCAGCTGCTTCTTGGAGAGAATCGCTTTCCAAGCAAGCTAATGAGTTAACCACCTCCACGCACTGTCTGAAAATGTGCAGTGTTGGTAGGCCAGGAGGATTTTTAAGTGTCCGCTATTATCCAGGCTTTCAAGGACGCGGATCTGCGTAAGAAGATCCTGTTCACCCTGTTGATTGTCATTTTGTACCGTATGGGTGCACAAGTTCCATCACCAGGCGTGGACTACGCGTCTATTGCAGGGCGTCTGCGTGAGCTCACAGAAGAGTCAGGCAACTTGTACTCGGTCATCAACCTGTTCTCAGGTGGGGCCTTGCTGCAGTTGTCTATCTTTGCCATCGGCATCATGCCCTACATCACGGCGTCCATCATCGTGCAGCTGCTCACAGTGGTCATTCCCCACTTTGAGGAGCTAAAGAAGGAAGGCCAGTCCGGCCAGTCCAAGATGACGCAGTACACCCGCTACCTCACGGTGGCGCTGGCGCTGCTGCAGTCCTCTGGCATCGTGGCTCTGGCTGACCGCCAGCAGCTGCTGGGCCAGGGCGTAGAGGTGCTAGACCCAGACCGCAATATCTTCACGCTCATCATCCTGGTTCTTACCATGACTTCGGGCGCTGTGTTGGTTATGTGGATGGGTGAGCTCATCACCGAAAAGGGTATCGGCAACGGTATGTCTTTGATGATCTTCGCCGGTATTGCTACCCGCATGCCTACTGACGGCGTCAACATCTACCAAAACAATGGTGGCTTGGTGCTGGCTATGGTCATCGCCGGGCTGATTGCCTTGGTGATTGGTATTACCTTCATTGAGCAGGGCCAGCGCCGCATTCCGGTGCAGTACGCCAAGCGTATGGTGGGCCGCCGCCAGTACGGTGGTTCCTCCACCTACTTGCCGCTTAAGGTCAACCAGGCCGGCGTTATCCCGGTGATCTTCGCGTCCTCCCTGATTTACATGCCGGTGCTTATCACCCAGATTGTGAACTCTGGCTCCGCCACGGTTCCGGACAACTGGTGGATGCGCAATGTGATTGCCCACCTGCAGTCGCCTACGTCCTGGCAGTACATTGCTACTTACTTCGCGCTGACCATCTTCTTCTCCTTCTTCTACGTCTCCGTTCAGTACGATCCCGTAGAGCAGGCGGACAACATGAAGCGCTACGGCGGCTTTATCCCCGGCATCCGCCCGGGCCGCCCCACTGCAGAGTACCTAGGTTTTGTAATGAACCGCCTGTTGTTTGTTGGCTCGCTATACTTGGCTTGTATCGCCATCCTGCCTAATATCCTGCTGGATTTGGGTGTTGGCGCGCAGTCGGCTACCGGCTCCTCTGCCTTTGGCGGTACCGCAATTTTGATTATGGTTTCCGTGGCCCTGACTACGGTGAAGCAGATTGAATCCCAGCTCCTACAATCCAACTACGAAGGACTACTGAAGTAATGCGTTACGTACTACTAGGCCCTCCCGGTGCGGGCAAAGGCACCCAGGCAGCAATTCTCAGCGAAAAGCTGGGTATCCCTCACATCTCCACTGGTGACTTGTTCCGCGCCAACATCGGTGAAGGAACCCCGCTGGGCAAGGAAGCCAAGTCTTATATTGACGCCGGCAAGCTGGTACCAACGGATGTCACCGCCCGCATGGTGGAAGACCGCCTAAGCCAAGAAGACGCACAAGACGGATTCTTGCTTGACGGTTTCCCCCGCACTGTGGAGCAGGCTGAGATCCTGGAGAAGCTTCTTGCCAACAAGGGCACCAAGCTAGATGGCGTGGTCAACTTTGAGGTTTCTGAGGACGTGGTGGTTGAGCGTATGCTTTCCCGCGGCCGTGCAGATGACAATGAGGAAACCATCCGCACCCGCCTGGGTGTGTACCGTGATGAAACCCACCCGCTCATCGAGCATTACGGGGACATCATTTTGCCGGTCAAGGCTGAGGGCAGCGTTGAGGAAATCAACGAACGCACCCTGCAGGCTATGGGCAAGTAATTTTTTTAAAACATCACCCAAAGGCGCTGGTATTCCGGCGCCTTTTGGCATGAAAGGGATAGGACACACGTGGCACGAAGAGTAAAGAAGATTCCGGCTAAGACCGCAGGTGAGCTTGACGCCATGCAGGCCGCCGGGGAAATCGTGGGAAAGACGTTGCAGGCTGTCAAGGCCGCCGCCAAGCCTGGGGTTTCTACGTTGGAGCTAGACCAGTTGGCGGAGCAAACCATCCGGGATTGCGGTGCCATCCCTACCTTTAAGGGCTATGGCGGCTTCCCCGGTAGTATCTGTGCCTCCGTCAATGAGGTCATTGTTCACGGCATTCCCAGCCGGGAGACGGTGCTCAAGGAAGGGGATCTGTTCTCCGTGGATTGCGGTGCCACCCTTGACGGTTGGGTAGGGGACTCCGCGTGGAGCTTTGGTATCGGGCAGCTCTCCCCGGAGGTGCAGGCTCTTAACGATGCCACGTCCTGGGTCCTTGATCAGGGCATCAAGGCCATGGTTCCCGGCAATCGGCTTACCGATGTCTCCCATGCGCTGGAGGTAGCCACCTACGACGCCGAAGAAAAGTTTGGTGTGGAGCTTTTTATTGTTGACGGCTACGGCGGGCACGGTATTGGCCGTGAGATGCACATGGAGCCCTACCTGTCTAATGAGGGTAAACCGGGCCGCGGTCCTGTCCTTCAGGACGGCTCTGTGCTTGCCATTGAACCCATGCTGACCTTGGGCACTGAGGACAACAAGGTGCTGCGCGATGAATGGACGGTTGTTACCACCGATAACTCTTGGGCCTCCCACTGGGAGCACACTGTGGCTGCAACGGCCAACGGCCCAAGGATCCTCACTCCCCGTAAATAGCGTCACTAACTAGCATTTTTGACATCACTAGGTTTAGACTGTTTGCTATGTCTCTAAAATTCTTCAAGGCTTCGGTAGCCACTCTAGCGCTGGGTGCCACCCTGGCTGTCTCCGCTCCTGCTGCCGTTGCGCAGGACAACAACTTTGGTAGCTCCTCCCAAGGCGGTATTGGCCAGCTCCTGGGGCTTGACCAAGACGCCGCCTGGAATACCCGCAATGATCTCCGTAAGCAGATTGAGGGGCTAAACAATCCAGCTGTCGCGCCGGCATTGGAAAGCGTTGTTGACGGTGCCGTTGACGCCTTCTTCCCGGGTCTTGCTACCCGCAAGGCTGAGGAGGCACGCCGGGCAGCTGAGGAGGCCGCTCGCCGTGCTGCTGAGGAAGCCGCTCGGAAGAAAGAGGCTGAGCGCCGCGCTAGCGGTTTCAACTTTGGCCCTTGCCCGGCTGACGCCCGCGTGTGCGTGGACATTGACGGGCACCGCACTTGGGTCCAGGACGGGGACGGCAAGGTGCAATACTCCGTAGCCCGCATCTCTTCCGGTAAGCCTGGCCAGGCAACCCCCCGCGGCACCTTCCCGGTGGTTCGCAAGGTTAAGGATGAAATCTCCATCCCGTTCAATAACGCGCCTATGCCTTATTCCATCTACTTCACCAACAACGGCCACGCCTTCCATGAGGGCTCGCCGTACATTGATTCCGCTGGCTGTATTCACCTGACACATCAGGACGCCGTCTACTACTGGAACAACGTCCAGATTGGTGACAAGGTTTTCATTTACTAAGGCCTGCCTCCTGCGTCTCAGACGTTTGATTCCTTAGCTGATGTCCCAGCCCCGCTACGGCGGTGCGCTGGGATTATTTGGTTTTTGCGTGTCGTTGCAGTATTGTAGTGCTTTGGTGTGCGCGCTCTGTACTAACAGTGCGTGGAGTACACCATACGGTAGACAACAAGTATGCAGGTCACACGTAAAAGTGACCTAGAAAAGTAGAGGTTATGGCTAAGGAAGGCGCTATTGAGGTTGAGGGCAAAATTATTGAGCCCTTGCCAAACGCAATGTTCCGTGTCGAGCTCGACAACGGACACAAGGTTCTTGCTCATATTTCGGGCAAGATGCGTCAGCACTACATCCGCATTCTCCCAGAGGATCGCGTGGCTGTAGAGCTGTCTCCTTATGACTTGACCCGCGGACGCATCGTCTACCGCTACAAGTAAAAAGACAAGCCTCCTCACCCTCTAGCTGTGCGGTTGATACCGCGCTGCCTACAGGAACCTCCGGCTACGGTGGCTGGAGCCTACACCAACGTACGAATTCCCAACGTTTCCCGGCACGGTCCGGGCGAAGTGATTTCGTGGTGTGGGACGGATGGGGAGAAAACCACCGTAACAACCCGAAAGGACAAGCCACATGGCACGTCTAGCTGGTGTTGATCTTCCCCGCAACAAGCGCATGGAGATCGCACTTACCTACATTTACGGAATTGGTGCAACCCGTTCCGCTGAGCTACTGGAAAAGACCGGTATCTCTCCTGACCTGCGTACCGACAACCTCACTGATGAGCAGTTGACGGCGTTGCGCGAAGTTATCGAAAACACCTGGAAGGTTGAGGGTGACCTCCGCCGCCAGGTACAGGCTGATATTCGCCGCAAGATTGAAATTGGTTCCTACCAGGGTCTGCGCCACCGTCGTGGTCTGCCAGTCCGTGGTCAGCGCACCAAGACCAACGCTCGTACCCGTAAGGGCCCGAAGAAGACGATCGCAGGAAAGAAGAAGTAATCAATGGCTACTAAAGCTCGCCCCGGCGCACGTCGCACTGGTCGTCGCGCCGTCAAGAAGAACGTGGCCGCAGGCCACGCTTACATCAAGTCCACCTTCAACAACACCATCGTGTCCATCGCGGACCCTTCCGGTGCTGTTATTGCTTGGGCATCCTCGGGCCACGTTGGCTTCAAGGGTTCCCGTAAGTCCACCCCGTTCGCAGCGCAGATGGCTGCTGAGTCCGCTGCCCGCAAGGCAATGGATCACGGGATGAAGAAGGTTGACGTCTTTGTCAAGGGCCCAGGCTCCGGCCGTGAGACCGCTATCCGTTCCCTGCAGGCTGCAGGTCTTGAGGTTTCCTCAATCACGGACGCGACCCCACAGGCACACAACGGCTGCCGCCCCAAGAAGCGTCGCTCGGTTTAAGCAGACAGAAAGGATAGAGGTAAAGTAATATGGCTCGTTATACCGGCCCAGCAACTCGTATTTCCCGCCGTCTGCGCGTAGACCTAGTCGGCGGAGACATGGCATTTGAACGCCGCCCTTACCCACCAGGGCAGGCAGGACGCAACCGCATCAAGGAATCGGAGTACTTGCTCCAGCTGCAGGAAAAGCAGAAGGCTAAGTACACCTACGGCGTCCTAGAGCGTCAGTTCCGTAAGTACTACGCAGAGGCTAACCGCCTCCCGGGCAAAACCGGTGACAACCTGGTTGTCTTGCTAGAGACCCGTCTAGACAACGTGGTTTACCGCGCAGGTCTGGCAAACACCCGCCGTCAGGCACGTCAGCTTGTTTCCCACGGTCACTTCACCGTTAACGGCAAGAAGACCAACGTTCCTTCCTTCAAGGTAACCCAGTACGACATCATTGATGTTCGTGACCGTTCCAAGAAGATGGAGTGGTTTGAAGACGCTCAAGACCGCCTAGTAGATGCCGTTGTTCCGGCATGGCTCCAGGTAGTTCCTGACACCCTGCGCATCCTCGTGCACCAGCTGCCCGAGCGCGCTCAGATCGACATTCCGCTGCAGGAGCAGCTCATCGTCGAACTTTACTCGAAGTAATCAACCGGATTCTTCCGGACGGTTTCATTCGTCTAAATCCTTTATTCACCCTCTACCGGCGTCAAATAGTGGTCGCCGACAAGGAGAAGTTACATGCTCATTTCCCAGCGTCCTAAGCTCACCGAAGAAGTTATCGATGAAGCGCGGTCCAAGTTCACCATTGAACCTTTGGAGCCCGGCTTTGGATACACCCTTGGTAACTCACTGCGCCGCACCCTGCTGTCGTCCATCCCGGGCGCAGCGGTAACGTCAATCAAGATTGACGGCGTCCTGCATGAGTTCACCACCGTCTCCGGTGTGAAAGAAGATGTTTCTGAAATCATCTTGAACATCAAGGGCTTGGTACTTTCTTCTGACTCTGATGAGCCAGTAGTGATGTACCTCAGCAAGCAAGGCGCAGGTGTTATCACCGGCGCTGACATCCAGCCACCGGCTGGCGTGGAGATCCACAACCCGGATCTGCACATTGCTACCTTGAATGATGATGCCAAGCTGGAAATGGAACTCATCGTTGAGCGTGGCCGCGGCTACGTTCCAGCAGCACCTACCTCTGGTGAGATTGGCCGCATTCCTGTGGACCAGATTTACTCCCCAGTGCTCAAGGTGTCCTACAAAGTTGAGGCTACTCGTGTTGAGCAGCGCACCGACTTTGACAAGCTGGTCATTGACGTTGAGACCAAAAACTCAATTTCCGCCCGTGATGCCCTGGCTTCCGCCGGTGGCACCCTGGTTGAACTCTTTGGCCTTGCCCGTGAGCTCAACACTGCTGCAGAAGGCATTGAAATTGGCCCCTCCCCACAGGAGACCGAATACATTGCTGCCTACAGCACGCCAATTGAGGATCTGAACTTCTCCGTACGCTCGTACAACTGCCTGAAGCGTCAGGAAATCCACACCGTCGGTGAGCTCGCTGAGTGCACCGAGTCGGATTTGCTGGATATCCGCAACTTTGGTCAGAAGTCGATCAATGAGGTAAAGATCAAGCTCAACAACTTGGGCCTGAGCCTCAAGGGCACTCCTGAGGACTTTGACCCAACGCAGCTTGAGGGTTACGACGCAGAAACCGGTGACTTCAAGGATCCGTCTGCGGACGAGTCCGAGTAAACAACCAACACACGCGCTCATTATTTAAACAGCACACGAGGAGTACATTATGCCTACCCCTAAGAAGGGTGCCCGTCTCGGCGGCTCCGCCAAGCAGCAGGCTCACCTGCTGAGTAACTTGGCAGCTAACCTGATCGAGCACGGCGCAATCAAGACCACCGACGCTAAAGCGAAGATGCTTCGCCCCTACGTCGAAAAGATCATCACCAAGGCTAAGGCTGGCACTGTTGCCGACCGCCGCCAGGTGCTTAAGCTCATCCCTCACAAGGATGTTGTTGCACACCTGTTCAACGAACTGGCACCAAAGTTCGAAGGCCGTGAGGGTGGCTACACCCGCACCATCAAGCTGGAGAACCGTCGCGGCGACAACGCTGCTATGTCCCAGATTTCCCTGGTTCTAGAGCCAACCGTTGCCAAGGAAGCTTCCCAGGCAACCGAGGCAGCTGCTGTCAAGGCATCCGATGCCACCACAGCAGAGGACACCGAGTCCGAGGCCGTAGCTGAGGACACCGCAGCAGAAGAAGCAGCAGCCGAAGAGAAGTAAAACCCTCCCGGAACTAGTGCGCTAGCTCTGCTACCTCAAGGCACCCTCCACCATCCATAGCTGATGGTGGAGGGTGTCTTTTGTGGTTTTTGATTGTGTGCACGGCACCTCAAATTTTAACCTGACTTGGGTCATTCCAGTGTGACTTATTTAACCTGAGTTGGCTCATTTTGGTGTGATTAGTTTCATATTGACAGTTTGACCTGGTGGTTTGATGGTCGGGGGTTTCGTTTTTCCTGACTAAGCGGGTA
>NZ_VXKJ01000047.1 GCF_008693075.1 Corynebacterium phocae | reverse complement strand
AACACCTAGTCAGAGCCATAAAGAGGGAATGTGCAATAGAATCTCAAATCGAGGAGCAAAAAATGTAGGCCTAACGCCGCAGTCGCCAGACTTAGCCGGCCTCATCCAAAAGATCTCGAAACCTGACTAAAATGAGCCAACTCGGGACCTCAAGGCACCCTCCACCATCCATAGCTGATGGTGGAGGGTGTCTTTTGTGGTTTTTGATTGTGTGCACGGCACCTCAAATTTTAAAGCATACATTCCACCAATCCTTGTCCTAGGCCGGCTAGAAGTGGGGGAAAAGATACACGGTGCGGATGCAGTATCATTTTCGATATGACCATAACTCGCTTGCGCTTAGACCTAGCTTATGACGGCACTGACTTTCACGGTTGGGCCAAGCAGTCGGGCGGCCTACGTACCGTACAAGGGGTTATTGAAGCCAAGCTGGCGCTTATCGCCCAGGCCCCCGTTGAGTTGACGGTGGCTGGCCGGACCGATGCGGGCGTGCACGCTACTGGGCAGGTGGCGCATGTGGATGTTCCCTGCAGTGTTCTGTCGCACCGTAGCGTCGCGGGGGATCCCGCGCGTCTGGTCGGGAGATTAGCCAAATTGCTGCCTGAGGATATCCGTATTCAAGATGTTTCTCTTGCTCCCGCAGGGTTTGACGCTCGGTTTTCTGCGCTGCGTAGGCATTATGTCTACCGCGTGACCACTAACGCTGCCGGAGCGTTACCTTTGCGTGCACGCGACACCGCAACTTGGCTCAAGGAGGTGGATGTGGATCTCATGCAGGAAACCGCCAATCATCTGGTGGGGCTCCATGACTTTGCGGCATTTTGTAAACACAAACCGCACGCGACCACTATTAGGGACGTGCAATCTTTCGCTTGGCATGATGTCTCAACTAAGGAGGAACCGGAACTTTTCGAGGCCCACATCTCTGCCGACGCCTTTTGTTGGTCCATGGTTCGCTCCCTTGTCGGTGCTTGCCTAGCTGTGGGGGAGGGACGCAAGGCGATTTCCTTCCCACTGGAGCTGCTTGGTCAGCGTAATCGGTCTTCGCAGTGCCCGGTGGCTCCGGCCAAGGGGCTCACCCTAGTCCGGGTGGATTATCCGGATGACACGAGCCTTGCCGATAGGGCGGTGGAGACCCGGGGTAGGCGCACCTTGTAGCCCTTACAATTCATCTTCACTTCAGCTATTGTGGATTAGGTACTTTATGCCAATTTTTTAATTCGGGGGGATTATTATGGCAGCGCTTCGGCCAACAACGAAAGCCCAAATTTCCGGCCACCGGTTTTTACGCCGCAGGGTGGAGCACGGGCTAGTGATGGGCGATATTCGGATGCTCCATGACCCGCTAGGCCGAAGGCGCAGAGCGTTGGTTGCCGGAATAGTCATGAGCATTGTCATGGCGGCGGGTGCCGGTATCATCGCATGGCTCTCGCCTCACCCTACGGCGGACGGAGCAACAATTGTGCGAACTGAACAGGGGCAGCTTTTCGCTCACCTTGATGAGACGTTCTATCCGGTTCCGAATCTAGTTTCTGCACAACTTATTGTGGGACAACCCGATAACCCAGTAAAAGTGGCTGAGCTTGGAAAGTTGGGTACACCTGTGGGAATCCCGGGTGCCCCAGGATTTCTCAATCCTGTTCCAGCACAAACTCCCTGGACATTGTGCACCACTGAGAAGGTAGATGAACCTGAATTCATTTCTCAAATTAGTCAGACCAGCGGTACCCGGCCCCTCGTTGTTCATGCAGACCTTGATGCAGACCCCCTGGCGGGATACGCATTGCTGGAAAATGATGGCGTCCTGTGGCTCTTGCAATCTGAAGGGGTTACCCGGATGCCCGGCGGGACTTTGGGGGATGCAGTGAAAAAGGGGCTTGAGATCTCTCCGGCTGTACCCCGGTGGCATGTAACCGACGAGTTTATTTCTTCTTTCGAGCAACTTCCAGACTTTGCCGTTGCACCTGAACTGCCAGCTGTCTGGGACACGGGTCAGGGCCTATTGGTGCGAACAGGTGAAGGTGTTGCGCCAATTACTTCCTTACAGGCGCGGATTTTAATCATGTTGGGTGCGCAGGAAGCAACGGTTGCCGCAGTAGACGCTTCCAACCTTCCGCTAATCAAGTCTCCGGTTGAACTCCCCTCCCGGAAATTTGAATTTTTGAACGCAGACGCAGGATGGTTGTGTTCCACAGACGGCCGAGCTACTCATGCCAGTGAAATACCTGGAGCCTTTCCTCTAGTGGGTTCGTCTCCCATAACCCACTTTGGTGGGCTTTCTGCTGGCGGGGTGGCCGTTGACACCGGGCACGGTCGACTGGTTGTGTCTGCTACCGGCACCCGTCACTTGGTGACAGATGAAAAAGATTGGCGCGCGCTGGGATTGGCTGAGGCTGCGGAGGTCCCTTGGAAGATAGTCCGCTTGCTGCCAAGCGGTGCGGAGCTATCCCGTGCCTCCGCTTTGAAAGAGATGACTTCAGCAAGTCTCACTGCGGCTAAGTGACTGCGGTAGAAGACAGGCACTGCGTCTTGTGATGTTCGTACATCTCACCCTTTGATTCTAGTAATCACGTATTCCGGCGAACCGACTGCCGTAACCCAGCCGCTAGGCCGGTTACGGTGGCTGCTGCTGCAAAGATGCCAAGGAGGAGATAAAGACGGTCGTTGGCGCTGTGGTCCGCTGCCTCGGGACGGTTGATGTTGACCAGGCGTGCCGGGGCGGGGGCCGCGGTGTCCGGCGCGGGGTACTGGGCCAGGGCTTCTAGGGGGTCCACGTAGCCGGTGCCAGGGTGAGCCGCAGCGGTGAGCATTCCGCGGATTTGTTCCGGGGTGGTGCCCGGGTGGCGCTGCATGAGTAAAGCTGCGGTGGCGGAAATGGCTGGCGCGGCAAAGGACGTGCCGGCTATCGGGTTGGCGGTGTTGTTGTTCCAGCTTCCGCTGGCCCAACCCCCGCCGGGGGCAGGGTTAAGAGGAATTAGCCCCGGGGCGGAAACGGCTCCGGCAAGAGAGTATGGCGCAATATCGTGGGAGCTAGATACCGCCGCCACAGATACCACCGTGGGAACGTGTAAGGGGTAGACAACATCCCCCGGATGGCAGCTGTTGCTGCTGTTTCCGCCGGAAGCTACGACCACCGCGCCAGAGTGTTCAGCGCGGGAGAGGGCGTCGTCCAAAACAGTGGTGTCAATTCTTTGAGCTGTTTGCGGATCCACGCAGGAGACTACGGAGATGTTGATGACCTGAGCGTTGGCGTCAACGGCCGCCTCAATGGCGCTGGCCAGTGAGGCCAGGGTGCCGGCACCTGTGGTTTCGCCGGAGTTATTGGGATCTTGTTGGCCATTGTTGTTAGGTCCCTGATGACCGTTATGCGCTGAGTCATCCGGGGCGGTGAGGTCCGCGCGGCTGCTGCGGTAATGAGCACTTGATTGGCGGATGCTCACAATGGTGGCACCGGGCGCTATGCCGGTGGTGGTGCTGGCTATAACCCCGGCAACTACGGTGCCGTGGAAATCACAGTCGAAGAGGGAGTCTGGGTTATCGGGTGCTACAAAGTCAGGGCCGGCCTCAAGGTTTGGTAGCTGCGGGTGCGGGGAGACTCCGGTATCTATGACCGCCACCTTTATCCCTGCGCCGGTGGCCAGGCTGTGCAGATGGGAACGGTACTTTTCCTGTGCACGGGTGGCCACGGGTGCTGCGGCATCTACCGGTTGCGCGCAAGGAGTAACAGGTTCCTGTGCGGGCGCGCTGGTAGTGCCGGTAATTGCTGAAAATAAAAGTGGGAGAAGGATTGCGGACAGTGTGGCGGTCAGGTTGTGTGTGGCGGTCAGGTTGCGTGTGGTGGTGGGGTTGCGTGCGTTGCTTGCCGGTGATGGTGTTAGCCCAGGGCGCGGATCCATACGAACACCCCGCTTAGGTGCATACATAGCGGGATGATGGCTACCACTGCTAGAGCCTCCGCGCGCTCTATCCAGACCATGGTGGTGGGTTCTAAGTTACGGAGGAATTTGTGCCACAGAGTACTGGTGGTCATGGCCGCGATGATGATTGCGGCGGTGCTGATAGTTGCCCAGTGGGGGTGCAGGCCGGCCAGGACGCTGGCAGCGGTGGCGGCTTGCGCGGTAATAGCCAGCAGTGCCCACATCCCCAACGCAGTGACCTGGCGGGAGGCGTGGAGCAGGCAGGCTACCAGTGCCGTGACACAGAGCGCTTGGAGGTAGCCGGTGGCCCCGGGGAAAAGAGCCAGCACGGCGAAGGCAGGGGTAGTAGCAATGGCACTGCCCAGCAAGCAGCCCTCGTAGAGGTGGCGGGCGCGCCGGGTTTGGGACTCTATGGCGGTGTAGTCAATATCAGATACGCCCAGGTCCTCACCGGCGGTGGGAAGTTGCGGGATGGATAGCCCGGCTAACCGGGTGGTCACAGCCGGCGCGGCGGTAATCAGGATGAGGGCGGCCGCGATAGTCACAGCGGCGATGGCCAAGTGCGTGTGAGCTGAGAGCACTTCCAGCGCCGGAGGTAGCGTGGGGCCGGTTGCGGGCGGTGGTTGCAATCCGGGGAGGTAGGCACCGGTGGCAGCTAGTGCGCAGAGGATGGCCAGGGTGGCGGCCGTGCCCTTCAGACGCGCGGTGGCTAGCGCGGTGATGTGAAGTAGTAGGCCGATGAAAGTCAGGGCGGCGCTGGCGGCAAAAAGCCCCAGTTGAAGATCAGCTACAAAGCCGGCGGCG
The DNA here is from genome assembly GCF_008693075.1 of Corynebacterium phocae. Lineage (GTDB taxonomy): Bacteria > Actinomycetota > Actinomycetes > Mycobacteriales > Mycobacteriaceae > Corynebacterium > Corynebacterium phocae. Next base: position 41,086 of record NZ_VXKJ01000047.1, on the reverse strand, counting down.
GACAGCGCGCCGGTGGTTAGAGTGCTGCTGGCAAACGCGGCTGTTTGCCGGCCGTGGCTGTTTTTGGGGCCCGTTTCCACGCTGCGGCCCGTGATGTGGCTGCCAAGGGCTAAGCCCAAAGACAAGACGCCGGCACCTGCTAAGGCTAGTGGCCAGCCCGTGAAAAAGCTTAGGACCGTGGCGGCTAGTGCCACGCCTATCAGCGACCACGCGGTGATGGCGGCCTGGTTGTCCAAGTGGGCTTCGGCGGCAGCTAGGGACTCTGCGGCGTCGCGAATAACGGGTGCGGGCGGTGGGGTGTGTGGGCGCAGTAAGACTAGAGAGCCATCGGCAAGCGTGGTCTGCGCCAAGGGCACCGCATGGTTGATTGTGCGCCCAGCGGCGGTGCTGGCCCGCCACGGCTTGGAGATAGTAGGCGCGTCCATAAGATCAGTGAGTTCGCCCATCACCTCATCCAAGCTGACGTTGGTGGGGATGGAAAAGTCCATCTCCCGGCGGAAATGCCCGGCTGATGCGCGAATGGTTAACCGCACCGTACCGGTTGGTTGTAAAGCAAGTGTCATGGAAATAAACCCCCCGATTTAATGTTCACCCTTGCGTGATAGTCCATATTGTGGCTTACTTATCTGGATATGTCTAGTGCTGGTGCCCAACGGGGGCACGGGGCTAGGACATAGGGGGATAGAAAAATTCGGGGGAATTTTTCGGGGAGGAATCATTTTCAATGACCAATTTTGTCGTGGAACCGGTGACCGCAAAGACCAGAGAGCCGGCACCACCGCTGCCCACCGGGAGCCTGTTCGCGGAAAAAATCCCGGAGGCGCAAAGGCCCAAACCGGTGCCGCTTATCCGCCTGGCCATGCCCATTGTCATGGTAGTGGCCGTGCTGGGAATGGTGGCGCTGATGGTCATCGGAGGCGGACAGCGCCAGTTCAACCCCATGATGATGATGTTCCCGCTGATGATGCTGATGTCCGTGGCCACCATGTTTGGCGGACAAGCCGGCGGGGAGGAGCCGGATGAAGTACGCCGGACCTACCTGCGGCACCTGCGGGAATTAGGAAATAAGGCCCGGGACCACGGGCGTTCCCAGCGCGCCCACGAACTGCACCGCCACCCGCTGCTCATCCACCTGCCCGCCATAATCTCTTCCCGCCGGCTGTGGGAGCGCGCCGCCGGGGACCCGGACGCCATGGAGGTAAGGATTGGCACCGGCACCGTGTCCTTGGCCACCCCCATCGAGGTACCGGAATCAGGCGCGCCCGAGGACCTAGACCCGGTGTGCGCAGTCAGCGTGAGGCACATGATCCACGCCGTGGGGCAACTGCCGGACATGCCGGTGGTAATCCAGCTGCAAGCCTTCAGGTTTTTAGCGCTGGGCGGGCCACGCGCGCGGGATCTGGCGCGCGCGATGGTCATCCACCTGGCGGTGGCGCACGGGCCGGAAACGGTGGGGTTTACGGTCATCGGCAGCGAATGGGAGTGGCTAAAGTGGCTGCCGCACACCCGGGCACCGGAGGCCGCCCGCTACCACGTGCTGATTGTGGATTCCCTGGCCACCACGGGTTTGGAGGAGTTTGTTGATGATCCGGCCTATTCCACCATCATCGATGTGGGCGCGCTGCGCACCACGGCGTTGGGAATAAGGGCGGAACACGAAGGGCTGTTCCTGGTAGTTGACCAGGACGTGAGCGTGCTCACCCAGCAGGGGGAGGAAAAGCTGGGGGAAGCCGATTGTTTGGGGGCGGTGGAGACACTCACCCTAGCCCGGCGGCTGGCGCCGTTTGTTAGGCCGGCCGGGGCGGTGGCCTCCCGCAACCGCGACGGTGACCTGCTGGGACTGCTGGGGGTCCGGGACACCCAAGAGTTAGCCAGCAAGCTGTGGCCGGGGCGCACCGGGGCCGCGCGACTAAACGTACCGGTGGGCGTAGACGCCGACGGCCTGCCAGTCAACCTAGACATTAAAGAATCCGCCCAAGGCGGCGCCGGGCCCCACGGGCTATGCATTGGGGCCACCGGCAGCGGAAAATCCGAGTTGCTGCGCACCCTGGTAATCTCCCTAGCCGCCACACACAGCCCCGATGAGCTGAACTTTGTGCTGGTGGACTTCAAAGGCGGTGCCACCTTCCTGGGCTGTGAGACTCTGCCGCATACCTCCGCGGTTATCACCAACCTGGAGGAAGAATCCGTCCTAGTAGACCGCATGTTCGACGCGATTTCGGGGGAGCTCAACCGGCGGCAGTCAGTACTACGCAAGGCCGGTAACTTTGCCAACGTCACCGATTATGAGGCCGGGCGGGACAAAGAAGTATGGCCGCCCATGCCGGCGCTGGTCATAGTCATCGATGAATTCTCCGAGCTGCTAGGCCAACACCCCGATTTCGCGGACCTGTTCGTGGCAGTGGGCCGGTTGGGTAGATCCCTGCACGTACACCTGTTGTTGGCCTCCCAACGCCTGGAAGAAGGACGCCTGCGCGGACTGGACTCCCACCTGTCCTACCGCTTTGGACTCAAGACCTTCTCCGCTGCGGAATCGCGCCAGGTGCTAGGCATAACCGACGCCTACAGCCTGCCCTCGAAACCCGGCGCGGGATTCCTCAAAGCCGGCAGCGATAACCTAGTGCGCCTACAGGCCTCGTATGTCTCCGGCCCGCTGCGCCGCCAAGTGGGCGCGCCGGGGGCCGCACCCGGCGGGTGCGTGCAGGAATTCATCTGGCATGACCCGCAAGTTCCGGAACACGAAGATGAAATTATTATTGATACCTCTACCACGCTGCTGGATAGCGTGGTGGATATAGCTAGGGCAGAAGCTACCAAGCGGGGGCAGTCCGCTCACAAACTGTGGCTGCCGCCCCTGCCGCAGGTAGTAGAGCTGCCCGACGTCCTCCCGGCCGCTGTTGCCGATTCTCCGGCAACCGCGCCGGACCTCCAAGTAGCCCTGGGTTTGGTGGACCGGCCCTACCAACAGCGCCAGGATCCGCTGACTGTGGACCTGGGGACCAAAGGCGGGCACCTGGCACTATGCGGCGGGCCGCAGTCCGGAAAATCCACGGCGGTGCGCACCCTGGTGTGTTCCTTGGCCGCCGGCCACAGCCCACAGAAGGTGCGCTTTTACATCGTTGACCTGGGCGGCGGGCAGCTGTTTACCTTGGAGCGACTCCCGCACGTGGCCGGCGTGGCCGGGCGCGGGCAGCCGGAGAAAGTCCGACGGATAATCGATGAGGTAACCACCATCCTGCACGACGCGGAAGAGGAAGCGGCCACCGGAACCGCGACGGGAACCGCAATGGGACCGGAGGTTGAGGCTGGGCTTGGCGCTGAGGCTGGTGTTGGGTCTGGTGCTGAGGCTGGGTTTGGCGCTGGCGCTGAGGCTGAGTCTGGGGCTGGGGCAGGGCAGCAGTGGCAGACCTTTGTGATCATTGACGGCTGGCACCACATTGGCACTGCGGGGGCGGACTTTGAAGACCTCGCGGATCCGGTTACGCACCTGGCAGCGGACGGGGCCTCGGCGGGAATCCACCTGGTGGTCAGCACCGCGCGGTGGACCACCATGCGCCCGGCAATTAGGGACCTGATAGCCCACCGGCTGGAGCTGAAACTAGGCGAGTCCATGGATTCGCTCATCGACCGCAAGGCACAGGAAAAGCTCCCCGGCCTGCCCGGGCGTGGGCTCAACCAGGCCGCTGAGCCCATGCTCATTGCGCGCAGCTCCAACCAAGACCTGGCCCACATAGTCTCCGTTTGGGAAGACCAAGGCGTAGCGCCGGCGCCCCCGCTGCGCATGCTGGCCAACCACCTCTCCTTGCACGAGCTGGTCCACCGCGCCGGCGTTGTGCCGGTGGGTACTGGTGGCAAGCGGCTTGAACAGGTGGACTGGGATCCCCGGCACAACCAGCACTTTGTGTGCATAGGCTCCAACTCTGCGGGCAAATCCCAAGCCCTGGCCACGCTAATGGCCGGGATTTGTCAGCTTGGGCGGAACAAAGCGCGGCTAGTCATAGTTGACCAAAGGCGCGCCCACCTAGGAAAGATTCCGGCGGATATGGTGGCCTCCTACGCCGGACAAACCAGCGCCGCGGAGCAGGCACTGCGGCAAGCCGCCACCACTTTGCGCGAAAGGCTCCCCGGCCCGGAGATCACCCCGGAACAACTAGCGCGCCGCGATTGGTGGCAAGGCCCGGAGCTGTTCGTGGTGATAGATGACCTCGACGTAGTAGCAGATATGGCCGTACACCCGCTTATTGAACTACTTCCCCACGCCGCCGATATTGGCCTGCACCTGGTGGTGGCCCGGAAGTCCGGGGGAATCTCCCGGGCACTATTTAGCGGTTTCCTGGCGGCGCTGCGCGACCAGCAGCCCAGCGTGCTCCTGCTGGATGCCGACAAAGATGAGGGCCCCATCTTTGGCATCAAACCCACCCCGCAGCCGCCCGGGCGCGGGCACCTCAGCCAGCGGGGCAAGCCCCCACAGCTAATCCAGGTGGCTACGCACATGGACGCATCTATGTCCGTGCCTGTATCCACATCCGCACCCACATCCGCAGGTTTAGTCACTGCGGACACAGCAGAAGGACAAAATATCCATGAGTGATGACACCTCACGTTTGACCATCACGGTGCTAGACACCGCCACAATTTTTGAAGGGGTGGAGTCAATCTTCCGCTACGACCTCCCCGGAAGCGGGGTGGTGGACGGCTGGGCACTGGCCGGCGTCATGGACCAGGCGCGCAAGAGCGTGGGGCCCGCCTGGCCTGACGTAGAGGTGGAGGTAGTTACTGACCTAACCAGCACCAGCCTAAGCGAGGAGGCGGTATCTATCATCGCCCGGCAGCTGCGCCTGGTGGGCGTGAAAGCAACGACCGCTGGTACTGGGGGGCTACCCCACCAAGCAGTCAGCAGTCCGGGGGCCTCCGCGCAGCCAGGACCCGTAGATCCCGCGCCGGGCACCGCAGTTCCCGCAAGTGCAGATCCCAGGCAGCCCAGGCACGCCCCACCGCGCGGCGGGCGTGGCTGGCCGGTCCTCCCGCTGGCGGCGGCCGTAGTGGGAGTACTCCTCATTGCGGGGCTGGCGTGGTTGTTAATCCCGCGTGGCGAATCCCCGGAAGTGCTACTTGCTAACCCCGTGGGAGTAGAAGAAACCGGCAACACAAGCGCGGGTTCCTCCACTTCAGCCAGGGCATCAACGCCTGCGGGCTCGGGCCCAGAGGGAGGCTTCACAGCGGGCTCCTCCCGCGAAGCTGAGGATGAACGGGAACATATCCGCGCCGCCGGAATGGAGTTTGACCTGCCCCGCGGGTTTTCCTGGACCGAGCAAGACGGTGTAATCACCGCGGTGGGCCAAGATCCGCACTTACGGATCCTATTGGTAGCTGATCCCACCTACGCCGTACCGGAGGAGGAACTACTCAAGGAGCTGCGCCACAACATTGATAGTGATGACGCGCTTTCTCAACCAAGCGAAACCGGCGGCACCCTGAGCTACCTGGAGCTGCCCGGTGACGGCTCTCACGTGGAATGGCGCAGCTGGGTCAGCGGGCCGCACCTGATGTCCGTGGGCTGTCACAGTAAGCAAGCGCCCACCGTGGTCCACCGTGCCGCGTGCCGGATGGCCGCAGAAAGCCTGTCTGTACAGGGCTAACTCCGCAGTGTGGGGTGGTTGCCAAGAATTTTTTCCGTAGGCCGGAACCTTTGTGGGAAAAGCGCAGTCAAATGAAACCAGGAAGCGCAAACGAGCTTTCACACAATCGCAGCCTCACAGAGGGCACGGCCAGTAATAGTCAGTTGACCACACGGGCTTCACCTCTGGCGGGCAGCAGAAGAGAAAGGACAAAGCAGTAGATGTCACAGCTATTTAAGACCGAAGCCGAAGTCATGGTGGCCACCGCCGGGCGGGTTGATTCCACGAACGACGAAGTACAGGGGGAGCTAGGCCGCTTGCGCGGCGTAGTAGATTCCGTGCGCAGTAACTGGGCAGGCCAAGCGCAGGTGTCTTTTGACAACCTGATGGAGCGTTATAACTCCTCCGCAGCGCAGCTGCGGGAGGCGTTGACTTCCATTTCAGAAAACATCCGGTCCAACGCCAGCAACTTTGACAACGTGGAGGCATCCAACGCGCAGGCACTCTCCCGCGTGGGCGGCGGTTTGAGCCTGTAGCCGCTCCCCGTTGCATTAAATAACAGCAAAACTCCAAGAGGACCACCTCACAACAAAGAAAGAAGTCTCTTATATGTCCACAATTAAGTACGAGTTTGGAGCCATCTCTGCGGCGGCCGCTGATATCAATCAGACATCATCGCGGATAAACGGACTCCTGGGGGACCTTAAGTCCGTCATTGCTCCTATGACCAGCACCTGGGAGGGTGAATCCGCCGCCGCCTACGCTGAGGCCCAGGCCAAGTGGGATCGCGCGGCGCAAGAGCTCAACACCGTCCTAGCCACCATCTCTTCGACCGTGGGGGAGGGAAATGACAGAATGGCGGACATCAACCGCCGGGCGGCAGCCAGCTGGGGCTAAAATCCAGCACCGCGTGGCCTGAGAGCTCAGGACAATTGAAAACAGCGGACTGTGGTGCGGCAACCACAACCTAAACGCAGCACCCGGGGGGATGCCGCGAAGAAGTAAAGGGGGCAGACTTAAACCACCGCACTACAGCGTTGTCATAAAGTAACGCTGTCATACAGTAGCGTTGCCTACAGTAACGTTGCCCTACAACCCGCTAATAGTCCTGGTGAGCCACGCAAACTCTGTAAGTTGAATGTCATCATTCATCGCGCGTACTTCCGTTTCAACCAACCATTATTTCTAGCTCTTGGGGGAGAGCCTGAAGGCAACACCGGTTGGTTGTGAGCTGGAAGTACGCGTTTTGAGTTTTTGACCATACCGTAATAAGATTTGCGGTCTATGTGTCTTGTTCGGCTTTAGGGCTGGGCGCGCGAGGGTGCAGGTCTCCACCGGCCGCTGTATCTCTTGCGCTAGGACACATGGCGCTGGCCGGCAGTTATCTAAGAGACTTTTAAAGGAGTCATCTTGTCTACATTCCACCCAAAGAGCGGTGACATCACTCGTAAGTGGTTCGTCATCGACGCTACTGACGTGGTTCTTGGCAAGCTTGCATCCACTGCAGCTGACCTGCTGCGCGGCAAGCACAAGCCACAGTTCACGCCCAACGTTGATTGCGGCGACCACATCATCATCATCAACGCTGACAAAGTTCACGTTTCTTCCAACAAGCGCGAGCGCGAAATGCGCTACCGCCACTCCGGTTACCCGGGTGGTTTGAAGTCAATGACTCTGGGCCAGTCCCTGGACGCCAACCCAGTACGCGTTGTTGAAGAAGCAGTTAAGGGCATGATGCCCCACAACAAGCTGTCCGACGCCTCCTTCAAGAAGCTGCACGTGTTTGCAGGCGAGGAGCACCCATACGCCGGCCAGAAGCCGGAAACCTTCGAGTTTAAGCAGGTGGCACAGTAATGGCTGAGCAAAACATCGACAACAGCGCAGCACAGGCTTCTGCGGATGCCGCTGACATTGCAGCAGCAACCACGGCAACTGAGGAATTCACCAACACCATCGGTGACGCAATTGCTAGCTCCGCTGAGGAAACTCAGGAAGTTTCTGAAGCGCCTGCAATCCACGAGGGCCCAATCCAGACCGTTGGTCGTCGTAAGCAGGCCGTTGCCCGCGTACGCATGGTCCCAGGCTCCGGTGAGATTGTTGTCAACGGTCGTACCTTTGACAACTACTTCCCCAACAAGCTGCACCAGCAAGACATCTTGCTGCCACTGACGCTCCTTGAGCGCGAAGGCCAGTTTGACATCAAGGTCACCGTTAACGGTGGCGGCCCTACCGGTCAGGCAGGCGCCCTGCGTCTGGCTATCGCCCGTGCACTCAACGTGTACAACCCAGGCGACCGCGACGCCCTGAAGAAGGCTGGTCTGCTGACCCGTGACGCTCGTGCCGTTGAGCGTAAGAAGGCTGGTCTGCACAAAGCACGTCGTGCACCTCAGTTCTCCAAGCGTTAATCTTCGCTTTTCTTCGACTCCGCCCTTCGCTTTACCTCGTGTGAAGCTAGGGGCGGTTTCGCCGTTTTGTCTCGAACAGATGGGTATGTCACCACCCTGGTTTATGATTGAGCGCAGTTTAGCGTTGGTAGTAGGATTGCTGGGAAGAGAGCTGAGGTGAGCGGGCACGTGAGTATCACGGGAATTGAACTTTTTGCAGGTGGAGGAGGTCTCCTCCTGGGGTCTGCGATGGCGGGCGTAGAGCACCTAGCTGCAGCGGAATGGGATAAGTGGGCATGTGAGACCCTTCGTAAAAACCGGGACGCTGATTACCCTTTGGTGCGGGGGCTAAATGTCATTGAGGGTGACGTCAGAGGGGTAGATTGGGAACATCAAGTGGGATGTTCCTCAGTAGACTTGGTTACCGGGGGTCCGCCCTGCCAGCCGTTTTCATTGGGCGGTGTGGCCCAAAGTGCGGATGATCCCAGGGATATGTTTCCAGCTGCTACTGCCGTGATTGCCAAGTTACAGCCCAAGGCCTTTGTGCTTGAAAATGTCAAGGGTTTAACCCGTGCTAGATTTTCCGAGTATTTTGAATTCGTGAAGCTCCGGCTGCAACACCCCGAGCTGCGAGCCAAGCCTCAAGAGTCTTGGATTGAACACTTCGCCCGCCTCCAGCGCGAGCACACGTCCATTACCACCGGGCTACGGTATAACCTGGTCACCACGGTCGTTGATGCTGCGGACTACGGCGTTCCGCAGCGCCGCCACAGGGTCTTTCTCGTTGGGTTTCGGTCCGATGTTGACGCGGGCTGGAGTTTCCCCGCCCCCACACATTCAGCGGCGGCGTTGAGGCAACAGCAACTCTCCGGCGAATATTGGCAACGGTACTCAATCGCGAAGAAGGATCAGCAATTGATTAGGCTTGGTGCCCGCGGTGACGTCTCCAAACTGCCGTGGGTGACTGTGAGGGAGGCCCTGTTGGACCTGCCGGAGCCAGGTACAAAAAAGTCGGAGCAATGGCTGGACCACCGCCTTCAGCCCGGGGCTAAAACTTATCCCGGTCACACTGGGTCGCCCATCGATGAACCAGCTAAGGCTCTCAAAGCCGGTGTCCACGGGGTACCTGGTGGGGAAAACATGATCCGTTTTCCAGACGGGAGCGTACGGTACTTCTCCATTCGCGAAGCCGCGCGTATACAGACATTCCCAGACCGCTACCAGCTCCACGGAGCCTGGTCAGAAACCATGCGTCAGCTCGGTAACGCGGTTCCGGTAAAACTCGCACACACCGTGGTTTCGAGCGTGATCGAACACCTGGAGCAAGACCGCTGTATCAATCTAGGTGGAAATCTATTCGATAATTACCGTGAATTGGAGCGGCTCTGATGGCAACCTTTTTTGATCCCCTAAGCTACGAAAACCTTGGGGCCTCTATAGCCAGGGCGTTGGAAGATCAACCGGTCCGGGCGCTTGGAGAATTAAAGAAGTTTGACGGTGCGGGAATCTACGCGCTCTACTACTCCGGGGATCATCCGGCTTATCATCCGCTAGCCCTGGTAAACCAAAAGCTTCCAGGCTCATGGGCCATCTATGTAGGAAAAGCGGAAGCTGAAAACGCTCGAAAGGGCAACCCGGTACAGCTGGAGGGCGAGGTAGGGCCCAAACTTTATAACCGCATGAGGAAACACGCGCAATCCATCGCTGCAAGCACCAACTTGGATATCGGAGATTTTCACTACCGGGCTTTGACCGTTGTTCCCACTTGGGTCCCGCTGGCCGAGATTGTTGCTATCCGGTTAAATCACCCAGTATGGAACGTTATCGTTGATGGTCTAGGCAACCACGACCCCGGTAAGGGGAGGTACATGGGAGTGTGTCCGCGCTGGGATACTCTGCACCCAGGGCGGACGTGGGCTTCCCGGCTGCAGCCAAGGATTGAGTCCAAGGAGCAGATTCAACAAGATGCTCTAGCGCATCTTCGGAATTATCCTCATGAGCTTTTGAGCACTTTGTGACGGAAGGCTCTTTCTTAAAGCAAGCGCGGTCTAGTAGACGAGGATTTTTAAGCCTGCTCATCCGCCGCAGTTCAGGGGCTAACTGAGAGTAGTTTTCTAATGATTGGGGCACACTTTTGCTCGGTTTTCTTCAAAGCAGCTAGGTTCAAGGCATAATTGAAACTATGACTCGACTTTTTGGAACAGATGGTGTCCGTGGCCTGGCTAATAAAAAGCTCACTCCAATTTTGGCGTTGCGGCTTGGGCAGGCGGCAGCTGAAGTACTCACAGGAGATAGAGAGTCCTTCGGGCGCCGGCCGCTGGCTATCATTGGCCGTGACCCACGCGTTTCTGGTGAGATGCTTGACGCAGCCATCGCGGCCGGATTGGCCTCCCGCGGTGTGGACGTCCTACGGGTGGGAGTGTTGCCCACCCCGGCTGTAGCATTTCTGACTGATGACTACGGCGCGGAACTGGGCGTAATGATCTCCGCCTCACACAACCCCATGCCAGATAACGGCATCAAGTTCTTCAGCGCTGGCGGCAAGAAACTCCCCGACGCAGTGGAGGACAGAATCCAAAAAACCATGGATAACATCCGCGACGGCGGTCCCACCGGCACCAAGTTGGGCCGTATCATCACGGAGGCCACCGTGGGCCGCGAGCGCTACCTCAAGCACCTCAAGTCAGGTGTCAGCACCGATTTGTCGGGAATTACGGTGGTTGTAGACACCGCCAATGGCGCGGCATCCAAGGTCGCACCGCAGGCATACGCCGCTGCAGGGGCTACCGTCATCCCAATTCACAACGAGCCGGACGCTCTAAACATCAACGATAAGTGCGGCTCTACCCATATTGAACAGGCTCAGCAGGCCGTCCTAGAACACGGCGCTGATTTGGGTCTGGCACACGACGGGGACGCGGACCGCTGCCTAGCTGTTGATGCGGAGGGAAACGTCATTGACGGTGACCAGATTATGGCCATTTTGGCAGTAGCCATGAAAGATGACAATGATCTCCGGTACAACACGTTGGTGGCAACGGTGATGTCCAATTTGGGGCTAAAGATTGCCATGAAGCGCGAGGGCATCACGGTGGTGGAAGCCAATGTGGGTGACCGCTATGTGCTCGAAGAGCTGGACAAGGGAGGGTTCTCCCTGGGTGGTGAGCAGTCCGGCCACGTGGTGCTGCCTTCCGCGTGCACCACGGGTGACGGTACCTTGACTGGGCTGTCTCTCATGGCCCGGATGGCCAAGACTGGCAAGTCACTAAAGGAGCTGGCTTCCGTGATGACTGTCTTGCCACAGGTGCTCATTAACGTCCCGGTTTCTAATAAGGCTGTCATAATGGACAACGCCGAGGTGAAGGAAGCTATCACCGTTGCGGAGCAGGAACTGGGAGAGTCCGGCCGGGTACTTTTGCGCCCCTCCGGCACCGAGGAAATTTTCCGCGTGATGGTCGAGGCCGCAGACAAAGACCAAGCTAGCAAAGTTGCCGGGCGTCTAGCCGGAGTGGTGGCTTCAGTCTAGAGCTGCCATTTCGTGGATTTTAGGTTCCTGGGTAAAAATTTTCACTGCCCGGGAACCTTTGGTTGTTGTAGTCAGTCCAATGGGGGTGAGAATTTAAATACCAAGACACCTACCAGGGGGAACCATGGCTGACATTAGGATTGATGAACCGCGCGCAGGGCACTTTATGCGAGAAGTAGCCAATGAGGCCGCACAACAACAGCAAGCACACGCTACCGGTGTACCCCATTTCCCGGCCAGCGCCGCGGGCCGGGGGTTTACAGAATACGGGCGCCGTTTGCAGCGGGCCTTTGACATTGTCCACCGGCGCGGGGACGCGCGCATTACCGCTATCGCGTCCACTGCGGAGGCAGCCGCGCAGCAGTTCGCGGCGCTCGCTGAGACCGATGGGCAATTTTCCCAGCAACTCTCCCATACGGGGGAGTAGCAGATGAGCTCGTTAGGTTCATTGCCGTTGGCGGACTATACCCAGACAGTTCACCGCTTCCAGGGGGCGGCGGCGGGAAGCTACCCTGGTCCTTCGATGTCCGTTGACATGCTCCGCAAGCTGGTGGGCAACGCAGATGGCCTGGATACCTCGCAATTGGTGGAGGCCTCCGTTAAAGCAGCGGGTAAACACCGTACTAGTGGCCCCCGGGGAGGCTTTTCTAGCTTTGGTGACTTTGCGCGGGATTTCGGCATGGAGCTGGCTGCCGGCATGCTTTCGGAATTCCTGCTGGGGTTCCAAGATGACCACGACCAAGAAGCTGATGACCGTGATGAGCTGGTTAAAAACACGGAGAAGTGTGCGCAGACGCTTGATGACGTGGTCCATATTTCCGGCACGGCTATCGCGGAGATCCTCCACGCCACTGCTCGCATGCTGGATTTTCTCACCGGCCTGCTTTTACGCAGCCACCATCCGCTCATGCGAACTATCACCCCAGCTATTGTGGCGGTGGGGGACAAGCTGATCGAGGACGCTCACAACTGGATTGCGGAGCAATGCCGCGACCGCGACACCCTCATTGAGATTTGCTTTGAGGAACTGGAAAAGTGTTGCGAAGCCGCGTGCGCGGCACCCGAACCCAAAGCCACCCCGAAGATTGGTGAATGCGTGCCCCCGGAGGATCCGCCGGAAAAGGTGGAACCTGAGCTGCCTACCACCCCGCAGGAATGCCCGAAGCAGCCGCCGGAGGTGAAAGAACCGGAACCAGCGCCCAAGCAGTGCCCTCCGGGTGTCCAACCTCCTGGAAAACCACTGGTGCCGCCAACCCAACCGGTGGAGCCGCAGCAGCCCGTTGAGCCAGCTGCGCCCACCACACCACAAGGCGTGTGCCCACCGCACCAGCAACCGGTGCAGCCAGATACCGCTCAACCGTGCCCACCGGATGCGGTGGAGACATCCCCTGCAGGGACAAATCCCGCACAGAACCCACCCGCACAGAACCCGCCCGCACAGGATCCCGCCTGCTCGGGTCCAACGGGGAAGCCTGCTTGTCCTGCTCCCGGCGTGGATGGTGGGGAGCCGGAGCCCACCAAACCGCAGCAAAAACCAACGCCTGTGGAGTGTGGAGAAGACTCACCAGCAACGGAGGAACCCAAGTGCAACCATGAGCAGACTCCTGATGGCACCGGGCAAATCGAGCCCCCAGGTACTGAGGCCCAGGGAGCTGCCGCGCAGGCTTGCACGGTGGAGTGCTCCTGCGTGGGGCTCCTGGGGGCAGCGGGTGCCGGAATTGTTCTCATCGGACTGGGAGTGCTGATAGCCGGGGCACTGGAATGTTTGGCTGAGATGCCCATTGACCTCTCCCAGCTGCCAATAGATTGTGAGACCGGTGCTCCGGAAGTAGAAGTGCCGCAGCCGGAGCCGCCGGTTGTGCCACAGCAGCCAGTTGATCTTTCCCAGGTCCCGGAGCCGGAGCCGCCGGCGGAGAAGGTTGCCATGATGGCAGGCCAGAACGTATCCCCGCAGGCTGGGCAGGCGGAACATCTGGCTGCGAATGGGCAGGCTGACCCTAAGCCAGCCGCCCCTGAGCAGAACCATCAGGAACAAGGTAAAGGTGCAGCAGATAGTTCAGTTCGTCCGCGGAAGGCAGGGCAGTGGTAATGGCATACCAAGTTGACTTTGATGAATTCGCTCGCGCGTTTCGTGACCGTACCGCCCAGCGAATGGTGGATTTTGAAAGAACGCTGGCCAAGGCGCAGTCTGATGTGGAAAAGGCGGCGGAGAATGCCCGAAACCAGATGGGTGGGGAACACCGTACACCGGGGACTGGCTATGGCACCGGGCAGCACACCCTGCGGGGGCAAAGCCAAGGAAGCGCTCATGCACAAGCCCCGGCATACGGTGGTATGCCGGGGCAGATAAGGTCGGTGTTGCGGCGGGACTAATCGTCCTTGCTCACGCCGGCCTTGTCGGCCAGGTCCTCACCGGTGGGGGAAGAGACTTTCTTGGCGGTAGCGTCTACTTCCGCGAAGTCGTCGTACTTGTCTTCCTTGCCCAGGGTAGATAGCAAGAAGCCGGTGACTAGGCCACGGGCAATTTCGGTGGCACCGCCCTGGAAGGCGTCAGTTCCAACGAGCAGTTTGTACCAGCGGTCCTCGCTGAAACCGGACTGGGTGCCGCCGTCAATTTCGCGGTATACTGCGTCGCCTTTCCAGTTATAGGCAAGTTTGGCGGGGTTGCCGGCGCGGAAGATGTCATCATCTTCGGAGCCAATGATAAGGCCGGGGATTTCCACCCGGCGGGCGGCCGTGGTGGCGGAGGGGGAAGTGGAGGCGGGGTAGATGGAGGCGATTGCCTTGACCTTTTCATTGTCAACCGCAGCTAGCACGGCGGCACCGCCGCCCATGCCGTGGCCGATCATGCCCAGCTTGCCGGGAGCCACGGTGATGTTGCCGTTGCCTAGCTTGACGCCGGCGGTGATTTGGAGCGCGGATTCCATATCTGCTGCTAGGTTGCGGTGGTTGGGGATAATGCCGGTTTCCGTATCTGGTGCGGCTACCACAATTCCCCAGCTGGCCAGGTGGCGCAGGGTGGCGTGGTAGTCCTTGACTTTCTTTCGCCAGTCGTGGCCAAACGCTACGGCGGGAAGGCCTTTGCCTTCGGCGGGGGTATAGACCTTGCCGTCAATGCCGGCGTAGGAGAGATCTCCTACGAGCACGCGGTGGGGGCCACGCTTGGACAGGGTTGCCAGATGCTTCTTTAGATTCGCAGACACGCTTTTTAGGATAGAGGATATTTAACTGTGTGTGGGCTAATGGGGGTGTAACGGCCGGGTTTGTGGCCAAAATGTTCTTTGCCGTGACCCGGAGCTATGGAATTCCGCGGTCCCGGGGCGGGGTGAACAGCTGATGTCTGACCTTGAGACTTCTTAATTTTTGATTCTCTGGCGTCGCTTTTCCTCCGGTACTCTGTGCCCCATGTGTGGAATTGTTGGATACATTGCTAAGCCTGAAAATAGCGGGGAAGCCTCAAGGGAATACTTTGCCCTCGACGTGGTTCTGGAAGGTCTGCGCCGCTTGGAATACCGTGGCTATGACTCCGCGGGCGTCGCCGTATATGCGGATGGTGCAATTGATTGGCGCAAGAAAGCCGGCAAGGTGGCCAAGCTTGAGGAAGAGATTGCGCAGCGTCCCCTAGCGGACTCCGTTCTGGGAATTGGCCATACTCGCTGGGCTACTCACGGCGGTCCTTCGGATATTAACTCTCATCCGCACGTGGTGGCCGGGGGCAAGTTGGCCGTGGTGCACAACGGGATTATTGAAAACTTTGCGGAGCTCAAAACGGAGCTAACAGAGCTTGGGTACAACTTTGTTTCGGAGACGGACACGGAGGTAGCTGCTACTGCGCTGGCCCACGCTTTCGAGCAGGAGCGGGACTTAACTCGCGCTATGCGTAAGGTATGCCAGCGCTTTGAGGGGGCGTTCACCCTTTTGGGTATCCACGCGGATCAACCGGACCGTATTGTGGCGGCCCGCCGGGACTCCCCTTTGGTTATTGGCCTCGGGGAGGGGGAGAACTTTTTGGGTTCTGATGTTTCCGGATTCATTGACTACACCAAGCAGGCGGTGGAAATGGGCAATGACCAAGTTGTAACGATTACGGCCGATGACATTGCAATCACTGACTATGAGGGAAACCCGGCAGAGGGTAAGTCTTTCCATATTGAGTGGGACGCGGCGGCGGCCAAGAAGGATGGTTTTGGCTCTTTCATGGAAAAGGAAATCCATGATCAGCCGGCGGCCGTGCGTGACACGTTGTTTGGGCGTTTTGATGAGCAGGGCCGGTTGACCCTTGATGAGGTTCATATTGAGGAATCGCTACTGAAGTCGGTTGATAAAATCATTGTGATTGCGTGTGGCACGGCGGCTTATGCAGGTCATGTGGCGCGCTACGCCATTGAGCACTGGTGCCGGATTCCCACTGAGGTGGAGCTGGCCCATGAATTCCGTTACCGCGACCCAATCGTCACGCCAAGAACACTGGTGGTGGCGCTGTCGCAGTCCGGGGAGACCATGGATACCCTCATGGCGGTGCGCCACGCACGCGAGCAGGGTGCCAAGGTCATAGCCATCTGCAACACCCAGGGCTCATCCATTCCGCGTGAGGCCGATGCCGCCTTGTACACCCACGCCGGCCCAGAGATTGCGGTTGCATCCACCAAGGCTTTCCTGGCACAAATTACGGCCACCTATCTGCTGGGGCTCTACCTGGCGCAGCTGCGCGGCAACATGTTCACCGATGAGGTCCAGATGGTGATTTCGGAGCTTCGCCAGATGCCGGAGAAGATCGAGGCGGTCATTGACAACAAGGCACAGGTCGCGGAGCTGGCTAAGTCCATGCAGGACGCCACCTCGGTGTTGTTTTTAGGCCGCCACGTGGGCTTCCCGGTAGCGTTGGAGGGCGCGCTGAAGCTGAAGGAGATTGCCTACTTGCACGCGGAAGGGTTCGCCGCCGGGGAGCTCAAGCATGGTCCTATCGCGTTGGTGGAGGAGGGTCAGCCGGTCTTTGTCATCGTGCCCTCCCCACGCGGCCGCGACTCCTTGCACTCCAAGGTGGTCTCCAACATCCAGGAGGTCCGCGCGCGTGGCGCCATCACCTTGGTCATCGCGGAGGAGGGCGACACGGCCGTGGAGGACTACGCCAACCACGTCATCCGTATTCCACAAGCCCCCACTCTCATGCAGCCGCTGCTAGCCACCGTGCCTTTGCAGATTTTCGCCTGCGTAATGGCTGAGACTAAAGGCTATGACGTGGATCAGCCGCGCAACCTGGCCAAGTCCGTGACCGTGGAATAGTTCTAGATTTTCGGCTTTATCGGGCCGCACCACACGGTTTAGCCTAAGCTGTTTTAAAACGTGGCCCGCCATCTTGGGGCGGGCCGCACTAAGCGGAGCGGGTGGTGGCGCATGGTGGAAAGTCTTGATAATCCAGAAGTTCGTGTGGTTCTGCACGTGGCAAACACAGGGGCTAAGCCTTTCTTTGCTTCCGCAACGGATGGCCATGATTACTGGTGCAAGCATCCCAATGGTCCGCAGGGGGCTGACGCGGCGGCCTGTGAGGTCGCTGCAGGTGTCGTAGGAGACGCACTCGGTGCTCCAATACCCAAATGGTCAGTACTCACAGTCAGTGAGGACTTGCAGGGCATATACCTTGATAAAGGTGGTTATCTGCTCGATGACCAACCGGTGTTCGCCTCGCGCAGCGAAGTTGTAGACATTGAGGTTTTAGAAAGCCCCGGAATTCTCCGGCATACGGAGGATGATAGAAACTTTGAGCGTATTCCTCTGCTTTTTGCGTTGTGGTTCCTGTGTAACGCCGAGGATATTCAATTCTTTTATGACCAGATGAACGATTTCTCTATCTATTCGGTTGACCATGCATTCTGGTTTGGCTCCCAGGAAGCTCCCTGGGGATTCGGAGATTTTAAATACAGTTTTGGAAGGCCGGAAGTGCCATTCCTTAAGCCCGGCTCCATCGCGGGGAATTGGTCAGGAGCTATCGAGTCAGTTGCGCGGTTGGATGAGCATCTAGCTGCCGCCATCCGTGCGAGAATGCCAAGGGCCTGGGACATAGGGACTACAATCCCCGATGAGATCGCGGATTATGTGCTTGGACGAAAAGAGTACGCAATTGGTCAGCTTGAACAACTCGAACTGGATTCGGAAAGGAGGGGTGAACGGTGAAATTTAACTATTGGACAGTCCGGGTTAAGCCAACTCCCGCGTCGGTGACGCGCCTGGGTGTAGGCGTAATCGTCGGAGACAGTGAGAACAACAGCTTCGGATTCAGATTCCTGAACACGCTGGGTGCCAAGCTGCGAACGTTTCCCAGTAGTCGGGGTGCACAAATTCAAATCGCTCAATTAAAAAAAATGCTGCAGGACGCCGCTAATGAAGAGCCCACCCTGGATTTGCAGATTAAGCCTTCACCTCGCGAGCTTCTCAACCTGGCCGTCGAACGGTGGAATAACCTGGTTCTCATTGACCCTCCGAATGTAGTCTCGGCAAACAGTTTGGAAGAAGCGGCTGACTTCCTTTTTGACAAGTTGATCTTCCCCGGGGAAAGCAGGGCGCAACCCGAACGCGTGAGGGCGACCGTTAAGAACTGCTATCGCGGCGAGGCTAGGCTTCGGCAATTTCTGGTCTCCGAGCCTAGATTAATCCTCAGCGATTGGGCCGAGCAGAAATTTGATGTGGGCGTGGTGAAAGAAGACCAAGTCCTGGACCTCAACCGCGTGCTGTCCCTAGATACTCAAAGCCGTAGCCAGCTTTCCGAGAGTCTTCAGGTATTCACTTACCGGATGCAAGAATTTCGGGAAGATGGTGCGGAACTAAAAGTTGCAAAGGCCCGTCTGGTGATTTCTAAAGACGTGCCCGTGGTGCTTACCACCCCGGCGCAGGACCCGGCGCACACCTTAGAGCACAACCTGGAACTACTGTCCACCTATCAAAGCCCCTGGGCCAACCTCGGGATCAAGATCCTAGAAGTCGAGCACCTAGCAACACATGTTGCGTCCTTAGCACAGAAAGTTTAAGCCCCTGGACTGGTCTCCGTGGCAGAATAAGGACATGCTCGAAACCGTTATTGACACCTCTGCCGTCGCCCGCAACGTGGCGGCTATCAAGGCTAGCCTTTCGCCTGGCACACAGCTGATGTGCGTGGTGAAGGCGGACGCCTACGGGCACGGTGTGAGGGAACTGGTGCCAGTAATGGAGGCCGCCGGCGCAGACGCCTTGGGAGTGGCCACGCTGGCAGAAGCCCGCGCTGTGAAGGAATCCGGGCGCACCAGCCTGCCGGTCCTGGCATGGATCTGGTCCCCGGAGGAAGAACTCACACCCGGTATAGACCTGGCCGTGTCCTCGCTGGCGCAGGCTAAGGCCGTCTCCCGCACCGGTTTCCCGATTCGCGTCTACATCAAGGTAGAAACCGGCATGCACCGCGCCGGGTTGGACCGGGAGGAGTGGCCGGAAGTATTCGGTCTCCTCCGCGACGCCCCGAACGTGGCGGTGCTGGGAATCATGAGCCATTTGGCCTGCGCAGATGAGCCGGGTAACCCGCACAACGACGTGCAGGCCCGGGAGTTTGCGGCGGCGGTTGAAAGCGCACGCGCAGCCGGGCTGAACTGCGCGATAAACCACCTGGCTAACACCGCTGCCACCCTCACCCGCCCGGATCTGCACTTCCAGATGGTGCGGGTGGGGCTTGGCTGCTACGGGCTGGAACCCATTGAGGGGCTAGAACACGGGTTGGAACCAGCCATGACCTGGCGCTCGCGCGTGGTGGCCGTCAAGCCCCTCAAGGCAGGGGAAGGCACTTCTTACGGGCTCACCCACTGCGCCGCTGCGGACGGTTTTGTGGCCAACGTGCCAGTGGGTTACGCCGACGGCCTGCCGCGGGGGGTGCAGGGGGCGCTGAAAGTGGGCATCGGCGGAAAGCTCTATGAACAGGTAGGCCGGGTGTGCATGGACCAGATAGTGGTGGACCTGGGCACCAACCCGCACGCCGTGCGCGCCTTCGATACCGCCGTCATCTTCGGGAAAGGTGGCATGAGCGCCACCGAACTTGCCAACGTATCCGGAACCATTAATTATGAAATTGTCTGCCGCCCCACCGGGCGAACCCAACGGAAATATATAGGAGACAGCCGTGCTTGATACCTTCCCCCGCGCCGGGCAGCGCGAGTGCCCTGACCTTCCCGCCACGCACCAGCTGGGGGAGGAGTTAGGCCGCGCGCTAGAAACCGGTGACGTAGTCATCCTGGACGGCCCGCTGGGCGCGGGCAAGACCACCTTCACCCAGGGGATAGCCCGCGGAATGCAGGTCAAAGGCCGGGTGACATCGCCTACGTTTATCATTGCCCGGGAACACCGCTCCACCGTGGGCGGCCCGGCGCTTATCCACATGGACGCCTACCGGCTGCTAGATAGCGGCACGGACCCCCTGGGGGAGTTGGATGCGCTGGATCTGGACACGGAGCTTGACCAGGCCGTGGTGGTGGCGGAATGGGGGGCCGGCTTGGCAGAACAGTTAGAGCAGGATTACCTGCTGGTGCGCATAGATAGGGAAGCCGGAAGCTGCGCGGACGCCCGGGTGTTTGCGTGGAGCTTTAATCACCGAAACTGACAACAGTAGCACCGCAAAGTGTTTCTAGCTGGCGGGGAGGGTACAGTCTTAACTGTCAAACCCCAAAAGACTTATTTCTTTCCGCACTCAACAAGGAGCAGAAAAACCCGTGAATAAAATCGGTAAACTCATCACCACCGTCGTCATCGTTGCCTTCGCCTTAGCTTTGGCCGGCATGGTGGCTGTGGCCTCCGGCCGCGCCGCTAACCCAGTCAACGGCTCCCTGCTGGCCAAATTGGAGACAATCTCCACGCAGAACCTGCGTGCTACCGCAATTTCCCCAGCTGATGTCTATGGCGATGAATGGTCTACCGCTTTTATTGTCTGCCCGGGCGTAGAAGCTGATGACATCTCCCAGGCGCTGTCTATTAACGCCGCGGATCTGGGCATTGAAGGCACCGTCGAGGACAATGATAACTACCTGTTGGTGCGTAAAGATGCCGGTCAGACGTATGCTGAGCACTTCGACCGCCACGAGCTGGATCTTTGCTCCGGCCAGCCGGTCCCAAGCTTTGACAGCCGGCAGATGATTCCGCTGCTCAAGACCGAAGACGGCGGCTGGGTACTGGCAGGCTAATGCACGTTCTGGCCATTGACACCTCCACTCAAGACCTGGTCACCGGTCTGGTTGGCCCGGATGACACGGTAGACAAGGTCATTGTGGGAACGCGCGCCCACAATGAGCTGCTTATCCCCACCATCGAGGAACTCCTTGCAGTGGCCGGGCTGAACTACGCCGCGCTTGACGCGGTAGTGGTTGGTTGCGGCCCGGGCCCGTTCACGGGTTTGCGGGTGGGCATGTCCACCGCGCAGGCGTTGGGCGTGGCACTGGAGATCCCAGTCCATGGGGTGTGTTCACTGGACGCCATTGCGCACGGCAGCCAGGGGGAGTTGCTGGTGGCCACCGACGCCCGCCGCAAAGAGGTCTACTGGGCAACCTACCGCGACGGCCGGCGCGTTTCCGGTCCGGATGTCACCAAACCGGCGGAGTTGAAGCAACAGGCCCAAGCTGTGGTCTTCCCCGCGCACATTGAGCCGCCGGAGCACCTGGCGGGGCTTCCCCGCACCGAGATTAGCCCGCGCGCAGCGGGGTTGGTGGCCTGCGCCGCCCTGGACCAACAGCCGGAGCCACTGGTGCCGCTGTATCTGCGCCGCCCGGACGCCGTGCCGCCCAAGGCCAAGCCGGTATCTCCCGCGCTGACGTGGGACAAGTAAATGCTGCGCGAGCTTGGAGCCAAAGACGCGGCGCGCTGCGCGGAGCTCGAGAAGGTGCTCTTTCCGGGGGAGACCCCGTGGAGCGAGGAAGTATTCCTGGCGGATTTCCCCCAGCCGCACACTTTTTACTTTGGCTATGAAAAAGACGGCCAGCTTGTGGGCTACGCGGGCCTGGCCATGATGGGCCCTGCGGCGGACCCGGAGTTTGAAATACTTACCATTGGGGTGGATCCAGCGGCCCAGCGCCAGGGGGTGGGCCGCGCCATGATGGATAACATCTGCCATATCGCGGATATCAAGAAGGCACCAGTATTCCTCGAAGTTCGGGTGGGAAACAGTCCCGCTATAAAAATGTACGAGGCCTACGGCTTTGAAAAAATTGGCCTGCGCCGCAATTACTACCAGCCCTCCGGGGCTGACGCCCACGTGATGAAACGGGAAGGAAAATCATGATTGTTCTAGGTATTGAGTCTTCTTGCGATGAAACCGCAGTGGGCATCATCGAACTAGACGCGGAAGGCAACATGGAGGTCCTGGCCAACCAGGTGGCTTCCTCCATGGAGCAGCACGCCCGCTTTGGCGGCGTGGTTCCAGAAATCGCCTCCCGCGCACATTTGGAGGCCATGCCGCAGGTAATGGCGGCCGCGCTGCAGGAAGCCGGTATCGGCAAGCCAGATGCAGTGGCCGTGACAATCGGCCCGGGCTTGGCTGGGGCGCTACTGGTGGGGGTTTCGGCAGCTAAAGCCTTTGCGAGTGCGTGGGGCGTGCCCTTCTATGGCGTGAATCACCTGGGCGGGCATGTGGCCGTGGCCAACTTGATGGGGCAGGCGCTACCGCACGCAGTGGCGCTGCTGGTCTCCGGCGGCCACACGCAGCTCCTTGAAGTCCACGCGGTGGGCAAACCCATGAAAGAGCTGGGCTCAACCCTTGATGACGCCGCCGGTGAGGCCTACGATAAAATCTCCCGGTTGCTGGGCCTGGGCTACCCCGGCGGGCCCGTGATTGACCGCATGGCGGCCAAAGGCACACCCACTATCGACTTTCCGCGGGGAATGAGCCGCAAAGAGGACCTGCGGGGTCCGCACCGCTATGATTTTTCCTTCTCCGGATTGAAGACCTCTGTGGCCCGCTACGTGGAAAAAGCTGAGCGCGAAGGCCGCAGCGTGGACGTGGCGGATTTGTGCGCTTCCTTCCAGGAGGCGGTGGCTGATGTGTTGACCGCTAAAGCGGTTATGGCCTGCGCGGACACCGGGGCCAAGGTGTTGCTACTGGGTGGCGGAGTGGCCGCCAATTCCCGGCTTCGCGAGCTGGCCGCGAAGCGCTGCCAGGCCGCCGGTATTGAACTGCGCGTGCCGCCGCTGCGGCTGTGTACTGATAACGGCGTGATGATAGCTGCTGTGGCCGCGCAGCTTATCCACGAGGGTGCCGCGGCCACCAGCCTTCGCGCCGGCACGGACACGAGCCTGGAAGTGGAAACTCCGCTGGTCTAATAGCGCCCGCCGGTGGGGCAAACTGAACCGCCGGTAAAGGATGCGTGAATTCTTAGCTCCCCAGGGTGCGGGAGTCCACCGCGTGGATAACACTAAGGGGTGTTCTTTGCACTCTTCTAGAAAGGTCCTATCCCGTGACAACCGGATACCTGGTCAATCCAGACCTCACCCACCGCGTAATCGAATTTGAGATTGAACAGGCTAATCAATTCCTAGGCGGAACCACCGAAGGGCACGTTTCCGTGGCCTTCCAGGAAGACGGATCCACTTACGCCGCGCTGTATAACGCCAACGCTCGCGCCGAGCGCGCGGAGCCCAACCCGGTGGCATCTCTCGCCCGTAACCAAGCGGACACGGGAAACCCAGCCTTCCTGCAAGACCCCATCCGGGCAATTGCCGGCCCGGTCATTTTTGTCCACGCCCAGGCAGACCAGGAGGCGGACTTCCAGAAGATTATCGACGTGGTGGACCGCGCCATCCGGGCGGTGGGCAACTATATTGAGGACAACCCCGAGGAGTACACGCTGTGGCGCGCCGCCGTGCTCAACACGGACAAAGTTGGCTAAACCCGCCGTTCACAGAGCTGGCGGTGGGAAAATAGTAGGCCTTGGCCGTGGTGTTCGCGACAGGCGAACACCAGGTGTTGAGTCATTAGCACTCGCACGGGTAGAGTGCTAGGCAGGTTGTCTTAACTCACAGTTGTTCACCCGCGACGACGGCTGTGCTGGCTCAAGAAGCAACCGGCACATTCAACTCGAAACAATTCATGAGGAGTATTCCAATGGCAACAATCAAGCCACTTGAAGACAAGGTTCTAGTTCAGATCGTGGAAGCAGAAACCACCACCGCCTCCGGCCTGGTAATTCCTGACTCCGCCAAGGAAAAGCCGCAGGAAGCCAAGGTTATTGCTGTGGGCCCCGGCCGCACCAACGACAAAGGTGAGACCACCCCAGTAGGCGTCAAAGAAGGTGACACCGTGGTCTTTTCCAAGTACGGCGGCACCGAGCTGAAGTACGACGGCCAGGAGTACCTACTGCTGTCCGCGCGTGACCTACTTGCAGTCGTTGAAAAGTAAGGGAGATTAGCCACCAATGGCAAAACTCATTGCATTCGACCAAGAAGCCCGTGAGGGCATTCAGTGTGGCGTAGATATGCTGGCTGACGCGGTCAAGGTCACCCTGGGCCCACGTGGCCGCAACGTGGTGCTTGACAAGCCCTACGGCGCTCCCGCCGTTACTAACGACGGCGTAACCATTGCCCGCGAAATTGACCTGGAAGACCCTTTTGAAAACCTGGGTGCCCAGCTGGTCAAGTCCGTGGCAGTCAAGACCAATGACATTGCCGGTGACGGCACCACCACCGCCACGCTGCTGGCACAGGCCCTGGTATTCGAGGGACTGCGCAACGTGGCGGCCGGCGCTAACCCGGTAGAGCTCAATCGCGGCATTGCCGCCGCCGCTGAAAAGGCCGTGGAGGAACTGAAAAACCGCGCCAAGCCGGTGGCGTCCAACCGTGACATCGCGCAGGTTGCTACCGTCTCCTCCCGTGATCCAGAGGTTGGTGACATGGTTGCCGGCGCCATGGACAAGGTTGGCAAAGACGGCGTAGTCACCGTGGAGGAGTCCCAGTCCATTGACTCCACCGTTGATGTCACTGAGGGTATTTCCTTTGAAAAGGGCTACCTTTCGCCGTACTTCGCTACTGAAGAGGAAACCAACCACGCGGTCTTGGACAATCCCTCCATCCTGCTGGTTCGCAACAAAATTTCCTCCCTGCCTGACTTCTTGCCGCTGTTGGAAAAGATTGCGGAATCCGGGAAGCCAACGCTGATTATTGCTGAAGACATTGAAGGCGAACCCCTGCAGGCTTTGGTAGTCAACGCCATCCGCAAGACCCTGAAGGTTGTAGCCGTGAAGTCCCCGTACTTTGGCGAACGCCGTAAGGGTTTCATGGATGACCTGGCCGTGGTCACAGGCGCTACTGTCATTGACCCAGAGGTAGGCGTCAATCTTAACGAGTCCGGCCTTGAGGTTCTAGGTTCCGCCCGCCGCGTGACCGTGACCAAGGATGACACCGTGTTGGTAGACGGCGCCGGCACCGCCGAAGCCGTCGAAGAACGCCGCAACCAGATCCGCCGCGATATCGAGCGCACCGACTCCACCTGGGACAGGGAAAAGCTTGAGGAACGCTTGGCTAAGCTTTCGGGTGGCGTTGCGGTTATCCGCGTTGGCGCGGCCACGGAAACTGAGGTCAACGAGCGCAAGCTGCGCGTAGAAGACGCCATCAACGCGGCGCGTGCCGCTGTTGAGGAAGGCGTCATTGCCGGTGGCGGCTCCGCCTTGGTCCAGATTTCCCGCGAGCTCGAGGAATTTGCTGAGCAGTTTGAAGGCGAAGCCAAGATTGGCGTGCTTTCCGTAGCCCGCGCCCTTACCCGCCCGGCTTACTGGATTGCCCAGAACGCCGGCCTGGATGGTGCCGTAGTGGTGTCCAAGATTGCTGAGCTTCCCAACGGTGAAGGCTTCAACGCCGCCACTTTGGAGTACGGCAACTTGATTGAGCAGGGGATCATTGACCCTGTGAAGGTGACCCACTCTGCGGTGGTTAACGCCACCTCCGTTGCTCGCATGATTTTGACCACGGAAGCCTCCGTGGTGGAAAAGCCAGCTGAGGAAGAAGCTGGCCATGCCGGCCACGGTCACGCTCACTAAGTAACTCACACACTGCGTCCCGCCCTCTGCCAACCGGTAGGGGCGGGATGAAGTATTTTTGTGGGCCGTTGCGGAGAGTTTCCCGTGCGCGGTGGGCTTAGCGCCCGGATTGGCCCAGACCGTGGCGGCCTGTGGAGCCTGGTTCCCCTTTGCCGGCTGCGGAAACTGCCGGCCGGGATAGCGTGTTAAGCGTTAACTTTGGCTTTGGTTTTGGCCGCAGTCTGGGGCTTTGGCTGAGGCTGGTGCGCGGTTTGCCCGCTTGCTGTGATTTGGGTGCGGCGGTAGCTATTGCTGCGAAGCACCAACATGCGCTCGGACTCGCTCATGCCGCCCCATACGCCGTAGGGTTCAGCGGAGTTGAGTGCGTGTTCGCGGCAGCTTTCAATCACTGGGCACGTTTGGCAGATGGCTTTCGCGCGGCGCTCGCGCAAGGCGCGGGCACGGCCGCGTTCACCGTCTGGATGGTAAAAGACTTCTGACGCCTTTCCACGACACGCTCCCTGGAGCTGCCAATCCCACACGTCAGCATTGGGGCCGGGAAGTAGATGAAGCAAGGACAC
Source organism: Corynebacterium phocae (assembly GCF_008693075.1). Lineage (GTDB taxonomy): Bacteria > Actinomycetota > Actinomycetes > Mycobacteriales > Mycobacteriaceae > Corynebacterium > Corynebacterium phocae. The sequence continues at coordinate 14,974 of NZ_VXKJ01000047.1, read as the reverse complement.
GGAGGCTCTCTTTCACTTGGATAAACAGCTGCATATGTTTTCACACCGCCTTACAGTTTCACCGATTGAGATAAACGGTGGGTTAACGGCAGATTGATTTTTTCCCCACGATGGCCTGGAAGAAAGCGATTCCTCGCGTTGAACTGCACAAACCCATCAAGATTAACGGTAGGTGAACTTTCCCGGGGCGCGTGCGGCGCCCGGTGGGGCTAGGATGGCAAAGTGGGAATGGCGGGGGATGTGTGCAAGGATAGAACAATAAAAAATTTCGGCATGCGCTAGCAGGCGTGTTGGAAGTAAGACTTTTGTTAAGGACCCAATCTTTTCGTGAATGACTTGGATAAGCAGCTAGCAGAGCTAGTGCCACGGGGCGTGGACGGTGATAGTCACGCCATTGGGGAAATCATGCGGCTGATTCACCCGCAGGTTCTCCGTTATTCGCGCGCGCGGATTGGCGGGTACCGCCAACCCACACCCGAGGACGTGGCGCAGGAGATTTGCCTAGCGGTTGCCACCTCAATTGGCGGGTTTAAAGACACCGGTAGGCCGTTTATGGCCTACGTCTACGGCATAGCGTTTAACAAGGTTACAGACGCCCACCGGGCTATGGGAAGGGACTACAGCTCACCTGCGGAGGACTTGCCCGAGACGCCGGATACTGAGGCTACGCCGGAGGAACAGGCGGTGATTGCAGCCGGTAGTAACGAAGTCCGTGCTTTGCTCGATAATTTAAACGATAAGGCCCGTGACATTGTCATTCTGAGAGTGTTTAACGGGCTAAGTGCTGAGGAAACAGCAGCGATTGTGGGCTCAACCCCGGGCGCTGTCCGCGTTGCCCAACACCGCGCGCTAGCCCAACTGCGCAAAGCAGTAACTGGGAAAAACCAAACTAGAACTGGAAAGGAGTGAGTACCATGGGAAAACACCGGGAAGAACCCACCACCGCGATCAGCGCCGAACACCTAGCCCCGCTCATCGAAGATGACGCGTTTCTCACTGAACTCTCGCGTGGCCACGACCCCAGTAATGGTGAGGATCCGCTAGCCCAGCTTTTCCTAGAGCTTCGTGAAGAAGTAGAGGCCCCCATGCCACCGGCACCACTGGTTGTAGACGCGGAGCAAGAAGGCCAAGAACCTGCGGCCGGCGCAGCACCAGTATTTTCCATAAACGTGGCCGGCAGGCGCACACACCGTGGGCTTAGCCCGCTGGTTTCCGGGCTGGTTGGAGTGGCCGCCGGTGTGGTGCTGGTTGCCGGTGCCGGCGCAGTGGTCAATTCCGCTGGCCCGCAGTCCCCTCTCTACCCGGTCCGCAACGCCGTGTTTGGCTCTGATGACCACCGCGTGGTGGAGTTGGCCAGCACGTTGGAAGAGCTGGAAGACCGCACCGCTAAAGGGGATATTGATGGTGCCCGTAAACTGATCTCACAAGCCCGCAAGCAACTAAGCGCCGCAACCCCTAGGGATATTGCTCGGTTGCAGCAGGCTGAGGAAACGGTCACCCAGCTGCGTACCACCACCACAACGGTGACCGTGACGGTAACGGCTGGACAGTTGCCTCCCAGCGCTTCAGCGCCGGCCCCGCAGCCGCAAAATCCCGCAGTGGAAATTCCCGCTCCGACCCTCAACTTTGCCCCCGAGCAGCTTTCAGAACCGCCAGTGCCGGCACCGGAACCGCCAGCTCCTGCGGCACCCGAAAGTACCGTTCCAGAGGTCAGCGCGCCAGAACCCCCTGCGTCGGGGGTTGTGCCTTCCGTTGTTGAAACGCTAGTGGGAGCCGCTGTGGGCAGCGGTACCGAATACGCAGCCACCCCGCAGACCGTGCCTTCCAGCCCGGTGGCGGTGGCGCCCGCGCCGGCTAGTGTCCCGGCTGCCACCTCCCCAGGTGAGCAAGACTAGCGCCTCTCTAACCCCAGGGAGTAGATAAGTGTCCATGTTTCAACCGCAGCCGTGGGCTGAGGCGGTACTGGCCGGTTTGAGCCGGGAATTCCCGGCGGTGACTGGCCACATGTCAACCGGGCCTGGGGATTGTGATGTCACGCCCTCCCGCCTGCACCCGGCTTTTTGGGGGTGCCTGGACTGGCACTCCGCAGTTCACATGATGTGGTCCGGTCTTGTGCTCGCCGCTCATCCCGGTGTCGATGAGTCCACCAAGGTGCAGCTACAACGCGTGATTTCGGGTAGGTTATCCGCTGAAAATATTGCGGTGGAAGCAGATTACCTGCGCCGCCACCCCGGCTTTGAGCGGCCCTATGGTTGGGCGTGGTTGTTTCAGTTAGCCGCGCAATGCACCACAACTGCTGCGACCGCGCCCTTGGCCGCGCGCCTAGAGCCGTTACTGGACACGGTGGAGGCCAGCCTTGTGGACTGGTTGCCCCGCCTTTCCTATCCCGTGCGCTATGGGTTGCACACCAACACAGCCTTTGGCCTGGCGCTCATTACAGATTCCGCACGGGAGCTCGGGCGCCCGGACGTGCTGGAGGAAGTAACCCGCTGCGCGCGGCGGTGGTTCCTCGCGGACCGCAACTATCCCGTGGGCTGGGAACCCTCGGGTACGGATTTTCTTTCCGGAGGCCTTTGTGAAGCGCTGTTGATGAAACGCGTGCTTACGAAGCCCGAGTTCGGGGAGTGGCTGCTAGAGTTCCTGCCCGGCCTAGGCTTGGCCGGTGACCCTTTGCTCAACGTCCCCGCCGCGCGGGACCGCACCGACGGCACGCTGGTCCACCTTTTTGGCCTCATGCTCTCCCGCGCCTGGATGCTGGGGGAGTTGGCGCCGGCAGTGGAGCCGGAGCGCAGGGAGCGGATTTACGCGTGCATACCCCGGCTCATAGGTGCTGCGGAGGCAGAGATTGTGGAGGGGGATTTCATGTCCACCCATTGGTTAGTCACGTTTGCGCTCAAAGCGCACCAGAGCGCAGCTCGGGAGACCTAGGCACAATCGGGCGTAGGATTTTAAAGGTGGTTCTAACGGCTTTCCATGCCGTCTAGGTAGCCCAGGGCGTAGTCCCAAGGAACGTAGCGGGTGGGGTCTGGGTGGGCCCCGGGCTCATGCACTGGGGCCAGCTCATTGTTGAGGGCTGCGCGCATGTTGTTGCCCAAAATCTCCCACTCGTAGAAGTGTTCTTCCTCGCAGTCGTCGCAGAGGAAAAAGATTCCGTCAATCCCGCGGGGTTTGAGGGCGCGGGCAAATTCGCCTACCAAGCGCAGCTCGGCTTCCATAGATGCGCGTTCTTCCGGGGTAAGCGGAACGGCCTGCTCATCTTCCTCCAGGAAAGAGGCGGGGTCGTTCGGATCATCGGCGAAAGGATCGCGGGGCATATTAGCGAAGAAATCCACGTTATAGACAGTAGGGGGAATGCGGGTTTTAAGCAATTCCCGAATGCGCGGAAAAAGGGCTAAGGTTGTGTTCATTACCAGCACCCACGTTTATAAATCAAAAGCGCCAAGGAGATTTTTTCCATGACCGACAGCAAGCCCGATAATCGCGTATTCACCGGTGGAGATGACCCCAGCAAGGTCCTGCTGCAGGGATTGACGTTTGATGACGTCCTGCTGCTGCCGGCTGAGTCTAACATTGTTCCTTCTGACGTTGACACCTCTGCGCAGTTCACTCGCAACATTCGCCTCGGTATGCCCCTGGTATCCGCAGCTATGGACACGGTCACGGAGGCCCGCATGGCGGTTGCCATGGCGCGTCAGGGAGGTATTGGTGTGTTGCACCGTAACCTCTCCGCCGATGACCAGGCGCAGCAGGTGGAAATTGTCAAGCGCTCTGAATCCGGGATGGTTCACGACCCCGTGACCGCGCGCCCGGATATGACCATTGCGGAGGTGGACGGGCTGTGCGCACGTTTCCGGATTTCGGGCCTGCCTATCGTGGCGGACGACGGCACGCTGTTGGGTATTTGCACTAACCGCGATATGCGCTTTGAAGAGGACTACTCCCGGAAGGTATCCGAGATTATGACTCCCATGCCCCTGGTCGTGGCCCGTGAGGGCGTGTCTAAGGATGAGGCGCTGGAGCTGCTGAGCACCAACAAGGTGGAAAAGCTTCCCATCGTTGACGCCAACAACAAATTGGTGGGCCTGATTACCGTCAAGGATTTTGTTAAGACTAAGCAGTTCCCGGACGCGTCCAAAGATGACAAGGGCCGGTTGTTGGTTGCCGCTGGTATTGGTACCGGGGATGAGTCCTTTGCACGCGCCGGCCAGTTGGTTGACGCCGGCGTAGATGTGCTGGTCGTGGACTCCGCGCACGCACACAACAACCGGGTGCTGGAGATGGTCAGCCGCGTGAAGAAGGCATTCGACGTAGACGTGGTGGGCGGCAACTTGGCCACCCGTGAGGCCGCGCGTGCCATGATTGAAGCCGGCGCGGACGCCATCAAGGTAGGTATTGGCCCCGGCTCCATTTGCACTACCCGTGTGGTGGCCGGCGTGGGCGCTCCGCAGATCACCGCCATCATGGAGGCCGCAGCCGTGGCTGGACCGGCGGGCGTTCCCATCATCGCAGACGGCGGTATGCAGTACTCCGGTGACGTGGCAAAGGCTTTGGCTGCCGGCGCTGACTCCGTCATGTTGGGCTCCATGTTTGCCGGCACCACCGAATCCCCCGGTGAAACCGTGGTGGTCCAGGGCAAGCAGTACAAGCGCTACCGTGGCATGGGGTCTATGGGGGCCATGCAAGGCCGCGGGCTGTCAGGGGAGAAGCGTTCTTATTCTAAGGACCGCTATTTCCAGGCGGATGTTCGCAGTGAGGAAAAGTTGGTTCCAGAAGGCGTGGAAGGCCGCGTGCCTTTCCGTGGGGACTTGGACAAAATTACTCACCAGATTGTGGGCGGCCTGCGTGCGTCCATGGGCTACACCGGCGCGGCCAACCTGGCTGAGCTTAAGACCAAGCGTTTCGTGCAGATTACTGCGGCGGGGCTCAAGGAGTCCCACCCGCACCACTTGCAGCAGATTGTTGAAGCACCTAACTACCGCTAACTAAAGCTTAAGGAAAATTATGCGCGACTACGTTGAAATCGGAATCGGCCGTGAGGCCCGCCGTGGTTATGGGCTGCGGGAAATCTCCCTGGTTCCTAACCGCCGTACCCGTTCCTCAAAAGATGTGGACACCACCTGGAATATTGACGCCTATAGCTTTGATATCCCACTGGCCTCTCACCCCACCGACGCCCTGGCTACGCCGGAGTTTGTGATTGAGATGGGCAAGCAGGGTGGCCTGGGAGTCATTAATGCGGAGGGTCTGTGGGGCCGGCATGCGGATCTTGAGGGCGCACTGGAGAAGGTCTACGCGGATCCGGAGGACCTCTCCGTCCTGCAGAAGCTGCACGCCGCTGAGCTTGATCACGAACTACTTTCTGAGCGCATAGCCCAGGTCCGCGACTCCGGGTGCACCGTGGCCGTGCGGGTGTCCCCGCAGCACGCCCGTGATCTTGCTCCGGTTGTCATCAAAGCCGGCGCGGAGATCCTGTTTATCCAGGGCACGCTCCTTTCGGCTGAGTATGTCTCTGCGGACGGTGAACCCCTGAATCTGAAAGATTTCATTGGCTCCTTGGAAGTCCCGGTGATTGCCGGTGGCGTGACGGATTACACCACCGCGCTGCACCTCATGCGCGCGGGCGCAGCCGGGGTTATCGTTGGCTCCGGTTTCACTACCAACGAGGTCACCGTGGGTATTGACACTCCGCTGGCCACAGCTATTGCTGACGTGGCCGCCGCGCGCCGTGACTACCTCGATGAGACCGGCGGGCGTTACGTGCACGTTATCGCGGATGCCGCTTTCGATTTCTCTGCCGATATCATCAAGGCAATTGCCTGCGGTGCCGACGCCGTCATGGTCGGTCTGCTGCTAGCGTCTGCTGAAGAAGCTGGCGGCAAGGGCTGGTTCTGGCCCTCCGTGGCTGCGCACCCGCGTTTCCCGCGCGGGCACTTTGAGCACGTTGCTAGGGAGCAACAAGTTCCGCTTGAGCAGGTGCTGTTTGGTCCCTCCACGGAGTCCTTCGGTCAGCTCAACCTGGTGGGTGCATTGAAACGTGCCATGGCCAAGTGCGGCTATACCAACTTGAAGGCCTTCCAGAAGGTCGGGCTTAGCGTTCAATAACCTCCACCAGCTCCCACCCGCCGTTCTTTTTAAAGAGCAGGCGGGTGTTTGCGTCTAACCAGCCTTGCGGAAGCTCGTGCGTGCATACGTCCATCTGCCAGGCGGCCATGGGCATCTCCTGAATCTTGCCTTGCTCCCCTTTGGCTTCAAAGCCGTTGGCTCCGTCTGTGCAATCAATACGGACTTCCTCCCAGCCTTCGCCCAAGAATTCATCCACGGTGGTAGAGACCTCGGTGCGTGCGTGCTCGTCTAAAGTTGCCACCATTTGGGAGCTGGATACGGCTTGCGGACCAGTGCAGGCTACCAGGGGGAGGGCAAGGAGGGGAAAAAGGCGTTTCATGCGTTAAACTGTAGCGCGTGACTAGTCAAAACAATACCCATCCCCGTCCAGTCCTGGTTGTGGACTTTGGTGCCCAGTACGCCCAGCTCATCGCGCGTCGCGTGCGTGAGGCCAACATCTACTCCGAGGTTGTCCCCAACTCCGCTACTGTGGAGGATATCAAGGCCAAGAACCCGGCAGCGCTAGTGCTCTCCGGCGGCCCTTCTTCCGTCTATGCCGATGGCGCCCCTACGCTCAAGCCGGAGCTGCTTGAGCTGGGCATTCCCGTTTTTGGCATCTGTTATGGTTTCCAGGCCATGAACCACGTGCTTGGTGGCACCGTGGCGGAAACCGGTGAGCGTGAGTACGGCCGCACTGATCTTAAGGTCTCTGGCGGCGTGCTGCACAAGGGCTTTGCGGACACCCACAAGGTGTGGATGTCGCATGGTGATTCCGTGGCCAAGGCCCCGGAAGGCTTTGAGGTGACCGCGTCTACCGCCGGTGCCCCCGTGGCCGCCATGGAGTGCGTGGAAAAGCGCATGGCCGGCGTGCAGTACCACCCGGAGGTTCTGCATTCCCCGCACGGCCAGGAGGTGCTCACCCGTTTCCTTACCGAGGTTGCCGGGCTGGAGCAGAACTGGACCGCTGATAACATCGCGGAGCAGCTCATCGAAGATGTTCGCCAGCAGATTGGTGAAGACGGCCGCGCCATCTGCGGCCTGTCCGGTGGCGTGGATTCCGCTGTGGCCGCCGCACTGGTGCAGCGCGCTATCGGCGACCGCCTCACGTGCGTGTTCGTGGATCATGGTCTGCTGCGCGCCGGTGAGCGCGAGCAGGTGGAGCAGGATTTTGTGGCATCTACTGGTGCCAAGCTCATTACTGCCGATGAACGCGAGGCCTTCCTGGCCAAGCTAGCCGGCGTGACTGACCCAGAGGCCAAGCGCAAGGCCATTGGCGCGGAGTTCATCCGCTCCTTTGAGCGCGCCGTGGACCAGGCCCTTGACGGTGAAGACGCTGCCTTCCTGGTGCAAGGCACCTTGTATCCGGACGTGGTGGAATCCGGTGGCGGTGATGGCGCTGCCAACATTAAGTCCCACCACAACGTGGGTGGCTTGCCGGATGACGTGGAGTTCGAGCTGGTTGAGCCCCTGCGCCTGCTGTTTAAGGACGAGGTCCGCGCTGTGGGCCGCGAGCTGGGCTTGCCCGAGGAAATCGTGGGACGCCAGCCCTTCCCGGGCCCCGGCCTGGGCATCCGCATTATCGGTGAGGTAACCGCCGAGCGCCTGGACATCCTGCGCCAGGCAGATCTTATTGCCCGCACCGAGCTGACCAATGCCGGCCTGGACCAGGACATCTGGCAGTGCCCGGTGGTCTTGCTGGCGGACGTGCGCTCCGTGGGCGTGCAGGGCGATGGCCGCACCTACGGCCATCCCATCGTGCTGCGTCCAGTGTCTTCCGAGGACGCCATGACCGCTGACTGGACCCGCCTGCCCTATGACGTGCTGGAGAAGATCTCCACCCGCATTACCAATGAGGTTAAAGACGTCAACCGCGTGGTGCTGGATGTTACCTCCAAGCCACCTGGAACCATTGAGTGGGAGTAAATTCCACCGTGTAAAAAGCCGCCCGCGCCTGAAGATAAGGTGCGGGCGGCTTTTCTTTGCAGGCATCAGGTGCCGTGAATCTGGAGTCCAATTGTGATGTTTACTCGGAGTGCAATTCTTACTCGTAGCGCAAAGCTTCAATCGGGTCCAGCTTGGCCGCCTTGCCGGCAGGGTAGTAGCCAAAGGATACGCCAATAACCAGTGAGAAACCCATGGCGATGACGATTGCGTACCACGGTGGGAAGACGAAGCCGCCGGCTAGGACCGCGCCAACCATACCGCCGGCCGAGCCCAGGATGACGCCGATGATCCCGCCCACCATGCATACCACCACGGCCTCGACGATGAACTGGAGGCGGATATCCCGGCGCCTAGCCCCCAGAGCTTTGCGCACACCGATTTCACGGGTGCGTTCCGACACAGTGATGAGCATGATGTTCATAACGCCGATTCCGCCCACCAGGAGGGAGATACCGCCGATTGCGGCGACAACGGCGGAGATCACCGTTACGGTTTCGTTGAAAGTTGCCAGCTCCCGGGAGTAGTCATCGATCTTGATCTCGAAATCGGGGTTGTCTTGGTAAATGGCGTCAAAGGTTTTCTGCAAAACGGTGCCCACGGATTGCTTATCGTAGTCGGAGTTAGCACTGATGCTTACAGAGCGAAAAGCGTTGCCGGAACCGGATTCATCGGAGAGAATAGCTTCGAGCGAGTAAGGAACCAGGAGTTCGGTGGTTTCGTAGTTTCCTGTGAGGGCTGAAGATTTAACCTTTTCAAAAACGCCAATGATTTGTAGGTCCACCGCGCCAGTGCTTTCTGGTTCAATGGTAATAACCTTGGAGATAGCGTCCCCAGGGGAGGAGAAAAGCTCTACCGCCAAAGACACGGGGAGCAGCGCCACATGGCGTCTGGCCTTAATGTCTTCCTCGGAGAGGCTGCGTCCGGCCTCGATCGAATACTCGGACAAGGTCACAAAATCCGGGTTGGTTGGTTGCACGAAAGCCCTGGAACCATCAATTTTTACTGGGTGAATACTCTCCCCGCCAATTATCACACCACTTATTTGGGGCCCTAATACCGCTTTGACCCCATCCAGCATTTCTGGGGTGATCATATCGGCCTCATCTAAGGGCCCGGGGCCGCCCATGTACGTGAAATCGTCTTGTTCTTCCAGGCTATTGGGCCGGTTGACCACGCTGACGTTGAAGTTATTCGCCCCTAACCTATTGAGGTCTTCCTGAATGGAGCCGCGCACAGCATGACCCAGCGTCAAAATGGAAATTACGGCGGCAATACCTATGATGACGCCCAAGAGCGTGAGTAAGGAGCGCATTTTGTTGGTATACAGTGAGCCGAGGGCCATGCGGATGGATTCATTAATGCTCATAGGATTGCCCCATCTACCATGACTACTTTGCGTGAACACTCGGCAGCCAGGTTCGGGTTGTGGGTAATAAACACTACGGTCTTTCCATGATCGCGGTTTAGCGAGTGGAACAGATCCATCACCACACGCCCGGTAGTAGAGTCCAAAGCGCCGGTGGGTTCATCCGCCAGGATGATTTCCGGGGAGTTGGCCAGTGCGCGCGCGATGGCCACGCGCTGCTTTTGGCCGCCCGAAAGTTCGTTAGGGAGGTGGTCCCGGTGTGAACTAAGCCCCATCATCTCTAGTAGTTCGGCGGCACGCCGGGAGCGTTCGGACGCGGAGACGCCAGCGTAAATCATGGGCATCTCTACGTTTTTCTGCGCCGTGATGCGACCAATCAGATTGAAGTTTTGAAACACAAACCCAATGTTGTCTGCGCGCAGCCGTGCCAGCTCATCATCACTAGACTCCAGCATGTCTTCCCCTCCCAGGAAATAGCTGCCGGATGTTGGCCGGTCTAGTAATCCAATGATATTCATCAACGTGGACTTTCCGGAGCCGGACTGGCCCTCAATGGCTAGAAACTCACCTTCCTCCACTTCCAGGTCGCTGCCTGGCAGGACGGTGACGGGGCCGAACTTTTTAACGATCCCGCGCATCTCAATCAAGGTCACTGTTCCCCCTCAAATGATCCTGGTTGAGGCGCTACGGTAACTTTCTGGCCTATGTTGTGGCGGTGAGCATCTGCCTGCACGATTACTTCGTTCCCGGGCTCAATGCCCGTGGCAACCTCGACATAAAATTCCGTGGTTTGGCCCTTGGTGATTTCCCGTTGCGTGATTACGCCCTTGTCAACTATCAGTACGTAGGATTTACCGTCCTGGTCGTAGATAGCTGAGTGCGGAACGGTCAACGCATTTTCCGCCCTGGAGGTGATGATTTTTGCTTTGGCGCTAGAGCCCAAACGAAGTTCCTCGGACGGCCCGGTAACCAAAATATCTACGCTAAATTCCGTTTTGGTAGGCGCTGATTGAAATTGGTCCTGCTTTGGCGGCGCAGCGGCGACCGGGCTGATGAATTCCACTTTGCCGTTAAATTCCTTACCTGGCGCGGTTTCGGAAGTGAAGATGACGTCATTTCCCAGCTGAACTTTGTGTAGGTCAGATTCCCGCACTAGGACTTTGATAAGTTTCTGGGAGTCGTCGGCAATCGTAGCGATGGTGCCGGTGGCGGCCTGGCCTTGTTTGGCTTCTACGCTGGTAATCAGCCCGCTGATGGGACTGTGGATCTCTGCGTTGCCCATCTCCAGCTCCAACCGGCGTTGCGCGGATTCTTCACTGACGCGGGTGGCTGCCGCCTGCTCCAGGGTGTCTTGAACGGACTTGGCTAGCGTGTTAACTTCCTGGTTGGCTGCTAGTTCTGCGGCCTCGAGATTGCGCTTGGCATCTGCCAAGTTAGCCCACGCTGCCTGGGCTGCGCGCTCTTTGTCAGCGGCCGCCTTGTCTTGGCGCAGTATGGCTCGGTGCAGCGCGGCTTCGGCTTTTTCAACGCCCTCCCACGCCTTGTGGACACCTTGCTGGGAGTCGGACCACTGCAACAAGGACACCGCATAAGTAGACGGGTCAACTCCGGGTGTGGCGGTGGAATTTAAGGTAGTAATTCCGCTCTGCAGTGCAGCGGAGTTAGCTCGGTCAACTTCGGCACGCGCCTGCTCAAGCGCGGCGCGGGCTTGGGTGATTTCCTCATCACCACCGAAGTTGGTCTCTGCCTGGGCGGCGTCAAATGCGTCCTGTGCTTGGCGCAAACCAGCCTGTGCTCCGTTTATCCCCGGGTGTAGCCCCCTGTTGAGCTGCTCCCGTAGATAACTAAGCTGCTGGTTGCCGGCCTCAACCTGGTTCAAGGTGCCTACCTCTTGGGCGGCGTTCGCGGCCTTTTGTGCCTCCAGGTCGCGCTGGGTGGCGCTGACATCAATGGTGGCTAGATGTTGGCCGGCCTGCACGCGCTGACCCACCTTGGCATCCAGGTGGGAGATGGGGCCGTTGAGTGTGGCGGTTAATGTCACCTCTTGTTTGGCAACCACCTGGCCGGAGGCCGTGATGCTATCCTCCAGGTTGTCAGCCGTGACAGTGAGGGTGTCACCGTGGTTGAAAGTGAACTCGTCTGACTTGCCGCACGCACCGAGTGCTAGTACTGCCGAAAGGGCCATTGCTATAATTTTTTTATTAACGGTCATGCGTTACGGTTTCCAATTTCCAGGAGCTAGGTTGGTAGAAGGTCTATGTAATAATTCTTTATTTAAAAGAATACACCCCTGTCGGGACGGTTGGCCGGGATCTTTTCGGCGGGGGGAGCTGACGCTTTCCGGGTCACCCCCTCTTGGGGGTTTAGAACGTGTGTTTGCCTAATGTCCTCCTGGGGTTGATAATAGAGATGTGAATCAAACAAGCGTTCTTCAAAGTGATGTGGCTGGCCGCGTCGCTGCTTTGCGTGCGCAAATCGCGCAGGTAGAAGGCGCTTCTCCTGCGGATAGCGCCCCGCCTGCCCCGGAAGTGGACGTGGTGGAGTTGCCCGGCACGCTTGGCCGGTTGCTTCCCGGCGGGGGACTGGCCCGCCGTCAGGTTACCGAACTTTCAGACTGTCCGGCGCTGGCGGCAGACCTGGTTGCCAAGATCAGCGCGGCTGGCGGGTACGTGGCCGTGGTGGGGTGGGTAGAGCTATCACTGGCACACGTGGCGGAAGAAGGGGATCTGTCAAAAGTGGTGGCGGTTCCAGATCCCGGCGCGCGCCCCTGGGATATCACCTGCGTATTGCTGGAAGGCATGGACCTGGTCATCCACCATGGGGCGGCAAATACGCTGAGCCCCACTAAGGCCCGCCCAGTGATGGCTAAACTGCGCGGTGGCAACGCCGCCTTGGTCACGGTGGGTCCGCACCTGCCGGGTACAGCGGTCAAGGTGTCCGGGGAGGTTACTACCTACCGGGGGATTGGACGCGGGACAGGGCGTATTAAGGGCATCGATATTGCGGTGGGGGTTCGTACCAAATCCGGCCAGCCGCAGCAAGGAACACTCACCCTGGGCACTACCCGCCGGCTGGAGTTGGCATGACAATCGCCGCCTTGTGGTTTCCCGATTGGCCGGTGCAGGCCGTGTGGTTGGAAGGCCGCGGAGACGGCGGCGGGCAAGAGCCTGACGCTGTTGCCGTGGTGCACTCTTATCGAGTGGTGGCGTGCAGCGCGCAGGCGCGTGCGCAAGGGGTCCGCAGGGGTATGCGGATTAGGCAAGCTCAAGCCGTGTGCCCGGATATGGAGATTATGGACCATAACCCGGACCGTGACGGGGCGGTGTTTTCCGCTCTTTCAGAATCCTTAGATGACGTAGCCTCATCGGTGGAAGTGTTGCGTCCCGGGCTAGCCGTGGTTGACGCGGGTGCGGCCGGCCGCTTTCACGGCAGTGAGCACAAAGCGCTGGAAATGATGATGGACGCCACCGCCCGTGCCGGGGTGGACGTACAAATAGGCGCTGCAGATGAGTTGGCCACCGCGATCATTGCGGCGCGGCAGGGGCACGGCAACCTGGTACCGGCCGGGAAATCACCGGAATTTCTCTCCAGCTGCCCTGTCAGCGTGCTGGCGGCAGAAACAGCATTGGGGTGCCCGCAGGAGTTTGTGGAGCAGTGTTTCCGGTTAGGCATACGGAGCTTGGGAGACTTAGCGGTGTTGCCCGCAGCCCAGGTGACCACCCGCTTTGGCGCGCCGGGCATGCTAGCGCACCGGATAGCTACTGCCGCCCCAGATAGGCGGGTGGCGCCGGAGCTTCCCGGGACCCAGTTTGCGGTGGCGTTGCGGCCCGAAGACCCTATTGAACGGGTGGACGCGGCCGCGTTCGCAGCGCGCCAGCTAGCCGCCCAGCTGCACGCCACGTTAGCCGCCGCAGGAATGGTCTGTTTAAGGCTGACCGTGGCCGCAGAATTAGTCGACGGTACTCAGATTGAGCGCACCTGGCGCACCCGGGAGGCACTGAGTGAGCACGCCACGGCTGACCGGGTGCGCTGGCAGCTGGATGGTTGGCTATCACGCGCGCAAGCCCATGCGGGGGAGGGCAGCGCCATCGCGGAACTGCAACTAATTCCGGTGGAGATCAGCCCACCAGGTGCGGCCGGGCTGTGGGACAACGGCGCGAATGAGGAACAGGCGCGCCGGGTTATTGCCCGCGTGCAATCCCAGCTAGGCATGGAAAAGGTGGTGGCCCCGCGGTCCGCCGGTGGCCGGGGGGTTGAAGAAAGAATAGAGTTAGTCCCCTTTGGCGAACAGCGTGACCCGGTTCCGGAAGGCAGCTGGCCGGGGCGTATCCCAGCACCGTTGCCGGCGCGGTTGGGTGGCGGCTTGGGACACCCCGCATCCCGGATCCATGTGGTGGACAGAGATGGTACTCCGGTGAAGGTAAATGCGGAAGCACTGCTTAGCGGGGAGCCCTACGCCATTAAGTGGGGGGCGCATACTTACCTGGTGGCGGGGTGGGCAGGTCCCTGGCCGGTGGATGAGCGCTGGTGGGAGGAAAATTCACTGCAGCCTCGTGTGGCGCGAATGCAACTGGTGGGACAGGCACCGGGAGAACAGGTTCAGCGAGCATGGTTGCTTCAGTGGAGCGCAGGGGGATGGGCGGTGGAAGCCGCCTACTTCTGAGTGGTGTTGAGGATATCTATCACCAAACGCGAGGGGTTGGTCTGAAACTGCACGGAGTAAGGGCGGGAGCTGTCCAGGCCGATGATGAACTGGGAGCGCCCTTCGAAGGTGCCGGAGGAAATGACTTCCTTGACTAGGCCTCCCAAGCCTTCTACGGTACCAATGTTCGGTTCGGGCTCGTTGAGTTCAAAGGGTAGCACCGTGCCGTCAATGTTGACGTTGAGGGCTACGTCCCCGTGAAACTCTATGGAGTTACCAGAACCCTGTTGAGAGGGGTTTTCGGTGTAATCAATAAACCACCCCGGGGTGCCAGTGCCCACAAAATCGAAGATCACACGTTCAAGGGCCTCTTGCTCTTCCACCCGGACACTGGTGACTAGAAGCTGCGAGGGGGCTTGTGCGCGCTGCGTCTTTCTCTCCACGTCGGCGTCATCAAAAGACGTGGGTCCTACATCTGGGGTTTTAGTTCCGGAATTGCCGGCGGTGGCAAGCTTGGTGTCACCTGAGAAGACTGGTTGGTTGGAAGTGCATGCGCCCAGTGCCAGCGCACAGGTAACGGTTACGGCCACGGCCGAAACGGTAGTGCGATGGGGAAGGAATGTCATAAACTCCAAGTTAATGTTATCCACCTCAGATTGCGAGCTGTGACGGCACTTGTAATCACATTGTTGTGAAAAGAAAACACTTATCAAAGGCGGGGAAGGGGGCTACCAGGCAGTAGTGGGTAAGCTGGCTTCATGGCCAAAACATTTTGCTCCGATATCCAGCAGGAGCCACTCGCGGGTACCGCCAAGCGTGAGTGTGATGTGTCAGAGCTTTGCTCACACACGATGTCATAGCTCTGCTCACGAACAGTGTCACAACCTTGCTCACGATTCAGGGGCACGATTTCGGGTCAG
>NZ_VXKJ01000046.1 GCF_008693075.1 Corynebacterium phocae | reverse complement strand
CCGGTACCTAAAATCCTTCCAGATCCGTGAGCAGAGCTATGACATCGTGTGTGAGCAAAGCTATGACATTGTTCGTTAGCAAGGATATGACATTACACACCGCCAAGCGTGAGGATGTGTACGTGCTGTTCGAGTGGCCAGGCGGATGGTCCCGTGACATATTGGACGGCGGAACTTTTGGAGAGGAGCTTTCTGCTTCAATCAAGGCCAAGCTAAAAGGGAAAGCCTCACTCCAACTCATCCGCAGGCCCGGGCGCAAAGGCCGGGAGCTGGCCGGCGGCTACCGCTGTTACCTGGTGTGGGTGCGCGCGAAGGTCGTAGAGCAACTGGAGCTTCACTGCCCGGAGAACCTCAAGGACCTTGATTTAACCGGTCCGGGACGAAACCACGCAACGCGGGTTGCACATCCCCTGGTGTTGGTCTGCACCCACAGCAAGCGGGACGCGTGCTGCGCGGTGAAGGGACGTCCGCTAGCGGCGCAGTTGGAAGCGGAATTTCACGAGCAAGTGTGGGAAGCCTCCCACGTTGGCGGGCACCGCTTTGCCCCCGCAGTGTTGCTGCTGCCGTGGGGGTACTCCTTCGGCCGCCTGACCCTGGACCAAGGGCGCGCGCTGGTGCACGCCGCTAGAAAAGGAGAGTATTTCCTCTCCGCCAACCGTGGCAACGGGCTGCTATCCCCGCGCGCACAGGTTGCGGAACTGGCCGTGGCCGCGCGCTTGCACAGTCTTTCCTATGGACAGCTCCGCGCAGAAGATGACGGCAGCGTCACCCACGCGGATGGGCGCTCTTGGCATGTCGAATTAGAGCAGCGTGAGGTACCCGGGGTAGTGAGCTCTTGTGGCGCGGAACCCAAGGTGGGCACGGTATGGGTAGCAACTGCGGTGCGGGAAACCGGCAGATAGGGGGGCGGGCGATCCGGAAACGTCCTACACTGTTTGAAAGCCGTGCATGAGGAGGGAAAACGATGACAGCCGGACGACAATCGGTGTCCACCACAAAAGACTGGAACACACCACCGTGGATTGTGGAAGCCGCCCGCGCGACTTTTGGAGGCACTATCGGACTTGACCCATGCTCTAATCGCTGGTCCCTAGTCGGGGCTCGAGAGGAATACATCCTGCCGGATAAAGATGGGCTGGTAGAGGACTGGGACGCACAAACAATCTACGTGAATCCTCCGTATGGTTCTGACCGCGAACGCGGAACAAGAATCATCCACTGGTTTGAAAAGATTGCAGTTGCCGCAGATCGGGGTTCTGAAATCATTGCACTTGTGCCCGTAGCAACGAATACGAACCATTGGAAATGGTACGTGTATCCAAAAGCAGCGGCGGTGTGTTTTCTCTATCAGTCGCGGGTTCGCTTTTATATCGATGGCAAAGAAGACCCGAAGGGCGCACCGATGTCTTGCGCGGTGATCTACTACGGGGATAACCCGGGAAAGTTTGCCCGTCACTTCCGTGAATTCGGCGCGGTTCTACCGTTAGACAACATTGCCATGCCACAACCAAAAGGGGCTCTTTTCTAGTTTTGTCAGCAGCCTTGGGTTGCCGGACACCGGCGGGGCAACCAACAGGCCAGAGAGCTAGAAAGCCCAGTTGGCTTGAAAAAGGGCAAGAAAAAAGGGGCAGCCGAGTAAATCTGCTGCCCCGGGGGTGAAGGTCTTGCTAGCGGCGCATGATCCTCGCGGAGAGCCAGTTGCCAAAGAACTGGGCAGCTTGGACCATCACGATGATAATCAGCGTTGCCACCACGGTAACCTGCCACTCGAAGGCGCGGTAGCCGTAGACAATGGCGAAGTCTCCTAGGCCGCCGCCGCCCACGTAGCCGGCCATGGCGGACATGTCCACAACACCAATAAACAGGAAGGTGTAACCCAGCACCAGCGGGCCAAGGGCTTCCGGAATGATCACCGTGGTGATGATTTTCCAGGGGCTAGCACCCATGGAGCGGGCGGCTTCGATGACGCCAGGGTCAATGGCCACCAGGTTTTGTTCCACAATGCGGGCCACCGCGAATGTTGCGGCAATAACCATCACGAAGGTAGCTGGGCCACGGCCAATGGAGCTGCCCATGGCCAGCACCGTTAGCGGCTGCACGAAGGCCAGCAAGATGATGAAAGGAATGGGGCGCACAAAGTTCACGGCCACGTTGATAAGCAGGTAGACCGCGCGGTTGTGCAAGATTCCGCCCGGGCGGGTGGTGTAGAGCAATAGGCCCAGGACCAGGCCAAAGAACCCGGCACAGAGCATGGTGGTGGCCACCATGATGAGGGTGTCAAAGACGGCGTCAACCAGGGCACCGCCCAAGCGGTCCCAATTTGCTTCAGCAAGATAGTTAGTGGTCATCGGGAGATCTCCTCAATGTCGGTGGTTCGTTGCATAGCGCGATAGAACTCGTTGATGGCCTGTTCCGGGCCGTTGAGCCGGACGGTGACTTTTCCAAAGGATTTGCGCTGCAGTGTGGTGACGCCGCCGTGGACAATGGAGATGGACACGCCGGCAGCGGAAAGTTTGGCGGAGTTGGAAAAGAACCCGGAGTTCTCCGTCAGATTGATGGTGAACAGGCGGCCTTCATGAGCTAGAAGGTCATCCGCTTCCACGGTATCGGGGGTATTGCGCAGTGATGTGGCCACAAACTTCGCGGCGGTGGCGGTCTGCGGGTGGGAAAATACCTCGTAGACGGAGCCATGTTCAACCACGCGTCCTTGCTCCATGACTACCACCTTGTCCGCGATGGAGCGCACCACTTCCATTTCGTGGGTAATGACCACGATGGTGATACCAAATTCCTTGTTCACCCGGCGGAGAAGATCTAACACCTCCTGCGTGGTGGTGGGATCTAGCGCTGAGGTGGCTTCATCGGCAAGCAACAGCGAGGGGTTGGTGGCCAGCGCGCGGGCAATACCCACGCGCTGTTTTTGTCCGCCGGAGAGCTGCTCCGGGTAGGAGCGGCCCTTGTCGCCTAGGCCCACGAACTCCAGGAGCTCCTGCACGCGGGTGTCGCGCTCCTTCTTGCCCATGCCGCCTAGCTGCAGCGGGTAGGCTACGTTGCCAGCCGCAGTGCGCGAGGACATGAGGTTAAACTGCTGGAAAATCATCCCGATGTTGCGGCGGAGTTTGCGCAGCTTGGCCTCGGGCAGCCCCACAATGTTGGTGCCATCCAGGATGACTTCGCCGGAGGTTGGTGTGTCGAGGGCGTTTATCATGCGCACCAGCGTGGACTTACCGGCACCGGAATAGCCGATGATACCCACGATCTCTCCGGGTTCAACGGAGAACGTGACATCATCCAACGCGGTGACAGTGGATTTCTTTTGTTTAAAGACCTTTGAGAGGTTACGGAATTCTATCCGCGTGCCTCGGGAATCAGCGTTGGTCACTGGGGAGTCCTTTTAAATACAGGGGTGAAAAACCCCGCCAGGTATCTGGACGGGGCTTTAGCGGTGGGTAAGTTACTTCTTCAGCTGGCCCTCAAGGCGCTCCAAGATAGCCTGGAGTTCCTCTGGGGTGCGCTCAACGGAAACGGAGGTTCCCTTGGAATCTTCAGCTACCGCTTTCTGCACGGCGTCGGTGTGCCATACCTGCGCCAGCTTGTGCAGCTGCTCATTATCAGCGTCTTCAGCGCGTACCACGAAAGCGTTAATGTAGGGCTCTGCTTCCTCAGAGGCGGGGTCATCCTGGAACACGGAGGTGGTGGGGTCAATGCCCGCGCGGTCTAGGAAGGAGTTGTTGATGATGGCTGGCTTGCCCTCGCCGTAGGCGGCTGGGGTCTGCGCAGCGTCAATCGGGGTGATTTTCACCTTGGACTTCGCTTCATCAATATCTAGTTGGGTGGGGGTGATAAGACCTTGCTCTTTCAGAGTCAGCAGGCCGGCCTGGGAAAGCACGTTGATAGCGCGGCCCAGGTTCACAGAATCATTGGGAACGGCAATTTCTTCGCCTTCAATTCCGTCAATGGAGTCATGGTCTTTCCAGAACAACGCTAGTGGCACGATTTCTGTGGCCACGATGGGAACCAGATCAGTGCCGTTGCCGTTGTTGTATTCAGCTAGGAACTTCAGGTGCTGGAAGTTGTTGGTGTCTAGTTCCCCTGCTTCCAGTGCCTGGTTAGGGGTGTTGTAATCACCAAAGTTGGTGACCTTAATGTCAAAGCCGGCTTTCTTGGCTTCTTCCTCAAAAGCAGCCCATGCCTTCTTGGAGGCGTCGGTGGTGCCAACGGTGATGGTCTCACCGGCGGCGGCGGCGGCAGTGTCCTTGGTGTCAGCGGAGTCGCTGGAGCAAGCCACTAGGCCGGTAGTAGCGATAACGGAAGCTGCGGTGGCAGCTAGGAGACGACGGAAGTTCATGAGAGGTCCTTCTTTAAATTCAGGTTTGATGTTGACCTAAGCAAACCTAGCAACAGTTGAACAGCTTTGTCTATTTTGAAAAATTCTCCGCAAAAATCTTGTTTAGAACAGGCTTTCTAAACTAGGCTTGTCTTTCATGCGATTCAATGGAGGTGAGGCCCTACCCTGGTCGCGGGTGGAGCGCATTTTATCCGGTGGCAAGGGGCCCGCGCCCGTCCATACCAGTGGCCCTGCCGCCGCCACCCCGGTGCGCGGGCGGTCCAGCGTTCCCTTTGCGGAGCTTCATGCCATAAGCTCCTATTCCTTCCTGGACGGGGCCTCCGAGCCGGAAGACCTGGTGGCCCGCGCCGTCGAGCTTGGCCTGACCGGCCTGGCCCTGGTGGATCGCGACGGCTTCTATGGGTTGATGAAGTTCGCGGAGGCCGCGGCCCAGGCGCAACTCCCCGCGGTGTTCGGTGCGGAGCTTACCCTGGGAAAGGCCCCGGATCCGCGCCGGCTTACCGTCCTGGCCCGCACCCCGGAGGGTTACCGGTGCCTGTCCCGCCTCATTGCGGGCGCCCGCATGGATTCTGGTGAAAAGGACCGGGTTTCCTACCCGCCGCTGCCTGGGGTCCTGGACTTGCTGGGGGAGGAGTGCCTCTACCTCCTGGACCATACGTGGCTCCCGGAAATCGAAACCTTTATCGAGCGAATAAAAATAGACTGCTTGGTATTGGAGTACGT
Organism: Corynebacterium phocae; assembly: GCF_008693075.1. Lineage (GTDB taxonomy): Bacteria > Actinomycetota > Actinomycetes > Mycobacteriales > Mycobacteriaceae > Corynebacterium > Corynebacterium phocae. Next base: position 85,969 of record NZ_VXKJ01000046.1, on the reverse strand, counting down.
TTTGTCCATGCTCCCGGAGGACGCGGACCACCACGCGGAGCTAGATAAACTCAACGGCATGCGCGCCATTGTCACCGCCAGGCCCGCCGCCGCCACCCGCCACCAGGCCCGCCTGGCCGCAGCCAAAAGAGCGCTCGCGCAGCGCGAAAGCGTGGGCCAGGCCCACCCCAACGCCCACCCCATGGGTGCGGGCTGGCTGCGCTCAGGCGAGCAGATGGCGCAGATGTTGCCGGGCCGCCCGGAGCTTCTTGCAGAAACCGTGCGGGTGCTAGAAGAATGCCGCTTTACCTGGGAGGCGCTAGCGCCCAACCTGCCGCACTTTGACGTGCCGGACGGGCACACGGAAATGAGCTGGCTAAAACAGCTGACCCGCCAGCGCTTTACCGCCCGCTACGCCACCCGTCCCCCGGAGGTTCAGGAAAAGGCGCGCGCCCAAATAAAACACGAACTTGGAGTCATTGAAAAGCTGGGATTTCCCGGCTACTTCCTCATTGTCAACGACCTGGTGGATTTTTGCCGCACTAATAACATCTTGTGCCAGGGCAGGGGCTCCGCAGCCAACTCCGCGGTGTGCTTTTCCCTAGGCATTACCAATGCGGAACCCATTTCTGCGGGTCTGCTCTTCGAGCGTTTCCTATCGCCTGACCGCGACGGCCCGCCGGACATTGACATTGATATTGAGTCCGGCCGCCGTGAGGAGGTCATCCAGTACGTCTTTGCCAAGCACGGCCGCGAGCGCGCCGCCCAGGTGGCCAACGTCATTACCTACCGCCGCAAGGGTGCTATCCGCGACGCCGCCCGCGCGTTGGGCTACCCGCAAGGGGCTGCCGATGCCTGGTCCAAAGGCACCGCCGAACCCCCAGCCCGCGTGGAGGAGCTGGCGCAACAGTTCCTGGGCCAGCCGCGCCACCTGGGCATCCACTCCGGAGGCATGGTGTTGTGCGACAGGCCCATCGCGGACGTGGTCCCTATGGAATGGGCGCGCATGGAGGCCCGCTCCGTGCTGCAGTGGGATAAGGATGACTGCGCGGCCGCCGGCCTAGTGAAGTTTGATCTCCTGGGCCTGGGCATGCTGGAGGCCTTGCACCACATGGTGGATCTGGTCAAGGAAACCACCGGGGAAAAGGTCAACCTCTGGGAGCTGGACTTAGCTGACCCGGCCGTCTATGACATGCTCTGCAAGGCCGATGCCGTGGGCGTGTTCCAGGTGGAATCCCGCGCGCAGATGGCCACCTTGCCCAGGCTCAAACCCCGGCGCTTCTTCGACCTGGTGGTAGAGGTGGCCCTGATTAGGCCAGGGCCCTTGCAGGGCGGCTCCGTTCACCCCTACCTGCGCCGGCGCGACGGCAAGGAGGAGGTCACCTACGACCACCCGGTGTTAGAGAAGTCCTTGGGCAAAACTTTAGGCATCCCGCTGTTTCAGGAACAGCTCATGCAAATAGCTGTCGATGCCGCCGGATTCACCGGCGCCGAAGCCGACGACCTGCGCCGCGCCATGGGCTCCAAGCGCTCCCCGGAGCGCATGGCCGCGCTCAAAGACCGCTTTTATGAGGGCTTGGCTGCAACTAATGGCATCGGCGGAGAAGTGGCGGATAAGTTGTGGAACAAGATAGTGGCCTTTGCCGCCTACGGCTTCCCGGAATCCCACTCCCAGTCCTTTGCCTCCTTGGTGTATTTTTCCGCCTGGTTTAAGCGCTACTACCCGGCGGAATTCTGCGTGGGGCTTTTGCGCGCGCAACCCATGGGTTTTTACTCCCCGCAGTCGCTTATCCAGGACGCCCGCCGGCACGGGATAAAGATCTTGCCCGCCACGGTCAACGACTCCGGCCGGGAGGCCCGCGTGGAAAATGGTGCTATCCGCTTGGGGCTTAACCTCATTAAGGGGCTGGGCACCAAGGCCGCTGACCGCGTGGAGGCGGCCGCCCCTTTCGCGGACATCCCGGACTTGGCCAGGCGCGCGGGCCTTAACGTGGCCCACGTGGAGGCCCTGGCCACCGCCGGCGCGCTGGACGTTTTTGGCGTGGACCGCCGCCAAGCGCTGTGGCAAGCCGGCGTGGCCGCCACTGAACGCGCCGGTATGCTGCCGGGTCTTTCTGCCATCCAGGCCCCGGCGCTACCCGGGATGTCCGCTTTTGAGCTCATGGCCACCGACGTTGCCGCCACGGGCGTGACCTACGATTCCCAGCCCATGGAGATGCTGCGCGCCGGGTTGTCCGCAGCCGGCGTGCTCACCGCCGCGGAACTTGGCGGCGTTGCGGACGGTTCGCGGGTGCGCGTGGCCGGTATCATCACCCACCGCCAGCGCCCCGGCACCGCCGGCGGGATTACGTTCTTTGGCATGGAGGATGAAACCGGGCTCATCAACGTCATGGTCAGCCCCGGGCTGTGGCAGCGCCACCGCCTGCTAGCGCGCACCGCCAAGGCGCTGATCATCCGCGGCCTGGTTCAAAACGCCTCCGGCGCGGTGACCATTGCCGCAGACAAGCTGGAGCCGCTGGACGCTGGCGAATGGCTCAGCGCGGGTTCAAGGGATTTCCGCTAGGTCTGGCGAAAGCCCACTCCAGATTGTTACCGGCGTCATCGCGTTAGCTATAACCAGCGGAAGCAAGTCTTTGGCAACAATGCCATGACAGCCGCCATCAATGCCCCGGCTGCCTATCACCAACTACATCCAACGCCTTAACGAAACCTGGCCATTGCTCCCAAGAGCTTGGAATAATTTAATGGCGCTAGCTGGAACATTTTAAATGCCGCTTGACAACCCCAGACCTGTATGTCAACGGGGGCATCGGCAAGTAGTTTCAGGCTTTCCCAACAGCGGCCCCCAACCTTTGCGGGGCGCTGAATAACGGCCTCCATGTCCTACGGTAGCGCCTTAATATCCAGGCCCACCCAGTCACATCGGGATCAAGAACTGTGAAACTCAATCGTAGATGCTTCAACTCCCATGCAGTCGGAAAATTGTTCCGCATCAGCAATAATAGGATTTAAATATGCGCCTGTGAAGTCAGCGTGTGTTAACGTCGCTCCACGAAGATCTGACTCACTAAGGATTGCATCCCTAAAATCCGCGCCAGTGAAATCTGCTGATCTCAAATTAGCCCATGCCAACATGGAGCCTCGGAATGAGCATCCCCGGCACACGCTTCCTTCAAGATTGATATCGGTTAGGTCATAATTAGACATATCTTTACCAGAAATGTCTTTCCCGGCTAGATCATTAGACCACGAAATAGGCATTGCTCTATACATGCTATTTAATCTGTGGCGAATCAATAATCCACTGAGGGCAACGGCCGTTGACTCCTTCACAATAGGTGGTAACCACTCCGTAAGGTTTACCGTCCTGTATCTTGTTGAAACCAACCACCGCTAAAACATTGCTAGTTTCAAGCTTTCGGCATATTCTCCACGGTCCCCAGACTTTGCAAGAAATATGATCCATAGGCAATCTGTATTCATACCGGTCGCCAAAATTCTTTACATTAGGGGCATATTTTGTCGTAGCTTGAACTGCCCGTGTAGACAGACCATGTTTATTCTGAATTGTCACCCGAGCTTGCTCCCGAAGATAGACCGTACGCCCTTGTTATCCGACCATTGCGAGACAATCGTATAAGGACTACGAGCAGCGAAGAAAGGCAAATCAGAAGAATTGATACCATCTAATTCCGTCAAGGTTTCTTTTGTGAATGAATTATAATCAGAAGCCGTTCCTTGAATCACTCCAAATTCTTCTACCACAGCGCCGTCCGGAGGCGTCGCACTTGCCATCGGCTGGTTCAAACTTGCAGAAAGAAACGCTACAGCTAGCGAGCCGATTAGAAATTTATGCAATTTGCTACCTGCCACCATAAGGCTCTCTATCTCTTTTTGAAAATGATGCTCTTAAATGACTAGTCTACTTCATTTTCAAATTGGCAATACCTAGTGGTGTGGGCTGGGTTTTCGGATCAGATGATTTGAGTGATTGCTATTGGATCGCCCGTTGGGGCTGGAACAATGGTGGTCATGAGGAAGTTTTCGAAGCACACTCCCGAGCAGATCGTGGTCAAGCTCAGCAACGCCGTCAAGCTAAAAGCATGAGGGAAAACGGGCGGGCAGATTGCCCGTGAGCTGCAGGTCAGCAACTTCACGCTCGCGCGTTGGCGGCGAACCTAGGGGCAGATGACACGTTTCGAGGTCCGGGAGCTAGAGGATCTTCGTGATCGAGGTAGAGCCATGGCTGTCAATAAGCGCGGGCGATGGCGCTGGTGCGTGGGCGGCGGCCGCACCGTGGCCAGCGTTATGGAAAAACGGTGGTGATTGTTCCCGTTGACATGGGGTATCGATCAACGGTGTACGGCTTGTAGAGGGCATCGGAAAACTAAGCCACCGAAGGCGGGGCCCATTTAACAGTGGACGGTTTCGGAAGTCAGCGAGCTGGGGAGACGCTAACGAGCGAAGCACCGCCGGCGGGGAGGAGAAGGCTCGAAAGGTGCCTGCGTGGCTGGTCAGCGCAAAACCTTGACCCCCCCATTGAGGTAAGTAGAATCCGGTGTGTAAGTAATTTCAGTACACCGAAAGTTTTGAGGAGTGGTAGTAATGGCAGGATTGAGAAAGTCCCTAACTGGACTACTTACGGTCGCTTTGTGCGTAGCTTCGGCGGGCAGCGTTGCTCATGCACAAGACGAGTGGCCACAAGACCCACCTGGTCAAACTTATAGGACAGTAATTGACTACACCGGTAGGGCAGTCACTCCAGATGATTCAAGATTCTTAGATCCCAATGGAGGTACTCCGCGTGTTCTCTCGCCTTTTGGCAATAAAAACAAGTTGTTATGCGATAGCTCTGTCAAGGGTTATCTTAAGGACTGTTACCAAGCAGATGAATTTGGCAATCCTCGCAAGTTAATTTATCTCAAGAATCCTTTTGCGAGTAATCAAAGAGCGAGCACCATCTATGTCTACCCAACTCTACTAGGCCCACTGACGCAACCAGTGTTTGCTCTATCTTCAGTAGGATAACAAACTGAGTTAGGAGAACTCTATGCCCCAAGTTGCTGAGGGAGTAACTGGCCCTAATGAGAGTGGCGTTTAGGGGTTGCTCTGCTTCGGCATGGTTGGTGGTCTGATTTCCGTTCTTTTGGTGCTTCGCGAACGTGTTCATTGGGCGCGCCGGTGCTGCAGAACCTTCCTGGTCATCCAGGCTCTGGTGTTACCGGTGTCCACAAGTGCGCGGCTTCTACGCCACATGGGCGGAAGAAGAGTCTAATCCCCTCCGGCTTCCTAAATTTTCTTACCTGTGCTTCCAGCGCGTCAAAGTGATGGAATTATGGCAGCTAGGGGTCCTGAAATGCCGGATTTGTGATGAACAGCGGACGATCCTTCTACCATCTTCCAGCCATCGATGACGCCACCCGCAAAGACAGGGGAACCGTCGCCTATGCGAGCGACGGAAATAGCGTAGATGCCGTCGACGAGAGTTACTCGAGCCATCACGCAGTACGGTGCCCCGAATGAACTGTTGACCGATAGTGGCTCAGTGTTCAACCAGCCCACACCAACGACTGGACCTAGGGCCTCGGTCTTTTCTGACGGGCCAGATGATCCCAGTGGCTTAAATTAAAAAACCTACGTTTTTGCAATTAATGGAGCTGTGGGGCGTAGCATTACTGAAAAGTTGGGCGAATTTTTCTTTTCGGGAAGGTGGGCAGGGCAGTGGAATATCAATCACTGAAGAAAGTATTCCACCGCGCCAAGGTGGATTCGAGGGGTGTCGCAGACTCCGAATTCAGCCGGCGGATTGATAGCCCGAGCACTGTGCACTGGGACTACCAGGTGGGGGAGCATTCCCTATTCGCGGTTGTCACGCGTGAGCTTGCCGCCACGCTGGAGAGAATCTGGCGGAACGAAGTTCTCATCGCCAAGCTGTGGACTTCCGTGCCTGATAGCGCGTCGCGCTTGTATCTCTTTGAACTGTTGACCGCTGAGCTGCAGTCCACCAATGAGATTGAGAGCATTTTCTCCACTCGGCGCGAGATTGCCGAGGCCATTGAGTACGCGCAGAAAGAAAAGCACACCGGTAAACGGCGGTTCAAAGAGATGGCAAGCCAGTACTTGGCGCTGCCCGGGATTGCGCCAGACCCCCATCATTCGCTGACCTTCCCCGCCGACCCTGCCGCCCTACGGGCACAGTACGACGCCCTGTTGCAGGGAGAAATTCACCAGCAGGACTCCCCAGATGGTGCCCTTTTCCGTACCGAACCGGTAGAAATCACCGACGGTCAACGCCGGATTCATGGCGGCGCAGCAGGAGAGGAAGACATCACGCACCGTGTGGAAACGATGATTGCCACCGCTAACCGGGGCACCGAGCTGGAACTGCTCAACGTATTCGCCGAGCATTTTATGTTCGAGCACACCCACCCCTTCTACGATGGCAACGGCCGGATGGGGAGGTTCCTTATGTCTTTGCGTTTGGCGGGACTCATGTCGCCGCAAACAGCGTTGTCCCTTTCACCTGAGCTCTTCCGGCAAAAGTCTCGCTATTACAAAGCATTCGAGGACGCGGAACATCCACTCAATTGTGGGGAGCTCACCTTCTTCCTTTACGACATGGCGTCGATGCTGGCCACGGCCCAGGTCGCTTTGGTTGAGTGGCTAGAAATCCGTCTGCGCCAGGTAGAGCAACTAAAACAGCAGATGGAGTCGGTCCGGGAATTGGTGTCCGGGCACACCAAACCCGAGGAATCCGCCAGTATTGTCTTGCAGCTAGCCCTGGTAGATCTTTTCGGAGCGCGTACAGGGTTGAGCTTGGACGAGCTCACCGAGCACCTAGGTACCAGCAAGCCCACCACCCGCAAGCGCCTGGAAGAGCTGGGGCCGCTGATTGAAACCGTCAGCAAGCGGCCTCTTGTCGTGCGCCTGGGCGGGCCGGCGCGGGTGATTCTGGGCCTCGACTGAAAATCGAGGGGGTTGCTACGATGGCTCACATGAGCACAATTGTTCCCCCAAATATGCACCCCGTGTCACCAAAACTGGCCCGGGTGCGGTTGATTTCCAACGGTATATACATGGCCATCTGCCTGATAGCTGCGCTGGCGGCCGTGTACTTTTGGGGCACCTGGTGGTGGATAGCCGTAGGCGTAGTGGTGGCCTGGACCATCTGGCTAGCCTGGCTCATCCCCGCGCAGGTGCGCCGCATGGCCTGGCTGGAAACCGAGGACGAACTCCTCATTACAAAAGGCAAAGTGTGGCACAAGTTCACCATCGTGCCCTATGGCCGTATCCAGTTCGTAGACGTGGAGGCCGGGCCCATCGCGCGCGCGTTCGGGCTGAAGAAGGTGGAGCTGCACACGGCGTCGGCAGGTACGGACGCAACAGTGGTGGGCCTTGAGGCTGAAGTTGCTGACGCCCTCCGTGAGCGCCTCACCATCCGCGCCCGTGAGAGGATGAGCGGGCTGTGAGCAAACACCGCAAAGGCCCCGACCGCGCGCCCGTTGATGCTGAGGGCTTCCGCCGCGTCCATAGGCTCACACCCCTCATGCGCTTTTGGTCCATCATCCTGGCCATCCTCACCGTGCTGATCCTCAACTTCTCCATTGAGACCGTCGTGGAGGTCTACGACTGGGTGCGCGGTGGACACTGGAGTGAAATTGGTCGCGGCACCCTGATCGGCGCGGCCGCGTTTGTGGCGGCCTGCCTGGGAATCTGGTTCCTGTCCGCGATCTGGTGGCGCAAGCTGGGCTTCAAGTTGGACGAGGAGGAACTCTCCATCCGCCACGGCGTGATTTCCACGACGTTTCGCTCCGCGCGCTACGAGCGGATCCAGGCCGTGGACGTGGTGGAGGACGTCATCGCCCGAATCTTCGGGCTGGCGGCCGTGCGCATTGAAACCGCGGGCGGGCAGTCTTCGGCTATATCCATCATGTACCTGAAGAAGGCCGATGCTGAGGCCTTGAAACAAGAGGTCATGGCCCACATCCACGGTGCCCCCAGCGCCGCCGTCGGCGCCGCTGCTCCTGCGGGCACTGCCACTGCGGGCACCGCGCAGGATAAGCAAGTTCATTCTGAGCCTGACCTGGTCGAGGAAGTCCCCGTTGCCCGCACCTTGGTATCCACGGCCCTGCGCCAGCGCGTGATCATCCTCAGCGCAATTTCCGTTGGGCTGCTTTTGCTGCCGGTTGCGCGCACCACCGTCATCCCACTGCTCATCGGTATTGTGCCATCCATCTGGGGAATCATTGACACCTCTTGGAAGTACACGGCCATCTACGACCGGGCTAGGGGAGTGCTGGACATCCGCTACGGCCTGGCCGATAGACGCCGCCAGACCATCCGCTTGGAGCGAATCCACGCGGTGAAAGTCAGCCAGCCCTTGCTTTGGCGCATTTTCGGGTGGTACGAGGTGCAGGTCTCCGTGGCTGGCTATGGAAGTCGGGGAGGCGGAAAGATGTCTGGTTCTACGCGTATCTTGCCGGTGGGAACCCGTGAGCAGGCTATGGAAGTCTTCAGTTTGGTCAGTGGTCTTAACCGCGCGGACTTGGAAGCCTATGCCCAGCCGGAGGGCCACACGGCGGCCACCTATACCTCTCCTTCCCGCGCGTGGCTGTGCTCCCCGCTGGATCTGAAGCGGCAGGCGGTTACCTTGGTGGGCGAGGTAGCCATTACTCACGCCGGGCGCATCAACCGGCGGGTGCAGGTGGTGAGTACCCCGCATATCCAGGAGCTTTCCTATCAGGCTGGTCCCATCAGTCAGTTCCGGAAAGTGGGCTCAGTGAAGTTTCACTTGGTCACCGGGCCGGTATTTATGCAGGGCGCGGACTTGGACCCCGCGGACGCCGCCCAGCTGCTTGCGCGCCTGCGTGCCCGCGAGTTGCCAGCAATGGACGCCGCACCGATGTCACCTATACCACTGCTGCCGGAGGAATAGAGATTGAGAAGCAAAGGTTTAGCGGCGCTTCGGAGATGGGCGGGGCCTGGGGAATTTTTACCGCGTCCCCACATCCCCCTGGGCGCCGGCTCCCTGGGTTGGCGTAACTTGGTGCTTAACTATTTTTTGGCGCGGTTTTTGACCTTAAGCACCAAGTTCGGCCCATCCGCGCACCCTAGACCTCGGAAAAATCCGAAGTGCCGGTTTAGTACAATGACTTTCACGGGGCTTTCATGAGAAATGCGTATCTCATCTTCTACCACCGCCGAAGCGGGCGAGTGAATCTTCAGCGCTTTGATTCTTTCGTGGAAGCGACCAAGCACCGTCTCACACTGGACAGAACCAACGGCGACCCCGATGTGGAAATTGTCGTGATTGCTAGCAAATCCGAGGAGGATTTAAGACAGTCGCATTCCCGGTATTTCGCCCGGGAGCGTGTGAGCCGGTGAACCGCTCCCGCTGATCTTTAGTTCTCTTCTCAACGTTGACTGAGCAGTGGGGTATGACGGTGGTTGCTAAGCGGCTGCGCGGTTCAGACGGGCTGGGCCGGGAATTCGCTCGCCGCCTTAACTGACGGGAGGACCGCCTGCACAGGCCATGGAGATGTCCGGGGAGCGTCACAATGCCGCCGGTAGGGATTTTTAAGGCGGTGGGTGAATTTCTGCGGGGGAGTGAGTTAGGCCTTCAGCGTTCTAGCAGGCCCCTGAAAAGCCCAGCTGGCGCCAGGCCTCGTATACGGCCGTGGAAGCTGCGTTGGATAGGTTCATCGAGCGCCGGGCCGGGACCATGGGAATGCGGACTTCTTCCGTGACACGCGGGTGCCCTGAGTGCTCAGGTGGCAGGCCGGTGGGTTCGGTACCAAAGAGGAGGACGTCGCCGTCTTGGTACTCCACGTCGGTAAACCATTTGGTGGCGGTGGTGGTAAACGCGAAGACGCGCGCGCCGGGAAGGGCGGCCATGCAGGCCTCAAAGTCTTTGTGGATCTGCATATCCGCCAGGTCGTGGTAATCCAAGCCAGCGCGTTTGAGGTGCTTGTCATCGAAGTTGAAACCCAGGGGCTCAATCAGGTGCAGGGTGGCACCGGTAACGGCGGCGGTGCGGATGGCGTTGCCGGTGTTGGTGGGGATGACAGGGTTGTCGAAGACGATATGCAGATTGCTCATGGGAATCAGTCTAGGATGTAAGGCATGAGCGCAACGAAACTAGATGGCAACATGTACCGTGATGAGATTTTCGCAGACCTGAAAAAGCGGGTGGACGCCCTCAAAGAACAGGGCGTAACCCCAGGCCTGGCCACGGTGCTGGTGGGGGAAGACCCGGGCTCCCAGTCCTATGTAAAGATGAAGCACCGCGACTCCGAGCAGCTGGGGATTAACTCCATCCGCCGGGACCTGCCGGAAGACACCACGCAGGAAGAGCTGGAAAAGGTCATCGATGAGCTAAACGCGGATCCGGCTTGCACGGGCTATATCGTGCAGCTGCCGCTGCCTAAGCACCTGGATGAAAACGCCATCTTAGAGCGCATTGACCCGGATAAGGACGCTGATGGCCTGCACCCAGTCAACCTGGGCAAGTTGGTTCTTAATGAGGAAGCGCCTTTGCCGTGTACGCCTAATGGCTGCATTCACCTGCTGCGCCGCTTTGGCGTGGAGCTGGACGGCGCCAAGGTAGTGGTCATTGGCCGCGGCGTGACGGTGGGCCGCCCCATTGGTCTTATGCTCACCCGGCGTAGTGAAAACGCTACGGTGACGCTGTGCCACACCGGTACCAAGGACCTGGCGGCGGAAACCCGCGCAGCGGACATTATTATTGCCGCAGCCGGCAAGGCGCACATGCTCACCCCGGATATGGTCAAAGAAGGCGCGGCGGTGCTTGATGTTGGGGTCTCCCGCGTGGACGGCAAGCTGGCGGGCGACGTCCACCCGGACGTGTGGGACAAAGCCGGCTACGTCTCACCCAACCCCGGCGGCGTGGGCCCGCTGACCCGCGCGTTCCTAGTCCGCAACGTGGTTGAGCGCGCTGAGAAGCTCCTCAACCAAGATGCGTAGTCAGCTAGCCAACCCCCATGACCGGGGGTTAAAGCCTTCTCCTGTGCCGGGTGCCGTGCAGTGGCTGCTGATTGGGGCTTTCGTGGCGGCAGTGGGGGCATCGGCAGTATTTGCGCTGCTAGAACACTGGCGTCGTGCCACGTTTGTGCTGGGGGCGGCCATGCTGTGGCTAAGCTTTGTGCGCCTTAGCTGCGACTCCGCGCGTGTGGGCGTGCTGGCGGTGCGCTCGCGGCGGTTCGACTCGCTTTTCACCGCCACCCTGGGCGCTGCCATGGCATTTTTGGCCTACTCGGTAGACTCCCTGGGCAGCTAATTAGTCAAGTTCAGGAAGTTGCGCAGGATGTGCTCCATCTGGCGGGCCTCGGTGAGGAAGGCGTCGTGTCCCACAGGCGAGTTAATCTTGGCCATGCCCAGCAGGTTGCCCAAGTTGCGGCTCAAGTGTTCCTGCTGGTGGTAGGGGTAGAGGATGTCCGTGCCCACGCCCACCACCATGGTGGGGACCTCAATGGCGGCCAGTGCCTTGTTTAACCCGCCGCGCCCGCGCCCGATATCATGGCGGTTGAGCGCCTCTGTGAGCGCCACGTAGGAGCCCGCATCGAAGCGGTCTACCAGTTTGCGGCCTTGGTACTCCAGATAGGAGTTCACGGCAAAGCGCTGGTCATCGCGGCGGAAGGGGCCCAAAGGGTTTTCGCCTTGCTGGGCGGTGGCGCCAAAGCGCTCGTCTATTTCTAACTCCCCGCGGTAGGTTAGGTGCGCCAGCTTGCGGGCCGCGGCCAGGCCGGCGTCGGGGCGTTTGCCGGTGGCGTAGTAGTCACCGTTTTGCCAGAAAGGGTCCCCCACAATCGATTGGATTTGCGCGGTTTGGATGCCAATTTGCCACCCCGATGCCCGCGCGGAGACCGCTATGACGCACGCCGCGCCCACCATTTCTGGGTAGAGCGCCGCCCATTCCAGGGTGCGCGCCCCGCCCAAGGAGCCGCCAATTACGGCGTGGAGTTTTTCTATTCCCAGGTGGTCTAAGAACATCTTTTCCGCGTGCACCTGGTCCCGGATGGAGATGGCGGGAAACCGTGAGCCCCACGGGCGGCCGTCCGGGTGCGGGCTGGACGGCCCGGTGGAGCCGCTGCACCCGCCCAGGACGTTGGTGCAGATAATAAACCAGTGGTCGGTATCTAGGGCCTTGCCGGGGCCAATGACTTCTGACCACCAGGTGGCGGCATCGGCGTCGCCGGTGAGCGCGTGTTCCACCAAGATGGCGTTGTCTCCGGTGAACTCACCCCACGTTTGGTGGGCAATCTCCAGGCCCGGGATGTCTACCCCGGCCTCAGTGCGCAGCGTGCCGATGCCCATTTCTATACCGCCTTCAAAGCTTCCTCGAGGTCCGCAATGATGTCGGAGATATCCTCAATACCCACTGACAGGCGGACGGTAGCTGGGGTGATGCCGGCCGCCTGGAGCGCCGCCTCATCCGATTGGGAGTGGGTGGTGGTGGCGGGGTGGACCACCAGGGAGCGGGTGTCACCCACATTGGCCAGGTTGGAGTGCAGCTTCAGCGAGTCGATGAACCGCCATGCCTCCTCCTGGCCGCCGTTGATATCAAAGGACAATACTGAGCCGGTGTGGGCGTAGCCCAGCTTGTCTTTGACCTCCTTGTACTGGGAGGACTCCAAGCCGGCGTAGTTGACCTTGGTGACCTTGTCATGGCCTTCCAGGAACTGCGCTACCTGCTTGGCGTTGGTGTTGTGGCGCTCCACGCGCAGGCTCAAGGTTTCCAGCCCGGCCAGGGTCAGCCAGGCGTTGAAGGGGGAGATGGCCGCGCCGGTGTCGCGCAGTAGGCCGGCCCGGGCCTTGATGGCAAAGGCGACTTCGCCCAAATCCGCGTACTTTAGGCCGTGGTAGGCCTCATCTGGGGTGGTGAAACCGGGGAATACGTCCTTGCCTTCGCGGGTGACAGTCCAGTCAAACGTGCCGCCGTCCACGATGATGCCGCCGATGGCGGAGCCGTTGCCCGAATAGAACTTCGTAGTTGAGGCCACCACGATGTCCGCGCCCTGCTCCAGCGGGCGGGCTACTGCTGCCGTGGCAATGGTGTTGTCCACAATCAAAGGAACCTGGTTGTCATGTGCCACCTTGGCAACTGCCGGGATGTCCAGGACGTCAGCTACTGGGTTGCCGAAGGTTTCCCCGTAGAAGGCCTTGGTGTTGGGCCTTACTGCGTCTTGCCAGGACTGGGGGTCATCTGGGTTGTCCACCAGCGTGAACTCAATGCCCAGGCGCTTTAAAGTAACCAGGAACAAAGTGGCGGTGCCGCCGTAGAGGTGCGGGCTAGCCACGATGTGGTCACCGGCACCGGCCAGGGTCAAGATGGCGGCGGTTTCCGCGGCCTGCCCGGAGGCAAAAGCCACGGCGGCCACGCCGCCTTCCAGTCCGGCAATCCGGCGCTCCAGGGCGTCCACGGTGGGGTTGGTCAAGCGGGTGTAGATGGGGCCGATGTCCGCGAGTGCGAAGCGGTCTGCCGCGTGCTTGGCGTCTTTAAACACGTAGGACGTGGTCTGGTAGATGGGCACGTTGCGGGCGTTGATGTCTCCGTCCAAATCTTGACCCACGTGCAGTGCGCGGGTAGCGAAGGACCAGTTGTCAGAATTGCTGTTGTCGTATTTTGTAGTCATGCTGCAAAGCTAGACTAAGCGGTACATTACCGGCTATTGCTTTCCGCAAAGCTGCTGGTAGGTCTATGAATATAAAACCGCACGTGGATTAGACTTCTTGGTTTTAAAAAATTTTTCCACCTTAATCCAATCCGGTCAGTGCGAGGGTTACGAATGAACACATGAGGGCGCACTAGCGCCCCGTTTCACCACACAACTGACCTCGATTTAAGGAATATCATGAAAAAGATTTTCGCTACCGCCGCCGTCCTCCTTCTTTCTGCCACCGGCCTTGCCGCCTGCAACGACACCGATGGGGACAAGATGGAGCCCACCGGCACCATGGCACCCGCAACCTCCACGGTGAAGACCACGGACAAGATGGACGAAGACAAGATGATGACCGAAGACAAGATGGCTCCTGCCACCGCCACCGAGACGGACCATATGGACAAGATGGACGACAAGATGGACAAGATGGGCGACAAGGCTGACGAGCATATGGACAAGATGGGCGATAAAGCCGACGAGCACATGGACAAGATGGACGACAAGATGGACAAGATGGGCGATAAGGCCGACGAGCACATGGACAAGATGGGCGACAAAATGGACGACAAGATGGACAAGATGGACGACAAGAAGATGGAGAAGTAGGCTCCTGGGGATTTCTTTTCCGCTGCCTGCGGGCGCGGCCGGGCTATTGGGTCTTGGCTAGGGCTCGCAGGCGCGGGGAAACTTCTTTCTAGGACTGCGGTCAGGCTATTTGCCTGGAATTTACGGATTGTTCCAAATTTAAAATGGCATGTTGAATTAGCAGCGCACAGTATAAAATCCGGCCATAGACCAAGGTAGGCATGTGATTTGCAAGGTTAATTCATGTTAAACTTATCTCAACTGCGCCCACTTTTAAGGTTGGGTGCACTTAGGTGCAAGTTGTGCCGGATGTGTTTAATTTCAAGCATGTTTAATTTTTGGAAAGAAGTTTCTATTATGAAGAAGTTCCTTGCTACTGCAGCAATTCTCACCCTGTCCGCTACCGGCCTAGCCGCTTGTAACGACACCGATGATGAGCTTGACGGCGACACCACCGTTGTTACTACCGACACCAATGATGATGATTTGGATGATGAGGTAGAAGAGCTCGAAGAAGAGCTAGAGGATGATGACCACAAGTAAAAATCCCCTGACCGCTACCGTGGGAGGCCACGGTGCGGGAGGTTTGATTTAAACCTGTGATTTAAACCTTGGGGTGAAAACCTAAAGTTTTCTTCTCAAGAGAGTACTCTGGGAAAGCGTGTCGAAACTTTCTCTTGAACAACATGATGAGCTGGATAAGCTCCTTCAGCTGGTTGGCCAGGAGGATAGGCGCGCTTTTTCTCGTCTCTACGACCTGTTGTCTCCACTAGCTTATGGGGTGATCCTCAATGTGGTGGGAAACCCCACGTTGGCCGAAGAAGTCCTCCAGGAGGTCTTTATTGAGGTCTGGGATAAAGCGCGAACCTTTAACTCCGGCCTTGGTAGGGCCCGAACCTGGGTGGGGCGTCTCGCTCACTCGCGTGCCGTGGACCGGGTGCGGTCGCATGCAGCTGCGGTGGAACGTGATGACAAGGACTGGGTACTTGGTACCCGGGACCGCGTGCTTGACGTGGAGTCGCTGGCTTTAGACCGGATTGAGTCGCGTGAACTTCGTGAAGCCGTTGACTCGATAGGTGAGCCCCATCGCACTGCTATACTTTTAACCTTTTTCGGTGGCCTCAGCCATTCGGAGCTGGCAGAATCAACATCAGTTCCCCTCGGCACCGCGAAGACGCGGGTGCGCGATGGGGTGAAGAAATTATCGGCCATCTGGACCGATTCGAAAGGAGGGACAGGGCGTGAGTAACAACCGTGACCTCGATCATGACGCTGTGCATGACATAGATGAAGAAACGTTCGCTGCCTTTTTAGACTCTGTCCCGGAGAAGGCACCTCCGCCGGGAGTCAAAGACCGCGTTATTCAAGGCGTGGTGGTGGAGCAAGCTGAGGCTGAGATAATCGAACTCAAATCCAGGCGTGACCGGTGGTTTGCTCCTGCCTCAGCTGCCGCTGCGGCCGTGGTGCTCATTGCCGGTGCGTACCTGATTCTTCCTCAGAACAATGGTTCAGATCAGCCAACCGAGTCAGTCATTGCGCTAGACGGAGAGCAACAGATGCACGAAATCATGGCAGCAGAGGACGCCGTGATGGCCACTACCAGTGCATCAGGTGCCTCCCTTGCCATTGTGGTTTCTTCCACTATGGGCAAGGCCGGTGCCATGGTTGATGGCCAGCCGGAGTTAAAAGACGGCATGGGTGCCCAGGTGTGGGTGGTAGATGATTCCGGAAATATGATTTCCGCCGGGGTTATAGGCCAGGACCCGCATGAGGATGTGTGGATGCCGTTCCCGGAACAGCCCACCAAGGTCATGGTCACAGAAGAGCCCATGTCCGGCAGTGATGAGCCCACCGGGCGCACGTTGGCGGAGGTAAAGCTCAGCGCTTAAAGGCTCAACGTTTAACGCCCCCGCGTATAGAGGCCCCGCGTCTAAAGGCCCAGTGCTTGAAGTGCGCGTTTGGAAGCCCGCGCTCAAAGGAAGATTAGAGACAGCTGACTACCACCTCCAGGGCTTTGACCAGCTCCTGGTCCGTGACGTGCCCAAAGCCCAGCACTAGTCCGTTTGCTGCCTCCCCTTGGTGCCCGCCCCAGTAGTGTGCCAGTGCGGTGACCCCCACGCCGCGGGCGCGGGCCTGGGGTATCACCTCATCTGCTGGCCGGTCGCATAAGACTACCGCGTGGAGTCCGCCGTGAATGGGTAGAAGCTGGGTGCCCGGCAGACTGGCAAAGGCCGCGTAGACCAAGTCCCGGCGGCGTTTATAGGCCCGGCGCATGCGCCCGGTATGCCGGCGCAGTGCCCCGCTGGCCAGGAAATTAGCCAACGCCTTTTGCGTTATGGCGCTGACCGGTTGACCAAAAAGCTCCCGGTCTTGCAGCACCGGCTCCACCAGCCGTGGGGGCAGGACCACGTAGCCGCAACCGATGGAAGGCGAAATCACTGAGGAGAAAGTTCCCAGTAGCACCGTGTTATCCGGTTCCAGTGCCGCCAGCGCAGGCAGGGGCGCGCCGGCGTAGCGCAGCTCCGAGTCAAAGTCATCTTCGATGAGCAGGCCAGTGGATTCCCGTGCCCAGGCGGCTAGGGCGGTGCGCCGGGGTGCTGGTAGTGAACCGCCAAAGGGGTACTGGTGGCTGGGAGTGACAATCAAGGCGTCCACGTCTGCAGGGACGGTCACACCGTGTTTGTCTGCCGGTACGTCTACTACCCGGTGTCCAAGTGCGCTCGGAATTCGCCGCAAGCTGGGATAACCAGGGGATTCCACACCAAAGCGGGAGCCTGGTGCAAAAGCCGCGCGGATTAGCGTGGTGAGGCCGTCGCGGGCACCGGCGGTGATGACAATCCTATCCGGGCTCACGGACAGCCCTCGCATGTGGCCCAGGTGGGCGGCGACCTCCTCGCGTAAGCGTTCGTGGCCCTGGGCAGGGGAAGGGCCTAATCCGGTGGCGGCTTCCCGCCAGGCGGCGCGCCACTCTGGGGTGACTATGCGCGCGGTGTCCGCTAGGCCGGGGGTGAGCTCTAGGGCGGGGCCGGGCGTGGGTGGGGGACTGGAAGCAGGTTCGGGGGACACGGTGGTGTGCAGCAGCTGCGCGCACACCCTGGTACCGGAGCCTATTGCTGCCTCCAGGTAGCCCTCCGCCAGTAGCTGGTCATAGGCGGTAACCACGCTTCCTCGGGAGATTCCCAGCTGAGCTGCCAGCGCACGGGTGCTAGGCAACTCTTGGCCGGGGCTCAAGATTTGGCGTTGAATTTGTTCGCGGATGCCGGCGCAAATCTGCACGGGGAGGGTGCGGGGGTCCGTTGGACTAAGAACCAGGTGCATGAAGCCACTATAAGTGGTCTAATTGGACACGCCTAAATTGGCTCTTGTTGTAGACCACTTAGCTAGGCGAAGATGAACGGCATGACTGAAAACAAAGCAACAACCCGCGTCAAGCGCGGACTGGCAGATATGTTAAAAAACGGCGTCATCATGGACGTTGTCACCCCGGAGCAGGCAAAGATTGCTGAGGACGCGGGGGCATCGGCAGTAATGGCCCTAGAGCGCGTGCCTGCGGACATTCGCTCCCAGGGCGGTGTGGCGCGCATGAGCGACCCGGATCTCATTGACGGAATTGTCAACGCCGTATCCATCCCCGTGATGGCTAAGTCCCGTATTGGACACTTCGTGGAAGCCCAGATTTTGGCGGAGCTGGGTGTGGACTTCATTGATGAATCAGAGGTGCTCTCCCCGGCGGATTACACCCACCACATCAACAAGTGGGACTTTGACGTGCCCTTCGTGTGCGGTGCCACCAACCTGGGTGAGGCCCTGCGGCGAATCACCGAGGGCGCGGCCATGATTCGCTCCAAGGGTGAAGCCGGTACCGGTGATGTCTCCGAGGCCGTGCGTCACCTGCGCACCATCAAGGGCGAAATCGCGCGCCTGCAGAAACTTGACCGGGATGAGCTCTACGTGGCTGCCAAGGAACTTCAGGCACCGTACGACCTGGTAGCGGAGGTTGCAGAAACCGGCAAGCTGCCCGTCGTGCTGTTTGTGGCCGGCGGCGTGGCCACTCCTGCCGACGCCGCCCTGGTGCGCCAGATGGGCGCGGAGGGCGTATTTGTGGGCTCCGGAATCTTCAAGTCCGGCAACCCGGTTGCCCGCGCGGAGGCCATTGTCAAGGCCGCCGCACTTTACGACCAGCCGGCGGAACTAGCCAAGCTCTCCCGTGGTTTGGGCGAGGCCATGGTGGGTATCAACGTCGCGGACGTTCCCGCACCACACCGCCTAGCGGAGCGTGGCTGGTAAATGATTGGCGTCCTAGCCCTGCAAGGCGGGGTGGAAGAACATGTTTCCATGCTGCACAGCCTGGGCGCTGCCACCCGCCGGGTGCGCCTGCCCGGTGACCTGGAAGGGCTAGACGGGCTGGTCCTGCCGGGCGGGGAGTCCTCCGTTATAGACCGCCTGGCGCGCGCCTTCGGACTGGACGGCCCGCTCCGTGAGGCCATTGCCGGCGGTCTGCCGGTTCTGGCTACCTGCGCGGGTCTTATCTACTTAGCCCGCGACGTGGACAACCCCGCGCCGGGGCAGCAGACCCTGGGCGTGTTGGATATCGGTGTGCGCCGCAATGCCTTTGGCAACCAGCGCGAGTCCGCCGAGGCCCTGGTGGCCGTGGACGGCGCGGAGATAGAGTGCTCCTTTATCCGCGCGCCGGTGGTCACCCGCGTGGGCCCCGGCGTGGACGTTATCGCCCGCTTGGGTGAGCATGTGGTGGGCGTACGCCAGGGTGCCATCACCGCGCTGAGCTTCCACCCGGAAGAAAACGGTGACTCCCGCGTCCACGCCGCCTGGGTGGCGGCGTTTGCCTAACCGCACACGCGCCCGGCAAGAGGTGCCCAACCCAGAAGAACGTGGCATTTCAGGCTAGATTAGTAAGGGTTGAACTACGTCCCTTTGAAGGAGACCCCATGAGTACCGCAACACAGACCGCTGAAGTTGATCAAGTCCGCCAAGACATCCGCCTACTGGGAAGGATCTTGGGTGAGGTTATTGCCAAGCAAGAAGGCCAGGAGATTTTCGAGCTGGTTGAAACGGCCCGTACCACTGCCTTTGCCATCGCGCGGCGGGAAAAGGACGCGGAGGCCCTCCTGGATCTATTCCGCGAGCGCCCAGTGGCAGAAACCAATCTGGTTGCGCGTTCTTTCACCTTCTTCGCTTTGCTGGCCAACTTGGCAGAAGACCTGGATGATGAAAAACACGGGGACTTTGTCACGCTAGACAGCACCTTTGACAAGCTCAAAGACAAAGGGGTCTCCGCCCAGCAAGCCAATGAGGTCATTAGCGGCGCGCTGGTGTCCCCAGTGCTGACCGCGCACCCTACTGAAACCCGCCGCCGCAGTATCTTTGACGCCCAGAAGCACATCAAGGAGCTCATCAAGGCCACTCGCCGGGAGGGCGTTACCCCGGAGATTGAGCGCCAGCTAACCCTGCGCATCACGCTGTTGTGGCAGACCGGGCTGATCCGGGTGTCCCGCCCCAGCCTGGAAGATGAGATCAAGGTTGGTCTGCGTTATTACCAGCTTTCCCTGCTGGAGGAAATCCCGGCGCTGAACCTGACCGTGCGCAGGAAGTACCGGGAGACGTTCGACCAAGAAGTAGACAGCGCCGCCATGGTGCGCCCCGGTTCTTGGATTGGTGGGGACCATGACGGCAACCCTTACGTGGACGGGGAGAAGGTGGCCCATGCCACCACACAGGCCGCGCTTGTGGCCCTGAGCTACTACGAGCGTGAGCTGCACGAGCTAGAGCGCGAACTTTCCTTGACGCAGCGCCACTCGGAGCCCACCGCGGAGCTCGTAGCGCTTGCCGACGCCTCCAATAACACCAACGCCCTGCGCCTTGATGAGCCTTACCGCCGCGCTATTTTTGGAATCCGTGCCCGTATCCAGGCCACCTTGGACCGGGCCAAAGGCAAGGTTAAGAAGAAAATCAAGGCTGCCCCTTATAACCAACCGGAGGAGCTGCTGGCTGACCTGGCAGTCATTGATCACTCCCTGCGCGCGGCCAAAGATGACATCATCGCTGATGACCGCCTGCTGAAGATCCGGGCTGCGGTAAAAACTTTTGGCTTCCATCTTCATTCCCTGGATTTGCGCCAGAACTCTGAGTCCTTTGAAAACGTGCTCACCGAAATCTTTGCTCTCAACGGATACACGGATGACTACCGGGGCTTAGGCGAAGAAGAAAAGATTGCCCTTTTGCAGGAGGAGCTGGAAACTAAGCGCCCTTTGCTCTTTCCCCGTGGGTCTAAATGGCGCGAACAACTGAGCGCGGACACGGAGAAAGAACTGGGTATCTTCGAGGCAGCCGCTAAAGCCGTGTCACAGTTTGGCCGTGCCGCCGTACCGCATTGCATTATCTCCATGACCGGCAGCGTGTCTGACATCCTGGAGCCAATGGTCTTGCTCAAGGAGTATGGCATGGATGAGGTGGATCTGGTTCCGCTCTTTGAAACCATCGATGACTTAGAAGCCGGCGCCAGCATCCTGGACAAGCTGTGGAACGTGCCCGTTTACCGCGAGCACTTGACCCGCCGGGGCAACAAGCAGGAGGTCATGCTGGGATACTCCGACTCCAACAAGGACGGTGGCTACCTGCAGGCTAACTGGGCGCTCTACGACGCGGAGCTAGACCTGGTTGAGGTCTGCCGCGCCCACGGCGTGGAGCTGCGCCTGTTCCACGGCCGCGGCGGTGCCGTGGGCCGTGGCGGCGGACCTACTTATGATGCCCTCCTGGCCCAGCCAGCCGGTGCCGTCTCCGGCTCCGTACGCATCACCGAGCAAGGCGAGGTCATCTCCGCGCAATACGGCTCCCCGGAGACCGCACGCCATCACCTGCAGTCCTTCGTAGCCGGCGTCTTGGAGGCCTCCCTGCTGGACACCGAGCCAATGAAGGACACTGAGCGCGCCTACGCCGTCATGCGTGAGCTTTCCGCGCTGTCAGCCGAGCGCTACCAGGAGTTGGTGGGCGACCCCGGCTTCATTGACTACTTCACCCAGTCCACGCCACTGGCCGAAATCGGTGAGCTCAACATTGGCTCCCGCCCGGCCGCCCGCAAGCAGACCAAGGCCATTTCTGACCTGCGCGCCATCCCGTGGGTGTTGTCCTGGTCCCAACAGCGCACCAACGTGCCGGGCTGGTTTGGCGTGGGCTCCGCGTTGTCCAAGTGGGCCGGTGAGGACGAGTCCCGCTGGGATGAGCTGCGTGCCTTGTATTCCGAGTGGCCATTTTTCCGCACGGTGCTATCCAACATGGCGCAGGTCATGTCCAAAGCGGAGATTTCCCTAGCCCGGCTCTACGCCGACTTAGTGGATGACCAAGAGGTAGCCGGCCGTATCTACGAGCTCATCCGGGAGGAATTCCAGTTGACCCGCAACGCCTACCTGCGGATCACCGGTTTTGAGGGCCTGGCGGGTGACAACCAGCGTCAGGCGCGCTCGCTCAAGCGCCGCTACCCCTACCTCCTGCCGCTCAACGTCATCCAGGCGGAGATGCTGCGCCGCTACCGCGAAGGGGATGACTCCTTCGTGGTAGCCAACACCATCCGCGTGACTATGAACGGCCTGGCAACGGCGCTGCGCAACGCCGGCTAGGCCGGCCAAGGCTGACGCCATTATCGCGTTCACGGAAGGGTAAGACTCATGCATATGACATATGACGGGGAAGCTGACGCCGCGTATATTACGCTCGCCGAAGAGAGTGCACCTTCAGAATCAGCACAGCAGGTAGCGTTCATTGACACGCCTAATGGGCAGACCCAACTGATTCTGGATGTGGATAGCGAAGGGTATCTCATTGGCATTGAGATACTTGCAGCTTCAGCTGGTCTACGCGGTGATGTCTTGGACAAAGCACAGCGTTTGTGAGCCCCTTCCTTTTTGTGTTTTGCTGTGGATGGCGCCTGCTGCCATCGCTGCAAAGCAATCTCGAAAACCGCTCCAACACCACACCGTGGGCTTATTTTCACCTTCCATGATGGGGCAAAATTCAGCTTCCGCTGACACCTGCGTCCGTGCGAGCACTCGCACGCGTGCCGAGGGAGTATGAGGGCGCGCCCATCAACCGCCGGGGTGTGGGGGCGAAGCTCTACCGGTACATGCACGCGCCGTGAATCGGTAGCGAGGGACACCCGCCGCACCAACCTGAAGTACCCTAGGTTTTGTTTTTGTCTGAGTAGATGGGACAACCTGGAATATGCCAAATAAATTTGATCGCCCGTTTAAGGATCGGGCAGTTTGTCTGATTGAGGGCCGGTGTTGTGCGCTTGTAATTTCCAGATTGATTTCCGCGGAAGACTTGTGTGTGTGTGTGTGTGACGCTATCCTGGGAGAAAGCTATTTTGGCAACAAACACATTGCTTAAATGTTAATTTTAAATGGCTTGGTAAGGGAAAACTGGACACGATACAGAATGGGCAGTGTGTGAAGACACGGCGCATTCCTTTAAAGATAAAAGGGCTGATTTATGAACGCTTCCGTCAAACGCGGTCTAATTATTTCAATCATCGCCGGGTTACTCGGTGGTGGGGCTAATTACCTCATGGAAGGTGACGTAGCCAAAGCTCTAGTTGTAGTGGGCATCGGCTTTGTATTGGGCTTGATAATTATGTTCCTCTTTAGCTTGGGTGGCGGACGCCGGGACTAACCCTGGAGTTTTATTTCCGGCCACGAATGGAACGATTAAGTAGACGGCTATTCCGGCATGACCCAATGGCCGGTCAAGGTTTCGGCGGCTAGGTAATTGAGAGAGAATCTTATGGATGTAGTAACAGCCCACGGGTTGGGTAAGCAGTACGCGGATACAACGGTTCTTGATGACATCACCTTCACTATCTCCAGTGGTGATATCTTGGGAGTCCTGGGCCCGAATGGTGCCGGGAAATCCACGCTTATCAGGCTGATTAGCGGATTAGAGGAGCCTACGCGAGGTGACATTAGGATTCTAGGTAAACGGCCAACAGCTCGCGTAAGTAAACAAGCTCTGGGGTTAGTGCCCCAAGAAACAAAGCTGCCGGATTCTTTGAGCGCCCTTGAAATGGCGCAGTTTGTTTCCTCGCAGTTTCCCGGCAGTCCCACAGATACTGACTTTTGCTTGAAGCACCTGGAAAGTTGGGATATCGGGCAATTCGCAAAAAAGCAGTTGCGAAGCCTCTCCGGGGGCCAAAAGCACCGCGTCAGTGTGGCCCTGGCTTACCTTGGAGATCCGAAACTGGTTCTCCTGGATGAGCCAACCACTGGATTAGACACCGAAGCCCGCCGACTAATGTGGGATGAAATTCAACGGCAGTCCCAGCGTGGTGTCGCTACCTTGCTAACTTCACACTATTTAGATGAGGTGGATTTGCTTGCTGACCATATTCTCCTACTAGACAAGGGTCGAAGTAAAGGCTACATGACTAAAGCTGAGTTTCTGCGAGTGTCGCAGGCAACCGTTGTTGAATGCACAGTGGATAACCCCGAAGTAGTGCAAAGCCTGCCTAGCGTTAGCAATTGCGAGCTTTCTCATGGCGCAGAGGCCCCTTCCGTGGCTACAGGGGACGGCAACGGCAAGCACCTGAAGTTTACCGTGAGCAACATCAATGCTTTTGTTAAAGAGCTGGTTGCCAGCGGAGTTAATTTCACAGAGTTCCGAGCTAACCCTATGTCGTTGGAAGAGGCTATGGAGACACGATTGCGTGAACAGGTACCCACCAATTTTGAGGAGCTGCGATAATGACTGATGCGTTAAGGGTTCTTTCTGGTCATCTCAAGATTGTGGTTTTGGAAACATTCCGGGATTTAATGGCTCTGGCTGGAAATGTTGTCATTCCGCTGCTGTGTTTCGTGTTCTTTGTTCTTCCGAACTCACAAGTTACAGAGGATGCCCATCTTGCTGCTGAATCGACGCTGCAGCTGGTCGTGATGATTTCCATGTCAACCTGTTTGTTTGGGTTTAGTACTTCCATTGCCCAAGATAGGCAGACTGGGTTTGCTAACTATCTACGGACTTTGCCTTACGGCCTCTTCCCCCGCTATATCGCCCATATCGTCACAGTTAGCCTCATGATGGTGGTGGGTATCGCTCTGCTTTTGGGCTGTGCTCTGGTTACTACCGAATTCGAACTGACACGGCATTTGGTGGCTGCGACCGGCGGCCTGGTGGCATCGACAGTGATGTTCGGTTTGCTCGGCAGCCTCATGGGGAGGATCTTAACTACGAAATCCGTTGTTACTGTTGCCCAGTTACTCTTCTTAACATTGGCCTTTGCGGGCGGAATCTTGGTTTCACCTTCCCACATGCCGGAGCGGTTGAATGATTTAAGCCTGTTGCTACCTTCACGGGCAGCGCGAGATCTCATTGTTGATCTTGGGCTAGGAAATGACCTAGCTACGGCGACCTTAATCGGGTTTGGGGCGTGGACCGCAGCCTTTGCTGTAGCAAACCTCGTGGCGGGAAGACGCTAGCCCGTTATTTGGGGACGCTACCGGCAGCGGCCGCAGAGGCTGGTGGCGGTACTTTGCCATCCACTCGCGGAAACGACCTCTTTGGAGCGGGTTTTGAAAGCGCCCCTGAACTTTCGCCCGCCGGCGCTGCGCAGCGCCGGCGGGTTTGTGAATAGTTAGGCGGTGGCGCCGTCCAGGCCGCGGCGTTTGAGCAGCGGGGCCACGTCTTTGTCGCGGCCGCGGAACTCGCGGTAGGCCTCGCCGAAGTCGCGGGAGGCACCGCGCGACAAGATGAGGTCGCGGAAGCGTTGGCCCACCGCGCGGAGATCCCCGGTGAAGGCACCGAAGCCGTCCGCATCCAAGACCTCAGACCACAGGTAGGAGTAGTAGCCGGCCGAGTAGCCGCCGGCGAAGATGTGGTTGAAGAACGTGGACTTGTAGCGGGGCGCGATGTGCTCGTTATCTAGGCCAGCGGCGTCCAAGGCGGCGCGCTCGAAGGCCTCGATGTCCGTGACCGCAGCGGCCTCCTCCGGGCTTAGCGAGTGCCAGGCCAGATCGATGATGCAGGCCGCCAGATACTCGTACGTTGCGAAGCCTTGGCCGAAGGTAGCGGCGTCATCGAGCGCCGTGAGAAGTTTGGCGGGGATGGGCTCACCGGTTTCTACGTGGTGGGCGTAGCCAGTGACCAGGCTTGAGTGCAGCGCCCAGTTCTCGTTGATCTGGGAAGGGAACTCCACCCAGTCGCGCGGCACGCTGGTGCCGGAGAAGGTGGGGTAGCGCACATCAGAGAGCAGTCCGTGCAGTGCGTGGCCGAACTCGTGGAACACGGTGTGCAGATCCGTTTGGCTAAGTAGCGGTTGGGAGCCGTCCTTGGGCTTGTTGATCCCCATGACGTTGACTACCACCGGTTTGGTGCCAAGTAAGTGGGACTGGTCCATAAAGCTCGACATCCAGGCACCGCCGCGCTTGGAGGGCCGGCCAAAGTAGTCGGTGAGGAACAGACCAATGCCCGTGCCGTCTTCTTCCTTGACCTCCCAGACGTCCACGCCCTCGGCGTAGCCCTGCAGGTCGGGGCGGGGTTCCACGGTGATGCCGTAGAGGCGGTTGGCTGCGGCAAACACGCCTTCTTTGAGCACCTTATCCAGTGGAAAGTATTTGGCTACCTCGGTATCATCCAGGGCGAAGTCGCGCTCGCGGACCTTGGACTCCCAGTAGGGCCAGTCAGCTGCGCCAAAGCCCTGTCCGTTGAGCTCGGCTTCTTCGGCAAGTAGCTTTTGCTCCCCGGCGGCGTTGGCCGCTGCGGCCGGGGCTAGGTTGGTGAGCATGTCCCGGGCGGCACTGGCGGAGCCGGCGGTTTCCTCAGCGATGACAAAGTCCGCGTGGTGGGCAAAGCCCAGCAGCTGGGCGCGCTCCGCGCGGAGTGCGACAGACTCCAGCAGCACCTCCGGGTTCTCCTTTTGCCCACGCTTGAGCGATGCCTCGTAGACCTTGGCGCGGTCCGCCGCACTTTCTAGGCGGGCTTGCTCCGGCTGGACGGCGGGCAGGCCCAGCTCTACGGTTTCACCGTCTAGCTCTACCGCGAGCTCGCGGGTAGACGCCAGCAGGTTGCGGCCAAACTCGTCCTGCAGGGCGGCTAGGCGCTGGTTAATCTCCGACAGCCGCTGTTTGCCGGCCGCGTCTAGCTCCGCACCGGCGCGCTTGAAGGTCCGCAGGAGGTGATCGTGCAAACGCTGGGATTCCTCATCCTCCGGCGGGGTGGCCTCCTTAATCCGTGCGTAGAGAACCGGATCCTGATGGATACCGTCATTGTGGGCTGAGAGCGCGGGCCATAACTTAGCGCCGATTTCCTCAAGCTCCTCCGTGGTGTCTGTGCCGGAGATGTTGGCAAAATACGCGATGACGCGGTACAAATCACGGCCGGCGCACTCCAAGGCCTCCACGGTGTTTTCCCACGTGGGGTCCTCCGGGTTGCCAGTGATAACGGCAATCTCCGCGTTGTGGCGGGAAAGCGCCTCATCGAAGGCCGGCAACACATGAGCAGTCTTGATAGCTGCGAAATCGGGCAGCTGGTAGGGCAGTTCGGATGGGGTCAAAAGGGGATTGGTCATGGAATGAAATGCTAGCGCATCTAGCCCCAGTGTTGGCGGCGTTTGGCTAACACTCGTTTGAGATCCCGCTGGCGGCGGGGGTCGTAGCCCGTGGCCGCGATAATCCGCTCGGCCGCGCCATCCGTGGCCTTGAGGCAGCGCGCCATGATGGTGCCGCCAACCTTTTCCGGCAGTCCGATTTCGCGTGTGAACTCCAGGAACCGCTTGCCGCTCAAATTGGTGGTCGCCCCGCCAACGCTTAGCGCCAGATCGTTATCCCCGTAGGCCAGGGTAGAAGGGATGTCATAGAGTGGCGCCACGTCCACCTTTCCGTCTGTGGAAAGAACGGAGATGTTCTTGGCGTGCATATCCCCGTTGCCGGTCAGCCACGCGAGCGCGGTCATATACGCGATCTTCGCCAGTGCCGGCCGCGGCGCTGTGCACACGCCGGCCACCGCATGCGCCACTTCCTCCATGGTGGGCTGATACTTCAGTGCCGGCGGGATGTTCAGCAGCTGCGCGGCGTCCTCCGCATGTAGGCGGTCGTCTCCACTCCTGTCGAAGCGGGTGACCAGCAGCCCTGAGCGACCGTGTTTGTCGTGAATGACCTTTGCTTCGGCTTGCGGGAGCGCCTTCCCCAGTCCTGCTGCGATCTGGAAGCAGGCGGCTTCATTTTCCACCAGGGCGGGTTGGTTGGGTGGGGAGACTTTGAGAATGTAGCTCTGGGCCCCGCGTGTGGAGAGCATGTACGCGGAGGCCTTGTCTTGGACACCCGGAAGCGCGGCGGGGTCAACTATTCCCGCAGCGGTGGGCACCTGGGAGAAGTCCAGCTCCGGGCCCAGCTTCAGCTGCGCCACGGTGGCGTCGGGGAGTTGGTCCTGAGTGAGTTGGCCGGTGGGTAGAACCGAGATGTTGCCCACCGTGTTGCCACCGACTTCAAGGAGCAGGGGCAGCTCGTTGTCCAGCGAGGCCTTCGCCTGGCGCTGAAGCGCCGCCAGGCGTCCGCCCTCGGGCAGGAGGTTGGTGAAAAATGCCGGGAGGGCGCCGCCAGGGGTGCGCACAGGGGCGTCCGTCACGGGCAGGCTGAAGGCCACTTGCGGGCCGTGAGATGTCAGCGCTGCGGGCGTGTAGGCGAAGGTGGTTGTGCCGTCCGGGTGGAGCTTGAGCGTGGCGGCTTTGGACGCGCCCACAAAGACGTCCGCAGAAAGCGCGGGCATCAGAAGCCCCCGGTGTTGGGGAGGGCGGGCACCAGATCGTATCCCAGCACGCTCAAGACCATCACGGCCTTGTCCAGGTGGACGGTGGGCCTGCCAGTTTTGAACTCGCGGACAAAGCGGTCAGAGACCTCCGCCAGATCTGCCAGGTCCTGTTGGGGCAGCCCCAGCTGTTTACGCTGTTGCTTGGCAAAATGCCCTATCTCATTTGTTTCCATCCCGTGCCCCTTCCTTCGGAGTGTTCGCTACGATAAGCCGGATTATGCCCGGGTTTGGGGCCAGAAACAAGGGGATTCGGCGCGAACGCACCGAAAATGCGGAAAGCCGCCGCCTCCCGGGTGGGGAGGCAGCGGCTGGTGCGGACAGCGAAGGGTTACTTCTTCAGACCGTCAATGATGTCGTTGAACTTAGCCACCGGGCGCATAACGTTGGTGAGCTTGTCCTCATCAGGGGCGTAGTAACCGCCCAAGTCAGCGCCTTCGCCCTGAACCTCAAGCAGCGCCTTCGCGATGTCATCGGAGTTAGCCTCAAGCTCTTCCGCAACTGGCTTGAAGGTCTCAGCCAGCTCCGCGTCCTCGGTCTGGTTGGCCAACTCGCGGGCCCAGAACTGGGTGAGGAAGAAGTGGGAGCCGCGGTTATCAATTTCGCCGACCTTGCGGGATGGGGACTTCTCCTCACCCAGCAGTTTCTCCGTTGCCTTGTCCAGGGTGGAGGCCAGCACGCCAGCCTTTTCGTTGCCGTTGTTGTTCAGCTCGTGGCGGAAGGACTCAGCCAGGGCCAGGAACTCACCCAAGGAGTCCCAGCGCAGGTGGTTTTCTTCCTCAACCTGCTGGACGTGCTTGGGAGCGGAGCCGCCGGCACCGGTCTCAAACAGGCCGCCGCCGGCCATCAGTGGAACCACGGACAGCATCTTGGCGGAGGTACCCAGTTCCAGAATGGGGAACAGGTCCGTGTTGTAGTCACGCAGAACGTTACCGGTCACGGAGATGGTGTCCTCACCACGGCGGATACGCTCGATGGAGGTCTTGGTGGCCTCAACCGGGGAAGCGATGGAGATATCCAGGCCCTCGGTGTCGTGGTCCTTCAGGTACTTCTCCACCAGCTCGGTGAGCTTGCGGTCATGGTCGCGCTCAGGGTCTAGCCAGAAGATGGTCTTCATGCCGGACAGGCGGGCGCGGTTAACGGCCAGCTTGACCCAGTCCTGAATTGGGGCGTCCTTGGTCTGGCAAGCGCGCCAGACATCGCCTTCTTCTACCTCGTGGGAGATGAGGACATCGCCAGCTGAATTGCGGACTTCCATGGTGCCCGCGAACGGCATCTTGAAAGTCTTGTTGTGGGAGCCGTACTCCTCAGCCTTCTGCGCCATGAGGCCAACGTTGGGAACGGTACCCATGGTGGTGGGGTCGAATGCGCCGTTTTCCTTGCAGTCTTCAATAACGGCCTGGTACACGCCGGCGTAGGAGGAATCCGGGATGACGGCCAGGGTGTCTTGCTCCTGGTCATCCTTGTTCCACATGTGCCCGGAGGTGCGGATCATGGCCGGCATGGAGGCGTCAATGATGACGTCCGAAGGAACGTGCAGGTTGGTAATTCCCTTGTGGGAGTTGACCATGGCCAGGTCCGGGCCATCTTCCAAGCCGGCTTCGAAAGCGGCCTTGATTTCAGCGCCGTTGTCCAGCTGGTCCAGGCCGGCCAGGATGTGGCCCAGGCCGTTCTCACCGTTGAGGCCGGCGTTCATGAGCTCCTCGCCGTACTTGTCGTAGACATCGGCAAAGTAGGCGCGGACCACGTGGCCGAACAGGATGGGGTCAGAGACCTTCATCATGGTGGCCTTCAGGTGAGCGGAGAACAAGATGCCCTCCTCCTTGGCGCGGGCAACCTGCTCCTTGAGGAACTCATCCAGAGCCTTGGCGGAAATGAAGGTGCCGTCAATGACCTCACCTTCTAGGACCTTGAGGGACTCCAGGAGGACCTCTTCTTTATCCCCGGACTTGAGGACAAACTTCAGCTCATCAGCAGCCGGCATGATGACGGACTTCTCATTATGGCGGAAGTCATCAGCCTGCATGGTAGCCACGTTGGTCTTAGAGTCAGCGGACCAAGCGCCCATGCGGTGTGGGTATTTGCGCACGAAGTTCTTTACGGCCTGGGGCGCGCGGCGGTCGGAGTTGCCCTCACGCAGCACGGGGTTGACAGCGGAGCCCTTGACCACGTCATAGGCTTTGGCGATTTCCTTTTCCTCAGCGGTGGAGGGGTTATCCGGGTAATCCGGGATGTCGTAGCCCTGGGCCTGCAGCTCAGCGATGGCCTTCTTCAGCTGCACCAGGGAAGCGGAGATGTTGGGGAGCTTGATGATGTTGGCTTCTGGAGTCTTGGCCAGCTCACCCAGGGTGCCCAGTGCGTCCTCGACTTTCTTGTCACCCAAGCGGTCCGGGAACTGCGCCAGGATACGGCCGGCCAGGGAGATGTCCTGGGTTTCAACGTCAATGCCGGCGGTGGAGGCGAAGGCCTCTACCACTGGCTTGAAGGAATAGGTTGCCAGCAACGGGGCCTCATCGGTGCGGGTCCAGGTAATCTTTGCCATGTCTCTCCTTGAAAAAGTGTGGGAAATTTCTACAACCAACCAGAATACCTGTTAACTGGCTTACTTGCCCCCAGAAACGTAAAACATGGCCTCTAGACCTTTGTGCAAAAAGATACTATTCTCTCGCGAGTGAGTACTACAACGCGCGTTCCCCGACAAACAGAAATCAGCGATCTGCGGATCAAGATCGTCATGGTAGCCATCGCGCTGGGCACCTTCGCCATTGGCACGACCGAGTTCGTCTCCATGGGCCTTCTTCCCCTGATAGCGCAGGATTTTGGGATCCAAGAAGATACCGCTTCCGTCGTTATTTCCGTCTACGCGCTGGGCGTGGTGGTGGGCGCACCGGCAATCGCGGCGCTGACCGGGCGGGTGCCCCGGCGACGGCTCATCCTGGTGCTAGAGTTCTGCCTCTTAATAGGCAACTTGCTTACCGCGCTGGCCCCGAACTTCGGGGTGCTACTGGCCGCCCGGTTTATAGCGGGCCTGCCGCACGGCGCGTATTTCTCAGTCGCGAATCTGGCTGCAGCCTCGATGGCAAAGCCAGGCACCCGCGGCAAGGCCATGGCCATGATCGGTATGGGGCTGACCATCGCCACGATTATTGGTGTGCCGGCGGCCCAAGCGCTGGGGCAGGCACTCGGCTGGCACGCGGCCTATTACCTCGTCGTAGCCATCACGGCGGTGAACGTGGGCTTGCTGTACTTCCTCATGCCGCACATGACCCGCATGCAGGCCACCGACCTGCGCACCGAACTAGGCGTGTTCAAGAACCTGCAGGTGTGGCTCACCGTAGCTATTGGCACCGTGGGCTTTGGTGGCATGTTCGCGGTCTACACCTACATCACCTGGACCATGACCGAAGTCGCCGGGCTCGACGTGAAATGGACCTGGGCGGTGCTCATGATATACGGACTGGGCATGACACTCGGCAACGCTGCGGGCGGAGTGATGGCGGACCGGAACTTGGAGGTGGGTATCGTCAGCGCATTGATTGCCATGACCCTGTCTGCGGTGGCCTTTTACTTCGCGGCACCCATGGGCGTGATTCCCGGAACCGTGGCCTTCGGGCTGGTGGCGTTCTTCTGTTCCACGTTGATTCCTTCGCTGCAGCTGCGGCTGGTCAACGTGGCCGGTGACGCGCAGACGCTGGCTAATGCGCTCAACCAATCCGCGCTCAACATTGCCAACGCCACGGGCGCGGCACTAGCCGGGGCGGTCGTGGGCGCGGGCTTCGGGTACAACGCCACCGCACTGGCCGGCGCCGGCCTGGCCGCAGCCGGCTGCGTGGTCTGGGCTGTTACCCAACGCGTAAAGTAAGGTCCATGACTTTTACTATTGCATCCGTCAACGTCAATGGAATCCGCGCCGCCGCCAAGCAGCGCAATGAGGAAAACCTAGGCATCAATGACTGGCTGGCGCACACTGCCGCCGATGTCGTCTTAATGCAAGAGGTCCGCGCCGATCCGAAGCAGACCGAAAAGGCGCTGGAGCCCGCTCTCGCGGCCGGCTGGCACCTAGAGCAAGCTGAGTCCGTGGCCAAAGGCCGCGCCGGCGTGGCCATATTGTCCCGCACCCCATTGGTGGACGTTCAGGTAGGGTTCGGGGATTTCCAAGACGCGGGGCGCTACATTGCGGCCACCACCGCCGGCGTGCGGGTGGCGTCTTTGTACCTGCCCAGCGGTGATGCCGGCACGCCCAAGCTGGATGAGAAGTACCGCTTCTTGGACCAGTTCGCGGACGTACTGGAGGAGCTGGCCGCCCAGCATTCTGACGCCGTTGTGGGCGGGGACTGGAACATCTGCCACCGCGCGCAGGATCTTAAAAACAACAAGGCAAACGAAAAGAAGGCCGGTCACCTGCCCGAAGAACGGGCGTTTATGGACGCGGTATTCGGGTCCTTCCCCGATGATGAGCCCCAGGCCAAGAAGGGGCTAGGGGACTGGCTGGGCGTGGTGGACTACGCCGATAAGACCGACTGGACCGCCCGCACGCTGTGCCTGCCGGGCGGCGAGCACGCCTGGTACGACGTGGCGCGGCGCCTGGAGCCGGAAGCGGACGGGCCGTACACCTGGTGGACCTACCGCGGGCAGGCCTTCAACAACGACGCGGGGTGGAGGATTGACTACCAAGCGGCAACCAAGAGCATGCTCGACCGCGCGCGCCGGGCGTGGGTGGAAAAAGCCCCCACCGTGGAGAAGCGGTGGTCCGACCACTCGCCGCTGCTCGTTGAGTACGCTTAAAGTCGCTGGGAGTCGCGCGTGAACTGCTACGCGTCGCGTGGGCCCCGTCCGGTATCCGCTGGGAGTCGCGCGTGAGCTAAAGCTCAAGCCGGAAACTAGGCGGCGCGCCGGGCAGGGTGCTAAAATTATCCGGAGTTATTCGTTATATCCCGTATATCCCGTGTACAAAGACTTGGAGCAAAGACATGGCACGCGCAGCAATTGAATTCATCCTCGGCGCAGTGATTCTGGGCCTAGCCATCTGGTGGTGGACCATGGTTGGCCCATCCTTCGCCTTCCTGGGCCCCATTGTCTTGATGGGTGTGGGCGGTGCCCTCATGGTCGTGGGCTTCTCCGACGCCTTGGACCATTACTCCCCAACGTCGCGCAAATTGTAGAAGTCACCGGACCTCCGTCTTACCCGCCAGCCGCTCCAGGCTAGGCGGGTTTCGTTTTGCGCGGGGCAGGCCCGGGTCACTTCGGCCTTATGCGGGATGGGCCTATAAGATGGATATTTATGACTAATTTAGAACAATCCCAAGAAACGCAAGAAGCAGAAGTAACCCGCGTCCTGTCCGGAATCCAGCCCACGGCTGACTCTTATCACCTGGGCAATTACCTGGGGGCGCTGAAGCAGTGGATTGACCTGCAAAACGGCCATGACGCTTTCTACTTCATCCCGGACTTGCACGCCATTACCGTGGACCAGGACCCGGAGGAGCTGCGCGAGCGCACCGTCAAGGGCGTGGCCCAGCTCATTGCATTAGGTATTGACCCGGACAAGTCCACGCTATTTGTGCAATCCCACGTGCCGGCGCACGCGGAGCTCACCTGGGTTTTGCAGTGCCTGACCGGTTTTGGTGAGGCCTCCCGCATGACGCAGTTCAAAGACAAAGCCGCCAAGCAAGGCACGGACCGTGCCACGGTGGGGCTGTTTACCTACCCGGTACTGATGGCATCGGACATTTTGCTGTACTCGCCGCACTTTGTGCCGGTTGGGGAAGACCAGCGCCAGCACCTGGAGCTTACCCGCAACCTGGCGGAGCGCTTCAACAACCGTTTCGGGGAGACTTTCCGCGTGCCGGAGCCCATCATCCCGGAAGGCTCGGCCAAGATCTACGACCTGCAGGAGCCCACCTCCAAGATGTCTAAGTCCGGGGAAAACCCCAAAGGGCTTATCAACCTCCTAGATGAGCCCAAGACCTCCGCCAAGCGCGTGAAGTCGGCCGTGACAGATGACCTGGGGGCAGTTGCCTTTGACCGGGAAAAGCAGCCCGGCGTGTCCAACCTGTTGGTCATCCAATCTACGCTTACCGGTGAAAGCGTTGATTTCCTGGTGGAGAAGTACGCGGACAAAGGCTATGGTCACCTCAAGGTGGATACGGCAGAGGCGTTAGAAGCCTTTACCACTCCGCTGCGCGCCCGCTTTGATGAGCTCATGGCGGACCGCGGTGAGCTGGAGGCCATTTTGGCCCGCGGTGCGGCGCGCGCGAACTCCGTGGCACAGCCGTTGCTCGAAGACGTTTATAACAAGGTAGGCTTTCTGCCTGCACGCAAGATTAATAACTAATTAAAGGGAATAATGGCTACCACAACCAAACCCAACGAAAAATACACCGACGACTACGGCATTGAGCGCACCCGGAAAGACGACCCGGGAGCGATAGAAAAGGCACGGGAGAAATACCCGTTTGTTGACCACATTATGCGCATGGTGGAGCGTTACGGATCGGAGGGCGGCAACCAGTTTGCCGCCGGTATTACCTATTACTCGGTGCTGTCACTATTTCCCATTGCCATGCTCATTGTGGCTATCGCCGCGACCGTCCTGGTTAACAAACCGGAGCTTTTGGAGCAGCTGCAGCAGCAAATCACCGACGCGGTTCCCGGTCAGTTCAGTGAAACCATCAATGAGATTCTGGAAAAGGCCATCGAGCAGCGCGGCGCTATGTTCGGAGTCGGTGGTTTGACCACCCTGTGGTCCGGGCTTAACTGGATGAACCACCTGCGCGTGGGAATTTCTTCCATGTGGGGCGTGGACGCCAATGACGGCGCGAAGAACTTTTTTATGAAGAAACTCAGCGACCTGGGCGGGCTCATCGGGCTGCTGGTTGCGCTGCTGATTGCCTTCGGTGTCACCGCCGCGGGTTCTTCCGGTCTTACTCAAAAGGTTTTTGAGATGGTGGGCATTGAATCCTTCCCCGGAATGAGCGTGATCATCTTCTTCGTTGGCCTGGCGGTTGGTTTGTTGGCTAACTTCATTGTTTTCATGTGGCTTATTGTTGTGCTTCCGCGGGTAAAAGTTCCCCGGAAATCCGGGCTCATCGGCGCGGCTATCGGCGCGGTGCTGTTTGAGGTTATCAAGCAGCTGTCCACCGTTATCATCTCCTCGGCCACCGGCAACCCAGCAGGTGCCGTTTTTGGCCCCGTCATAATCATCATGGTCATGATGTACCTGGTCTGGCGCGTGGTTCTCTACGTCTCCGCATGGACTGCTACAACTGAGGAATCAATGGACATCACCGAAGAGTCTGAAACTCCCGTGCCGGCGGTAATCCGGGTGCGTAATGAGATCAAGAAAGGCCCCTCCACCGGTGCTACCCTGGGCGTAGGCGCTTTGGTAGGAGCCGTTACCGTAAGTGCCTTGTCCCTATTTCGTAAAAAGTAGAGTGGAGTACTGATGGAAGCTCCGAACCTGTACCAGCACTATCGCCTAGATCCCAAGGAAAACTGCACCGCATTAGGCATCATTCTGGCCGGGCGGGACGCTGAACTTGCCAATCAGGGTCTGGGTGAATTCTCCCCGCGGCGCAAAGAGCTGACCACCGCGTACTCAGTGCTCAGTGATGACTCCCGGCGGGCTATCTACGATGAGGCCCTGCGGGCAGGCAGGGTGATTTCCTGGCAACAATTGGAATACTTAGGCAACTTCGACGAGTGGCCGCAAAGCTACACCGGGTGGACAGAACCGGATTACCAGACCGCACAAGCTGATTACCACAGTGCGAAGCCACTGAGGCAGGAAGAACCTTCCAAGCCGGTGCAGGACAATCCTTTTAGGTCGGCGCCGGAAAACCCTTTCAAGCCAGCGGAAGAAAGCCCTTACCCCAACCTGTTTACGCCCACGGCCACCCCGCAAGCTAATGCCGCCAATCCCGTGTTGGGCAGGCCTACCGGTGTGGTGGATTACGCCGCTATGGCCCAGCGGCCCACGGCAAAGAACCGCGCAATTGTGGCTATTCTTGACGTACTGATAGCAAGCTTCCTGTCCAGCATCGTGGCCGGACCGCTGCTGGGTATCTTTATCGACGAAGACGCGTTGGCAGTCTCCTTGTGGGCCATCTTCTTTGTGGCCTACATGGTTATACCGGAGGTGAAATGGGGCGGGTCCCTGGGTAAGAAACTGGCCGGATGGGAGGTCCGGGACGTGGAGACCCAGGAGCGTTTGACCTACCTGCAATCACTGAAGCGCAATTGGTTCCGCGCCGTCCAAATTATGCCCGGTCTGGGCCAGGTTTTCGGGTTTATCGGCGCGGTGGTCTCCATCGCTTCGGTTAATACCGAGAACGGTTTGCGCGGTGCCCACGACCGCTTTGCCGGCGCCGAGGTCTTAAGGAAAAAGTAGTCAGCGCAACCACCAGTGCGGCCGTAAGCGAAATTATTACCCAGCCCACCCATTCGTACGATTCGTCTGGTTGGGCTGGAGCCGTTTTCACCGGTTGTTGGCTCTCCTGCTGCATCGGGGTGGGGCTGGGCAGGGGAGTGGGTGAAGAACTGCTGTGAGCAACTGGCTCTAAGCTACCAATGCCTCCGCCCGGTGGCACTGCGTAGGCTTCATGCAACAATGCTTGGGCTTGCTGCCAACTGCGGTGGCCGCCTTCCACCACAGTGTCTAAGATAACGGCCATCAGCCTGCGGCCGTCCCGGTTGAGCGCACCCACAAAGGTGTGGTGGGCGTCGTCTGTAAAGCCGGTCTTGCCGCCTATCCCGTCCGGGTCGTTCATAAATAGCCCGTTGTCATTCCAGACCTCGTAGCCCTCTAAGTCACCGTATCCGGGGAAATCCACGTGCTCCGTGGCCGCAATCTCTGCAAATACCGGATTGTTAAAGGCAGCCTGGTAAATCAGCGCCATATCGTAGGCGGAGGTAGACATCCCGGCGGCATCTAGCCCGGAATAGCTGGCGGCATAGGTATCCGTGGTGCCCAGTTCCGTGGCAAGGGCATTGATCTTTGTCAGCGTGGTTTCCTCCCCGCCAAGTGCGGTGGCTAGGGCATGGGCGGCGTCGTTTCCACTAGCTAAAATCAGCCCTTGGAGCAGCTGCGTCACGCTATAGTGGCCGCCTTCACCTAACCCCACTGCGGACCCTTCCATCGCCGCATCCTCCCGGGTGGCGGTGATGACCAGCGCGGGATCTAGATCCCTGATGGCCACCAACGCCAGCAAGGCTTTGATAATGGATGCGGGCCGGTAGCGCCCGTGGGGGTCTTTCCACGCGATGATCTCACCGGTGTCAATATCGGTGATTATCCAGGCAGCACCAACTACTGATTCATCAACCCTAAAGCCTTCCGGGGCGGAGACACCGCAATCTGCGGTCCGGACGGGAGGTAGCGGGGCAGGGCTGGTTTGCCCCGGGCGTAGCTGTTCCGAGGTGGTTTCCGGCTCCGGTGGGAGCAAAGAGTGTGGGCAATCGTCTGTGTTGGGGGCAGTGGGCGCGGGAGTGCTGGAGGCAGGATTCGTGCTGTTAGTAAACGCGCTAGGCGCCGGCGCGGGGAACGCGGTGCTGGTGGCGGGCGTGGCCACGAAGGTGGCCAGCAGTAAGGCCGTAGGAAGTCTTTTCATGTTAGGTATACATTTTAGACCTACCGCCGGGAGGTGATTGAGGATAGACGCGCTTAAAAACTTCCCCAGTATCAAAAATCCAGGTTAGGAACGCCTTGTTGTCTTTGGGCACGCGTTGGTTTAGGAAAGTTGCCCGCAGACCTTTGCAAAGTACCGCTATGTAGAAAAACACCGCCCCGGCACCCTGAGCGCTTGGTAGTTTCCGCTGGTGTCTGGAAAGTACCTGAGCGCCCGGGGTTGTTGGGGCGGTGCGATGGCAGCTGTCTGGTTTGTTTAGAACTTGGAGAAACGCTTGACCAGCATGTCTTCAAGGGACTTCCACGCTGCTACGTGGTCGCTGTAAGGCTTGGATGGAACGTAACCGGCGTGGTCAGTAGAGCCCAGCATGTAGCTGAGGTAATCCTGGAAGCGCTCATTGGCCAGCATGAAGGAGTTAATTGAGTCATCACCTGCCCAGTCTGCGGCGTCGGCGCACAGCTCATAGCAGCGCCCCAGCTGGTCCGTGTCCACGGCCTCTGGGCCCTTTTCGATTGCCGTGGCTACGCCATTGAAGGAGTAGAGGTTATCCGGGTGGACTTCAACCTCCAATTCACCGGCGTTGGCGGCGGTCACCAGGTCCGGCCAGGTGGACACGCGAGCTAGGTCGTGGTCATCGTTTTCCATGATCCAGCGCACCAGCTGCTTGGAGGTGGGGAAGGTGAAAATCTCTCCCCACTTGCCTAGGAATACTGGTTTGCGGTTGACGTAAGTGCGCAGCGTGTAGGTGCTTTGAGAATTGATGGTGATTTTGACCGGGTCAATTCCGGCAGCAGCCCACGGAGATAGATCGTATGGGTCGGCTGCTTCTTTGGCGGCCTTGCGGCGCTCTTCTTCTTCCTTGCGGCGCAGCTCTGCTGCGGCGGTGGCATCAGCTATCCGGCGGGAGGCGTCTTCTTGCTGCGCGGAGTCCGCAACGGGTTCAGCCACGCGGGTGTTGGCGTCCAGGTTGGTAACCACAGCTTCCCAGTTGTGGAGGACAACCTGGCCCACACCGGACCATTCCTTGAGCCCCTCCGGGCCGGAGTAGTGATCCGCGCCGCGGGTGGTGTTGCGCAGAATGGAGTGGGTAGCAAAGAAGATAACGGCCTGTTCTGCGCCGGAAACGTGCGCCAAGGACTCAGCTAGCTCGAAGTTGCGGGCCACGGTGGACACGGCCTCATGACCTGGGCGTTCGGCTAATTTAGCTGGAAGCCCAATGAGGTCGTAGATATCCCGGTCAACGGGAACCACACGGGTGGCGTCCTTGGCGTTAAATTCCGGCCACTCGGGGTGAGTCTGCAAGTCGTGTTTAATGTCTGATTCTATAAAGCAGAGAAGCTCCTCTGGAGAGTTGAACAGTAAAACCGTTTCCTCGTTGCCCAGGAAGGCTTGCCATTCGGCTCCATTCTGGCGCCACTTGGGTGCCCATAGAGTGTAGAAGTCGCCTTCAGTTAGGGAAAGCTTGATAGGTACAATCGCGCGAGTGCTCATAACGTGATACTTTACCTAACCGCGCCGGCTTCTATCCTGTGGGTCTCCAGAAACCTTTAAAAGCCATGCCCATGTTGCTGGTCCGTAGCGGATTTGTTTGCACGGGACTGCCCGCTTCCACGAGCTTCCCGTCCCCGGCGTACATTGCCACGTGCCCGTCCCATACGGCTAGATCACCAGGTTGCAGCTCCCCGGCCGCCACCTGGCGGCCCACGGTCTGGTCCTGGGCCAAGCGGGGAAGTTCAATGCCAGCTTGCCGGTAGGACCACTGGGTAAACCCGGAGCAATCAAAGCCACTGCTGCCGGTCCCGCCCCAGCGGTAAGGGGTTCCTACTTTGGTGAGCGCAGCGTTGACCGCAGCTTGGCCGGCGGCGCTGCCCGTTGGGGTGGAAGAGCTACCCAGCGGGGCAACCGGAGTGACAGACGATAGCTTGGTTTTCTGTGCGCAGGGCAGCTCCTTGACCTGGTGGCCGTCTAGTTGGGAGGACCCTACGGTGGAGATGGCCTTCTTGGCGGCCAGTGTCAAAAGGGGGATTGCTAGCTGGGCAAGGTCGCTCACCAACCGGCCAATCCGGGCTAGTGCCTGGGAGAGGGCGTCCATGGCCACTTGGCGCAGTAGTGCCCGCGCGGCCGCTTGCACGGCGGGATTGGGCACTAGTAGTCCCAAGGCAATGGGCACGGCGGTGGCAAGGGCGCGTACGCCAATGCCCACTAGCTCCTGGAGGCATACCATCCCTAACTGCCGCCCCTGCTGCGTGATGGTGGCTATAGTTTCTTTATCGCCCAATAATTCCTGGGCCGCGTTTTCCACACGCGCCGCGCTGGCACCCGTTACCTGGGCCAGCTGTGTGGCGGCAGCCACAGCGGGAACGGCCGGTGTGGCCGCCCCCGGGATTGGCGACGGGGACAGTGATTGGATTTTACTGATGGCGGCTAGTATTTCTTGCACTTACATCACCTCCCGGAGGGCTGCGTAGGCACTGGCGGTGGCGTTGTCGGTTTCCATGGTGGCCCGCGTGGTGTCTGCGGCTAGGCGGGCGAGGTAGCCCAAGTCGCGGCGCAGGCTGGCGTCGCGTTCAACGATAGCCTGCTGCGCGGCATGCAGCGCCGTGCAGAATTCGGAAACCGCGCCCCCGGGATTGGGAGGTGCGTCAACCGTGTGGGTCCTGGATTGCTGGTCAAGCTCGCGGGCTAGCGCGAGCATGTGGTCTGGGTCAATGATGTAGGTCTTCATGCCACTTTTAGACTGGCGTTTGCGCCAATTGGTTCCCAATAGGGTTAACGTGATGCGGTCAGCGGCGCTAAAGTAGGGGCTATGGATATCCACGTAGTAGATCACCCGCTCGCAGCTTCCAGGCTGACCATTATGCGTGATGAGCGCAGCAACAACGCCGCGTTCCGCGCCGCTCTTAAAGACTTAGGTTCAATGTTGGTGTATGAAGCCTCACGCAATCTAGCGGTAGAGAACTTTGAGTGCCAGACCCCTGTGGCGGTGGCCACCGGCACCCGCTTGGAGGACCCGCCCATCATTGTCCCCATTATCCGCGCCGGACTGGGAATGATTGACCCCGCGTTATCGATGATTCCGGATGCCCAGGTGGGCTTCATTGGCATGGCACGCGATGAAGAAACCCATGAGCCGGTTCCGTATCTGGAGGCACTGCCGGAGGATCTCTCTGGGCGCACCGTATTTTTGATTGACCCAATGTTGGCTACGGGTGGTTCATTGCTGAACTCTATTGAGCTTTTGGTAGCCCGCGGGGCTACTGATATCACCGCCATCTGCATGGTTTCCGCGCAAAAGGGCGTGGACGCGTTGGAAGACTCCGGCTTGCCGGTGCGTTTGGTGACCGCCGTTATTGACCCAGACCTCAATGAGCACGCCTACATAGTGCCGGGCTTGGGCGACGCCGGTGACAGGCTCTACGGTCCACGCAACATTGACCTGTAGCTAAAAACCCCTTTTTGGAATAAACTCCCGGATATATCCAACCGCGCGCAGGGGGCACGCGGGGGTTAAAAAATATTCGGGGGTTTATTTTCATGGCTTTTGCTATTCATTCACTGGTTTGGTTGCGCTACGGGCACAATTTTTCAGAAAATCTCCGGGAACTGCGGCGGCGCCGGGGGCTGTCCGTCGTTGCCCTGGCGGAGCTGGCCGGGCTTTCCCGCAACCAGGTCTACAACCTGGAAAGGCGGCACCCTCACTGCGCTGACCCGCTGCTATCCACGGTCTTCAAGCTGGCGTTGGCACTTGAGGTCCCACCGGCGGTACTCATGCCGGGGGCAGCGCAGCTGGTGGACGGGCAGGGGCATCTAAAGGAACCGGATTGGTCGGTCTTAGTAGCGCCGCACCAGGTGGCTAAGTTCCCTGATTCTTACGTGGCCAACCGGCGTTCGTTGGCGCGCAAAGACGCCTTTTAGGGCACGCGTATTTAGGCCTCCTGGGGCCGCAGTCTAGACTAGACAGCGTTCATACCGAGGAGGACCCTAGTGACGCACAACATTTCTGATTACGTCAATGCGTGGTTCAATGACCACCGCAGTGAGGTCATTGGATGGCGCCGTCACATCCACCGCTACCCGGAAATATCCAACAATGAGGTCCTGACCACTAGTTATATAGCTGGTGTGTTGGAAAGCTACGGGATTTCCGTGCACCAATTCCCACAAACCGGTCTCATGGCGGACCTGGGGCCTGATACTGAAGCCGGGCGCTTAGCCTTTCGTGCAGACATTGACGCTTTGCCATTGCAGGAGGTCACCGGCCTGGAGTGTACCTCCGTCAACGCTGGGGTATGCCACGCGTGCGGGCACGACGTGCACACCACGGTAGTAATGGGAACTGCCTGCGCACTGGCAGATTATGACCGGGAGCATGGCCTGGAGTTTGGGGTGCGCTTTATTTTCCAGCCAGCCGAGGAAGTATGGGTGGGCGGTGCCACCGACGTCATCGAATGGGGTGCGCTGGAAGGCGTTAACTCCATCTACGCCATCCACGTTGAGCCCAAGCTGCGCGTTGGCCGGATTGGGGTGCGCGCCGGGGCCATTACTTCTGCTACTGACGTGGTGGACCTTAAAATCACGGGTCCGGGTGGGCACACCTCGCGCCCGCATCTTACTGCCGATGTGGTCTATGCGCTGGGCAAGGTCATCACGGAGCTGCCTGGCTTGCTGTCGCGGCGGGTGGATCCGCGCAGCGGCACCGTGTGGGTAGTAGGCCAGGTTAACGCGGGTTATGCGCCCAACGCCATGCCGGAAACGGGCGCGTTGAGCGGAACCATGCGCACGGCCGATATTGCCATCTGGCGTAAAATGCCCGAACTGACAGAGCAAACAATCGCGGAGATCCTGGCGCCCACCGGCTGCGAGCACGAGCTGAACTACCACCGCGGCGTTCCGCCGGTGCTCAATGATGACGCTTCGACTGCGTTGCTTTCAGCGGCCGCCAGTGCCATCGATCCGCAGGCTGTTGTCCAGGCCCCGCAGTCCTCCGGTGGGGAAGATTTCTCCTGGTACCTAGAGCACGTGCCGGGTTCCATGGCGCGGTTGGGGTGTTGGTCCGGGGAGGGCGAACAACACGATCTGCATATGGGGGACCTGACGGTGGATGAGCGTGCGATTGGCGTGGGCGTGAAGCTGTTTGGCTCCGTGGCGCAACAGTTTGGGGAAGCTAACTAACGCTCAACATGCGTTTTGCCCTCTGTGGACACTAGACTAGCGAGGAAGCTTTTTAACCCCCGAGCTATCTGTGCAAACAATTACAAGGAGCAAAACCCCCGTGACTGTAACTGAGGACAACATCCTGGATGACACCCACCGCATAATTATCATCGGCGGTGGGCCGGCGGGATATGAAGCCGCTATAACTGGTGCCAAATACGGCGCAGAAATCACCCTGATTGAAGAACAAGGCCCGGGTGGATCCTCGGTGCTCCTGGACTGTGTGCCTTCGAAGTCCTTCATTGCCGGGTCAAATATTCGCACCGACTTCCGTCGCGCGGAGGACATGGGGCTAAGTGATCAGCTCAGCCGCGTACAGCTGTCCTTGCCGGCGCTTAACAACCGTGTGGAAACACTGGCTGCGGAGCAGTCTGCTGACGTGCGCCGGGGCTTAGAAAACATTGGTGTGCGGATCATCGACGGACGTGGACGCTTCGCTGAGGATCAGTCGGGAATGGACAACTCCGCGCACCGGGTCATTGTCACTCACCGCGACGGCCGGGAAGAGTCGCTGGAGGCGGACCTTATTCTGCTGGCCACTGGTGCCACCCCGCGCGTGCTGCCCTCCGCCAAACCGGACGGGGAGAGGATCCTTTCCTGGCAGCAGGTCTACAGCCTTACTGAAGAGCCTGAGCACCTCATTGTGGTGGGCTCTGGTGTGACGGGCGCGGAGTTTGTCTCCGCCTTCGCGGAAATGGGCGTGAAGGTAACCATGGTGGCTTCCCGTGACCGGATTTTGCCCCATGATGACGCGGACGCCGCTGATGTCTTGGAGCAGGTCTTGGCCGGCCGTGGCGTAGAACTGGAAAAGAACTGCCGCGTGGAGGCCGTCAAGCGTACCGAAGACGGCGGCGTCATTGTGGAAACTCAGGACGGCCGTGAGATCCGCGGCTCTCACGTCATCATGTCCATTGGCTCCATCCCCAACACTAAAGACTTGGGGCTAGAGCACGTGGGGGTTAAAACCGCTAAGTCCGGGCACATTCACGTTGACCGGGTATCGCGTACCAACGTCTCCGGCATCTACGCCGCCGGGGATTGTTCCGACCTGTTCCCGCTGGCCTCCGTGGCCGCCATGCAGGGCCGTATTGCGATGTACCACTTCCTGGGGGAGGGCGTGTCCCCGCTGCGGTTGAAGACCGTGGCAACGGCCGTATTTACCCGGCCGGAGATTGCCGCCGTGGGCTTTACCCAGGCGGAGGCGGAGGCCGCCGGTCCCGGTGTGCGTTCGGTGATGATGCCGCTCAACACCAACCCGCGCGCTAAGATGCGCTCGCTGAACTTCGGCTTTGTCAAGCTGTTTTGCCGGGACACTTCCGGCCGC
This sequence comes from Corynebacterium phocae, assembly GCF_008693075.1. Lineage (GTDB taxonomy): Bacteria > Actinomycetota > Actinomycetes > Mycobacteriales > Mycobacteriaceae > Corynebacterium > Corynebacterium phocae. The sequence goes on along the minus strand of NZ_VXKJ01000046.1, from coordinate 41,756 downwards.
GTGATTGGCGGCGTGGTGGTAGCGCCTACCGCTTCGGAGCTGATTTTGCCTATCGCCGTGGCGGTGGCCAACAACCTCACTGTCAAGCAGCTAGCGGAGTCCTTTGCGGTGTACCCGTCGCTTTCCGGCACCATTACCGAAGCCGCTCGCCGGCTGATTTCCCGCGACGATTTGGAGTAATGAGGCCGCTCGCTGGCCCCGGGCCTGGGCCTTAGCGGGTGTCGTAGGAGGTGTCCCACGACGCTGACCATGTGCGTGTTCATCGGCCTGGGCCTTAGCGGGTGTCGTAGGAGGTGTCCCACGACCGGTTGAGGTCCAGGTGGACTGGTCGCCCGGCTTGTGGCAGCGCACGTTGCGGGCAGGCTGGGCGGGGGCAGGACTTACAGCCCGGGCCAATGGGGGTGGCTGAGGCGATATCAACGTTGAGTGCGTCAGCGTAGACCAGCCGGTCCGCCTGGGAAATGTCACAGCCAAGTCCCACCACAAATTCCTTGCGTGGAGTACCCCAGGATTTTGCTTGCCCCTGTACAAACCGCGCTATCCACAGGTGCGCGTGACCGTCCGGCATAGCGGCAACTTGCCTCGTGATGCGGTTGGGGGTTTCAAAAGCGCGGTGGACAATCCACAGCGGGCAAGACCCGCCGCTGCGCGCGAAGTGAAATGATGACGCTGACTGCCGTTTGGAGATGTTGCCGGCGCGGTCGGTGCGGATGAATGAGAACGGCACGCCCTTGTTTCCCGGCCGCTGGAGGGTGGACAGGCGCTGCGCGGTGGTTTCAAAGCCGGTGCCAAAAATCCCCGAGATGACGTCTATGTCGTAGCGGGTTTGCTCCGCGGTATCTAGGAAAGCCGTGTAGGGCATGGTCACCGCGGCCGCGAAGTATTGTGCCAGGCCGAGCGTGGCTATGTGCTGGGTTTCGCCAGGGGCAAGCTCGGAGACCAGGTTGGCGGTCAAGTCGGTCAACCCGATGAGGCAGTACTGCAACGCCATTTCGAAGACCAGCTGGGCTTCCGTTAGCCCGGCGCGTAAGTACAACCGACGGGAGTCCGGGTCAAAGCGGCGGCGGTCGCCGCTACGGCCAAAACGGACGGTGACCTGAAGTTCCTCTTCCAAGCGGGCGGCAAGGTTGCCCCGCCGCAGCACGCCGTCCCCTATTTCCCCTGCCAGCTCCTCGGCTAATACATCCAATTCGTGGATGTAGTTGTGGGCCTCATAGAAAAAGTCCCGGACCTCGTCGAAGGGCTGCCGCAGTGCGGCGGGGGCGGCCTGTGCAGTGCGTAGTAGCTGCGGTACGAGCTCGGGGTAGCGGGCAGCTAAGTCTGTGAGGGTTTCCTCCCCGGCGTCGGGGAACAAGGTTCGCAGCTCAGAGATGGCGCGCAGGTCCCGGGCAGGGGAGAAGTAGGCAGCCTCCACGTTAAAACGCTGGGTGAGCTGCATTAATACCGTTACCGTCAGTGGCCGCTGGTTGTTTTCTAGTTGGTTGAGGTAACTGGTGGATAACCCCAGCCGCTGGGCCATCTCCACTTGAGTGAGACCGTGGGTCTTGCGCAGTGAGTGGATTCTTGCCCCCGCGTAGTGCTTTGCCACGACCGACTCCCTTCAAGATTTCCCGTTGAACTGCAAGTTTTGCAGCTTTCGCAAATAACTCACTTCTATGACACAACTTTATACACTACACACTTGTGGCTTGGAGCACTTTTAAAACAATAGAGTGGGGAGCATTACATACAGTGATGGACCGCACACGTTTGCAAAGGAGCACTGCCAATGATTGAGCACCAAGTACGCACCCGCAAGTCCGCAGAGGACTTCCCCTACGAAGAGCACCTGGCCTACAAGATTGCCAAGGTTGCCGTGGACCCGGTGGAGGTCCCGCAGGAAACTAAGGACATGATCATCAACCGGATCATTGACAACGCTTCGGTGGCGGTGGCCTCCGTGTCGCGCGGCCCGGTGACCTCCGCCCGCGTCATCGCGCAGGCCCATCCGCAGCCAGTAAACGCGGAAGGCAAAAGCTGCAACGCCGGGCAGGGCGCGGAAATCTTTGGCGTGGACGGCAAGTACTCCGCCGAGTGGGCGGCCTTTGCCAACGGCACCGCCGTGCGCGAGCTGGACTACCACGACACCTTCCTGGCCGCGGAATACTCCCACCCGGGAGACAATATCCCGCCCATCCTGGCAGTAGCCCAGCACAAGGGCCTAGACGGCAAGGCGCTGCTGCGCGGCCTGGCCACCGGCTACGAAATCCAGGTGAACCTGGTTAAGGGCATGAGCCTGCACGAGTGGAAGATTGACCACGTGGCACACCTGGGGCCGTCAGCTGCGGCCGGTATTGGAACCATGCTGGACCTGGACGTGGACACCATCTACCAGGCCATTGGCCAGGCACTACACACCACCACCGCCACCCGACAGTCCCGCAAGGGACTCATTTCCTCCTGGAAGGCCTCCGCACCCGCCTTTGCCGGCAAGATGGCCATTGAGGCTGTGGACCGCGCCATGCGCGGGGAGGGCGCGCCGGCACCGATTTGGGAGGGTGAGGACGGGTTCATCGCCTGGATGCTGCACTCCCCGGAGCGCACCTACACCATCCCGCTGCCGGCCGAGGGGGAGGAAAAACGCGCCATCTTGGACACCTACACTAAGGAGCACTCTGCGGAGTACCAGTCCCAGGCACCCATCGACCTGGCGCGGCGCATGCGCGAGACCATCAAGGAACGCGGCCTAGAGCTTGCCGATGTCGCCTCTATCGTCTTGCACACCTCGCACCACACCCACTACGTCATTGGCACCGGCGCCAACGATCCCCAGAAAATGGACCCCAAGGCCACCCGTGAGACCTTGGACCACTCCATCATGTACATCTTCGCCGTGGCTTTGGAAGACGGCGGCTGGCACCACGTGGACTCCTATGCGCCGGAGCGCGCCGGGCGCCCGGAAACCGTGGAGCTATGGCACAAAATCTCCACCATCGAGGACCCGGAGTGGACCCGCCGCTACCACTCCACCGACCCGGAAGAAAAGGCCTTCGGTGCCAAGGCAGTCATCACCTTTAAAGACGGCACCGTCATCGAAGATGAGATGGCTGTAGCTGACGCTCACCCGCTAGGCGAGCGCCCCTTTGGCCGTGAGCAGTACATCAAGAAGTTCCGCACGCTGGCCAAGGGAATTGTCGCAGAGGAAGAGCAGGACCGTTTCCTGGCCGCCGCAGAGAACGTGGAGCAGCTCACCGACTTGAGCGAGCTTAACGTCCGCGTGACCGAAGACGCCCTAGCCAAGGCACCGAAGACCCCAGGAGGGATCTTCTAATGGCAGGGCTTTTTGGTTCCACTATTTCCAACGCGGAAAAGCGCCGCCGCTTCCGGGAGGCGCTGAGCGCCCCGGAAATCACCACGCTGCCCGGCGCGTTCAACCCGCTCACGGCCAGGCTCATCCAGGACATCGGCGGCTTCGGGGGCGTGTACATCTCCGGAGCAGTGCTGGCCAACGACTTAGGGCTGCCGGACATTGGGCTGACCACGCTGACCGAGGTGGCCACCCGCGCCGGGCAGATAGCCCGCGTGACCGACCTGCCCGTTCTGGTGGATGCTGACACCGGCTTTGGTGAGCCCATGTCCGCCGCCCGCACCGTAGCCGCGCTAGAAGACGCCGGCCTGGCCGGCTGCCACCTGGAGGACCAGATTAATCCCAAGCGCTGCGGGCACCTGGACGGCAAAGAAGTTGTGCCCACCGACCTGATGGTGCGCCGGATTTCCGCCGCCGCCAAGGAACGCCGCGATGACAATTTCATCATTTGCGCCCGCACCGACGCCGCCGGGATTAACGGAATTGATGACGCCATTGAGCGCGCCAAGGCCTACGCAGGTGCCGGGGCGGACATGATCTTCACAGAGGCCCTCTACAGCGAGGCGGACTTTGAGAAGTTCCGCGCCGCCGTGGACGTGCCCCTGCTGGCGAACATGACCGAGTTTGGCAAGACCGAGCTGTTGACCGCGCGCACGTTGGAAAACATTGGCTATAACGCCGTCATTTGGCCGGTGTCCACCTTCCGGGTGTGCATGGGTGCCACTGAGAATTTCCTGCGGGACCTAAAAGAAACCGGCATCCAGACCGCGTGGCTAGAGCGGATGCAACACCGCTCCCGCCTCTACGAGCTAGTCCGCTACAACGAATACAACGACTTTGACCAGTCAGTATTTACCTACTCGCAGGAAAACTACCGTCCCACCTTCACCTAAACACCGCAACAATCTCCCCGCCACCCGGCGGGGGAGAACCACCCCTTCAATCCAAGTTCGCGCGGGGGCAGAAAGTTCTAAAACAGCCGCCGCGCCCCAAGCACAAGGAGTACCACATGTCTGACAAGAACCCAGAAATCCGCAAAGGCCTCTACGGCGTAGTAGTTGATAAGACCGCTATTTCCAAGGTTGTCCCGGAAACCAACTCGCTGACCTACCGCGGCTATCCCGTCCAAGAACTGGCCCGCTACTGCACCTTCGAGGAAGTGGCCTACCTGCTGTGGAACGGCAAGCTACCCGGCCAGGAAACCCTCATCCGCTTCTCCGCGCGGGAGAAGGCGCTGCGCCACCTGGACCGCCACCTCATTGACCTGATCACCTCCATGCCCAAGTCCTGTCACCCCATGGACGTGCTGCGCACCGCGATTTCCTATATTGGTGCCTCCGACCCGGAGTCCTACACCAAAGACTCCGAGCACATCCGCCGCACCGCGCTGGAGCTGATGGCCAAGATTCCCACCATCATCGCGCTGGATATCCGCCGCCGCCGGGGAGAGAGCTACATCGAGCCCTCCCGCAAGAAGGGCTTTGCGGAAAACTTCCTGTGGATGGTTTTCGGTGATGAGGAAGGCTCACCAGCCAACAACCGCGCGGACATTGAGGCTTTTGACAAGTCGCTCATCCTGTACGCGGAGCACTCCTTCAACGCCTCCACCTTTGCCGCCCGCGTGGTCACCTCCACCATGTCTGATACCTACTCGGCTATCGCTGCGGCCATCGGCGCTTTGAAAGGCCCGCTGCACGGCGGCGCGAATGAGGCCGTGATGCACAACTTCATCGAAATCGATGACCCGGCCAAGACCGAGGAGTGGACGCTCAACCGGCTCAAGAACAAGGACCTGGTCATGGGCTTTGGCCACCGCGTCTACAAAAACGGTGACTCCCGCGTGCCCACCATGTCCGAGGCCTTCCGCGAGCTGGCCAAGGCCCACGGCCAGGAAAAATGGGTGGAGATGTACGACATCATGGAAAAGACCATGTATGACAACACCTCCATCAAGATCCAGCCCAACCTGGACTTCCCAGCCGGCCCGGCGTACTACATCCTGGGCTTTGATATTGAGTTCTTCACCCCCATCTTTGTGATGGCTCGTATCACCGGCTGGACCGCCCACATCGTGGAGCAAAACGAAAACAACTCGCTCATCCGCCCGCTGTCCGCGTACTGCGGGGAGGAGCAGCGCTCAGTGCCGCCAAAGAGCCACTAGTGGGCGGTCACTGACCCGCACCCTAAATAGGGGAGGAGGGCCAATCCTGGGGATGGCCCTCTTTTTGCTGCCCGGCACCGCGTGGGCGATAGCCAGTTATTTGGGGGTGATAATAATTACACCCGGTGTACTGGCGGTGCATGATCTTTATAGCGGATTTCCGATAAATGCGATTTCTGTCAAGCTATAGTGTTGGCTATGTTCGTGCTTCAATAATCCGAAAGGAAACCCAACCTGTGACTGCTTCTTTCAAGAAAATCTTGGTAGCCAACCGAGGGGAAATTGCGGTTCGCGCCTTCCGCGCCGCTTTTGAAACCGGTGCCAAAACCGTAGCCATCTATCCCCGCGAGGACCGCAACTCCTTCCACCGGGCTTTTGCCGGGGAGGCCGTGCGTATTGGTACTGAAGGTGCCCCCGTCAAGGCCTACCTAGACGTCGCGGAAGTTATCCGCGCTGCCAAGAAAACCGGCGCGGACGCCATCTACCCGGGCTACGGTTTTCTTTCGGAGCGCACCGAGTTAGCCCAGGCCTGTGTGGACAACGGAATTAAGTTCATTGGCCCCAGCCCGGCCACGCTTGACCTCACCGGTGACAAAGCCGCAGCGGTAGCCGCAGCAAAAGCTGCTGGCCTGCCTATTCTGCAAGACTCCGAGCCCACCACTGACCTGGACAAGCTGGAAGAATACTCCAAAGACTTCAATTTCCCGCTCTTTGTCAAAGCTGTTTCCGGCGGTGGCGGACGTGGGATGCGCTTCGTCGAAAACGCGCAGGAGCTGCGTGAGAAGTGCGCAGAGGCCTCCCGTGAGGCAGAGGCGGCCTTCGGCGACGGTCAGGTTTACCTAGAAACTGCGGTCATCAAACCGCAGCACATTGAAATTCAGATCCTGGCGGACTCGCAAGGAAACGTCATCCACCTCTACGAGCGCGACTGCTCCGTGCAACGCCGCCACCAAAAGGTAGTGGAAGTAGCCCCAGCGCCCAGTCTAGACCCAGAACTCCGCGATAAAATTTGCGCAGACGCCGTCCGGTTTTCCCAGCACATCAACTACGAAGGTGCCGGAACAGTGGAATTCCTGGTTGATGAAAACGGCAACCACGTATTCATTGAGATGAACCCCCGTGTGCAGGTTGAGCACACTGTCACTGAGGAAATCACCGGCGTTGATATTGTCAAAGCCCAGATGGAAATCGCCGCCGGGGCCAGCTTGGCAGACCTGGGTCTCAAGCAGGAAAACATCTCAATTACTGGCTCCGCCCTACAGTGCCGCATTACCACCGAAGACCCGGCCAACGGCTTCCGCCCTGACACCGGAACACTCACCCAATACCGCTCACCGGGTGGTGCCGGCGTGCGTCTTGACGGCGCCACCTCCGTTGGCGCGGAGGTCTCGCCTAACTTCGACTCCCTGTTGGTGAAGGTGACTTGCCGCGGCGCGAACTTCGAAGAGGCCGTAGCGCGTGCCAAACGTGCCCTCAACGAATTTACGGTGGCAGGTGTTGCCACCAATATCGGCTTCTTGCGGGCTCTGCTGCGCGAACCCGATTTCGTGGGCAAGCGCGTAGATACCGGATTCATCGAAAACCACCCGGACCTACTCAAAGCCCCACATGCGGTGGATGAGACCGGGCGGATCATTGACTACATCGCGGACGTAACGGTAAACCAGCCCAACGGCCCTTGCCCTACCGCGCTGCGTCCGCACGAGAAGATCCCACCCTTCCAGCGCGGAGAGGAGCTGCCTCGCGGTTCGCGCGATGACCTGCTGGAGCTAGGCCCCAAGGCGTGGGCGGAGAAAATCCGCAAGCAGGACGCCCTGGCCGTGACGGACACCACGTTCCGTGACGCCCACCAGTCCCTGCTGGCTACTCGCGTGCGCGGCACCGCCCTGGTGACCGCAGCTGAATCCGTGGCGCGACTCACCCCACAGCTCTACTCCGTAGAGGCCTGGGGCGGCGCGACCTACGACGTAGCCATGCGCTTCCTCAAAGAAGACCCCTGGGTACGCCTGGACCTGCTGCGTGAGGCCATGCCTAACCAAAACATTCAGATGCTGCTGCGCGGCCGCAACACGGTGGGCTACAGCCCTTACTCGGACAAGGTATGCCACGCCTTCGTGGAGGAGGCTGCGCGGTCCGGCATTGACGTCTTCCGCATCTTTGACGCCCTCAATGATGTCTCCCAGATGCGCCCCGCGATTGACGCCGTGCTGGAAACGGGCACCACGGTGGCTGAGGTAGCCATGAGCTACTCGGGGGACATGTGCTCCCCGAAGGAAGACCTCTATACGCTGGATTACTACCTCAAGCTGGCGGAGCAAATTGTGGGCACCGGCGCTCACGTTTTGGCCATCAAGGACATGGCTGGGCTGCTGCGCCCCGAATCCGCTTCGGTGTTGGTGAAGGCTCTGCGCAAGGAATTTGACCTGCCGGTCCACGTGCACACGCACGACACCGCCGGCGGCCAACTAGCAACGTACTACGCGGCGGCGCTTGCCGGCGCGGACGCCGTGGACGGCGCCTCCGCGCCACTCGGTGGCACTACCTCGCAGCCTTCGCTGTCCGCCATCGTGGCCGCGTTTGCCAACACCCCGCGCGATACCGGCCTGGACCTGCAGGCTATCTGCGACCTGGAACCCTACTGGGAGGCAGTCCGCGAGCTCTACCATCCGTTTGAAAACGGCATTCCCGGCCCCACCGGGCGCGTCTACAAGCACGAAATTCCCGGCGGGCAGCTGTCCAACCTTCGCGCCCAGGCAACCGCCTTGGGGCTGGCAGACCGCTTTGAGGTCATCGAGGATAACTACGCGGCCGTCAACGAAATGCTGGGCCGCCCAACCAAGGTCACTCCTTCTTCCAAGGTGGTAGGTGACCTGGCCCTGCACCTGGTTGGCGCGGGGGTTTCTCCGGAAGAGTTTGAGGCAGACCCACAAAAGTACGATATCCCTGACTCCGTCATCGCGTTCCTGCGGGGGGAGCTGGGAACTCCTCCAGGTGGCTGGCCCCCGTTGCGCGACAAGGTGCTTGAAGGGCGTGCGCCCGGGGAGGTTCAGGTCAAGGACGTTCCCGCAGAGGAAGTTGAGCACCTAGAGTCCTCCGATCCCAAAGAACGCCGCGCAAGTATCAACCGCCTCCTTTTCCCCAAGCAGTTCGAAGAGTTCAACGAATTCCGGCGCACCTACGGCAACACCGAAGCGCTTTCAGACACGTTGTTCCTCTACGGCATGGACGAAGGCAAAGAGCACACCGTGCACTACTTCCCGTCCGGCTCCACCGACCGCGCAGATATCAAGCACTTCACGGTGCGGTTTGACGCGTTGGGCGAGCCCGACGAAAAGGGCATGCGCAACATGGTGCTCAGCGTCAACGGCCAGATCCGCCCGATCAAGGTCCGCGATAACAACGTCGAATCCACCGTGGCTACGGTGGAGAAGGCAGACCCTTCCAACAAGGGACACGTGGCCGCGCCTTTTGCCGGCGTGGTTACGCCAACCATCGAAGTTGGAGCCAAGGTAAAGGCCGGTGACCAAGTGGCGGTCATCGAGGCAATGAAGATGGAAGCCTCTATCTCCGCCACGCAGGACGGCACGGTCGAAAGGATTGCCGTGGGCCAGGTGACCAAGGTCGAAGGCGGGGACCTCATCGCCGTTATCGGCTGAAACGGGTTTATCCAGGGCTAGCTGGCCCCAGCTGGGCCCGGCCGGGGGGCAACATTTTCTCCCGTGGGGCCTGGCCAGCCCGGCCAGTCCGGCCAGTCCGGCCCAGCTGACGTCGGCACCAACGCAGGCACCAACGCCGCCAAAAAGCCGGTGGCGGCACGAAAATCCCCGCTAGTTCCAGGTGAACTAGCGGGGATAGGCGTCTGCGAGGGCGGGTTACTACTTAATCTCGAGGATTGGCTCGCCCTTGTTGATCTGGCCGCCGGTCTCCACCTTCAAGTCGGTGACTTTGCCGGACTTGTGGGCCTTGACAGGGTTTTCCATCTTCATGGCCTCAAGTACTACCACGACGTCGCCTTCTGCGACCTCCTGGCCTTCCTCGACGTTGACCTTGATAACCGTGCCCTGCATGGGGGCTACGACCGCGTCACCGGAAACGGCGGACTTGCCGCCCCCGCCGCCACGGCGCTTCTTGGCCTTCTTGCGCACGGCGTTAATGCCACCCATCAAGAGGTTGCTTGGCAGTGCGACCTCTACGCGGCGGTTGTCGATTTCCACGACAAACTTGCGTGCCGGCTCTGAATCCTCGGCATCGGCAGCGTCAGAGTCCACGTACGGCTCTAGGTCATTGACCCACTCTTCTTCAATCCACTTGGTGTAGATATCGAAAGAGCCGTCCTCTGCGGTGAAGGCAGGGTTGTTGACAATGGCCTTGTCAAAAGGAATGACTGTGGGCAGGCCTTCAACGGTGAACTCATCTAGCGCGCGGCGGGAGCGCTCAATGGCGGTCTGGCGGTCCGGGCCCCAGACAATGAGCTTGGCCAGCATGGAATCGAATTGGCCGCCAATGACGGAGCCTTCGCGGACACCGGAGTCCATGCGGATGCCTGGGCCGGAGGGCTCGGAATACTTAACAACGGTGCCAGGCGCCGGCATGAAGCCCGCCTGTGCGTCCTCGCCGTTGATACGGAACTCGATGGCATGGCCGAAGGGCGTGGGATCTTCGCTGATGCTCAGCTCGCGGCCCTCCGCGATGCGGAACTGCTCACGCACCAGATCATAGCCGGTGGTTTCTTCAGTCACCGGGTGCTCCACCTGCAGGCGGGTGTTGACCTCAAGGAAGGAGATGAGGCCGTCAGAGCCCACCAAGTATTCGACGGTGCCTGCACCGTAGTAGCCGGCTTCCCGGCAAATGCGCTTTGCGGAGTCGTGGATGGACCGGCGTTGCTCATCAGTCAAAAACGGAGCTGGCGCTTCTTCCACGAGCTTCTGGAAGCGGCGCTGCAAGGAGCAATCACGGGTACCCATGACCACAACGTTGCCGTGCTGGTCTGCCAGGACCTGTGCCTCCACGTGGCGGGCTTTGTCTAGGTAGCGCTCCACGAAGCATTCTCCGCGCCCGAAGGCGGTGGTGGCCTCACGGGTGGCGGATTCGAATAGCTCGGCTACCTCTTCACGCTTGTAGGCCACCTTCATGCCGCGTCCGCCGCCGCCAAAAGCTGCCTTGATGGCAATTGGCAGGCCGTATTCGTCAGCAAAAGCCTCAACTTCAGTGGCGTCAGCGACTGGGTTGGGGGTGCCCGGTGCCATGGGGGCATCGGCACGCTCGGCAATGTGGCGGGCGGTGACTTTATCGCCCAAGTCGCGGATAGCTTGCGGCGATGGGCCAATCCAGATGAGGCCGGCGTCCATGACTGCCTGCGCGAATTCGGCGTTTTCCGATAGAAAGCCGTAGCCGGGGTGGATGGCGTCCGCCCCGGACTTCTTAGCGGCGTCTAGCACCTTGGTCATATCCAGATAGGAATCAGCTGAGGTGCTGCCGCCCAAAGCGAAGGCCTCATCAGCCAGCTCTACGAATTGTGCGGTCGCGTCAGGTTCTGCGTACACGGCCACTGAAGCGATGCCCGCGTCCCGCGCGGCGCGGATGACACGAACGGCGATCTCACCACGGTTGGCGATGAGTACCTTGGTGATGGTTTTAGTTTCCACAGACACGTGTTGGCCCTTCCTTGATAAATTTTGCTCAAACTATTATCGCACACAAAAACATGAGAGATCCATCAGGTTTTAGAAAAAATCCAAAAATATGCCCCCACCTGGGAGGATGGGGGCGACACGTGTTAGCGTTCGATGGGCATTCGCACCATATTTCCCCATTCGGCCCAGGATCCGTCGTAGTTTTTGACGTTGTCAAAGCCTAGGAGGAACTTGGTGACAAACCAGCCGTGGGCACTCTGGGCGCCCAGGTGGGAATACAGTGCCGTGGGGGCTTTGGGGTCAAGGTCGCTAAAAGTGGCGGCCAGTTCCTTGGGGGAGCGGAATACGCCGTTTGGGTGCAAGGCGCTATTCCAGGGCAAGTTGATTGCGCCCGGGATGTGCCCGTGGCGGATAGTGGTGCCGTAAGTAGAGTCACCTGCCTGGGAAGTGGTGGTGGCGGCTCCGCGGTACTCTGCCTCCGGGCGGGTGTCTATAAGAACAAGGCCTGACAAGTCATTGACAAACGCCCGGTGCTGGGAGTCATTCCGCTCCACCTCGGGGTAGTCAGATTCAGCGGGGGTGGGCACAACATAGGAAGTGTCACGCTCCTCTGTCATCCAGGCGTCACGGCCGCCGTCTAACAGGCGCACGTCGGGGTGGCCAAAAAGCTCGAAAACCCACAGTGCGTAGGCGGCCCACCAGTTATTTTTATCCCCGTAAAGCACTATCGTGTCGTCGCGGTTGATACCCTTTTCGCGCATGAGCTTGCTAAAACCTTCCGCGCTGACGATGTCGCGGGTTACCGGGTCTTGGAGCTCGGTGTAGCAATTGAGGCGACTAGCGGTGGGGATGTGGCCAATGTCGTAGAGCAAAATGTCTTCATCGACTTCCAATACGCGCAGTCCCTTTACGCCCAAGCGAGCAGAAAGCCATGGTGCGGACACCAGGCGGGAGGGATCTGCGAATTCGCTGTACGCGGGATTAGGGTCAATATCAATCACAGGGATCTCCGGTTCTTATAGCTTAAAGGTTCAAAATCACAATACCGTGATACTCAACATAGGGTAGGCGAATGTGGCATTGAATACATTTTCTCCACGTGGTTATAACATGTCCCCAGGCCACGGGGTCGCCGGATGAGAACCGCTGAGAAACGTGGGATCAGTCACGCTGGATTTGCCCAGCGAAGCGGGCGGTATTCGGATACCGTTAGTACCTGGGTCGCCAACGGTATCTCTAGTCAGGAAAAGGGATGCAACAGACCCGAACACGTGTTGCACGTGAATACATCTATGAAAGGTTTATTGCAGTGAATAAGGCAATCGTCGTCTTCGAAGTAGAAGGCGGATCTGACAAGGGCCCTGACGGCCACCGTAAAGACACCATGCCAATCGTCAACTCCATCAAGGACGCTGGCTGGCACGCAGAGGTTGTTTACTTCCACCCTGACAAGGCTGATGAAATCTTTGACACGGTCTCCAAGAACTTTGATGCCTACATCTCCCGCGTGAACCCAGGCAGCATCCCAGGCGGTGAGAAGGGCTACATGACCCTTCTGACCAAACTCGCTGACGCTGGCTTGGTTGGCATGTCCACCCCAGCTGACATGATGGCCTATGGTGCCAAGGACGCACTAGTCAAGCTAAATGACACCCCACTAGTGCCTGAAGACACCGCCGCATACTACGACGTGGAGTCCTTCCACAACACCTTCCCAACCTCCCTGACCTACGGTGAGCGCGTTCTGAAGCAAAACCGTGGCTCCACCGGTGAAGGTATCTGGCGCGTACGCTTGGCAGACGCAGATCTGGCTAAGTCCGTGGAGCCAGGCTCCAAGCTACCTCTAGACACCAAGTTGAAGTGTACCGAGGCCGTGGACAACAAGACCCACGACTACACCCTGGGTGACTTCATGGACTTCTGTGACCAGTACATCATTGGTGACAACGGCATGCTCGTTGACATGCGCTTCATGCCTCGTATCGTGGAGGGTGAAATCCGCATCCTCATGGTTGGTGATGAACCAGTATTCATCGTTCACAAGAAGCCAGCTGCTGGTGGAGACTCCTTCTCCGCTACCTTGTTCTCCGGTGCAACCTACACCTACGACAAGCCAGAAGCATGGCCAGACCTCCTGGAGATGTTTGACAAGGCTCGCCCTGTCATCGCCTCCAAGCTCGGTGAGAACGACAATGTTCCGCTCATCTGGACCGCTGACTTCATGCTTGCTGACGGTGAAGACGGTGAAGACACCTACGTTCTTGGTGAAATCAACAACTCTTGCGTTGGCTTCACCTCCGAGCTAGACATGGGTATCCAGGAAAAGGTTGCTAAGGAAGCAATCCGCCGCGCAGAGGCAAAGAACGCCTAAGCGCTTACTTTCTTAAAAAGCTAGCCCACCGGAGTACACACTCCGGTGGGTTTCTTTTATGCCATTTCTGGCCTGAGCAAGGGTTAATCTAGCAGCTGGGACACCGCCGCCGGGTCAGCGTCTGAGAGCATCTGACGTAGGCGGTCGTATTCCGCGTCCTCACCAATGGCCTTGGCGCAGTGAGCCAACGCTGCAATGGCGCGTAGCACCCCCTGGTTGGGCTCGTGGTCGAAGGGAACCGGGCCCCAGCCCTTCCAGCCGTTACCGCGCAGGCGGTCAAGACTGCGGTGGTAGCCGGTGCGGGCAAAGGCATAGGCGGTGATGAAGTCAGCGGCGCTGCCGTTGGCGGCGCGTTGTGTGGCTAATTCCTTTTCGGCCATCTGTGCCCACAACACAGGGGAGTCCGGATGTGCGCAGAGGTTGGCGGCGGTGGACTCCGATGCGGTGGCACCGGGGTCTGCCGGTAGCTTGATGGGCGCGGGCGCTAGCATGTCTTTCATTTCCATGCCGACCACTCTACCCACAACGCCGGAAACGGGAAGCGGCCTGGTTATTAGCCCCAGAAATCGGAGACATTGAGGCCAAATCCATAAAGCGCGCGGCGCACCACTGGTAGTGAAAGTCCAATCACCGAAGACGGATCCCCCGCAATCGAATCAATGAACCACCCGCCCATGGCCTCCAAAGTGAAAGCCCCAGCGCACTGCAGGGGTTCGCCGGTGGCGGCGTAGGCCGCGATATCGGCAGCGGAAGCCTGGGCAAAATTGACCGTGGTGGAAGAGACCTCCACGTGTTGCTGGCCGGCGTAAATGACGCAGTGGCCCGTGAGAAGTTGAGCGGACTTGCCGGCCTGTTCATGCCAGCGGGCCACTGTGTTTTCTACCGTGTGCGGTTTGCCCTGGAGCTGACCGTCGAGCAAGAGCATGGAGTCGGCGCCTATTACCACGTCAGCGGGGTAGTGCCTGGCTACCGCATGCGCTTTAGCACGGGCGAGCGCGGCCACAATCCCGGAGGACCCCGCGTCCCGGTGAGCGGCCTCGATTGCGCGCTCGTCAACGTCGGCCGGGTGCAAAACGGGCTCCACCCCCGCCCCACGCAGAATAGCGGCGCGGGAGGGGGATTGGGAGGCTAGAACAATGCGCATGTTTTAGAAGTAGCGGACGTTCCGGAAGGCGGAAGGGTTGAAGTCTGCACCCGGCTGGCCCCAGTTATCCCGGACTACGCCGGTCTGGGCGGCCTTGTTGCGCTCCTCAGAATCAATCTGGGAAAGCACGGTAGCAAGGGCTGCCACCTCCTGGAAGGTGGGCTTGCCGTTGATTACTTTGAGGTGGGGTGCAGTCATGATTTTCTCCTATAAGGTGATGTTGCCGTGTTTCTTCGGCGTGGAATAGATTACTTTGCGCTCTAGCAAGCGCAGGGCCTCCGTCAGATAGGCGCGGGTAGCGCCCGGGGTGATAACGGCGTCAACCAGTCCGCGTTCAGCGGCCTGATAAGGGGTGAGGTACTCAGAGGCATCCTCAATGCCCAGGGTTTGCGCCAGCGCGGGGGCGTCCGCGACGGCTATCTGGGCAGTAGGCCAGGCATAGGCCAGGTCCGCGCCCAGGTCTTTGGAGCCAAAGACCACGTAGGCGTTGCCAAGAGCGCGGCCCACGTTGATGGTTACCTTGCCCACGGTGGCTGCGGAATACGCGTGGGCTAGTTTGCCCAGTGCGGCCGGGCTGGCGGCCAGCACTGGGGCGTCCACGAATTCCAGGATGGGAAGGTTGAAGCAGTCGCACATTTGGATAAATTGCGCGGCCTTAGTAGCGGCGGAGTCGTCGAATGTACCCCGGTTGGCTATCACTCCCACCGCGCGGCCTTCAATGCGCCCAAAGCCGGTATATACGCCAGTAACTGCGGCCTGCAGTTCCAAGGACTCGGTGAATACACCCGCCACTACCTCCGTGAGATCCACAGTCATGTCGTCGTGGACTGCGGAGTCCAGCTGGCGGTCTTCTTCGCTAATATTCTCCGCGATGGACCCGCGCATGATGTGGGAGTCCGTGCGCGGGGTTTCTGCATGGTTGTTAGCGGGGAGGAAGCTCAAGACCTCCCGGACCTCCGCTTGGGTGTGGCCGCCGGCACCAATCACAATGTCGGACATGCCGGGGATCAGCGAGGGGGTTTGGCCATGAACCACCGTGATTTGGGGGATGAGGCCGGAGGCCTTGGTCACCCGCTCCAAAATCCGCGCCTGGACGGCCAAAGTGATGATGCCCTCCTGCGCGCGTGGGGCACCGCCTTCCACGATTGCCACCATGGGGACGCCGGTTTTTAGCGCCAGGTCGTAGAGCTTGACCAGCTTGTCCCCGTAGGCTTCGCCCATAGTGCCGTCAAAAATTGTGGCGTCCTGGGAGTAGATGCACACCTTACGGCCATCGATGGTGCCGTAGCCGGTGATGACGCCGTCGGTGAACGGGCGGTCGTGCTCGCGGCCGAAGTCCTTGGAACGGTGGCGTGCCAGGGCGTCGGTTTCCACGAATGATCCCTTATCCAGCGTGGATTCAATGCGTTCGCGCGCTGCTGGGACCTGCCCCAGCGGCTTGTGCGCTTGGGCCAGTTTCTGGTCCAGTGCTTCGATTTTTCCAGCGGTGGTTTTCATGTCACTCATGGTTGATTAGTCTACAAGACCGTTTCTATAGTGGGATATTGCCGTGCTTGCGCGCCGGGCGGGCAACATTCTTATCCGCGTAGAGGCGCAAGTTCTTGGCAATCTGGGTGCGGGTTTCGGACGGCATGATAACGGCGTCAATTAGCCCGCGCTCTGCTGCCTTGTAGGGCGTGAGCATGAAGGCGTCATACTGCTGCTCGAAGGCTTTGATGAGGGCGGCGGTGTCCTCACCCTTTTCCATCGCGGCCTTGATTTCCTTGCGGTAGATAAAGCCCACGGCTCCCGATGCCCCCATAACCGCAATCTGCGCAGTGGGCCACGCCAGGTTGACGTCTGAGCCCAGGCCCTTGGACCCCATCACGCAATACGCGCCACCGTAGGCTTTGCGCATGGTCACGGTGATTTTAGGCACAGTGGCCTCCGCGTAGGCGTAGAGCAGCTTGGCACCGCGGCGCAAGATGCCGTCATGTTCCTGGTCCGCGCCCGGCAGGAAGCCCGGTACGTCCACGAGCAAAACGATGGGGATGTTGAAGGAGTCACACGTACGGATAAAACGCGCGGCTTTCTCAGAGGAGTTAATATCCAGACAGCCGGCAAAAACCATGGGTTGGTTGGCCACGAAGCCCACGGTGTGGCCCTCCACGCGGCCGAAGGCTATGACCACGTTGTCCGCGCGTTCGGCCTGGATTTCCATGTATTCGCCGTCATCGGTGATGAGCTCGATGACCTCACGCACATCATAGGGCTGGGTGGGGGAGTCCGGGATGATGGAATCTAGCTTAAGGTCGTCTTCGGTAATGTCATCCTGCTCATCGAATTCCTCACGGGGTGCCAGCTGGCGGTTGTTGGAGGGCAGGTAGCTTATCAGGTCGATGACCCAGTCAAGTGCGTCCTCATCACTTTCCGCGGTGTAGTGGGTGTTGCCGGCGGATTTCATGTGGACTTCCGCGCCGCCTAGTTCCTCCTGGGTGATGACCTCACCGGTGACGGTCTTGATGACGTCGGGGCCGGTGACGAACATCTTGGATTTCTTGTCCACCATGACCACGAAGTCGGTGATGGCGGGGGAGTAGGCGTTGCCGCCCGCGCAGGCGCCCAGGATCACGGAGATTTGCGGGATAACGCCGGAGGCTAGGGTGTTTTGGTAGAAGGTTTGGGCAATCCAGTCCAGCGACACGGCACCGTCCTGGATGCGGGCGCCCGCGCCCTCGTACAGACCGATGAGCGGGCGGCCGGTGGTGATGGCCAGCTTCTGGATCTTGATCATTTTTTCGCCGTAGACCTCACCCAGCGCACCACCAAAGACGGTGCCGTCCTGGGAGAAGATGCACACCTCACGGCCATCGATGGTGCCCCAGCCGGTGACAATACCGTCGGTTACCGGGTGACGCTTGTCCATGCCAAAGTCCACGGTGCGGTGGATGGCCAGCATGTCGGTCTCCACGAAGGAGCCTTCATCCAGGATGTAGTCCAGGCGCTCACGCGCGGTGAGGCGGCCGGCGTCTTTGACGCGTTGGTGGGCGGCTTCCCCCATGGGGGCCGCCGCTTCTTCCCTGCGGCGCTGCAGATCGGCGAGTTTTTCGGCGGTAGTGGTTGCGGCAGGCTCTGAAGGCGGCAAATGTGAGGAAACTGTCATGTTTGTTGAGTCTAAATGATTTCGCTTGCGAAAGCTAACATTTCCACGCGGTGATCCCCGTCACATTTCGGTTGGGTCTGACAGGCGAGCCGGCTGACCGGCTGGGCCGGATGGGGGCTAGGACTCCACAGGAACCCACGCGTAGCCAAAGGGCCCCAGCTCCACCGGGCCCAAATCTATCGTTTCCTCGCTGAAGTTGAACAGGCACAGCAGGCCACCGCGTTGGAAAGCCAGGACCTCATCCACGCCGGCCTCCACGGCCTCGTAGCTGGCCGTGGCCAGGTCCGGGTGTTGCCTGCGCTGGGTGATAAGCCCGCGCACGGTATTGAGCAGCGAAGTGGGGTCTTCTTGCTGCGCGGCCACGCTGTGGCCGCTGGCGAAGGGGAGGTGGGGTGAGGGGGCATCGCTAAAGCCGTGGCCGGGGCCGTCCTCCCAGAGCATAGGTGTGCGAACCGCGTAGCGGTCGGGAAGCTCCGGGAGGTCTTCCATCCCAATTTCATCGCCGTAGTAGATGAAGGGCTGGCCGGGCAGCGCGAGTAGCAGTGCAAACAGCAGCTCTACTTTGCGGCGGTCGCCGCCCATGAGCGGCATGAGGCGCCGCGCAATCCCGGTGTGCGCCTTGGACTGCTGATCCGGCAGGTAGGTTTCGTACATCAGCTGGCGCTCAGCGGGGGTGACCATCTCTAATGTGAGCTCGTCGTGGTTGCGCAGGAAGTTCGCCCACGCGCCCACCGGGATGTCTCCCAGCTCGTCCATGACCTCGTAGACGGGCGTGGCCGAGCTCGTAGCCAGGGCCTCGTACAGCTTGGGCATGAGGGGGAAGTTGAAGCACATGTGCATTCCGGCGTCGAAGTATTTGGTGGTTTTGTCGGCCGGTTGGTTGGCCTCCGCCAGCAGCTTGGCGCCGGGGAATTCCGCATCCACTAGCGCCCGGATGCGCCGAATAAAGGCAAAGGTCTCGGGCAGTGATTCCCCGCCTTGGCCGTCACGTTCAAACAAGTAAGGCACCGCGTCTAGGCGCAGCACGTCCACGCCCTTGGAAAGCCAGAACCGCACCACGGACAGGATTTCTTCCTGCACCGCCGGGTTGTCGTAGTTGAGGTCCGGCTGGTGGGAATAGAAGCGGTGGAAGTAATACTGACCGCGGGTTTCATCAAAGGCCCAGTTGCTGTCTTCGGTGTCGGTGAAGATGACACGGATTTCCGGGTAGCGCTGTGGGTCATCGCCCCAGACGTAAAAATCCCCGTAAGGCCCCTGCGGGTCCTGGCGGGAGGCCTGGAACCACGGGTGATCAACGGAGGTGTGGTTGAGTGCCAAGTCCGTCATAATCTTCATGCCGCGCGAGTGCAGCTCCGCAATCAACTGCTCTACGTCTTCCATGGTGCCGTAGGCCGGGTTGATGGCATAGTAGTCCGCGATATCGTAGCCGTCATCGCGCATGGGGGAGGCGTAGAAGGGCGGGACCCACACGCAGTCCACCCCCAGCCATTGCAGATAATCGAGTTTGGAAATCAGGCCGGGGATATCCCCCACGCCGTCCCCGTTGGAGTCTTTAAAAGCGTGGATGAGGGCTTGGTAGAAAATGGTGTTCACGGTGCAGCTTTCCAGATGAAGTAGGTTGCCGCCACTAGCCCGCCGGCCAGGAGGCCTGGCCAGAGTGCGGGTTCGGGGGCAAAGAGGTTAACAAGGGCCTGAATCAGCGCGAGGAAGGCGAAAAAGCCCACAAACCCCAGCGCTGCCTCCCAAAGCAGGTGGGGCCGCATCAGCCCTTCACACCGCCGGAGGTAAGACCCGCCACAATGCGGTGCTGGAATACCAGCACCATAATGATGAGCGGGATGGTCACCAACGCGCCCGCTGCCATGGTGGCAGCGTAGGGGTATTCGAACGCGGAGGGGCCGGAGAAACGGGCGATTGCCACGGTGACCGGCTCGGTGTCAGTAGTAGATAGCTGGCGGGCCAGCATGAATTCATTCCAGGTGGTGATAAAAGCGATGATGGCGGTGGTAAATAGCGCAGGCGCGGCCAGTGGTAGCAAAATGAGCCGGAAGGCCTGGCCCTTGGTGGCCCCGTCCATCAAAGCGGCCTCCTCAAGCTCCCATGGCAACTGCCGGAAGAAACTGACCAGCGTGTAAACGGTCAGGGGAAGTGCGAAGGAGATGTTCGGAATGATCATGGCCTGGTAGGTTCCAATCCAGCCCACATCACCGAAGAGCTGGAACAGCGGGGTGACCAAGGAAATGCCGGGGAACATTGACGCCGCCAGGATGATACCGGTGACTATTCCTTTGCCGGGGAAGTCCATGCGGGCCAGCGCGTAGGCGGTGAAAACGCCCACTGCCACGGCCACCGCGGTCGTGGCCAAAGAGATAATTAAGGAGTTGCCAATTGCGCCGAGGAAGTCGTTGCCCTTGTCCGTTGCTAGCGCGTCCCGGAAATTATCCAGGGTCACGTGCGTGGGCCACGGCGTGGTGTCAAAGGTATGGGAGCTATCGCGCAGCGCGGTGATAACCATCCAGTAGAAGGGGGCCAGACCCCAGAACATGATGAACAGTACGCCCAGGAGGTGGCCAAATTTCTTCAAGTTTTTCATCGCGAGCCTACCTGTCCTCAATTGGTTTGGCGCCAAGGAATTTAATCAATATAAACGCCACGGTGAAGATGAGCAGGAAGATAAGCGTGGACAGCGCGGAGGCGGAGTTGAAGTTTCCTTGACGCATATCCTCGACTACCAGCTGCGAGATCGTGGCGGTGGGGGAGTTTGAGGACGCGGAGATCATAATCACTGGCAGGTCGTACATGCGCAGTGCGTCGAGCGTGCGGAATAGCACGGCTACCAGCAGCGCCGGTCGCACCAACGGAAGCGTGATGGTGGTGAAGCGTTTCCATGGCCCCGCCCCGTCTATGGACGCGGCCTCGTAGAGGTCTTTGGGGATCATTTGCAGCCCGGCCAGGATGAGCAGTGCCATAAACGGCGCGGTCTTCCACACGTCCGCGATGATGACCGCCAGGCGTGCGAACGCGGGGTCGGTAGTCCACGCGATGGGCTTGTCCAGGCCGGCATCAACAAGTAGCGCGTTGACCACGCCCTGGGGTGCGAACATGAATTGCCACAGCTTTGCCGTTACTGCCGTGGGTATGGCCCAGGGGATGAGCACGGCCGCGCGCACCAGGCCACGGCCTAAGAAGGTGCCGTTCATAATCAGCGCCATGATAACGCCCAGGACCGTCTCTAGAGCCACGGTGACCACGGCGAAGAAGATGGTTATGCGTACCGCAGGCCAAAAGTCCGTGGCAATGATGCCCGGCGGGCAAGAGGCCACTTCTCCCGATGCCGTCATGCACCGGTTTCCAATCCAGTACAGGTAGTTCTCCAGGCCGGCAAACTGGCCTTCGACAAACACCCCGGTGGTGGGATCTAGGCGGCGGTTGCCCTGGAAGGACAACATGATGGCCCGGATGATGGGGTAGCCAATGACGACCGCGAGGACAAGAAGCGCGGGGGCTATAAGCGCAGCAGCGCCGCCCGCTTGTGAGGGCTTTTTCCTCTTAGCGGGCGGCGTGACAGCGCGTGCTTTCGCGTCTGTGGTGCTTAGTTGCATTCTTAGGAGTTTAGACTCTTTTCCTAGGAAGCGGAGGCAGACTTGATAGCGGCTTTCATATCAGCGGTGGCGTCGTCAACAGATTTGCCCTCGGTCAGCGCGGCGTAGGCGTTGTCCTGGATGGCCTTGGAAATGGCGGTGTAGAACGGGGAAACCGGACGTGGGGCAGCGGCTTCGAGGGATTCCTTCAGTGCCGGCATGTACGGGAACTTCTCCGCGATATCCGCGTCATCGTAGACAGAAGCTAGGACCGGTGGGAAGGAGGCTTCAGCAAAGGACTTCTGGTTTTCTTCATTCACGATGAATTTCATGAAGTCCAAGGCGGTCTGCTTGTTCTTGGAATTGACGTTGATCCCGTTGTTGTAGCCGCCCAGGGTGGAAACGCCTACGCCGTCTTTGCCCACCAGCGGGGTGACCTCAAAGTCCAGGCCGGCTTCCTCAGCATTGGTGTACATGTACGGCCAGTTGATGGCAAAAGCGGTCTTGCCCTCGGTGAAGTTGAGGTTGGTCTCTTCCTCGGTGGTAGCGGTGGCGGACTTAGCGATGATACCGCCGTTGTAGGCGTCAACCAGAGCTTGCAGGCCGGCCTTCGAGTCTGCGGAGTCCACGGTGATTTCGCCCTTGTCGTCGAGGACAGACCCGCCCCAGCCTTCCATGAAGCCCACGGTGTTCACAGTCAGTCCCTCGTACTGCTTGAGCTGGGTGGTCAGGCAGTCAACGCCGGATTCCAGCGCGGCACAGGCGGACTTGAAATCATCAAACTTCTCCACGGATTCTGGGGCCAGGGTCTTGTTGTGGAATAGCAGCTGGCCGTTGGTGTTTTGCGGCAGGGCGTAGAGGGTGTCCATGTAGGTAGCGGATTCAACGGTGGCGTCCAGCAGATCGGAGGTGTCAACCTCGAGGTCGCCTTCTAGTGGTGCCAGCCATTGATTGGCCGCAAAGTCAGCGGTCCACACTACGTCAAGTGCCATGACGTCATAGTCATCATTGCCGGCCTGCAGGGACTGCACTAGGGTCTCACGCTGTGCGTCCGCCTCACCAGCCAGCTCTTTGAGCGTTACTTCCTCATCAGGGTGCTCTTTGTTCCAGGCCTCGATGATGGGGATGATTTTATCTGTGTCATTTTTGCCCATGGCAAAGGTAATGGGTCCGCGGCCTTCTCCGTTGGACTTCTTGTCGTCCTTCATGTCTTCCTTGGCGTCCTTGGCGGCGGAGGTTACCGCTTCTTTGGCGCCATCAGCGGCCTTTTCAACATCATCAGCGGGCTGGGAACAACTTGCCAGTACAACGGACAGTGCAACGGTGGTAGCAAGAATGGATTTTTTCATGGGTAAAACGCCTTTCGGGATACTGTAGTTGTCTTAACGGTAAATTACCGAAAGGATAAATCAATAGATTTTGGGGTTTTTACACCCGATGGGGGTAGTCCCGAACTCCTGAGGGTGGGGTATTCTAGGCAGCTATGACCACCCTTGACATAGAACGTATCCGTACCGAACTGGCCGGTTTGTGGGCTCAGGTCCGTTACGTGGAGGAAACCGGCTCCACGAACACCGACCTCATGCAGGCCACCGACGTGGCTGATGCAACGGTTTTGATAACCAACTCCCAGACCGCCGGCAAGGGCCGCCTGGGGCGCAGTTGGGTGGCCCCGGCTGGCTCCCAGGTGACTTTTTCCGTGCTTATCCTCCCGGATTCACTAGAGCACCTGGGAACCCTGCCGCTAGCGGCTGGTTTAGCGATAATGGATTCCATCCCTGGCACAGTCTTGAAGTGGCCAAATGACGTCCTCCTGGGAGGCAAGAAACTTAGCGGCGTGTTGGCGGAGGCCGGGCCGGTTGGCTCCGCCTTCAAATCCCCCGAATTCAAGGCGGGTGAGCTCACCAAAACCGAGGTCACCAAGGCAGAGGTCACGAAAACCGAGGTCACCAAGGCAGAGGTCACGAAAACCGAGCTGGCTCCCAAAACGCAGGCGGCGGGGTCCCCTAGCGCCCGCGTGGTGGTGGGGATGGGGATAAATGTCACCTTGGACGCCGGTGAGCTGCCGGTGCCCACGGCCACCTCGTTGAAAATAGCTGGCATAGACACCGACCGCACGGAGGTGGCCATCGCGGTACTTCGTAACCTACGCACCCGGTTTGACCAGTGGGAAAGCCAGGACCCGCAGCTTATGCGGGACTACCGTCAGGTGTGCTCCTCGATTGGGATGAATGTGCGGTTGGAAGCGCCGGGCGGGGATATCCACGGAACCGTGGAGGGCGTAGCCGAAGACGGCCGGATAAACGTGGGCGGCCAGTATTACTCCGCAGGAGACGTCATCCACCTTCGCCCGGCCGGAAGCTAGCTGGGTAGGATACAAGCACCATGAATTTGCTAAAGATGCAGCCGGGGGAATTCCGCCTAGCGGATGTTACCGCTCCCTACCGTGCCCTGGTTTTCCCCGCCTTGGAATTGTTTTTGTACACCGGCCTGTGCTGGACGGGCATAGGGTGGATTGCGGGCAGCTTGCGGGATGCCACCTTGGAAAAAGCCTGCATAGCTGTCTGGCTGTTTTTGGTGGTGTTTCGCTTCGTGGTGCCCGTGTGGAAGGCCCGCCGGCGCCGGTTTATCATCACCAATACCCGCGTCATCGCGCGCAATGGAGCCAAGGTGGATTCCATTCCCCTCGCGGATATAGCTGGGGTGCGCCGGCACCGCGGTGGTTTAGGGCTGGGGATTCGCGGCTATCAACAGCCCCTGTATTTTTCCGATCTGCCCAAGAGTAAAAAGCTGGAGCGGGTTTTAAACCAACAGTTGCAGTCGTTTTCTTGGCGCTAAGCGCGGGGCTAGTATGTAATGCGTGCTAAAAAATGTAACGGTAATAGGTGATGGCCAGCTAGCGCGCATGATGCAGCCGGCTGCGGTGGAATTAGGAATTAAACTCCGGGTTCTGACAAGCGAGCAGGCGTCCTCGGCCGCGCAGGTTATTCCCGACATCGTGGTCGGTGATTATCAAAAAACTGCGGATTGCCTCACCGCCGCGCAGGGCGCAGACGCGGTGACCTTTGACCATGAACACGTCCCGCCACAGGCCCTGCAGGCCTTGCTTGCTGAGGGGTATGCGGTGGAGCCGCACCCAGAGGCGCTCATCTATGCCCAAGATAAGCTGGCTCAGCGCCGTCTTTTGGTGCAGCTAGGTGCCCCCGTGCCGGAATTCGCGGCCATTGGCTCGGTCCAGGACGCGCTGGATTTCAGCGAAGAAGTTGGGGGCCAAGTATGCCTCAAGACGTGCCGTGGTGGCTACGACGGCAAGGGGGTCTGGTTCCCGGAGTCGCGCGAAGAGCTAACCGAAACCGTGGAAAAGCTCCTAGCGGCAGACGTGAAGCTGATGGCAGAGCGCAAAGTGAAGCTGCATCGGGAGCTGTCAGTACTGGTTGCCCGCAACCCTTCCGGGGAGATCAAAGTGTGGCCGGTAACCATGTCGGTGCAGGAAAACGGCGTATGCGCCGAAGCCATTGCGCCGGCCCCGGACCTGGATTCCTACCTCGAGCGCCACACCCGCCAACTAGGTAAAGACATTGCCGATGACCTGGGAGTAACAGGTGTCTTGGCCGTTGAGCTTTTCACTTACCTGGTAGATGGGCGCGAAACCATTGCGGTCAACGAGCTGGCCATGCGCCCGCACAACACTGGGCACTGGACACAAGACGGCTGCGTGACCTCCCAATTTGAACAACATCTGCGCGCGGTTGTGGATTTCCCGCTGGGGGAGACCACAGCTCTTGCGCCGGTGACGGTGATGGCTAACGTTCTGGGCGCAGAAAAAGACCCTTCCATGCCCATTGCTCAGCGGGTCATGGAAGTTTCCCGACGTTTCCCCGGGGCCAAGATTCACCTCTACGGCAAAGACCACCGCGCAGGACGTAAGATTGGTCACGTTAACTTAACTGGTGCGGATGTAGAACACGTCCGTCGTGATGCCCGCCTGGCCGCAGACTTCCTTGTCCACGCCCGGTGGTTGGACGAAAAGTAAAAGGAGCAAAAATGTCACCACTCGTAGGCCTCATCATGGGCTCTGATTCTGATTGGCCCACCGTTGAGCCCGCGGCGCAGGTACTCGCTGATTTTGGGGTTCCGTTTGAAGTGGGCGTGGTTTCTGCCCACCGCACCCCGAAGAAGATGTTGGCCTATGCCAAGGGGGCGCACGAGCGCGGTCTGAAGGCCATTATCGCGTGCGCCGGTGGTGCGGCACACCTGCCGGGAATGGTGGCTGCTGCCACGCCGCTACCCGTCATTGGTGTCCCGCGCGCGCTGGCTGAGCTGGACGGCTTAGATTCCCTGCTGTCCATTGTGCAGATGCCGGGCGGCGTGCCGGTAGCCACGGTGTCCATAGGCGGTGCCAAAAACGCCGGCCTGCTGGCCGTCCGGATACTGGGCGCCGGGGACCCGGCTCTGGTGGAGAAGATGGCACAATACCAGGCCACCATGGCGCAGGAAGTTGAAGAAAAAGACGCCAATCTGCGTGCCAAGCTCATGGGTGAGTAGTGGAGCCCATCGTTGTGATGGGCTCGCGGGTTGTCAACGGGCAGCCCGGCCCCATGCTGGAGCAGCGGCTGCTTACCGCTGCTGCGCTGGCCCGGCCTGGTCAGGAAATCATTGTCACCGGGTACCTTGAGGCCCGGGCCATGCGGGATTTCTTGCTGCAGCACCGCACTCATCCCGGTGCCTATACCGTGGCCGTGGAGCCACACGCGACCTCCACCAATGAAAACCTGGAATACGTTCGCGCCATGCGCCCCACCGCTGCTCGCTTTACTGTTGTTACCAGTGACTTTCACGCCCTGCGCACCCGGCTATGGGCATGGCACCTGAAAATTCCCGTGCAGGTGGTGTCTGCCCCGACTCCCCGGGAACAGCAACCTTATAATTACCTGCGGGAAGTTTTTGCCACACCGCACTCGGTAGCGCGAATTGTGCTCCGGCGTTTGTTAAAACCGCTACCCTGGGGCGCATGATTGAAAACCTTTGGCTTGGAACCAAGAACGTGCCCGCAGAATCCGGCAAGACTTTTACAGTGCTCAACCCCGCAACCGAGGAGGTGCTTGCGGAAGTAGCTGACGGTGCCTCCGCAGATTGGATGAAAGCGCTGGATTTGGCGCATGCGGCCCAAAAACCGTGGGCCGCGTTTGCGCCCCAGGCCCGCCACGATATTTTGATGGACCTGTTTCACGCCGTCATGGAGCGCAAGGATGAATTTGCCACGCTCATGGTCAATGAGATGGGCAAGACATGGAAGGACGCTTTAGCTGAGGTGGACTACGGTGCGGCCTACTTGCGGTGGTTTGCCGGTGAGGCCATTAGGCTTCCCGGCCGTTACGCTGCGTCACCAGCCGGAAATGGCACTATCACCGTCCGGCCGCACCCGGTGGGCCCCTGCTTGGCCATTACTCCGTGGAATTTTCCTTTGGCCATGGCTACCCGGAAAATTGCGCCGGCGCTGGCCGCTGGGTGCACCATGATTGTCAAGCCTGCTGCGGCCACCCCGTTGACCATGCTGGCCTTTGGTGAGGTGGTGGCGGAAGTCTTTGCGCGCCATGACGTGCCCCACGGGACCCTGTCTTTTATCACCTCCACTGATTCCAAGAACCTGTCCAAAGAGCTTATGGATGACCCCCGGTTGCGGAAGGTGACCTTCACCGGTTCCACGAAGGTGGGGCAAACTTTGGTGGAACAGTCCGCCAAGAACCTGCAGCGCACCACCATGGAGCTGGGCGGAAATGCGCCGTTTATCGTGTGTGCGGACGCGGATATGGACCGGGTTATCAAGGGGCTTATGGTGGCAAAAATGCGTAATAACGGCCAGACCTGTATTGCCGCCAACCGTTTCTTGGTGCATTCCTCACGGGTAGAGGAATTCCAGGAAAAGGTAGTGGATAAATTCCAGTCCTATGTCACGGGTTATGGCATGGATGAGACAACTACGCTGGGTCCTCTGGTCAACGCGGAGCAGCGCGATCACGTGGCAAAATTGGTGGATCAGGCTATCGGCGCGGGGGCCACCGCGCTCACCGGAGGTTTTACCCCGCAAGGTCCGGGCTTTTTCTATCCCGCCACGGTGCTCACGGACGTCAAGCCGGGTGCAGATATTCTCAAGGAGGAGATCTTTGGCCCGGTGGCGGTGATCTCCACCTTCGAGTCTCTAGATGAGGCCATTGAGCGGGCCAATGACACCAAGTTCGGGCTGGCGGCGTACGCGTTTTCGGAAAACGCCCACACGGTGGCCCGCCTGGCCAATGAGCTGCAAGCTGGCATGGTGGGGCTCAATAGGGGCGGCATTTCCGATGTCGCGGCCCCCTTCGGCGGTATCAAAGCCTCCGGTTTTGGGCGTGAGGGTGGCGCGGAGGGAATAGACCACTACCTAGAGTTGCACTACGTTGCACAGCCCTAGGGGGTGGAATGAAACCCTGTGCGTCCCTTAAGAGGCGGCGCTGATAAGTCCGTTTGGGCCTAAAGCCCCTCTTCATACAGTGGGAATGCATGATTCACCCCCATTTACTGCCCCCGATATTCGGAAGATGATTAAAACCGGGGCGGGTATATGGATGTCCGTGTAATCTCGGTGACTACGGGCCCACGGTAGGTGCGGCCTGGAAACACACCCCGCTGTGACCCCAGCCAGCGGGAGGCAATCACAAAAACTTGGCGGAGTATTGGGGCCCGTCAAGAAACCGGCCGCCGCCGCTTTTCCTGGGGAGCGCAACCTTCAGATGATAGCGGCGGCGCCTTCTTTTAAATCCGGGTGTAACAATCTCCCCGCGCCGGCAACTAACTAGATGAACAGTCGTTCACCCGCTGGTTTCCCATCCGGGGAAGCTCACCGATTACAAAGGATTTCACCATGAAAAAGATCATGACCGCCGCTGCTGCTCTAGCTTTTGCCGCCGTTGGTTGCGTTGGCTGCTCCGCCAATCAGGAAGCCGGTGCCCAGGACCAGGTCCTGACCGCCAGCACTCAAGACCTGTTGAAGCCCGGCGCTGAGATGCTCTTCCTGAGCAACTGTGAAAAAGTGGGAGAGGCCTCTTTGACCACCTCCTTCGGTGCGCAGACCGAGCTTTCCCCCATGGCGGACACCGCAGAGATGGGCGGTTTCATCACGGCACCGGAGCAAATTGGCGAAGGCCCAGATGAAGGCTTCCACACCTACACGGTCACCTGTGGAGACCAGTCCGCAACCTTCCGCTTTGATACGGCAGCTAACTCCTAAAGCCCCTTAACTCGAAGTATCTATAGAGCACGTGGATTTCACGCAAGCGTACCGAGAGCACTACCCGGCAGTCCTCGCCTTTTTGCGCCGTCGTGTTCCGGCGGAGCGGGCAGAGGACTTGGCGGCAGAGACCTTCGCACGCGCTTGGAGGAACTTCGAGACAGTCAAGGGCCCGGTGCTGCCGTGGTTCTACGGGGTGGCCCGCAACGTCATGCGGGAGTACTACCGCAAGGAGTCCTCCACCCCGGAGCTGGACACCATTGACGACCATGATTCCGTGGGGGTGGATTTTTCCCCCAACGTGGATCTATCGCTAGATATCAACCGTGCGTTGCTCACCCTGGGCACCGCAGACCGGGAAATCCTCACCTTGCATGCTTGGGAAGGGTTATCCGCCGCTGAAATCGCAGCCACCCTAAACTTGAGCGCGGTAAATGCGCGCGTGAGGCTGCACCGTGCCCGAACCCGTTTGGCTGAAGCCTTGGAGAAAACCTCATGACCGACAAAGACATCATTGCCCAGCTCCGTGCTGCTAATCCTGTTCCGGATCCCGCCTTGGACCCACAGCAGCAACAACGCGCGGATGAAGCCTTGCGGCAAATCCTGGCTCAGGACAACGTGGTCAGTATTCACCGACGCCGTCCCTGGTTTGGTACCGGTGCTGTAGCTGCTGCGGCGGCTGCCCTGCTGGTTATCGGCGGCTTAGGCGTGCCGGGGTTTAACAATCACACCCCACAGGCCACGGCTGCGGAGCTGCTGCTTGCTGCCGGCCAGGCCAGTGCGCAGCAGGATGATTTCCTCACTACGGGCGTGAGTAACCAGGCCTACCTCAAGCGCATTGATAAAAATGACCGCACCACCCAGGTCACCGAGTACGAGGCCGCGCGTGGCGCTGAGCCCACCCAGGTGACTGCAGTTGAAGGCCCCGCCTTTGACATTGCACTCCCTGTCACAG
This sequence comes from Corynebacterium phocae, assembly GCF_008693075.1. Classification (GTDB taxonomy): domain Bacteria; phylum Actinomycetota; class Actinomycetes; order Mycobacteriales; family Mycobacteriaceae; genus Corynebacterium; species Corynebacterium phocae. The sequence goes on along the minus strand of NZ_VXKJ01000046.1, from coordinate 12,159 downwards.
CGGCCGAGCTTGCCAGTGCTACCTCGGCCGAGCAGCTTAAAGAACTTGCCGGCGGCACCCCGCAGGGCTTAGTGGAGTTGCTGCTCCACCCCAGCCTGAGCTCTGCCCAGCACGCAGCGGTGTACAACGCCTTGTCCCAAATGGACGTGAATTTGCAAGAACACGGAGAGGTGGCCACCTTTAGCGCGGGCGAGCTGACTTTCAGAGTACTCACCCACACTGGGCAGCTTTTGGAAGCGCATAACCTCGTGGCACCCGGTGTCACCACCACCGTGGAAGCCACCGCCATCTTAGGCTGTGTGGCTACCCCCAACCTGGAGGGGCCGGCGGAGATTTCGCTGGGCTGCGCCGACAATAATTACGTGCTGCATGATATTGAATGGAGCAATTGGGGGGCTGACACCGCAACGGCCACCGCTGTGGCCACCATCAATGATTGTGACCCCTTCTGTGCGGAGGGCAAATTTGTGGACTTGCCTGTCACCGTGACCTTGGGCCAGCGTGAAGAGTGCGGCTTCAACGCCAAGCTCTACTCTAAGCTGGAAGTTGAGTTTCCCGGCAGTCAACCACAAAGGTCCGCTGATACTTTTGACATAGGGTGCATCCGCTAAAGTGGGGGTTTATGGAAATCCTCTCTGCCAAGCTCGCGCCTCAGCAAGACAAGCATGCGGAAAAGATTGCTGCCTACGCCAAGCGGGCCTCCAAGGCTTTCGAGGATTTTGATGCCACCTTTGTGCCCGCGTTCCAGTCCACAGAAAAACCGTGGTCCATCCCGTGGCTCAACGACTTTGGTACCTACGTTGCGGATAATCCGGAGGCCCATAGCAACCGGCAATTAGAGTACGTCCTGGGGCAGGCCTTGGTGACCCACTACCAGGCAGTGTGGGGTATCCACCGTGGACGCATGGGCGTATTTGCTGCTGAGGGGCAGCTATTCCAACCTGTTGCCAGCAACGTCCGGTTGCTCAAAGCCGGCTGGGGTCCGTACTTTGGTCAGGACTGGGTGTATCCCACTGCTGGGAGCAACTCTGGCCCGCAGCTATTTCCGGATCTGGGCCAGCCTGGCAGGGAGGGGTTTACCAGTCCCGGTCAGTACACCGTTGGCATGTACCGCAATCTACTTTTCGATGCCGCCCTGCGCACCGCCTTCGCAGATCCCGCCACCCGCATAAGGGATCTGATCCAGCTGGCTGCACTGGATGTGGCACAGCGGGATCCAGAGGTGGCGGTGGAGCTGTATAACCGGGCGGTGGAGCTGGGCATGGAGCCCATTGAGGAATTGGTTAACCGGACCCTGGAGCAGCACGGCCGGATCCCGCTTGTTTAGCGGGTTTTGCCAGCTGCCGGGAGATATCGCGGACCTCTGCCCACACCGTTGGTGCGGATTCCTTCTCCGGGTGGCTAGAGGCACGCAAGCCCAGGTAGGCTATGCGGTCCGCTGCGTGGTTGAGCGGATCCCCGGAGTGTCCCATTACGCGACCGATTGAAGCCTGGCCCTGGCGGTGGAAGTCTTTCCAGGCTTGCAGGAACCGTGATCGCGCGCCGGCGGATACTCCGCGCCAGCGTTTACCTGCGCGGCCGCCTTCCAAGATGTGGTCGATAGCCTCTAGTGCCCCCACTGAATCTGATTCAATAATGGCCCGCGTAAAGCCTTGTTTGCGGGCATACTTCAGGGCCAAGGTGATGGTTTCCAGCTCTAATTCGTCGGTGCTGGCGGTGGTCATCCGGGTGCGGAGTTGGTAGTCCCCATTGTTGGCTACAAAGCACATGGTCCCCTTGCTGACCGTGTCTGAGGAGGCATCTGTGGCTATGCGGACGTGGTGGCCGCTACCGGAAAAGCGGGAACGGTTGGGCAACCAGTGCGTGGGTTGGGCTTCCACCGTGGAGGCTCGTTTTTGGGGCTGTTGACCTTCCTTGCGGGATTTGCGTACGGCGCGTACCTCGTGGATTTTGCGCATGTCGCTGGCCCGCTTGCTGGCCCGGTTTTCCTCGGCAAAAGACCCGGTGACAAGAAACCCTGCTTTGCGAATCCGGGTGCCAAGGGCAGCTTGACGCCTGCCTACTACTACCCACACCGGGGTGGGGCAGCCACGGATGGCGGCGCGAAACGCCGCGAACGCCTCCGGGTGGGGGTTGGCTGCGGAAGTTTGCCCGGTGCGTACAAAGCGCTTCTGTGGGCCCGCGTCCACGGCAATGACCCAGCCGTAGAGCTTCCCGTGGGCGGTGCCTTTCCAGGAGATATCCCAGATGGCAATGGCCACGTGCGTGGGGGCGGCCACCATGGCGTCGGTGACCTGCCGTGATTGGTAAGTCCTGGAGGACTTTCCCATCAGCGTGGAAAGCTTTACCGCCTTGTTCTGTGCCATTTACCTACCCGGTTACCCCTGGGGAACATTGTCTCTCAGGCGGTATTCTACGCTACCCGCCGGGGACCAGACTCTCAGTGGTAGACCGCAAAGGATTACGCGCCCGCGATTGCTGCCCTGCGCAGCGCTGTGGTTTGTGGCGCGCGGTGCCGTCTTACCCGCTTTATACGGAACGGTGGGGCTTGAGCTGGGGCACCCTGGTGCTTCCCGTAGGATCCCCGAGGCCGGCGTTGAGGTCAATGGTTAGGTGTGCAGGGAGGTCTGCCACGGACGCTCACCGTCCTTCTTGGAAAATGTTCAACAAAGTTACGGGCAAGTTCCAAGTTCAGCGCAGGTCACGCCTTGGCGGAGCGGAACGGGAAGTTAGTCCACATTTTTGGGTAGGGTAAGGCCAAAGACCGGGAAGGAAACTATGAGTAAACAGTCGCCAGAGAACTTGTTGTTATACCTTGCGGAGCCGGACCGGGACTACATTGACGGGCTGTTCGCACAGCTGGCCCAGCGCGGCCTACCAGCGCAGCAGCAGCGCCCGCACATTTCCTTGACCTTCGCCCCGCGAATGTCCCCGGCGGTCGTGGAGCTAGCCCAGCAGCTTTTGCCCCCTCTTATCCCCGCCACGTTCCGGCGCGCCGGGACGGTGGTCTTTGGCACCAAACGAAAACAAACCGTGGCGTGGCTGCTAGAGACTAACGCCGCCCTGGAAGAAGCTGCGCGCAGCCTGAGCGCCGCCAACCCGGACGGGCGCGGACCGCGCTGGGTGCCGCACCTGACCATGGGTCTGCGCCTGCAACGGGAGGTGGTCCCGGACTACATCCGCGCGCTAGACCAGCTGACCTCGCCCCATTTCCGGGAGCTAACGGCCGTGGAAGCGGCGTACTGGCAGCCCGCTCACCAGCGCCTGCACTCCATAGCGAAGGCCGCGCCTCCTAGCTAAGGAAAGCGCGGCCGTGGTGATGCCAGCGGCTGCCGGGCACAGCGGGCATAGCGGGCATAGAGGGCACAGTGCAGAGCCCGGCACGCCAACGCAGGACGCCAGCACGCCGGAACACCGGCAGCCTAGCCGCCTAGCGCTTGATACCCGCTACGGAGCGGATAATGCCAAAGCGGTGCATGGTCACCGACACCGCCTGCTCAAGTAGATAGGGCAGTAGTTCGCGGCGGCCATCGGCAAGTACTGGCTGGTCCAGGATTACCGAGTTGGACTTCACTGCGGCCTCACGGGCGGCGTCCTCGACCGCTCCCAAGGCGCGCACCCGGGCGGAAGCGGCGCGGGAGAGCTCGCGGGCAAAGTCCTCCGTAGTCTGCGAGCGAACCGCGAACCCGGCGGCGCGCAGCTCATCGGCCAGCTCCGGTACGGCGGAAAAATCAATCTCCGTGCCGGTAATGTCTGCCGCCAACTCGTGGCGCACCAGATCGCGGGTCTGGTAGCCCTCGCCCACGCGGATGCGCAGCTTATCCAGCAACGGCCGGTAACGGAAGATATTGGCCTCCGCAATCAGCCCGGTGCGGTCATGCTCCCGGCCAAACTCCTCCTGCCAGGCCAGCTGGTCAAGCTCGGCGGCACGCCACAGCCAGGCGACATCCTCCGGGCTCAAGCTAATCTTTGTGGAGGCGCTGGTTGCCTCATTGAGACGGTCGGTCAAGGTACGCAGCTTCTTGGCAATCCGCGGCTTGATGTCCACATTCTGCGGGGATAGCTCACCTTCCGTCCAGTGGCCCAGCTGCGGAACGTAGTTGGGTCCGCCGGCTTTGGCACCGGGGCCCATGACGGACTTCTTCCAGCCGCCAAAGGACTGGCGTTGCACGATGGCACCGGTGATCCCGCGGTTGATGTAGGCGTTGCCCACCTCCACGTGTTCTTTCCAGTACTCCAGCTCATCATCGTCGAGGGAATGGATACCGCCAGTGAGGCCAAAGCCGGTGGCGTTTTGCAGCGCGACGGCCTGCTCTAAGGTGTCGGCGTACATGATGCCCAGGACGGGCCCGAAACACTCGTTCAGGTGGTACCAGGAGCCGGGTTTGACGTTATCGCGGATTCCCGGGGACCATAGTGTGCCGTCCTCGTTGAGCTTTTCCGGTTTGAGCAGCCATTTTTCCCCGGGCTCAAGCGTGGTCAGGCCGCGCAGGAGCTTCTCACTAGGGGGCTCGGCCAGCCCGTTCATGGTGGTGGTGATGTCGTGGCCGGGGCCCGGTTTGAGGGTTTTCACGGCGTCGAGCAGCTGGTTGCGCAGGCGCTCGGACTTGCCGGCCGCGCCCACAAAAATGGCCAACGATGCCGCCGAGCACTTCTGGCCCGAGTGCCCGAACGCGGAGTTATACAGATCCGCAATGGCTAGGTCCGGATCCGCCGCCGGGGTGATGATGATGGCGTTCTTGCCGGAAGTCTCCGCCATGAGGTTCATCTCCGGGCGCCAAGAGCGGAATAACGCGCCGGTATCCGAGGCCCCGGTGAGGATGACGGCGTCCACGTCCGCGTGGGAAATGAGCGCCTTTCCGGCTTCCCCCTCATCGGTGAAGACTAGCTGCAGCAGGTCGCGGTCCAGGCCGTGTTCGTCCATGGCCTGGTGAATGCACTCCACGGCCACCTTCGCGCAATGAACCACCTGCGGGGCGGGCTTGATGATGACGGCCGAGCCTGCGGCCAGGGCCGCTAACATCCCGCCCACCGGAATGGCGATGGGGAAGTTCCACGGCGGGGTGACCACGGTGACGCGGTGGGGGTGGAAGACCGAGCGGGCCTTATCCAGCTGGCGGGCGGACATGGCGTAGTAGGTGGCAAAGTCGATGGCCTCGGAGATCTCCGGATCGGATTGCGTGACCGTCTTGTTGGCCTCCCACGCCTCCACCTGGACCAGGCGGGAGCGGTTGTTGGCCAGCTTGTCAGCCACGGTCTCCAGGAACTTGGCGCGGTGCTCGCCGGTGGTCTGGCCCCACTTTTCGCCCAGCTCTTTGGCCCGGGCCACCGCGTCGTTGACCGTGGCTGGGTCCGTGACCTCTTCGATACCGTGTGGTCCGGGGTCCTGGGACAGCGCGTTAAGGGCCCACTCACGGTTGGCTTCCAGCGCCGGGTCGGTGTCTGGCTCGTTGCTAAAGCGCTGGATCTTGGTGGCTTGGCGGCCCTGCTCCTGGGATTCTTCCTCCCGGCGGTTTTGGGTGCGGTTGGCACCGGCAAAGGTCTCCCAGCGGCGTTCGACCGCCCGGCGGAAGACCTGCTCCTGCTGCTCGATGGGGGAGAGATCATCCCCGTTGACCTCAGAGGCGGGGGCAAAGAGTGCGTAGAGGAAGTTCTGGGAGGCGGAGTTTTCCTCCAAGCGGCGGACTAGGTAGGACACGGCAACGTCAAAGTCATCCGCGTGAACCACCGGGGTGTAGAGAATCTGCCGGCCCTGGTAGGCCTGGCGGATGGCGGCTTGCTGACCAGGGGACATGCCCTGCAGCATCTCTGAGTCCACCATTCGCAGCACGCCGCGGCGCTGGGCTAGCTCGTAGCCCAGGGCGGCTGTAAACAGGTTGTGGGTGGCTATGCCAATGTGGACGCAGTCCGCGAATTCCTCGCGGAGGACGTAATCCAGCAGGCGGTAGTAGTTGGCGTCCACCTGTTGTTTGTCTGTATAGGTTGCCACTGGCCAGCCGTTGACTTCGCTTTGCACGTGCTCCATGGAGAGGTTGGCACCCTTGACGATGCGGATCTTGATGGGCGCGCCGCCGCCTGCCACGCGCTGCTGGGCGAACTCGGCTAACTCCGCGAGGGCAGCGAACGTATCCGGAAGGTAGGCCTGCAACACGATCCCGGCGCGCAGGTTTTTAAACTCTGGCTCGCTCAACAGCTCCTTGAACAAGCGAATGGTCAGGTGCAGGTCATGGTATTCCTCCATATCCAGGTTGATGAACACCTGGGGATTACGGGACACAGCCTCTTCGTACAGCGGGCGCAGACGGTCCTTGAGTCGCGCCACCGATCCGTCGATGTCCCAGTGGTTAAGCTGCGCCACCATTGAAGATGCCTTCACAGACACGTAGGTCACCCGCGGGTTCTGGATGAGCTTTAGGGTGCGTTCCGCGCGGGAGCGGGCCTCCGCGTCGCCGAGTACGGCCTCGCCGAGCAGGTTGAGGTTGAGTTGTTCTCCGGACTCTTTGGCTTTGTCCAGCAGGTCATCTAGCGCCTTGGACTCCGCGTCAAGGACCAGGTGGCCCACCATCTGGCGCATGCGCATGCGCGCCAGCGGCATGACCAGGTTGGGCAGGATAGGGCCAATGAAGCCGCCTAGCCCCACGAGTGTGCCATTGATGGCCCCCAAGAAAGCCGGGTCGAACTGCGCCGTGATGTCTTTGAGGGCGTTGGCTGCAACTTTGTCATCCTCGGGGCGCATGACGCGGTCCACGAAGTCCATGGTGAAGGCCACGCCCTCACTATCGCGAAGCAGGTCCGCTAGCTGTTCGGTGTTTTTGTCATGTTCATCCGCAGTGGCCTCCAGCCAGCCGTGGGCGCGCTGGACGGCGGCCTCAACAACGGCTTCCACGTCATCGGACTCGGGTAGGCGGTCGTTAGCAGTAGTCATTTTTGTACCTTCGGAAAAAATCATGGAAACCCCTGGGTGCCCCCTCCTGTCCGCAGCTGGTGTGCTGCGGTGGAGAAGGGGGATTTCTACTCATTGATTGTGGGTGCCGCCGGCGTGCCCGCCGGCGGGGTGTGCACTTCAAGAAAGAGCCTCACGGGTGCGTGCGCCCTGTCCGGTACGTCTATGAGGTGGTGCAAGCAGCGACCGGGGGCCGGTCGCAGTGGCGGCGAACTTTGGCTGGGTAAGCATTCATGGCCAGACACCTCCGCCTTTCCGGTTTTCGCTTGTCATCACGTCCGCGATTGTGCTCCGCGCCACTTTGAGGGCAGTGGAGTATTCCAATTCGCTTAATTCGAAGAGTAGACCCAAAATTTCACGGGGTCAACGGATTGGAGGATTTTCCGGATTTAGTCATTTTCGGGGGTAACTACCTGGCCCGCGCGGTGCCTTCGGGTGCGGCTTCCTGAGCTATAGCCTGCGCAATCACCAGGTCCTCCCAAGACATCCCGGTGAACTTGAATACCACGGGCCGGCTGCGGTCCAGCTGGACCTCCTGCCGGACCACCTGGGAGTAGGTGATGAGATCCTGCTTGGCCAGGTGGCCCTCCTCAATGGCCTGGATGACGTCCCCGCCCTCTTTCAAGGTTGCGCCGTGATCTTCAATGATGACCTGCGCGGCCGCCATCAGCTCCCCGCTTAGCTCCCGGGCTTCCGGTGTATGCGAACCCAGCGCCACGATAACGGCCTCCGGGCGGACATCGGCAAGCCCCAGCACGGGTTCGGAAGCGGTAGTCGCGCAGATGACCAGTTCAGCTTCCTTGACCGCCGCTTGCGCCTGCGTAGTCCCTGCCTCCACCCAGTTATCCAGGTCTGCCGGCTGTGTGCGGCTAATGAAGGTAATCTCTACGGCCCGGTCGAAGGTGTCCCTGATGGTGTTCGCGTGAGCCCGCCCCTGGGCCCCGGTGCCAAAGATGGCAACCTTCAGCGGGCCGATGCCGCCGTTGAGCAGGTCATACACGCAGGAAATGGACACCGCCGGGGTGCGCAGATTGGTCAACGCAACCCCGTCGATGACCGCGCTGGGTGCCAGCGTGTGGCCGTCAAACAACACGTAGGTGCCCTGGATAAGGGGAACGCCCTCCGGGGCGGCGGGGCCCGCAATGGCGATGAGCTTGGTGCCAAAGCCCGCCGCGTTTGCAGAGGGCATGCTCAGCAGCTGGCCCGTGTTGGTTTGAGTGCTGGTCCGCAGGGCATCGGCGCTGGGGTCAACGCCGTCTTGTAGAGCCTGGCGCAGCGCGTGCACGGCCTGGGCGGGGGTAAGGGTTGCCAGGACAGTGTCGTGGTCAATGACGTTAAGGGACAACAGAAACTTCCTTTCCTGAGTGAGTTTTTACCGTTTAAGCCCCAAAAACCCGGGGAGACTGGCTATGTCTGCGGACTTGGGGCGTTGCTGAACCTATACTAATGCTGGCTGGTTTTTAAACCCGCGCTCAAGGCAACGGAGAGTGAAAAGGTGGACGCATGGACTCTTATCAAATTGAATGGGAAGTATTTGACCGGGTAGTACTCGATGATGCCGTGGTGGAAGTGACCGCCATCATCACCGGCGACGGCGCTGAATATGAGGCGGGTGAATTTATTTACTCCATTCCCATCGACGACAGTGGTGTCCACGGGCGCGGGGGATGGGCCATCTTTGATGCCACCGCTGACTATTGCTTCGACGATGAAAATTTTGACAAAGCTGCCTTAAAGATTGTCGCGGGCGGGCAAGACGTTGCGGACGCCGTTGAAGACGGGACCTGGGAAATCGCCGAATGGGCAGAGGACTGCGGCTTTGAAATTGAGTGGGAAACCGACGTTCGCTAAGCCCAGCCCAGCCCGGGCGTGGGGCGAAGAATCTCATTTTTGAGAACCTGATCTCACGTTGTGGACGGTTATGTAGTACGATTAGACCACCGCTTACAGCGGACAGCTTCCCAGGAGCTGCGGCGCCACCCCTGCCGCAATTCCTGTCAAAGGGAACAGACTCTTATCTCCACCGGCTTCCAGCAACCTGTAGGCCGACTCTTTTCATAAAAGGTTTAGTTGAACTCTCATGACTGCTAAAACGGAAACCCGGTCAGACCGGGATACCTTCAATACGCGTTTCGTGTTCCTCATGGCCGCCATCGGCTCCGCCGTCGGCCTGGGCAACATCTGGCGCTTCCCCTACGTTGCGTACGAAAACGGCGGCGGCGCCTTCCTGGTTCCTTACCTAGTCGCGCTGCTGACCGCGGGCATTCCCATCTTGTGGTTCGACCTATCCGTCGGTCACCGCTACCGCGGCTCCGTGCCCCTGGCGTTTCGCCGCATAACTCCCTCCGCTGAGGCCTTAGGCTGGTTCAAAGTAGGCGTGAACTTCTTCATCGCCATCTACTACGCGGCGATTATTGCCTGGGCGCTGCTGTATACCATCAAGTCCTTTAACCAGGCCTGGGGTGATGACCCGGCGGCGTACTTCATGGGTGATTTCCTTAACGTGGACGCGGAAAAAGTAATCTCCGCCAGCGTGGTGTGGCCCATCCTTATTGCCATGATTTTCGTCTGGGCGCTGTGCATCTTGTTCCTGGCCACCGACATCAACAAGGGCATCGGCAAGCTCACAACCTTCTTCCTGCCCATCCTGACCGTGATGTTCCTGGTGCTCGTTGTCCGCGCGCTGTTCCTGGACGGCGCAATTGACGGCCTGGACGCCTTCTTCCGCCCCAACTGGTCAGTCCTTTCTGACCCCTCCGTGTGGATTGCCGCATACGGACAAATCTTCTTCTCGCTGTCCGTGGGCTTTGGCATCATGATCACTTACTCCTCCTACCTCAAGCCCCGCACCAACCTGACCAACACCGGTTTGGTTACCGCCTTTGCTAACTCTTCCTTCGAGGTCCTGGCCGGAATCGGCGTCTTCGCCACCCTGGGCTACATGGCCGCGCAATCCGGCGTCGCCGTGGACGAGGTTGCCACCGGCGGTATCGGCCTGGCATTTATCGCCTTCCCCACCATCATCTCCATGATGCCGCTGGGCGCGCTGTTCGGCGTGTTGTTCTTTGGCTCGCTGTTCCTGGCCGGCGTGACCTCCCTGGTTTCCATCATGGAAGTAGTCATCTCCGCCGTGGCTGACAAATTCGCGTTGGACCGCCGCAAGGCAGCAGTATCCACCGGTCTGATTATGGCTTTCTTCTCCTGCCTGCTCTTTAGCACCACCTCCGGGTTGGTGACCTTGGACATCATGGACAAGTTTGTCAACAACATGGGTATCGTTCTAGGTGCCGTGGCCTCCTTGGTAGTGGTTGGCTGGGTTACCGGCCGCCGCCGCGAGCTGGAGCAGCACATCAACGCCGTATCCTCCGTTCGCGTGGGCACCCTGTGGCAGTTTCTGACCTTCGTGACCACCCCGCTCGTGCTGGTTTACTTCGTTGCCCGTGAGATTTTCAGCGTGGCCACCGAAGGTTATGAGGGCTACGCCGGCCTGCAGCTGACCCTGTTCGGCTGGGGCGTGCTGGTTACCATCGTGCTGTTCGCAGTTGCCTTGTCCGCAATGAACTACCGGGGCAGCAACCGCCTGGACGGCTTGGACGCCTCCGACTACGGGGTCCCCGTCAAGGGTCGCACCAAGGGCACCCCCAACCCACTGGCCGTTTCCTAAGAAAGGACACAAAATCATGGAACCCTCTTCTCTGATCCTCATGGTGTTATTCATCCTCATTATCTGGGGCGGTCTGGTGGGGTCCAGCGTCATGCTGGCCCGCAGCACCGATGAAACCACAGGTGAACTGGGCACCGCGCCCGGCACTGACGATGAATCCCTCATGCACCGCGCCGCATAAATCCCCGGCGTTAACACGTGGCCCCTTCCGTTTCCGGGAGGGGCTTTTTCGCGGCCTTCTGAGCGGGGCGGTTGCTGGGGTTTAAAGGCCCGTTCGAGGCTAAAACTTTTACGGGGGTTGTGGATAACTCCGGGTTGTGGGGCGGGTGGGGCGGTTGGGGAGGGTTTTGGGCCGGTTTGGCCCGCTGGGGCGGAAGTTATCCACAGGCCAGGGTGTGGCCCTTGCCAGGGCTTGCCGCTGGGTTTAGCGTGTGGGCCATGAAGACATTTAAAGAGATTTTTACACCCCAGCAACACGGTATGGCCTTTATCGCCCTAGCCCGTGGGCTCAGCTACCGCGACCTGGTTGCCCAGGGCGTACCGCGCCGCGACGCCCGGGTCATCCTTGACCTCTACGACACCTACTACGGGCCCACCCGCTTTACCCGCCAACAAGCCCTGGCCGGCAACAACCACCACAGCGTGGAAATCCTGCACAAAATAGAACTGGGCGCCAACCAGCTCAAAGACGCCCACCTGGGCTGGCAGCTACGCGTGGAACTAGCCGGCGTTGCCTCCCCCGCTGAGGCCCTGCGCCTGCTGGAGGCCTTCCTGGCCCAACACAAACCAGTCAAAGACGTCAAACACGGCGTCAATATCACCAACCACGCCAACGGGGACCGCACTATCAGCCTGACCGGCAGTGCTGCGGATATCGCGGACCTAGAAACCCTCATCGATGACCCGGAAGCCCCAGTGGAGTCCTTCGTGGCCAACGCCACCGGCGGCGGCACCGCCGGCTTTGGGATTACCACCTTGGGTGTAATTCATCTCCAGGACTTACTGGCTACCTGCCAGGGCCAAGGACCTGACGTGCAAGTCGCCTGCGGTAACGGTGCCAGCGTCGATACTGCGGAGCTGTTGCGGCGCTACTGCGCGGACCAAGGCTTTGTGGCGGTATTTACCGATGCCGGCCCGCTGCAGCTTTTCCGCGAACACCGGTTGGGAAGCTACGCGCAGCGGGTTGCGGCTACCGCCGAGTCAACCAAGTGCTGTCACCCCCAGTGTCACAAACCGGCGGAAAAGGCGCAGCTGCACCACATCCAGGACTGGAAGGATGGGGGTTTAACCAACTCCGGGAACTTGGCGTGGCTGTGTGCTTATTGCAACTCCACTAACGGCCAGTTAGGCCGGGGAAGGATTGTCCGCCACCGCGGCCAGATTGCCTGGATCCCGCCACGCGGTGGCGCACCCATCCCCGTGGGCCGGAAGGTCCAACCACGCGGATAACCCCACCGCCAACGCGCACCCGGCGGAACCCGCACCCAGCCCGGCCACCGCCGACGCGCGCCCCGGGAACCCGCACCCAGCCCGGCCGAGCCCCGCGCAGCCG
>NZ_VXKJ01000045.1 GCF_008693075.1 Corynebacterium phocae | reverse complement strand
CCCCGCGCAGTCGCACCCCGGGCGCCCACACCTGGCCCGGCCGAGCCCCGCAGCCCGGCTACCGCCAACGCGCACCCGGCGGAACCCGCACCACCGCAGCACACCCCGCTGCCGGTGGAACACACGTATGCCGCTAACCGCTGAGCACTCGAAAACCGCGGAAAAGCCTAGAATACGGAGACCGCCAAGAGCATGCCTGCGGCAGCGAGGGATACCGCCACGACCAAACGATTAAGCGCCACAGTGTCTACACGGCGCTTCCACACCCGGGCAATTGCCAGGCCGGCTGCAGCTAGCGGGAGGTAGGCCACGGCCACCAGGAATTGGTGCGCAGTAGCTGCCCCGGTCAATGCCAGCGTGGCCATGGAAATCGCACTGCCAATGACAAAGGTGCCGGCCAAAGTGCTGCGGACCTTCTCCGGGTCAAAGTCTTTAAGAATCAACGCCATGGGCGGCCCGCCGATTGAAGTTATCGTGCCAAAGAATCCAGAAGTAACCCCGGCCAGCGCGGTGTTGGTGGGAGAATGGCCGGGGGACCAGCCAAGGCTGGACAGCGTCATGGCCAAGATGACGGCAACAGCAATAAATACCTGCAACCCGGATTCGTCGATTCTGGTCAGCACCCACGCCGCCAGGAGCGAGCCGGGAATGCGGCAGGCGGAGGAGATTGCGATCACCTGGGTATCTATACCGCCCTTGTCCCGGAGGTTGGTGTACAACATGTAGCTGGAGATGAAAAAGGCCAGAAATAGAATCACGGTGGGCACCAGCTCCGGCTTCACCAGAGCAATAATCGGGGTGGCTAGGGTGCCAAGTCCGAAGCCGATGGTGCCCTGGATGGCCGTTCCGAGCAGAACCAAGATTCCTAAAAGTATGTAGACCCACATTCGTGTCACTGTAGTGGCCGCGCGGCACCTGGCGTGTGGCCGGGGCCGGTTTCTACCCCGGTGGGGGGAAAGATTTTAAAGGCCCCCCGTGCTTGCCTCGGGGGGGAGGGCAATGAAGGGGGGCCGTATGCAAGGTGGGGCTGCCGGATCACTCGGGGGGGGTGGAGACCCGGCGCCACGCTTCCTCACAGGGAACTACTGTAACCTATTCGCGCACAAAACGCACTTAGTGCCCCTGACCTGCGTAAATTGCCAAAATTTCAGGAGAGGGTTTATCGCTTCTTGCGGTCGTGAGAGCGCCCGGAGAAGCAGGCTCACACCGGGTTTCGTGGCGGGATTTTAGACGGCTCGGCGGGTGACTTTTTCTGCGGAGGCAATCTCTTCCAAACGCTCGGACGAGACCAGCCCACACACCACAACGGCGGAGCCCCCGGCGGCCAGCGGGTGCATCACGGCGTTGTGGAAATCCTCCCGCGAGCACCAACCGGTGGACAAAAGGCGCTCCGGCTTTCCAGCGTGGGGGAAAAGCTCCGGCAGCGGCTGGGTGGTGCCATAGTATTGGTCCCCGTAAAAACGGACGGTGGGACCGAAATCGATGGCACCGGCCGGCAAGACACCTCCCGTTTCCGCCACGCCCCGGCCAAAGGGGTCGTCGGTGAGGACCACCACATCAGCGCCCGGGTGCTGGTCTGTTTTGTCAGGGGAGCTAAAGACCACCGAGGCCGAATCGCAGGGGGAGAAGGAGTATTCGATTCCGGCGGCCGTAGCCCCCAGTGCCACCACGGCGGCCTGCCAAGAGGCCGGGAAGTCAATCAGGATGTTGTCACCTGCGGCAAGGTCAAGTTCTTCCTCCAACATATTGGCAATCTTCGAAGCCCAGTTGTCCAGCGTTTGCGCGGAAAAGTCCATCCGGGCACCGGTGGACTCCGTGTACACGGTCAAGCGCGGCGCGGCCGCGTCGTGGTCAAGCAAGTGTTGGAGCATCATCATGCCCGCCAATCGTACCGCCAAAAGGCGGTCCCGGTCAGTTAACGCAGCGCGGCCCGTCCCCGCCGGCGTCAATTTCCGGCGACACTTCGGCTTCCCCAAAATCTGCGCCCGGGGCTCCCACGGGGGCGGGGGCCATTTCCTCTGCTGCGGAGGCGGCGTCCGTTTCATCCTGGTCGGAAGGGCCGGCGTAGTCGTTGGCGGTCACCACAATGAGGGTGTTTGGGTCCAGGCCTTCGTTGACCGTTATGGGAATACCCCCCAGCTGTTCGGCTAGCGCAATAGCGCGCGGGTCATCAGGATTGGCGGCAACTAGCTGCGTGGTGTCGTAGATGCCGGGATCGGCGTTCGCGGTGCGGTCTACCGCGTAGCCTTGGCTGGTAATCCAGGCACCCACGCCGGCTGCGAGCCCGGAGATTGAGCCCGCGTTGAGGACGTGGATTTCCAGGTTGGGGTCTATTGCCGGCGCGGCCTCGCCGTCGGCAGCGGGCGCCGGGGGCTGGGGGGCATCGGCGGCAGTTTGCTCGCGCGTTTTGGCTAGTTCTTCGAAGAAACGGTGGACCTCTGCTACGTCAACGGTGACAATGGACTCGCCGTAGTCGCCCACGCCGTCAATCGAGGTCACCGGGATAGTTGCGAAGGTGATGTTGCCGCCGGCCAGCCCGGAAAGCTGGTTGGCCAGGCTCATCACGTCCCAGTTCTCATCTAGCACCACGGAGCGCTCCACGGCCTTGGAAATGCGCGACAGTTTGGCCGGGTTAGTCAGCGTCCCCGAGGACAGGAGCTTATTTACTAACGATGCCGCGTATGCCTGCTGCCGCACAATCCGGTCCAGGTCCCCGCGCGGGAGCTCGTAGCGCTGGCGCACGAAGGCTAGGCCCTGCGCGCCTTGCAGCGTTTGCCGGCCGGCGGGGAAGTCTGCGCCGGACATTGGGTCGTTGACGGGGTTGTTGAGGCAGACGTCCACGCCGCCCACGGCGTCGGTCAACAGTACGAAGCCCACCAGGCCAATTTCCGCGTAGTGGTCAATATCAATGCCGGTGAGGGATTTGACCCGGTTAAACAGTGCGGAGCGTCCGGCCTGGACGGCGGCGGATTCAATGTCGCTGGGGGTGTGGACTGGGGGCTCGCCGGAGGCGTGGGCGGCGTCGTTTTCAGCCACCAGCTTTTCGCGGGTGGCTAGCGCGTGGGCACCGTATACGCCGTTGATTTTCATGTTGCCAAACTCATCATCGGCTACGTAGGTGTCGCGGGGGATGGAAATGGCTGTGGCGCGGGATCCGTCCTTGGGGATACGGATAACCATGATGGTGTCCGTGTTTTCCTCGCCGCTGTCCACGCCGGCGTGCAGTGCCGCTAGCTCCTGCTCGCTCAGGGTGTTGCCTTGGGCGTCCGTGCGGGAATCCGACCCCACCATGAGGATGTCCAAGGCGCCGTCGGAGAAGCCTTCCTTCTTTTTGCCGTCCCCCCTGGACTCGGAGTTTCCGCTGGCACCCAGGTCGAGGTTGCCCACGCTGGCTAGGTCCCCGCCCACGCGGCCAACAAAGGCGTAGCCCACGCCAGAGACAGTCAAAACCGCTACGGCCAGTGAGGCCAGGACGGCCTTCAGGGGCAGCGAGCCGGCTTGCGAAAGCCTGCGTGCCTGGGTGCGGACGGGGCGGGGGCGGCGCGCCGGTCGATCCGGGAAGTGTGACACTATAGCTGCCTTTTCGTGTTTGATGACGGGGAACTTGCGGGGCGTCAGGTGCTAACGCTTAGCTATTGGCATTTTAGGGTAACTGGCGGGAATTTTTTACCTCGACATGGACTTAGGCGTGGCTTATTACGTTATCGCCGGTGTATGGTTAGCCACATTGTGAATGAAACTACCTCAACTTCCGCAGCTAACACTGAGCTGCCCTTGGGCGTTGTGACCGTGACGTATTCCCCGGGGCCCTACCTTGACGCGTTGCTGCGCTCGTTGGATAAGGCCACCCGGTCGGGCACGTACACGGTGCTGGCGGATAACGGCTCCAGCGACGGCGTGCCGCAAGAAGCCGCCGCCGCAGCCGGCAACGTGGAGTTTTTAGATACCGGCGGAAACATTGGCTACGGTGCCGGGATGAACGCCGGTGCCGCGCGTTTGCGCGAGCTGGTGGACGGCGGGAAGCTACGGGGGGACTACCTCCTGCTGGTCAACCCGGATGTAGCCTTCCACCCCGGCAGTGTGGATGAGCTCATTGCCTGCGCCCAGAGCTGGCCGGGGGCAGGCGCGGTGGGGCCGCGTATCGAGGAACCGGATGGGTCCAGCTACCCGTCCGCCCGCGCCGTGCCTACCCTGGGCACTGGGATAGGCCACGCCCTACTGTCCGGCGTATGGCCCGCCAACCCGTGGTCCAGGCGCTACCGCAAGGAACAAGACATGACGCAGCGGCGTGAGGCCGGTTGGTTGTCCGGTGCGTGCGTGCTGGTTAGGTGGGACGCGTTCACGGAAATTGGCGGCTTTGACGAGCGTTACTTCATGTACTTAGAAGATGTGGATCTGGGGGATCGGCTCAGCAGGGCCGGGTGGTGCAACGTATTTTGCCCGGAAGCTGTGATCACCCACGCCCAGGGGCACTCCACCAAGCGCCACGCGCGGGCTATGACCAAGGCTCACCACCAGTCGGCGTACCGGTTCCAGGCGGATAGGTTGCCGCAGTGGTGGCAGGCTCCCGTGAGGTGGTTGTTGAAAATTGGTCTAGACACCCGCGCGCTGTGCGCAAAACTGCAAAATTAGGATTTAAGATTGCGGGTGGAAGTGATTTCCCCGCTGGAGAGTAAAGGAAGAAACGCGTATGGACGCACAGTTAGTTGACGCCGTGGTTTTGGTTGGCGGACGGGGCACGCGCCTGCGCCCGTTGACCAACAACACCCCTAAACCAATGTTGCCCACGGCAAATTTTCCTTTCCTGCAGCACCTTTTGGCGCGGATTAAGGCTGCCGGTATTGAGCACGTGGTGCTGTCTACCTCTTTTAAAGCGGAGGTTTTTGAGCAATACTTTGGCGACGGCTCGGACATGGGCCTAGATATTGAATACGTGGTGGAAGAATCCGCGTTGGGTACCGGCGGCGGTATCCGCAACGTCTATGACAAGCTGCGCTATGACACCGCCATGGTGTTCAACGGGGATGTGCTCTCCGGGATGGATTTGGCCGGAATTTTGGAAACCCACGAGCATAAAAACGCCGATGTCACCATGCATCTGCTCAAGGTTGTGGATCCGCGCGCCTTCGGTTGCGTGCCTACTGACCCGGACGGGCGCGTCCTGGCTTTCTTGGAAAAGACCGATGATCCTCCCACCAACCAGATTAACGCCGGGTGCTACATCTTCAAGCGTTCCGTAATCGAGCAGATCCCGGCCGGCCGGGTGGTTTCCGTGGAGCGGGAGACGTTCCCGCAGCTTTTGGAGGAAGGCGCTCAGGTCTTTGGGCATGTGGATAACTCTTATTGGCGGGACATGGGCAAGCCGGCGGACTTTATCCACGGCTCGGCGGACATCGTGCGCGGTATTGCGCCCTCGCCCTTGCTGGAAGGCAAGACGGGGGAGGCTTTCGTGGACCCTTCGGCGGGGATAGCGGATGGGGTGTTGCTGTTGTCCGGGACTTCGGTGGGGCGCGGAACTGAGATTCGCGCTGGCGTGCGGTTGGACGGGACCGTGGTCTTTGACGGCGTGACTATCGAGCCTGGTGCGGAGATTAAGGATTCCATCATTGCCTCGGGTGTGCATATTGGGGCGAACACCCGGATTTCGGGCTGCGTGATTGGGGAGGGGGCTAGCATCGGGGCTCGTTGTGAGCTGCTGGATGGTCTGCGTATTTTCCCTGGGGTCGCTATTCCGGATAGTGGGCTGCGTTTTAGTCCGGACGCGTAGCTTTGTGGTGGCGCGACACGCCGGAACCTGTGAATTAGTTGCCAGGTTTGTTACCTCCCCCTATATCTAGTACCCCCGGAGATTGCCCCCCGGGTGATGGTGATGTTACTTATGTGACTGGTGTGATCTGTGAGCTGCATTTTCGGCCAAACTTAAGGAATTCACCGGTTTTCGGGTTGACGGTATTTAGTGCCACGGTGTTAAATCACATGTATGTAACGCGCACCGCTGGAACCGGCTAGCCATCACTTGGGAGCCGCTCTACGGCTACTAGCAGTAGGTTGCCTCCATCTGGAACCCGGTATCCCCGGCAACGGAATAGGCGGCTGCCAGCTGGAAATCAGTAGAGGTATGGCACGCGTGCGCACTAATTGGCAATGGACCTACGGAGAAAGGAAAAGGCGTGGAAGACATGGCAAATGGCGCCAATCTCCGTGGCACGGCAGCTGCGGCTTTATCCCTGGACGAACTTTTTGGCGCAGTTGAACAGGAATGGCAAGACCAGGCCCTGTGCGCCCAAACCGACCCGGAGGCATTCTTTCCGGAAAAGGGTGGCTCCACGCGGGAAGCCAAGCGCATCTGCCAGGCCTGCTCGGTAAGGGATGAGTGCCTGGAATACGCGCTTGAGCACGACGAACGCTTTGGAATCTGGGGCGGCCTATCTGACCGCGAGCGCCGGCGTCTCAAACGCCGCCTAGGCTAAAATATTCAGGCTTTCTCCTTGTTATCAAGGAGAAAGCCTTTTTGCTTACCAGCTAAACCGTGGATCAATATCGCGCGGGTCAATGAGCAGGTAGGACGCCACCAAAGCAGTAATGACCGTGCCAAGCAGCTCATGTAGCTCCTCGCGCGTGGTAGCGCGCTGCTCAATAGCCATGCGGAAGATGACCATCCTGGCGCGGGTTGGGTGGCCCTGGGCGTCCACTCCTGCCGGAACCACACGCCCGAGCGGGACCGGGCCGTCTGCCACGATGTCATCGGGAAGCACAGTTAAGTCCGTACGCAACCGCATCCGCGGGACAGTGTCCACCGCGATATCAAGCCCCTCCAGCTGCTCCGCATAGGCATTCTGGATAGGGGAGTAGGCCTCTAAAACTGCGGTGTCAAAGAGTTCGGAGCGGGACCTAAACCGCGGGGTTTGTTGCGGCAACATGGGCCCGCGGATTCCCCGGCCCCGGCGGTCACGGAAGGGGCGTGTAGTCATGTTAAATGAGCCTACACGCTGTTAGACTAAAATCCGTGAGTGACCAGCAACCGAAAAAGAAGTGTTCGCGGCCCGGGTGTAGCGAGCCCGCCGTGGCAACGCTTACCTACGCCTACTCGGAACAAACCGCCGTCGTAGGCCCGCTGGGCGTGGAGGATAACCCGCACAGCTGGGACCTGTGTGACAAACATTCCTCCCGCATTACTGCCCCGCACGGCTGGGAGCTTCTCCGGGTGGGCCACGTGGAGCTTGACGACGATGACTTGATGGGCCTGGCTGAGGCCGTTGGTGCCGGACGCGCCACCGGTGAACTAGGAAGCGACGTGGACCCCATTGACTACGAACCCACCTTTGACGGCTCCGACCCGGACCGCTCCAACCACCCGGTATTCCGCATGCGTCGCGTCGCGGATGTCCGCGCGGCCCGGCGCGCCCACCTGTCCGTGGTTCCGGATGAGGATTCTGCCAAACAAGAGGACTAAACTGTGTGTTCATGCGAACTCGTGAACAACTCAATGCAGTAATCAAGGCCTATGACGTGCGCGGCGTGGTGGGTGAAGACATCGACACCGCCTTCGTGCGTGATACCGGTGCGGCCTTCGCTGCCATTCTTCGCGGCGAAGGGGAAACGTCGGTAGCCATTGGCTACGATATGCGCCCGTCCTCCCCGGAGCTGGCCGCCGCTTTCGCGGAAGGCGTTAACTCCCAGGGGTTGGACGTCCTGGAGCTGGGGCTTTGTGCAACCGATGAGCTCTACTTTGCCGCCGGGAAGTTTGACCAGGCCGGAGCCATGTTCACTGCCTCCCACAACCCGGCCAAGTACAACGGCATCAAGCTCTGCCGCAAGGGGGCGGTGCCGGTGGGCCAAGAAAGCGGGCTGGAGGCCATTAAAGACATGCTCATCGACGGGGTGCCGGCCTATGATGGGCCTCGCGGCAAGCGCTCTGAGCGCGACATCCTGGAGCAGTACGCGGGCTTCCTGCGCGGGCTAGTGCCCTTGGAGGGGTCCCGCCCGCTCACAGTGGCTGTCGATGCCGCCAACGGCATGGCCGGCCACACCGTCCCCGCCGTATTCACCGGCCTGCCCTTTGACCTACGGGCGCTCTACTTTGAGCTAGATGGCACCTTCCCCAACCATGAAGCCAACCCGCTGGACCCGAAGAACCTGGTGGATTTGCAGAAGTATGTGGTGGAACAGGGCGCGGACATTGGCCTGGCCTTTGACGGGGACGCGGACCGCTGCTTCGTGGTAGACGAAAAGGGAGACCCCGTATCTCCTTCCGCTATTACCGCGCTGGTGGCCGCGCGCTACCTAGAGGCCAACCCGGGGGCCACCATAATCTACAACCTGATTACTTCCAAGACGGTCCCGGAGCTCATTGTGGAAAAGGGCGGCACGCCGGTGCGCACGCGCGTGGGGCACTCCTTCATCAAGGCCAAGATGGCCGAGCACGGCGCGGGCTTTGGTGGGGAGCACTCCGCGCACTACTACTTCCAGGATTTCTGGAACGCGGATTCCGGTATGTTGGCGGCCATGCACGTGCTGGCCGCGCTGGGGGAGTCGGACAAGCCGCTTAGCGAGCTCATGGCGCAGTACTCGCGCTATGAGGCTTCGGGCGAAATCAACTCCACCGTCGACAACGCGCAGGCGGCCACCCAGGCCGTGCTGGATAAATTTGCCGGCCGCACCGAGTCCGTGGACTACCTGGACGGCGTGACCGTGCAGCTGGCCGGCACCGCCGCTTGGTTTAGCGTGCGCGCCTCTAACACAGAGCCGCTGCTGCGGCTCAACGTGGAAGCCACCACCCGCGCCGAGGTCGAATCCCTCGTGGAAGAAGTCCTGGCGGTCATCCGGGCTTAAAACCGGGCCTAAAAACCGGGACTAGTTGCCGTAGACCACGCGGACATTTACCTCCGCCAGGACGCTAAAGCCCCCCACTTTGACTACCCGGCGGGCGGGTGCGGTTGGGTGGGGTGGGCGGCCGCCTTCAACGTTAAACTCCCCCAGGATGGCAATCCCGCCCGACTGTACTTCGACGTCCGGCGGAACAATCAGGTTCAGATCCCCCAAGACCGAGTAGCAGTTGATGGTGATGACGTCTGTTTCCCAGGTGGCAGAACGCAGGTCTAGCGTAATGTCACCTAGCACCGAGACACTGGTGTGGGTTGCTGGCACCCGCCAGTTTTTAAGGGTGGTTTCAGACAGCAGCGCCACTGACCGCCCGCGCCCGGCTCCGGTTTCTGCCGGCTTGGGAGCCAGGTCCCGGGTGAGTTTGTCCAAGTCCCCGGTGGTCACCGCAGAGTAGGCCAGCGCGGTGCGCTCATCGAATTCCGGTAGGCTGAGTTGCCCGGTCGACAGCGCCTGGGACAGCTGGCGCGCGACTGCTTGCCGCTGGGCGTCGGTGGCGCGGGCAGGTACTGGTTCAGTCATGCCCCCGATCTTAGCCTGCCCTGCACGCAGCCGCCCGCCTAGCCGCGCGAGTGCGTGACCATCTCTTCCCACTCGACGAACTTCTTGCGCTCGCGGCCCTCCGCCTCACCCAAGGCGCGCTCGGCGGCATCGAGCTTCTTCCAGCCCTCGTAGGTCAGGAACTCCAGGCCACGTTCCTCAAGCAGATCCACGATGTCCGCATCCTTGGCGTGGGCAAGCTTGCCGGCCTCATGGTCGGCTAGCAGCATGCCGATGGTCTCCGTAGCGTCCGACTTGGTGTTGCCAATCAGGCCCACCGGTCCGCGCTTGATCCAGCCGGTGGCGTACAGGCCCGGCACGATATCCCCGTTGTCATCGACCACGTGGCCGCCGTCGTTGCTGATGACGTTGCGGCGGGTGTCAAACGGCACACCCGCGACGGCATCGGAACGATAGCCGGTGGCCAGGTAGACCGCCTGCACCGGCCATTCGGTGAACTTGCCCGTACCCGTAACGGAGCCGTCACCGTTGAGGCGGGTGCGCTCGGTCTTGAGCCCCACGACCTTGCCGTTCTCACCCAGGATTTCCACGGGCTGCTCGAACAGGTGAATCTGCAGGGTGTGCGGGGCGTCTTTGGGCTCGCGGATGGCGTAGCCTTCCAGCGTCTGGCACACCAGGTCCACGGATTTGGCGGAAGAGCGCGCGACCATGGAGGCCTCGTCGTAATCAATGTCTTCCGGGTCCACGACCACGTTGATGGTGGGCGAGTGGTCTAGTTCTTTAAGCTCCAGCGGGGTGAACTTGGCCTGCGCGGGGCCGCGGCGGCCGAACACGCGCACGGTGGTGGCCTGGTTCTTGGCCAGGGACTCGTAGACGTTGTCGGAGATTTCCGTAGCAGCCTTGAGCTCATCACCGGTCTTGGCCAGGATGCGGGCCACGTCCAGGCCCACGTTGCCCACGCCCACCACGGCTACTTCCTTGGCGGACAGATCCCAGGAGCGTTCAAAGCGCGGGTTACCGTCGTAGAAGCCCACGAACTCACCGGCCCCACGCACGCCGTCTAGGTCAGCGCCGGGCACGTCCAAGCCCAAGTCACCCACCGCCCCGGTGGCAAAGACCACGGCGTCGTAGTATTCCTCAAGCTCGGCTACGGTGATGTCCTTGCCAATCTCCACGTTGGTCAGCAAGCGGATCTGGTCAGTTTCTAACACGCGGTGCAAGGAATTAACTATCCCCTTGATACGCGGGTGATCCGGGGCCACGCCGTAGCGGATGAGCCCGAAGGGTGCAGGCATCTGCTCGATGAGGTCAATCTGGACGGCACCGCCGGTCTTTTTAACCAAAATGTCCGAAGCGTAGATACCGGCCGGGCCGGCACCAATGACTGCAACGCGCAAGGGGGAAGTCATAAATCCTCTTTCTATTTTCGAGTGCAACTTTTAGCGAAAGCTCAAGTCTACCGCGATTATATCGCTGCGAGCATGGCGGAAAATTCATGCCCCGCAGGGCTTCGGCATATGAGTATAGGCTGGGAGGTATGGCTAGTAGTTATTGGGATCCCAAGGATTCCTACGACCCGGAAACCGTCCGCTTTTTTGATGTCGCCCACGAGGGTGCGCAGGTGCGCGCGTTGCTGCCCGCAGTGGCACAATTCTCCGCAGCCTTGCGGGGCACCCAGTTCCGTAGCGCGCTGGTCATCCCCACCGACTTGGTGGCGGAAGCCTGCGCGCACTTTGTGGCTACACAACAAGGTTCCTTGCCCGTGATGGTGGCGCGCCCGGAGGCGCTACCGCCGTTTGTGGGGGCCCTGGATTTGGTGATCGTGGTGGGAGAGCGCGCCGTTGACGACGCGGTTTCCCGGCAGCTCATAGCGGCTGCCGGCCGGGGTGCGACCACGGTATTGATTGCGCCTGGAAGCGGGCCGCTTTCTGAGGATGCCCCCGCGCGGACCCTGGTAGCCCCCTCACTGCCCACGGCTGCGGGCCTGTCCCCGGCACGGTTTATCGCGGGCTTGCAGTTGGTATTTTCCAGCCTGGGCCAGGCGCCGGAGGCCACGGAGGGCTACCTGGCGGGCATCGCCGACCAGCTAGACGCGGAGCTGACCAGCTTAAGCCCCGAGCGGGGCGCGGAGGTCAACCCGGGCCGTCAGTTGCGGGACTTCGCGGAAGCAGCGCACGTAATCCACACCGGCGGGCCAATAGCCAAGGTGGTTGCGGCAGTGTGGGCCGCCGGCGGCCTGGGCGGGACGGTGGTGGAACCCGAGCTGGTAGACCAGGTGTTAGAGCGGCGCCAGTCTGCGAGCCAGCTGGCAAAAACTGATGATCCTTTCCATGACCCTTATCTAGACGGGCCTCCGCTGGTAGGGTCAAAGGTGATTTCCTGGGGCGGCTACGTCCGGCAGGAAGTCCGGCAGGGAAACGAAGTACCAGCACAACCCAACTTCTTGCTGGTAACACCCACAGACCATGACGCACACCCCTTACAACTGATTGTGCGCGCCTTTGCTGCCACCGCCTATAATGCCTCTGCCTAGTAGACGCTAGGTGCCCGTGCCCGTATTTTTCATGCTTTAATTTTTTAACAAAAGGAGAACGATGGACAAGCTTGTCCCCGCCACGCGTTCCTACTCATGGGGCTCACGCACCCTCATTCCGGAGCTTAGGGGCCAGACCCCCTCCTCCACGCCGGTCGCGGAGTTGTGGTACGGCGCTCACCCGGCAGACCCTTCCGGGATTGCCGGCAGCGACCACACCCTGGATGAAAAACTTGCGGCCAACCCGCAGGAACTAGGAAAGTGGGCGGACAACGGGCTGCCCTTCCTCATGAAACTGCTAGCAGCGGGGGAGGTTTTGTCCCTGCAAGCCCACCCCTCGATGGAGCAGGCTATTGAGGGTTTCGAGCGCGAAAACGCCCTGGGGATAGGATTGGATGACAAGCAGCGCAACTACAAGGATGCTAGCCATAAGCCAGAAATCCTCATCGCGTTGACCCCGTTCTATGCCATGGCTGGTTTCCGTCCCCTGGCGCGCACGTTGGAGCTCTTCCGCGCACTGGATTGCCCGGAATTGGACCGGTACGTGGGCATGCTGGCGGAGGGGGATTCCCCGGAGACGGAATCGGATAACCTGCGGGCGCTGTTTACTACGTGGATCACCATTCCCACTAGCGTGCGGCACGAACTCATCAGCGCCATCATCGCCGCAGCTCCCCGCGTTCCTGATGGGTGGATGCGCACAGTGATGAACACGGTAGTGGAGATAAACCAACGTTACCCGGGCGACGTCGGGGTTTTGGGGGCAATACTGCTCAACCACATCGAGCTAGCCCCCGGAGAGGCCGTATTCTTGGCCGCCGGGAATCTGCACTCCTACGTCCGTGGCCTGGGCGTTGAGGTCATGGCCAACTCCGACAACGTGTTGCGCGGGGGGTTAACCCCCAAGTACGTGGACGTTCCGGAGCTGGTCAAGGTCTTGAAGTTTGCTAGCCTGCCGGAGCCGCGCGTTCCGGTCAGCCAAGCTGGCGCGGTGGCTGAATATGACACCCCAGTTGCGGAGTTCTCGGTATTCCGCGTTGATTTCCCGGCCGTACCGGAGGCTAACCTGAGCCAGGTGCGTGGACCAGGAATCGTGCTGTGTACTAAGGGCACGGTGAGCGTTAACGGCACCTCGCTCACGCCGGGGGAGGCGGCGTGGCTGCCAGCCAACGGCGCCCCGGTGGTTGCCCATTCAGATAGTGATGGGCAGTTGTTTATCGCGGCAGCTCGGGATCTGAAGTAGCGGACGGCACCGTTGCCGGTGCCGTAGTCCTGGCTGGGTTTGCTCGGCCGGGGGTGCTGGGCGCTGCCGGTGACGGTGCCTGTGACGGTGTAGCCGTGGTCGCGGGAACCGGCTCCAAGGATCCCGGCGCAGATTGAGTCGCGATAGGCGCGACCGGCAGGGAATGCCCGCCGGATTTCTGCGCTGGTACCGTCTGGGTTGGGGGCGTCTGCACTGCAGATTTTTGAGGTCCAGTTGTCTGCGCGGGGCCAGGTTGCCCGGAAGTAGTCTGCGCTGGCGCGGCGTCTGGCTGGGAGGTGCCCTCCGGGGTGGGGCTAGTGGTCCCTGGGCTCTCAATAGGCACGCCGTCGGCGATAGACGGCCCTGTTGGCTCCGGGGTGCTGGTAGCCGGCGCGCTGGACTCGGGGGCGTCGGTCAAGGTGCCACTAGGTGCAGGTTCTGCGGGCGTGGTGATGACAGAGGTCCGGAGCGGGCTGCTGGTAGCACCCGATGATCCGGTGGTGGAACTTGAGAGCCCGGGCTGAACCGGCGGTTTCGCTTCCTTCAACGGCGGCGCGGGGATTTCCCGGCGGGTTTCTGGATTCACCCGTGCTGCTGGCGGCTGGGTAGGAGCGTTTTCGTGGGTGCCTTTTCCGGAGGCAGAAAGATTTTCTGGGCGGAATACCACCGTGGGGGTGGCCCGCTGCGGCCGGCGGTGGACCACCGCGTTGGGTGCCAGGTGGGGATCGTTGGTGGCGGCTGCGGCCTGGGGACGGGTATTGCTTGACAGGGATCCTGGGGCCCTCCCGGAGTCACCGGGGGAGGTGGTAGGCTGCGCGGTGCCGCCTGTCTTAGCTGGCGGCGGTGGTGTGAGGGCGTCGACCGTCACGGCGGCCGGTGCCATGGCATTATTAGAAGTGGAAGTCGCGGGGTCGGTGGTCCGCCACACGGTGACTCCCACGCCGGCAGCAACTAGGAATCCTAGTGCTATAAAGGCCAGTACCCGGCCAGTATCTGCTTTCACCCGCAGTGATCCTTCCCTAAAAGATGTGGTAACAAGTTCATAACGACATTACCACTTTCTCTTATAAAAGCGACCACCACCGCTATTATCCGAATCAATTGACGCAAGGAGGCCATGAATTAGCATGAGTACCTGGGATTATGAAGTCTTTACGGCTGAGGCCAATACCGAATTTTTAGATGACCTGGCACGGCTGGACGAAGATGACATTGTTGAGGCAGTCACGGACGCCGTTATGCTTTCCGCCAGTGGAGACGCCACCGCAGACGAGGAAGAAAACGGTCTTGCTGCGGCCACCATCGCCGCCATCTGGGCAGGCGCGCCTTTCACCGCTGGGGAAATTGTGGAGGACTACCCCTTCATTCGGGGTTTGCGGGGCGCGGGTGGCGAACACCTCAACGAACAGGCTCTCGCACTTCTTGAGCAGGTGGACAGCGACCATGACCTGGAGCCCTTCACTGAAGCCCTGTCCTAGGCCTAGCCCCAGCCCCAGCCCCAGCCCCAGCCCCAGCCCCAGCCCGGGCCCCGGCTTTGGTCTCAGACCCCATTACAGGCCGGGCCCCGAGCAGGACTTGGGAAAGCCTGCCCTGGTTAAGACCCGTGCCCTGTGTCCGGCCGGGACTAAGCAACGGCGTACAGGAACCGTATGCCGGGATGTCAAAAGCGGAATAGAGTTACCACAATGATTATCGCCATAGAGGGAATAGACGGTGCCGGGAAAAACACCCTGGTGCGCGCACTAACCGCAGCGTTCGACCAGCCCGTACACGTAGTGGGGTTTCCCCGCTACGCGGACTCCGTGCACGCGCAGCTGGCGCAGGAGGCGCTCTACGGGCGCATGGGCGACCTCACGGATTCGGTCTACGGCATGGCCACCCTGTTTGCCCTGGACCGACACGGCGCGGCCGCGGACCTGCGCGCCGCCCAAGGCGTGGTTTTGCTCGACCGCTACGTGGCCTCCAACGCGGCCTACTCGGCGGCTCGCTTGGGCGATGACGCCGTGATGGACTGGGTCTATGAGCTAGAATTCGAACGCCTGGGCATCCCTAGGCCGGACCTGCAGATCTTCTTGGACACGGATGTAGAGGTGGCATCGGAAAGAGCGACGGACCGGGCAGTAGAAGACCGCTCCAGGGCCAAGGACCGCTACGAACTGGACGGCGGCCTGCAGCACCGCACGGCGGAAGCGTACCGCCGCCTGGCCGCGCGGGAGTGGGGTTCACGCTGGATAGTCTCAGCGGATCCCGCTAAGATTACTAAAACAGTATTAGAGCTGGTAGCAACCAGAGAAGTTGGAGAAAAGTAGTGTCACCGAAAATCTTGGTCGTTGATGATGATCCGGCTATCTCTGAGATGCTCACCATGGTTTTGGAGGCGGAAGGCTTTAACCCCATCCCCGTGACGGATGGCGCACGCGCCGTGCCCGCCTTCGAACAAAACCGGCCGGACCTGGTCTTGTTGGACCTCATGCTTCCGGGGATGAATGGCGTTGATATTTGCCGTGCCATCCGCCGCACGTCTTCCGTGCCCATTGTGATGCTCACTGCCAAGACGGATACCGTGGACGTGGTCCTGGGCTTGGAATCTGGCGCGGATGACTACATGACCAAACCGTTTAAGCCAAAGGAATTGGTTGCCCGTATTCGCGCCCGCCTGCGCCGGAAAGAAACCGGTGATTCGGAAACCATCCAGGTGGGGGATCTGGTCATTGATGTCCCGCAGCACATGGTGCACCGCACTAGCGGTGAAGAAGTATCCCTGACGCCGCTGGAATTCGACTTGCTGTTGGAGATGGCGCGCAAGCCCGGTCAGGTACATTCCCGTGAGGAACTGCTGGAGTCCGTGTGGGGCTACCGCCATACTTCCGATACCCGGTTGGTCAACGTCCACGTGCAGCGCCTTCGCGCCAAGATTGAACATGACCCGGAGGATCCAAAGATTGTCCTGACTGTCCGCGGCGTAGGTTATAAAACCGGAAAGCCTCAGTCCGGGGAGTAGGAACTTATTTTTTCCCGTATCCGCGAGCGCTTCGTTGAGTCGTGGCGCACCTCTTTGCAGGTTCGCTTTGTTGGCATGATTTTGGCCGCGTCTTCCGTGGTGATGATTGTGCTTGCCTACGCTTTGGTGACGGTGCTTACCCAGCGGTTGGTGGAGCAAAAGATTGACACCGCGCAGCAAGAAATTGAACGCGCTGCGCATACCGTGGAGCAACAGATCAGTGCCACGGGTTCGGCTAACTCGGTGCAGGTGCGCCTGAATTCCGCGCGGGCCTCGCTGACCCAGTTAGGGTCCGGGGACTCGCAGGCCATGTTTGAGCCGGTCATCGTGGTGGAAAACGCTGATGGTTCGCTGACCACCTCCCCGGAGGGCTACCGGGTTCCGGAGAACCTGCGCGCCCTGGTGGGCCAGGACGCCATTGGTTACCAGTTTGCCACCGCAGAGCAGGAAAACGGCAGCCCTTACAACGTGCTGATTATGGGAACTCCTACCAGCTCGGATATCCCCGACGTACAGCTGTACATGGTGCTATCCATGGAGTCTGAGGAATCAACTTTGGCGCTGCTGCGCGGCCTGCTCTCCGCCGCCGGGGTGGTAGTGGTGGTCCTGCTGGTAGGTATTGCGTGGCTGGCCACGCAGCAGGTTATCGCGCCGGTTCGCTCCGCTTCCCGTATTGCTCAGCGTCTGGCCGCGGGACACCTCCGCGAGCGCATGGTGGTTGAGGGTGAGGACGAGCTAGGGCGTTTGGCGTCTTCGTTCAACGATATGGCGGAAAAGCTGTCAAACCACATCGCGCAGCTGGAGGAGTACGGGAACCTGCAGCGGCAATTTACTTCCGATGTCTCCCATGAGTTGCGCTCGCCGTTGACTACCGTGCGCATGGCCGCAGACATGTTAGCCGTCGAGGCTGAGGCCATGGCACCGCCCACCCAGCGGGCGTCCGAGTTGATGTTGCGCGAGTTGGACCGCTTCGAGGCGTTGCTGGCGGACCTGTTGGAAATCTCCCGCCATGACGCCGGCGTGGCGGACCTGTCTTCTTCTGAGATCGATCTGCGCGCGGCGGTGACATCGGCGTGGGAGCAGGTCAAACACTTGGCTACCGAACTGGGCGTGGAAGTGGTGCTTAACCTTCCGGACCATAAGGTGACTGCGGAGGCGGACCCGCGCCGGATAGAACGCATCTTGCGTAACCTGTTGGCCAACGCTATTGACCACTCTGAGGGCAAGCCGGTGGTGGTGGACTTTGGGGAAAATGAGTTCGCTGTGGGGATTGCGGTCACCGACTCCGGTATCGGGCTCAAGGCAGGCCAGGAGGAGCTGGTATTCAACCGCTTCTGGCGCGCTGACGCCTCCCGGAAGCGCCACTCCGGCGGCACCGGCTTGGGGCTGGCAATTGCCCGCCAGGACGCGTTGCTGCACGGCGGAACCTTGGACGCCACCGGTGAGTTTGGCCGTGGCTCGCGTTTCCGTCTTATCATTCCTCGGGTGCCCAATACCCTGGTTGAACAAGACCCCATTGAACTGGCACTGGCACTGCCCCCGGCCCGGAAAGGAAACTAGACCATGTACATTCCCCGGTTGACGGTCCTGGTGGCTGCTTGCGCTCTGAGCCTGGCTGGTTGTTCGACGCTGGCTACGGATACTAAACCGCAGTTCCTGCGCTCCTACGAGCCCACTGCCTCCGAGGAACCGGAGGTTGGGCCGCAGCCGGGACAGGAACCGGATCTCCTGTTGCGGGAGTTCTTTAGCGCCTCAGCAATTCCCACCGGGGACTACGCGGCGGCGCGGGCTTTCTTGGCCCCCAGTATCCGTCAGACGTGGGCACCGGACGGCAACACGTTGGTGGTCAACGCCGTGGATATCACCACCGTTTTTGACTCCTCGAACAGTAACCGGCGCGTGTTTACCGTGCGCGGATCCGTCATCGGCACGCTGGAGGAAGGCGGGTCATACCTGCCAGAAAACGGCGCATACGAGGCGGAAATAACCATGGAGAAGATCCAGGGGGAGTGGCGGGTGACCGATTTGCCCCAGAATGTGGTGATTGAAAGGACTGAGCTGCGCAACCAATACCAGCCGCAAAATCTTTATTTCTACGAATCCACGGGATCTTCGCTGATTGCTGACCGCCGCTGGATTTTCTCCGGGGAAAATTCTCTTAATACTGAGCTGGTAACCATGATAATGGAGGGCCCTTCCGCCCGGATTAAGCCCGCTGTAGCTGACATTGTTCCTCGTGACGCTATTTTTGCGGGGATGGAAGGCGGCGTATACCGCTTCACTGGCATGGCGGATATGGACGAAAGCCAGCGCCGCCGCTTTGCCGCGCAGTTGGTGTGGACGCTGTCCAACGCGGGGGTCCCCGGTCCTTATTCTGCCACGGCGGACGGCACCAACCTGGTGCCTGACGTGGAGCTGTTGACTACCGATGACTTCGTGGAGTTTAACCCGCGGACCTCGGCGGATTCGGTGCCGGCTCTCTATGCGGTCATCGACGCAAACGTCCATTCGGTAATGGGTAATGAAGCCACGCCGGTCGCAGGCCCGCTGGGTGCTTCCGGGGAGGTGCAGTCCGCGGAAGTCTCGGCCAACGGGGTGATAGCGGCCGTGCGCGTGAGTGGAAACGGTAAGTCCCAGCTGGTTATCGGGGAGTTGGGAGGGCCGCTGATTGAGTCGATTGAGGGGCGGACGCTTTCGCGCCCCAGCCTGGAACACGACAGGGACGCGGCCTGGATTGTGGTGGACGGAACCACGGTTGTCCGGCTGGTGCCTTCCTCGGACAAGAACCGGATTGTTGAGCGTGAGGTCAACACCTCCGCGTTGGAGGGTATTCCGGGGGAGATTTCGGTGCTGCGCCTGTCACCTGCGGGTGCGCGCGTGGCCATGATCATCGACGGGCGTATTTTCACGGGCGTGGTGACGCGCGTTTCCCCTGGGGAAACTCGGATTGTCAACGTGCACGAGCTGGCCACGGAGCTAGGCGGAACCGCGTTGACGTTGGATTGGCAGCCGGATGGTTCGCTGATAGTGGGTACCTCCACCCCGGAGGCCCCGGTGTGGCGTCTGGAGCAGGACGGCTCCTCGTTGTCCATGCTGCCCGCTGGAAACATTACGGCCCCGGTGGTGTCGATTGCCGCGAACCGTTCGACCATCTACGCCACGGACGCCCGTACGATGTTGCAGTTTTCTCCCTCGGAAACGGACGCCGTCTTCTGGCGCGAGGTCCCCGGACTGCAGGGGCTGCGCGCCGCGCCGATAGTGGCTGATTAGCATGGGGCTGTGGACCGGGGTGGGGGAGCTTATCATCCCGCGTTCGTGTGCCGCTTGCCAGGCGGCGGGGGACGTGTTGTGCGGGCCCTGCCGCCAGCAGTTGCGGGAGGTTCCCCATCTGGTGTCACGCCGCCGGGATATCGGGTTGCCGGTGTATGCGCTGGGGGATTACACCGCCATGCGCCGCCGCCTGATCATCGCGATGAAGGAGTACAACAATCAGGCGGTGCGGGGCCACGTGGGGGCTGTGGTGGCGGCGGGGCTGGTTCATTTGCATGCCCGGGGTGTGGTGCCGGATGACGTCGTGTTGGTTCCGGCGCCCACCAGGCCGCGGTCGGCGCGGCTGCGGGGTGGGGATCCGGTTACTCACATTTGTCAGGCGGCTGCGCGGACGTTGGAGTCTAGCGCGTTGCGCGCGCGGGTGGGACCGTGGCTGTATATCCGCCCGCGGGTTGCGGACCAGTCCCGGCTGAGCGCGGCGGCGCGGTGGGACAACATCCGTCACGGTATTGCCCCGCGCGGGCAGATTGCCGCCGATGCCGCGGTGGTCCTGGTGGATGACGTTGTCACCACGGGAGCCACACTGGCCGCATCCGCACACGTATTAAGGGGTGCGGGAGCGCGCCCAGTTGTGGGTTTGGTGCTGGCTGATGCCCGTTAATGTGAAATCGGTTACCCCCATCCGGCGGCCGCCCGTTGTGGTGGCTGGTACAATCGGGGGTGTCGCAGCAAGCTGTACTAGAGATTTACTCGGTGCCACAGCGGCGTTGAAAAATTACATCTCTTTTGCTTGCGGGCATCCATTGTCCCCACTACTTCTGGGAGGAAATTATGACCAACCAACCGGTCGAAACCAGCGCACAAGTCACCATAACGGGCCGAAATGTTGAGGTCCCGGAGCACTTCGCGGAGCGCGTGAAGTCCAAGCTGGCAAAGATTGAGCGCCTGGATCCCACCCTCAACTCCTTCCACGTGGAGCTAAAGCATGAGCCCAACCCACGGCGCGAAGAGCAGGCGGAACGTATTCAGATCACCGCTTCCGGAAAGGGTCACCTGGCTCGCGCGGAGGCCAAGGAAGACTCCTTCTACGCCGCCTTGGAAACCGTGATTGCGAAAATGGAGCGCTCCTTGCGCAAGGTTAAGGTCCGCCGCGACCACGTCAAGTCCGGCCACCGCGCGCAGAAGGGCACGGGAGAACTAGCGGCTGAGATTCTGGCGGAGAAGAAGGCCGCTGAGGAAGCCGCTAAGGAGGACCGCTATGTTGACCCCTACGCGGAGACCATCGAGGAGCAGCGCCCGGGCCAAATTGTCCGCAGCAAGGTACACCCGGCCAAGCCCATGAGTGTTGATGAAGCACTGAGTGAAATGGAATTGGTGGGACATGATTTCTACCTGTTTATGAACGAGGAGAACAACTCTCCTTCCGTGGTCTACCGCCGCCACGCCTATGACTACGGCATCATCACTTTAAGTGATGAAGCTTAAAGCCTAACGTCTACACTTTTCAGGCTCGCCCGCTGGTTAAAGCGGTGCGGGCCTGAAACTTTTGTGTTCTCTGCGCGATCTCTATCACGTTACTCACCCGCGATAAGTATCAAGCTAGGGGGGCACGGGTACAATGGCCGCAAGCGAAATATTTAGTGTCGAATTTTGAAAAGAAGGAACAACTTACGTGTTTGGACTTTCCAAGCTGCTCCGCGCCGGTGAAGGCCGCACAGTCAAGCGTCTCGATAAGATGGCCGACCAGGTTATCGCAGTTGAGGACCAGTACGCAGCATTATCTGATGAAGAACTCAAGGCCAAGACTGCTGAGTTCAAGCAGCGTCTAGCTGACGGTGAAGAACTCAATGACATCTTGGTTGAAGCTTTTGCCACGGTCCGTGAGGCCGCGTGGCGCGTGCTGGATCAAAAGCATTACAAGGTCCAGGTCATGGGCGGTGCGGCCTTGCACTTTGGCAACGTCGCTGAGATGGCCACGGGTGAGGGCAAGACCCTGACCGCGCTGCTACCTTCCTACCTCAACGCTTTGGAGGGCAAGGGCGTCCACATCGTGACGGTCAACGACTACTTGGCCAAGCGTGACGCTGAGATGATGGGCCGTGTGCACCGCTGGTTGGGTATCTCCGTTGGCGTTATTCTCTCCGAGATGCGCCCACCGCAGCGCAAGGCCGCCTATGACTGTGATATCACCTACGGCACCAACAACGAGCTGGGCTTTGACTACCTGCGCGACAACATGGTGCGTTCCACCGGTGAGATCGTGCAACGCGGGCACAACTACTGCATCGTTGACGAGGTGGACTCCATCCTCATTGATGAGGCGCGAACGCCTCTGATCATTTCCGGCCCCACGGACACCAACTCCCAGTTTTTCAACGTCTTTGCCCAAATCGCGCCGCGTATGCGTGAGGGAATTCATTACGAGGTTGACCACAAAAAGCGCACCATCGGTGTGCTCGAAGAAGGCGTGGAGTACGTTGAGGACCAGCTAGGCATTGACAACCTCTACGCCCCGGAGCACTCCCAGTTGGTGTCCTACCTCAACAACGCCATTAAGGCCAAGGAGCTTTTTGACCGGGACAAGGACTACATTGTCCGCAACGGTGAGGTCATGATTGTGGACGGCTTCACCGGCCGCGTGCTGGCCGGGCGCCGTTATAACGAGGGCATGCACCAGGCCATTGAGGCCAAGGAAAACGTGGAGATTAAAAACGAGAACCAGACGCTGGCTACCGTTACCCTCCAGAACTACTTCCGCCTCTATGACAAGATTTCCGGCATGACCGGTACCGCTGAAACGGAGGCCGCAGAGCTGCACTCCATCTACGGCCTGGACGTGGTGCCCATCCCCACCAACCGCCCGAACATTCGTAAAGACCACGCCGACCGGATCTACAAGACCCAGGAGGCTAAGTTCGCAGCAGTTGTGGACGATATCGCCGAACACGTGGAAGCCGGCCAGCCCATCCTGGTTGGTACCACATCCGTGGAGCGCTCCGAGTACCTTTCCCAGCTGCTGACCAAGCGCGGGATCAAACACTCGGTGCTCAACGCCAAGCATCACGAGGAAGAAGGGTCCATCGTGGCCCGCGCCGGACGCCCCGGCACCGTCACGGTGGCCACCAACATGGCCGGCCGTGGTACGGACATCGTGCTGGGTGGCAACCCGGAGGTTATCTTGGATGAGAAGCTGCGCGAGCGCGGCCTGGATCCTTTCGAGGATGAAGAGGCGTACCAGGAGGCATGGGACGCAGAGATCGAAGAAGAACGCGCCCGCTCCAAGCGCCTGGGTGACGAAGTTCGGGAGGCCGGCGGCCTCTACGTTCTAGGCACCGAGCGCCACGAGTCCCGCCGTATTGACAACCAGCTGCGCGGCCGTTCTGCCCGCCAGGGTGATGCCGGTGAGACCCGTTTCTACCTGTCCATGCGCGACGAGCTCATGGTGCGCTTTGTTGGCCAGTCCATGGAAAACATGATGAACCGCCTGAACGTTCCTGACGATGTCCCCATTGAGGCCAAGATGGTCTCCAACCGCATCAAGGGTGCCCAGGCGGCCGTGGAGAACCAGAACTTCGAGATGCGTAAGAACGTGCTGAAGTACGACGAGGTCCTTAATGAGCAGCGCAAGGTGGTCTACGGGGAGCGCAACTCTATCCTCAACGAGGGCGATATCAAGGACAATATCCGCAAGATGATCGATGAGACCATCTCCGCCTACGTCGCTGGAGCCACGGCTACCGGCTATGTGGAGGACTGGGACCTGGATGAGCTGTGGAACGCGTTGGAGTCGCTCTACGGCCCGTCGATGAGCCACGAGTCTTTGGTTGAAGGTACCGAATACGGCGCGGCAGGGGAGCTGACCGCAGAGCAACTGCGTCAGGCCCTGGTTGATGACGCCCAAAGCCAGTATGACGACTTGGAAGAGGCTGTCACCGCCATCGGTGGGGAGAAGCACATGCGCAATACCGAGCGCATGATTATTCTGCCGGTTATCGACCAGAAGTGGCGCGAGCACCTCTACGAGATGGACTACCTCAAGGAAGGAATTGGCCTGCGCGCCATGGCTCAGCGCGACCCGTTGGTGGAGTACCAGCGCGAGGGCGGGGACATGTTCAACGCTATGAATGACGGCGTGAAGGAAGAAACCGTCCGCCAGCTGTTTACCTTGCGCAAACAGTTCATGGCTCAGCAAGCCCAGGCTGCC
This sequence comes from Corynebacterium phocae, assembly GCF_008693075.1. Lineage (GTDB taxonomy): Bacteria > Actinomycetota > Actinomycetes > Mycobacteriales > Mycobacteriaceae > Corynebacterium > Corynebacterium phocae. The sequence continues at coordinate 55,956 of NZ_VXKJ01000045.1, read as the reverse complement.
GAGGCCGCCCGTAACGCCGAGGCCTAAAAGCCACCACCAGCTCCGCGCCGGGTGCAAACATCGCGCCCGGCGCCTTGAGCTTTTCAACAACTCCTTTTTTGAGAAAGACGGCCCTTATGACCCGCTGGCTAGTTAGCTTGCTGTTGACCACTGGCATCTCTGTTACCTCCGCGTCTGCGGTGCCCCTGGGTGTGGCTCAAGAATTGCCGGTGCATTCGCAGTCCGCTGCGGAAGTTGCAACGCAACCGGCCGGCGGCCAGGATGATCCGGCCCAGGGCGCGCCGGCCCCCGGGCGGGAGCCGCAGGCGGAGGCCCCGCTAGATACCGTTAGCTGGCCGGGGTTGTTGGCCGGGGCCGCAGCGTTGCTCTCTCCCGCAGGACTGGCGTTGCTGCCGGTTGATTGGGCGCAGCTAGCGGAAGCCCTGGGGTCGCTGGGCTAGAGCAAGCGGAAAGCGGTCAACCGGCCCTTCTTGCACACTCCGGTGAAGGCCAAGCGGGCGTCCCCGATACTCGCGGAGCCGTGAAACTCCCCGGAGCTTTGCGCGTGCAGGCTGTGCACGACCAGGTTCTGGGTGGCGCGCGAGCGTTGGCGCAGCCAGGCCCGCAAATGCAACCTGATGCAGTGGTCGAAGTAATCCTTTTGCAGACGAACCTGCGGCTGTTGGCGCGCGGCAACTTCCAAGACCACCTGCGTCAAGCGGCGAACTTCCGCGCGCACCAACTGCGCCCGGTGGTCGGGCGTGCGCGCGTAGACAATCGGGTCCTGCGGGATGAGTACCGAGATATAGGAAAATCCCGGAACAATTTCAAACACTATGGTTCCTCCAAAGCTAAATAAGGGGGGAATTACGCTTTGGGGGCAGACTCCACAAGTATGCCACGGATTTGATTACACCGCACGCAGGGTGGCACAACGCCCCCGCAAGGGCCGAATTGGCTATACTTAGCTTTTGCAATCACTACTTGGAGGTAAGAATTTCATGCGCGGTCTAGTCGTTGATTATGTAGGTGTCCTTGACGGTTCTGAAGAAGACGTCAAGCGGTGGCGGACGCTGTTGGCGGCAGCCAAGGCCAACGGGGTGGCCACGGCTATCTTGTCCAATGACAACGGGGGCCCTGGCGCGGAACACATCCGCGAGTGGGAATACCGCGGGGACGTAGACGCCGTTATCTTGTCCGGGGAAATCGGCGCGGAAAAGCCGGAGCGCTTTGCCTTCCAGGCGGCGGCGGATGCCCTCGAACTACCGCTCAACGACTGCGTGATGGTCGATGACTCCATCTTGAACGTGCGCGCTGCCGTGGATTTTGGCATGGTAGGCATGCTCTACACCGTCTTTGACCGCACCTCCATTGAGGTACAGGCCATTTTTGACATTGAGGGTGAGTTCTAAATTGCGCGTGTACATCCCGGCCACGTTTGCCATGCTCGAGGAGCTTAAAGAAACGGGCCAGCTCGCAGCCCGCAGCGGCTGGGGTTTCGCCTTGACCAGTGCGCTGAAGAACTTCTACCGTGAGGGGGATGAGGAAGAAATTGCCTACGTTGCCTTCCAAGAAGCCTCCATGGCGTCGTTGCGCCTGCTGGCCATTGGGGATGAGAAACAGTTCCCGCACCGGCGCGTGGTTATTTCCGTAGACGTTCCTGACTCCCACGTCACCCCGCAGCCGGAGATGGGCGAACCTGTGGTCAAGCTGGATCCGGCTACGTTTAGTACGCAGGACCTGGCGGCTATTCACATTGACGTCGCGGAGGCGGAGCAGGCCACTGCGCAGGCCATAGCCGTCATCGATGAAGCGGATTTGGATGATGAAGACGCCCACATCGTGGTGGGAAACGCCCTGGATAACCTCATGGCCTTCTACGACCCCACCGAGCTACCTTTCTTGGTTGAGCTGCTTTAATCCCGCGGGTTCGTCCACCCCTGGTCCCGCAAGTTGCTAGGGTAGGCAGTGAAAGTTGTTTTCTCTGAAAGGATTTCTCCATGCCTAAATCTAAATTCCTAGCCTCCGTCCTGACCGTGGCTGTTGCCTCATCTCTGGCCGTGGCTCCCGCTCAGGCGCTGCAGACCACCCTCAAGGACTCCACTTGCACCGTCAAGCTTTCTGCGGGTGAGAAGGCTGACTGGGACAAGGCTACCAAGCAGCCCAACACCGTCGATGAAAACCTGATCATGCCTTTCAAGGTCAAGGTCACCGAGGCCGCCGCTGCGAAAGCAGAATTTGATAAGCAGTTGGCCAACGCTCAGGCTGACGTTGATATCGTTAAATCTCGTCTTGACCTGGATCAGTACGACACCGAGGAACTAAAAAAGCTAGACCAGGGTGACGTTGCCGTGACTGCCCAGCTGGGGAAGCTGGCAAATAAGTACCGGGACGCCCTGGACGCCTGCGCGGAGTCTAAGGCCTACAACTCGGAGAAGTCCAAGTCCACCAGCGAAACCCCGTGGTCGCAGCTAAACGACGCCACCAAAAACACCCTCTACGGCCTCCTGGGATTGGCGGCCTTTACTGCCCTGGCCTGGATTGCCAAGGAAGTAATCCCGGCGCTACCTCGCCTGGGCATTATGATCCCGGGCCTTCCTGTTTAAGGAACGCCCAGGCTACATCTCCCACTCGACGTTGGAGCGCAGCGCTTCTAGCAGCTTGCGCACCGCGTCGCGCCGGCGCGCCGTGGAGGTGTCGTCTTCCACGCGGGTATCCAAAGCACATTCTGGGTCAGCCGGGGGGCCGGCGTGAGTGCAGCCGCGCGGGCAGAACTCGGTCAGCTCCGCTAAGTCCTGGAAGACGTCTATGACCATCTCTGCGTCCACGTGCGCCAGACCAAAGGACCGGATACCCGGGGTGTCGATGATCCACCCCGAACCCGGCAGTCGCAACGCCACGGACTGGGTGGAGGTATGCCGGCCCTTGCCCACGCCGGTGACCTCCCCGGTGGCGCGGTCCGCCTCCGGCACCAGGCGGTTTACCAGCGTGGATTTTCCCACCCCGGAGTGCCCGATGAGCGCCGTGATGTGGCCTTCAACAACGTCGTGGACCGCCTCCAGGCCGTCGTCCACGCCCGCATAAACGACTTGGACATCCAAGTCCGCAAACTCCTGGGCAAAAGGCTGAGGGTCCGCCAAGTCGGTTTTGGTCAAGCACAACACCGGCTTTAGGTTGCCCACGAACGCCGCCACCAGGGCGCGTTCCACAAAGCCGGAGCGTGGGGGCGGGTCCGCCACCGCCGCCACGATAAGTAGCTGGTCCGCGTTGGCTACTACGATGCGCTCGAAAGGATCCGTGTCATCTGCCGTCCGGCGCAGGACGGAGGTGCGCTCCTCTAGCTTGACTATCCGCGCCAGGGTGTCCTTGCGGCCGCTGGTGTCACCGACCACGCCCACGCGGTCGCCTACCTCCACGGCGGTGCGGCCCAGCTCCCTGGCGCGCATGGCCACTACGGTGGGGCCGAGGGCATCGGCGGAGTCGCCGTCGAGCGCTACGCCCCAGCGGCCGCGGTCTTTGGTGACCACCATGCCAAACTTGGCGTTTTTGTGCTTGGGGCGCTGCTTGGTGCGCGGGCGGGTGCCTTTGCCGGGGCGCACCCGTACGTCTGACTCGTCGTAGGAGTCTGCTGACCTAGCCAACGTTGCCGCCTCCCTTTTCCGTCTCTGCGGCGGCCTGCTGCCCGTGCACCATATCTTCCCACATCCGCGCGAAACCCGGCAGCGTCTTGGCGGTAGTTGCCACGTCTTCAATTTCAATACCGGGTACCTTGAGCCCGATGATGGCACCCGCAGTTGCCATACGGTGGTCGGCGTAGGTGTGCCACACCCCGCCGTGCAGGGGCGCGGGGTGGATCTCTAGGCCGTCGTCGAGTTCCGTGCATGTGCCGCCGATGCCGTTAATCTCCGCCGCCAGCGCCTTGATGCGGTCCGTTTCATGCCCGCGTAGGTGCGCGATCCCGGTGAGGCGGGAGGGGCTGTCAGCGAGCGCGCACAGTGCCGCCACTGTGGGCGTGAGCTCGCCGATATCGCCCATGTCGATGTCGATACCGTGCAGGGCGGCGTTGCTGACCTTCACGTAGCCGGGCTGCTGGGTGACCGTGGCCCCCATGCGCGCCAAAATGTTGCGCATTTCATCGCCCGGTTGGGTGGTGGTCGTGGGCCAATCGCGGATAGTGACGGTGCCCTCCACGGCGGCGGCCGCGGCCATGAAGGGGGTGGCGTTGGACAGATCGGGTTCGATATCCCACTTACGGGCGGCGATGTCGCCGGGGTGGACAGTCCAACGGTTGGTGCCTTGGTCTACGCGCACTCCTGCCTCGCGCAGCATGGCGCAGGTCATCTCAATGTGTGGCAGGGAGGGCAGTTTGCCGCCCTTATGTACTACGGTGATGCCGTCGCGGTAGCGGGGCCCGGAGAGCAGTAGTCCGGAGACAAACTGCGAGGATGCTGAGGCGTCAATGATTACTGTGCCGCCTACCGGCGTTTGCGCGGAGTTGAGCGTAAACGGCAGGCCCTCGCCCTGGACGTGGACGCCTAGGTCGCGCAAGGCCCCCAGCATGGTGCCCATGGGGCGTTGGCGGGCTTGGGGGTCACCGTCTATGGTCACGGGGCCGGAGGCCAGTGCGGCCAGGGGAGGCAGGAACCTCATGACCGTGCCGGCCAGGCCGGCGTGGATGGTGGCGCCGTGGAGCGGGCCGGGGGTGATGTGGACGTCCTCGCCGCGCTGTTCCACGCCCACGCCCATTGCGCGGAGTGCGGCGCTCATCAGGTCCGTGTCGCGGGAGACCAGCGGGGCTTTGAGCACCGAGGGGCCGGTGGCTAGTGCTGCCAGGATGAAAGCGCGGTTGGTAATTGATTTAGAACCGGGCACGCGGATTTCATGCAAGAGCGGCTGGGTGGCAAGGGGGGCTGTCCAAAATTCAGGCATAGGGACTATCTTAGGGATATGTGTGGAAGATATGCGTTATTTTCGGTGGACCTGCTGAGAAACCTCGGGGTGGAGTTGCCGCAGGGCTTGCCGCCCGCGCGGTATAACATTGCCCCCACCCAGCGGATTGCTATCCGGCGTAAGGAGTCTCTAGAGCCAGCACGCTGGGGACTTATCCCGCATTGGAAGAAAACCCTAGACGGCCCACCGCTGTTTAATGCACGGGTGGAAACCGTGGCGGAAAAGCCTTCTTTCCGGGACGCGTACCAAAGCGGGCGGTGTGTTGTGCCCATGGACGGGTACTACGAGTGGAAGGACTCGCAGCCCCACTTTGTCACCGGACCGGACGGCCTGCTGTGGGCGGCGGGGCTGTGGGCGAGCGGCCTGGGCCAGTTATCGGCTACCGTGGTCACGGCCGCGGCCACCGAGGAAATGGAGTGGCTCCACCACCGGCAGCCCAAATTCTTGCTACCTGATGAGGTGCAGGCGTGGTTGGCGGGCGCAGACCTGGGTGGGCCCACCAGCGTGCGCGGGTTGTCCACCTACCCGGTGGACAAGGCGGTGGGCAACGTGCGCAACGACTATCCCGGGCTTATTGAGCCAGTGGATAAAAGCTAAGCTCGAGGAGTTTTTCCAAGTCCTTCGGGGAGATCTCAATATCCAGCCCGCGCCGCCCGCCGGAGAAGAAGATGGTCTCATGCTGCAGCGCCGAGTCATCCACGGCGGTGGGCAACACGGTGCGCTGCCCGAGTGGGGAAATACCCCCGGTGACGTAACCGGAGCTGCGTTCTGCGCGCTTTGGGTCAGCCATGGTGGCCTTCGGGGCACCAAAGGCGCGGGCTGCCTTCTTTAGACTCAGCTTAGAATCAACCGGGACCAGGCACACGGCCAAGAATCCCGCGTCGATGACCAAGGTCTTGAACACGCGCGCCGGGTCTACCTGTAGCTCGCGAGCGGCCTGAGCGCCAAAGTCTGCCTGCCCGGAGTCGAAGCTGTGGACGGAGTAGGGGACACCGGCCTTGTCTAGCAGGGTGAGCGCAGGGGTGGCTCCTGATGGTTTCTTTCTTCCCATACTTGCTTAGTCTATCGGGTGGGGGCGAATGTAGGATGAGAAAAGTACCTTTATCCCGACCGGGGAGGACACCCGTGGTTTCACAATTCGAAGAGCAAGCAATGCCATTGCTGGATCAGCTCTACGGCGGTGCGTTGCGCATGACGCGCAACCCGCAGGACGCCGAGGACCTGGTGCAAGAGACTTACCTGAAGGCCTACAACTCCTTTGACAAGTTCCAGGAGGGAACCAATCTCAAGGCCTGGCTCTACCGCATCATGACCAACACCTATATCAACTCCTACCGCAAGGCCAAGCGCCGCCCGGTGGAGTCCAGCGCGGAAGACCTTACGGACTCGCAGCTATATACCACCTCCGGCCACGACTCGACTGGGCTGCAGTCTGCGGAGGTCGAGGCCCTGCGGGGGATGCCCGACAGCGCCATCTCCGAAGCCATGAACGGCCTTCCCGAGGACTACCGCATGGTGGTTTACTACGCCGACGTGGAGGGATTGGCTTACAAAGAGATCGCGGAAATCATGGATACGCCGCTGGGTACCGTGATGAGCCGGTTGCATCGGGGAAGAAAACTCCTCCGTGGTGCGTTGAAAGATGTAGCGCGAGAACAAGGCATTGGCCTGAACCACCCAGACATGGAGGCGAACTAACATGGACAACCCCGAACGCAACTGCGGAGCGTGCAGCTCAGCGGAGGTGCAGGCGCTGTTCTACGAGCTCCTTGATAGCGACACCTCGCCGGAACGCGCAGTGGAAATCCGTCACCATTTGCAGCGCTGTCAGGAGTGTTGCGGCCGCTTAGAACGCGAAGAGTTTATTCGCACCTTAGTCAGCCGGTCGGGGAGTACCGCGAAAGCTCCTGCCGGCCTGCGCCAGCGGATTACCGTGTCTTTTACGCGCGTAAGCTTTGAATAGCTAAAACCCGAAGAAAAATGCCCGGGCTTCGATTTAATTCGAAATCCGGGCATTTTATTTCTATTTATGCGTTAGGACGCTTTCCGTGGTTTGCACCCTTCTTGCGACGATCCTTACGCTTACGACCACGCTTAGACATGTGCGGCCTCCTTATCAGTTAGCGGAAATTATTCTTGCTCATTGACTTTAGTGTTTGGAACCGCCATCGGTGAAATCGGGGTGGGTTTAGGCGGTGATGCGTGCCCGGCCGCGGCCGCGGTTACGGCGGCGTTTGAGCGCGCGGCGCTCCTCTTCGGACATGCCGCCCCACACGCCGGCGTCCTGGCCGGATTCCAATGCCCACTTCAGGCAAGAGGTGGCCACTGGGCAGCGGTTGCAGACTAGCTTGGCTTTAGCGATCTGGGTGAGGGCTGGGCCGGAATTTCCGACGGGGAAAAACAGCTCTGGGTCTTCGTCGCGGCAGACGGCTTCGTGGCGCCAATCCATGGTTTTGCTCCTAACAAGTTGAAAGTTTTAACAACCAGGCGCGTTGGACGCACCGTGGGTTCTTAGTAATGGGGTGCAAGCTCTCCGGTCTGCGAGCAGTGGGGCCAAGGGCAGGGACTTTCGTCCGCCCGGCCGCGTCGACGCCGCCTTGGTGAGCTTTGCTGTTTTACGTTGGAATGTTTACCCAACGTTCAAGGCCGGTTTACTAGCCGGTCTCTTAGCTACCAGTGAATAATGGCATGTTTACGCAAGCTTGGCTAGGGTTAAGCGCTAAAATGTGGCCAACCTCACATGAATTTTAACGAGGTTGACGGATCTCAACGAGCAAACTAGCCCGAAATTGTCAAACGAAACAGCCATGGCCTGCGAAAAGGAGCCTCCCGCATTGAGCACCCCAGCGCGGAAACCGTCAAATCAGGGGTAACTACCGCAAGGCACCCGGATATTTGCATTCCTGCCACTGTCTGAATCTACTCAACTCGGAGCACCCCGCAACGTAGAATGGAACCGTGAATACCGTGAACACACAGCCAGACACCGCGCGGCCACCGCAACCGGTGGTAATCGCCGCCGCCATCGCCATCCTGCAGTCCTTGATAGCCATCGGGTTCGGTCTCTTCCTGGCCTACAACAGCCTTTCCGGGGCTGAGAACCCTTCCATGGTGTTTAACAGCTCCGCCCCCAAGCTCGTGGGCGTGGGCTCGGCCATCTTCCTTCTCATCTGCTTCGGATTTGTCATCTTCGGCGCGGTCAACCTCGTGCGCGGCAACCGCCTGGGCCGCGGTGCAGTGGTGCTCCTGCAGTTTATCCTCGCGGCCAGCTCTTTCCAGATGTTTTCCGGCGGCGCAGTGGCGCTGGGGATAGCCACCTTGTGCTCCGCCGTGATAGTTCTGGTCCTGCTGATGTTTGTCCCGGCATCGGTACAGTGGGCAGCCTCCCACTACCGCTCGGATTAAACCGCTTTCAAAAACACCGCTTCCGCGCCACGGTTTTCCACCAGGTTAGTCCCGGCCATCTCCAGATACACGGGCCCGGTGTATCCGCCCCGGTCAACCGGGATGGTCCTTTCCACCTGGGCGTTGTCCCAATTGACCACGGCCAAGCCGCCTGCGGTGGGCACCACCAGGCGGTCGCCAATGGCAATGCCGGTGCCCAGCGCCCCCGGCACATAGAATTCAATCTTGAGGTTCGTGGGCTCAAACAGGTAGAGCCGCTGGCCGTCAAACCAGCTCATGTGGTGCGGTAAGTCCGCCGTGGCGGGGGCAAAGGGGGTAGCAGCGTTGGTAACCGCCGGTGCCTGATCCACGTCACTGGCAGCTACCTGTGCTCCCGCAGAGTTAAACGACAGGATCTGCGCCTGCGGGCCGGGCACGTAGACCGCCGCCGCGCCTTCTGCGACCGCAACCAGCCGGGCGCCATCGGCAGGTATAGACACATCCGCGTCAACCTCCGGCTTACGGGAATCCTCGGGAGTCGCGCCCATAAACCGCAACCACGTGGTGTTGGCATTATCCGGGCAGGACTCAGTTAGCGCGATGGTTTCTTTGCGGGTCAGCGCGGAGCTAAGCGTACACTCCTCATGCGGCTGCATATCCGGCTCCTGCTTAGCCTCTACGTCCCCGTACTCAATGGTGCGCACCATATCCGAGCGCCACACATCCAGCCGCTCCGTAGACAACGTGCCCACCCGGTCGTTGGACTGCACCGCCACCACTTCAGCGGAGTTAATCGCGCTGCGTGTCTTGGCGTACTGGCCTGTAGCGGCGTCGATACCCACCGTGTCACCACACCCCAGCCCCGTGCGGTAAGTAACCACAAACTTGTTCCAGGCCCGGCCCAGGGAGCAGACCTCATCCTCCCCCCGCGTGTAGGTCCACGCGGTGGAACCGTCCTGATTAACGGCAGTTATGCCGTGGGCGTCGTTGACCGCCACCAGGCCGTGCGCCACCAGCGGGCGGTACTGTCCCGCCACGCCGGCGGTGGGCACGCGGAAGGCCTCCTCCACGGCGGCCGGGGGCTGGGCCAGGACCAGGACGTCGCCCTCCGGGGGCAACTCGTGGCGCACAAGTTGTGCGTCGTGGATATCGGCAGTAACTACCGCACCTGCCACTGCGGCCGTGCAGGCGGCCGTGATTACCGCCGTGGCAATCCAGTCACGGCGTGAGGAAGAAAGGATCATCGACGTGGCCTCCGGGAACCCGTGCGTGGCCGGCGCGCGCGTTCAGGGAAACCGCGCGGGGCACCAATTACCTTAGTGGGCGGGCCCACCGTCTCCCTGACGTTAGCAGGGATATTAAGCGCCGCAATCAGCTCCGGGGAGGTGCTAAACCACTGCGGGGGTTCCGGCTGGCCCAAGTCGAATTCGTCGTTGATGAGCCTCCATTTTGGCAGCTCGTCGTAGCCCACCATGGTGATGGCTATGCCGGTGTTGCCGGCGCGCCCGGTGCGGCCAATGCGGTGGATATAGGTCATTGGATCATCCGGGACTTGGTAGTTAATCACGTGCGTGACGTCGTCGATATCGATACCGCGCGCCGCCACGTCCGTTGCCACGAGGATATCCACGGTGCCCTCACGGAATGCCAGCAAGGACTTCTCCCGGGCTTCTTGGCCAAGGTCGCCGTGCACCGCAGCGATGGTAAACCCGCGGCGAGCCAAATCTTCTGCCACCCGGGCCGCGCTGCGCTTAGTACGCGCGAAGATGATGGTGCGCCCGCGCCCCTGTGCTTGCAGTGCGCGCGCCAAGATGGTTTCTTTGTCCATCCGGTGGGCCTGGAAGGTGATCTTCTCAGTCTTTTCGTGGGTGAACTCCTGCTCGCCGCTCTCCGCGCGGATGTGGACGGGCTTGTTCATAAACGTCCGGGCCAGCGTCATAATGGGCCCCGGCATGGTGGCCGAAAACAGCATGGTCTGGTGCCGGTTGCCCTCCAGGGCGGCCAGCAGCTTCTCAATGGCGGGCAAGAAACCTAGGTCGAGCATTTCATCAGCTTCATCCAGCACCAGCACCGCCACGTGGCTTAAGTCCAAGTGGCCCTGCTCACGCAGGTCAATCAGGCGCCCGGGGGTGCCAACAATGACGTCGCTGCCCTTTTTGAGCTGCGCCACCTGTTCTTCGTATGGCCGCCCGCCGTAGAGGGTAGTGACCCTAACCGGTAGCTTCTTGGCGGCGATGGAGAGGTCTTCGCCCACCTGGACGGCCAGCTCACGCGTGGGGACAACCACTAGCCCGCGCGGGGTGCCGTCAAGCTCTGCTACGTCCGCGTCGTCGAAGACGCGGTCCAGCAGCGGAATGCCAAATCCGTAGGTCTTGCCCATGCCGGTGCGCGCTTGGCCAATGAGGTCGTGTCCGCCGAGCGCGATCGGTAGCGTGAGCTCCTGGATGGCAAAAGTACGGGTGATTCCGCGACTGGCCAGGGAATCTACTATCTCCGCAGCCACGCCAAGTTCCGCGAAGGTGGGAGTGGGGTTCTGAGGTTCTTTGTTAGTAGGCACGCCTAAATACTAACCGGTGGGGCTATAGTGGGGGCGATAAGTTCCCCTAGATCAGATAGGAAAGTAAAAAACTCATGGATATTCGCATTGGATTCGCTGATACTGCCCGCGAATTGGTAGTCCGTAGCAACGGCACGCAGGAGGAGCTGACGGCTAAAATCAACGAAGCGCTAGGCGGCAACGCGGTCGTTGAACTCGCAGATGATAAGGGAAAGAAGTACATCATCCGTACCGACCGGATTGTGTACGTGGAAATTGGTCCCTCCAAGCCGCACGCCGTTGGCTTTGCTGGGGTCTAAAAGCGTCTAGAGTATTAACGCATGAGCTCAACCCCTGAAACGCCCAAGAACGTGGACTGGCAAACTTCTCTGCTGCGGTTCGCGGCCGCGTATGGGTGGTGGCGGATTTTTGCCATCCCCGTCCTAGCGGTTTTGACGTTTTGGGTGTTGGTGGACATTTTCCGGCCGGACACGGATCCGGATCCAGACATCATTAACGGGGCTTACACTGGCACTGCTGCCGATACCCCCTCGGTCGCCGCCCCAGGTTCAGGTTCCGGCTCGAGCGCGGATAACGCGCCAGCGCCAACGACCCCTGCGCCGGAACAGTCCCCGCGCGTGCGCGGGCAACTGCCCGCCGGGGGGCCGTTTACCGAACAAGGAGACGCCACCTTCCACGAGGTTGGGATCCCCGGCTGGGACGTAGGCCAGGGGGAGGAGAAAGTGGTGCGGTATTCAGTGGAGGTCGAGGGTGGTTTGGACCCGGCTCACTACGGCGGAGATGACGCCTTTTCCGCAGCGGTGGACGCTACCCTAGGTGACCCGCGCGGTTGGACGAATGACCCGCGGTACCGGTTTATTCACGTGGCGGCCGATGATAACCCGGATACCCGCATCCGGCTGACCTCTTTGGGAACGGCCGCGCAGCTGTGCGGGGCGCAGTTGGAAGCTGAGACTTCTTGCCACACCACCATCACGGGTGAGTCCACCACCATCATTAACGAGGCCCGCTGGGTTCGCGGCGCCCAAACCTTTGAGGGGGATTTGGGCAACTACCGGCAGTACCTCATCAACCACGAGTTCGGTCATGCCATCGGCTATGACTCGCACCAACCGTGTAGCCAGCAGGGTGCGCTAGCCCCGGTGATGATGCAGCAGACGTTGAGCCTAAACAATTCCGAGTTGTATAGGAAAGCCCCGGGGGAGGTCTACCCCGACGATAACTTCACGTGTGAGCCCAACCCGTGGCCTTATCCGCTACCGTCGAATATGGACCTTTACAATCCGGTGGCCCCCGAACCCGCTGCCGAACCCGCTGCTGAGCCCGCCGCCGGCCCGAATGCCGCCGGCCGGCAGTAGCAGGAAAAGGAGGACCGGCAAAAATGGCACAACCTGATGATTTGGTGCTCTACGCATTCCATGCTTCGGTGAAGGACTCGGCGTCGGCCGAGCACCTGGGCTACGCCTGGGACAACGGGTGGAAGGTAGGCGACGTGGTGTACTCCCACGCCGCCAACCACGCGGGCTGGTCCGCCAAGGTGCGGGAGAGACTGGCTATTCCGGGTGCCCGGGTTGCGCGTCCGGTTATTGCCACCAACGGGCGCTTTACAGTGGGCGGCTGGAAGGCTACCCAGTTCATCCCTGGCCACCTGGCCCGCCGGATCGACGAGACGGCCCAACTGGCCCAGCGGGTGGAAAGGGCCATGGAGGAAGCCGGGGTGACCGTGCCGGTTGACCGCCAAGACATTTTTGCCCGCGCGGAAAGAGCCGCCTGGGAAGAAACGGGCGAGCTCTACCACCCGGTAAGCCAACAGCTGGTGGCCGGGCACGCCGACCTGCTGGGCACCACTATCTACGAGGGGCTCAACCCCCCGGCGGTAGTTGACCTGGTCCCAACCGCGGCACCTAGGCCCCGCGGTTATACTTGCGCCTTGGTGGTGGTTGACGGACTCATCAACGGAGCAGTCGATGAGGCCATCTGTGACAGATTTTCCTACATCGCCGACTTTGACCAGCTGCTATTGCGGGCGGCGGCCTACCGGCGGCACGTCAACAACCTGCACCCGGCCGCGACCACCGAGACCAGAGCGCAAATTCACAGCGTGGAAGACAAGCTAGCGGCGCGGATCTCTGCCACACTATAGAGTGTGAATAACAAAGATGTAGCTTCCACCCGGCAAGGCGTGCGCCTGGTCAGCACGGCCGGCCGCACGCACAACCCCCGCACCTGGGACAAGGAGGTCCCCGCCCGGGGTCGCTTCCGCGTTACCGGGCAGGCTGGCGCTGGCGTCACCAGTTTCCTCATCGACACGGTGATTGCCAAGATTGAATCCGGCGCTGACCCGGCTGGCATCCTGGTGATATCCGCCTCCAAAGAATCTGGTGCGTTGCTGCGCCAGGAACTTCTCAGCCGGGTAGAAGATTTTGCCACCGGCTCCACGTTGGTGCGCTCGGTGCACTCCGTGGCCTTCGCCTTGCTGCGCACCGCGGAGGGCCGCCCAGGTGACTCCGAACTGCGCCTGATTACCGGCGCGGAACAAGACGCGGTCATCCGTGAGCTGCTTTCCGGCCACGTGGACTCCGGGGCGCAGATGTGGCCGGAGTTCATCCGCCCGGCCCTGCCGCTGGTGGGGTTTGCCCGCCAGCTACGGGACTTTCTCCTCCGCAGCTCCGAGCGCGGCCAGGGCCCCGACGACCTCATCGCGCTGGGCCTAGAGTGGAACAAGCCCATGTGGACCGCAGCCGGGCACTTCTTGCGCGAGTACGAACGCGTAATGGCACTGGCCGGGCACCACAGCCTCAATGCCGCTGAGCTGGTGGCCCAGGTGGCGGCGCAGCCGCAGCTGACTGAGCGGCACTCCTGGCATACCGTGGTGGTCGATGACGCCCAGCTGCTTGACCCCAACGCCGCCAACCTTGTTACCGCGCTGGCCCCGGAGGCGGAGCTATTCATGGCCGGCGGGGACCCCGAGCAGGCAGTTTTTGCCTTCCGTGGTGCGCGGGAGGAATTCTTTGCCACCCTTCCCGAGCAGTTACCCGGGCTGGAAACCATCGACCTGGGAGGGAGCCGCCGTCAGTCGCAGCCGGCCTGTATCTGCGCAGTCGAGTCCCAGGGCGCGCAGCGCGACGTAGTGGCGGACCTGGTACGCCGCCGTCACCTAGATGACCAGGTGGCTTACTCGGACATCGCCGTCATTGTGCGCGGTGGCGGCGAAATCGGCCAAATCCGGCGCGCGCTGCTGGCCGCCGGCGTGCCGGTGCACATCAACCCCACGGATATCGTCTTGTCCGAACAGCGCCTGGTTGCCGCCATGGTTCAGGCCCTGCGCGCCCTGCAACATCCGCTGGACAACGCCGAGCTGGAAGAGCTCATCGTTGGCCCAGTTGGCGGCGCGGATCCTGTGGCCATGCGCCGGCTCATCCGTGGTCTGCGCCGCTTTGCGCCAAACGCCCGCGGCTTGGACACCCTGCGCGAGTTGCTAGACGGCGAGCTACCGGATTTCGGTGGCAAACTCACAGACCGCGAGCAGGATATCCTCGCGCGCCTGCGCAAGGTGCTGCGCGCCGGGCGCGAGGCCCTAGGCGGCAGCATCGAGGAGGTGCTGTGGGCAGTATGGGACGCCACCGGACTATCCGCGCGCTTGCAAAACGCGGCCCTGGCAGGAGGCGCTCGCGGCTCGCAGGCAGACCGTGACCTAGATGCCATTATGGCGCTGTTTGATATGGCGGGGGACTATTCCGAGCGCTACCCAGAGGCAGACCTGGACGCCTTCTTGCACCACGTGGAAGAGCAGGAACTGCCCACCGGAGTGCGCGACCGCCGGGTGGCCGCGCCGGAAGCCGTAGAAATCCTCTCGGCTCACGGCGCGGTGGGCCGGGAGTGGGACACCGTTATCGTGGTTGGTGCTCAGGAAGGCACTTGGCCCTCCCTGGGGGAGACCGGATCCATCTTTGACCAGGAAGAGCTCATAGATTACCTCGATGACCAGATTCCGCCTGGCAGCCACGTCAGTCACCTGCCGGAGCGCTTGGTGCAGGAGCGCCGCCTGTTTCATGTAGCAACCACCCGCCACCGTAACCGGCTTGCAATCGTTACTGTCGATGCCCCCGACGCCGACACCGTCGCGGAGCCCTCCCGGTTTATCGAAGAATTCTTTGGATACTCCCGTTCCGCTTTGAAAGTCCAGGCCCCGGGGGTTATTGATCCCGCCGGTCTAGCGGTCGCCGACCCGCTAGAGCGCGCGCACCTGACCGTTTTATCCCAGTCATCGTTTGTAGCGCAGATGCGGCGGCTAGTTACCGCCCCGGATACCGATGAAGCCACCCGCAACCAGGCCGCGCGCCAGCTGGCCCGCCTAGCCGCTGCCGGGGTGCCCGGCGCGCACCCGGAGCAGTGGTGGGGCCTGCGCGAGGTGGCATCGTTAAAGCCAGCGAAGACCCGCAGCACCGTCTCCCCTTCGCGCGTGGAGGCCCTGATGAACTGCCCGCTCAACGCCGTGCTGGACCGGCTGGGCGAAGACGGAGGAACCAGCATCCACCTGATTCGCGGCAACCTGGCGCACGCCTATCTGGAGGCGCTCGGGCGCGGGGTAGACGAACCCACCGCGCGCGCTTTGGTTATGTCTACCTTCACGGATTTGCTTGAGGTGCCGCGCTGGAAGCGTGATTTCGAGCTGGCTGAGTTCGAGCGCCTGTTGGAGCGCACCCACATCTGGGTGCAGGCTTCTGCCGGGTCGCATGAGTTGGTTGGCGTGGAGGTGCCCGTCCATACCCGGGTGGCTGACGGGGTGACCATCTTTGGTTTCATCGACCGCTTGGAGCGCCAAGGTGATGAATACTTCATCGTGGACCTGAAGACGGGCAAGTACCCGCCTACCTCGCAGGAGGCTCAAGATAACCCGCAGCTGGCCACGTACCAGCTGGCCCTTGCCAACGGCGCGTTCGAGGACGGCCAGATTGTGGACGGCGAAGGCCTTAAGGTGGGTGGCGCCAGCCTGGTCTACCCTGCGACTTCTTCCAAGTCCATCACGGAACGGGCGCAGTCTGCTTGGGAGCCGGAAGAACTCCGTGAGTTCGCCGCCCAACTCCCGGCGTTGGTCGCGCAGTTGCGCGGGCCGGAAATTACTGCGCAAGTCAACGACAATTGCGAAAACTGCCTAGTGCTCACCCTGTGCCCAGCTCGCGCGGAAGGAAAGATGTTAACCGATGTTTAGCCCAAATCAACTAGCCAACGCCCTGGGGAAGAAGTTTGGCCCCACCCCGGAACAAGCCAAAGTCATTGAGGGGCAACTGGGCCCCAAACTGGTGGTGGCCGGGGCAGGTGCCGGAAAGACCGAAACCATGGCCTCGCGCGTGGTCTACCTGGTAGCTAACGGGCTGGTTCGCCCGGAGCAGGTCCTGGGATTGACGTTTACGCGCAAGGCCGCGCAGCAGCTGGAGCAGCGTATCCGCAGCCAGCTGCTCACTTTGAAAGGCTCGCGGCTGATTACCCCCGGCTCGCCGGCGTGGGAGGCCTTGGAAAACGTGGCGGTTAACGTCTCCACCTATGATTCCTACGCTGGAGACTTGGTCCGCGAATACGGCCTGTTGTTGCCGGTGGAGCCCTCTTCCCGGTTGATTACGGCGGCCGAGCAATACGCTATCGCTGACGAGGTGGTCCGCAACTACGACGGAGAGCTCACCGCTACCAACAACGTGGATAAGATAGTCCAGACCGTGAGCAAGCTCTCCGCCTCGATGGACAATGAGCTCACCGATCCCGCCAGCATTGCTGAGCATGAACGGGAATTCCGCACGGAATTGGCCAGCCTGGAAAAAACGCGCGCCAACGGCCCGGAGTATTCCCAGGACCTGCAAAAGTACTTGGATCTACAAAAGCTGCGGGTACAGTTCCTGCCGCTGCTTTCTGCCCTGGCGGAGCGCCAACGTGAGTTGGGGGTGAAAACCTTTGGTCAACAGATGGCGGCGGCGGCCAAGCTGGCGGCCCAGCACCCGGAGGTGGGCAAGTCCCAGCGGGCGCGGTACCGGGTAGTGATGCTCGACGAATACCAGGATACTTCGCATTCCCAGCGCGTCCTGCTGCGGGCTTTGTTTGGCGGCGGCTACCACGAGGGAATTTCGGTGACCGCAGTAGGCGACCCAATGCAGGCCATCTACGGCTGGCGCGGTGCCACCACCGAAAACCTGGCGTCCTTTGTGGAGGACTTTCCGCAGGCTAACGGCGAACCCGCCCCCAAAGACCAGCTGACCACCTCCTGGCGCAACCCGCCAAACGTCCTAGGTTTGGCCAACAGAGTCGCTGACAAGGTGTTTGGGGGAAATCCGCGCCCGGTAGATCCGCTTTCCGCGCGGCCCGGGGCGAATCCCGGCGAAATTAAGCTGGCGTATTTTGCCACGGCCGGCCAGGAATGCGAATTCGTGGCGCAGCACCTGGCAGGAAAGTTCCGGGAGTCCCAAGACAAGGGTCAACCCTTCAGCGCTGCGGTGCTAGTCCGGGCAAACAAACACGCGCCGGAAATCGCCCGGGCGCTGGACGCCGCCGGGGTGCCCAATGAGATAGTTGGCCTGGGCGGGCTGTTGCTAAAACCCGAGGTTCAAGACCTTCTGGCACTGGCCACCATGCTGGTCAAGCCCCAAGACGCGGCAGCGGCGCTGCGTATTCTCACCGGCCCCATCGTGGGCCTAGGAATTGACGACCTCATGGCTTTGCACGAGCGCGTGCGCAACCTACAAGGGGCAAGCGGGGGGCGCGTTCTTCCCGACCCGGACCAGGACCCGGTTGAATACCTGCAGGAGGAACTGCACGCGCTGGCCGAGGAGGGCGCTGATTTTAGTCCCGGATTAGGCGACGCCGTGGCGGACTTGGGAGAGCCGGACCGCTACAGCCCAGAGGGCCTGGCGCGAATCCGGACCCTGGCCTCGAAACTGCGCGGACTGCGCACTCACTCCTTGTCTAAATCCCTCAACGACATATTTGCGGACATTGAGGAAGAGTTTGGGATCCGCACCGAGGCCCTGGCTAATCCCTCCGGGGCCGGCACCGCACACCTGGACCAGTTTGCGGACATCGTGGCAGGATACCCGGGATCCGGGTTGGCGGGTCTTATTGACTACTTGCAGCTGGCTCGAGAACAAGAAGATGGCCTGGCCCCGGGTGAGGTAGTTTCCCGCGAAGACCGCGTGATGATTATGACCGCGCACAAGGCCAAAGGCCTGGAGTTTGGCCACGTGTGCGTGCTGCACGCGGATTCCACCACCTATAACGCTAAAGCTGAGACCTTTTTAACCAAGCTGGAAAAGGTGCCCGGTGACCAGGACGTGATTGACGCCGCAGACGCCGTCAAGCGCTCCGATTTCAATAACGCCTGCAAGGCCTTCATCGCGGAAAGCCGGGAACACCAGGCGGAGGAATCCGCGCGCCTGTTTTACGTAGCAATCACCCGCACGGAAGAATCCCTGACCGTCACCGGATCCGGGACTAATAATGCCCGCGGAAAGTCGAAGAAGGGCCCCTATGAGCTGTTAGAGACACTGCGGGCGGCGTACCCCGACCTGGTGGTGCACTGGGAAGTGCCGGAAGCACCCGTCCCGGAACAAGACCAAGAGGCCATCAGTGCCGTGTTCCCCGCGCTTGCGCCCACCCCGGAGATTCGCCGTGGCGCCGATGTCGTCCTGGCCGCACTCAACGAAACTCCAGAACCCGTAGCGGGAGAGCTGTTTGAGCTGTGGGAACGCGACGCCACGGCGCTCATCGAGGAATGGAATAATCGCGAGACCCCGGTGGTGGACGTGGAGCTGCCGGCTGAGCTTACCGCCTCTGACATGGTGGCGCTTTCCACCGACAGGGAGGAGTTTGCCAAGCGCAAGCGGCGCCCCGTGCCCTTTAAGCCGAATAGCTTTGCCAAGCGCGGAACTGCCTTCCACGCTTGGGTGGAGGAGTTTTTCCACGGCGAGTCGTTGCTGTCTGAGGACGAATTGCCGGGCATGGGCGAGGTGGCATCGGCGGAACAGCTGGAAGTGCTGCGGGAGAAGTTTGCCCAGTCCAGCTGGGCCCAGCGCACTCCCTACGCCGTCGAGGCGCCCTTCGAGGTCTCCATAGGCTCCGTGGTGGTGCGTGGGCGGATGGACGCGGTGTTCCAGGAACCGGATGGCTCGTTCATGGTGGTGGACTGGAAGACTGGGCGGCGGCCCACCGGCCGTGACATGGACAACGCAGCCATCCAGCTGGCCGTCTACGCGCAGGCGTGGCAGCGCACTAGCGGCACAGACCAGCCCGTGCGCGCAGCTTTTTACTACGTGGAGGAGGATTTCACCTTCATTCCGGAGCACCTTCCGGACCGTGCAGAGCTAGAGGAGATACTAAAGTTCCCAAAAACCACGGCAAAGGGCTAAGGTAGGAACGTATTTTGAATGCAAAAATGAAAGGCGAATGGTGGCTAGAAAGCGCGCCAGGCGAGTTAAACAACGCCTCTTAGCCAAAAACCTCCGGTCCGATGTGGAGCTGTCCTCCCTACCGGATCACGCCCTGCTGGACGTCATTAAGGTCCCCCGCACCCAGGTAGACAGCCCGTGGAAGTCATTGGCTTTCCGCCTGCTGTGGTCCACCATGATGGTGGTTTTTGTCACGCTGATTGTCTACGTGGACAAAGACGGCTACTCCCAAGATGAGATGTCGTTGCTGGACGCGGCCTACTACGCCTCGGTGACTATGACTACGGTGGGTTACGGCGATATCGTGCCGGTTACTCCCACCGCGCGGTTTATCAACCTCATGGTGATCACGCCAGCCCGCCTGGTCTTCCTGGTGTTGTTGGTTGGTACCGCTATTTCTGTCCTGACTGAGCAAACCCGTAAGACCGTTGAAATCCAGCGTTGGAGGAAGAACTTGAAAAACCACACCGTGGTCATTGGTTACGGAACCAAAGGTGCGGGCGCTGTGGCCGCCCTGATTGCCGATGACGTCCCGGCCGACCGAATTGTAGTAATTGATGACAACCGGGCCGCGCTTAATAACGCGGAGCACCACGGGTTGGTGACTATATACGGCTCGGGCACTAAGCAGGATGTGTTGAAGATTGCCGGCGTGGAACATGCGGCTTCCATCGTGGTGACGCCTTCGACTGATGACACGGCGGTGTTGTGCACGTTGTCGGTGCGTGAACTTGCCCCGAAGGCCAACATCGTGGCTTCGGTGCGGGAGTCGGAAAACCGCCACCTGCTGCTGCAGTCTGGTGCGAACAACGTGGTTACCTCCGCTGAAACCGCCGGCCGGTTGCTGGGACTTGCCACGGTCACACCGAATGTGGTGGAGATGATGGAGGACCTGCTTTCGCCCAATGACGGGTTCTCGGTATCCGAGCGCCCCGTCCGCGAGTTCGAGGTGGGGTCCAACCCCCGGCATTTGCAGGATATTGTGTTGGCGGTCTTGCGCAACAATGAGCTGCACCGCGTGGACACCTCCGATGCCGCCGCGTTGAAGCCCGGCGACCGGCTGCTCTACATAAAGCACGATTTGAAAGACCCGAAGAAGTCCAACGACGACGACGATGATGATTAAACCCCACTCTCCACGCCTCATGGCATGGCAAAGTGGGGTTTAGGCGCGCCTGTTTTGTGTGCGCTGGTCTCAGGGGCTGCCGGTAACGACGACCGGCGGGCCACCCCAGGGCGGTTGCCAGGCGGCCTTCCCGCCCACCTTGACAATCTTTCCGCGATTATCCGCAGGCCCCGAGTCCTCATTGATGCCGTTGTGGTATTTGCACAGCGGCGCTAGGTTGTCCACGTTGGTATAACCGCCATCCACCCACGCCTTGATGTGGTGGAACTGGCATTCCTCCGCCGGGATGTTGCAGTCCGGCCACACGCACCGGGGATACACGCCGGAGAGCATCAGCCGCTGCTTGTCGTTGGCAAAGCGCTGGAGCCGGTAGGCGTTGACCGCCCCGTGCACCGGGTGTACCAGCGTGACAAAGCCGTGCTCCGCCAAGCGGTGTGCTACTAGCTGCGCGCCGGTCATGGTGCCACCGTTGGGCATGGACAACACGATGTCGTCTCCCTTCCCGGCGGAAATCTCCGCGAGGTCCCCTAGATCCACGATGACGTTGGTGCTTACCTCGGGCGCGACGGGGGCCGATTTTCCTTGGAAGATTTTCCGGATGGCGGCCAACCTGTCGTGGGCGTCAACTGCTTTGAGCTTGCCCAAGATAGTCGCGATTTCCAGCGGGCTGGCCGTCATAGAAAGCGTGTGGTTGCCTTTCTTTCGGCGGGTAACCCGCACGCCTTCGGCAGGCCCGGTGCTGGTACGAGCCTTGAGTTTCCTGGCAGTGGCTTTGATGCTTGCCGCCGGTGTGAGGCAGAGGGTCGCGCGCAACCTCCACGCCTTGCGCGGCTTGTTGCGCCAAGATTTCACCTGTGCCTCGATGAGCAGCAGCGTGTCAATGGTGTGTTGGGTTTGAGCCAGCGCCCTTCGCGCCTCTTGCTGGATTCCGGGGTAGGCGGTTTCTCCGAAGTAAATGCTGGTCAAGTCTAGGACTTCCGCGACCCGTACGGCGTCAATCCCCGGCGCGGCGAAGTCTTGGGCAGACTTGCCCACACAGGCGGCCACCAGGTCTAGGCCTGGTGCGCTGTGGGCTTGGAAGTATGTCTGCGGGTTCATAGACGCCACGCTAAACCCCCGGCCACCGCCCGGCAACCGGGGGTTTAGCGCACCCGGCTCAACTTTCCTCAGAAAAGCCCAGCAAATCAGAGTGTGTTTGGGGCCGTTCGTGGCGGGCGGCATCGGGGGTAGTGCTGGGCGTGTAGTCGAATGTCTACCCCAGCCATTAACCTAGAGGCAAAAGAGATTGGGAACGGAAAGAAGCGCAGTGACAACACCTCAGGCCTTAGACCTCAGTTTGCTCGACGAAGACCAACGCCAGGCCGTCCTGGCTCCCCGCGGGCCGGTGTGTATTCTGGCCGGCGCGGGTACCGGTAAAACCCGTACCATTACCTACCGCATGGCCTACCTGGCGCAGCAGGGGATGATTAATCCCACCAACGTTTTGGCGGTGTCATTTACCACGCGCGCCGCGGGGGAGATGTCAGACCGCCTGAAGCGGCTGGGCGTGGGTGGCATTCAGGCGCGTACGTTCCACTCCGCCGCCATGCGGCAGCTGCAGTACTTTTGGCCCCAAGTGGTGGGAGATTTGCCGTGGAAGATTTTGCCACCGCGCGAACGCTACCAGCTGATAGGGCGGGTCACCCGCATGGCCACCATTGAGCCCAGCAAAGACAACGTGCGTGACGTCTCAGCTGAAATCGACTGGGCCAAAGCCACCCTCATTACCCCGGAGGGCTACCCGGAGGCGGTGCAAAGGTTCAGCCGCAAGCCGCCGGCCAAGCCGGAGCTAGTGGCCAAGGCCTACGCCAAGTATGAGGAGCTTAAGGCCTCCCCGGAGGGGATGGCCCTGGACTTCTCCGACCTGTTGGCCCACGTGGCGGGGGCTATTGAGACTTCGCCCGGCGTCGCGGAGCAGTTCCGCCAGCAGTACCGTACCTTTGTGGTGGATGAGTACCAGGATGTCACCCCGCTGCAGCAGCGGGTGTTAGAGGCCTGGCTGGGGCCGCGCCAAGACCTGACCGTGGTGGGAGACGCCAACCAGACCATTTACTCCTTTGCGGGTGCTACCCCGGACAATTTGTTGAATTTTTCGCGCACTTACAAAGACGCCGTGGTGGTCAAGCTGCAGCGCGACTACCGCTCCACGCCCCAGATCACCGATCTTGCTAATGAGGTTATCTCGAAGGCCACGGGGCGCATGGCGGGAACCCGGCTGGAACTAGAAGGCATGCGCCCCAACGGCCCGCGTCCGAAGTTTAAAGCCTACGAGTCCGAGCCACAGGAGGCCGCAGAGGTAGCCGCGCAGATTCTCAAGCTGATTAGGCGCGGGGTGCCGGAGTCTGAGATTGCGGTGCTTTACCGCATCAATAGCCAGTCGCTGGCGCTGGAGGAGGCGCTGGCGGACGCGGGGATAAGCTATCAAGTCCGGGGCGGGGAGGGTTTTTTTGACCGGGCAGAGATTAGGCTGGCCATCGGGGAGCTGGTCAAGGCATCCCGGCGCACCGACTTGCCGGATGACCCGGTGCAGGTAACACGCGCGGCGCTGGCCGGTATTGGTTACAGTTCGCAGGAGCCGGAAGGTGCGCAGGCGCGGGAGCGGTGGCAGCTGCTGGATGCATTGGTGGGGTTGGTGGAACAACAGGTAGCTACCATGCCCGGAATCACCCTGACGGGCGTGATTGAGGACTTGCAGCAGCGCCGGGCAAACAAGCAGCCGCCCACGGTAAACGGGGTGACGCTGGCCACCATTCACGCGGCCAAAGGTTTGGAATGGGACGCGGTTTTCCTGGTGGGCGTCACGGAGAACCTGTTGCCGTTCAGGCACGCCATTAAGGCCGGCGGGGAACAACTGGAAGAAGAGCGCCGGTTGTTCTACGTAGGGATCACCCGCGCGCGCGAGCACCTGCAAATTTCTTGGCCGCTGGCCAAGAACCCTGATAGCCCGGCAAACCGCAAGCGTTCGCGCTTCCTGGATGGGATTGTTCCCTCGTTGCAGGCCTCTTCGGGCAAATCGCGGACCTCCCGCGCAAAGGCTTGCCGGGTGTGCCGCCAGCCGTTGTCACTGGCGGCGGAAAAAGCTTTGGGCCGGCATGAGGACTGTGATGGCGGTATGGAAGAGGGACTCTTCCGGGCTCTGCGTTCTTGGCGGGCCCAGCGGGCTAAGGAGATGGGGTGCCCAGCGTATATCGTATTTTCGGATATCACCTTGACCAATATCGCGGAATCAAAGCCGCGTGACAACGCTGACCTGCTGAGCATTCCCGGCGTAGGCCCTATGAAAATCAATAACTTTGGAGCAGAGATATTGCAGATAGTGTCTTCCCACGGCGCTTAGCCGGCGCAGAAAAGGCAGCGTGGGTGAGGCTCAATGAAGCGCTGAAGGTTGCGGCCAAAAACGTCGATTTCCTGCGTTTCCCCGGGCATCCAGCGGGTGGGGGTAGAGCCCGGTAGCAGCGGCGCGCCGGTTAGGAACCGGGCTAGCGCAACCACGTGGATTTGCGCAGCAGTTACCACTAGGGGGTCCAGCTCCGGCCAGTGGTTTTCACTGGCTTGCAGCAGCTTGTCCCATCTGGGGTCAATTTCGGCGCGGAAGAGGTTGAAGCACGCTGGGCATGCCCCTTGCTTGTTTTTGCGCAAGGGTCCCAGTACTACCCGCGTATCAAAGCCGGTCACGGGGATGATGATGGCTTGGCGGCGGTGGGCGTTGGCGGCCAGGATATGCGATTGGTAGAGCGAGTCTACCGCGAAGACGGGGATGGGCCGGGGGTCATCCTCGATTATCGGGTGTGGACGCATGCGGACGGCAAAGCCGTTGGATTTTAACGCCCCAAACACGGAGTATGCCAGGGGGGATTTCCCTACTACTTCAACGGCGGCGGGCGGTGGTGGCTGGTACCAGAGCCCGAAGTCGAGGAACTCACCCACCAGCAGGGCCGCTGCGGCCGGGGTAAGCCCCGTGGTCACCAACAGCCCCGTTAGTTGACTGACGGTGGTGGTGCGCGGGTGTAGTTGCAGCGCAGCGGCTACCGCAGCGGCTTTTTCTACGCTAATTGCGCCGGCCCGGGTGGCGTCAAGCCCAAATTGAAGTAAGTCCACCTCGCGGGCAAGGAAGCTCACCCCGGGCGCAAGCCGGATGCTGCTGTCTGTCATTTTTCCCCCTTAATACGCGCTGGCTTTCCCCTCAAAGCCAACTAGCTTTCCACCTTAGCACCACGTGTAGAATGGTGAGTCATGTCTAAAGTGAAAGTTATCCGTTCTGCACGGCGGAAGAAGTCCGCGGACGCGCGGTGGGTAGAGGGGATCGTTGAAGTCCGGATCCCGGCGTGGTTGAGCGCTGAGCAGGAGCGGGAGGTGGTCGCGGAGATGGTGGAGAAATTGCAGTCCAAGACCACTTCCGTGCGGTCTAGTGATGAGGATCTGGTGCGGAGGGCAGCGAAGTTGAATGACTCGCTGTTAGCGGGCCAGGCGCGCCTGGGCTCCATCCGTTGGGTATCTAACCAAAACACCCGGTGGGGCAGTTGCACGCTGGCCACGGGGGACATTCGCCTCAGTGACAGGCTTCAGCAGGTGCCTGATTACGTCCTGGATTCGGTGATAGTCCACGAGCTGGTGCATACGTTCATCCCTGGCCACGGCCCAGATTTTTGGCTTTGGGCGGACAAGGCCCCCCAGGCCGAGAGGGCCAAGGGCTATCTTGATGCCTATGAGCGCTTTAGCTAGGAGTCTTTGCCTTCTTCATCTTCGGAGCGCAGCATTTCTTCTAGTTTGGCAAGTTCTTCTTCGAAGCCGTCGGTGGGTTGGTCATCAAGCAGGCCGTCAATGAAAGAAGCCGGGTTGCGCAGCTGTTCCGAGTCGGGCAGCAGGTCGGGGTGGTCCCAGGACTTGTCGCGCTTCTCGGTGCCCACGGCCACGGTAACGCGCCGCCAGAGTTCTGCGGCTGTGTCCACGGCGGGAGCAGTGATTTCGATGCCTACTACCCGCGAGAGAGCGTGGTCCGCGGACCCGCCGGAGTTGGTGCGGCGAGACCACGCGGCGGCTAGTTCGGTGGTGTATTTAATCCGGTCTTTCAGCGCCTCGTATACCACGACATCCACCCAGCCTTCCACTAGTGCAAGCAGGGTTTCTAGGCGGGCGGTGGCTCCGGCGTTGCGTGAGGTCACGCGGGGAGTAAGGTCCATGCCTTGCAGGCGGGACATGGCGTCTTGGATGGCCTGGGGGTCACCGGATTCCAGGTTGAGCTCCCGGGTGGCTTCCTCGATGTGGGAGGTGTCTATTTCTAGTCCCAGCGCGTATTCCTCTACGGAGGAGACAATGTGTTCTACGAGCCACGGCACTTGGGTAAACAGGCGCTGGCGGGCGGCCTCGCGTGCGGCGATGTAGACCATGACTTCTTGGTCGGGGACATCAATGCTGCTAGCGATGGACTGGACGTTGGTGGTAACCACGGCGGTGGTACCGGCGGGGGAGACGGGCAGTCCAAAGTCCGCGCCGGTGAGCGCTTGCTTTGCCAGGTCGCCTAAGGAGGTTCCCAGCTGCATGGCGGCGTTCATACCGGAGAATTGTTTCATCATCTGCGCCATGGGACCCATCATTTCCCGGGCTTCTTCCGGCAGGGAGTCCAACTGGGCGGAGTTGGCGTGTTCTGCTACCGGGCCGGCCAGACGTGACCACATGGGCAGGGTGTTGTCCAACCAGTCTGCGGCGTTCCAGGCTGCGACTTTGTTGTTGGAGGCTGGCAGTGCGGTGGAATCATTGAGCCACAGTTCGACGAGCCTGACGGATTGCTCTACTGCCTTGGCGTCCTCCGGCCCAACGGACTTGGGGGTGCCCAGGCGTTGTTTGGCTAGGCGCGTGGCCATCTCCGTATTGATGGGCCCGGAGTTATCCGGACTGTTCATGCTGGAGCCCATGCCGGAGAGCATGGCACCAAATTGCCCCAGTATGTCCCCTAGACCACCGCCAAAGGGGTCTTGGTTATTGCCGTCGCGGTCTTTGTCACCGTTGTCGCCGTTGTTGGGAAAGTTAAATCCAAAGCCAAATCCGTTACTCATATCTCCCCAATGTACAGGCCTGGCGCTAGTTTCTTCCAGGAAGCTCCTACGCT
Source organism: Corynebacterium phocae (assembly GCF_008693075.1). Taxonomy (GTDB): domain Bacteria; phylum Actinomycetota; class Actinomycetes; order Mycobacteriales; family Mycobacteriaceae; genus Corynebacterium; species Corynebacterium phocae. The sequence goes on along the minus strand of NZ_VXKJ01000045.1, from coordinate 29,386 downwards.
GGTAGCGAACACGGCGTTGGCACCCGGGAGATGGAAGCTAGTAGGCTTAGGCCTTGTGAAATCCTCCCATAACCCCCGTTTACGTACCTTGACCTGGGGAGCGCTGCCCCTGGTGGTGCTAACCGCCGCCGCTACCTTGGACCACATTCCGGGCACAAATATCTCGCTGACGGTCCCCTATGCCGCGGAAGGGCCGGGGCCCACGGTTGACACGTTGGGCATGGCGGACGGCGTTGAGGTGGTAGAAATCTCCGCCCAAGATGAGGCGGGGATAACCATCGACGATCCCGCGGGGCAGCTGAACATGACCACGGTTGCGGTAAGGACCAACATGACGTTGGTGCAGGCGCTAGGCCGGTGGATCGGCTCCGGGGATACCTTGGTGCCCATCGAGGCTATTTTTCCCAAGGGCCACTCGGAGGAGGAAGTCCAGGAGGCCAACCAGATTGCTTTTTCCCAGTCCGAGTCAGCCGCCACCCTGGTAGCCATGGATTACCTGCAGCTACCGGTTCACGTGGAGGTAGCCGGCGTGGCGGAGGACTCCGCAGCCGCGGGCACGCTGGAACAAGATGACATTCTCTTAGCCTTAGATGGCAAAAAAATCACGCAGCCTCAACAGGCTCAGGAAGTTATCCAGGCCAAAAAGCCCGGGGATAAGCTGCAGGTTACTGTTGAGCGCGCGGGGAAGGAACTGCATAAGACGGTGACGCTAAAGGAGCACCCCGAGACCAAGGGCCAGGCCCTGCTGGGAATTTTGATGATCACCGTGCCGGATAATGGCCTGGAGGTCAATTACAACCTGGAAGATATCGGCGGGCCCTCGGCCGGCATGATGTTTACCCTGGCCGTCATCGACAAGCTTTCCCCGGGGGACCTTACTGGGGGGCATTTCGTGGCTGGTACCGGAACTATTGAGCCGGACGGAACGGTGGGGGCCATCGGCGGCATTGTGCACAAGGTGCGCGCAGCGAAAGACGCCGGCGCGGAGCTGTTTTTGGCCCCGGCGGACAATTGTGCGGAGGCCGTGAGCCGCAGCACCGGGGACATGGTGGTGGCCCGGGTGGAAGATATCGAGGACGCCACCCAGGCGCTGGAGGACTTTGCCGCCGGGCGCCCGGTGGTTGCCTGCGAGGACTAGATAACGTCTAGCTCGCGCAGCTTTACCTCTGGGTCCGCTTGGTCGGTGGAGATCATCTGCTGCATGACTAGGCCGTGGCTGTTGTCAACCACGGTCAACACGGCGGTGGTGCCAAAGGTGGACCAGCCCACCACGCGGTCCCCGTCGTCCTCTAGCACGCGCGAGGAGCGCAGCTCGGTGAGAACCTGCGTAGTCTGCGCGGCCTTGGAGTCGGATTTGAAGAACTGGAACTGGCCTACCTCGGGCCCGGAGCAGTTGAAGCTGTCTTTCAACCCGGCGGGGTCGCAGGAGGTGAATTGCTCGAAGAGGCTGCGGGGGGCGATGGGCTCGAAGGTCTCATAGACCTCCGCGACGGCCTCATCCATGTCTGCTGGTGCTGCCGATACCCCCGTGGTTTCCGTCGCACTTCCAGTCACCGTGGCAGTGGTGCCTTTAGTGCCGCTAGTAGCGGTCTCCGACGTCTTCATCTTCGCGGCCGTGGAAGCCTCGGCGCTGCTGGTGGTGGTGACCACCACGGAGGTAGTTGAGACCTCTGCGGAGGTTGTCTCAACCGCGGACGCGGCTGTGCTGGGTGCTGGGGCGGCGGGGACATCATCTGGTTCAGCTCCACCGCCACAGGCGCTGAGTGTAAGCGGGAGGGTTAAAAAGGCTAGGGCTAGGGTTGTTGCCCGGGCACTGCGGTGCGGGGGAAAAATCACGGGGACTCCTAATTTTTGTAAGGACTAGATACTAAACACTCTAGTGAACGTCGTTGGTTTCGCACGCGTGGCCGTGGGAATGGTCACACTTGTTCCGGGTCTTGCTCGAGCCCGGCGCGTAAGGCCGCGAGCACTCCCGGTGCTACACCTGGGCCGCCGCGCAGTTGGATTTCATCCTGGGAAAACGGCCCAGCGGCTTCCAGTTCCTCTTCGGTGGGCCGCAGCTGCAGGAGGGTGAGTTCCACGGCATCTTCGCGCAGTACGCCGCTGAAAAGGCGGGCTGGGCGGGGGGCATCGGCCGGCTGGGAAGCGTCGCGAAAGACAATCTCTTGGGCCAAAACAACGCCAGCTACCTCCGCTGGCCAGGCCAAACGGGCTACGTACTCCGCTAGTTGCTCTGAGCCGGGCTCTATATTATCTGGCAGGTTATCCTGCACTACGAGCGTGAGCGGTGCTGAATCCGCCTCGATGTCGATGTGGTCTACCAGCAACGCGGTGGGAACCAACGCAAATAGGGTGGGGGCGGCGTCCCAGCCTTCCCCGTGGACGAATTCGACCGCCTCGCGCATGGCGCGGTTGAGGGCTTTTTGCGAAGGGTTAGTGGGGGAACTCATATTAGACCTCATTCGTTATTGACATGGTGCTTGTCTTAAGCTTGCAAGTCTATACCGCTTTGTTTTCTACTACATGATTGGAGCTGGCGTTGGCAAACGCATTTTCCCAAGCCACTTCCCCCGTTAGACGCCCACCGAAGGCCTTTAGCATGATCGCACTAGTCGCTGCGTTCGTGATGTTCCTAGGTCCAATGCTGGTGGGCTTTTATACGGACTGGAGGTGGTTTGGCGCAATTGATTACCGTGACGTCTTTACCATCACTGTTGTATCCCGGCTGGTCATCTTCCTGGTGGGTGCGCTTTTTGCGGCCGCCATTGTGGCCATAGCCGCGTTCTTTGTCTGGCGGGGCAGGCCGGACACTTTGGATCTTGGTTTAGGTGACTTGAACTCCCCGGTTTATGCCTACCGGCAGTCGATTGAAAAGACGGTCAAGACTTTCTTAACCTACCTTCCGCTGATTGTTGGCATTGGTGCCGGCGTAATTTTGCAGTCGGGCTGGCGCTCCATACTGCTGTTTTTGAACTCCCAGCCCTTTGGCGTCAAGGATCCCCAATTTGGGCATGACCTTGGGTTCTATGCTTTCCAGTTGCCGGTTATCCAAACCGTCTTGGACAGCTTGTCCATGCTGGCCATTTTGTGCCTGCTCATTGCGCTGGCCGGGCATTACGTCTTGGGCGGAATTCGCATTGGTTCCCAAGCGTCCGGCGTCCGGGGCGGGCTGACTAAGGCTGCGCGCGTGCAGCTATCTGTCACCGCCGGCATCTGGATGCTCCTGCAGGTAGCCGGGTACTGGTTTGACCGCTACTCATTGATGTTTAACCAGCACTCTACTTTCACCGGTGCGTCTTATACAGACTTGAATGCGTACCTGCCGGCCAAGATCATTTTGATGATCATCGGCGTGTTTGTGGCGGTGGCCTTCTTCATGGCTATTGTGGTCAAGGACCTGCGTATCCCGGGGCTGGCAGTAGTGTTGATGCTGCTTTCCTCGTTGGTTATCGGTACGGCTTGGCCCATGATGATGGAGCAGTTCTCCGTTACGCCAAACCGTCAGTCCAAAGAAGCGGAGTCCATCTCCCGCAATATTGAGGCCACCCGCTACGCCTACGGAATTACCGATGAAGAGGTTGACTACGTGGAAGATTGGGGCGCACGTGAGGCCACTAAGCAGGAGGTGGCGGAAGACTCCGCCACTATCTCTAACCTGCGCCTGCTGGATCCCGATATCCTGAGTGACACCTTCACCCAGATGCAGCAGCTGCGTAACTTCTACGGTTTCCCGGACACGTTGTCCATGGACCGCTACGAAACCGATGGGGAAATGCGCGACTTTGTGGTTGCTGCCCGTGAGCTTGATCCCAACGCCTTGAGCGAAAACCAGCTCAACTGGATTAACCGCCACACCGTGTACACGCACGGTAACGGGTTTATTGCGGCGGAAGCCAATAAGGTAGACGCCGTGGCGCGTGACGCCGGTTCTACCCGTGGTGGCTTCCCCGTGTTCACGGTCGCAGACCTGCAAACCCAGGCCGGCAAGAAGTCTGAGGGCGTGGGGGAGACCCAAAATGTTGAGGACTCCCTTGGTATCAAGGTCGAACAGCCACGCACCTACTTTGGCCCGGTTATCGCTTCCGCGCGCGACGGCCTGGATTATGCCATCGTGGGACAAACCGGTGACCAGCCGGTTGAGTACGACACTGATAACTCCAACTACACCTACGACGGCACCGGCGGCGTGTCCATTGGCAAAATTTGGGACCGTGCCGCTTATGCCGCCAAGTACGGTGAGCTGAAGTTCTTACTGTCCGACCGCGTGGGAGAAAGCTCGCAGATCCTCTACGACCGCGACCCCCGCCAGCGCGTGGAACAGGTAGCCCCATGGCTGACCACCGACTCCAGCACTTACCCGGCGGTAATTGACGGCCGCATCAAGTGGATTGTGGACGGCTACACCACCTTGTCCGCGCTGCCTTATGCGCAGCGTACCCAGCTGGCGGAGACCACCGTTGACTCCCTGAACCCGGACGGAACCACCCAGCGTTTGGTTAATGACAACGTGGGCTATATCCGCAACTCTGTAAAGGCCACGGTTGACGCCTATGACGGCTCCGTGACCCTGTATGAGTTTGATACCGAGGACCCCGTGTTGAAGGCCTGGCGCGGTGTGTTCCCAGATGTGGTCAAGCCCAAGACGGAAATCTCCGCGGAACTGCAGTCCCACCTGCGCTACCCACAGGATATGTTCAAGGTGCAGCGCAACCTGCTGGCCCGTTATCACATCGATGACCCGGCGGTGTTCTTCACCAACGACGCCTTCTGGTCCGTGCCAGAAGATCCCAATTCCCCGGAGGGAACCGTTGCTCTTAACCAGCCGCCGTACTACGTCATGGCCGCTGATCCGGAAACCAACGAGCCCTCCTTCCAGCTGATCACCACCTTCCGTGGCTTTAGCCGTGAGTTCCTGGCCGCCCACATGACGGTGCAGTCCGATCCGGAGAATTACGGCAAGATCACCGTGCGCGTGCTGCCCACCAATACCCAGACCCAAGGCCCTAAGCAGGTCCAGGACGCCATGATGTCATCTGACCAGGTGGCCCGTGACCGCTCGCTGTGGAAGAGCACCAATGATTTGGAGTACGGCAATCTACTGGCCCTTCCCATTGGCAATGGTTCCATCCTCTACTTGGAGCCTATTTACTCCAAGCGCAAGGATCAGGAATCGGCGTTCCCTAAGTTGCTGCGCGTACTGGTGTCCTACAACGGCGCTATTGGTTACGCTCCCTCAATTTCCGAGGCGCTAGCCCAGGTGGGTATTGACCCCAAGGAGGCGCAGGATATTGAGGAGCTGGATGGCACCAAGCCCGATAAGGCAAAGCCCGCCGATGCCCCCGTGGATAACCAACCAGCCTCCGCCCCGGCGGCCAGTGATGAGGGTGAGGCAATAGCCCGCATCAACGACGCCTTGCGCGGTATCGAGACCGCTCGTTCCGGCACCCATGAGGAGTACGGACGCGCGCTCGACGCACTGGATAGGGCGGTAGCCGACTATCAGGCGCTCACCAACCCAGCGGCCGGCACAGATGCCGCTGACAAGCCCAAGGCCGAGGATGTAGAAGAGTCCTAGGACCCAGCTAAACGAGCGTAAGTCGCCCGGGCACCGCAATAAAACTGCGGTGACCGGGCGATTTTGCCTTTCTTGGCAAGGTCTGTATAGTTACTTGAGTCGCCAGCAAGGAAGTCACTTCCTTGCCAGTGAAGATGAATGGAAGTTCATCCGACGCGGGGTGGAGCAGCTCGGTAGCTCGCTGGGCTCATAACCCAGAGGTCGCAGGTTCAAATCCTGTCCCCGCTACCAACTTCCACGTTACCCCCTCTCCGGAGGGGGTTTCGTTTTGCCAAAATCCCTTGACTCCCCCCGTAGACCGGTATCCTCGGTGGCACCAGTTGTCGCAAGAAGGGAGATCAAAAAATGCAACAGATATCGAAAAGCAACGCCGTCTGGGGGACCGTCTGCTTTCTGCTTCTGTTCGCCGGATGCACGCTGCTGTCCGTCTACCTTGAAGAAGAGACCGCGACCCGCACGGACAACATCTTCATCGCGGCCCTGCCACTGCTCATTGGAGCAAGTGGTCTGGGCTTTTTGGTGGTGGCCAAGCACTTCCGCGCCACCATGGCCTACGGCATTCCTGCCGTGGTATTCGCACTGGCGGTCACCTTCGTGGCCCCCTCCGCTCTGACCAGGATTTTGAACCTCATCCTGTTCACCGCCTTGGTCATAGCGTTGTGGTACCAGCGGGCAACCGCCACCGAAACTTAATTACTTGTCTTTTTCGGTTGCGGCCGCCGCGGCCGCAATGTTGGCGGCCATCACTGGGAACACGAACGTGTGGAACGGTGCGATTACCCACCAATACAGGTGCCCCAACCAGGTAGCCGGAACGTAGTGCGCTGTCTGGTGGTAGACGGAGGTGCCATCCCCGTTGTCCTCCGCCTCAAGCTCCAGCCACGCATGGCCGTCTAGTCTCATTTCTGCTCGCAGCACCAGCGTGTTTGGTGCGTCGATGTATTCCACGCGCCACCAGTCAATACGGTCGCCTTTAGAGAGTTTGTTGGGGTTACGGCGGCCTCCCAGGCCTGGTCCTCCCACCAGCCGGTCAAGCACACCGCGGATCTTCCACAACGCCGAGGTGGAATACCAGCCGTGGTCGCCGCCGATCCCCTCAATTACTGCCCAGAGTTTCTCAGCGGGGGCATCGACGTCCTTAGTCCTGGTGTCTTTGTACACGGTCTGGCCCGCCCACTGTGGGTCAGAGGGGAGTAGCTCTGCGGGATTATCGTCAGATTTACGCCAAGAATCCAGCCAGGAGGTGGCAACGTTATCCTCGCTGCGGCGCTCCAACGCCAGTTTTACGGAGTCTGGGTAGTCTAAGAGGCCGCCCTCCGGGACGGGGATAATCTCGTTGATGTCATCGTTGTGGGTCACTGCATCCTCAGCCATGGACTGTGCCAGTGGCTTAGCTATCCCGAAGGGTGCCGGGGTAACCAGCGCTATCCACGCACCTGAGAGGGTGTCCAATGGCAGGCGGAACGGCAAAGAATAGATCCGGTTGCGGTGGCCGCGTTGTTTCCCGAACAGGCTCAGCAGCTGCTTGAATTTATACACGCGACCGCCGCCAATGTCGTAGCCGCGGTTGTATCCTTGGTCCAAGTCCGCGCAGTGCGCCAAGTAGTAGATGGCGTCGCGGATAGATATTGGCTCAATCTTGTTGTTGATCCAGTGAGGCGTGACCATGATGGGCAATCGGTCCGACAGGTGGCGGATGATTTCGAAAGAAGCCGATCCGGAACCGATGAGGGTCGCTGCCCGGAGCACGATGGTATCCACAGGGGAATCCAGCAGGATCCTGGCAACGCGTTCGCGCGAGCGCATGTGTTTGGATAAGCTTTCTAATTCGGCGTCTGGGGGGATGAGCCCGGAGAGATAGACAATCTGCCGTACACCCGCAGCCTCCGCTGCGCGCGCTATATTTTCAGCAATCTCTGCCTCTTCCTTCTCAAAGTCTTTTGCTTTGCCCATGGAGTGGACCAGATAATAAAGAACGTCTACGTCTTCGACGGCCTTGGTGATGTCTTCGTAGTTGTTGAGGTCGGCCGCCGCGTGCTCAACGTCATCGAACCAATCGAAGCGCTTGAGTGAATCTACGCTACGGCTGGTGGCGCGGACGGTAAAACCCGCGTCAACAAGTGCCGGAATAAGCCGGCCGCCAACGTAGCCGGTGGCCCCGGTGACCAGGATGCGGCGGTCCGAGTGATCCGCTTGCTCTAGTGGCGGTTGTGCATCTGTGGATGAAGTATCCATGAGGTGGGGGGCTCCTTAAAGGTTGAATTTTCCCCCACACTACCTGTACCTCCTTGAAATAAGCTCAAACTCAATCTTCTGGTCCTCCGGCACTGCCACGGAAAAACCTTCAGATTTCAGGCCCGGTCAACTACCAGATGGCTTTTGCTGCGGTGTGGCTACACCCGGCCAAGGCCTCTGGCGGGTTTAGCAGTGGGGTGACAAAAGCACCGGTGTGGTGCATACTTGAAGCTATAAGATATTTTTCAAACTCAGGTCTACCTGTCGCCTGGAGAAGTGAAGAAGTTAAATACTCGGGGGAGTGATGGTGAAATCAGTTTATTTAGCGGTGGCCGTAGTAGGTGCCGCGTCGTTGTTGGGGGCGTGCGGGGCGGAGTCCACTGCGCGGACAGAAGCGGCCCGGGCCGGAACTATTGAAGCGGTGCCGGCCTCAACTCGGGCCGTTGAGCCTAGTGTGTGGGATACGTGGTCCATGCCGGAGCTGGGGCCTTTTGATGAGTCTTTGGCACCTGATGAGTTGTTTCAGCCTTGCCGTGATATTCCGGTGGAGGTTGATGAGGCGTTGGGGATTGAGATTGACCGCAATAGCCCGGAATACTTGATGCCCGTGATGTGCTTTCTCAGGGTTGAGGGCTGGGACAGTAAGGGGGCATCTCTGATGATCGGGACCAAGCCCAGTTCACTCGATGTATGGGTCACCGTCCTCGGTCTCGATGTTGAAGGTGAAATTCCGGGGTTTCCTGGGGCGGTAATCACCCGTGACCCGCAGTTAGCGCCCGAGGCCGGCTGTCAAGCCTTGGTGGAAACTGTACGAGGGACGGTCGAGGTTTCATATTTTTCCATAAATCCCCGGCCAAGCGGCGAAACATTCTGCGAGGTCCCTGCTCGTATTCTTAGCGAGCTTTTCCGGATGGATGGCTAAAACGCTAGGTGCTCTTGTGTCTCGAGGTTTGCGCTGCACAGCTTTTGAAGGTGGGCGGTTAGCGTCCTTGGGTGTGAGGTGAGTCATTTCAAATTGAGTTGTGTTGAGTTAATATTTTTTAAAAGTCGATAATTTATATACTCGGGGGAGAGATTGTGAAGTTAGTTTATTTAGCGGTGGCCGTAGTAGGTGCCACGTCGTTGTTGGGGGCGTGCGGGGCGGAGTCCACTGCGCGGACAGAAGCGTCCCGGGCCGGAACTATTGAAGCGGTGCCGGCCTCAACTCGGGCCGTTGAGCCTAGTGTGTGGGATACGTGGTCCATGCCGGAGCTGGGGCCTTTTGATGAGTCTTTGGCACCTGATGAGTTGTTTCAGCCTTGCCGTGATATTCCGGTGGAAGTAGAGGATGCGTTGGGGATTGAGATTGACCGCAACGGCCCGGAATACTTGATGCCAGGGGCGTGTTTGTTCACGGTAAATAACTGGGACAGCAAGGGGGGAGCTTTAATGATTGGAACCAAACCTGTCTCACTTCAGGATTGGGTCACCGTCCTCGGTCTTGATGTTGAAAGCGAGGTTCCCGGGTTTCACGGAGCAGTAGTTACACGCAACCCGGTGTACGTTACTGAGGCTGATTGCGAAGCCCTGGTGGAAACCACCAGAGGGACCGTTGGGGTTGCGTATACAAACGTTGATCTGCAACCAAGCGGCAAAACATTCTGCGAGGTCCCTGCTCGCGTCCTTAGCGAGCTTTTTCGGATGGAGGACTGAAATGCTTAACAATTCTGAATCAATGAGCGCCGCTGTCCATAGTTGCTCAGGAATCGTGGGGTATCTTTGTCTTTTGGCGGAGGGGACCGTCGGGACTTTGGACTCTGGCGTATCCAGCATTGCCGGGTTCTCAGAGGCGGGGGATATTCACGGCCGCCTTTTGCGCGCTGATCCGGGGTCAGCGACGGCGGTGGTCGGATCTCTGGCTGATGAAGTGGTGTGGTTTGGCCAGATGTTTACAACGCTGCGGACGATGGTTCATGAACAGGATTTGATGAACGTTATTGGCCTGGACGCAGTTGCCGGGCAGGTTTCCGCAGTGGCGGAGAACCTCCCGTTTGCGGTGGAACCCGAATCCGGAGTGCGGCCGGTGCACTTCCATAAACCTATTGTCCAGGTTGATGGGTCTGACTTCTTGGCAGTTGCGGGTCAAGTCTCAGCTATCGACATCGGGCAGATGACTGCTTCTGTCGATAGCTGGTCGGATCTGTCACAGGCAGCACGGGCGGCGGCCAGTGAGCTTGAGGCAATAATTGGCCAGGTGCAAGCAGAAAATGAGGGTGAGGCGGTGACCGCCGGTGTCAATAGAATTGAGCAAACGGTTGCAGCGGCACGGGTGTTTGCCACAAATGCGGAATCAATGGCGGGGCGGACCGCGGCTTTCGCTGGGTTAACCATCAACGCCAGTATCTTTGCCGCGATGGATGCTTCGGTGATTAGCCAGATTGAGGATCCCGCTGAAAGGAAACTGGCGGAAAAGGCGGCGGCAGCACGGGTGCAGCGCAACTTGCAACAGGCTGTGGACGCCTCCTTGCCCAGCGGCGGGGAGTTAATCTCCGAATTCGGGCTAGGCGCAGGCGGGCAAGATGTGGAAGTCGGGCTGAATGGCCATGCCGGCTACACCCAAGGATTAGATATCGAGGAAGTGACGTGGCCCGAGGCTCTAGTGGAAGCCGCAGCCCAGGGTGAACTGGGGCCGGGGTCGTTTGAGGTAGCTGATGGTCAAATCCGGCCAGTTGCGGGCGTGGGAATGCCGCCCGAGCAGCAAGGGTTGTTTGATCGCGCTGTGCAGGCCAGCCGAGAGCCCACGGTGGTCTAGGAGGCAGTGGTTCGGGTCTGGGTGATTTTGGCACTCATTCGGCAGGGACTGTGCTTGCAAGTCCACCGCCGGGCGTATCAGCCGGTGCCGGCTTAAGCCTTGGTGGTGGGAATGCGGCAACCGCTGGTGGTGTCCCGGGGCTGGTTTCTGGCGCTTCGCCCCGGCCGGGCAGTGGCTGGAGTGCCGGTACTACGGATTACGGGGCAGGAGCAGCCGGCAACGGGCAGGGAGGTAATGGATTCCGCAGCGGGTTCCCGGCCGGTGCGCTGGGTGCTGGACGGCAGGTGGCGGGAAGTAACTTGAATGGACTGGGAAGGGCTGGCTTGGGCACCGGAGCGGTAGGTTCCTCAAGTCGCCTGCCGTCTGGTGGTGTCGGGTCGACGGGAGCAAGTCCAGGAGGCTTTGGCGGCGGCCGCGGCTTGGGTGGTTCCGGTGGCGGGTTGAACGGTGGCGGCAGCGGGACGGGCCGCGGCTTGGGTGGTTCCGGTGGCGGGTTGAATGGTGGAGCCGGAAGCGGTGCAATCAACACGAGTGCAATCAACACCAGTGCTACCAGTAGCGGTTCCGGGTCCTCGGGCAGCGGTATGGCTGGTGGCGCGCGCGGTAATCAGAACAAGAACAAGCGGGGGCAGATTCACGCGGTGACTACCAAGATTGAGGCGGAACCCAACCGCAGGGCGTTGCTGGGGAAGCTGCCACCGGCGGTCCCGGGGGTTATCGGAGCGTGGGTGCGCGAGGATCAGGGCAGGACGTAGGCCAGCTTCCCGCCCAGGAATGTGTGGGTGACGCGGATGTCGCTCAGTTCAGAGGTGGGCACCTCGTGGGGGTTGCGGTCCAACACCGCGAAGTCCGCGAGCTGCCCGGGCCGGATTTGCCCCTTGCGGCCGGCCCAGCCGGTGGCGGCGGCAGAGCCCGCTGTAAAGGCGTAGAGCGCCTGCGCCACGGTGAGTTTGTCGTGGTCTTCCCCGAAGGGGGCACCCGTTGCTGTGCGGCGTTCCACGAAGGATTGGATGCCCTTGAGCGGATGCCCGTCCACCACGGGGCGGTCGGAGGAACCGGGGAGCGTCAGCCCGGCCGCCAGGAGCCGGCCGCCGGGGTAGGACAGCAGCGAGCGCGCGGAGCCCAGGACTTCCGCTACCGGGTCGCCTAGCTCAAAAATGTAGCGCGGTTGCGGGCACACCACTACGCCGGCAGCGGCCAGGCGGGGCAGCTGGTCGGCGCGCAGCACGCTGCCGTGCTCTAGGCGGTGGGGCATAACCGGGTGGCCAAAGCGCGCGTTGGCTTCTTCGATGATGTCTAGGCCTAGGTCAATGGCGGCATCGCCAATCGTGTGCATGGCTAGCGTCCACCCGCCGGCCACGGCGCCTAGTGCTTTGTCCCGCATGTCATCGGCATCTTCCTGGAAGTACCCGCCGTGTTCGCAGTGGCAGTAGGGCTGCGTCATGGCGGCGGTGCGCCCCAGCATGGAGCCGTCAATGAACATTTTCACCGGGCCTAGTTGGAGCCTGTCATCACCAAGTCCGGTGCGAAGCCCGGCATCCAGGGTGTAAACCTCCGGGTCCTGGGCGTGCCCGGGCACGGTGTGCAGGGCGTCCATGGTGACCATGGCTTGGACCCGGGTGTGGAGCTTGCCCAGTTGCAAAGCTGCTTGGTAGTCACCGAATTCGCGTGGGGAGTGGCCAATCCAGCCGCCGGCCACACCGGCGTCGGTGACGGAGGTTATGCCCTCGGCCAGGTAGCGGCCGGTGGCGCGGTGTAGGGCGTCCACGATATCGTCGCGGGATTCCGGCAGGAGTACGTCTTGGATGAGCCGCATGGCGTTTTCATCCAGCAAGCCGGTGGCGTAGCCGTCCGCGTCCACGTTAATTCGGCCGCCCTCGACCTCGGGGGGAGCGAAGGGGTCAATTCCTGCTAGGCGTAGTGCGTTGGAGTTGACTGTGTAGGAGTGTCCCGTGTTGTGCTTGATGAGCAGCGGGTGCCCGGCCGTGGCCGCGTCTAGTCCGGCCAGGGTGGGGCGCGCGGTTCCAAAGCCTGCTTGGTGGTAGCCGGAGGCGATAACCCAGGCCCCGGGGTTATCCGGCAGGTGCGCGGACAAGAGCGCGTAGACCTCTTCCGCGCTGCCGATGCCACTTAAATCTATCTCCCGCAGCGTCTGACCGAACCACACTGAGTGGGTGTGCACGTCATTAAATCCTGGAACCAGGGTCGCGCCGCGCAGATCGATTACTTCAGTGCGGGGATCTTTTAGTGCTTGCGCTTGGTCATCGAGGGCCACAATCTTGCCTTGCCACACCCCCACGCTGTGCGCGGTGGGGCGGGTTGAATCCTGGGTCAAGATGGCGGCGTTGGTGATAAGCGCGTCGAGCATGGGGTGGGTGATTCCTTCCGCTAGCCAGCGCCTGTGGGCGCTGAAGAAATTTAGGGGCTAGGGAAACAATAGACCCTGCGGCGGCATTTTTATGGCAGGAACTTCCTCACGCCGGGCAGGTTGGTGGCCAGCGGCCCTAGTAGCGCGCCGGCTCCTCCTAGAAGCGCTAGGACGGCCAGGATGATTCCGATCACGGCGCCTGCTGAGGATTGCTGGTCTTCGCTGGTTGTGGAGCCGCTGCCGGGGTTGTCGGCGTCGGGGTTGTTGGCACCGGGGTTGCTGGCGCCGGGCGTGGTGCCGCCGGGGTTCGAGGAGGCGTCGCGGTTGCGCAGCGTGACCTTGTCCACCACGTTCGGGTCATTGGCGTTGTAGGTGGTAAAGGTCAGGGCCTGCTCGGTTACTTCCACTATCATGTAGTCCTCGGTGTAGTCCTGGCGCCACACGGCGGTGGAGTCGTGCTCAAGGGACTTGTCTATGTTTTCAAACCGCGCGTCTGGGTGCTTGACGTTGTTGCGGTCGGTGAAATCGTAGTATTTGCCGCCGCCGGCCGTGGTGGTGGTGATGTATAGGACCTCCCCGTCGCTGGGGTTTAAGACGTCGCCGCGGGCGGGGTCCCGCGCGGGTTCTACCGGGGTGGTTCCGTTCATCAGGTGGCTGCGGGTATAGATGTGGTCATGTCCAGATAGCACTGCGTCTATGTTCATCTGGCTGATGAAAGGGGAGAGCTCTGCGCGCAGGCGCTGCACACCGGCGTCAAAGTGGTGGCTGCCCTGGGAGTAGAAGGAGTGGTGCATCCCGAGGATTATCCAGTCGTTGTGGGCACCGCGTTCGTCTATGGTGGCTTGGATGAATTGCTTGTGGCGCTCGATGTCAGCGGCGGAATCACGGTTGCTGTCAATCTCTATGAATAGGATGTTGTTGCGTTCAAAGTAGTAGTCGCGGATATCCGCGGCCTGGTGGGGGTTGATGAAGTGTTCGTCGTAGTCACCAAGCGCCAGCTGGGACGGGTAGTACTCGTGGTTGCCCACCAACGCGTTGGTGGGGATGTGCCGGATTTCCGGGGCGGCAAAAAAGGCGTCATACTGGGCCTCTAGCAAACCCCAGCCCTCCACTTGGTCCCCTAGGGACCAGATGAGGCTGGCGTCGGGGTCCTCGGCTACCGCGGTGGCTATCGTGTTTTGCCAGGCGTCGCGCTGCGCGTTAATCAGGCCCCCTACACCTACCTGGGGATCTGCGACGGCAATGAAGGACCAATCATCGCCAAAGCTGCCGGTGGTGAATGTCTCTGTTGCGGACCACCCAGCGTCCGGGGAGCCCACCCGGTAGGAGTAGGTAGTATTTTCCGCCAGGCCGGTGGCGGTGGCAAAGTTGGATTTGTAGAAAACCGCGCCGGCGTCGCGTTCTGCGGCGGGGAAGGTCATAAGCGCACCGGTCGGGGAGGTTAACTCCAGTACCTCTTTGGCACCCAGCGCGCGCGTGCGCCAGCTGACTATTACCTGGGACTCTTGCGCGCCGGGCTGCAGGATGGTCCGGTAGATAGGGGTGGTGGCGGCTACCGCCGGAGCCTGAATTGTTGGTGTTCCTACCGCACATGCGGCGAACACGGTCAAGGGGAGCAGGGCGCGGGACATAAAGTTCATGGTGTGGTCCTAGGCAGTCGAAAGTGATGAGAGTGGGGGCATTCCGGCCGTATGGCGTGCATAAGAAGTTGACCACAACGCGGTGAACAATGAGTGAAGTTTACTGAAAGAGTTTCTTACTTTTATGATTTTGTGCGGAAATTACTGGTGAGAGTCGCGGGGCTGGAATAAGTTATCTGGTGTGAAAAATACTTCTTCCCGCAGAAATGTCCTCCGCCTGGGCGCAGCCACAGCTGGCGGGGCCGCCCTTGCCGCCAGTGGTATCTCCCTGGCCCACAACGGCCAACAGCGCCTCAGTCCGTTGGAAGCCTATAACCAGTCAACCGGGGCGGAATTGCCTTTCTTGCATGGGGTGGCATCGGGAGATCCGCTGCCCACGTCGGTGGTTTTGTGGACGCGGGTGACCCCGGAGCGGGACGCGCTGCCGGGCTCCGGTTTGGGCGAAGACATAGAGCTGGAGTGGGAGGTCTCTCAAGATCCGGAGTTTCGCTCGCTGGTATCCACCGGAACGGTGACAGCCAGCGCGCGTGAGGACCACACCGTGCACGTTGACCCATTTGGTCTAGAACCTGGGGAGGTGTATTTCTACCGCTTCCGGACCTTAAATGGGGCGCTGGCCGGGGCGGTGTCGCCGGTGGGCCGGACCAAGACGGCGCCGGCTTTTGATGCGGACGTGCGCGCTCTTTCATTCGCCATAGCCTCGTGCGCCAACTACGAATCCGGCTACTTCTGCGCCTACCTGGACATGGCCCAGCGCGCGCAGGCGGGAGACATAGACTTGGTGGTGTTTTTAGGAGACTACATCTATGAGTACGCCAGCGGGGAATACGCGGGAAAGTCCGGGATAGCGCGGCCGCACCATCCATCCTGGGAAATCGTGACTTTGGAGGACTACCGGATCCGCTACGGGCGCTACCGCACGGACTCACACCTGCAGGCTGCACACGCCGCCGCACCGTGGGTGGTGACCTGGGATGACCATGAATCCGCCAATGACTCCTGGCGCGCAGGCGCGGAAAACCACACTGACGGAGAGGTGGAGGGCACCTGGCCCAAACGCTACAGCCAGGCGCTGCAAGCGTATCTGGAATGGATGCCGGTCCGTGCGGCCCAGGTATCTGAGCAAGGGCACCTCTACCGTAGTTTCCGCTTTGGGCAGTTGATGGAGCTGACCATGATGGATTTGCGGTCCTACCGGGACGCGCATCTTGGAGGTTCGGAGCGCACCATGATGGGAAGTGAACAATTCCAGTGGGTTTCCAACATTCTTGCCACTACGCCGGCGCGCTGGGCGGTGCTGGGAAACTCCGTGATGATAGGCCCCATGCGTATCCTCACTTTGCCCGGTAATGAAGACGCCAATGCCGCCATAACTGCCATCCGTGCCTCCACCACAGGAAACCCCATCAACCTTGACCAATGGGATGGCTTTGACGCAGACCGCCGGCGGCTGTTGGAGCAGGTGGCCGCCCGGGATGGCAATACCCTGTTTGTTACCGGGGATATCCACTCTGAGTGGGCAAACTCCATCCGCTTGGACGGCAAGGAAGTGGCAGCTGAGGTAGTAACTACCTCCATTAGCGCGCCGAATATTGATGAGATTTTGACCAGCTACACCGGCATCTATCATCCGGAGGACAACAGCACCTCGCTTCTCGTGGAAGACGCTATCCGCGGGGCCAATCCCACCGTCAAGCACTTAGACTATGACGCTCACGGCTACGCCGTGGTGGAAATGGAACCCGATGTGGTGAATTTTTCCTATCTGCGAGTATCTAATGTGGAAGATCCGCAGGCCACCGTGTACGTCGGGGCGGAGAAAACCTGGGTGCCGGGGCGCGGATTTACGCAATAATGCGCAAATTGGTCTAACGGGGGTACCCGTTGTCTGGAGAATTGGTAACGTGTTGGACACACTCACACGCGTCGCACTAATAACAAGTGCCACGCGTGCGAAGATAGTCAGGTTCAATAATTTCGCTCTAGATTTTAAGTAAAGGGATGTATGTTTAATGCTGCGAATACCGCGTCTTCAGAAACCGTCTAAGAAGTTTCTGTTTGGCTCTGCTTTTGTGGGCGCTTTCTTGTTTGCCGCGCCCGCAGCGAGTGCCCAGGAGGCACCGCCCCCTCATCCCGCTGCATTGGTCCAGCAGGTGGCCAGTGACTTGGAAAAAGTAGGAATAGACCTGCCCTCCCACGATGTCCAACGCGCCGAGCAGGCCGTCCAGCAGCTGCAGGCGGCGGTGGATGACGGGGTAGCGCAGGCTATCAATTCCATTGATTCCGCCTTGCCGGAACCGGCACGCCAGGATTTTGCCACCGTGGTGGCCCAGGCGGGCCTCCCCCCGGCCGGCGGACGTGGCGGGGTGGTGCAGCAGCTGGAAAGGCTCACCCAATCAGGGCCTGCGCCGCTGTTGGTGGACCCCAATTACGTGTGGAAAAACGACGGCTTTAGCAAGCTGGCAGCCATGAAACCCAACGCCGATTTCGTCCTGCGCCGCGTTCCCGGGTCTTACTTTGACGCCCCCCGCACGCCGGAGGAATCCCATGAGGCTATGGCACGCGAGCACTCGCTGTACGGCCCCGGGACACCGCTGTTCGTAGGCGGGGACATGATGTGCACACTAACTGCTGCGGGAACTGACTCCGCTGGGCGCAAGGTTGGACTTACCGCCGGGCATTGTGGTGATGTTGGCGCTGAGGTAGTCTCTGCTGACTCCTGGCCCATTGGCCCCTCGGGCAAGGTCGTGGCGCGCAACACCAAGCTCGATTATGCCGTCATTGAATTCGATGACAAAGCGGAGATCTCCAACGAGTACGACGGAGTCCGGGCATGGAAGCTGGGCGGTGGCATCAAGCCGGGCGATTACACCTGCAAGCGCGGCGTGGCCACTGGCACCACCTGCGGCGTGGTCTTTATCCACGAGCGCACGGCTCACCTCAACCATGTGTGCGCAATGGCAGGGGATTCCGGAGCGCCGCTGTTTAAAGACGGCCGTGTTGTGGGTGCCGTAACCGGCGGCCTGGGGAACCTGCCATGCCGCACCCCGTGGCAGGGCATACTGCATTCTCCAACCGAGGCCAACAACATGGACACCGTCCTCGCGGATCTTAACCGCCGTGGCGGTCCGGGTGCCGGGTTCACACTCGCTGGGTCACGCTAAGCCCAACGCTTACTCCGCCCTACAAGGCGGAAATCACTGCAAAAGCGCGCAACTTCCGAAGATTGTTGGAGGTTGCGCGCTTTTTAACGCTGTGCGTGCGCCGGTGCCTAGGTGGGGACCTCAGTCTGGCGGACTGCGGTGGCGGGAGAATTAAAGTATCCCAGGACGGCGTCTTGTAAGCGGCCGTTGGTGGCTACGGCCGAACCCCCATCTGGGGTGTTTTCTCCGTCAAGGCTGGTGAACTGGCCGCCGGCTTCTGTGACCAGCAGGTAGGGGGCGGCTAGGTCCCACAGGGAGACCTCGGGCTCAAGTGCTACGTCTACCGCGCCCTCTGCCAGGAGGCAGTAATTCCAGAAATCGCCGAAGCCACGCAGGCGCCAGGCGCTGTCGGTAAGCTCCAAGAATTCTTTGCGGAGCCCGCGTTCTTTCCACCCCTCGAGGGAAGACATGGCAATAGAGGCTTCCTCAATGGTTTCCACCTGGGAGACGCGCAGGCGGCGGGGTTCGCCCCCAAAGAGCCGGAAAGCCCCGGAGTTCTTGCAGGCAAACCAGCGCCGGCGCATGGCAGGGGCGGAGATGACGGCAACGATGGGCTCGCCGTCCTCTAACAGGGCAATCAACGTTGCCCACACCGGCACGCCGCGTACAAAGTTCTTGGTCCCGTCAATGGGGTCTATAACCCACTGGCGGCCTTCCGGGGTGGCGTCACCGCCAAATTCTTCGCCTAAAATGGTGTCTTTTGGCCGTGCCTTAGCCAGCTCCTCGCGGAGCATTTTCTCACAGGCTAAGTCCGCGTCCGTGACCGGAGTCATGTCCACTTTGGATTTAACCGAGAGATCTGTGGCCTCAAAGCGGCTCATAGTCAGTTGGTCGGACATTCCCGCCAGTTCCAGCGCTAAGCCTAAGTCTTCTTTGTACTTACCCATTGAATTTCTCCTTAATGTGGGCCACAGCGTCAGCGTTACCGGCAATGCACCATTCAACGCCGCCTTTTTCTAGCTTAGCCGTCATTCCGCCAGCGGCCTCAACCAGGGCTTTGCCCGGAAGCCAGTCCCAGTCCGCCACCGAGTGTTGCATCCACGCCCCCCAGGTGCCGTCTGCTACTCCGGAGAGGTCAACCGACCCTGCGCCAAGCATGCGCACGGTGGCAAATTCTTCCGCCACACTTTGCCATACGCTGCGGATGTTTGGGTTCGCCAGGGAGGTGGGGTGCAGGTAGGTAGATAGGCATAGCTCATCCGCGCCCCCGGATTGCACGCGCACGGGCTGGCCATCGCGAGTGGTGGGGAAGTCTTTCCCACCGAACCAGGTATAGCCCATGGCCGGCCGGTGGACGGCACCAAGGGTGACACCGGTGGCATCGGAAAGGGAGAGCGCGCTGCACCAGTAATCGGAACCCGAGGCAAAGTTGTAAGTCCCATCCACCGGGTCGATGTGCCACACGCGGCCGGATTCACTGGGGCGGGAAGCCCCTTCTTCCCCCACAATCCCGTCTTGGGCGCGCAGCGCTTCTAGGACGCTGGAGACAAACAACTCCGCCGCGCGGTCGGCGTCGGTAACCACGTCAGACACGGAGGTCTTTTGGTCAACGTCTAGGCCCTGTTCGCGCAGGCGCCAGGCCAGGCGGCCGGCGTTATAGACCAGCGCTTGGGCTAGGTGGGCGTCAGTGTCATCCACGTGGGCCACCATGAAGGTCTTGGCCAGTGCGGAAATCATCTCTTCCAAAGAGGGCTTGGTACTCATAACACTAATTGTGGCCCTAAATCTTGGGCAAGGCTAATCGGAGGGCTAGACTTAGGCCCTATGCGCCCTGAGACTCAAGAGACAATTTCACAACTAGACGCCACCCTGACCTC
Source organism: Corynebacterium phocae (assembly GCF_008693075.1). Lineage (GTDB taxonomy): Bacteria > Actinomycetota > Actinomycetes > Mycobacteriales > Mycobacteriaceae > Corynebacterium > Corynebacterium phocae. The sequence continues at coordinate 9,757 of NZ_VXKJ01000045.1, read as the reverse complement.
GATTGAGAAGGTCATGGATCCGGCCGCTCTAGCGGAGAAAGTTCGCGAGCTTGAAGACAAGGCCGGGGACCCCAGTTTGTGGGATGATCCTGCCAATGCCCAGAAGGTCACCACCGCATTATCTGCCGCCCAGGCAAAAATCCGTAAACTCGCCGCACTGCGGGGCCGGGTAGAGGATATGCCAGTCATGTATGAGCTGGCGGAGGAAGAAGACGGGGACACCTCCTTGGCGGATGAGGAACTGGCGGAGCTTAAGGCGGCCATTGAGGCGCTGGAGGTTACCACCATGCTCTCCGGGGAATACGATGAGCGCGAGGCCGTGGTGAGCATCCGCTCCGGCGCGGGCGGCGTGGACGCGGCGGACTGGGCGGAGATGCTCATGCGCATGTACACCCGGTGGGCAGAGAAAAAGGGCCTTAAAGTAGAGGTCTATGACGTCTCCTACGCGGAGGAAGCCGGCATTAAGTCCGCGACCTTTGTGGTGCACGGGGAATATATGTACGGCCAGCTTTCCGTGGAGCAGGGGGCTCACCGGCTGGTGCGCATTTCCCCCTTTGATAACCAGGCGCGCCGCCAGACGTCCTTCGCGGAGGTGGAGGTGCTACCGGTGGTGGAGCAAACAGACTCCATTGATATCCCGGACTCTGAGGTGCGCGTGGATGTCTACCGTTCCTCCGGACCGGGCGGGCAGTCGGTGAATACCACCGACTCCGCGGTGCGCCTAACCCACGTGCCCACCGGCATTGTGGTGACTTGTCAGAATGAGAAATCGCAGATTCAGAACAAGGCCTCTGCCATGCGGGTGCTGCAGGCTAAACTGCTGGAGCGAAAGCGCCAAGAAGAGCGCGCGGAGATGGACGCTTTGGGCGCGGGCGGCAACGCCTCCTGGGGCAACCAGATGCGCAACTACGTCCTGCACCCCTACCAGCTGGTCAAAGATCTGCGCACGGGGCTTGAGGTAGGGGACCCGTCCAAGGTCTTGGACGGGGACTTGGACGCGTTCCTGGAGGCCGGTATCCGCTGGCGTATGCAGGAGCAGTCGGAAGCTGAGGCCGCAGCCACAGCCACAGCCTCAGCCGAGTCCTAAACTCCAGCTACTGGAACTCTAGCTACTAGCCGGCGTAGGTCATGGGCGCGCCGGGGCCCAGCGGGATACCGATGAGGTACCAGATGACAAAGAAGGCAAACCAGCCCACGAGCATGGCCATGGAGTACGGCAGTGCCAGGGACATCAGCGTGCCCACGCCCGCCTTCTTGTAGTAGCGCTGGAGGAAAGTCAGGGCCAGGGCGAAGTATGGGGACATGGGCGTAATGATGTTGGTGGGGGAGTCACCCACACGGAAGAGCATCTGGGCCACCTCGGGTGAGACGTTGACGTACATCATCATGGGCACCACCACGGGGGCCATGAGCGCCCACTGAGCGGAGCCGGAGGTGATGAATAGGTTCAAGGTGGCCACCATGAGCACGAAGCCTAGGAACATCAGCAGCGGCGGCAAGTCCCAGGCCTGAAGGAGCTCAGAGCCTTTAATTGCCGTCCAGATGCCCAGGTTAGACCAGCTAAACCAGGCTAGGAACTGCGCGACCATGAAGAACAACACGATCATGGGCAGCAGGGATTTCAGTCCCGTGGCCATGAAGTCGGGGAAGTCGGAAGACTCGGTGATTGTGCCCACGGTGTAGCCGTAGATAGCGCCCACCAGGAAAAAGCACAGCGCGATGGGCACGGCGATGGCGCGGATAAGCGGGGAGTTCATAAACTCACCCTCCGGACCGGCGAAGGGGGAGCCGGGGATGAAAATCAACGCGAAGAAGGCGGCCAGGAACACCAACATGCCTATGCCGGCGTAGGCCAGCCCCCTGGTTTCGCGGGGGCTAAGCGCTAGGGGGTCTTCCTTGCCGGAGAACTCGTAGTCTTCGGGAAAATCGCTGTGAATTTCATCGTGGAAGGTTAGTTCGGAGGTATCTAGTTCATCGTGGTTAATCAGTTCCCGGGCCTTCTTGGTAACAAAGAGTTCGGTGACGGCGGTGATAATAAGCGCCAGCACGACGGCCGAGGGAATGACAAAGAAAATGTTGGCCAGGGGATTGACCACGTAGTCTTCATCGACGAGCTGCGCGGCGGAGGTGGAGATTCCGGCCAGCAGGAGGTCAGTGATGTTCAAGATCAGTGAGGCGTTGAAACCCGCGGAGCTGGCCGCGAAGGCCACCATGGCGCCCACGATGGGGGAGCGCTTGACCGCATGGAAAGCCATGGCACCCAAGGGGATGAGGATGACGTAGATGGCGTCAGAAGCCACAGAGCCCGTCACACCCGCGAGTGCGACAACAAAGGTCAGCCACTTCGGAGAGACCTTGGCCACCATGGCGCGCACCAGCGCGGATAGCAGCCCGGACTGCTCCGCCACGGCCACGCCCAGCATGACGGCCAGAATGACGCCTAGCGGCGGGAAGGAGGTGAAGTTGCTGACAGCCTCTGTCACCATGCGGGAAAGGCCCTCTGGGGTGAGGAGGTTTTCTACGAAGACTTCCTGGCCGTCTTTGGGGTTGGTGGCGTGCAGCCCAGCCAGAGAGCCTAGCCAGGAGGAGATGGCTACGGCTATGGCCAAAATGACGAACAACCAAAAGGGATTGGGCAGTTTGTTGCCAATTTTTTCGATTGTGCCTAAGAACCCACCCGTGGAACTGGGCGCTTTCTTTTTCTGTTCGGTGGTCGTTGACATAAACCGGTGCTTTCTATCGGGATAAAGATTGTCTTCAAGCACCCTACAGGCACTTCATCCCATAGGCTAGTGTTGCAACAGTTTGCTAGAGTTACGCATGTGATCACATTTGAGAATGTAACTAAGACGTATAAGGGCTCCGGGCGCGCAGCTTTAGGAGATGTCTCTTTTACAATTGGGGACGGGGAATTTGTCTTCCTCATTGGCCCCTCCGGCTCTGGTAAGTCCACGTTCCTGCAGCTACTGGTACGTGAAACCAACCTGACCAGCGGGAATATTCACTTCGATGATTTCCACGTCAACGCCCTCAAAGGCCGGCAGATTAACCGGCTGCGCCAGTCCGTGGGTTACGTATTCCAGGACTTCCGGCTACTGCCCAAACTCAACGTCTACGACAACGTGGCCTTTGCGCTCGAAGTCATTGGCAAGAAGAAGAAATTCATCAACCAGGCGGTACCCGAGGTCCTGGACATGGTGGGGCTGGAATCCAAGGCTCACCGCCTGCCGGCGGAGCTCTCCGGTGGTGAGCAGCAGCGCGTAGCCGTCGCGCGCGCCTTCGTCAACCGCCCCAAACTAGTGCTGGCCGATGAACCCACTGGCAACCTTGATCCCCAAAACTCCCGCGAGATCATGACGTTGCTGACTCAAATCAACCGGCGCGGCAGCACCGTTATTATGTCTACACACAACGCCCGCACCGTCGACGAAATGCGCCAGCGGGTGCTAGAGCTAAACAACGGCAAGCTAGTGCGCGATGAACCGCACGGGACCTACGGGGAGGCCATCTAACATGAGACTCGGATATATCCTCAGGGAAGCCCTGCGCGGGTTGGGGCGCAACCTCACTATGACCATTGCGCTGGTGATTACCACTGCGATTTCAGTCGGGTTGTTGGTCACCGGCGTACTAGTTACCCAAATGACCGCTGAGACTAAGGACATCTACCTGGAAAAGGTGGAGGTCATGGTGCAGCTCAGCGAAGAGATTTCCGCAACGGACACCTCCTGTATCAACGGCCCTTGCGCGCAGTTGCGCGAGAAGTTGGAAAAAGACCCCGGCGTGGAAGAGGTTAATTTCCGCAACCAGCAGCAGTCCTATGAGCGCTTTGTGGAGGTATTTAAAGAAAGTGATCCACTTCTGGTGGAAGAAACCTCTGCCGATGCCATCCCGGCGGCGCTGCACGTCCGGCTAGTTGACCCCACGGACTCGCGCGCTATCGACAAGATTGCCGATGACCCGGCGGTGGACACCATCGTTGACCAGGGCGATGAGGTGCGCGCGGCGACGTCCAACCTGGACTCCATCCGCAACGCCACGTTTATTTTGGCGCTCATCCAGGCGCTGGCCGCAGTATTCCTCATCGCGAACATGGTGCAGATTGCTGCCTATAACCGCTCCACGGAGATGTCCATCATGCGCATGGTGGGTGCCACCCGGTGGTTTACCAGCGCCCCCTTTGTGGTGGAAGCGGTGCTGGCGGTATGTGCCGGCGTGGTGGCCGCGGGTATCGGCGTGTTTGTGGGCAAAGAGACGGTAGTGGACCCGGCGCTGGCGGAGCTCTACGCCTCCCAGCTGCTGGCACCGGCCCGAGCCGAATATATCTGGACATCACTGCCAATCATTGGCCTGGTGGCCTCCGCCTTCGCCGGGGTAGTGGCGCTAGTGACTCTGCGGGGCTACGTGCGTAAGTAGCCACCCGCTTTGGCCTGCGCCCGGCGGGGGCAGTAGACTAGTGCGATTATGGCGAAGAAGGCAAAGAAGAAAAAAGGTGCCGTGGACAACAACTCCACCCTGGCTACCAACCGGCGTGCCCGCCACGACTTCAAAATCCTGGAGACTCTGGAGTGTGGCATGGTTTTGGTGGGTACCGAAATCAAATCCATGCGCGAAGGCAAAGTCTCTTTGGTAGACGCCTTTGCCACCATTGATAACAACGAGGTGTACCTGCGCAACCTCCACATTCCGGAATATTCCCACGGCAGCTGGACCAACCACTCGCCCAAGCGCACCCGCAAACTGCTGCTGCACCGCCGCGAAATTGACAAGCTTTTAGGCCAAGTCCGCGACGGCAACAAGACGCTCATTCCCTTGCGCATCTACCTCAAAGACGGCCGCGCCAAGTGCGAGCTGGGTCTGGCCCAGGGCAAGCAAGACTATGACAAGCGCGAGGACATCAAGCGCCGCGACCAGAACCGGGAAATTACCCGCGAGCTGGGCCGCCGCGTCAAGGGTATTAACGCCTAAAAACCTCTTCTGCCCCTTGCTGGAATACAACTTGCCCCTTGCGGGAATACAGCGCCGTGTACTAGTGTTGTACGAACTGTAGGGAAAGCACATACCCGCCCTACAAGTGACATGGGGTTGACATGGTTTCGACTTCGTACACTACGCCAGGGGAAGCGTGCCGGTGCAGGCTAGAGACCACCGTAAGCGTCGTAGCAACCAATAAACGCAGAGAAAAACTCTCAGCGTGACTTCGCCCTCGCTGCCTAATTACAGCGACGCGAGTCTGTCAGCCCGGGTTTAGTTCCTGACCCGGTTCCTGGCATCGACTAAGGAACTTGCTCTTGCAGCTTGCCGTTTGGCTGCAAGGGGACTTTCAAAGCGGCTGGGCCCATCATCCGGAGCGTGTTTGCCCGAGCCGGAGGGCCAAGCAGAGATCGTGTGCAGACTGCGCACGGAGAAGCCCTGGCAAGGTGGCGAAGGACCCGGGTTCAATTCCCGGCAGCTCCACCAAATGCAAAATCCCTGGTAAGTATTTACCAGGGATTTTGTTGTATCCCGGCTGGTCCTCGATTTCAAGCGATCGTGGAAACAGGGGTGAAGGTTAAACTTTGAAATTCCCCTTGAACATCGGACATTCCTTAGTTAGGCTAGGCTATGGTAATACTTTCGTATGATTATAGGAGTTTCTACATGGCTTTGAATTTCCGTCACGCAATGATCGCTTCCGTCACGGCGGCGTCTTTGGTTCTGGCGTCGTGCTCTGCTGCCGATGATGTAGCCGACGACGTTGCCGAGGGTGCCGCAGACGCTACCTCCGCCGTTGCTTCGGTTGCCAAGGACGCTGACTCCGAGGTAGCGGAGGCGCGCGGCGGTTCCATCAAGATCGAGGACAACTACGGCGAGCACGAGCTCGAGGGTCCATTCGAGCGCGTGGCCGTCACCGACAACCGCTCCTTTGAAATCCTGGAGAGCTGGGGCGTGCCTATCGTGGCCGCACCGCTGCGCCTGGTGCCTGACACCCTAAAGGACAAGATCAACGAAGACACCGTTGAGGCAGACCTGGGCTTCCACCGCGAGCCCAACCTGGAGAACCTGGTTGTTGCGGACCCGGACATTGTTATCAACGGCCAGCGTTTCTCCCAGCACCAGGAGGACATGGCAAAGCTAGTAGGCGAGGTCCCAGTGTTGGACTTCGAGCCACGCGATGACAAGCCTTTCGATGAGGAACTCATCCGCCAAACCCAGGCTTTGGGCACTATCTTTGGTCACGAGGATGAGGCAGACAAGCTGGTTGAGGACTTCAAGGCCGCAATGAAGCGCGCTAAGGATGCTTATGACCCTTCGATGACCGTCATGGGTGCTAACACCTCCGGCGGGGAGATTGGCTACATCGCACCGGGGAAGGGCCGCTACTTTGGCCCCTTCTTCGAGTGGCTGGGGCTTACCCCGTCCCTCAAGGTTGAAGACGCGTCCTCCAACCACACCGGTGATGACATCTCTGTGGAGGCCATCGCTGAGTCCAACCCGGACTGGATCTTCATCATGGACCGCGACGGCGCTATTGGACCTAAGGACGGCGTAGCCCACGGTGAGGCACTTGTTGTTGAAAACGCGGCGCTGCAAAACGTCACCGCCGTGCAGAAAGGCCAGGTAGTGGTTGCCCCTACTGACACCTACATCAACGAAAACATCATCACCTACACCGAGACCCTCAACGCCATTGCTGACGCGTTCGAGGCCGCCAAGAAGTAAAAGTGGTGTTGCTCCAGCGCGCCTGAAGTCTTTCGCACGCGAAGGCTCCTAAACCCGCGTTGCAGTGCAATAAAACGCATTAAAGACGTATCAACCGGAAACCGCCCTTGTCAGATGAGGGGGCTGTTTCCGGTTAAACGTACGCGGGGTAGTTATAAGGGGTAGTTACTAGGAATGAGTAGGGAATAGATGAGTGAAACCTCCACCCGGCAGGGCTTGTGGGACTGGAAACTTTTGGTGGGTATCGCCGTGGTGGTGGGCCTGTTGGCAGCCTCCCTGGCCACGGGCGAATATGACATCCTGGGCCAGACGGACGGCCGGGAGATGTTTATGACTACGCGCGTTCCGCGTACCATCGCGTTGGTGTTATCCGGCGCGGCCATGGCCATGGGCGGGCTGGTTATGCAGCTGTTGACCCAGAACAAGTTCGTGGAGCCCACCACCACCGGAACCACGGAGTGGGCGGGGCTGGGCCTGCTGGCCACAATCGCGGTGTTTCCCACGGCCAATATCTTGACCCGCATGGTGGGCGCGGTTGTATTCGCCTTTCTTGGCACCATGATTTTCTTCCTGTTTTTGCGCAAGGTGCAACTGCGCTCCAGCCTGATTGTGCCCATCATCGGCATCATGCTGGGGGCTGTGGTCTCCGCAATCTCCAGCTTCTTCGCGCTGACCATGCAGATGCTCCAGCAGCTGGGAATCTGGTTTATGGGGTCTTTCACCTCTGTCTACGCCGGGCAGTACGAGGTTTTATGGCTCATTCCTTTTGTGCTCGCGGCGGTGTTTTACTTTGCCGATAAGCTCACGGTGGTGGGCTTGGGCCAGGACGTGGCTACCAATGTGGGGATTGACTACAACCGCCTGCTTCTCATTGGTACGGGACTAATTGCTGTGGCCACGGGCGTGGTGACGGTGGTGGTGGGGGCCTTGCCGTTTATCGGTCTGATTGTTCCTAATGCGGTGTCGCTTATTCGCGGTGATGATTTGCGTTCCAACCTGCCGTGGGTGTGCATCTTGGGTATTGGCATCGTCACGCTCTGTGACTTGGTGGGCCGCACTATCATCGCGCCGTTTGAGATGCCCGTGGCCGTTATCTTAGGCCTAGTAGGCGCGGTGGTGTTTATCATCATGATCGTGAGGTCTACTCGTGGCAAGTAGGAAATATTGGATGACGCTCACTGCGGTGTGGGCGCTGGCTGCACTGGCGGCCTTTGGTTTGCTGGCTTATGCCAATCCCATGCCCTTTGGTACGGAGAAGTTCTGGTTGATTGCCCAAAGGCGTGCCGATGCCGTGGTGGCCATGGCCGTAGTAGCCGTCGCCCAGGCCATGGCTACTGTGGCATTCCAGACCGTGACCAATAACCGAATTTTGACTCCTTCCATCATGGGCTTTGAATCTTTGTACCGGGTCATCCACACCGCGACCATTTTCTTCCTGGGTGCGGCCGGGCTAACGGCTTCGCGTACTTTGGGAAACTTTCTGCTGCAGATGGCACTGATGGTGGGGCTGTCGTTGCTGCTGTATACCTGGCTGCTTACGGATAACAGCCACAACATGCACGCCATGCTTTTGGTGGGTGTGGTCATTGGCGGCGGCCTGGGCTCATTGACCGCCTTCATGCAGCGCCTGCTTACCCCCAGTGAGTTTGATGTGCTCACGGCCCGGCTTTTTGGCTCCGTCAACAACGCGGAGACGGACTTCTACCCGGTGGCTATTCCGATAGTGGTGGTGGCAACGGCGTTGCTGTTTATCAACGCCCGCCGCATGAACGTCATTGCTCTGGGCCCGGATGTCTCCCGCAACCTGGGCGTTAACCACAAGTTCAATGCCATCTACACCCTCATCCTGGTCTCCATTTTGATGGCCACCTCCACCGCGCTGGTAGGGCCCATGACCTTCTTAGGCTTCCTGGTTGCCACGCTGGCGTACATGGCCACGGATTCCTATGACCACCGCCTGATTTTCCCCATGGCCACAGGAATTGGGTTCCTGGTGCTCACCAGCGCTTACTTCATCCTCCGGCACGTCTTTGACGCCCAAGGCGTGGTGTCAATCATCATTGAGCTGGTGGGTGGCAGCGTATTCCTCCTAGTCATCTTGCGAAAGGGAAGACTGTGATTGAACTAGATAATGTCACTAAGTGTTACTCCGGGGACACCACTATTGGCCCGATTACCACCACCATCCCGGAGGGGGGAATCACCGCGTTGATTGGGCCCAACGGTGCCGGCAAGTCCACCATGATGACTATGATTGGCCGGCTGCTGGGCATGGATTCCGGAACCATTAGGGTTGCTGGTCTTAATGTCCATGACACCAAGAGCAAGGACCTGGCAAAAATCCTGTCCATCCTGCGCCAGGAAAACCACTTTGTTACCAAGCTGACTGTGCGCCAACTGGTGGGCTTTGGCCGGTTCCCCCATACCCAAGGCCGGTTGACTAAGGGGGATGAAGAGATCATTTCCCGCTACATCGACTTCCTCCATCTGGAGGAACTACAGCACCGTTACCTGGATCAGCTCTCCGGCGGGCAGCGTCAACGCGCCTATGTTGCCATGGTTTTAGCGCAAGAGACGGACTACGTGCTTTTGGATGAACCGCTTAACAACCTAGATATTGCACACTCGGTGGTCATGATGCGCCACCTGCAACGCGCCGCTAAAGAATTTGGCCGCACCATTATCATCGTCTTGCACGACATCAACTTCGCTGCCCGTTACGCGGACTACGTAGTGGCGTGCAAGGACGGCAAGATCATGGAGCAAGGCCCCGTCGAAGAAATTATGAGGGACGAGGTATTGAGCCCCATCTTCAACACCCCGATCGAAGTCATTGAAGGCCCTAGGGGCTTGATGGCCTGTTATCACTAGCGGGCGGACGTACCGCACCGCCTTTTGCTGATTGTGAAACTAGTCTAAATCCGCCCTCTAGCAGCGCTTTTAAAGTGCTCTGGAGGGCGAATTTGCAACTTCAGTGGCTATGTCCTAAAGTTATTCGAGTCGCCAGCGAGGTAGCCGGAAGGTTACAGGCTAGTGACAACTTCTAGATTGCGAA
>NZ_VXKJ01000044.1 GCF_008693075.1 Corynebacterium phocae | reverse complement strand
GAGTAAGTTACCGCCGACATAAAAACATAACACAACAAAATAAAGCAAACAGCAAAGAGCCTAGACAAACGTCTAGGCTCTTTCTGCGTTTTCACACCCAAAAACACCCCCAACCAACGGCGGAAAAACCTGCGGTTTAAGGAATTAAGCCTCAACCAATTTCGACTACCGTTGCAGGAAGAAATCGGCCCTCGCGATCCTACTTAGGGGAGGGAAATCCTTTGCAGGGTCATTTGGTGATGGGGATCGAATAATTTGTAGTATTTACAAAGGCCAGAATTTGCCGGTGGCATCGTTGTATTGAAGCCACGAAAACTCGCCCTGCTTCCAGGCAGTGTTGTGAGGGTAGGCTGTATGCCCTGGAGCCTTTTTAGCCGTTAGAAATCCCCCGTATCTCACGTCCAGCGCGCTGTCGCCGCGCAGCTGCTGAAGAAGCTCCATCATGTGGACGGTTTCGGGACGCAGGCCCCGGTTTGATTCGTCAGCGTCGCGAACGTATTCGTGCCCTTTGTTACCCCAGATAGGGATGATATCGATACCTCTCTCGCCTTTTGAGGCATCGACTGTCGCTTTAATTAAGTCAATTACTAGGCGGGCGTTGTCCTCTCTGAGCGACTTCCGATCCGCATAGTCTTCTAGTTTTACCTTCTTACCGGTCGGGTTGATGATTGGAGTCAGGTTCACCATTGTGACACGACTTGGCGTTATCCCAGCGTCGCTAAGGAGGTCCTTATAGTGAACAGGTCGTCCACCTGCGGGGAGGCCAAGCGCAGATCTCACGTTATCGATCGTGGGATCTGTTTCCACGCCTGCCCACTCCCGAGCCTTTGAAGGATTTTGGCCGATAAGAAAAAGAGCTCTCCGAGAATCGTCTGCAACATCGTCATCTGGGAGACCCAGGAGTTCGCGTGGTGCAGTTAAGAACCAACGGCAATGGGGAACTGATTTATCATCCTTGTTGACCCATTCGGGTAGGTCGTAGTCTGGGTCAGCGAAATAGGCCTGGTCGGCGGTTTCGTCCGTCTCGTCCTTCAACCTCTTCCTGAAGTTCTCCAGGGCCGCTTGGTGGTTGAATTGTCCGGAGTTCAAGAGCTGTCCTTACTGTAGATACTAAAATTGATGAGGCTTTACAATGCCACCATCAGTGAACTTTATTTTATAGTACCAAAAGGTCGAACCGCGTTGCCTTGATGTCGTTGAGTCGCTTGCGGGCGCGGTCTAGCTTGTGCCATTGCTCGGAGGGGATGGCGTTGCGGGCAATCTTTACTACTTCTTGGTCGGGTGTGCCCCAGGCGATGGGCATGGGGGTTATTTGGTCCCAGTGCTCGGAGTTTTTGGAGGTGCGCTGCCCGGAGACGGCGGCTACGGGGATTTTGGTCCCCACGGTGCGCTCGGTGAGTCCGGGAATGTTGGACACGGTGCGCAGGGAGGCCGCCCAGCGCGGTGGCAGGGTGGGGTCAACGTTGGTGTTGACTAGGGCCATGAGGACCACGTCCGTCTCGTTAACTTCGGCGATAACGGCGGGCGCTAGGGGGTAGCGGTCGTAGAGCTGCTGGGCGGTGCCCACTTTCTTGGCCGCTAGGAAGCCAACTACCGCCACGAGCGCGCCAAACAAGCCAAAGCCTAAGCCCAAGGTGAAGGCCCAAGCCGCCTCGACAGTGAAGAAGATGGTTACGCCGATGATAATGAGGATTAGCCCCAGGATTAGTCCGGAGTTGCGCAGACGTTTGGAGTCGCGCAGGAGCTCATTGTTGTTTTGAGCAAACTGTTCATCGACGCTGAATTTGAAAATCTTCATACTTTACAAGTCTACTGCGTCTACTAGGCGGTATGCATATCCTTGTTCGGCCAGGAAGCGCTGGCGGTGGACTGCGTATTCAGCATCGATGGTATCCCGGGTGACCAGTGTGTAGAAGGTTGCTTCCCGGCCGTCCGCTTTGGGGCGCAGTAGCCGGCCCAGGCGTTGGGCTTCTTCCTGGCGGGAGCCGAAGGTACCAGAGACTTGGATCGCCAGGGCGGCCTCCGGCAGGTCGATGGAGAAGTTGGCCACCTTGGAGACCACTAACACTTCGATGTTGCCTTCGCGGAAGGCTTGGAAGAGCTTCTGCCTTTTGGCGTTGGAGGTCTTGCCGTGGATGACTTCAGTGCCCAACCTGGCGGCTATGTCTTCTAGTTGGTCCACGTATCCGCCAATGATGAGCGCTTGCTGGCCGGGGTGTTTGGCTAGGATTTTTTCCACGGCGGGGAACTTGGCAGCCGCGCAGGCGGCTAAGCGGTAGCGGTCGCGGCTCTCAGCGGTGGCGTAGACCATGCGTTCTGATGCCGTTAAGTCCACGCGCACCTCCACGCAGTCCGCCGTAGCAATGAAGCCCTGGGACTCCAGTTCTTTCCAGGGGGCGTCGTAGCGTTTGGGCCCAATGAGGGAGAATACGTCGCCCTCCATGCCGTCTTCGCGTACCAGGGTGGCGGTAAGTCCCAGGCGGCGGCGTGACTGGAGGTCGGAGGTCATACGGAACACGGGCGCGGGCAGGAGGTGGACCTCGTCGTAGATGATAAGCCCCCAGTCGCGGGAGTCAAAAAGCTCCAGCGCCCGGTATTCGCCCTTGGTTTTGCGGGTGACTACCTGGTAGGTGGCTATGGTCACGGGTTTGATTTCTTTTTTCTCCCCGGAGTATTCGCCAATCTCATTTTCTGTCAAGGTGGTGCGCCGCAGCAGCTCGTCGCGCCACTGGCGCCCGGCCACGGTGTTGGTCACCAGGATAAGTGTGGTGGCCTTGGCTTTGGCCATGGCTGCCGCGCCCACAATTGTCTTGCCCGCGCCGCAGGGAAGCACCACCACGCCGGAGCCGCCGGACCAGAAGGAATCCCGCGCGTATTCCTGGTAGTCGCGGATGGCCCAGCCGTCCTGGACAAGTTCGATGGGGTGGGATTCCCCGTCCACGTACCCGGCTAGGTCCTCGGCCGGCCAGCCGGCTTTGAGTAGTTCTTGCTTGAGACGGCCGCGCTCTGAAGGGGGTACGGCAAAGGAGTTGTCATCAATGCGCGCGCCCAGCATGCCGGATATTTTCTTGTGGCGGCGCAGCTCCTCCAAGATGGGGACCTCCGCTGATTCCAGCACCAAACCGTGCGCGGGGTGGGATAAAATCCGCACGCGCCCAAACCTGGACATGGTCTCCGCAACGTCAATGAGCAGTGCCTGGGGCACGGGGAAGCGGGAATACCTTTCCAACACGTCTACCAGGGATTCAGCATCAAAACCGGCGGCGCGGGCATTCCACAGTGCTAGCGGGGTGATCCGGTAGGTATGTACGTGCTCCGGGGCGCGCTCTAGCTCTGCAAACGGTGCCAGGGCGGCGCGGGCCTCACCGGCAAATTCGTGGTCAACTTCGAGCAGGACTGTTTTATCCGACTGGACAATGAGGGGACCGTTCATTCCTCCTAGGCTAGCCGGACATCGCGGATTCGCGGAACCGGGATGCGCACTGTAGTGCCGTTGTTAGATAGTGCGTCTACTTGTCCGCCGGACACGCTCAGCGGGGTGAGGCCAAGTTCCTTGGTGCGGCCTTCCTTATCCGCATAGCTGAGCACCACGGGGTGCCGGGAGCGTGCGGCGGCGCGCAGGGTTTCCAGAGGGGTTTGGGACGCGGCGGGCACGGGGGCATCGGCGGTAGTGAGCAGGGCCGCAGCTGCCTGTTCGCTGTCGATGCCCTCCGCGCGGCGCGCCCCAGTAACCTTCGGCGTTGGCAGCAGTGCGGGTTCGGGCGTGACCGTAATAGTGGCGCCTTGCTCATCCTCAGCGGCAGGGGAGAAGCCAGCCTCCCGGAGTTTGGCCAGCAGTTGACCTAAGTGGACCGAGCTCACCGCTACCGTGGGGGCCAGCAAGCGCAGTTCGCTGACCACGGCTACCGCCTGGGCCAGCAGTGCTTCATCACCGCACCTGAGGTACGACAGCGCGGGGCCGGCGCGCAGCGCCCCGTGACCGCGCGCGACATCAGCCACCAAAAAGCCTATTCCCTGCGGCAGCTCACCTAGGTTGTGCTCGCTTAGGAAAGTAGTGATTTCCGCTGCGGTGAGACCTGAGTCCAGGCCCCGCCGAATGGATTGGTGGCTCAACCGGTAAACACTGGCCAGGCCAGGGGATTCTACGTCCGCCAGCTTCTCCAGGGTGCGCAATACTGGCGTGTCCAGCGGACCCGGGGCTAGAACAGTCATGTCCGCCTGCGTGATGAAATGGCTGATTGCCTCCGGGATAGGACGGGAGTGGGTCAGCCGGCCCTGGGCCACTATTCCCAGCCACTGGGCCTGGGCATGCAGGTTTTCCACGGTGGCGGGTTGAGTATGGGTGGCAAACAGGGGGCGGGAAAAGCGGAGATCTTCCAAGAAATCCTCCGTGCTCAACGCGGCGGCCGAACCCCGGTAGATATCCACGATGGTGTCTTTGTAGCGGGGCAAGAAATCATGGCGGGTGGCGGGGTCTAGTGCCCGGGCGGACTCCCACGTAGCCCAGGGCGAGTGGAACCAAGCGCGTTGAAGCGCCTCCAAGCGGGCGGCCAGCGGGGCGTCCGCCCAATCGACTGAGGCTTGCGTGGGGGCGAGGAAGTTTCCCTCCGGCCCGCCGGTAGGCTCCCCGCGGCTAAGCAGCCGGGCGCTGTGGCCTAAACCGATCAGCGCGGCGGCGTCCAGTGTTCCTAGCTGCTTGTCAAGCGCCGCCACCTGGCGCACGCCCACTGACTTGTCCTTGAGCAACTCCACGGGGCGCTGGCCTAGAACCTCGATGAGCTGGCCCATCAGCCTAACTACTTCCAAGCCGGCGGCGGCGCCGGCTTCATCCGCCCGCTGGCAAGGCACCGGCGTGCCCTGGCGCCCCGACGCCGTGGCGGGGATAATGACCGGCTCCTGGCCGCGCAACACCGTGCGCACCGTCCGGGGCAGGCGGACCGTGGTGTGGTCCACGCGCTCTAGTAGCCCGGCCGCCAACAGCTGCGGGATGGGGCGGTGGGGTGGGGCGTCCGGGGCAGCGTCCCGGGTAGTGCCCAGGCCGGTTTCTTGCAGTGTTTCCAGTACGCGTTTGTGCTCCGGGGGCAGCTGCGCCAGCTCCTCAGGCGTAACCCGGCGTTGATTTTTTACACTAAAGCCCGTGGGCAGCGCGGAGATAACCGCGCCGGGTACCATCACTTTTCCGTCGCCAAAAATAAGCGCTTTGCTCTTTAGGCTCCGGCTGGCTGGGACATCTGAGACCTCCACCGGGGCCAGCTCCCCGCCGCGTTCGGCGATATCTTCCAGCTCTGCAATCTCCGCCGCGTTGACGCTGGCCAGTGCCCGGGTCACTGAGCTGCGCAGTGTCAGCCGGGTGGCCAGCGCGGAAAACCCCGCCGGCAGCGGAACCCCCGCGTCGGGGCGGTTTTCTAGGATGGTGGCCAGCTCCTCCTGGGAGCGCTTGGAGAGCCATTCGCCCAAATCTAGCGGGCCCAAGTTCGCGGAAGTTGCAAATGTCATAGTAGTTTCCAAGTTTAGTGCCTGAAATGAGTTACGTTTTGCTCCCGGGTTTGGCATAATGAGTTTTATGTCAAACGCAGAAATTCAGGGAATTAACCCCGCCTGGCCGGTAGATACCTCACGCGATCACATTGTTACTGAAATCGCCGCCCCTTTCCAGGGTGCCACTAGCCCTTACGGGGATGATTTGGTCTTGCCCATGCCGGCAGAAAAGACCGGTTACGTCCACCCCTATACCCGGATTAACCGCTAGTACTTACCTCTAACCACCACGGGCACCCTGCGGGGTGCCTTTTGTGCGTTTTCACCCCGGGGCTCAACTGGCGGTGGCCAGGCGGGGTGGGATTAATAGGGGGTAAGACAGCAAAAATCCGCCGGTGCGTGCAAAGGAGTGCAGACGCCGGCGGAAGGGCTAGTAGTGGGCAGGTTCTTTTTAGAGGTTGCCCTGGGCTAGGTTAAGGACGGTTTCAATGAAGCCGCGGTTGGCCAGCAAGAAGGCGTTGTAGTTCTCACGGTTAGCCATGTAGTGGGCCACAAATTCCGGCGGGACATTGAGTCCGTATGCTCCGGCCACGTGGATGGCAAGCGCAAACAGGTTGTCAGCTGCTAGTTTATCCGGAGTAGGGGCGTCTGGGTTTATCGCTCCTAGGGGATAAGGAGCGGGTACGGGAGGGACAAAGGCCGGCGCGGGAGCAGGCGCAGGCGCGGGCTCAGCAACGGGAGCTGGGGCCGGAGCGTCAACATTGCGGGGGGTGGGTGCGGAGTTCAGGCCCAGGCGTGCGGAACACGCAGGCCATGCGCCCCAACCCTGGCCGGCCAAGGTGCGCTCAGCGATAGCAATCTGCTGCTCGCGGGTAGCAAGGTTGGCGGTAGGGGCGTACTGGCCGCCACCGTATGCCTGCCAGGTGCCACGGGAGAACTGCAGGCCGCCGTGGTAGCCGTTGCCGGTGTTGATGGCCCAGTTTCCGCCGGACTCACACTGTGCAAGGCGGTCCCAGTCAGAATCTGGTGCGGCGTTGGCCGCAGGAACGGCAAGGGTAGCGGCGGCGCCAAAGCTCAAGGCGGTGGCGGCTAGCTTGGATGCGGTGGACTTCTTAGTAACTGAGTGGCGACCCATGTTAAATCTCTTTCCTCTCTATATCCCGCTTGTTTATTCAACGTGTTAAAGGTTGCGATTGTGCGGGGAGATGGTCCCGTGTCCGGCTGCAGGGAGAAACCTTTTTAAAGGGTGAAAGCGGGTGGCTTTCCCTGCGGTGTCCCAAGGCCACTGGTACTAGCTGGGCTTAGGGGTTTTAAGTGCGGACTAAAAGCGCTTGCAGGCGACCGTACCGCTTTATAACGAATTAGTCACGCTTGTGTCTCGGTCTAAATACGGGCGTTACTGATGGGACGTACGGTTTTTGCAATCTATGCAGGTAAGCGCCAAAATTCCAATTTACCCAATCTTATTGTTAGATAGGTCACACTTCTTGGCGTGTCGCGAGGATTTTAAGGGTTGCGCGGAGGTACCGCTAGCGGGCGGCTGTGCGCTAAACTGGGGTCTTTCCTTGTAGATAGAAAGTGGTGAGCCCTGTGCCAATTGGCAAAGTGAAATGGTATGACACGGACAAAGGCTTTGGCTTCGTTTCCAACCCGGGCGACCAGGACGTCTTTGTGGGCAAAAACGTCCTTCCTGAGGGCGTGGAAGAGCTTGTTCAGGGCCAGCGGATTGAGTTTGATTTCGCGGCCGGCCGCCGTGGCCCGCAGGCGCTGCGGATTAAAATCCTGGACACCCCGCGCCGGCGCACCCCCGCGCGCAAACCTGATGAGCTGGCCAGCGTCTTGTCAGACGTGATGACCGTGCTAGACACCCAGGTTCTACCCACACTGACCTCGGGGCACTACCCGGACCGCAAGACCGGCCGCCAGGTGGCAGAAATCCTTCGCGCCATAGCCAAAGACCTTGACGCCTAACTGCCCACAAGCCTGAGCGCCTGGGCTCCCAAGAGCCCAAGATCCTGAGCGCCTGGGCTCCCAAGAGCCCAAGATCCTGAGCGCCTGCGCCTCCAAGCGCCCGGTCCCCAGGCGTTCCAGCGGCGCTAGGGTATGGATAAAGCCACCGTTTCCTGTTCCGGAAGCGGTGGCTTTTGCGGCGGTGCCTTGAGGGGGCGTCGGTAGCTTGCCGGGCCTAGTTTCCTTGGGCCTTGGACTGCGCTAGCTCATCTTCGGTCATGGTTGATAATGACCACACGGTATTAACGGGGGTTTCCTCCCCGTTGTCATCGTGGCCAATGAGCAGTGCGGAGATTTCCACCAACTGAAGCTTCGGTTGCGTGCCGGTGGAGGCCTTGATGGGATCTACTGAGCCGGGGATTTCCACGTGGGTTGTTTCCCCCGCGCCGTGCAGGGTTTCGTCGTTAGCAGCGGGGTCGGTGTAGATGGTCAGAATCCGCCACTGGTGGCTGGCTAGTTCCTCCGGAACATCAATCTCTAAGGTCCCGCCGGCGTCCACGGTGAGGTTGGGCACGGTGCCCTCCGGGCACTGGGCGTCTAGTTCGCACACCATGTACGGCAGGACTTCTATGCTTTTGCCGCCGGCCGTGGCGGTAACCGACAGCTGCGCAGGCGGGGTGCCGGGGCGGGAATTAAACCACTTTTGAGCCAGCACCACCACCACTACGATGATGCAGACGGCAACCATGAGGGTCAGGATCTGGATAAGCGATTTGCGCTTAGCCTCTTTAACAGTAGCCATGGGTATTTATTCTACTTCCACGAAGCGGACGCGGTAGAGGTCGCTCCACAGCTTGCCGGTGAGGTAGAACTCCTCAGTGCCGGGGATATGGGCAATGCCGTTGAGGACCGCGTCTGGGTTTTCTTCTCCGGTGTTTTTCACGCCGGTGGAGGCGGAGGCATCGATAACGGCGGTGACTTTCCCGTCGGAGGGGTCAATGCGCAGGATATCGGTGGAGTACCAGACGTTGGCGTAGACCGCGCCGTCCACGCACTCGAGCTCGTTGAGCTTATCTACGGCCCGGCCTTCTAAGGTGACGTCCACGCGGGATTTCTCCGCGAAGGTTTCCGGGTCCAGGATGCGCAGGGTGGAGGTGCCATCGGAGAGCACCAGGTGGTTGTCCATGGCGCACAGTCCCCAGCCCTCACCGGGGTAGGTTGCCTCCCCAGTTGGTCGAAGCGTGGCGGCGTCGTATTTGAAGGCTTTGCCGGCTTTCCAGGACAACTGCCAGAGGCTGTTGTCATAGTGGGTGATACCTTCGCCAAAGATGTCTGCGGGAAGGTCGTGGCTGTGAATAACCTCCCCGGTTGCCGGGTTGCGCTGCAAGATGGTGGACTCGCCGTACAACCCAGTGCCCACCCACACGGTGCCGTCAGGTGCTACTTCCAGGCCTTGGGTGAAGTAGGTGGGGTCGGATTCAAGGCGTTCTATTACTTCAGCGCGCAGATGCTCAACGCCTAGGTGTGCGGGCGGAGTGTGCGCGGAGCAGGAAGAAAGTCCCAGGACTGAAGCGGCCGCTAGCACACTGGCACCGGCGGCCCGGAGTTCGCTGGCATAGGGGAAAGAAGAGAGACGAAGTTGCATGATTCCATCATGCACTAGCCGGGCGGTTAATATATAAGCCGTGCCCAAGAACATGAAGAACCCGTTACTGAGTGAAGCCGCTATTGAGTTGGCCCGTGACGTTGTTGCGGAGGTGGATGACAGCGGCGCCGGAAAGCATTTGGGAGTGGCCGTTTCCGGTAACAACGTGGTGACCCACCGCTTTGCAGCGCGCGTTCCGGGATACCCGGGCTGGGAGTGGCATGCGGTGTTGGCTCACGCGGACGGCTCTGTGGACGTTACGGTCAATGAGGTGGCCCTGGTGCCGGGCCGCAAGGCTTTGCAGGCCCCGGACTGGGTTCCGTATTCCCAGCGGCTGCGGCCGGAGGATTTGGGTCCGGGTGACCTCATGCCACCTGCTGCCGATGACCCCCGTTTGGACGCCGCCGGCCAGCTCACCGCCCACGGCGCTAAGGCCGCAAAAGACCGGTGGATGACCGGCAACCGCGGGCCGAACACGGAAATGGCAGCTAAGGCCCCCATGCAGTGCCGTACCTGTGCTTTCCAGGTGGCCCTGGGGGAGCCTCTGGGCCCGCACTTTGGGGTCTGTACCAACGAATACTCCGCTGACGGGGAAGTGGTGCACGCCACCTATGGTTGCGGGGCGCACTCAAAGGTCAAGGTGGCTGAGGAAGGTACGGCGGAAATCACACCGTTCGATGATGAAAAACCCGTGTTTTAATTTGGTTTTTATGGCCCCTATAGACCAGGCTTAGAAGGTAATTATCCTCCCTGGCACTGAGTAAAGGGGCTGCCACAGCGATGAACGCTGCTCTCGACCGTTATTTCCATATCTCCGAACGTGGTTCCACCGTGGGAACCGAAGTCCGCGCCGGCGTGGTGACATTTTTCGCCATGGCCTATATCATCCTCCTCAATCCTCTCATTGTGGGCACGTCTGAGGACGTCAACGGCTACGCCCTGGGTATTCCCCAGGTAGCGGCCGCCACTGCACTAATCGCGGGTATCATGACCATCGCCTTCGGCGCGATTGCTAAATACCCGTTCGCCCTGGCCGCCGGCCTGGGTATGAACACCTTCGTGGCCGTGACTATGGTCTCTGTCAAAGGATTGTCCTGGCAAGAAGCCATGGGCCTGGTGGTCATTGAAGGCCTCATCATCGTGGCGTTGGCCTTGTCTGGTTTCCGCCAGGCGGTTTTTGATGCCATCCCGGCGTCAATGAAGGCCGCCATGGGCGTGGGTATCGGCATGTTTATTGCCATCATCGGGTTTGTTGACGGCGGCTTTGTCACCCGCGTTCCGGACTCCGCCATGACCCCGGTCCCGGTGGGGTTGGGCATTAATGGCTCGATTGCCACGCTGCCTGCCCTCATCTTTGTGATTGGTTTGGTGCTGTGCGCCTTCATGGTGGTGCGCAACGTCCCCGGTGGCCTATTCATCGCGATTGTTATCACCACCATCTTGGCGCTGATCTGCCAGGCAATTTTTGGCTCCGCGGACTGGGGCATGGCCACGCCGGAGCTGCCTAGCATTCTGGGCAGCATGCCCGACCTTTCCATTGTGGGCCACATCAGCTTGCTGGGCGCGTTTACCCGCCTGGGTGTACTAGCCACCGTGTTGTTGATTTTCACGCTGCTGCTGACCAACTTCTTTGACGCCATGGGCACCATGAACGCCTTGGGTAAGCAGGCTGGGCTCGAGGATGAGACCGGCAAGTTGCCCAACCTGAAGACCGCCCTGGTAATTGAGGGCGTGGGTGCTGTGGCCGGCGGTGCGGGCTCGGTGTCGTCCAACACCGTTTATGTGGACTCCGCTGCGGGTATTGGGGACGGCGCGCGCACCGGCCTGGCTAACATCGTGACCGGCATCATCTTCCTGGCCGCCATGTTTTTCACCCCGCTGTATGAGATTGTGCCCATTGAGGCGGCTGCTCCCGTCCTAGTTGTAGTGGGAGCCATGATGGCCTCCCAGCTCAAACTCATCGAGTGGGACCGGATTGAGATGGCCATCCCGGCCTTCCTGACCATCGTGGTCATGCCGTTTACCTATTCCATTGCCAACGGCATTGGGATTGGTTTCATTGCTTTTACCTTGATGTACATCTTCACTGGCCGCGCCAAGGAAATCCACTGGATTATGTGGACCGTGGCCGGGCTGTTTGTGCTGTACTTTGGCATGGAGCCAATCATGGCCGCTATTGGCTAAGATGTGGGGGTGAAAACCTTTATTTCTGATCCCCTAGACCCGCGCCTGGATGATATCCGCGACTTGAACAAGTCGGATAAGTCCGGGGCGGGTTTTGTCATTGCCGAAGGCCCGTTGGGCGTAGACCGTATGCTGGAATCTCCCTACCGGGTGCGCTGCATAGTGGGCTTTGCCTCCAAGATTGAGCCTTACCTGGATTGTGGGGTTCCGGTGTTTGAGGTTACCCGGGAGACGCTGGCGCAGGTGGCGGGTTTTGATATGCACCGGGGTCTGGTGGCGGCCGCGGACCGAACGGCGGCGTGGTCGGTGGCGGACGTCCTGGACGGCGCGCGGACCCTGGTCATAATGGAAGGCGTGGGGGACCATGAAAACATCGGCGCTATTTTCCGCAACGCCGCTGGCATGGACGTGGACGGGGTTTTGCTGGGGCAGGGCACGGCAGACCCGCTCTACCGGCGCAGTGTGCGCGTATCCATGGGGCACGTCCTGCGCCTGCCCTGGGCCAAACTAGAAGGCGGTTACACCACCTGGCAGCGTTCCTTGGGGCAGGTGCGTGACGCCGGGTTCCGGCTGGTTTCGCTGACCCCGCACCCCGAAGCCGTGCATATCGCTGAAGCCATAGCCGGGGCAGAAAAAGTGGCCCTCCTCGTAGGCGGGGAAGGGCCGGGGCTTACCGAACACGCTATGCGGGCCACCGATGTCCGCGCCCGGATTCCCATGGCGGCGGGAACGGACTCGCTCAACGTGGCTACCTCGGCAGCTATTGCTTTCTACGAGCGCCAGCGCGCGCAGTTGTTCTAGCGGAACTTCTTAAAGGTGGACTTGGCCCAGGTGAAAGCCTTTTCGCCCACTAGTTTGCCCAGGTTAGCGGCTTGCTTGGCGGCGTCTGCGGCTGCTTCCTGGATGGAGGTTTCATCTTCTTCCTCCGGATTCTCGTAGTCGTCGTAGTCACCGTTGCCAGGGCCCACGCCCAGCTTCGAGGCGGCTTCCTTGGTGGCCTCCTGCGCCGTCTTGGGCTTTTTAACCTCTGGTTGCGCCACCTTGGGCTCCGGGCGGCCATCCACGGCGTAGCCCACCACGTCAAGGTCCGGGCCCTGGGCGTTGACGTCCACGCCCAGCCAATGCTTTTCCGCTGCGGCCATGAGCTCTAGCGGGTCGAAGGGCAGACCAATACCCGGGGTGGACTCGCCTTCTTCCAGCGCGTGCTCCCCGGCCCAGAAAGGGCCTTCGAAGGTCTCTGGCAGGCCCTCATCTTCGAAGAATTTAGTGTGAGTGCTGCACAGGGAGCGCTTGAGCTCGTAGTTGTGCCAGTGAGCTATGCCCGCGTACCCCTCCTCCTCATTGGAGGCGAAGGCATAAATATCGGTGGCGTCAATAGCGCGAAGCAGTAAGGGGGAGAGCTTGGATAGGGTCAGGGCGTCGTCCATGATGACGGTCTGCACCACGGTGATATCCGGGTATCCGCCAATGTAGAACTCACCGACGTCCGCCTTGGCAGAGCGGTTGAGCGGGAACTGCCCAATGGGCGTGACGGGGAAGGCGGGGTTGAGCTGCGCTAAGTATTTACGCCCGAAGCCGCGGTCGGCTTTTGGTGCGGAGGTAAGGACCTCCGCCGGGTTGTCGGTGTTGACGTACCACAGGGTTAATACGGCGCGTGAGATATTCATGGGCAATTGCCTGCTCCTTGGGAGAATTAACGTTAGTTGAGAATTTTTTAGGCTACAAAACTCATTTTAGGCGAAAAATTACCTAAGAGCGTGGACGCTTGGTGCTGGCGCGTACCCCTAGGAGCACGTCTTCCCACGCTGGGGTCACGGCCTTGCGGCGGCGTTTGACGGGTTTCGCCTCCGGCTCTGGGTGTTGCAGGAAGTCCTGGTCCCCGTCTGCAGTGTTCCCGGGTTCTGCGTTGGCGTCTGCCTTCTTGGGTTCTGTGACCCCGCCGCCGTCCCCGGCATCCCCAGCCTTGCTGCGGTTGCGGTCGTGGAGTGAGGACACGCTGGAGGTCTCTCCAGCGGTGTCGTGTGAATCCTCGCGCGCGTCGAGGGCCTCGAAACGGCGGGCACCGGCGGTGTCGGCGCGCTTGCCCACTGAGGTCAGTGTGCGGACCGGCTGGACAAAATCCGGGTCCGTGAGGTCAGCCGCTACGGTGTTACGGGCTTCCAGAACGTCCGGGGAGGTAGCCGATTGCTTCAACGTCCACAAGGCTTCATTGGTGCTCAATCCGGCTTTCCAGGTCACGCGGATGGTCCAGGGCTCCCCTTTGACCCGGTAGGCGTCCCACGTGGCGTCCGCCAGGGAGTGCCCGCGCGCGGCAAAAGAGGTGGCCAGGATTTCAAAAATGGTGAGCTTGGCCGGGCCGTCCTCCCGAACGGGGTGGGCCTGCTTGGACAGCTCCGCTATCCGCTCGCGTTCCAGTATCACGGGGTGGGCGAACGGCTCTACGCGAGATTCCGCTACGCCCATGGATTCCGCTAATTCCGCGACCGTGGCGCCGGCCCGGATCCGGTTTTGGATCTCCGGCGGGCGCATAGACAGCACGTCTGTCTTGGGGCGTGCGGCAACGGCCGCCGGCTGTGGGGCGGGCTTTGGTTCTTCCTTTTCCGCAGGCTCTGGCTGCGGGGCGGTCAGGGTTGCCCGGGTCTTGTCATCCAGGGCGGTGAGGTCAACGAAGAATTCTTCATTATCTTCGGTCCGCAGCACTAGGGATGATGGGTTTGACTCGTGGTTGACCACGAACAGCTCGCGCATGGGAAAGACTCCTTCGGTGACGCCTAAACTTGTCGCGGAAAGCTTGTGATTTCCGCGACTTATTAGGTTCCACCTTAGCCCAGGGCTGTGCTTTATGTGGTTGAGACCGCGCCGGAGTCGAGGACAAAATCAATAGCCTGGGTAAGCTTTTCCACATCTTCAGTGTCAATGGCTGGGAACATGCCCACGCGCAGCTGGTTGCGGCCCAGTTTGCGGTAGGGCTCAATGTCTACGATCCCTTCCGCGCGCAGAATCTTGGCGATACCGGCGGCGTCCACCCCGTCCGCAAAGTCCACGGTTCCCACTACCAGGGACCGCGCCGCTGGATCGCTCACGAAGGGCTGGACCTCGGGGCGGTTGTCCGCCCAGTTGTACAAGGCTGCGGCATTGGCGCTGGTGCGTGCGACCATGCCGTCTAGGCCGCCGTTGTCGTTCATCCACTCCACCTGGTTATGCAGCATGAGCAGCGACGCTACGGCTGGGGTGTTGTAGGTCTGGTTCTTGCGCGAGTTATCCACTGCGGTCTGCAGATCGAAAAACGCGGGGATAAAGCGGTCGGAGGCAGCAATCTTCGCAATGCGTTCGATAGCGCGCGGGGACATGGCTGCAAGCCACAGGCCGCCGTCGGAAGCGAAGCACTTCTGGGGGGAGAAGTAGTAAACATCGGTCTGGCTGATATCAACGGGCAGGCCGCCGGCGCCGGAGGTGGCATCAATGACCACCAGGGCGTCGGTGTCCGGGCGGGTGACTTCAGCCATGGCGCCGGTGGACGTTTCGTTGTGCGCCCAGGCCACTACGTCTGCGCCGCTAAGGTCTAACTCCGTGGGGGAGGGGGCGGTGCCCACCGGGGCGGTGGTGATGTTGGGCTGCTGCAGCCAGGGGGCCTTGGCGGAGGCCTGCGCGAATTTAGAGGAGAACTCGCCGAAGCTCAAGTGAGCGGATTTTTCCTCGATGAGCCCAAAAGTGGCGGCGTCCCAGAAGGCCGTTGCACCGCCTAACGAGAGGACAACTTCGTAGCCCTCCGGGAGCTGGAAGAGTTGGCTCAAGCCCTCGCGGATACCCCCCACCACGTTTTTGACAGCTGGCTGCCGGTGCGAGGTGCCCATAATGTCTAGGGCGTGGTCGGAGATGGCGGCGATTTGGGATTCGCGGATTTTGGACGGGCCGCAGCCAAACCTTCCGTCAGCGGGGTGGAGTTCTACAGGAAATTTCATTTGATGGGTGCTCATACACAGTCACTTTATCTTCCTGCGAACAAGTTTCCTATTGACTGTTAGAAATAGTTTAAGTTCTCACGTTTTTGGTTTTCTGTATGACTTATCACAATTAATGGTAAGGTGGGAGCAGAGTTACCCGGCGTTCGCGCATAAGTTGCAACAGTGTAACCCGCAATCGTTTGGTGACAACAATTGTCTAGAAAGGATTAACTCGTGGCTTCAGAAGAAAACAAGGTCGTACTCCATTACCCAGGTGGGGAGTATGAGATGGACATCAAGCAATCCACCGAAGGTGACTCCGGTTTTGATATCTCCAAGCTCCGCAACGAAACCGGTCTGGTCACTTTTGACCCCGGATATGCATCCACTGGTTCTACCGAGTCCAAGCTGACTTTCATCAACGGTGAGGAAGGCATCCTCCGCCACCGCGGATATGACATCGCTGACCTGGCAAACAACGCCACCTTCAATGAGGTGTCTTACCTCCTCATCAAGGGTCACCTACCTAACCAAGAAGAACTTTCGGCCTTCAATGATGAAATCCGCCACCACACGCTGTTGGATGAGGATTTCAAGTCGCAGTTCTCCATCTTCCCGCGCGACGCGCACCCCATGGCAGTGCTGGCATCCTCGGTCAACATTTTGTCCACTTACTACCAGGATCAGCTAGATCCTCTGGATGAGGCGCAACTTGACCGCGCTACCGTTCGCCTGCTGGCCAAGGTGCCAATGTTGGCAGCCTACGCCTACCGTGCTTCCCGCGGTAAGCCTTATATGTACCCAGACAACTCCCTCAACGCGCGTGAGAACTTCCTGCGCATGATGTTCGGTTACCCAACCGAGGACTATGAGGTTGACCCGGTAGTTGCTAAGGCTCTGGACAAGCTGCTGATTCTCCACGCTGACCACGAGCAGAACTGCTCCACCTCCACCGTGCGCATGATTGGTTCCGCCCAGGCAAACATGTTCGTTGCCGTCGCCGGCGGCATTAACGCCCTTTCCGGCCCGCTGCACGGCGGCGCTAACCAGGCTGTGCTGGAGATGTTGGATGACATCCAGACCAACAACGGGGGTGACGCTACCGACTTCATGAACCGCGTGAAGAACAAGGAAAAGGGCGTCCGCCTGATGGGCTTCGGCCACCGCGTGTACAAGAACTACGACCCACGCGCGGCCATTGTCAAGGAGACCGCCCATGAGATCCTTGAGCATCTGGGCGGTGACCCAATGCTTGACTTGGCCATGGAGCTGGAAAAGATTGCGCTGGAGGACGACTACTTCGTATCCCGCAAGCTGTATCCGAACGTGGACTTCTACACCGGCCTCATCTACCGCGCCATGGGCTTCCCGACGGAATTCTTCACCGCCTTGTTTGCCATCGGCCGCCTTCCCGGCTGGATTGCTCAGTACCGTGAGCAGCTAGAAATCAACACCAAGATCAACCGTCCTCGCCAGATTTACACCGGTGAGACCCAACGTAATGTGGTACCTCGCAGCGAGCGATAAATTCGTTCGATAGTGTAAAACCGCACTGATTGCCCTATAATGGGTGGCAGTGCGGTTTTCTTTGCCCTGGTCTACGCTTCGGGTGTAGGCCATCTGGACGGAAAACCGCTTTTTGTTATCTAACTCCCAAGGAGATTATCCCATGGAAAAGCCTGTTATTGAAGCGCAATCTGGCCCGGCTCCGACCGATCTTGTCATCGAAGACATCATCGTTGGTGACGGTGCGAAAGCCCAGCAGGGCGGTGTAGTTGAGGTTCATTACGTTGGCGCTGACTATGAGACAAATCAGGAATTTGATTCCTCGTGGGACCGTGGCCAAGCCATTGAGTTCCCGCTGTCCGGCCTCATCGCTGGTTGGCAAGAGGGCATTCCGGGTATGAAGGTTGGCGGCCGCCGCCAGCTGACCATTCCCCCGGAAAAAGCGTACGGTCCGGTGGGTGGAAGCCATCCACTTGCTGGCCGCACATTGGTTTTTGTGATTGACCTCATTCGCGCCTAGTTTTTTAAATAAGCGCGTTTTTAAAAGCCCCGGTTTCCCGGCAGGGAATCCGGGGCTTTTGTCTACCCCCATCCGGCTGACGGCTTACCCGGCCCGCCGCCTTCCGGGCATGGTGGTTCAGATTCACCGCACCAAGGGGGAAACGGGGTACTGCGTAGCGGTGTAGCCCGATTTTGGGCACAATGGGGCTATGACTAATTTTGCGGTTCCTTCCGTTACCTTCAACGATGATCGAGAAATGCCCTTACTTGGCCTTGGCACGTACAAGATGCAGGGCAAGGAGTGCGAGCGCGCGGTTCGCGAGGCCATTGAGCTTGGCTACCGCAAATTTGATACCGCCACGCTCTATGACAATGAGGAGGCGGTGGGAAAGGCTCTCACAGATGCTTTTGCAGCCGGTGACGTGGACCGCGATGAGGTTTTTGTGACCACCAAGGTCTGGCACACCCACCACGGTGAGGAGGGAACCACTCAGGCCTTCCAGGAATCCATGGGAAAGCTGGGCTTGGATTATCTGGACCTCTACCTCATCCACTGGCCGTACCCGCAGGGCGGGCGGTACGTGGAAACCTTCGAGCAGATGGCTAAGTTGCAGGGCATGGGCCAGATTGCCTCCATCGGTGTGGCCAACTTTTATGAAGAAACTCTCGAAGACCTCATTACGAAGGTGGGGATAACCCCGGTACTCAACCAGGTGGAGCTGCACCCCGGTTTCACCCAGGCGGAGCTGCGCAAGTTCCACGCGGACCACGATGTTGTCACTGAAGCGTGGTCCCCGCTTGCCCGCGGGGTGGTCTTGGGCAACCCCGATATCCAGGATATCGCTGCAGAGGTTGGGGCCACTGCGGGCCAAGTGGTTCTCCGCCACCTGCTCAACCACGGGATTTCGGTCATTCCTAAGACTTCGCAACCGGAGCGCTTGAAAGAAAACCTGGAATCGGTCAACGTCGAGTTGAATGATGAGCACATGGCGCGCATTGACGCCCTAGACACCCGGAAGGGTTTCGGCCGTATGTTCCCGGATCCACGGCGCTTCCCGGACGTCTAAGCGGCGGTTCCGGCTATCGCCCCGGCACCTGGCCTGCAGGTGGCGGGGCTTGCTCGGTTTCGGCCCAACGCGCGCCGTTTGGGGGTAGTGCGGATGGGCTGGAAATCCCACTAAAAGGGGGTGATGGGGGTAGTGAAGGTATCAGATCCCAGTTTTAAACGGCGATCACTACAAAATTTCGATGTGAGCAGGGTAACTTAGAGGGCACTACAATTGTGATCCTCACCTCCGGGCGGGGATGGCAGCTTTCCCCAAAGGAGATTTTTAATGGCTAGTAAAGTCCCGCAGCCTAGGGTTCGCCGTGAACCCACGGCTGCAGAATTTAGTGCAATGCGCGAAAGCGCGCAGTTTCAGGAGCTTCGCGGAACTTACCGCAACTTCTCATTCCCCATGACGGTGGCATTCGCGTCCTGGTATCTCATCTACGTTCTGGCCGCAGTGTTTGCTCCCGGCTTCATGGCCATCAAGATTGGCGGCGGATTTAACGTAGGCCTACTGTTTGGCCTGCTGCAGTTTGTTACCACCTTTGCCATTACGTGGTTCTACGTGAAGTACGCCAACAAGAAAATCGAGCCGCAATCGGCCGCTATCCGTGAGCAGCTGGAGGGCTAGGACATGAACAACGTTAATCTCATTACTCTTGCTCAGGAAGAGGTTGTCAAGACCGGCAACCCAATCCTCAACATTTCAATCTTCATTGTCTTCCTGGTTGTCACCATGACCGTGGTTTTGCGTGCCGGCAAGACCACCAAGGAAGCCTCTGACTTCTACACCGGCGGCGGTGCCTTCTCCGGGCGTCAAAACGGCCTAGCTATCTCCGGTGACTACCTCTCCGCCGCGTCCTTCCTGGGTATCGTCGGCGCCGTGGCCATCAACGGCTACGACGGCTTCTTGTACTCCATCGGCTTCTTCGTGGCCTGGCTGGTAGCCCTCATGCTGGTGGCTGAGCCACTGCGTAACGTGGGCCGCTTCACCATGGCTGACGTGTTGTCTTTCCGCCTGAAGCAAAAGCCCGTCCGCGTGGCAGCCGCCATTGCAACCCTGTTCGTGTCGCTGTTCTACCTCGTGGCTCAGATGGCCGGTGCCGGTTCCCTGGTGTCCGTGCTGATGAACATCCACGACTTCTTCTGGCAGGCAGTAGTGGTTGGCGTGGTCGGCGTCATCATGATCGTCTACGTTTTGGTTGGCGGCATGAAGGGCACCACCTACGTGCAGATGATTAAGGCAGTTCTGCTGGTGACCGGCGTTCTGGCCATGTCCATCCTGACCTTCATCTCCATCAAGGGCGGCTTCAGCGACTTGTTCGACGCCGCCATTAGCATGCATGCCTCTTCCGCCCACCTGGCGGAGAAGGGCTATGAAGCCCAGGCCATCATGGAGCCAGGCCTGAAGTTTGGTAAGACCCTTACCACTAAGATTGACTTCATCTCCCTGGCCCTGACCCTGGTGCTTGGTACCGGTGGCTTGCCACACGTGCTGATGCGTTTCTACACCGTTCCTACCGCTACTGAGGCCCGCCGCTCCGTTACCTGGGCAATCGTTATCATTGGCGCTTTCTACCTGATGACCCTGGTTCTGGGCTACGGCGCAGCCGCACTGGTGGGCCCGGACCGGATTCTGGCCGCACCGGGTGGCGCTAACGCCGCCGCACCGCTGCTGGCTCTCGAGCTGGGTGGCTCCATCTTCATGGCGGTTATCTCCGCAGTGGCCTTTGCCACCGTTCTTGCCGTGGTGGCTGGTCTGGCCATTACCGCTTCTGCCTCCATTGCGCACGATGTCTACCACTCCGTTATCCGTAACGGCCAGTCCACCGAGGCTGAGCAGGTCCGCGTTTCCCACATCACCGTGGTTATCTTGGGCATCCTGGCCATCGTGCTGGGCATCCTGGCAATGACCCAGAACGTGGCGTTCCTGGTGTCCTTGGCCTTCGCTATCGCGGCATCGGCAAACCTGCCTACCATCCTGTACTCCCTGTACTGGCGCCGCTTCAACACCTACGGCGCGGTGGCCTCCATCTACACCGGCGTTATCTCCTGTCTGCTGCTGATCTTCTTCTCCCCGGCAGTCTCCGGAGCCCCGACCTCAATGTTCCCAGATGCTGACTGGCACCTGTTCCCGTTGAACTCCCCGGGCATTGTCTCCATTCCGCTGGCATTCCTGGTTGGCTACGTAGTCTCCCTGATTACGCCTCCGGACAACCTTGATCACCTCGCGGATGAGATGGAAGTTCGCTCCCTGACCGGCGTTGGTGTGGAAGCACCTGTCGATCACTAAGACCACCACTACTTAATGTCGCCGTACTTTTAACAAGTACGGTGACATTTTTATATGATTAACCGCGTGCTATCTTTCTTGCGTGTGACCCCGGCTGCGGCCTGCGCCCTTTTCCTGGTGGGCTGTTCTACGTCTTCGTCCTACCCAGTAGCGGAGACTACCGGAGTGGTCAATACTGCTGCCGTTCCCACTTTGACGGTGGAGGTCCCCGCCGGTCGCACGGCGGTAACTGAGCACCTCAAGGGACCGGTGGAACTCGTGGAGTCTAACGGCAGCGCGCAGCTGTCCTACATGAGGCTGAGCGACGGCATGCGCATGGCCACCGCCAACGAGCACACAGCCCGGCCGGCGCTGAGCATTATCAAGCTCTACATAGCCGCCTACGTGGTGGATGAGGGGGAGCTTGAGGACAAGTACTCGGCGGTGGAGATGATTACTAGCTCCAATGACGACCTCGCCGCAGCGCTCTTCGAGGCCTACCCCGAGTCCATTGGTGCCACCGCCGCCAAGTATGGCCTTAAGTCCACTAGAGCAGCCGATCGCTGGGGGCTCTCGGTGACCTCCACCTATGACGTGATGAGTTTCATCTCCCAGCTCCTGAAAGAAGATCCCCTGCACCCGGTCCTGGTGGCCATGGCTCAGTCGGACGCCTACGCCGCAGACGGCTACCCGCAGAATTACGGCACGGTCACGTTGAGCAACGTCTTGGGCAGTAAGTGGGGCTGGTCGAATGACAAGGACCTGCACGCCTCGGTGTCCTTCGGTAGGAACTTTGTGGTGGCCGCGGCCATCGAAGGCACAGCAGAGGAGCTCACGGATTTCGTGGCGAAGGAGGTCACGGTGGCCAACCTCCGCGCCGCTTCCAAGGCGCATGTCGCCCGCAGCAAGCAAAACAAGCCGGATGAGCCCTTCCGGCTGGAGAGCCCGGGGGTAACGCTGGAGCCCCAGCCGAGTCAGTCCACTTCCTCGGTAAACCGCGCGCGGGCCACAGAGTAGAGGCCGTAGAGCGCAAAGCCCACGCCCAGAATCACCAGCAGGCTTTGTCCCAGCGGCTGCGCGCCGATGACGCTAAACGCCGCGTCCAGCCCCGACGCCCGGTCCGCGTTTTCCGTGAACGCCGCCCAGATGACCAGGCCGCCCAGCACGCTGAAAGCTATGCCGCGCGCCAGGTACCCCACCACGGCCGCCGCCTTGAGGACCGCACCGGGGTGCTCGTCGAGGTCTTTCATGAACCTTCCGGTGGCACCCTTCACGAAGCTATACACGCCGATGCCCACTACCACCAGCCCCACCACCACAATCAGCAGGTTTCCTCCCGGGACGCCGAGTACCCAGGCAGTGACGGTGGTGGCTTGGGTGTCCTCGTCCAGGTGGCGGCCCAGCGCGAAGGTGGCGCTGGTCCAGCCGACGTAGAGGAACGCTATTCCCTTCGCGGCCATCTTCAGCTTGGCGAACCAGCCTTTTTCCAGCGGGCTAAATAGCACCCGCCACACGCCCAGCACTCCGGCGCAAGCGGCCATGACCAGAAGCAGGGCGCGGCCTGCCAGGGTCTCGGAAATCTGGGCCAGCGCACCCAGCTGGGAGGCGCGGTCATTCGACCCGAACGCCGAGGCAATGGCCAGCCAGCCGATGAGGATGTGTACCACGCCCGCGACCACGAATCCGGCGCGAACGACCCACTTCAGCGGCCCGATCTCGTGCGCCTTTGCCGACAGCCACTTTGACCACTGCGTAGCCTTCCGGGCCAGGCGGACAAGCCGCCCACTGACGTTGTCAGCTAAGGAGTAGAGATTCATCAGGCCATTGTTTCAAACCACTCCTTTAATTCCTAAATTCTCCTTATCGCTCGCGAGCCTGCCCACGTTGGTTAGACTTGGAACCCGTATCCCCAGCCCCTGCTCCCCGAAAGGCCCCATGCTTGAGATAGCTGAGTTCCTCATCGCCGGTGCCCTCATTGGCGTCGTGGTGGGCGCGCTGGGCGCGGGCGGCGGTATCCTGTCCCTTCCTGCACTATCCATCCTCATGGGGCTTAGTGCACAGCAGGCGTCCACGGGCTCTCTTATTGTGGTGGGACTAAGCTCGCTCGTGGCGCTTTTAACCCGCATGAAGTCCGGCACCATCTTGTGGCGGGAGGGTGCGGCCTTCGGATTGCTGGGCCTAGTGGGCGCGCAGCTGGGCGTGCGTGCCAGTTTCCTCGTCTCCGAGCGCGTCCTCATGACGGCCTTCGCGCTCCTGCTCTTGGCCGTCAGCGTGGCGACGCTAAAGGATAAGCACACCGCCCCCGCACCGGACCGCAGCCCCGCGAAGCACTACGCCGTCCTGGTCCTGGCATCCACCGCCACGGGCATGCTCACCGGCTTCTTCGGCGTGGGCGGCGGGTTTATCATTGTCCCCGCGCTGCTGTTTATTTTCCACACCACCATGCGCGAGGCCGCCGGTACCTCGGTTCTGGTCATGTTGATAGTTGCGATCGCCTCGCTCATCACCCGCCTGGACGGGGGAGTGAGCCTGCCGTGGTTGAGCGTGGGGCTGTTCGCCGTGGCGTCCATGGCAGGCGCGCTTCTAGGAAAGCCCATCTCCGAGCGTGTGCCGGAGCGCACCTTATCCCGAACCTTCGCTGGCATGCTGGTGGTCATTGCCATCATCACGCTCATTCGAACGTATGCCTGATATCTTCCTAGACCCCGGTTCTCGCGGTTGAGTGCAGTGGTGAGGCTATAGAAAAGCCAATGGAAGATTTTGGTGTCTAGCAGAAAGAAGAAACCATGAGCTCAACCAAGAAGATTGCTGAGGCCTTCGCCGCTACCTCCGTTGCTCTGACCGGAACCGTCACCGCCGCACCGGCCGCCTCCGCCCAGCAGGTACAGGGCGCGCAGGATCCGCTCAACCAGCTCAGCAGCATTGGTTTAGGCGTTCTCTTGAGTCTCTTAAGCCCCGGCCAGCAGGCCCCGGTACCCGCGCCTGCTCCGGCTCCCGCTCCTGCGCCTAACCGGGCTCCCGCGCCCGCACCCGCCCCGCAGCGCACCCCGGACTTGAAGGGCGCTGCCGTGCGCTCCCTAGACAAGATTAACGCCGAGCGCCGCCGTCTGGGACTCGTCCCGCTGCAGTGGGACGAGGTCAAGTACTCCGAGGCCCTCCGCGGGTCCCAGCACGTTTCCCGCACCGGCCACTTCGGTCACAATAAGTCCGGTTACTACTACTGGCACCTGGGCGAAAACCTGGCGGCCGGCCCCAACCCGGAGGCGCTCGTGGACATGTGGCTCAACGAGAAGTACAAGCCCGCAGGCCAGCGCGGACACTACGACTCCCTGATGCACCCGTCCCACCGCTACTACGGCATGGGCATCACCTCGATGGACCGCTACGGCTACGTGGGCACCGCCGTCCTAAGCGACCGCCCCGGCCCCGCGCCGGCCTGGCGGCGCTAAAAAGAAGAGCTAAAAAAGAAGACTGGCGAAGGCACCAGGCGCGGAAAGCAACGAGCAGAACGTGCCCTCAAAGTCCCAGCTCTGGTGCCTTTCAGGTGCTCCCGCTAAAAGCGAAGGCCGTGCTCTCGTAGAAGTTCGAGTGCACTTAAGCACTGGACTCTCTGCGCGGCTGCCGCGTCTGGGATTTTCACCGCATTAGTTTTTCGTGCTGACGCTTTTTCGTTGGTTAGAATGGTGAGGCCGTGTTCTGCGGCGTGCGCGACTAGCCACGCGTCAGCCCTCGAATCCTTCGCGTAGTCGGAAAGCGCAATCGTAGAGAACGGAGGGTCCTTTCGGTCTATGGCCCACGCGATTGTCTTCGAATAACACGCAATAGTTTCCTCGGTCACGGCAAGCATTGCATCTGGTGGAAAATGCTCTTGCACCCATGCGCCTACTTCATCGTCTCGCTCTCTGAACTCTTTCGCAACGGCTGGACAGAGAAGCAGGCGTTCCGTCGATTACAAGTATTCGAGTAGTTGCCAGTATCCGGGAAAAATATCCGGAGGGTAGGAATTGAACCCGTTGATAACTATGTTGGTGTCCAGCAAGTAGCGAGTCATTACCTAGCGCTCACCTGCATCCAGGTTCAGTACTTTCTCTAGAACCGCAACTCGTTTGTATCCGGTGAATTGGACGGCATCTGCGTAGGATAGAGTGCCCTCATCGTAAGCCTCTGAAAGGGCCTCAACGAAGTTTCTCCCCAGACGTGACCTTGTCATTACTGCGGGCCGGGGACCACCGCTGGTTTTTAGATCAGCCTTTTTTGGCTTGACCACTGAGTTCCAGCGCCTGACGAGTTCTCGGGCGCGGTCTGCTTCCAGAAACCCAAGTGCCGCTAGACGCCAAACAATAGCCTCAACGCTCGGACCTAGAGTCCTCGATTTTTTGGACAGATACTCGATATCTATGGGGTTTTCGAATTGCGCATCCGCTAGTAGTGCTTCTGGCAAGAGCAGGGTAGCCGCAAACTGGTTGCACCATCGTTCCACCTGATGGTGGTCATTATCTGAGCTGACGCCTTGCTGGCCCAGGAGGACGTGACCAAATTCGTGAGCCAAACTGAAAAGATTGGCGGTAGCTGCGTCAGCGGTGTTGATGAAAACGAGTGCATGCCCACGGTCTATGAGGGTGAATCCGCGGAATTCATCGGTGTCGAGTTTTGCATTCGTCTTGTTGCCGACCACGGAGCCTTTCATCACCAGTAGCCCGTAATTTTCCAAACAATCCGCCAACATATTGACGTGGGTGCGCCCGTGCGTCGCCACGGAGGAATCCCAACCTACTATTTCTCGCATGCGTTCAGCGACTGCCTGTGGATCGTTTTTAACTGTCGCGCTTCCAAGATGTTCTGGGGGAAGTCCTCCGAACTCCGTGGCGTTGTCCGTATACCAGGAAAGGCTACGCTGGCAGAAAGCGATTTGCTCCTCAAGTTCTCTACTGATGTTAGAGATTCGGTTGTTTGCTCTGGTCCGAAAGTCAGGGAGGTCGGGCGTTAGATCGACGGGCTCGGGGAGGAACAGAAAACCAAAGGGTATTCCAGCCTTCTTCGCTAGCCGTTTTGCTTGTTCGAACGTCGGATGCTGTTTTTCCTCTAACCAGGCGTTGACTTGTTTGAAGCCAGCCTGAGTAGTTAGCTCGGCTGCGGTGTGGCCTGTTCTCTCGACAGCCCATTGGACCATCGGTCCGCTAATGGGGACGCGAACATGAGCCATCGGAGAACTCCTTTCCTGCAGTATTCGATGATGATGCTCCATTCTAACCGAACAGCGCGTGCTGATGGAGGCATCGATTGTGGTTATGGAGGTGGCGTCTCGACTGTTTTCGTATCTTCTCGAGGTGAGTCCGGGAACCGGGGCTGGTTTGTGTGTTGTACTTGGCGCTGGGCAACAGGCCTAGGAAAGGTAGCACCCCCTTCGCAACAGAGAACTACGTTCAAGTTGGAAGGGGTTAACTGTCTGTGGTTTCAGTAGAAAACAATTTGTGCCCCAGAAAGGATTCGAACCTTCGACACCGGCTTTAGGAGAGCCGTGCTCTATCCCCTGAGCTACTGGGGCATGCACCGTGACCTGCGTACTCGCAGCCAGGCGGCCGCGTGTGGTCTTGATACGTTCGATAAGAATACCAGTACCAAGCGGGATAAGGCCAAATTGGAAAGGTCAATGGTCAAGTTCTTGAGTAGGGGAGGAGATGCGTGGAATTCCTGGGACATGTTCGTCTGGGTGCGGTTGATCATGCGGTGTCCGGCGGGGAACTAACGCAGCTGGTACCGATTCTGTCCCTACCAGGGGAAAGCTTTTGGGGTGGGATGTACGCCCCGGTTAGTGTAGTGGGGTATACTTGCTACTGTTTAGTGCGCTATACTAGTTTTGTGACAACGCGAAAAGAAATTCTGAGAAATATTGCGGACTATGCTAAACGTACTGGCCGGAGCCTCACGATCAAGGAAGATAGCAATCACACCCGCATCTGGGTCGGTGATCGTTACACCACGGTGGGTCGGCATAATGAAATCGATAATCTCATGGCCCGCATAATCTACAAGCAAATCGGAATGGAGCAATAGGGCATGAAAAACTTCACTGCAAGTGTTGAGCGAGGGGAAAAATGGTGGGTGGCGCAGCTTGTCGAAGATCCTGGGGTCATCATCCAGGCGCGTCGACTCGACCAAATTCAGGGAGAAATTCGTGATGCGCTAACCCTTTTCCCTGAGCTTACGGATTCGCCGGAAACCGCTACAATACGGCTTGAAATTGTTGGGGAGGTGGAGAAGCTAGCCCAAGAGACTCGTGAACAACTCAAAGAGCTCCGCAAGCGCGAAGCTCTCGAACTTGCCCGTATGTCGAAGCAAGCTAAGCAGCTCGCTAGTAGTGGGTATAATTACCGAGATATCGCTTATCTGCTCGGTATAACTTATGGAAGAGTCGGTCAAATTCTGAAGGAAAAATCTGCTAACGTCTAGTCTCTTTAGCTCTCGCAGAGCCGTAAGGGTTTCGACGGTGAATTTTTCTAATCTTGTAGTTGAAACACTCACCGAGTTATGGGGCTGTGAAGGTCCCACTAACGGCTTAAGCGAAGCTAGGTTCGCCGGGCTCAATGGCGTGGAGGGCACGCTTTCGCCCAAGGACATGGCTTCCCTTTTCGGCGAGGACCTCTAGGACCCGCCCGGCTGACTGCTAGCTCAGCTCTTCGAGCTTGCGGCGGACGTCGGATGCCGGCGGGTTAGTGGCATACGTGCCGTCGGAGTACAGGACGGTGGGGACAATCCGGTTGCCGTCATTGACAGACTTGATCCACTCGTTGACTTCATCCATGCCGGATTCTTCGACGTTGACCTCCGCGTAGGGGGTGTCCGTGCGGTTCAAGGCCTTGCGCAAGCGCGTGCAGAATGGGCACCACTCGGCGTAGAAGACGGTGACGGGGCTGGAGGTTTCTGGGGTTTTAACGGCCATGTTAGGCGGCGTCCTTTCTTTCGTAGGTGAGGAACTTGTATTTTAGCGGCAATTCGCTGGGGCCGCGCCCGGGCAAAATGAGGTGGCCATCCGTGGAGGTCATCCATTCGGTTTCGCGCACGCGGGAAAAGCCGCGGGGGATGTTGGGGGCAAAGACGGCGTCTTCGCCGTAGAAGCTAGCCACGTTGGCGTCCATGACGGTGATTTCCAACCTGTTAACGTGGCCCAAGGTGGCGGCGTAGACCTGCCCGCCGCCAATGACCCAGGCGTCGTGCACAGGCGCGTTTACTAAGTCGGAGATGACCGTGGCACCGGCGGACCAGTCACCGGGCTGGCTGCGGGAGAGCACGAAGTTCTCCCGGCCGGGCAGCGGGCGGAAGCGCGCCGGGAGTGACTCCCACGTGCGCCGGCCCATCACCACAGGCGAACCCATGGTGACCTCCTTGAAGTGCGCGAGGTCTTCCGGTACGTGCCAGGGCATGGCCTTGCCGTTGCCAATGACGCCGTCCACAGACTGCGCCCAGATAGCGCCCTTCATTAGACGGAGACCTGCGCCTTGATAGCCGGGTGGGGGTCGTAGCCCACAACCTGGAAATCATCGAAGGAGTAGGAGAAGAGGTCGGCCGCCTTGCGAAGATCCAGTTGCGGGTAGGGCCGCGGCTCGCGGGAGAGTTGCTCCCGGACCTGTGAAACGTGGTCGTTGTAGATGTGGCAGTCCCCGCCGGTCCAGATGAGGTCGCCTACCTCCAGGCCCGCTTGCTGGGCGAACATGTGGGTCAGCGCCGCGTAGGAGGCCAGGTTAAAGGGCACGCCCAGGAACATGTCCGCGGAGCGCTGGTAGACCTGCATAGACAGCTTGCCGTCTGCGACGTAGAGCTGGAACAGCAGGTGGCAGGGCATTAGCGCCATGTTGTTTAGCTCGGAGACGTTCCACGCGGAGACCAGGTTGCGGCGGGAATTCGGGTCGGATTTCAGCATCTCTAGCGCGCCGGAGATTTGGTCGATGTGCGCCCCGTCTGGGGTGGGCCAGGACCGCCACTGCACGCCGTAGACCGGGCCCAGTTCGCCGTCAGCGTCCGCCCATTCATTCCAAATCCGCACGCCGTTGTCCTGGAGCCACTTGACGTTGGACTCCCCGCGCAAAAACCACAGGAGCTCACCAATGACGCCGTGGAAGTAGACCTTCTTGGTGGTCAGCAGCGGGAAGGACTGGGAGAGGTCATAGCGCAGCTGCGCGCCAAAGATGGACCGCGTGCCGGTGCCGGTGCGGTCACCTTTGGCGGTTCCTTCTTCAAGGACGCGGCGCAAAAGGTCTTCGTAGGGGGTATCAATCTGTGTGGCCATGTTTTTAGGAGTTACCGTTGGCTTCCGCGAAGGCGGCTGCGTGCGCTAGGACCTCATCTTTGATTTCCGGGCGGCAGATTACTAGATCGGGGACAAACGTGTCTTCGTTGTTGAACGTGATTTCGGTGCCGTCTAGGCGCGAGCACCACAGCCCGGCTGCGATAGCTACGCCCACAGGCGCGGCCTGGTCCCACTCGTATTGCCCACCGGAGTGGATGTACCCGTCATAGTCGCCCAGCAGCACGGACATGGCTTTGGCTCCAGCGCTGCCGATACCCTTAGTCTCATAGCCCATCTGCTCCGCGATGTATTTAGACACCGCGGGTGGGCGGTTACGGGAGATGACAAACCGGCGCGATAGCGGCCCGGTTACGGCGCGAACGTCTGAGGACTTGAAGGTCACGCCCAGGTCCGGGAGACCCACGGCGGCGCAGACGGGTTTACCGTCTTCTACCAGGGCAATGTGGACGGCCCAGTCTTGGCGGCCGGTGGAAAACTCCTTGGTGCCGTCCAGCGGGTCCACAATCCAGACGCGTTTTTTCTGCAGCCGCGTCAGGTCATCGGTGTCTTCTTCTGATAGGAAACCGTCTTCTGGGCGGTGTTGGTCGAGGACGCGGGAGATCCATTCTTGGGCGAGGACGTCACCGGCATCACCCAGGGCAAGTCCACGCAGGAGGCCGGAGGAACGGATGCCTTTGAGGATGTCACCGCAGCCCTCAGCGATATGGTTGGCTAGGCGGGAATCAGAGATTTCAACGGTCATGGTTATAGGTTACCTCCCAGGCTATTGTTAAGGCATGTCGAGCGATATCCTGGACCGTTTCCGCCCCCAAGTTGCGGGGTGGTTTGCTGATGTTTTTGCTGGCCCCACCCCGGTCCAGCAGGCTTCATGGGAGGCTATTTCTGGCGGCAATCATGCGCTGGTGGTTGCTCCCACTGGTTCGGGTAAAACTTTGGCTGCTTTCCTGTGGGCGCTGAATAACCTGGTGGAAAAGCACGGGCAAACCGCCCTTCCCGTAACGCCGCAAGCCCAGCTAACCGAAAGCAGCGAAAGCAACGAGGGCGTGAAGGTCCTTTATATCTCCCCGCTCAAGGCCCTGGGCGTGGATGTGGAAAATAACCTCCGCGCGCCCTTAAACGGCATAGCCCGCACCGCGGAGAAACTCGGTTTAGATGCACCCAATATCACGGTGGGCGTGCGCTCCGGGGACACCCCGCAGGCAGAGCGCAACCGCCAGGTCCGCCGCCCGCCGGATATCTTGATTACCACCCCGGAATCCGCCTACCTAATGCTGACCTCTAAGGCGGCGGGGATTCTCAAGACCGTGGATACCGTCATCATCGATGAAATCCACGCCCTGGCCGGCACCAAGCGCGGCGTGCACCTAGCGCTGACCCTAGAGCGCCTGGCCCAGCTGGCCGGCGAGTTCCAGCGCGTGGGCTTATCCGCCACCGTGCGCCCCCTAGAGACCGTGGCGCATTTCCTGGGCGGCGACCGCCCGGTGGAAATCATCGCCCCACCGGCGGAGAAGAAATGGGAGCTAGACGTCCACGTCCCCGTGCCGGATATGTCCGACCTTCCCACCCAAGAGGACGCCTCCATCATAGGCGACGCCACCATTGATGACCCCCTCGGCCTCTCTAGCCCCAGCTCCAGCCCCAACCCCAGCCCCAGCCAACAAGAATCCGCCCTTCCTACCGCCAAGTCCATCTGGCCGTTCATCGAGGAAGAGCTCTACCGCGAGGT
This sequence comes from Corynebacterium phocae, assembly GCF_008693075.1. GTDB lineage: Bacteria > Actinomycetota > Actinomycetes > Mycobacteriales > Mycobacteriaceae > Corynebacterium > Corynebacterium phocae. The sequence goes on along the minus strand of NZ_VXKJ01000044.1, from coordinate 15,210 downwards.
CATGGCGCACCGCTCCACGCTGGTCTTTGTCAACTCCCGCCGCACCGCGGAGCGCGTAACGAGCAGACTCAACGAGCTCTACGCCCTAGAACACGCCCCGGAGGCGCTGTCGCCTGACACGCGCCGGGACCCCGCCCAGCTGATGAAGTCCGTGGACGTGGCCGGCAAAGCCGCCCCGCTTATCGCGCGCGCCCACCACGGCTCGGTATCCAAGGATGAGCGCTTACTCACTGAAACCATGCTCAAAGAAGGCGCTCTCAAGGCCGTGGTGGCCACCAGCTCCCTGGAGTTGGGCATTGACATGGGCGCGGTGGACCTGGTCGTGCAGATTGAGTCCCCGCCCTCGGTGGCATCGGGATTGCAGCGTGTGGGCCGCGCCGGGCACTCCGTGGGTGCTATTTCCCAGGGCTCCTTTTACCCCAAGCACCGCAGTGACCTGGTGCAGACCGCCGTGACCGTGACCCGCATGCGCGCAGGCCTCATCGAGGAACTCAAGGTCCCCACCAACCCCTTGGACGTGCTGGTCCAGCAGACAATCGCCCACGTGGCCGCCCCGCTCAACCAGGAGGGAATAGACGCCGATGACTGGTATGAGACCATCCGCCGCGCCTGGCCGTACAAGCACTTGGCCCGCGAGGTCTACGACGCCGTGTTGGATCTCACCAGCGGCACCTACCCCTCCACGGACTTTGCTGACTTAAAACCCCGCGTAGTCTACGACCGCGTGCAGGGGCTGCTCACCGCGCGGCCCGGCGCGCAACGCGTGGCCGTCACTTCCGGCGGCACCATCCCGGACCGCGGCATGTTCGGGGTATTCCTGGTCAAGGGCGGGGAGGACGCCGCCCCGCGCCGGGTGGGCGAGCTGGATGAGGAGATGGTCTACGAATCCCGGGTGGGTGATATCTTCACCCTGGGCGCTAGCAGCTGGCGCATTGAGGAAATCACGCGCGACCAGGTGCTAGTGACCCCCGCCCCCGGGCACACCGGCCGCCTTCCCTTCTGGACCGGCGATCAAGCCGGGCGCCCCTATGAGCTGGGCAAGGCCCTAGGTGCCTTCCGCCGGGAGGTCCACACCGGCCAGCAGAATCCACCAAAAGATCTGGACCAGTGGGCCAAGGACAATCTCCGCGAATACTTGCAGGAGCAGGCAGAAGCCACCGGCTCCGTTCCGGATGACACCACTTTAATCCTGGAGCGCTTCACCGATGAGCTAGGGGACTGGCGCGTGGTTTTGCACACCCCGTTCGGCCGGCCGGTCAACGCCGCGTGGGCGCTGGCGGTGGGCCAACGCGTGGCTGAGCGCACCGGCATGGACGCGCAAGCCGTGGCGGGGGATGACGGTATAGTCCTCCGGCTGCCCCAAGGCGAGCACGAGCCGGACGCCTCCATCTTCATCTTCGACGCGGACGAAATCAGCGACATTGTCACCGAGCAGGTGGGCGGCTCCGCGCTGTTTGCCTCCCGTTTCCGCGAGTGCGCCGCCCGCGCGCTGCTGCTGCCGCGGCGAAACCCCGGCAAGCGCGCCCCGCTGTGGCAGCAACGCCAGCGCGCCGAGCAACTCCTAGACGTGGCCCGCAAGTACCCGAGTTTCCCCATCATTTTGGAAACGGTGCGCGAGTGCCTGCGCGACGTCTATGACCTGCCAGCACTTACCGAGACCATGCGTGAGCTTGCCCACCGGCGCATCCGCATAGCGGAGGTCACCACGGACCAGCCCTCACCTTTTGCCTCTAGCCTGCTGTTTAACTACACCGGCGCGTTTATGTATGAAGGCGATAGCCCCCTGGCGGAAAAGCGCGCCGCCGCCCTGGCCTTAGACCCCGCGCTGCTGGCCAAGCTGCTGGGAACGGTGGAGCTGCGTGAGCTGCTGGACCCGGAAATCATCGCGGAAGTCCACGCGCAGCTGCAACGCACTGCCGTATCGCGCCGGGCGCGCACCACGGAGGAGGTCGCGGATCTCCTGCGCGTGCTGGGGCCTATCCCGGTGGATAACCTTCCCTTGCACACCGACGTGCCGCTGCACGCCCTAGATCAGCTGGGCACCCGCATCATGCGCGTGCGCATTGCCGGGGTTGAGCACCTTGCCCAAGCCGCCGATGCCCCCTTACTCCGCGATGGCCTTGGCGTCCCCGTCCCACCCGGCGTTGCGGCGCAGCAAGCCACCATCACCGACGCGCTGCCCCAGCTGGTCTCCCGCTGGGCGCGCACCCGCGGGCCTTTTACTCTCGGGGAAGTCTCCGCCGCCTTCGGCATTTCTGTTTCCTCCGCGCACGCCACAGTCACCGCGCTGAATAACGTGATTGAGGGCCACTACCGGCAGGGCGTGGAGGAAAACGAGTACGTGGCCAAGGAGGTGCTCAAAACCATCCGCTCGCGCTCGCTGGCCGCCGCGCGCGCTGCCACAGAACCGGTCAGCCCCGCCACCTTTGGCCGTTTCTTACCCGATTGGCAGCAGGTAGCCCCCGTGGGCAAGCGCCCGCCCCTGCGCGGTGCGGATGGAACCTTTGCCGTTATTGAACAACTAGCCGGCGTGCGCCTGCCGGCCTCTGCCTGGGAAACCCTCATCCTTCCCTCCCGCGTGGGGGACTACCACCCCTCCCACTTAGATGAGCTCACCAACAACGGCGAGGTCCTCATCCTAGGTGCCGGCAAGGCCGGTGCCACCGATCCCTGGGTGATGCTCCTGCCGGCCGACTACGCCGAACAACTAGCGCCGTTGCCGGACGAAACCTCCGGCGGTACCGGACCCACACTGTCCTTCCTACAGGAAACCGTCCTGGATATCCTGCGCCGCGGCGGCGGCTTCCTCTTCGCTGACATCCTGCGTGAGGTCCCCGGCACCACGGAGGAACTCCGCGAGGCACTCTGGGACCTCGTGGAAATGGGCCTGGTCAGCCCCGACTCCTTTGCGCCCATCCGCGCCCACTTATCCGCCGGCTCCACCAAAGCAGCTGCCGCCCACCGCGCCAAGCGCCGCCCTAACCGCTCCCGCCTGCGCATGGGAAGAACCTCCTTTGCCCAATCCCAGCGCGCCGCCGCCCCTCCCGATGTCACCGGGCGTTGGTCCCTTGCCCCCAACGCACAAGCGAACCTTCAGGAAGCAGACGCCACCGCGCGTTCCATCGCCCACGGCGAGGCCTGGCTGGACCGCTACGGCGTAGTCACCCGCGGCAGCGTAGTGGCTGAAGACACCCTGGGCGGCTTTGCCCTGGCATACAAGGTGCTTTCCGGTTTTGAGGAATCCGGCAAGGCCATGCGCGGCTACGTCATTGAAGGACTGGGCGCCGCGCAGTTTTCCACCCCCGCCGTCATTGACCGTCTGCGCGGCCTGGCCGATACCCCGGATGTTACCGGCTGGCCGTCCGGTGCCTTGGAGCCTGCCGTCTACGCCCTGGCCGCCACTGACCCCGCCAACCCTTATGGCGCGGCCCTGCCTTGGCCGGAGAAAAACGCAGGCTATAAAGCCACCCGCGTCTCCCGCGCCGCCGGCGCGCTAGTAGTGCTCATTGACGGCCTGTGCGTAGCCCACCTCACACGGGGCGGGAAGACGCTGACCACTTTCTTCGACGAGCTCCCCGAAGGTGCCACCGGCGCACTTGAACTCACCCTGGACGCGCTCACCGACCTGGTGGCCCACGGCCGCCTCCAGCAGCTGACCATTGAAAAGATCAACGGCCAACCGGTATTCGACTCGCCCTTAGCAGCCCAGTTCCGCGACGCCGGGGCGTCTATTACCCCACGCGGGATAAGAATCACCGCCAAGAAACCACAACCCCGCACCGCCACTAGCGCCAACAGCCAACGCGGTCGCACCGTCACCGAAGCCCTCGAGGACCTCAACTTTGACGACCCGCCAACCGATGAAACCCCACGGCGCAATGGGCCGTTTGGGCAGCGGGGGAGTCGCGGTGGGTATAGGCGTTAGGAATAAGGAGTACGCTCCTGCGAAGCTCCCGCTAGGTTATCGGAATTGATAAAAAACTATCCCAATCGGTAGTGCATTAGTCAGTCCCGAAACAAGTTGAGAATTGCCGAAGCTGGTGTTCATGCACGTCTTTCCCGCCATTCGACGCTCGAATTTTACTGTTGTGGCTACACACTTTTTCGAGGCGGTCCCCGAAATATTGGACAGCCCATTTGAACTCATTAAAATCAGGATCGTACTTGTAGGCACTAATCCTGCCTAACAAAGCGCAAATCCAGTCCGCACATTGAACGGTCTGGTAAAGATGGCTTTCGACTTCCAGAGGTGGTTCAAGCAACTTGTCTGCGTCTCGATTGGAAAACATGAAGGCTGCGGTGGAGGCGAAAATAGCCATTCGTTCCTTGGGTCCCTGCTTATCGAGGATCATCATATGATTCTCGTATTCAGGGATTGACCAGTTCACTCGCTGGATCAATTGCTTCATCGCGTGGTCGTACCGCGAATTCTCGTCTTCGCCGGTTTCCAGGTTTGTTCCCCGTGGTTTTTCTTGTCCGTAGAAAATGACCTTGGCATCAAGGTGATCAAGAAGATTCAGAAGTCTATTGATCATATAGCGAACCTCTTGATACCTTTTCACATTGTTAGTGGTGAGCAGGGAAGCTCCTTTTTTCTCCCAGTGTTCGACGCGTTTTCCCTTAGCTCGTACCTTGGCGTCGATCTCTGCTTTTAGCCCTAGTTCTTTGATTTTCCGGAACTCGCCGGAGAGCCTCCGTACGTTATCTGCGGGGAGGATAATTCCACCGATACCGAATACTGGGTGGGTTTTAAATCGTTGATCAGCACGGGAAATGTAGGCTCCGTTATGACCGAACTCATCGAAATATCCAATCCACATTTTTCCATTATAAACCGGGGAAACCGATACCTGGAGTCAGATCGCGAAAGCTCGTGCATTCGCACGAGCCTCGGAAGTGGAGCACCGAAGTGCGTCCAAGCGCAGAATACCTCTTGGTTGCTGATCTTGTCAATACCTAGGTCAGGCAAGTCTTAGGTCGTGGTGTATCTAGTTTCGAATCTTGAGTTAGTTGTGACAGCTACCGGTCCGATTGTTTATGCGTGTGAGGCCGACGCCCAATCAGTCACTCCCTAGGGTTACCCGCAGGTACCATGGTGCTGGCGGAATACTCGGTGACGTAGATCCGCTAGCAATTCAGCTGGCTAAAAGTTTTAGGAAGGGGGCTGTGATGAGAGAACCGGTCGAAGGCGTTAAGAGGTTTGACGCAAGCGAGTTCCTCGACAGCAAGGAGACCATGCGTGCGTATCTTTGGGCAGCTCTAGAAGACGAAGCCATCGAGGGGGATGAGCTAGCTCTCTTCTTCCGTGATGTAAAGAAGGCGATGGGTAAATCGACTGCTGCGGTGGATACAGAAAGTACGGACCGTGCGGTGCTCCACGAGTTAGGCCTTAGCCTGCAAAAATTCTAGGTCTGCATCAAATTTCCAAAAGTTTGCACTGGTTTTGCCACAACGGGAGCGACGTAGTTAAAAAGTCCGGCCGCCGAGCGTTCGGTGAGTGGCGGGCTCGAATGCTCAGCAAATTTGCGACCCGAGCGAATTATTAATCAATTACACCAGACGGCCTAGCGTCCCTTTGTGCCTGGTCAGCGGATTTCGGGGTCGCCTGGAACCACTCTTGGACCTTTAGAAAATTCGATTAAGTCACGGCTGTGGCCGTGCGCCGCCGTCGTATCGGTCGGTTAGTGCAGGTCCCCCGGCCGATCGCCGGGGGACACTCCAAGGGGCGCTAGTCAACCGAAAGCCGGGACCCTAGTTGTTCTGGAGAGCCATGATGATCCGTGCGCAGGCCTCGGCGTCGGAGCTGGCCGCGTGGTGGTTCAAGTTGACCCCGGGGACCAAAGCCTTCGTGACGGTGGGGAGCTTGTAGTTAGGCAGGTCTATGTGGCGTTGGGCTGTGCGGTAGGAGCAGTAGAACTGGCGCGGCACGGTATCAAGGCCAAAGTAGGCGTCTAGTTCACACCAGACGTCGCGGTCAAAGGTGGCGTTGTGCGCGTAGACGGGAAGCCCGGCCGTCCACTCCTTGAGGTGGGGCGCTATCTGGTGCCATTGGGGAGCACCAGCAACCATGTCCAGGGTGAGCCCGTGGATGTGGGTCAGCTCGAAGGAGTCAAAGCCTTCCGGTGGGCGCAGCAGGGTGGTGTAGGTGTTGACTACTTGGCCGTTTTCTATTTTGATGAGCGCTACCTGGCAGGCCGATGCCTTGGAGGAGTTGGCGGTTTCAAAGTCCACGGCAACGAAGGTGCGTTGGGCTAGGACGGCGGGGGAGGGGACCCAACCGGAATAGTTGGAAGGTGCGCCCACGCGGGTGGCGGCGCTGCCAAAGGCGGTGGCGTTCACACCGGTGGCGAGCTTGGTTTCTCCGGTTCTTACTGCGGCGGGCTTTCCGGGCCGGGCCTTGATTTCTGCTTCTAGGTCTTTGAGTCGTTGCCATTCGGCTACGTAGGGGCTGGGGTCTTCCCCGTTGGCACGGGCTAAGAATTGCTGCGCCTTGGCCAGGCGCTTGAGCAGATCCACGCGGTAGTCATCGCGGGGTGCGGGGATCCCCAGGTCTAACCAGCCCTGGATGGTGTGGACTACGGCCGCGTGGTCACCCTGCTTTTGTTGGATGAGCACGACCTCTTTGACGTAGTACTCCATGGCGTTGTCAGGGTTGGCCTTGGCAACGTCCACCATGGCGTCCATGCACCCTTGGGATAGTTCCAAGGCCTCATCCAGGTGGTCCTCGCGCTTGAACTGCTTGATGTCGGTGAGCCAATCACAAATGTACTTGCCCTGGTATTGGGGCATAACCCAGTCCGCGCACTCCACAGCGGACGAAGCGGCCGGGCGAGCGGCCAGTGAAGGTGCCGAGGCCACGGTAGGGGCAGGGGCAGCCGCTCGGTCTGGAGGCGCTGGAGCCGGGGACAAGGGAGCCTTAGCACCAGGCTGGCCCGGTTCCTGTTTGTTAAACGGTGCTGGCAGTGACTTACTGCTGGAATAGCGGTAGAAGTGCCAGCCCGCCCAGGCGAGCATGAGTAGCGCCCCGAGTTTATGGAAAAAGATCATAAACATCAGGATAAGCAGAGGAACGGCGCAACCCATGTGGAATAACCACAGCCCTTGGGAGTTCCTGCCGCCTTTGGTGAGGATTGTGGGGTCCTCACCCAACTTAGCTAGCACCTGGTGGCACTGGCCCACGGTGATGAAGTCTAGGCGTGGGGCTGAGTTATCGGAGGATTTCTTGGAAATTACCGAACGCACGTAGGAGCGTTGGTACCCGGTGGCGCGCTTGGTGCCGTCAGGTTGGAGAATGCGCTCCCATTCCTCCAGGCTGATGACATCATGGCCTTTGGGCAGCTCGATTATCTTGGTCACCGCCGGCGGGCGCTTAGCGGTCTGCGGCGCAGATGCAGGAGCAGACACAGGCACAGGTGAAGGAACAGAAGCCTGGGTGGGACGAGAGGTGGTTGCGGGGCGGTACCGGGGCGGGGCGCTGTAATGTGTGGGATCAACCTCAAAGTCGACTAGCTGGGGCAGCGGCTTGGTGTTGGTGGGGGAGAGGAAGCCTTCTTCTAGCTCGTTGGCTTTGGCGGCAAAGATTTCTACCTCGCTGGACAGCGAGGAGCCCTTGATGGTCCCGCGCGCCACGCACGTAAAGCCCAGGTCCGCGAAGTGCCGGACGGTGGGCAAAAACTTCTCCGATGATGCCGCGCTCATCTCACCAATGCGATGCCCGTCCAGGCGCAGCTCCACCACCTGGCGTTGATTGCGCGGGCCTGCCTGGATGAGGTGCATGGTCACTAGGATTTGCCCGTAGCCGGATTCCGGCAGGTATTCGCCCAGCACGTCTAGGTGGTCTTTTTCCTTGATTGCCTGGAGCTTGGCACCTACTGGGAGGACCACGAAGCCATCGGTTGGGGGATTGTTTAGTGGCAGGAGGAGCTCTGCATCCGGCAGATCCAACGTGATGCGGAAACGCCGGTTGTTGTTCGCGCCACGGGCTTGGACGCGCGCTGTAACTAGGGCATCACAATCACTGGCAGCAACCCTCCTAAGCTGCTGGTAGTCCCCGGCTAGCTCAGCCGGGATGTAGCCTAGAACCCGGTCCTGCCAGCGCACAGAGATTGCCTGCCCGGATTTGCCGTGGGGATTATCAGGTTCCGGCACCAGGGTCACTGGTGCCTCGTAGCTGTCAACATTTCCAACGGTGCGGTGCAGGGACTCACAATTAGCCTGGTGGTGTGCAGTGCCTGCTACCTCCACCCGAGTCTTCTTGCCCAGAACGGCAATGCCATAGTGCGTGGTCATGGTTCCTCCGGAGGGTGCTCGCAGCGGCCCCCAGGGATACTGGTGAGCCTTACCTAAATAATTTTTTCCAGTTTACCTATGGGTATTTACGAGCAGCGCAAAGGAGCGGCGGTACCCGGCGCAACGCCTTTTGCGAACCCGAGGAGGGTGGCTGGGGAGCAAGCAGAAAGCCAGGAACGCGAAGAAAATAGACCAGATAGTGAATTAAAACTAGACCGTTCATTCTGCTTTGTTTTAAGGTGGAGCCCGTCCTTAAAAACCCAAAGATAGAGAGAACATCATGATCCTTACTGGCCTAGCCGTTGGCGTTGTATTTGGCGCCGTATTACAAAGAGGGCGCTTCTGCGTCACCGGAATGATGAGGGATATCTTCCTCAATCGCACCTGGCGGGGGATGGTGGCGCTGCTTATTCTGATTTCGGTTCATTCCATTGGGCTGACTGCTTTAGTGCAGCTGGGTGTGCTTAGCCCTGGTGTGGATGAGTTTGCTCCCATTGGCGTTATCCTTGGCGGGTTCATCTTCGGCCTGGGGATTATCCTGGCCGGCGGTTGCGCGTCGGGTACGTGGTACCGCTCCGCTGAGGGCCTGGTGGGTTCTTGGATAGCGCTGTTGTTCTACGGGCTATCTGCGGCGGCTATGAAGTACGGGTTCTTGCATTCGCTGAACTCTAGCGCCAAGAAGTGGACACTACCGGTGACCACCATCCCGGAGGCTTTAGGGATTTCACCGTGGGTGTTCGTGGCGTTGACCGTTGCCGGTACCTTCGCATTGTGGCGCCATTACGCTATTAAGGACGCCCACACACCTTCTTACGCGCTCGATGCCCCCTGGTACCAGCGCCCCTTATCCGCCAACGTTGCCGGCGCACTGATTGGTGTTATTGGCACCGTGGCGTTTGTCCTTTCCGCTGCTAGTGGCAGGAATTCCGGCCTAGGAATTACGACCCCTAGTGCGGATATCATCAACTTCACCGCTACTGGTGATCCTGACCGGGTGAACTGGGGCACCTTGTTGGTCATTGGCCTGCTTCTTGGCGCATATCTGGCGGCCAAGGCCACTGGTGAGTTCCGCATCCGCGTTCCCGATGCCTCCACCGCTGTACGCGCTATCTTCGGCGGAAGCTTCATGGGTGTGGGCGCAGCGTTAGCCGGTGGTTGCACGGTGGGCAACGGCATGGTGGAGACCTCCCTGTTTTCTTTCCAGGGCTGGGTATCCCTCGTATTCATGACTTTGGGCGTGGGCGTTGGTGCCAAGCTGTGGCTGCGCAAACAACCAGTGGCTGTCGAGCAAATCGACACAGTTTCCTCGTCTGATGCAATACCGGGGCTTTCTATCCCGCAGGTTACCGGCCTGGTGGGCGTGACTACAAAGAAGCCGTCCCAACCGGTTCAGATGGACACCACGCAGGTGGACGCACCAGCCGGCGGCCGTGTGTTTAAACTCGACACCCTGGGTGCCGTGTGCCCGTTCCCGCTCATTGAGGCCAAGCAAGCAATCGCGATACTGGAACCCGGAGACAGCCTAGTCATCGATTTCGACTGCACCCAGGCCACCGACTCCATCCCTACCTGGGCCGCCGACGAAGGCCACGTTATCTCCGACTTCCAACGCGTAGGCGACGCGGGCTGGCAGGTAACAGTAGTCAAGAACCCCAGCGAGTTGAAAGCAGTGTTGGTTTAGAGCACTCAAATTCCCTCACAGGGCGGACTGGAAGGTTCAAGGCTTCCGGGCCGCCCTACTGGGGATACTGAGCGCTAGGCTATAGCCTCAACCTGCCCCAACAAGAAAAGATCCGCGCGGGGACAACTAGAACCCAAACCTGTGCATGTATGGGGAGACAACCTTTGCTACTACTGCCAGCAGGGAAATAATACCGACGATGATTCCAATTACATTGCTGGCACTGGAGCCCCGGTCTTCCTGATAATGGTCATCTTCCGAAGGCTCAGGGGGCTCCGTGTAAGCGATGATTCCGGTAGGGGTTTCACCCTTCAGCGCGGAACGGTAGAGGTTATCGCGAATTTCTTTGTCCTCCAGCACGGAGTTCCCTAACGGAAAGCTGGTAGCAACCGCCGCGCTTGATCCGTACCACTTTCCATCGATGTAAACCATCGGACTTCCGAAGCCATACCAGCGACGGGTTGGGTCCAGTAAGTTATACAAGTGACCGCTATCAAGGGCAAAAGCCCCGTCGCGTCGCTGAAGATTCTTTAGTTCGCGGTGTCCCCACTGGTGGTAGATCGCGTCATACATGGCGTTACCAAAGTCATTTTTAGCTAATGCAAGGTTTTCTGATGAAGGTATGTCGGAGGGCGGAAGGCAAGCAGCCGAGCATTCTATAAACGGTCTGGTGTGGACCAGCCCTCCGTACCGGTGTCCGCCAGCCGGAATGAATTCTGCTGAACGTTGGACAGCTAGTTTGGTGAGTTCGGGATCAATGGCCACCGCGTTTACATACTTTTCTTTAGTATCTAGGCCTTCGTGGCCGGCGGCCTCACGTAGCGGCATATGATCCCACGGTGGGTTAATGTCCCACATCTCTGAACGGATCTTCTTCAGTGCCGGCAGACCGATGGTCTCTGCGTCGGCAAAATTTACTCTTGCGGGGACAGCCACCAGGGAGTCTGTGCTCACATGGGTCTCCACGCCTGTTACTGGTGCGGGGGCGGCTAACACTGCGGCGGGCGAACTAAGTACCAAGGCGCTGGCGATTGCCGCCGAAACAACGCGGGTGCGTAACGTGAAAGAACTAGCCATAGAATTCTCCTTCATAGGGTGGCCGTCTGGCCTGGATACATGGAGTTTCCATCCAGACAGCAGTATTGATTGGGAATAAGGGAAATTGGAACGTTGATGATTCTAGTCGATTGAGTGAACCTGATGACTATAAATTCCCTGGCCTCTCATTTCATTACCAAGGAACCGGAAGGAACTCCGCCCTGGGGGCCACGACTCCCAGCGCGGATACCATCAACCTCACCGCTTCCGGCGAACCTGACCGGGTGACTTGGGGCACCTTGCTGGTCATCGGCCTACTCCCGGGCGCATACTTTGCGGCCAAGGATACTGGTGAGTTCCGCATCCGCGTTCCCGATGCCTCCACCGCTGTCCGCGCCATCTTCGGCGGCACCTTCATGGGCGTGGGTTTGGCGCCGAGCTGGGGCTGTGCAAGCAGCCAGTCGCAGTCGAGCAACTCTCCGGCAGCGCCAAATCCGACGCAACCAGGGGGCTTCCCATCCCGCAGGCCACTGGCCTGGTGGGCGTGACTACAAAGAAGCCGTCCCAACCCGTTCAAGTGGACACCGCGCAGGCGAGCGCACCAGCTGGCGGCCGTGTGCCCATTCCCACTCATTGAAGCGAAACAAGCAATCGCGCAACTAAAACCAGGAGACAGCCTAGTCATTGACTTTGATTGCCCCCAGGTCACGGACTCCATCCCTACATCGGCTGCTGACGAAGGCCACGTCATCTCTGATTTCCAACGCGTAAGCGACGCCGGCTGGCAGGTGACAGTGGCCAAAACCCAAAACGAGCTGAAAGTGCCGTTGGTCTTGGCAGGCCAACCTGACCGGCAGCACGGGGCCATGAGGGCTTCCGGTGCCTCGGCTCTTCCCGTGCATTAATCTAAGCTCAATGGCGCGAATGATTCAGCTCATATGGCCTGCGGGTGCCATTAAAGTCAAAGTTTAAGGCAGGGTATCAGAAAGCACCAACCCCTCATCCCGCAGGACTCCACCCCTACTACCGGGTGACACAAACTAGGAAAAACGCTCGTACGGAGAAGACAAGGTACTTTAGCCTCCTACAATCGCATTCAATCGGAAGTTACTAGCGGAAGTTGAGGGGAGCATGGCAGCCAGAGCTAGCTTCCTTAAATATTGGACCCTAGGGAAAATCGCTAGGAGTGAATCAAAGATCACATCATGCAGTTTGACTAATGGCTCGTGGATGGGCTAGCTACTCGTTTCGTTTTCGCCGCTAAGAATTATAGGCTTTTGACGAGGAATATGAAGTAGCTTTATGCCTGCCAGGCGCGGCCACTAGAGGTCTAATCATTAGCTAGTTGGTGGATATTTTGTTCCTTAGCCGCTTTAGAATAGATCTCCGGAAGATAGCTGAGTACCTTCTCGAAATGATCTTCTGTGGTTATTCCTTTGATGACGATTGGCATTAATCCGGCTGTCAAAGTGAAACCAAATTCCCTGGGGTTCTTTCCGATTGAGGACAGGTGAGGAATTTTTTTCTCAGTGATCAGTTTTTCAATTAGATCGCTCCAGATGTCGGGATCCCCGCGTAAAAGGTGTTTTGCGCGATTGGCAGGTTCCTGGTATTTTTCGAAGACTTCCTCGAAATCGACATCTCTGTGCCATTGGCCAAATCCAATCTGAACCGAGGATCCCGAATCGTAGACGGATAGAAATTTCGATCTACGCCGAGATCCAAGTTTTCGGATCTTTTCGATATCGTCCCCGAAGTAACAAGAGTAGCGCCGCGAGTACTGGTCGCGTAGCCCTGCGAAACATACAGGAGTTGGGTAATCCGCCTTGTCCCCGTCATTTATATGATGCTGAATTTTTGCTTCCAATCGGTACATGGGGTGAGAGCTGAGCTTCTCTTGGCTGACACCTTGTGCTTTCAAGCGACTATCGACGGCGAAGTCTAGAACCGGTTCTGGGGCAGTTGGCGTTGCGCTACTGCCAGAGGAAGTAACTTCGGTAATGGTCACGCAGCTAAGTAACTTAGACCAGTCAATATCTTCAGATTCAATTGTTTCTTCCTCATCTGAAGATGAATTCTGGTTCAAAAAGATGCTTTTTAGAAGAGGCATGAAGCTGGTGAAAGAATGCTTCAGGTGAGTTGGTAAGCCCCATTCTTCCAGATAATTCGGTTCGAAGGTGTCATAGCTTATGTCGAGAAGGTTCTCGAGCTCTTGGGGAGCTCCCTGATCGTCATCGGTTGCACGATAAATCGTGAGCTGATCTGCAAATTTTTCGTAGACTGTCGGGTAGGCGACCTGGAAACACATGAGTATGAAAACTTCAAGGTGATGTTTCCCGATAAATGAGTTTGTGTCGTTGCTTGCTCCTTCTTCTGCTGCTGTTGCGATCAGACAAGCGAGGGTGAAGGAATTAAACAGTCGTTTGATAGATCGTGGATTGTTCTGAAGCGACAATGAAATCGCCCGTTCGTATTTTTCAAGGTCTTTGATTTCTAAAGAAGTTGCGCCTTCTTTGAGTAAGCTCTCAATGAGCTTCGAAGGCTGTATTGCGTTGACGGGCATGTTGAAGGGAACTTGTACAATTTTGTCAAAGAACGAACGCGCTTTTGAATCGTCGAACTGATCCCCGCCGTATTTTTGAGAGACTCCGAGCTTCACAATATCGAAGTCAATCGCTAGAACGAAGACCGTTTTTTCAACATCAAGCATGAATTTAATCACTTCTAGGATCTCGACTGCTCTGGCTGGGTCTAGCCGGTCAAGGTCGTCTATGAAGAAAACTACGCGGTTGCATTTGGCTTTCTCGCAGTAGTCCGAGACTAATTCGATGAATTCCTGACGCATTTCCGAGAGATCGGGTATTCCGTCACCGTCGGAATCCGATTGAAAGTATGGGGATAAATCCCAGCCTTTGGTTGCACCGGCGAGCATTATTACTTGCTTTCCATATTTTACAACTCCCCGAGTAAGATTTTTAATTTTCTTCTCGTACATTTTTAGCATTTCGCCGGAGAGCTCAAGCTCTCCGAAGAGCTTCTCCATGCTCTCGATGAGCTTTTTGATAACTGAGACCACGAGGGTTTTGTCCATATCGAACATTGCGTATTGCCAAGTGTCGATGTAGACCGTGCTTACCTTGTTGTCTTTGGAGCTTTTAGTTTTTAGCAACTGCCTAATGGAGTTAATGGCAGAGGTTTTTCCCGAGCCCCAAGGGCCTTGGACGGCCATAGTCATAGGGGTCACGCAGTTGTCGATGAAGGTTGCTAATCCCTGGTAATACGAGTTCAGTTGTAGTTGATCAAGCTGGTCCACGGGTTGATTGTTGTTTGGCTGAATAGGAAGATCATTTATCCCATAGACCAGGTTGTTAGTGTTTTTTGAGCCTTGAGGATTTTTGCGCTTTCTCATTTCAGTGGTCGCTTTCTATTGGCTTGCTGCGTGGTTTGAATGCAAAAAAGAGAAAATCCTGCTTGGCAAGATAAAACTGGCGGGAACCAGGCAACTCTTTAGCGCTGAAACTTGTACTCTTGTGCACTTCAAGAGCCAGTGTCTCCAAAATATTCTTCTGTTACATATTAGGTTAATTTTGCCATCTTGTCCAGCAGCGGAGCCAAAACCGCCTTTGAGTCAGATTAGTTAACGGCACCGTCGCGGGTCTTAGCAAACCCCGGACGACTGTGAAGTGGCCTTTATTTTGTTCCTAGCAATTTACCCTGGTTTCCATTATTTCAGGAAGCTGGTTTTGGCTGCAATATTCGGCCTCAACTTCCAGTGTGCGGATTCCGAGTAGTTGGAACTCCTGATCCGCGTAGTTGGTGTGTAATGTCATATCCTTGCTCACGAACAATGTCATAGCTTTGCTCACAGATCCTGCGGGATTTTAGGTACGGGGTTCTTGGTCGGTGGATTGGGCGGCGAAGCGCTTCTCAGCTTCATCGTGTTTGCGTTGCCAGTGGGCTTGGAGTGGGCTAGGAATTAGGCCCTTATGACTTAAGCGGTTGCCATCTGATTTTCGTGCTTCCATTTCTCCGCAAATGCATTTGGGGTCATGTATCCCAGTGCTGAATGCGGATGTTCATTATTATACCTATACCGCCACCACGCGATTCGTTCTTCGGCATCGTTGATGCCGTAGAAGAGGTTATCCTCGAACAACTCATCACGCATCCTGTTGTGCATGGACTCGACGAATCCGTTGTGC
>NZ_VXKJ01000043.1 GCF_008693075.1 Corynebacterium phocae | reverse complement strand
GCTGCGGCACGCGACATTGTGCCGTACTCCCGACGCCAGCGGCTCAACGTTGCCTCCGAGATCTGGAGCTCACGGCAGATTTCTGCGTTGGTCTTTCCTGCTTCGGAAAGCTTGCTTGCCTTCTCCAGACGCACAACAATCTGCTCCGGGGTGTGCTTCTTAAATTTCCTCATATGACCATTCTCCTTGTCTTCAAGGCCTACTATGGCACACGCTCAAGTTTACCGGTCCGAATATCCCAGCCCACACCAGATCTTGAGCATCACTTCAATGATGGCCTTATCCTGCACAGCCCGGGCACTAGGCCCCCGTGACTGAAGTGGGCTGAGTTTTGTTCCCGTTGGATAGAAGGGAAAATGTAGGTTATGCCAAAGAAATTTGATCAGCAGTTTAAGGATCGGGCGGTTCGTCTGATTGAGGACCGGATACTGTCCGAGGGTGAGTCTGTTGCGGATGCGTGCAAGACGGTGGCCCCTCGGTTGAACATATCGTGGCATACTGCCAGGGTGTGGGTTCAGCAGGCTCGGCGTGATGGTTCAGTCCAGCGTGCTGAGGAAGACGTGATTGAAGAAAATATGCGGCTTCGCCGTGAGAATCAGCAGCTGCGTGATACCAATGAGCTGCTGAAACTAGCGTCAGCTTTTTTCGCGTCGGAACTCGACCCGCAACGTCGGAAATGATTCGGTTCATTGACACCTACCGTGATCAGTTCTGTGTCGAGTTCATCTGTAAGACGTTGAATGACCACCATGAGGGCGGTTTTATCACCCCACGTGGCTACCGGATGCACAAGTCACGGGGGCCTAGTGCCCGGGCTGTGCAGGATAAGGCCATCATTGAAGTGATGCTCAAGATCCATAAGGAAAATTATGGTGTCTACGGGTACCGCAAAATGTATCATGCGCTGCGCCGCGAAGGAATTGATATCGGCCGTGATCGCACTGCACGTCTGATGCGGCTAGCTGGCATTAGTGGCAAAGGCAAAGGCTCATCACCTAAAACTACACGGCCTGCCCGCAGGGAGGATACCCGCCTGGACCTGGTCAATCGTGAGTTCACAGCGGATGCACCCAATCGTTTGTGGGTGGCAGATATTACCTACGTGGGCACGAGGAAAGGGTTTGCGTACACGGCTTTTGTTACTGATGTTTTCTCCCGCAAGATTGTCGGATGGGCCACGTCAAAGACGATGAGCACCGAGCAGTTGCCGTTGCAGGCGCTCAAGCAGGCTCTCGCTAATGCTGATGATACTTCGCAGCTTGTGCACCACGCTGACCACGGTAGTCAGTATGTCAGCGTCGTGTACGGAGATACCTTGGCTAAGCATGGAGTTCTTTCTTCCACTGGGACGGTGGGAGATTCCTATGACAATGCGATGGCCGAAAATGTCAACGGGTCGTACAAAAATGAAGCTATTAATGATAAGGAATGGGAGGATGAATTTGAGGTAGAGATTGCAACGTTTGAGTGGGTGTCATGGTGGAATGAAGTTCGTCTTCATGAGGCACTGGGCTACCGCACTCCACTGGAAGTTGAGGCCGAATATTGCAGCCAAAACCAGCTTCCTGAAATAATGGAAACCAAGGTAAATTGCTAGGAACAAACCAAAGGCCACTTCAGTGGGGTTGCCCGCAAGTTCCGGACAGGATCCTAAAGGGTGTGCAGGCCGAAGCTGGGAAAAATCCTTCCTAGTGACTCCCCGTCAACCACGTGACCGTAGTCACCTAATTGGAGGTACTGAGGAAGAATCTTGGAGTGAAGTCGTTGTAGGTAACTACGTGAATGCGACTCGCCAGGTATTCTGCCGGTTCAGTGCCGGGATTGTAGCCGGCCGCCCGGCAGAACTCTTTGACCGTCGACTCAGGGGTTTCGTTGGGCCCGCATGTCCGGCGATAGATTATTAGTTCAGGCTCAAACTCCCTCGCTCGATCGTCGGCCTGTGCGTCCTTAGCTGCATCGATGAGTTCCGATGCTATGTGGCGCCACCACCAGCCATCACTGCTCCCGATAGATGAGCCAAATATGATAAAAAGATCAGCCTGCTTAAAGCTAGCTTCAAACCGTTCGTTGTTCCGCCCCCAGTATGGCTTCGATAACTTATGCCTAGGATCCCGATAAGCCTTGAAGTTGTTCGGCGCATCCATTCCCAATAGGAGTGACCGAGGGATATTAAAATCTCCGTGAGGGTGCACTACTGAAGTTAAGATGTAACCGGAATATCCGATATCATCTACGTTGTTGGGGTGTATATATCCTAGGGGATCGTTGCGGAAGAGAAAGTGTGTATCAACGGTCTTATTCTTTAGGGGATTAAATTGTTTCTTATCAAGGAAAATGTAGTTGTCTAAGAGTGGGGTATAGTTAAAATTAATGAATTGAAAATTAAATAGATAATAATGATTTATGGAACTGGGAAATTTCATAGAAGTGAAGTCAGTACGGTCCGTAATGTCGCCTAGAAATGAGGATAAGCTACGGCTGCTCCAACCGTGTTCCTCAGTGTCAGAACTGAGTTTTTGGAGAAGATCTGGGGTTATTATCGATTGCAAGAATTCTACAAACTCTTGCTGTACAGCCTGTAAATCTGACTGCAGTTGATCCATCCCCACATGATTTGAGTTGACTAAATTGCTAATATGGTATTCGATGTCGCTCCAATTCTCGTGCCCATCCTCACTCTGGCTTATTGCGTACTCTCGTTGCATGGCACTGAATATGCAGTTTGATTGTTCAAAATTTCTGGTCTGTAAATATTTATAGAATGCGCTATAAGTCGTCTGGTGGTCTGCAGGGTATTCATATTTTTGAAGAATCTGTAAGTCGAATCCGTTACCAACAAAAACCATTATATTGTGCTGACGTTCGAGCCTGGAAAATTGCTCTTTTGAATATCGTGAAAATCCAGTTAGCTGATTTTGCTCGTCGGGAGTCCAGGGCATTGTATTCTTTCCGTTGTCGGGTCTTTGGTAACACCGTGGCCACACTTTCGGCGGTGTTTCGTACTGATTCAGGAACCGGTCCCAATGGGGTCGAGATCTAGACGCACTTTCAATTAGTATACATGGAACGGCCAGGATTTTGGTGTGTAATCCTAGCTCACGAACAATGTCATAGCTCTTTTCGCAGATCCTGCGGGGTCTTAGGTACCGGATTCTTGGTCGGTGGATTGGGCGGCGAAGCGTTTCTCGGCTTCATCGTGTTTGCGTTGCCAGTGGGCTGATGGGTCTTTGAGCCCGGCTCCTTTGACGTTGTAGGAATTGAATTATCTCGGACTGTCGCTGATTCCGATTAGTGGCAGCGGAAAACTCATAATAATTTCTCCGTTATCTGCATCCCAGTAGGTCAGTTCATCTTCGGTGAGGTTGCGGATTTAGTACTTGCCCGAATATCTTGCGGAACCGAGATGCGACGCCCCCGGAAGAAACCTGCACGGTTATGGTGCGTTATTTCCACAGCGTATGCCAGGTCCTCACCGGTGTTGTCACCGCCATCGCCATTAGCGGCGAAGTTAGCGGCCTGGTCAAGTCCAGCTTGCTCTTGGCGATATTTCTGGCCTTTGTTGAGCGCGGGCTTTTCGCCAGTGTTGACGATAGGGTCTGTGGTCACCGCTTGGCGGCGTTGACGCCGGTATTTAGCTACTACGGCTGCCAGATAGGAGGGATCTAGGGGTGGCTGAGGTTCGGCGTACTCCATGAGTTCCCAGGCCTGTTCAGGGGTCGCAGGAGGCGTTCCTAGGCCCTGATGCGGACGCGGGGTGTTGTAATGCTCGCGGTAGGTGGCGATAAGCTCTTCGGTCTGCTCAAGGGTGGTGGGCCGATGGGCGTCGAGGAACCGGACGAGCGTGGTGTGACTGCGCTCATTTTTGCCTTGCGTCTGGGGGTGTCCGGGGCGCCCAGGAATTGGTTTACAGCCCTGTGATGCCACATAAGACTCCAATGGCCCGATTCTTCCTTGCCTGAGCTGGTTGAACGCTGACCCATTATCGGTCAACAGTTCATTCGGGGCACCGTAGCGCGCAATAGCGCGGGCAACCACATCGACGGCGTCTGCGCTATTTTCGTTGGTGACGTAGGCGGCGGTTCCTATGTCCTTGCGTGTGGCGTCGTTGATGAGCTGGTAGATGGTAATAGCCGTGCGCTGTTGAACGTAAAGGCGGTATTTCAGGCCATCTAGCTGCCATAGTTCCATGGTTTTGCCGCGCTGGAAGCGCAGGTAGGAAGATTTCGGGCGCTTGCGGGGATTGGACTCTACTTCCGCCTGCGTGGCGTAGCAGCCGCGCGATTGTCGACACCGATGGCGCCGGGGGGTTGTATTTTCGCCGCTTTCAATGCCAGCAAACCAGATCGACATTGGCCCATAGTCCCAGCCGGAGTCTTTGAGCCTGGAACGAATAGAAAGAAGGATTCGGGTGGTGTCTTCGCCAAAGACCCGGCGGGGATTTTTGGGCACTGGCGGAAGTGGGTGAAGTGCGGCAGCGCCTTCTTGCTCAGCCCGGTTACGCATGTTGTAAAAACTATAGGTAGAGACCTTCAGTGCCTTGCAGAACTCGGTGATGGACGGGGACTTAGGGTCGTGCGGATTAAAGTCGATGATCTTGGGAGTGTCTGGGGGAAATGGGTTTCGGCATTATCCAATCATCCACGAACCCACACTTCAAGCCCTACAGGGAGGCCCGAGATGACGCCCAGTACCGTGAGCAAAGCTATGACACATCACACACCGCCCTACCATTACTGAAAAGATGCGCGGGTCACGGTTTCCTATTTTTTGCAGGACCATAGCCCAGGCCGCTTCACTTCCGTGTGAAACAGTGTTCACGACCGTAAGCTAGAATGGGGGAGCATGGAACTATCAAAAGCCCTATAAGAAAGTCAATATCCTTAGATTATGAGTACTCGGCAAAGTGAATCCTCCGAACTTTATGATGATGAGAAACGAGAGTTTGACAACCCAATCGATACCCCAGTCGAGGTTAACTATTCTGGACAAGACTTCGATGTCCATGGCCTAGTCGGACGCCTCAACCGGGGCGACATCCTTATTCCACGATTTGGCAACAACCGTGACGATATCGAAACGGAAGGTTTCCAGCGCGGATTCGTATGGAAGAAGACACAGCAAGATCGATTTATTGAATCGATCTTGCTCGGATATCCAATTCCCAATATTTTCTTAGTCAAACAAGCAGATGAGGCACTGCTGGTGCTGGACGGCCAACAGCGACTACTCACCCTTCAACAATTTTATTCCGGAAAAACCTTTGCTGGGCGTAGATTTCTGCTTGCAAACGTGTCCGAAGAGTTCCGGGGCCGAACATACCAAGACCTTAACACTCGTTTGCGCAGGAAGCTGGACAATGCCCTCATCCAGGCAATCGTTCTATCGACCGGCTCTAGCGAGGTTGATCACCGTGCGATTTACCAAATCTTTGAGCGCCTCAATGCCGGCGGGACGCAACTTACCGCTCACGAAATTAGAATTGCTTCCTACCCCGGTAAATTAGTTGATTATATTGAAATTCTAAATTCTGATCCCAACTGGCGGTCCCTGTACGGGCCCCGAAGCCCGAGACTCCGCGACCACGAACTCGTGACGAGAATCCTGGCGATGTACCTTGACTGGAAGCACTACTCCAGACCGCTAAAAAACTTCTTAAATGATTTTATGGAGGCAGGTCTATCTAAAGAAGTATCCGAAGCTGCAGCCCTATTCACTGACGCTGCGAGATTAATCAACAATGTACAGGAAATGGGCAAGGGGCCAACTAAGCGGAGTGCATTGAAATTGCAATCTAACCAGACAAACAACTCTTGGTCGGATGCATTGTTCATCGGGGTTATGACCGGACTCTCCGAAGGAACCGTGACTCTGGGAAGCATTATTAAGGGTGTCGCGGAACTCCGATCCAGTGAGGAGTTTATCGGTGCCGCTACCGGCCCCACTTCCGATGAAAAGCACGTGACGAAACGGATGCAGCTGGCGGTGAAGGCATTCACCTAACGTTGGCTTTGATAGAAACAGGAGTAATCGTGAGGGTAGGTAAATTTGAATGAGGTCCGCCGTCAGTTGGCTGGCCTACCCCGGATAGTCATCGCACGAGCGCCGGTGATCAAAATTCCCACCCACTGAGGTGATACTATTACCGCGCCAGTTTGAATCCCCATTGGTGTTGGCTGGAATATTCGGACCGAGAAGCTTGAGCGTGTGCCGTAGTAGACCTTGAAGACAAGGGTGAAGTGGCCTTTGGTTTTGTTCCAAACGATTAACCCTGGTTTACATTATTTTAGGAAGCTGGTTCTGGCAGCAATATTCGGTCACGATTTCCAGTGGTGTGCGGTAGCCTAGCGCCTGGAGAATGCATCTAAACTTTCCGAAGCGGTGACGACTAACGCGGAAATCTGGCGTGAGCTCCAAATCTCGGAGGCAACGTTGATCAGCTGGCGTCGGGAGTACGGCACGATGTCGCGTGCCGCGGCTCGTGAGCTTGAAGCGCTCCGGAAGGAAAACGATCGCCTCAAGAGGCTGCTTGGGGGTTCGGAGTTGGAAAAAGCTGCGTATAAGGATCTCGCTGAGGGAAAATTCCAAGCCCAGCACAGTGGTCCTTATTCATAGCATAAAACGCGTGGCGACAATGTAGACTATATGCATGGCAAAAGATCGTCTCCAGCTGACATGGTATAACAAGGACAAAGCCCTAATTCCTACCCAGACGGGAAGGTACGGGTACACATGGGTCGCACCTTCTGATCCGCGGTCTTGCGAAACCCACACTCTTGTCTTCGACGATTATGCGCACGGGAAACAGTCGCCAAAAGTTGATAAGTTAAACTACTCTGACCGGGCCGACCTAGAACCACAAAATGATAACCTCCTGATTCTAGGGGAGTCTGGCGATGTTCTGGAAACTCTCACTCGGGTTCCCGAGCTTGCGGACAAATATACAGGCAAAGTTAAGCTGATCTACATTGATCCTCCGTTTAATACCGCTCAAACCTTTACTTCTTATGAGGACAATCTGGAGCATTCTATCTGGCTGACTATGATGCGCGATCGGCTGGTGCATATGCGGAAGCTCCTAGCGAGAGATGGCTCAATCTGGGTGCATTTGGACTACGCTGAAAATCACCGTATGCGCCTGCTATTGGACGAGGTCTTCGGTAGTTCTAATTTCGTGGCTGAGTTTGTATGGCAGAAAGCCGATTCGCCACGAAGTGATGTTAAGCGCGTCTCCATCGACCAGGATGTCATACTGTGTTACGCAGGTGGTGAGTCGACCCAGTTCAAGCGTATGGAACGGTCTGCGTCTGACAACGCGCGATTCAAAAACCCCGACGGCGATTCGCGTGGTATTTGGTTCAGCGACAATCGAACCGCTCCCCATTCGACAGATAGTCGAGGTATACAAGTTTCGTCAGTTTATGGGATCATTCATCCGATAACGGGTGAACGGCTCTACCCTGCACGGGGACGTCAGTGGGCCTTCAAGAGAAGCAGGATTTTATCTGCTTTGAGTCAGTACACGGAGTTTGCTGAGGTGCACCCAGATCTGAACGAAAGGTCTTCCGAGACAGGCATTCCTGTGGATCGCCTTCGCGAGGACGTCGGTGACCTAGCACCGGTAGACATGGCAAAAGCGGAACGCGAGGCAAGAGCTCGGTTGGATAGGGGCGATTGGCCTGAGTTTTTCGTTACAGAAACTAGCTTCGGTAGGAAATCGTATCCTCCCGAAGAAGGACAACCGGCCAGGTCTTGGTGGTCGAACAAACAAGTTGGACATAACCGTAGTGCCAAATCTGAAATAAAAGCTTTGTTCCCGGGAGTGACGCC
Organism: Corynebacterium phocae; assembly: GCF_008693075.1. Lineage (GTDB taxonomy): Bacteria > Actinomycetota > Actinomycetes > Mycobacteriales > Mycobacteriaceae > Corynebacterium > Corynebacterium phocae. The sequence continues at coordinate 379,297 of NZ_VXKJ01000043.1, read as the reverse complement.
CTTCTCCACCCCTAAGCCAGAACGACTACTTGAACGGATACTCTACATTGGCTCAGAGCCTGGGGATATTGTTCTCGATGTTTTTGCCGGGTCGGGTACCACCGCTGCTGTCGCCCAGAAGATGGGCCGTCGGTGGGTAACGTGTGAACTAATAGAAACTACTTTCAATGATTTCACTCGACCTAGATTGGAGAAAGTTGTCCACGATCAGGATGCCGGCGGAATAACCTTTGACAGAGAGCGTGTCGTTAAACCTTCGGCCCTCGTTCCTGACAAATTCGAAGCGGAGGATCTTCAGGAAGCTACGGATCTTCTAAACGCGATAGTAAAAAACTTTCCAGTGGATGAAGATGTTGCCGGGGCGATCGCGAAAGTCAAGAAGGTCCTTGCAACCGGTCCCTCGAAAACCCGGAACTGGCGGGGTGGTGGAGGTTTCCAAGTTGCGCATTTATCGCCGGCTTGTTTCGACTATGACCCTGAACTGGATCGGGTCTTGCTGACTCCCGATGCTACCGGCCAGGTTCTGGTTGAGTCTGTGGCCGCGAATCTCGGATTCAGGCTGCTTAATGCAGAAGATGGCTATGTTTTCGATGCACGAAAAGGCAACTCTTTTTTGAAGGTTATCGAAGGCGCAGCCACGACCGAAATCGTGGATTGGTTGGTCCCTCAGCTCCGGCCTGGAGAGACAATTGTTCTAGCTGCCACTTCGGTAATGGATGGCGTGCGTGAGTATCTGCGTAAGGCTGTGAGGGGCTCACGTGTGGTTAGCCTCCCCGACGATATATTCCGCTATAGCAGCGAAGGGGTTTAGCTGTGTCCTCGGTTTCAAGGATGCTCACATGGCAGAATCGGGGGATTCTTCCTGTGAACTGTTTCAATTTTTATAAGGCCTTGCCTCTCTCGAGTTTTGTAGCTTGTAGGTAGCATGGTTCTGGAACGTCTTAAATAGATAGGTAGGTTCGATGACAGCGAAGCGACTCGAGTTAACTTGGTTCAACAAGGATAAAGCTCTTATCCCCGCAGAGTCGGGTAGGTATGGTTACAAATGGGTCGATCCCCGAGACCCTCGATATTGCGAGACCCATACCCTGGTTATGGATGATTTTGTCCAAGCAATGCAGGCCGACAAGGATCCTGGGAAGGTTTATTCCGACAGAGCCGACATTATTCCTCAGAAAGATAATCTCCTGATTCTCGGTGAATCTGGAGATGTACTAGAAGCTCTGACCCGTGTGCCTGAATTGGCCGAAAAGTACGTCGGCAAGGTAAAACTCATTTACATCGATCCGCCATTCAATACTGCTCAAACCTTCTCTTCATATGAGGATAACCTCGAGCACTCCATTTGGCTGACAATGATGCGGGATCGGCTGCTCCATATGAAGAAGCTGCTTTCCAGCGATGGGTCAATTTGGGTACATCTTGACGACGTTGAAAACCATAGGATGCGACTATTGCTCGATGAGGTTTTCGGCACTAGCAATTTCATCACTGAAGTCTCTTGGGAGCGCGTGGACAACGCAGCCCAGCGCGATAGTAAAGGTTTGGTTGGCAGTCACGACTACATTGCAGTCTACAGCGTTAATGCGGAGAAATTTGTAGCTAATAGGCAGGAAATTACCCAGGTTCCTTCCCATTTCAACAAGCGAGACGAAGATGGAAACTGGTACTGTCTTCGAACCTTGAGGAAGACAGGTTCGGACTCAACTAGAGAATCTTCGCCGAATCTCTGGTTTGAAATCGAAGATCCTTCAGGCAATTTGGTCCTACCAATTCGTTCGGATGGGAGTGAGGGACGTTGGCGTTGGTCACGTGATAAGGTCGCTGCCGAATATGATAAAATTGATTGGATTGAAGAAAGAAACGGTCAGTTGGGTCCTTTCACACGGATCTACTTCACGCCGGGTAAAGGTGTGACTTACCACAACACCTGGCGCTACGAAGATACCGGCTCAAACAGGATTTCAAAGTCCGAAATTTCCAAGCTTTTTCCACATGTATCCCCGTTTTCCACGCCTAAACCTGAGAAACTTCTCGAGAGGATTATCCATATAGGCTCTAATCCTGGCGATGTTGTTCTTGATGTCTTCGGCGGATCAGGTACAACTGCTGCTGTGGCTCAAAAAATGGGTAGGCGATGGGTGACGTGTGAGCTACTTGAGGAGACATTTGAGACTTTTACTAAGCCCCGCCTGGAAAAGGTCATAACCAATCGCGACGGCGGTGGAATTTCTCGCTCGAAGGGGGACCGTGAGTTTGTTGCAGAATCGGGGATCGCGGAGGTCATGAGTGCGGATGAAGCTGCTAAGTTTACGCAGCTTCTAAACAAGGCTCTATCCGCTTGCCCTGAATGGAAGAAGAGTGCCGACATTAAGTCCCTGAAGAACGCGGCTAAGACTAAGCGAGTCAAGGAGATTATCCACTGGAGGGGCGGTGGCGGTTTTCAGGTTGCACATCTTTCACCTGCCTGTTTCGACTATGATGCGGAGCTAGATCGGGCTTTATTGACTCCTGCAGCAACCGGTCAGCAATTGATTGATTCAGTAGCTGCGAACCTAGGGTTCAAGCTGCTTCACTCCGGCGATGGGGTTGTCTTTGACGCGCGACGAGGCAAGGCACTTTTGAAGGTTATAGAAGGTGCAGCTTCGGTAGAGATTGTGGACTGGCTGGCAACTCAGATCCGACCAGGGGAGACGATTGTTCTTGCGGCCACAACGGTAATGGACGGCGTTCGTGAGCACTTACGTAAGACCGTTAGGGGTTCTCGCGTGGTAGCTCTGCCTGATGATATATTCCGCTATAATGAAAGTGATTTTTAATAATGGTTAAACGACTTAATATTTGTTTCGATTCGGAATTGCTGGAATCAATTAGCGCCGAGTTTTCGCTTCGTGCTCCAAATAAGGAAGCACTGCGGCAGCTGATTTTCACCCTTGATGGGGACTACGACCCGGCCCAGATACAGGTGCTCAACCTGGCGACAGGCGTGGGGAAGACATATCTGATGGCCGCTTTCGTTGAGTACCTACGTCGGCAGGGTGTGGGAAACGTTGTCATAGTAACGCCAGGTAAGACAGTGCAGTCAAAGACGGTTCAGAACTTCACGCCTGGGTCGCCTCGGTATATTATTGGTTCGCCTGTCCCGCCGGAAGTGGTCACTCCACAGGATTATTCTGCGTGGATAGCTCGCCAAAATGGCCCAGAGCAATTGGCCTTTGGGCGGGAAGTACCGGTGTTGGCCTTTATCTTCAACATTCAGCAACTCATCGCGCCAAAGAACGCCGAAGGTGACACTCGTGGAACTACCCAGGATTCGATTCAGCGGAAGCCACGAAAGTTCGACGAGCATGCCGGAGTTCTCTTTGATTACTTAAAAGAGCTAGAAGATCTAGTGGTAATCGCGGATGAGTCCCACTTGTACAGTTCCAAGGCAATTGCGTTTAATTCGGCATTGAAAGAGCTAGCCCCTGCCGCAACTGTCGGCCTAACGGCGTCTGTGGACAAGAAGACTGATCACGTAATTTTTGAGTATCCTCTCTACCGGGCTATTCAAGACAAATATGTCAAAGCACCGGTCCTCGCTTTCCGCAAGAGCGGTTATGGTACAGATGAAGACTCCGAAGAACAGCAGTTGCGGGATGCTTTGCAGCTTCGTTCTTTGAAACAGGTCCACTACGACGAGCACGCTGCAATAAATGGGCTTCCTAAAGTGAATGCCGTAATGTTTGTCGTTTGTTCGGACGTTGACCACGCCACCCAGGTTGCGGACCTGTTGCGTTCACCTGAGTATTTCGGCAAAGAAGCGGCGGTGCTACAGGTGGATTCAAAGCATGAGGATGAGTTGAGTCAGCGGAGGCTAGACGACCTGGACCGACCAGAATCGCCGGTACTTGCGGTTGTGAGCGTCAACAAGCTGAAGGAGGGTTGGGATGTCAAAAATATTGCCGTAGTAGTCACGCTGCGGGCTATGGCGTCGGAGGTTCTGACCCAGCAGACCATGGGGCGCGGACTGCGCCTCCCCTTCGGTCAGTACACCGGAAATGGTCAAATTGACCAACTTGATATTATTGCTCATCAGTCTTTTAGCGAACTTCTAGAAGCGGAGAATGTGTTGAAGCAATTTGGGTTGGAAGACGCCATTGCGGAGCACAACAAATCGGAAGTCGAGAAAGCGATCCGCAAAATTGTCGATGAGGAAGGTCGCAAGGGCGAAGCGACCCCACGAACCTCAGGCGGAGAGGAACTCCCGGCTGACAGCTCCGAAACTTCGGAAAAATTTAAATCCGGAGAAGGTCCAGGCCTAATTGACACCCCCGTTAACGTACCGGTTTCAGGGGATGACGACCCGGGTTCCCCAGGGCTCGGGTTCCGTGAGATACCCGATTCGGAATCAGGGGAAGAGTCTCAGAAAGAGCCAGAATGGAATCTAGTCACGATCGAGCGCAACCCTGCTTTCGCTGACGTTTCGTACCAGTTCCCCGTGGCAACTATTAAGATTGATCAACCTCCAGTTGAGTTGTCAGAAATAGAGGACACAAGACTGGAGAAAGCCGCTCGTCAGGTGACTTCGGCGGGTGATGTACTTTTTAGAAAGGAGATTGTCGCCGCGCTCGGTAAGGCCCTTCGAACCGAAGACCGGGAGAGCGCACAGGTTGATTCAGTTTCGATTGATGATGAGCAAGCAAAGTTTGCTTTGATAAAGCTTGTACTCAATTTGGCGCAAGTACCCAAGACAGAAGAGTCTAAACGCTACATAGAGACTTTCCTGGTTCCAAAGTTCATGCGGGAAGTTAGCTTTGAAGGATGGACAGTTAAGTCCCTGGATTCGGCTCGAAGGGAATTGCAACGGCTGGTTACGGAGCACGCAGTTGAAACGCTACGCTCCATTCGTGAATTACCAGTTATTCATCCGAAACCAATGCCGCGTGAGGGGTATTCTTTGCCGTTAGGTGAGGAAGTGCATGATCAAGTTGAGGGTAAGGACGATTTTAAGAAATACCGAGTATACGGTGGTTGGTTCAAGTCGTTGTTCGCAGAGGAATCGTTTGATTCTTTTACTGGTGAGTACCAGTTGGCGCGGTTGTTGAATACCTCTCCAAGCATCGTGTGGTGGCATCGTTTGCATTCGCAAGACAACGCACTGGTGTACTACACGCCTAAAGACCGCTATTTTCCAGATTTTGTTGCTTTAGATACAAACGGAGTGCATTGGATTATCGAGGGAAAATCAGAGAAGGGAAAGCACGACGCCCAGGTGCAAGCCAAGCGAAAGGCTGCGGAGGCTATAGTTCGGCGACTAGCTGCTGAAAAGGCCTACGAGGGGCAGAAATGGGGTTATCTCATTGCCTACGAGCAAAATATCAAAGATGCCGATTCATGGGACGATCTCAAGGCTTTCGCTAGCCCCGTTAGCAACGCCCTTTAGTCCGCAAGAAGATGAGAAGCTTGGTCCGGCAGGTATTACACCCTAAGGACTACGGCTTCCGCCCCATTGTGGACGCTACTTGGCAAGACTAGGCTGGCCCTATGAAGCTATTGCAGCGCAACAAGGACAAACCGCCGGTGCCTTATGTGTTGGGTGCAGGGGCTAGGAAGTCTATTGCCCTGGGGGTGGTGCTCTACCTCGTGGCGGTGGTGGGGATGTGCCTGAGTATTTATGGTGCGGGGCGCATTGTTGACGCGTATCCGCAGCGGCCGGGGTTGGGGCCGGTGCTGGTAGGGCCGGTGGTTGTTGCGGTGGCGTTGTGGTTGCGCGGGTGGCTGTTGGCGCGGGGTGAGGTGCGTGAGGAGTCGCTGGTGCGGCATCGGCTGTTGGGGGCGGTGTTTAAGGCGGGGCCGGCTAGGTCGGCGCGGACCAGTACTGGTGCGGTGGTGGCTTTATCCACTGAGGCGGCAGAGAAGATGATGGCCTTTAGGGCGAGGTTTGTTTCCCAGTTGGTGGCGTCTTTGACGGCGCCGCTGCTGGTCATTGCTGCGGTGGCGCTGTGTGTATCGGGGGATTTCGCGCTGGTGTTGCTAGTCATGCTGCCTATGGTCCCGCTGCTAGTGGGCGGGTTTAGGAAAGTGGCGTCAAGAGTTTCTTCTGATACCCAGGACGCGCGCAAGGACTTGGCGGCAGGCTACATGGAGTCCTTGCAGTCTTTGGTGACGCTGCGGCTGTTGGGCGTGGCGGAGGGCAAAGCGGATGAGTTGGAGGCCGCCGGGGAGCGCAACCGATTGGACATTATGCGGTTGTTATAGAGCAACCAGTTGATTTTGTTTGTCATTGACGTGACGTTTAGCGTGGCGTTGGTAACCGTGGCGGCGGGGCTTGCCATCCATGGGGTGCGCGCGGGCACGTTGAGTGAAGGCCAGGGGATTATGCTCCTGGGGTTGAGTATTTTGCTGCTGGAGCCCATGGACCAGGTGGGGGCGTTTTTCTACATCGGCATGGGAGGGCTGGGCAGCCAGCGCGGTATCTTTGGGTTCTTGCGCGGTGCGCGGGCTTCTAGTTCGGATGATTCGGTTGATGTGCCGGAGTCGGCTGATCCGGCGGTGGTGGTCCGTGACCTGCGCTTTGGCTATGACAAACCCATTTTTGATGGGGTCAGCTTTACTGTGGCCCGCGGTGCGCGGGTGGCTATTGTGGGCCGTTCCGGACAGGGCAAGTCCACGCTGTTGGCGCTGCTGCAGGGGGAGCTAGTGCCGGATTCGGGGACGGTGGCGGTGGGGGTATCGGCGGTAGTGCGGCAATCCACGTGGCTGTTTAGCGGGACTATTGCAGATAACCTGCGCTTGGCCAGGCCGGAGGCTACGGACGCGGAGCTGTGGCAGGCACTCGAGCGGGCGCGTGTGGCCGATGAAGTTCGTGCCCTGCCAGCAGGCCTTGACACCCAGCTGGGGGAGCAGGGGCTGGGGCTATCCGGCGGACAGGCACAAAGGATTTCCCTGGCGCGGGCGGTGGTGTCCGGCCGGCCGGTCATCTTGTTGGATGAGCCCACCGCGAACGTGGACTTGAGATCGGAGAGCGAGATTTTAAGCGCCATCGGGGACTTAGGGCGGGAATTCACGGTGATTATGGCCACGCACCGGGCCGGCGCTGTGGAGCATATGGACAGGGTGCTGCACGTTGAGGGCGGAAAGATTGTGGACGTTACGGGGGAGGTGCTGTGAGTTCTGTGAGTTCTGTTGGTTCAGTTAGTACGCGGGCCGTGGTGGAGTGGGTGCTGGGGATCACCCGTCCGGTGTTGGTGCCCCTGGCTTGGTCCACGGCGCTCCGGATTTTGAACCAGGTGCTGGGCATTGTGCTTTTCGTGGTACCGGCGTACGCGATTCTAAGCGGTAAGTGGGCGCTGGTGCCGGTGTTGGCCGTGATGGTGCTGACCGCAGTGGTCAAGGCCTTCCTGCGTTACCTGGAGCACTTCTGTGGTCACCTGGTGGCGTTTAAGTCCCTGGAGTTAATTCGCATTCGGGTCTTTAGGGATATCTTCCCGCAGGCGCCGGCTATTAGTGCGCGCACGGGGGAAAAGGCCGTGGGGACAGGAGATATGCTCACCCGGCTCACGCGCGATATCGGGCAGATTGAGACATTTTTTGCCCACACCACCGCGCCGGTGATATCCGCTGTGGTGGTGCCGCTGGGCGTGCTGGTGTGCGCGGCGGCGGGAACACCGGTACCGTCGCGGCCATTGCCGGCAAATTGCTTGGTGCTAAGTGGGGACTTGGCGCCGTGCCACCGGAATGGATTGACCAAATCCACGGCTACCCCGGTGTTGACCGGCCGGGAGCTTATTGGCCATCTGGAACACGGAGGCGGGCACCACAGTTCACGCTCAAACGGCGCGAAGGTGCGGAAGTGGTATGTGCCTGTTGTGCGGTTAGGCGTCCAGGGTATAAGATTCATAGCAATCGTTCAGTCCGCCCCATCCCATGGATGGGAGTGGGCTGGATCTCTCAGTAAGCCGGGGTAGTCGGGGATTAGGGAGCGTTAGCACGTGAGTTAGCGCGGTCACAACTGCCCGGTGTCGGGGAGCTAGTGCGCAAGGCCGGGCCGGTGTAAGCAATTGCATAAGAATTGGCTTTCTAAAATTGAGGGCGAAACGCTAAACTATGGGGCATGTCTTCCTCCCATTATCATGCAGTCAAAAGTGTTCCCCTCGAAATGGATGAGCTCCGCTTGGTCGAAAGGCTGACCCTGCCCGGCTCTGCTGAGCACAAGGCCCTTGGAAAGGTTATCGGTGAAGTCTCCGATCAGCTCACTGAGAAAGAAGCCCTGGCTATCCTGGTGCGCCTTGGCGCTGAGACCGTCAACCGCGAGCTTGGGGATAGCAAGTAACTCCCTGCGGGCAAGAGCCGAATAACTTTCAACAAACCAGCTGGGTGAGCTCCTAGCTGGCTGAATTTTTGTCGTGGTCAAATAACCGGGCTGGGCCGGTGGACACTAGGATTATCTCCGTTGAAAAGGAGATGTCAATGACTACTGTTCTACGCACGATTGCGGAGGTGCGCGCGCACCGCGCAGGCCACACCGGGCCCTTTGTTTTAGTACCCACCATGGGGGCGCTGCACGCAGGCCACCTGAGCCTAGCCGCCCGCGGACTAGAGATTCCCGGTGCCACGGTGATGGCCACCATCTTCGTCAACCCGCTGCAATTTGCGGAAGGCGAGGACCTGGAGGCTTATCCGCGGACGGTGGAAGAGGACATCGGCAAGTTAAGCGAGCTGGGCGTGGACTACGTGTTCATCCCGCGGACCTCGGAGATCTACCCGCACGGTACTCGCACGGTCATTCACCCCGGCCCAGCCGGGCAAACGCTGGAGGGCGGATCTAGGCCCACGCACTTTGCGGGCGTGCTCACGGTGGTCAACAAGCTGTTTAACATCACCCGGCCCACCCACGCCATTTTTGGGGAGAAGGACTACCAGCAGTTGGTGCTCATTAGGCAGATGGTAGAAGACCTCAACATGGAGGTGGAAATCATTGGTGGTCCGATTGTGCGCGAGGATTCCGGCTTGGCCATGAGCTCCCGGAACAAGTACCTGAGTGCAGATGAAGCCGCCCAGGCGGTGGCTCTGTCCGAGGCCCTGGCGGCAGGCGCTGAGCACACTAGCGTAGACGAGATTCTGGCGGCGGCGCGGGAACGCATTGCGGCGGAGCCGGCAGCCAAGCTGGACTACCTGGAACTGCGTTCCCCAGACTTGGGCGAGCCGCAGGTGGGGGAGAACCGCCTGCTCATTGCCGCCCAGGTGGGCAAGCCGCGGCTGCTGGATAACCGGGCGGTGTTTGTGGAGCAGTTGTAGCACGCGGGCTTAGTCCCCAGTACGTTAGACACCGCTGGTATTGCTCCGGTGATGACGTCTGCGCTCCCGGGCGCGGCGACGAGCGCGCACGGCCGTGGCGAAGGCGTAATCTTCCTAGGAGAGTTCAGCAGCTACGCGCTGGTAGGCTGCCTCCAAACAGGTTTCGGTTGTATTTAGGCCGGGCTTTTCCTGCCCTTGGACATCGGCTGTGTTGCTGGGAGCCTTTGCCCCGGCGCCGGTGCCTGGCCGTGGTGTCTTTTCATCCATGCGGCCAACGTAACAAGGCGAGCCACTCTGTGGAACTCCCTGGGCTGCGGACTCACTATAAACGGGGGTGGTGCGCCCGGGCGGTTTTCCCATGTCCGCGCCTAAAATTGGGTTGGGAATATCGATGCCCATCGTGCAGCTAGCAGTCAAAGGGTGGTTCGGCGATAATAGACGGCAAAGGGTTGTGAATAGCCAGGGTTCAAAGGGGAGGAAGGTACTCGTGGCCAGTGTTTCTGACGTAGCGAAGTACATCGTAGAGCGCCAACAAGGCACAATCAGCACCCTCAAGTTGCAGAAGCTCGTGTACTACTCACAAGCCTGGAGCTTGGTTTGGGACGAAAAGCCTTTGTTCGTTTCCCCGATCGAGGCTTGGGCAAACGGGCCGGTGATTCCAGATTTGTACGACCTTCACCGCGGTTTCTTCACCGCGCACCCCGACATGTTCAAAGGTGATTCCAGCTGCCTGACCGACGCTGAACGTGAAACAATTGATGTAGTGCTTGGTGCCTACGCCGATTTATCGGGTCAGCAATTGAGCGACCTTTCGCACAGCGAGCGTCCGTGGCGTGAAGCCCGGGAGGGCGTGCCCGAAGGGGCGAAATCCGGTAGCAAAGTGAGCCTTGACGTCATGCAGGAGTACTACAGCGGTATCCACGCTGCGAGTGCTGACTAAGGACTTTCACCGGAGGGAAAGGCAGGCGGCATGAGGCTGGCAATCGACATTAAATTGTTCCAGGAGGTTGGTTGGAGCGGTCCAGTTTTTGGTAGGGCTTTGGACGCCGTTGGCCGGGTAATTCTGGGTAGAGGGTCACCCCTGTCTCTGGTGGGGAAACAGATGGTGGATTTCTGGCAAGCCCAGCCGCGTTAGGGATTAGTCCTTGCTACCAGCGTTTTTAACTGACTGTGAGGGGGTGCAGTAAGTTTGATTCCAGTAAACGTAGTGTGCTTTTGCTCAGTTGTTTAGATATCTGAGCCTGCCAAAATCTTCCCTCGAAGGAGTACCCCATGGTTAAACGTTATATCGCCGCGGCGGCTGCAGCCACCGCTTTATCCGCCACGGTTGCCGCCCCCGCCAGTGCGGCTGAGGTTCACATTGCAGGAGACAAGTGCACCCTGTCCTATGACGCTAAGGAAGCCGGGCTCATCAAAGAGCTCCAGGAAACTGCCACCTCCGACGACCGGAAGGAAACAGTAGCAGACATAGTCAACCCCGACCTGGAGCTGTCAAAGATTGACGCGGAAAAGGAGTTCTTGGCCAAGCAACGCGAAGCCGTCAAAGCTCAAATCGCTGTGCTCAACGAGGAACTTGCCAAGGAAGACAACGATGAAGAAAGTCGTGTTTATGCGCAGGAGTTGCTAAAGATCTACAAGCCGCTTGACGCTTTCATCACGATAAAGGACGATGCAGTGCGCAAGTGTACCGCTGTTCAAGCCAGCCCCGCCGACCCGGCCTCACCTGCGCCCAAGCCCGCCGACCCGGCCTCACCTGCGCCCAAGCCCGCCGACCCGGCCTCACCTGCGCCCAGCCCCGCCGACCCCGCTGAGCCAACCCCAGGCCACAAGCCAAGCGCCACTGGTTCTGATTTGTCCTCCGCAGACGGCAAACCCAATGCCACCGGTATCGCCCTTATCGCGGGTGGAGCAGTGACCGCAGTGCTAGCCCTGTTGGCCGCAGGCCTTCATTTCCTGGCACCAATGCTCCCACCGCAAGCTAAAGCAGTTGTTCCAGCCTTCTTCTTAAAGTGACAAAAGCTGAACGCTGGGCCCTGCTGTGAGTGAACCTCCCAAATTTAGGATATGGCACCGCAGCAGGGCCCTCTTCGGAAAGCGGAGTCTTCTGGAGGCGGTTATACCAAAAGCAGCGAACAAGAAGCCAGACGAACCACCAGTAGGGTAAGCAAAATCGTGGTCTGAGCCGTCTCTGGAATGCTACCCAGGCACCGTTTTGGACGGAACTATTCCATAAGCCTTGCTGTGGTGGGCCTATGATTTGTGCGTTTGTTTAGAAAATCTCATCTTTGCCCGGGAAGTCGCCTTCTACGACGGCCTTCTTGTAGTCTGCCGCAGCTTGGGTGAGCGCCTGGCCCACCTGGCCGAAGGCGCGGACGAACTTTGGGCGGTGGCCGCCCGGGAACATGGTGGCCATGTCATGCCAGACCAGTACCTGCGCGTCAGTGCCCGCGCCGGCACCAATGCCTACGGTGGGCACCGGACAGGACTCTGTTATCTCCGTGGCCAGCTCCGCCGGAACCATTTCGAAGACCACCATGTCAGCGCCGGCCTCTACGACGGCGCGGACGTCATCACGGACGGTTTGGGCGGCATCGGCACGCCCTTGGACCTTGAAGCCTGAGAGATTATCCACCGACTGGGGCGTAAACCCGACGTGCGCGCACACGGCCAGACCCGCGTCCTTAAGTGCCTTGATACGCGGGGCCATGCGGCGCCCACCCTCAAGTTTGACCACGTGCGCTCCACTCCGGTGGATAAGCTGGGTAGCGGTGGCAACACACTGGGAATCGGAGGCCTCATACGTGCCGAAGGGCAGATCCGCCACTACCAGTGCGTTGCCGGCACCGCGGACTACGGCTGCGGCCAGGTACGCCATCTCATCCAAGCTGATACGCGTAGTGGAGTCATAGCCGAAGACCACGTTGGCGGCAGAATCACCCACCAGGAGACACTCCACGTCCGCGGCGGAAAACGCCTTGGCCGTAGGGTAGTCATACGCCGTGAGCATGGCCCACGGGCGCTCACCCTTGAGGGCTTTTAAGTCAGCAATACGGATCTTTTTCTGCGGGGTCAGGTAGCCGGAGTCCTTAGTCATAATGGGGATAACTATAGCGGGCTTTGACTGCGGGACTAGCGCTTGGGGAGGAAATCAACCAAGCTCCACGCAGGAAACAATAGCGGCCGGCAACGAGGCGGAACCGCCCTGCTTCCGGGGCCCGCAATCTGCCTGATTGACACGCCGGGAAGCCGCTAGAAACCGGCCCACGGGAAAGCGGCGACGAAGGTGCTTTCTGCGGTGTATGGCACGCGGAGCAGAAAGCACCGAAACCACAGGGGCCTTTTGATTTGTTCCTGACGTTCTACCCCCGGTTTCCATTGTTGCAGGAAGCAGGCTCCTTGCTTCCATACCCCGCCGCAGATTCCTACTAAGAAGAGCTTTCTACCCGGAGCACAATAGCCGAACAAGTCAGCAATGCGACTAGCCCGCCTCAGCCTGTGGGCTCTCATACTTCGCGGGCGGGGATTGATCCCAGGCTTGTGAAATGTTTAAAGGGGCCCATTGCCCGGATTCGGGTGAATTTAAAAAGAGGTGCTGACAAATCCTTACTTATAGGGCATGATGTTGGGAAGGCGCATATCTACAGTTTGCATAGGCAAAGCGATATGCCGTGATTTATTAATAACTCGGGGGAGAAACTTTTGAAAAGATTTATTTTGGCGGTAGCTATATCTGCTGTGGGGGTAAGCGTCACCGCGTGTGGCGCTGCGGGCAGTTCTGGTACAGAAACGGAAGCGGTGCCCCTTAGCCGGGCCGTTGAGGAATCCAGTTCCCAAGCTATTGAAAACAGTGATAATCAGGAGCCTAGCGTGTGGGATACCTGGTCGATGCCGGAGCTTGGCACGTACGAGCCTCCGCTTTCTGCTGAGGAAATCTTCCGTCCTTGTCGCGATATTCCTGATGAGGTAGCAGATGAGTTGGGCATTGAGATTCTGAGGAACTCCGAAGATCCGGGAGCTGGATATCAGTGTCGATTTCTTGTCGATGATTACCAAGGTGAAGCCGGATCCTTCTTTTTTACAGCAACAGAAGATCCTGTGGAACTGCTGGTTGAAACCGGTCTCTCGGAGGTTGAAAGTCGAATAGAGCAAATTCCTGGAGGTCTGGTAACGCGATATCCCGGATTTTTTGAGGAAGAAAGCTGTGAGGCCACAGTAGATACAGTCCGGGGGACAGTATCAATCGTTTACGCGAACCTTTTGCTCGAACCCAGTGGTGAGACCTACTGCGAAATCCCCTCTCAGATATTAGTTAGTTTATTTAAAAGAGGAGAAGTTTAATGAAAATTACTGAATCTTTAGAATCTGCCTCTGCCAGTTTATGTACCGTCGAGCGAGCATTGAAAGCAGCTTTAAGTGATCCACAATCGGTTTTGAACTCCGGGGTGTCTTCGATTTCTGGGTTTTCGGAGGCTGGTGAGATTCATGGTCGTTTTTTGCAGGGTGATCCGGGTTCTGCGGAGAGTGTGGTGAAGTCTTTGGCGTCGGAGGCTGAGTGGTTCGTTGAGATGTATCAACTAATGGCGCAGGCGTTTACCAGCCAAGATATGTTGCTGTCTTATGGTTTAGATCTTGTTTCTGAGTCTGTTTCGCCGGAGGGGAGGGATCTTCCGTTTTCGCGTGAGCCGGAGAATTCGGTGCGTGAGGTATTTTTTCATAAGCCTGGTGTGCAGTTGGGTGATGATTTTGATAGTGCTGTTGCTGATATTGGGGCTATTGATGTTGGTCAGATTGATGCTTCTACGCAGCGGTGGTCGGAGTTGGCGCGTTCGATGACGCGGGCTGGGGAGCGGTTGGAGTCTATTGCTTCGCAGATTCGTGAGGAGAACAAGGGCGAGGCTATTGATGCGAGTGTTGAGCGGGTAGGCCAAGCTGTTGCGGTTGCTCGGGTGTTTGCTGCTAATGCGGAGGCAATGGCTGGCAGGACTGCTGCTTTTTCTGGTTTGACGGTCACTTCCATGTTGGGGGCGGCGATGGATGCTGCGGTGATTAAGAAAATTGAGGATCCGGAGGAACGGGAGTTGGCGCAGAAGGCTGCTTTGGCGCGGGCGCAGTCGGGTTTGCAGGACGCAGTAGATGCTTCACTTCCTAGTGGGGGAACTTTGGCTTCGGAGTTTGGTTTAGGTGCTGGTGGTGGCTCTGCAACGGTTGGGCTTGGTGGTCATGACGGTTATGCGGAAGGGCTGGCTGTTGATGAGGTTGTGTGGCCTAAAGCTTTGACTGATGCTGCGGCATCCGGCCGGGTAGGGCCTGGTTCTTTTGAGGTTGTTGACGGTCGCGTCCGCCCGAATGCGGACCTGGGCTTGCCCCCGGAGCATCAGAGCATGATCGATCGGGCCGCCGGTGAGGCGCTGGGACGGTTGGGGATCTCGCCTGAAGGCGTCGGCTTACAGGACGTGGGAACTGTCGCAGCGGGTGCTTCGGTGGCGGCATCTTCACCGGGTGGCCTCGCAGGGCCGTCTGGTGGCGGTGGCGCTGGCGGGACTTCGGCGATAGTTTCAGGGATCCCCGGCTCGGTCCCAGGAATGGGCGCGCGAAACGGTGGCGGCGGGGCCTTGGCCGGTAGTGCCGGCGGTGGTGCTGGTGCGGGGCAACCGTTAAACGGTCTGCGAACCTCGCGCGGTATTGGCGGCACTGCGGGTGGTGGACGCTTTGGTTCCGGCGGTGCCGGCCAGGCAAGAGCCGGAGGCGTAGCCGGAAATTCCGGAGGACTTGGTGCGGGTAGCGGGAATGGCCCAGGGCGGGCTGGTGCCGCGGGCCGGGCTGGCATGGCTGGGGGAGCCGGTGCTGGTCGTGCTGGCGCTGTCGGTGGCTCGCTGGGTAGCGGTCCGGGTATTCGTTCCAGTAGCGGGTTAAGCGGTGGCTCTGGTTCCGGGTTTGGTTCGGGGTACGGTTCTGGCTCTGGCGCTTCGGGTGGCTTCGGTTCCGGTGTGTCTGGTGGTTCCGGTTCTGGGTTGTCCGGTGCTGGTGGGCAAGGTTCTGTGGCTGGCTCCAGTGCTGGTTCAGGGGCGGGCTCTGCGACTGGCTCTGGTGGTCAGGCGGCCGGTGGTGGAATGGCCGGCGGTGGTCGGGGTGGTCAGCGTCAGGGTAAGCGCGGTCAGATTCATGCGGTGACAACCAAGATTGAGGCGGAGCCTAACCGCAGGGCGTTGTTGGGGAAGTTGCCGCCGGCGGTGCCGGGGGTTATCGGTGCCTGGGTGCGGGAGGATTAGTCCTGGGGTATGCCCGGTGGATTGGGGCGGCACTGGGCACGCGGCGCTACTATTGGCGGTGGCCTAAGTTTGACCTGATGAAGGGGAGGTGGCCATGCCGGAGGGTGATTCCGTCCTACAGCTGTCCAACCGGTTGCAATTTATGGTTGGACGGGAAGTGACCAAGACGTCAGTGCGGGTTCCAAGGTATGCCCTGGCGTCTTTCGACGGCATGACCTGCCAGCGGATCTGGCCCTACGGCAAGCATCTGCTTATGCGCTTTGATGAGCTCATCTTGCACACCCACCTGAAAATGGAGGGGCAGTGGGCCATGCATTACGCGGGGGATAGGTGGCGCAAGCCCGGGCACACCGCGCGGGTAGTGTTGCAACTTGCCCATACCCCGCGTGACATCGAAGTCGTAGGCCACTCGCTGGGTTTTGTGGAGGTCTATCCGGTGGAAAATTATGAAGCGAGGATAGCGCACCTAGGCCCGGACATGTTGAACCCGGAGTGGGAGTCCAACGGTGACCGGGAGGAGGTCATTCGGCGCATGTTGGCGCGGCCCACACGGGCGGTGGGAGCAGCGTTGCTGGATCAGAAGGTAGTGGCGGGTATCGGTAATGAATACCGTGCGGAGGCCTGTTTCATCGCGGGCGTGCACCCCGCCACACCGGTCGCAGAGGTGGATGTAGAGAAGATCATTGATATCAGCCGGAAGATTATGTGGGCCAACCGGAATGAGCCCGTCCGGGTGACCACTGGTGTTAAGCGGGGCGGGGAAACCGCCTACGTGTTTGGGCGCAACCGGAAACGGTGCCGGCGTTGCGGTGAGCTTATCAAGAAAGACTTGTTGGGAGGCCCTGACGCCGGTGGGGATGAAGGTGAGCTTGAGCGGGTTATCTGGTGGTGCCCAAGCTGCCAGCCTTTGTCCGCGTAGCGCGGTGCCGGTCACGGAGGACAGGCGGTGAGGGCACCGCTTTTAGGGCTGAATTCCAGTGCTGAATGAGAATTGAAATAGCGGTCGGGCTGATAATTTTGTATTAAAATATCTAGGGTCGGTTGCGTTTTTCGTAACCATTCTCGTTCTAACTCAAGGAGTTTTTATGTTCAAGCGTTCGATCGCTTCTGTGGCCGCTGTGGCCACTTTGCTGCAGGTTAGTGTGGTTCCCGCGCAAGCGGTGTCAGTTGATGTGTACGGGCAGTACTGCACTATCAATTACACCAATGAAGAACACCAGATCATCGGGGAGCGTTGGGAAAGGCTCCAGTCAGCGAGTGAACGCTACAACGCGCTTCGTGGCTACCCGGCTAAAAATATTCCGCAGTGGGACGGCGATTGGCGCAAGGTTGCTAATGGGTACCAGGTCTCCACCACCCGTAACACGGAGCGGCAACGCCTGGAAACATACAGAAGTCAGCGCAAGGCCTTTAATAAATGGCTTGAGACGGAATCCAATAAGGACCTCACCGACGCTGAGAATAAGGCGCTACTCGGGTATCAACTAGCGGCGGGGTCGTTGTTCCTGGCGATGGACCGGCTGCAGAAGGTCAGGGAAGCCTGCATCAACGGCCAAGGGATGAGTGAGACTGACCTGGGTTTTGCTCAAGCACCTGCGGCTGATAACCCGCTGTCCTCAGCAGATGGTCAACCAAACGAAACCGGTATTGCGGTCATCGCGGCCGGCGCAGTAGTTGCTGTGCTGGGGCTGATTGCGGCGGTATTGCCCATGCTTTCCTCCCTGTTGCCGTTCGGGCTGTAAAAGCTGCAGAAGTGCTTCGGGGCAGTAGCTTTCCCGGCGGTTGGTGTCTTTGGCCGCCGGAGCGGCTATTGTTAGCGTGATGAAACTTATCTTGAACCTTATCTGGTTGTTTACCGGTGGCTTCGCGCTGGCGTTGGGCTATGTTCTGCTTGGCGTTTTTGCCTGCTTGTTTGTGGTGACCATTCCGGCGGGCGTGGCGTCTTTCCGGATGGCCAGCTTTGCGCTGTGGCCCTTTGGGCGTACCGTGGTCCAGCCGGTGGGAGGGACTAGTGGATTGTCCACTGTCTCCAACGTGATTTGGTTTCTTGCTGCGGGCTTGTGGTTGGCGGTAGGCCACGTAACTACTGCCGCTGTGCAGGCGGTGACCATCATCGGCATCCCGGTGGCCTTGGCCAACCTGAAGATGATTCCGGTGACGTGCTTCCCGTTTGGGCGCCAGGTGGTATTTTCCGACGCCATCCCGCACGGCTTCGAGCCAATGGTAAAGCTCTAGTCACCACCCCGGTGGGCGGGGGCGGTTTCAATGGATAGGTGAGAAAACGGACTCCCCGCCGCAGCTTGAACAAGCTGCGGCGGGGAGTCCTAGCCGTTTTCCTAGCCGTTTTCCTAGTCGTTTTCCTGGCCTTGACTAGGCGCGTGGCTTAGCGGTTGGCGCGGTACCAGTTGATAAGCGCGTCGGTGGAGGCGTCGCCGGAGTTGGCTTCCTCTTTGCCGGAGACGGCGGGTGCTAGGTCGTTGGCCTGTTGCTTGCCCAACTCCACGCCCCACTGGTCAAAGGAGTTGATGTCCCAGATGACGCCCTGGGTGAACGTGATGTGCTCATAGAGGGCAATGAGCGCGCCCACGGCATGCGGTGTTAGCTCCTTGGCCACCAGGGTGGTGGTGGGGCGGTTGCCCGGCATGACCTTGTGCGGGATGAGGTCTTCCGCCACGCCCTCAGCGGCAATTTCCGCAGCAGTCTTGCCAAAGGCCAAGACCTTGGTCTGGGCAAAGAAGTTGCCCATGAGTAGATCGTGCATGGAGCCGGTGCCATCGGCAGTAGGGAAGTCCTCACGCGGGGTGGCAAAGCCAATGAAATCCGCGGGGATGAGGTGGGTGCCCTGGTGGATGAGCTGGAAGAAGGCGTGCTGGCCGTTGGTGCCGGGCTCACCGAAGTAAATCTCCCCAGTGTCCACGGCAACGGCCCGGCCGTCGCGGTCCACGGACTTGCCGTTGGACTCCATGGTCAGCTGCTGCAGGTAAGCCGGGAAGCGCGCCAGGTCCTGGGAGTAGGGGAGCACGGCGTGGGTCTGCGCGCCCAAGAAGTCGGTGTACCAGACACCTAGCAGGCCCATGAGCAGCGGGAGGTTTTCTTCCGGCTGGGCGGTGCGGAAGTGGGTGTCCATGGCGTGCATGCCGGCTAAGAAATCGCGGAAGTTCTTCGGGCCAATAAGCGCCATGATGGACAAGCCAATGGCGGAGTCCACGGAGTAGCGGCCACCCACCCAGTTCCAAAAACCAAACATGTTCTTCGGATCAATGCCAAACTCAGTGACCTTTTCCTCATTGGTGGAAAGAGCCACAAAGTGCTTGGCAATGGCGGAGTCATCCCCGTCAAAGGCGTCAAGTGCCCAGCGGCGGGCCACATGGGCGTTGGTGAGCGTTTCCTGGGTGGTGAAGGTCTTGGAGGCAATGAGGAATAAGGTGGTCTCCGGGTCCAGGTCGCTGAGCGCTGCGGCGATGTCGGAGGGGTCCACGTTGGAGACAAAGCGGACGTCTAAGTCCCCGTGTTTGTAGGTGCGCAGCGCCTGCGCCAGCATGACCGGCCCCAAATCAGAGCCGCCGATGCCAATGTTGACCACCGTGGCAATCTTCTTGCCGGTATGCCCGGTCCAGGTGCCATCATGGAGGGAACCGACGAATTGTTCCATGCGGTCTAGGACCCCGTGGACATCGGCAGTGATGTCCTGGCCGTCAACGTTAATCTGGTGGTCTTTGGGCGCGCGCAGGGCAGTGTGCAACACAGCGCGGTCCTCAGTGAGGTTGATGTGCTCACCTGCGAACATGGCCTCCCGGCGCTCTGCCACCTTGGCTTCCTTGGCAAGCGCTAGGAGCGCGCCCAGGATGTCCTCATCGAGGAGGTTCTTGGAAAGATCGGCGTGCCAGCCGGCGGCATCAACAGAAAGGCGCTCTACGCGGCCGTCCTTGCCAAACAACTCACGGAGGTCGAGCTCCTTGGATTCAGCTAGTTGTTCCAGCTTTTGCCAAGCGGAGGTGGATGAAATAGACATGTGGAAACAGACCTTTCTCAGGCGGTGATTTTTCTATGCTTTCTACCGTAGTGCATTTGGGTTTAAAGGATCATCGCAGCAGCCCAGCCGGCTATAAGCAGCGGGATGTTGAAATGGATGAACGTAGGAATAACGGAGTCCCGGACGTGGTCATGCTGGCCATCGGCGTTAAGGCCTGCGGTGGGGCCCAGCGTGGAATCTGATGCCGGGGAGCCCGCGTCACCAAGCGCGCCTGCGGTACCCACCAGCGCCACCGTGGCAGCGGGGCTAAAGCCCAATGACACTGCCAGTGGCACGAAGATCACGGCAATAACGGGGAGTGTGGAAAAGGAAGAACCGATACCCATGGTGACAATAAGTCCCACCAGCAGCATGGCCCCGGCGGCGGCAAACTTGTTGTCCCCGAACACGTCACCGGCGGTAGTAACCAGGGACTCCACCTCACCGGTTGCGGACATCACGGCAGCAAAGCCTTGGGCAGTAATCATGATGAAACCAATGAGTGCCATCATTTTCATGCCCTGGCTGAAGATGTCATCAGCGTTGCGGAAGTTAACCGCGCCGGTAACCAGCAGGATTGCTAGGCCGATGAGGGCGCCCACCAACAGGCCGTCCGCCTCAAATCCCAAGGATTGCATGAGGATCTGGACCACGAAGGTAGCCACAATGGCCACCATGGCTACCGCCACCTTGTACCGGGAGACGTCCGGGGCCTTTTCTGGAGCGGTGCCCAAGGAGACATCGGCATAATCGCGCGGAGTGCGGTAGGTGACAAAGATAGCTATCAGCACGCCCACCAGCATTCCCAGGGCGGGGAAAGCCATGACCTGCATGACATTAATCCCGGAGGTATCTAGCCCTGCCTCACCAATGTTGTAGAGCAAAATATCGTTGAGGTAAATAGAACCAAAGCCCACGGGGATAAACATATAGGTGGTCACCAAACCGAAGGTGATGCAACAGGTGATGAGCCGGCGGTCAAGGCGTAGCTTATTCATCACGTTGAGCAGCGGCGGAACCAGCAGCGGGATAAACGCGATGTGGACGGGAATGAGGTTCTGGCTCATCACCGCCATGGCAATGATTCCAGCTACCAGCAGCCACTTGGTGGCGGAGGCTGCCTTAGCTGAAC
Organism: Corynebacterium phocae; assembly: GCF_008693075.1. Classification (GTDB taxonomy): domain Bacteria; phylum Actinomycetota; class Actinomycetes; order Mycobacteriales; family Mycobacteriaceae; genus Corynebacterium; species Corynebacterium phocae. The sequence goes on along the minus strand of NZ_VXKJ01000043.1, from coordinate 358,605 downwards.
TGCCGTCCGAGTTGATCCTGTGGAGCAAGAAGTCCGCCAGCAATTTGGGCAGCCCGGTGGCGGCCACGCCCATGGCAAACGCGCCCAGCAGGGCGTAGCTCAGCGCAATCTTGGCGCCGCCGCCCAAGCCGTCCTGGAACGCAATGAGCGTCCTATCCAAGCCCATGCCGGCTACCAGTCCTCCCGAAAGCGCGCCTAGAAACAGCGCCACGACCACATGGACGCGAAGAAGGGAAAGGACCAGCATAAGGACAACGGCTACGAGGACTGCGTTCACATCTTAGAGTGTAGAACATTCACGTTATGGCTAGTGCGTTGCCTAGGCCAAAAAGGGGAGGGCTAGCCCAATTTCCCGCGCCCCATGCGCAGAAGGGCTTGGGCAATCGCCGGGCCTTCCTCCCCCAGTTCCTCGCGGAATTGGTTAATAATGGCAATTTCGCGGGTGTGGACCAAACGGGTTCCGCCGGAGCTCATGCGGGTTTTGCCAATTGCGTGGGCAATCTCCGTGCGCCTTTTCACCGCCTCCAGGATAATCCGGTTCATGCGGTCAATTTCTTGCCGGTAGCGCTGGATCTCCGAGTCGGAGAGGGGATCATCCGTGCCAGTTGGGGTGCGGACGTCAAACTGCTCCACCAGGGCCTGGGCGGAGTCGGTGTCCGGTTGATTGGGCTGGTGTTCGTCCGTGGGGCCGCTTGCGGTAGCTGTGGTGGATGTGGTTGCGGCTGTGCTGGAGGTTGCGGCGTCGTGGTTAAGCCTTGGGGTGTCAGGGGCGTTCATAGCGTCTAAATCTAGCCCGGAAATCCCCGAATGCACAATGGTTTTTGCAGGCAAGTGCCCCCGTTGGGCTAAGGGCGCGCGAGCTTTGGTGCCAAGCCCCGCGAGTAACAGGCCCCATGTCCACCCAAGGTAGTAGGTTGGATAACACTATGGAAAATTCCTCACCGTTTTCACGCCGCAACCCGTCTACGCCCGCCACCGGAACTGAACCCACTGGTAGGGAGCAAGGCTTCCTCTTTGGGGGAGCCAAACCCGCGCCGGTGCCCGCAGAGCAACCGGCACCTGCCGTGGACAGCCCGCTGTTGGAGGGGCTGAACCCCCAGCAGCGGCAGGCGGTGGAGCATATTGGCTCCCCGCTGCTCATCGTGGCCGGCGCTGGATCGGGCAAGACCGCGGTGCTAACCCGGCGGATTGCCTACCTCATGCAGCACCGGGGGGTGGCACCCTGGGAAGTACTGGCAATTACGTTTACCAACAAGGCCGCAGCGGAGATGAAAGAGCGCGTGGGCCAGCTGGTGGGGCCAGTGGCGGAGCGCATGTGGGTATCCACCTTCCACTCCATCTGCGTGCGTATCTTGCGCCAAAACGCGCAACTGGTGCCGGGGCTAAACTCCAACTTCACCATTTATGACGCGGATGATGCCCGGCGGCTGTGCTCGCTGATTGCTAAAGACATGGGCTTGGACCTGAAAAAGTTCACCAGCCGCGTGTTGGCCAACAACATCTCCAACTACAAAAACGAGCTCCAAGGGCCGGACTACGTGCTGGCAGAAGCAGAACGCACCCACAACCCCTTCGACTTGACCATCGCGCAGGTCTACGCCGAATACCAGCGGCGCCTCCGCGCCGCCAACGCCGTGGATTTTGACGACCTGATAGGGGAGGTCGTGCGCATCTTCACCCAGTACCAGCAAGTAGTGGAGTTCTACCGGCGGCGGTTCAAGCACGTGCTCATTGATGAGTACCAAGACACCAACCACGCGCAGTACCGCCTGGTGGCGGCGCTGGTGGGCCAAGGCAACCGGGTAGCGGAAGGCATGGCCCCGGAGCTGTGCGTGGTGGGTGACTCGGACCAGTCCATCTACGCCTTCCGTGGCGCCACCATCCGCAACATTGAGGAATTTGAGCGCGACTACCCGCAGGCGCGCACCATTTTGCTGGAGCAAAACTACCGCTCCACCCAAACCATCTTGAACGCGGCCAACGCGGTGATTGCGAAAAACGACAACCGCCGCAAGAAGAACCTGTGGACAGCACACGGTCAGGGCGCAAAGATTGTCGGTTACGTCTCAGACAATGAGCACGACGAAGCCCGGTTTATTGCCCAAGAAGTTGACCAACTGGTAGACGGGGGCCGGGAGTATTCCGATATGGCGGTGATGTACCGGACCAATAACTCTTCCCGCGCCATTGAAGATATCTTCATCCGCTCTGGCATTCCCTACAAAGTGGTGGGCGGCACACGCTTTTATGAGCGCAAAGAAATCCGCGACCTGGTGGCCTACCTGCGCATTGTGTTCAACCCAGATGACACCATCAGCCTGCGGAGGATAATCAACGTGCCCAAGCGCGGTATCGGCGCGAAGGCAGAAGGCCACCTGGCGGTCTACGCGGAGAACATGGGTATTGGCTACTCCCAGGCGCTGCGTGACGCGGCCGCGGGGGATATCCCGGGGCTTAGTGCTATGGGGCGCAATGCCATGGCCAGGTTCGTGGAGATGATGGACTCGGTGCGCGCGCAGATGCCGGCTATGACCAATGAGATCACCGGGCAACCAGACATCGGGGAGCTGGTCACCACAATCTTGGACGCTACCGGCTACCGCGCACTGCTGGAAAGCTCGAATGACCCGCAGGACGGCTCGCGCTTGGACAACCTCAACGAGTTGGTTTCCGTGGCGCGGGAATTCAGCTCAGAGGCAGCCAACCAGATGGCGTTCGCGGAGGCGGACGCGGAGCTAGGCGGTGAAGGCGGCGCGAGCATGGAAGAAGGAGAAGCCGCGCCGGGCTCCTTGCAGGCCTTTTTAGAAAAGGTTTCCTTAGTAGCGGACGCGGACCAAATTCCGGAGCACGAATCCGGGGTGGTCACACTGATGACGTTGCACACGGCCAAGGGTCTGGAATTTCCCGTGGTCTTTCTTCCGGGGTGGGAAGACGGGCAGTTTCCGCATATGCGCTCCTTGGGGGATCCGCTGGAGCTGTCAGAGGAGCGCCGCTTGGCCTACGTGGGGATCACCAGAGCGCGCGAGCAACTGTATCTTACTCGCGCGCTTCTCCGGTCATCCTGGGGTAATCCGTTGTCCAATCCGGCCAGTCGCTTCCTCGCGGAGATCCCAGAAGATCTCATCGACTGGCGCCGTGGAGAACAAGATAGTTCCCTGTCCCGGGCCTCGGCCTGGGGTGATGATGATTATTCCTATGGCCGCACCTATAACAAGGAGTGGGGCGGCTACGGCGGAAAGTCTACGGGCTCCGCGTCTTCCCCAACGCAGGCCCGTAAACCTTCCACTTCCTCGCGCTCGCAACTCTCAGCGCGGCCACGGAATAATAAACTTGATTTAGTTGTAGGAGACCGCGTCAACCATGACAAATACGGATTAGGTAAGGTCCTGGAGGTAAGCGGTACTGGTCCTCGTACCAGCGCAACCATTGATTTTGGTTCCGCAGGCAAGGTCCGGCTCATGCTCATTGGCGGCGTTCCCATGGAAAAGCTCTAACAGCTTTACAGGCGCGCTGCCGGGAGTGCCAGGATGTCGCAGCAGCCTAGAAGTAGATTCCCTGCTGCGCGAACCACGCCTGCGGGTCAGCCGGCGTAGCGCCATCTGGGTGGATTTCAAAGTGCAGGTGCGGTCCGGTGGAGTGGCCCTCATTGCCAATAGAGGCAATTTGCTGGCCGGCTTCCACACGGTCGCCCACGTTAACCAGCAGGGAGTCCCCGCGCATGTGGCCGTAGACGGAAACCGCGCCGTTGTCATGCTTGATGCGGATCCAGTGGCCAAACCCTTGCGCGGGTCCGGAGCTGATGACCTGGCCGGACATGACGGCGTAGATGGGCGTGCCCACCGGGTTGGCCACGTCAATACCGTTGTGCATAGCGCCCCAACGCATTCCAAACCCGGAGGTAAGAACACCGGAGGTGGGGAAGACTACCGGGTAGCCTTCCACCGTGGTGCCGCGAAGGGAGGGGCTAAGCGGGGAGCCAACCTCGGGGGTTAGGGCCGCTGCCAGACCGGAGATAACGTGAGGGTCCAGAATTGCCCGCACCCCGCTTGGGGCGCCACCGGCGGGAGGGAGGGATTCGTTATTGAGGATCTGGTCCGCAGCGCCGGCTAGTTCAGCCAAGGTGTCTAGCACGACAATGGCGGTATCAATGTCTTCCTTGGAGGAGCCCTCTTCGCCGTTGGTGGTGCTCACCGGGGCGACATCGCCCTCGTGGGCCATGGCGTTGGGTGCCTGGGACAGCGTGAGTGCTGCGGTAACGGCTACTGCGGAGGCAGTGGCCCTGGTGCGGCGCGCATCGGGATAGCGCTTCATAAGTGGTCCTTTTCGCGATATTGCCTGAGACATGGTCAAAGCCACTGGGAACTCATACGGCGTATTTTGCTTTGTGAATCGAGTCAATATGGAGATGTGCGGAGAAAATAAAATTTTGGTTACTTTGAGTAGCCGGGCGTGTCGTTACACGATGTTTATCGCGTTGTGACACTTGTTAAAAGGTAACGTCTGATGACTAGCGGTGCAACCGTTCGAAATTGCAGGTAGGAGCCCCATATTTCGAAAACATTCGAACATGCCAGCGTGTTACGTGTGTTGCTAATGTGACTAAAGTTGAGGGTGTAAAGTCGTGATTTAAGGAATGGGGGTGGCGTGTGGGGGTGGGGCATATGAAAAATGAACCGCCCCAGGGGCGGTCCATTTCTTAGCAAAGGCTAGGCCGTTTCATGCGGCAACTCTTGCGGCCGGGTGGGCACGCTAAGACTGCTAGGCGCGAGAAAGTTAAGCCAGCAAGCGGTCCTCCTGCGCACCGCCTACCAGCGCCTGGCAATCACTTCTGCGCTGGCGGTGGATGACCCAGGTCAGTGCCGTGGATACCGCCACGGCGCCCAGGCTTGCCAGCAGGACCGGCCAGCTTAAGCGCTGGTAGCCCAAGGTGCCAAGCGCTAAGAGCTCCCCGGTAGGGGCGTGAAGGTCTCCAGTGCTGGTTGCCAGTACGGCCAGCTGTCCGGACACAAAGCCCAGGGCAAGGGCGGCGCTGGAAATCAGGAAGGTCTGTAGTGCGGCCACCTTGGCACCAAAACCGGGGGCGGCACCGATGGCGGCGAACGCGCGGTTTTCCCGGCGCAGAGTAGCGGCGGACAGCGCTGTGACTAACAGCATGGTGATGATAACCAACGCCGCCAGGAATAGCGGCCCAACAAAGGGCTGCGAAACCTGCGGGTCCTGCGCGGCAAAGTAGACATCGGCGGTAAGTGTCTCACCGAAGATATCGCGACTGCCGTCCTCCGGTGTGGAATCTGCGCTATCCATACGCGATATCGGCAGGTTTCGCTCATCTACCTCCCGGTGGGCAGCGGTGGCCTCCGCACCGCTAATGTCCTGGGGGTAGACCAGGGCCGCGCCAATGAGCGTGGGGTTAAGCTCCAGGGCCCTGGCGGCTTCGGGGCTAAGCAGCGTAACAGGCCGGGAAAGGTGTGAGATTGACTCACTTACTTCCAGTGCAGCTGTGGTTTCTTTAGTCACCGGTTCATCCTGTAACTCCTCAACGGCCTCTGAGATCGCTTGAATCTTGACGGTGGGTGCCGGTTGCGAAGAACCCTCCGGAATAAACCCAGACCCGCGCGGAAGCACAATGCCTCCCGCGGCCAACGTCTTTGCGGCCTTGGCGCGGTCATCGGGGGAGTCAAAAACCACCAGATCCAGAAGTTCCTGGCCGCCAATCAGGTGCTTGGTCAGGTAGAAGTCATAAGATGTCGATGGTCCATTATCCTGAGCGATACGCGCCAAGCACCGGCTTACCTCGCGGGGATCCTTATCAGGACCGTGGCCAGACGTTCCCGGGAATCCGTAACCGACGCTCAGGAATGAGGTATAGGTAGCGCCGTAGTAACCATCGCAGGCCGGAGCATCCCTGGCTGTAAGACGAAAGCTCTTCGCACCTCCAGCAAGCTCGCGGGGCGTAGCCGGACCAAAAAGAGGGACCTCCGTGGACGCCCCCAGGCGTTGGGTGAGAATACTGCCAACGTCTGCGATGGTTTCCTTATCACCAGCTGTAATCAACGCCACGTTGCGCGGGGTGCCCAGGAGCAGCTGGGCCTTGGCGGTGGCGTCGTGCGTCAGCATTGAGCTAGAGCTGAACGTAAACAGGGAACTGGCGCACAGTAACGCGGCAACCGCCGGGATTGCGCGCATGGAACTACGTCCCAGGCCGCGCGCCGCGGTGCGCCAGACCATGGGGGCGCGGGTGCCTAGTTTAGACATCCCCAATACAACCGCCGGCGCACTGAGGGCAAACCCAATCATGCCCGGAAGGAGGAGGAAGTAAGGAGCAAAGGCTATAAAAGCGCCGGAAGTAGCCTTAGACGTTCCCACCGCCAGCGCTATCCCCACCAGCGCACAGATAACCGGCCCCACAGCCATCCACTTCTTCCACCGCAACATGCGGTCCGGGTTGGCACCTAGCATGGCACTACTTAGCGCAGACTTGCCCGCTAGATAGGCGGGGATGGACGCGGCCACTAGGCAGCCGATGAGGGCTACTGCCCAGGCACAGGCAATAAATGTCACCGGCCAACTCACCTCCCAATCCGGGGTCTGGAGTGAAACGGCAACCCAGCCGGCCGCACACCCTAGCGCTACGCCAAGGGTGGCACCCAAGACGCCGGCAAAGAGTGCAAAGGATAGCACCGCCATGGCAATGTGTGTGCGGGTTGCCCCCTGCGCCGCCATGAGGGCGAACATACGGGTGTGCCGGGAAAGCGCCAGCGCGAAGGCCGGGGATAGAAAAAGGAAGATGAAAAGAAACCCGGTAAGGAAGGGGATGACGTTAAGGAATAGGAAAAAGAAATCAGGGCTCACTTTGGAACCATCCCCAGCCATGTAGGGGTAGGGCGAACCATGCAGGCGCTGAACCTCAAAGCCTTGGTCAAACATGGCCTGGCGCTGCTGGGCGTCCAGCGGCTGCGGCCCGGTGATGGTAAACGACGCCGCCGCGGCTGCCGCGGGGTTGTCTAGAACATCAACCATTGTCAGCAGGGAATCTGGACCAACCAGGGAGGAAAAACCTGGCACTATCCCCACCACCGTCAAGGTGGCAGACCCTAACTGCGGATGACCTTCCGCCCGGAAGGCTACAGTCTCTCCCTTTTTGATCCCTAAAGTCTCAGCCACGGGATGGGCCAGCACTACCTCCCCGGTACCCGGAGTGATGGGAAGATCTTCTAGGAGCAGTTCCCGGGGGTATTGCTCCACCATGGAACTGTAAGGAGCCGCTTGCCCGGAACCTGCAGAAGCCGTGAAGACACCCAGCACCCGAGCGGAGACATCCAGCGAATATCCGGCGGGAAGGGCATTTTCCAGCTCCGCTGCGGTGGGATTTCCTGTCCGGCCAGACACGGTTTGCGCTTCTGCCGGCACGAACTTGGGGTTATTCGACTCTGTGTAGACACCCATGCCCACAACGGCGGCTACGGCTAGTGCGATGAGTATGACCGCGGCGGTTAACCGGCCGGGGCGGCCAAACATGTCGCGCCGCACGGGGCGGGTTGCTGCAATAAAGCTTGACATATCTACTCCTTACTTCCGGGCGGTGTTGTTGTCAGTAATGCGGCCGTCGCGGACCATGACCACGCGGTCCGCCCAGGCGGCAAAGCGGGGCTCATGCGTAACAAGCAGGCCACTGGCACCGCCGTCTATCCGCCCGCGTAGCACCTGCATGACTTCCTCACCGGTTGCGGTGTCCAGCGCGCCCGTGGGCTCATCCGCCAGCAGGATGCCGCGTTTGCCCACCAGTGCGCGGGCAATGGCCACGCGCTGGGCTTGGCCACCGGAGATTTCATCCGGGAAGCGGTCCGCCATATTCTCCAGCCCCACTTCCGCAAGGGCCGCCGGGGCTAGCTCCTTGGCCTGGCTGCTGCTCATCCCTTCTAGCTCTAGCGGCAAGGTGACGTTTTCTCCTACCGTGAGAGTGGACACCAAATTAAAGTGCTGGAATACAAAACCTAGGTGGTTACGGCGCAGCTCTGCGGCCTTGGAAGCGCTGATCCCGGCGGTGTCTATGCCGTTGACCAGCACCCTTCCGGAGGTGGGCGGTTGGAGCAGGCCCGCCACGTTGAGCAGGGTGGACTTGCCGGAGCCAGAGGGGCCCATCACGGCCACCAGCTCTCCTGGGCTGAGCGTGAGAGAAACGTTGTCTAGCGCGGTGACCTTGCGGGCGCCGGTGCCAAAAATACTAGTGATGTTATCTAGCTCTAGAGGGTTGACGTGTGACATGGTTTTAGCCTTCCTGTGTGGAGGTGTGCGGGGATAGGGACTCAACGCGGTCTAGCCAGCGCAGTTGTCCTTCTAGTTCGAAGACGCGGCGCTCCAGAGTGAGCCGTTGGGTGGTTCTGGTCTGGGGGAGGTTGTGAGCCTCTACGTTGAGTTCGCGGATGGCCTGGAGTGTGGCAAAACGCTGCTTGTCTAAAAGCGTGATGAGGTCAATGTCTGCGCGGCTGGCGGCCAGGGCCACTTTGATGACAAGCTCATCCCGGTCGGCTGCAGGGCGTGCGACAACGGAATTGAACCATTCTTTTAGCGCATCTTCACCGGCTGTGGTGAGGGCGTAAAGCTCCGCCTTACGTCCGGTGGGGCCGGTGGTGTGGCCCTGGGGGATGACCAGGCCGTCGCGTTGCAGCCGGGTGAGGGTCTGGGCTACTTGGCCTGGGTTGAGTGACCACACTTCATTCATAACGGTGGAGAAGCTGGTCTGTAGCTGGCTCGCGGTGGACGGGCCCTCCTTGAGTAAAGCTAGTAATGAGTGTTTGATGGACACGAGTACCCCTGTCTTTTCGGGTTTTGCCTGGTTGGCGCGTTACTTACTGTGTAAACAACCCCTAGCTTACTGGGTAAGTAATCGGTTGGCAAGGGGGTGGTGGAAGTATCCTGTACGTAAGGGGGGCAGGTGTCCTGGGCGGTGATGGTCAGGGGGTGTCCGGCGCAGGGCGGATGATGGGGGTGATTTCCCCGCTGGTCTACCCCAGGAGATCGGAAGTTTGGCGCGAAGCTATCTGTGTCAAAATCCTCAAAACGGGGGTATTTGACCGGGGTTGGTTTAATCGGAAAACTAATAATGTGACGGTTGCCACATTTTAACGGCGCTCGGGGCGAACCTGGCCAACGCTAAGATTTTGCGCCGCAGGTCCGCCCTCGTTGAAAAGAAAGAAGAAGATGCCTTATTAAAGGTTGATTCCGTGTTCCGCTAACCAAGCGGCTGGGTCGGCGGGAGTGGTGCCGTCGGGGTGGATCTCAAAATGCAGGTGGGAGCCGGTGGAAAAGCCCAGGCTGCCCATGCCGGCAATCTTTTGGCCGGCGGTAACGCGCTGGCCAACAGCTACGTCAAGCGACTGCATGTGGCCGTAAAGGGAAAGGGAGCCGTCATCATGCTTGATACGGATCCAGTTGCCGTAACCGGAGGCCGGTCCGGAGTCAACCACGGTACCGTCCATGACGGCAAGGATGGGGGTTCCCGGAGCGTTAGCAATATCAACGCCGTAGTGGAAAGTTCCCCAGCGGGGGCCAAAGGGGGAAGTGAACGCGCCCTCGGCTGGACGGGAAATTTGCGGGGCACGGGCCGCCATGTCAGCGGCCGCGCGTGCCGTAGAGGCCTCAATGGCCTTGTGTAGCTGTTCCTGCAGGTTGATGACTGGCTTTTCTTCAGCCAGCGCCAGAATCTGGGGGGCTGCGAATGCAGCGTCCGCAATAGCGGTGTTAGCCGCGTCTACGGCGTTAGAGAGGTCTTGATTAAACCGGTCGAGCGGGGAGGAATTTGCTGCCAGGGTGAAGTTAACGGACTGGGCTTTAGTGGATGGACCGCCGTCCGCGTTATCTTGAACCTGAGCCGCTGCAACGCCGGTGGCGCCAGCGCCGGATACTGCACCCGCCGCGACTGTAAAAATAGCAACGCGGCCTTTAGCCGTCTGAGCAGCAGTCACCTTACGGTGACGGCCAGCGTTGCGCTGAAGGTTGCTTCGCATTAAGTATCTTCTTTCCTTGTCTCAAGCCGTGTTCTTCGCTCTAAGCCAAATCCGTAGAACGCTCAGAAATTTAAAGCGTTTCACTGAAAAGCTAGTGTTTACACGATTGTGACCATCTTGTTACCAACAGGTGCTAACAATACTGGGATTAGTGAAGACGGGCAACCTGATCCGCCAATTTCCCAACGAAACTCGGTTCATTCATCAAACTTTCAGTAAACAGCAAGCTGTTTGCTGTTGCACACCGGAGTGCAAGAAACCGAAAACTGTTTACCCCCTTGTCCCCGCTACTCCACGGCCTTGGCCAGCCCCCTAAATATCGGATAACTTTAAGGCTCGTTCCGCCGTGCCGTCCAGAGGTCACGGCGTCTTCGTGGCAAAGTGGAAAGACAATGAACAGAAAAACCAGCCCTACTTCGCGTTCCGGCCGCCGTCAGTCATCAGCCTCACGGGGCGGCGCTAGCCAACCTGCCGCCCCCCGCGCAAAGCGTAACGCCGTTTCCCGCGTGGCCACCAAGGTCCGTGACAACGCGCAGGCACGGGTGGATACCCGGCAGTTGTCCATGCCGGCCCGCATCAGGCGCGGTGTTTTGTCAGTACTAGTAGCTGACGGGGCCATGTTTGCCCTCATCGTGGCCGTGTGCCTGGCCGTCGTGCTGCTTACCGCCTCGCCCATGGCCTGGTTGCCCACTGCCATCGCCCATTCCTGGATGGTGGCCAACGGTGTGGGCGTGAGCGCCGCGGATATCCAGCTGGCGTTCGTGCCGCTGCTGCCCGCCGTGTTGCTGTTTGTCATGGTAGCCCGGCGGGTCTACACGGCCGTGCGCAAACGGGTGAGCATCACGGATCTGGGGATCCTGCTGGCCTCCGTGGTTATCGTCCCCTTGGCCTTTGGGCTCACCGCTTGGTTCATGCTGTGGGACGCCGCCAAGGTTTATGACACCCTGCCCCCACCGCTTGTTCCGGCTTTAGTCAAGATTGTTGTCTTTCACCTTCTGGCCATGGCAGTGGGAATGTCACCCCGGTTGTGGCGGGCGCTTGCCCGGCGCTACAACGTCCCGGCCTTTATTGTGGACTCAGCCGTGACGGCCATCCGCTTTTTGGGCTTGCTAGCCGCGCTCTCCGCCGTGGTGGTTCTGGTGCTCTTCGCGGCCGGCTGGGACCGCCAGCTCACGCTGCTGCAGGAGTACCCCAACCTTTCCGGTCTGGGACTAACCAGCATCATCGCGCTGAGTATCGCGTACATCCCCAACGCCATCATCGCCGTGGGCACCGTCTTGCTGGGCGCGGAGTTCCACATTGGCAACGCCAGCCTTTCCCTGTTTGACACCCACCTGGTTGCCCTGCCTCCGCTGCCTATTGCCGCAATTGCCCCGGGCAGTTCCGCCGCCTGGGCGCCAGTCCTGCTGGTGCTGCCCTTGCTCGCCGCTCTGGCGGCGGTCTGGCGCAGCCGCCCCACCATCCTGCAGGCACTGGCCACCGGTGCGTGGGCCGCGGTCTTTAGCGCCTTCATCGCTTGGCTGGGAACCGGAATGATGGGCTCCTACGGGTTCATCGGCCCCATGTTCTGGCTTACCGTGGGCCTATCCGCTGCCTGGACCGCAGGCATCGGTCTGGCCGTGGCCATGGCCTGGATGGTGGCCCACCGCAACGGGCACGCGGGTGCGCAGGATATCCAGCAAGACGCCGAACTTCCAGCAGATACCACGGACACCCAGGCCGCGGCGGAACCGGGAACCGATGAGGCAGAGCCCGCGCAGGCCCCCGTAGATTCCGCACAGGAAGACGATCCCGCAGGCGCGGAGGATAGCCCGGCTCCGGAAGCAGCTGCGGCCGCGGCTACAGACCAGGAACTCGAGCAGGACCCCATAGCCGAAGATGATACCGAGATTATCGGCGTCACCGGGGTAGCGGGGAACGGCGCGGACGCCGGGGCAAGCCCAGGCTCCCCGGGTGCAGGGAAACGGATAGAAGAAACACTGATTCTGGACGGGGAAATTGTAGAAACGCGGCCCACTGCCACCCCACCGGCCGCAGGGTTGAATGACACCCTGGACCTGGAAGACTCCAACCCGCCTGCCGCCGGGGAGGTCATCGAGCACGATGAATATGATGAGCCTGGAAGCCAGGGCAATACACCCGCGGGGCGCGGCTGAAATTTTTTCCTGTGGCGGGCGGTTTCCAAAAAGCCCCTGGCAGCGTCTATGATTTCCGTTGTGACTTCCACAGTTAATACAACATCACAGCAGCCCTTGCAGGTGGCAGTTTTAGTCTCCGGTACGGGCTCACTTTTGCAGAACATCATCGAACACCAAGATGACCGATATCAGGTGGTCAAGGTTGTGGCTGACGTGCAATGCCAAGGCATTGAGCGCGCGCAAGCCGCCGGCATTGACACTGAGGTTGTTGAGTTGGGCAAGGGCCCAACCACTAACCGCGAAGAATGGAACCACCGCTTGGCCGCTGCCATTGGGCAGCCGGACGCGGTGGTTTCAGCCGGTTTTATGAGGGTTCTGGGTGCGGGGTTCCTAGAGAAGTTTGAGGGCCGCGCCATTAATACCCACCCGGCCTTGTTGCCGTCGTTTCCAGGCGCCCACGGCGTGCGTGACGCCCTGGCGTATGGAGTGAAGGTAACGGGATCTACTGTCCACTTCATTGACAGCGGCGTGGACACCGGAAAGATCATCGCCCAGCGGCCGGTCACCGTGCTGCCGGCAGATGATGAATCCAGCCTGCACGAGCGCATCAAGGAAGTAGAGCGTGAGCTCATTGTGGAAGTCCTGCGCCACGCCCGCATTGAGGGCAACTGCCTAGTTATCACCCCCATCTCTTAAAGGAGCACCATGACCGACATCAAACCCATCAAACGCGCCCTTATCAGTGTTTATGACAAGACCGGGCTGGAGGATTTGGCCCGCGCGCTTGACTCCCAAGGCGTGGAGATTGTCTCCACCGGTTCTACCGCCGGCAAGATCGCTGAGCTGGGCATTGACGTGACTCCGGTGGAAAAAGTCACCGGGTTCCCGGAGTGCCTGGAAGGACGCGTCAAGACGCTACACCCCAAGGTCCACGCCGGTATTTTGGCGGATACCCGCAAGGAAGATCACCTGAGCCAGCTCGCGGAGTTGGGAGTGGAGGCCTTCCAGCTAGTTGTGGTCAACCTTTATCCTTTCCGGGAGACGGTGGCTTCTGGCGCTAGCTTTGATGAGTGCGTGGAGCAGATTGATATTGGCGGGCCTTCCATGGTGCGCGCGGCGGCTAAGAACCACCCCTCGGTGGCAATTGTGGTGGAGCCAGCCCGCTACACCGAGGTCATCGAAGCGGTTAAGGAGGGCGGCTTTAACATCGCGCAGCGCCGCGAGCTGGCACGGGATGCGTTCTTGCACACCGCCGATTATGACGCCGCCGTGTCCGCCTGGTTTGTAGAGCAGCTTTCCGATGCCTCTGTTGGCTCCGCTTCTAAGGCCCTGCGTTACGGGGAGAACGCCCACCAGGCCGCCACCGTCCGCAGCACCGGCACCACCGGCGTGGCCAACGCCCAGCAGTTGGGAGGCAAGGAGATGTCGTATAACAACTACCAAGACGCCGATGCCGCCTGGCGCGCCGCCTGGGACCACGAGCGCCCGTGCGTAGCCATTATCAAGCATGCCAACCCGTGCGGTATTGCGGTATCCGATGAATCCATTGCCGCCGCCCACCGCGCCGCGCACGCGTGTGACCCCCTATCCGCCTTTGGCGGCGTGATTGCAGTTAACCGCGAGGTAACCCGCGAGATGGCCGAGCAGGTCAAGGACATCTTCACCGAAGTAATTGTGGCGCCCTCCTTTGAAGATGAGGCCGTGGAAATCCTCAAGACCAAGAAGAACCTGCGGATCCTGGTAGCAAAGCACGAAGCCCCAACTGAGGAAATCAAACACATCTCCGGCGGGGTGCTCACCCAGGAACCGGACACCTACCAGGCCGCCGGCGATAAGCCGGAGAACTGGGAGCTTGCCACCGGTGAGCCCCTGAGCGATGAGGACTTGGCGCAGCTGGAATTCGCGTGGCGGGCAGTCCGCGCGGTAAAGTCCAACGCCATTTTGCTGGCCAAGGACAATGCCACCGTGGGCGTGGGCATGGGCCAGGTCAACCGCGTGGACTCGGCCAAACTGGCCGTTGAGCGCGCCAACTCACTGGGTGATGGTGAGAATCGTGCAGAGGGTTCCTTCGCGGCATCGGACGCGTTCTTCCCGTTCGCCGACGGCCTGCAGGTACTCCTTGACGCCGGCGTGAAAGCCGTGGTGCAGCCGGGTGGCTCCATCCGCGACGAGGAAGTCATTGCGGCGGCCAAGGCCGCCGGGGTCACCATGTACTTAACCGGCACCCGCCACTTCTTCCACTAGGAGTTAACGCGCCTAGTGCCACCGTCAATCCCCGCCGTGACCTCCCGGTCGCGGCGGGGATTGCCATAGGTTAGCGGGCCACCACGGCCGTACTAACAGCCGTTTTTCACACGGCGCACCTGCGCTGCGGCGAACCCGGCCGGGCAAGTGGCTTGGAACACTGGCGGGCAAACATGACATACTAGGCACTACTGATTTTTCCATCTCATACTCAGACCATTGGGGAGCTTAAGACCACTTATGACGCCACCTAATTCACACACAGCGGGCGGTTCCGGCAAAGGATCCAAGGCAACCGGCCAATCAGGGGCCGGGCGCGGTGCACACTCCAAGCCCGAGCCGGGCTATGACTGGTCGCAGGATGGTCACACCGCAGAGATGAACATCCCCACCGAGGCCCTGGGCCCAGAGCCCCAGCCCCGGCCGCGCCAGGAGTTCCCACAGACCGCTGCGTACCAGCAACCGCCACAGGCTCAGTATCAACAACCTCAGCAGGTGCAGTACCAGCAGGCCCCGCAGTACCAGCAACCGCAGTACCAACAACCGCAGTACCAACAACCGCAGTACCAGCAGCCCGTGCCCCCCGCGCAGGTTCCGGTGGCCCCTGCCGCGCCGCAGCGTTCCGGCGGCGGCGGGGCAGTAGTGGCCCTAATCACGGTATTGCTGCTGGCCCTCGTGGCGGTTAGTGGGGCTTATCTTGCCTACCGCATGGGCTTTTTCGGTAACGCAGGTGCACCAGAGCCAGAACCCTCGGTAGTGGTTGTTACCGAGTTCGAAGAACCTACGTCTGTCGTTGAAGAACCAACCACCGAGGCACCCGCGGAGACCACCCCGGAAACTACCGCAGTAGAAACAACCACCGCAGTAGAAACAACCACCGCGCCGGCCACCCCGGAGGACGCGAACGCCCCGGCAGCCCCGCCGGCAAGGTACATCAACTACGTGCCCGCCAATGAAATGACGTCGGAGGAATTCGCAGGCGTGGTGTACCAAGCGTTTACCCAGGCCCGTGAGGAAACAGGCCGCACCAACGTGGCTATCACGGCGGTGTCCCCGGTGACAGGGTTTGCGTATGAAATGTTTTGCAGCGGCGCTGACATTGTGCGCTGCGAGGGCGGAGACGGCGCTAAGGTTGACATCTGGTAAGAACCGGTGCCACCGCTAGACCGCAACAACCCCAAGGTTTTTAAAAACCTTGGGGTTGTTTCTTTTGACTGCTTGTTAGTTCTTGTCCTACTTGCTCTTGGCGGGGGCCTTGAAAGTGTCCTTGCGGTGCTTGAGCAAGTCCAACGTGGCCTGGTAGCGGTCCTCGGGCGGTTTGGCACCCAAGACCGCTAGGACCGCGTCCGCCAACATGCAGGCCGTGTCCGGGATGGATTGCTGGGCCACGTACGGGGGTGTGCCGTTATTGGGGCGCATCTCAATAACGGACAGCGCGATGTGGAAAGGCAACTCCACGCGCGGGTCATCTTCCCCCACAATCTCTTGGGCAAGCTCCCGGAAGTTGTTCTGCAAGGTCGTGCGCGCTTGGTGGTATTCAGCAAACTCTTCAGAGTTGGCCACAGGCAGCTGGTATAGACGCCCTACGTTCCAGCCGCTGGTAAGGAGCAACCGGACCTCCGCCGCAACAAGAGCCCAGAGGCGTAACTCCGGGGCGGCGTCACTGGCGGAGAGCTCTTCCGCCAAGTGCAGCGAGGGCTCAATGGTGGAATTGAGCAGCGTGAGAAAGATTTCGGTCTTGGAAGGGAAGTGGTAGTACAACGAGGCCTGCCTGATTCCAACGGCCTCAGCAATTTGGTGCGTAGAAGTGGTGGCAAAGCCCTGGGTGGTAAACAGCTCCGAGGACGCGTCCAAAATTTCCTCGCGGGCGGTGCTTCCGCGCCTGCGAGGGCTTTGTTTACGCGGCCTGCCCACAGCTCCAGCCATAGATGAAAAATCCCTTCAAAAAGGGGGCGTCACGGACGCCCAGTCAATTGCCTTAACAAAACAACAATATACGAACCTACCGGATTTGGTTAGTGGCGGACCTTTATCGAATCAAAGGCCCCGGCCACCATCCAGCAAGCCGCCCCGTACGCAGTCCTATCCAGCGCGGCTAAGTCCCGGACCTGAAGCTCCCGGGAGTAGACGTCCACGCCGTCTAACCAGTTTCGGTAGTCCAACGCCAACCCGGTTTTCCACGCCTGGTTGAGGGATTCGAATTCCTCGGGGGTTAATAGCTCCCTCTCCAAGCCTATCGCCAGGCGGTCCGGGGTGGGGCGCGGAGAAGGCGCAGCCCACCGTGCCAAGGACTGGATGGGTAACAGGAGAAAAGCTTTGAAGTCTACCGCTTGCGTGGGGTCGGGCAGCCCGTTAGAGATCTGCACGGCCGGTGGTCGCTGCTCCAAGGCGGCACGAAAGAGCTGTTTTTCTCCGTCGATACCTACAGGAAGCCCTGAGTCCACGCGATGGGGCAGGCTATCTTTGGCTTGCTCACCCTTGATCCCAACGGCGGAAAGCAGCTCCTCCAACTCCGGGCTGGAACCCAACCACCGGACGGTGGCCGTGGGGGAGGCGTCCCCCAGCGCCACGGAGCCGGTCAAGCGGACTTCGCCCGTATGCGGGGCCAGCGCGGGGGAGCGCACCACATCGCTCAACAGCCGTGAGTACCACGCGGAAAGCGCAGTTTCCTGCTCGCGGTGGAACAAAGCGTTGCGGATTAAGTCTGTGGCCTCCGCCAGAACCCCTTTGGCGGTGGCTGTGGTACTACAGCGCGCAGCTTGCTCGCCTAGGTCAAGAAGTGATTGATGCAAAGCCATGGTGTTGCCGGACCTTTCCACGTGGAATAACGGTTCCACCTTAGCAATCAAATGCACCGGGACTCGACTCAGCCCGGAAAGCCAGCAAGGAACCCGAACCCGGGCTCACGCCAGCCTGTGCGGTGGGGGTTGGTTAGAAAAAGCAAAAGCCACCGCGTTTCCTTGAACAGGAAACGGGTGGACTTACTTGAGTCACAACGCTGTTTTGAAAACCCTCGCTAGAAAATTAGCGGGTGGTGAAAGGCAGAAGTGCCATTTCACGAGCGTTCTTTACCGCAGTAGCAACCTGACGCTGCTGCTGTGGGGTCAGACCCGTTACGCGACGCGAACGAATCTTGTGTCGATCAGAGATGAACAGACGAAGGGTCTTGGTGTCCTTGTAATCGACGGTCTCGATGCCTTCAGCCTTGAGAGGGTTCTTCTTAGGGCGACGAGACTGTTCCATGCGGAACTTCTTAGAGTTATTGCGCTTAATAGCCATTTTCAGTCTCCTCTTTACCAGCTGGACTTACGGACGCCAGGCAGCTCACCACGGTGAGCCATGCCACGCATACGGACACGGGACAGACCGAACTTACGCAGGTAACCGCGTGGGCGGCCGTCGGCTGCGTCACGGTTACGAACGCGGGACTTGGAGGCGTCACGAGGCTGACGGTTCAGCTCGAACTGCGCATCCAAGCGCTCTTCGTCGGTAGTGTTCGGGTTTTTGATAATTGCCTTGAGCTCAGCGCGACGCTCCGCGTAGCGGGCGACGATTTCCTTACGCTGCTCGTTCTTAGCAATCTTAGACTTCTTAGCCATAGATTAACGCTCCTCGCGGAATTCGACGTGCTTGCGGACTACAGGATCGAACTTCATCAAAGAAATACGGTCCGGATTGTTGCGCTTATTCTTGCGGGTCACGTAGGTGTAACCGGTGCCCGCAGTGGACTTAAGCTTAATGATTGGACGGATATCGTTACGTGCCATCTTTTAGACCTTCTCTCCTCGTGCGCGGATCTTTGCAACAACGGATTCAATTCCGTCGCGGTCAATGATCTTGATGCCCTTGGTGGATACAGTCAGGGTGATGGTGCGGCCCTCGGAGGGCAAGTAGTAGCGACGACGCTGCACATTGGGGTTCCAACGGCGCGAAGTGCGGCGGTGCGAGTGCGAGACCTGCTTGCCGAACTCCGGCTTGCGGCCCGTTACTTGGCAAATAGCCGACATGGGTCTTCTTTCTCTTTGCAACCCGAACAATGCTTCCTTTTAATCCACCATTAAACATTGCGTGAGGTGCAATCGCGCTACAAAATGTGAGGTTGAGCGCCATAAATGGTGGTTGAAACACATTGTGACGGGCATTAAACGTACATTGTGACAACAGCAATGGGAAATATTACATGCTACCGACCGGTTTTGCCTAATCTCACCTAATCTTGCCGGGTGGCTGTAATCCCTGTGGTGGATGTGGCCATCTGAGGATTGTAGCGTGAACAATCTTCCTTACCCGTTTGTATAGCCGCCCACGGTGCGAAGCTTGTATGGGCGCCCACGGTGCAAAGATTGTATAGCCGCCCACGGTGCGAAGCTTGTATAGCCGCCCACGGTGCGAAGCTTGTATAGCCGCCCAGGGTGCAAAGCCGCCGCGCGTGCCATAGCTGCCTGCGGGGCGGTTGGGGTGCTGGGGTTTATCCGTAGGCGTTCCCGGCGTGGGTTGTAGGAATTTTCCAAATCAGCATCAAAGCGCTAAAGTATGTAAAGTTGCTGACCATTCGGCGATGGTGTTTAGCGAGCTCGTGCGAGTTCGCCTGACTCCTTTGCTGGTGGGAGGTCATTTTGTACATTTATACATCCCAACTCGAGCACGATCTTCTGCTTGAATTTTCGGTTGGATCACTTAAGGTGTTGCCCAATTTTGGTGGCGTAGTTCCCGGTGGCCGGCCGTTGTGTTCAATAAGCTAGAAGAACCGACTCGAAGTTCAACCCTGAGGGAAGATTTATATGAAGAAAGATATCCACCCGGATTACCACCCCGTGGTCTTCCAGGACGCGGGCACCGGCTCGCAGTTCCTGACCAAATCAACCGCCTCCTCTGACCGCAAGGTCGAGTGGGAAGACGGAAATGAGTACCCACTTATCGTTGTTGACGTTACCTCTGAGTCCCACCCATTCTGGACCGGTGCACAGCGCGTAATGGATACGGCCGGTCGCGTCGAGCGCTTCAACCAGCGCTTCGGTGGCATGGCTCGCCGCAAGAAGAAGAACGCGTAAGGAGGATAAGGAAAAATGGCTGTACCTAAGTTTAAGAAGTCCCGTGCGAACACGCACTCCCGTCGCTCCCAGTGGAAGGCTGACAATGTTGCCCTCCAGGAAGTCACCATTGATGGCCAGACTGTACGTATCCCACGTCGTCTAGTTAAAGCTGCCAAGCTTGGGCTAGTTGACGTAGAGCAGTTCTAGTCCCCAGACCTGGATTTTAAAAAATCCACACCGCACCCCGGTTTGCCGGGGGTGCAAAATAGTCTAAAGACTTGGAAAATATCCCCGATTTAAGTGCCAAGAGCACTGTGTCGGGGATTTTTTCTTGCTCGTCCTTGGGAAAGCTGGGCAATCCGTCTGGCTTATACCGGGCTTTTGTGGTGTAGACCATACAATCAGAGTAAAGTCGAGGGTAGGGTTAAAGGTATTGACGGCTCGGGAGTTTAGGCTCCCCGCTAGGTCCGTAATTTACACTTTGCGAAGCGAACTTAAAGAAGTTACATTTTGTATTGTTGAACTTATAAACGACATTTCTATTTTAATTATTTTTAGGCACACAACGATGAGTGAGGAACGATCAAGGTTATGAAAATTCTTGTAGTGGATGATGAGCAAGCCGTACGCGAGTCTTTGCGGCGCTCTTTAAGCTTTAACGGCTATGACATCACGCTTGCTGGTGACGGTGTTGAAGCAATCGACATGGTCCACCGCGAAAATCCGGAACTGATTATTCTTGATGTGAACATGCCCAATATGGACGGTTTGGAGGTTTGCCGTGCTCTTCGTAGTGAAGGGTGGGGCCGCCCCATTCTTATGCTGACGGCTCGCGACGGTGTCTCGGACCGCGTCGCGGGACTGGATGCCGGGGCGGATGATTATCTGCCTAAACCCTTCGCATTGGAGGAGCTCCTAGCGCGCGTGAGGTCTTTGGTACGCCGCGCTGCGGCGGACGCCGCCGCAAGGTCTTCTGCTGAACCTGCATCACGCTTGGACTTTGAAGACCTGGTACTCGACGCGGATACCCGCGAGGTATCCCGTGGAGGGCGCAGTATTTCCCTTACGCGCACGGAGTTTTCTTTGCTGCAGTTGTTGATGGAAAATCCGCGTAAAGTGCTGCCACGAAATACCATTCTCGAAGAGGTTTGGGGCTACGGGTTCCCATCCTCCGGCAATGCCTTGGAAGTCTATATCGGATATTTGCGCAAAAAGACAGAAGCAGACAACGAACCGCGTCTTATCCATACCGTGCGCGGGGTGGGCTACGTTCTTCGGGAGTCTAACCCGTGATACTGAGGAGGCCTGCGGAGACGTCTTTGGCTTCCTCTAACGCTCCCGGGGCCTCTTTAGCCGGCCCCTGGGAGCATTCTAATGGTTGGGAACCGCGTGCGCCTTTGCGGTGGCGTTTCTCGCTAACCACCGGTGTTGTGGTGGCTATCGTAGTCGCCGTCGTGACACTTGCCACTTATGCAACTGTCACCGCGTTGTTGACAGCCAGGGTGGATATGGCCCTCGAGGAAGACGCCACGTCCCTTTTGGGAATGTCAATGAACGCCGACTCCCCAGAGGAATTGGGGGAATTGGTAGACGAATACCGTGCATTTCACCCGCGGTCGCGGACGTCAATCGAGCCGCCTCAGTGGGCTTTCGCTTATGGTGACTCGATCCCCTTGGGGGGAGCTTTCCGTGAGTCCGGTGGCGGTATTGAGACTTCTATTAGGACCATCGGTGATGAGCGAGTGGTGGTCAAGCGTCACTCTTCCGGTGCTACGGTGGCACTGGCCCGGGATATGACTGATACCCGTGCCATGGTCGCAACTCTAGGGACCGTGCTGGTCACCTTGGCTGCGGCTGGTATCCTGCTTGCCATCATGGCTGGATTGGTGGTCTCTAAGGCTGGACTTCGGCCGATTACCAGATTGCAGCGGGCCGCAGATTACGTCACGCAGACCAATGACTTGCGTCCAATTATGGTTGTTGGCACTGATGAAATGGCGCAGCTAACCCTGTCTTTTAATGAGATGCTAGCGGCGCTTCAGGAAACACGTACTCGGCAGTCCCAGTTCGTCGCGGACGCAGGTCATGAGTTAAAGACGCCGCTAACGTCTATGCGCACCAATATTGAGCTGTTGATGATGGCCAATCAGTCGGGCAACTCCGCATCCATTCCGGAAGAAGACCGTCGGGAGTTAGAAAAAGATGTCATTGCCCAGATGAACGAGCTTTCCACTCTCATCGGGGACCTAGTTGACCTGGCCCGTGAAGACGCCTCCCAAAAGAAGACGGAAAAGGTGGAGCTGCACGAAATCGTGGGCACCTCGTTATCCAGGGCTAGGCGCCGCCGCCCCGATGTTGATTTCCAAGTCCGGATTGAGCCCTGGATATTGGAAGGTGATGAGTTCTCCCTCGCCCGGGCGGTATTGAACTTGATTGATAATGCCGCCAAGTGGTCGCCGCCCTCAGGAACCGTGCGGATCTCGATGCGGCAGATCAATGACAGTACCTTGCGCCTCCGCGTTGATGACTCTGGTCCGGGTATTCCCGCGGAGGACCGCGAAAAGGTATTCGAACGTTTTTACCGCTCCGCTGAGGCGCGCTCAATGCCTGGCTCTGGACTTGGTTTGGCAATTGTTCGGCAGGTTATCGAACGTCACGAGGGCAGTATCCGCGTGCTAGATTCACCCGATGGCGGTGCCCGCCTAGAGGCACTGTTCCCGGGGTACCGTGGTGAAGGGGAAGTGGATAGCGACCCGGGATTCCTGAACGCTGAGGACGGCAACGAGCGCAAAAAGATTTTCGCTGAGCGGTGGTTCAACCAGGATTAAGGCAAGTGTGATCGGACGTATTTTCGGTGTCTGTTCAATCTGCCGGCCGCGTTTCCGGATTTTATCCAGGTTTTCCTATGGAATTATCAGAGTGAGGTCAGTGGCTCCCCAGAACTGTGAGGAATACTTCTTGTCATGAATTTTATGCGTCCACAAAGAAACCGGCGTCAAAGTGAGGACGCCGCTACAGAGAGTACTTCCACCCCCAACTGGGCTCCCGAGCACGGACGTGGTGATAGCCGTGGCTATGGCGGGCAGGGTTCGCCTAGTCACGAGCCTAGTTCCCAGGACTTTTCCGCGGCTCGAAACGGTGACGTTAGACCCGGGGCACCGTATTCCCGGTGGGGCGCAGCGCACCACAGCGTTGGCAGGCACCACGCGGACCCCATGAATCCTATTGCCCCGGTCTACGCCCCGGCTGTCGCCGGAGAGGGCATGGGGGGAAGTCCCGCTTTAGCCGCTGTTCACCAGCGGAAACCAAAGCGCTCAGTGGGGCTTGGCACCGCATTAGCGCTGATGCTCACAGGTTCTGTCGTGGCCGGTTCAGTGGTCGGTTTAACCTTCGCAGAGCTCAACGATAGCGGCCACGGTTCCGACCCCGCTGCAGTCAACGAGGTCCTTAACCGGCCCGTGGCTAACGACAAGCCGGTAGCTCCCGAGGGCTCCATCGAACAAGTAGCTGGACGAGTGCTGCCGGCTGTGGTGGCCATTCAAGTGGCTACGGACAGGGCTATGTCCGCTGGCTCTGGTTCCATCATCTCCCCGGATGGCTTTGTCTTGACCAACCACCATGTGGTGGTTGGCGCTGAGCAAGGCGGGGTGATGCGGGTTACCTTGAACAACGGCGCTAAGTATGAGGCGGACGTGATTTCCTCGGACGCGAATACGGACGTAGCCGTCATTAAAATCCGTGGTGCCCAGGATCTGCCTTTCCTGGAATTCGGGGACTCCAACCAACTTGTGGTGGGCCAGCAGGTGGTGGCGGTCGGCTCACCACTGGGGCTCAACGCCACGGTTACCTCCGGCATTGTTTCCGCCGTCAACCGCCCGGTGCGCGCATCCCAGCAGGGCGGTGAGTCCTCACTCATCGACGCCGTGCAAACGGACGCCGCCGTCAACCCGGGTAACTCTGGTGGGCCGCTGGTGGACATGAACGGCAACCTGGTGGGCATGAACTCCATGATCGCCTCCTTGTCGCCCGTGAGCGGGATGGAGGCGGGCTCCATCGGTCTAGGCTTTGCTATCCCCGCTAACTTTGCCAAGCGGGTGGCAGACCAACTTATCAACGAAGGTCAGGTGCGTCACCCTATGCTGGGGGTCCAGGTTTCGGGACGCCGGGTAGTAGATGGCGCGCAGATTGAAGGAGTTGAGCCCGGAAGCCCGGCCGACGCGGCTGGGCTGGAAGCCGGAGACATTGTCACCAGGCTCAATGACCGCACCGTGGACTCTGCGGATGGGCTCATTGCTGCCACTCGGTCCCAGGATTTCGGGGCCACGGTCACCTTGGAAGTTCTCAACGAACGCACTAGGGAGCTACGAACGGTAGAAGTAACGCTGACAAACTAGTAGCGTTAAAGACACGCCACCGAAAACCTATTTCTACCTACTTCGCAGGAGCTCACATGGACCATTTTGACCAGAACGAAAAAGAGGATCAAGCCTCCGCTTCACCTCGAACTCAGTTCCCCACTGATGAATTGCGGGAAAAGAACCTCTCCGCGTTACTGGATATCGCCGATCCGGATGATGAGTTCTTCCGCGCCACGGAGCGGGAAGGAAAAACTAAGGCCAGCCGGCGGGCCCTGGCAGTAATTGTCACGGACCACCCGGAGGGCAAAGCTGAGTCAATTGCCACTTTGGTCTCGGAGCTGCTGCATGAGGCGGATTTCCGGGTGGACGGTTGCGTTACCGTGAAATCTAAGAAGACCAAGATCCGCCAGGCCATTGAAACGGCTGTGGTGGGCGGCGTTGACTTGGTGGTCACTATCGGCGGCACTGGTGTGGGCCCGCGCGATAAAACGCCCGATGCCACCGCGGCAATCATCGACCAGATGGTTCCGGGAATTGCGCAGGCGCTGCGGTCATCCGGCCAAGCCTGTGGAGCAGTGGACGCGTGTACCTCGCGTGGAATCTCCGGGGTGTCCGGGTCCACGGTGGTAGTGAACCTGGCTGAAAGCCGCCCGGCTATCCGCGACGGTATGGCCATGGTTCCGCCACTAGTACACCACCTCATTGACCAGTTACAGCGCTACGACGTCTAGTTCACACGTAGGTTCTAGGAGTTAGGTTAAGGTCCAAGATGTCAGATCACCCGCCCACACCCGGTAGGAAAGTGCGCCGGCGCGCAGTTCGCCCCTCCACGGCAGTGGATTATGACCGCCACGCCGACGACCCCGGTTTTGTTACCGCTTTCGCAGACGACGGCGCCCGGGCGGTAATCTTTGAAGACTCCGCCGGAGACATTCGCGAGGAACCGGAGTCAGCCGAAAAAGGGGGACTTGACGCGGAGTTCTACCGCGCGCAATTCCCCCCGCACTACGGGAGCTAGAGCCCTACCGGCTGAGTTGCTGCCTCCTATTTCAGGGGGCTGGTGGTTTGATCTAGTGCGGCTGTGGCCTGGCCACCGTTTTTGAGCAGGTCACGGATTTCGGCGAGTAGCTGCTCGGTGGTGGGGGCGGGGTCCTTAGGGTCTACATCTTTGTCATCCTTGGTCAGCTCACTGAGCTTGTTCATGGGGTTGATGATGATGAAATAGACCACGCCGGCCACAATGAGGAAGTTCAGGATGGCTGTGATGACGGCGCCAAAGTCCAGCATGGTGGAGGGGTCACCGGAGCGGATCTGAAAGCCCAGGCCGGATACGTCCGCGCTGCCAAAAGAAGCGATGATGGGGTTGATAAGGTTGTCTGATACCGCGTTGACAATGGCGGTGAAGGCACCGCCAATGATGACGGCGGTGGCCAGTTCAATGACGTTGCCGCGCATGATGAAGTCTCTGAAGCCTTTAAACATTTCTTTCCTTTTAGTTCGATAAATCGGGGCACCTAAACCGGGAATTGGCTGGCCCATAGTTAGAGGTCTTGGATCACGTGGTTTCCAATACCGTTTCGCAGTTACGCTACCTCACCGCTTAAGACGCGCTAGCTATTGGCGTCAGTCCTGTGCGCGATACCGCCGCTAGCGCGCGGCCCCGTAATCATCACGGTCAGGGGCCGGATAAGCGACGTGGCCGCCACCTCCTGTGCAGCAGCGGGGGGAAGTGCCACCAAGATGGTCGCGTTGCGCGGACCTGAGCCGGAGCCGGGAAGCGTGGTGGTGACTATCTTGCCGCCCCTGGCAATGGTCTCCCCGCCGGCGTCTTCGGCCGGTGCCACGATGGCCACCTCATCACCGTGGTGGAGCAAAGCTATCAGGTCCGGCTCCGCCAGCGGGATGGGGACCAGGAAAAGCCCCGTTGCCGTAGCTGGCGGTGGCTCGCCCCCGGCGGAGCCGAGTTGGTCCCCGGATACCTGGGTGCCCCCGGATACCTGCGCGCTCCCGGATACCTGAGCGCTCCCGGAACCCGCAGATCCCGCAGGTCCCAAATCCATGGCCGTTAGCTCCGGGCTGAGTAAACGGGAGTCCGTGATAATCTCCCCAGAGTTTGCCGCGGCCACCAGCACGCTGCCCACTGGAGGGACATCTACTGCGGAAGCCGGAAGCAAGCTGGCGGGGACGCGGCGCGAAGCCACGTCCTCCGCAGTGATCACGTGGCCGGCCTCCACGTCACGGCCAAAGACTAACGCAGTGGGCATATCCCGGCGCGAAAGCGCTGCAGAAACCACCGCCGCCAGCAGTAAAATACCGGCCAGGCCGCGCCGGATAAACACGCTGCGGGACCTACCCGGGGTGGTTAGGGTTTGGGCCAGGCTAAACTTTTTCGAGCTCATGGCACATATTAGACCCACCTTGGGCGCGGAAGGTTCCCCGCCCGTTATTGCCGGAGGTAGTGGACCGCGCTCGGGGTGATGACAATGTCCACCGGCCGGTCGTGGGGCTCTACCGGTATATCCGCGTTTATCTCCGAGTCAAAGAGCAGCACGGCGGTGCAAGTAGCGGTTGTTGCCAGCGCCCGGTCATAGTAGCCACCGCCCTTGCCCAGCCGGTAACCTTCCGGAGTTACGCCCAAGGCGGGGGTGAAAATGAGGTCAAGTTCATTCAAAACCGCGTTGTCGCGCCGTGGGCCGGTGGGTTCTAAGATGCCCAAGGCACCGGGGCGCAAGGAGCCCTCGCCCTGGTAGGTTGCCCAGGAAAGCTGCCCGTGCGCACCAGAGACGGGCAGCCAGAGCTGGCGGGTGACCTGATAGAGGGTATCGGCAAAGCTAGGCCCGCCCGGCTCTGTGGCCAACGGGGAGTAGGCTGCCACCTTCTTGTCCCGGGCCAGGGCGCAGACCTGCGCCACCAGCGCGGCGTTGGCCTCCGCGCGCGCCTGGGGCGTGAGGTTTTTCCGGCCGGCCAGCAGCTGGGCGCGAAGTTGGGACTTTTGGTAACTCACACGAACCACACTAATAGTTACCAAACACTCACGCTTCACACGGTAGGCTGGAAACATGCCTATCAAATCCAATGACGCACAAGACAATGGCTATCACGGCGTGAAAACTGTGGTTGTCCCCGCTGCGGGGATGGGGACCCGCTTTCTTCCGGCCACCAAGACGGTGCCTAAAGAGTTGCTCCCCGTGGTTGATACCCCGGGTATAGAACTTATTGCGGAAGAAGCGGCCACGCTAGGAGCCACGCGCCTAGCCATTATCACGGCACCAAAAAAGCAAGAAGTTATGCGTCATTTTGATGAATTCCCCGAGCTAGTACGCACCCTGCGCGCGCGTGGAAAGGAAGAGCAAGCCGTCAAGGTGGAAAGAGCCGGCAAGTTGATAAAGCCAGTTTCCGTTCCACAGGAAGAACCGCTGGGGTTGGGCCACGCCATTGGGTTGGCGGAGGACACCCTGGACGATGATGAGCAGTTCTTTGCCGTCATGTTGCCCGATGACATTGTCATGCCAGCCACCGTGATGGGGGAGATGGAACGCGTGCGCCGCGCGGTAGGCGGCTCAGTGTTGTGCGCTTTTGAAGTGTCTAGGGAGCAGACCGCTGACTACGGAGTCTTTGACGTGGAAGACACCAACGCCCCAGGCGTGAAGAAGGTAAAAGGCATGGTGGAAAAGCCAGATCCCGCAGACGCGCCTTCAAACTTGGTTGCCACCGGCCGCTACATCTTGGACCGCAAGGTTTTTTCCGCGCTGCGGCGGATCAAGCCAGGCAAAGGTGGGGAAATCCAACTCACCGACGCCATTGAACTGCTCATCAGGGAAGGCGAGCCCGTCCACGTGGTGGTGCACCGGGGAACCCGCCACGACCTAGGTAACCCGGGCGGGTACATCCCGGCCTGCGTGGATTTTGGACTTCGCAATGAGCAGTACGGCCCGGCGCTGTACAAGGACTTGAAAGACATCATCGCGCGCTACGAGGCGGAACTTTAAAAAAGGGGCATTGTCATGCGCTCAGTTGAGGAACAACTAGATCTAATCATGGCTTCTGCCACCACTCCGGAACCGGTGCGGATAGCTATTGCCAACGCACTGGGGCTAATGAGTGCTGAGGAAGTCCAGGCGCACCAGCCGCTACCCGGTTTTCCGCAGGCCGCCATTGATGGCTACGCGGTACGCGCGGTGGATATCGGCGGCGCACGGGCATTGTCCGCACGGACCAACCCAGCCCGCACTGAGGGCCAGGACGCGGGTGCTGAAGCAGATGCCCCTCCGCAGCCAATGGAAGCGGAAGTGGAGCGCTCCCTCCCCGTTGTTGGAGAAGTCCCCGCTGGGTCTCATAAGCCTTTGCGGCTGCAGCCCAAACAGGCTGTACGCGTCTATACAGGTGCGCCCCTGCCCATGCTGGCCGACGCAGTGGTGCCCCTGGAATGGACAGATCGTGGAACCAAACGCATGACTGCCCACCGGCCGGTGCGCTCCGGAGATTTCGTCCGGGGCGTAGGTGATGACATCCAGCCGGGGGACGTGGCGGTGTCTACCGGCACTACGCTCACCCCGGCGCACATTGGCCTCCTAGCTGCGGTGGGTAGGTCGAAGGTCTTGGTTAACCCCAAGCCCCGCGTCACCGTGGTGGCCTTTGGCAAAGAACTCATAGATGTGGGCCGTGAGCCCGGATTAGGGCAGGTATACGACGTAAACTCCTACGCCCTAGCGGCTGCCGCTAGGGAAGCGGGGGCGGATGTCCACCGCGTAGGAATAGCAGAAGGAGAACCCAGGCGGCTACGCGAAATCCTGGAGGCACACCTCACCCGTTCGGAAATTCTGGTGGTCTCCGGCGCGGTAGGCGGTGAAGGGGCCCGGGAAATCCGTGAGGTCCTTGGCCGGCTGGGGGAGCTTGATACCCGACGTGTGGCCATGCACCCCGGATCCGTGCAGGGCTTCGGGGTACTGGGCGAAAACCGTGTGCCAACGTTCCTAGTCCCGTCAAACCCGGTTTCCGCGTTAGTCATCTTTGAGGTATTCATACGCCCCCTTATCCGCACGGCGCTAGGAAAGCGCACCGGGGCGCGCCGGGTCGTGCGCGCCAGGGCTCTCAACCACATCGAGTCCCGGCCGGGCCGTCGCGGCTACATCCGCGCCCGGCTTATGCGCGACGCCCAGACCGCAGATTACCTGGTGGAAGGCCTGGGCGGTGCCGGTGGTGCGCCGGCCCACCTGTTAGCGGGACTATCGGAGGCCAACGCCTTTATCCGCGTTCCGGAGGATGTAGATTACGTGCGCCCGGGAGATATCGTTGACGTGTTGTTTATTACCCAAAGCACCTAGGGATACTACCGATAAATGCTGAACCTCTTTGGGCGCGCTGGCAGGTACTACCCGAACCCGCCACCACCCGGCGCACCGCGTGATGAGCTGCACCCCGGGTGGCCGGAGTCCACTCCCGCCACCATGACAGCTGGTGGCTACCGGGTGCGCCTTCGGCCCATGGTGCGCAAAGACGCGGAACCCTGGCAGCAGATGCGCCTGCTGGATGAGCCGCATTTGAAACCCGTGGAGCCAACTGTCCCAGTCAGTTGGGAGCAAGCCCACGATAAGGGCGCTTGGGCTAGACACTTTCACTTCCTCCGCACCAGTGCGCGGGAGGGCACAGTAGTCCCGCTGGCCATTGAAGTGGACGGGGACTTCTGCGGGCAACTGACCTTGGGCAATATCCAGCACGGGGCCATTAGCGAATGCTGGATTGGGTACTGGGTCTATTCCCAGTTGCACGGCCAGGGAATTGCCACGGCCGCCTGCGCCTTGGGCGTGGACCACGCCTTTGCCCGGGTGGGGCTACACCGTGTGACCGCCACCTACCTGCCTGCCAACCCTGCCTCCGGAGCGGTGTTAGAACACTGCGGTTTCCGCCAAGAAGGGTTCTTGCGCGGCAACCTCCACATCAACGGTGCATGGGAAGATCATGTCTTCATGGCCATTAACCGCGATGACTTTGCCAACACTGCGGTGCAGCGGTTGCGCGCCGTGGGGCGCCTGCAGTAGTAAACAGCAATGGCCGCCCAGCCGGGAAAGCGGGGGCTTGCAGGGAAAGCGGGGCTTGCAGGGAAAGCGGGGAAGGCCAGAAAGGTATGCCTTTTAACGGTTGCTGCGGCGTGGCAGCCGCCACGGGAAAACGGGGATAGATAAACTCCAAGGGAAATCTTAGTCGCCTCATTACGGCGGCCCGTTGTTGGAGGAAGATACCGCCTATGCCTACTAGTGCCATCATCATCTTGATCATCGTGGTTTGGCTCTTTGTCCTTGCCCCCTGGTTGCTGCGCTTTCAAAAGCCAGTGAGCCACACGGGTGAAGGTTTTGAAGATACCCGCGTGCTGTTTTCCGGCGGCTCGGGCAAAGTCCAGGCTAAGCCTCGCCCCCGCCTGCGCCCGGAGGACGTGCGTAAACAGTACGTAGCCGAGGACAGCGAAGGTGCAGAAGAGCAGGAGCAACCTTCCCGCGGTAGCTCTTTCCGCACCGCCATGAGCCGCGCGCGTTCGGTGGTTATTGGTGAAGTGGTGGACCCCACTGAGCGCAACCGTGCAGCAGCTGCTGAAAGCAGCAAGACCACCGAGACGGTAGACGGTGAGCTAGTTGATGTCACCGACCTCACCGACTTTTCTGACGGCGCTGACGCGGGGGATACGCTCAAAGCTGAATCCGGCACAGCTATCCCGGCAAGCCACGGTTTAGAGAACCAGGCCGAGCAAGAGGAAAAGGCCCGCACCTCCAACGAGGCTGATGACCTGTTGATCGAGGAGCCTGCGCGCACCAAACCTGCCGCTTCGGAGAAGGAAACTGACGCGGAAATTTTTGCCGCCCCAGTCGTAGCTACCGCCACCAGCGCTGACGCTTACGCGTTTGATGAAACTTTCACCTCCCCAGTAGACCTGCTCTACCCCGGCGCGGTGGACCACGTGGAGCCCCAGGACGCCACAGAGCAAGATTCCGGTTCCCTTTCCGGCACCGCAGTCCCCGCCAGCCAACAGCTGGAAGATGATGCACAATCCGGCGCAAGCCAGCCAGGCGAAGATTTCGCAGAACTCTCTCCCGAAGAGGTGGCCTTTGCTCAGCGTCGTAAGGGGCGTGGCGGCTGGGATCCGGTAGCCGATAACGCCGCCCGCGCTACCCGTTTCCAGCGCCGCCAGCGCGCCCTCCTGGCGTTGGTTGCGGTACTGGTGCTCTGCGTTGGATTAGGCATAGTAGTTGGCGGCTGGGCCTGGGCCGCGGCTGTAGTCTCCGGTTTGGTATTGGGGTGGTACTTGATAGCGCTGCGTAACTTGACGCTAGCCGAACAAGCCCTGCACCGCCGCCGGGTGGCACAGCTGCGCCGCGCCCGGCTGGGTGTGCGCAACGCCGCAGACGAAGAACTGGCTATCCCGCGTAAGCTCCGCCGCCCCGGGGCCATCGTCTTAGAATCGGATGACGAAAGCCCGGACTTTGAGTTCCTACCCACCTACAGTGAGGACTCCTACGACCCGGGAGAAGCTGACGTGAAGGTAGTCAACCGCAGGGACTTCCGCGATGACTTATCGGCACGCCGGGTGGGTTAACCCCGCCCAAGGCTAGCTGACTAGCTATTAGAAGTATGTGGCCAGCAGAACCGTATTATGGTTCTTGCTGGCCCTTTTGTGCGGCTTAGCCTCCCCCCTTTTTCTACGCCCATACCCCCGAACTACCGCGGCGGTGCGAGCCCACCAAGTGGGTGTCCACCATGCCAATGGCTTCCATGAGGGCAAAGGCCGTCACCGGCCCCACAAACTTGCAGCCCCGCTTTTTCAACGCCTTGGAAAGCGCTACGGATTCCGCGGTCTGTTTGGGTATGTCCTCTAAAGTGAATGGCCGTGGCGTGCTATCGGGTTGGAAGGACCACACCAGTGCGGCCAAGCCGCCTTCCTCCCGCATGCTTAGCGTGGCCTTGGCGTTAGCAATGGCGGCTTCAATCTTGGCCCGGTTGCGGATGATTTTGGGGTTTTCTAACAACCGCTCTATGTCTTGGTCACAGAAGTTCGCAACCTTTTCAGGATCGAAGCGCGCAAAGGCGTGGCGGAAGGCGTCGCGCTTGCTGAGCACTAACGCCCAGGAGAGTCCGGACTGAAAGGCCTCTAGACACAGGCGCTCGTAGACGCCCTGTTCATCGCGGATGGGCATGCCCCACTCAGTGTCGTAATACTCTTGCAGCATCCGGT
The DNA here is from genome assembly GCF_008693075.1 of Corynebacterium phocae. Lineage (GTDB taxonomy): Bacteria > Actinomycetota > Actinomycetes > Mycobacteriales > Mycobacteriaceae > Corynebacterium > Corynebacterium phocae. Next base: position 326,604 of record NZ_VXKJ01000043.1, on the reverse strand, counting down.
TGGCGGCCGCCCAGGGCGGGCGGGCCAACCCGTCCGCGCACTCTATTAGATCCGGGGAAATGGCGTCCGGCTGGGTACTGCCCTCGGTGACGTCCACGGATGGCGCAGCGCCCGCGCAACCGCAGGTAGTTCCGTCCCCGGTCCCGTCACCGCTACCGTCACCGCCACTAGCAGTATCAGGAGGGTTACTAACACTGCCGGGAGCGGCTGCGCCCTGCGGTTTTCCTTGGGGGGCGGTTGGTGAGTTCGTGTTGTGAGAATTTAATGTAGTCATACTCTTTTAGACTTTGTTTTTGCTCGAAGGTTCCCGGGCCCGGCGTGGGGGCGGGTCTGGGGATTGTTAGAGGGTTGCCTTTTCAAAATCCAATAACCAGCGTTTGGTGGCGGAGCCGCCGCGGTAAGCACCGCCACTGCCATCGGCGCGTATGACCCGGTGGCAGGGGCGAAGGATAGGAACGGGGTTGCGTGCGCAGGCACTGCCTACCGCCCGGGCGGCACGCGGATTGCCTACAGTGCGCGCAAGTTCGGCGTAACTTGCAGTAGCGCCATAGGGGATATGGGTTAGGGCTACGAGGACGTGGTGGGACAGCGAGCCTTGAGCAAAGGGTTCGGCCAGGGGGAGCGCGAAGTTACGCCGCTTGCCCGCGAAGTATTCCTCCAGCTGCTGGGTGGCTAGCCTGGTCAGGGAATTAGGCTTGGATGTCGCGCCCGGGGCGGGGGAGTCTTGCGCAAAAAGCAGGCGCCAGACTGCCGTCTCACTTGCTTCGACGGTCAAAGTGCCAACGGGGGAATCGAAGGTCTCAAAGAACAAAGATGTCACGAGGAAAGAAACTCCTGTCTCAGAATGTGGCCCAACGTGGCTTTAACGGTAGTCTAAACGTCATGGATAGACCCGCCGTTCGTGACGCAGCGCTGCTTATTTTCCGCGCAGTGCTTGGATTAGTTTTCGTAGCGCACGGAGTAGACCGCATCTTTTTCACCGGTATTTCTGCTACCGCTGCCCAATTTGCGCAGTGGTCCATCCCCCAACCGGGGATATCAGCCTGGTTGGCAGCCGTGCTGGAAATGGTGGGCGGCTCACTCCTGGTTATCGGCCTATTGACCACCGCGGTGGCCGGCGTCCTGGCCCTGCTGGCCGCCGCAGCCGGTTACTTTGTGCATTTTGATAACGGGATTTTCTACGGGCACGGCGGCTTTGAATACCCATTGGTGCTGACGGTGTCCCTGCTGATGATCGTGGTTTTTGGCGCCGGCCGGGCAAGTTTAGATGAGGTGTTAAGCCGTGTTGAGTCATGACCTAGTCCAGGCCGCGATATCAGCGCGTCTTGACGGTGAAAGCTACGAGATAGCCGATGACGTCATTGATACGCACGTGGTTAACTGCCCCGAGTGTGCGGCTTTCCAAGACCGTGCCGCCAAGCTAAGCCGAACACTGCTGAGCGAATCCCGTCACGACGGGATGGCCCCGCCCCGGGATCTCTCCGAGTCCATCCTGGCGGGGGTGGAGCCGCAATGGCGTGCCACAGCTGGCGCGCGCCGAGGCCACTTGGCTATTGCCCGGGTGGGCCTGGCCGTAGTCGGGCTGTGCTTCGTGGCGTGGGCGGTTACGCAAGTAAACGCGTCCTCGCAGTTGCTGATGTGGTCTGCGGATGGGCGAACCTTGAGCCCGGAAGCCCAGCCGGAGCTAGCGGCTTTTACCCTGGAGGGCGCTGCGCTGCGCTTTGGCGTGGCTTTCGGTTTGTTCTTTGCCGCCTGGCGCCCGTCCTTCGCGCCGGGAATGTTGCCGGTGGTCACCACCATGCTGATGTTTCTAGCCGGTGCCACCATGCGCGATATCGCGTTGGGTACCGTCAGCTTGCCACAGATCTACACGCTACTGGGCCTGGGCGGTGCCGTCGCGCTACTCGCTTGGACCTGGGCGGTGGACAAGGGCTATGTGTTGCGCGCCCTGTGGCGTCAGCTGGCAGCCGATCCCGTCTAGCAACGGCCGCTAAGGCCGGTTGGGGAGACGGCCACCGCTACCGCCAGCTTGGCATCCACATCAGGGACTCGTACCACCAGTCAGGGACGGTGTAGCCGTAGAGGTTGGAAGAAAAGACCAGGAAGAAAGCGAGTACCGCTGCGAGGTAGACGGTCACCAGCACTGTCCCCCGCGAAACCGGGCCGCCCGCTAGGCCGCGGATGACGTTTCCTAAGCCGGCGGGGCTTATCTGCTTACCAGTGCCGCTGAGCTGTCCCAACGCCAGGGCAATAAGCACTATGACAAACGGGATAAAAGGCACCGCGTAGAAGAAGTACATTTGCCGGTCGAAGGAAGCCAGCCAGGGCACAAACGCCGCAGCAAAGCCCACAAGCGGGACCAAGAAGCGCCTATCGCGCCCGATGACAAGCGACCACAATCCCCACAACACGGCCGGGACGATGAGCCACCAAATGATGGGGGTACCAAAGAGGTAGATCATCTGCCGGCAGCTGGAGCCAAGCAGGCAGTCGAGGTCAGTGTTGGAGTAGTACAGCACCGGGCGGGCGCCAACTAGCCACGCCCACGGCTTGGAGTCCCAGGGGTGACTGTGGCCGGAGGAAGACGTGAGGGAAGCGTGGAAGTCAAGGACGGATTTGTGATAGTAAAACCAACCCGACACCGCTTCGGGGAGTAGTTTCAAAGCGGACCCGCTCTCAATGGTGCCGTCCACCTTAGCGTGGCGGTAGACCGCGGTGTCGGAGGCGAACCAGGCGCGCCAGGTCCAGACGTAGATAGCTACGGGGAGTGCGACCAGGGAGGCTAGCGCGGCGGGCGTGTCCCTTATGAGGGCACCGGTAATATGCCGGCGCACCCCGTAGCGGCGCCGTAGCGCTAGATCTGAAAAGACGCTCATCAGGCCGAAGAACATAATGAAATACAGCCCCGACCATTTCACGCCTAAAGACATGCCCAGCATGACTCCGGCGGTAAAGCGCCACCACCTAAACCCAAAACGGGGGCCAAAGGGACTGCGTCCCAGCTGGCGGTTCTCCCATGCCGCGTGCAGCCGGGCGCGGACCTGTTCGTGGTCCCGCGCTAGGGCATAGGCCGCAGCCACTATGAAGAAGGTCTGGAAGATATCCAGCATTCCAAAACGGGAGGTAACCAGCAGTACCCCGTCGAATACGGCTATGAAGCCGGCCATGGCCGCGACCTGCCAGGAGGCGGAGATAGTGCGGGCTAGCTGCATGGTCAGCAGTACCACGCCTACGCCCAGGAGCGCACCGGCAACGCGCCAGCCCAGCGGTGTATATCCGAAGACCATTTCCGACAGTGCGATGATTTGTTTGCCCAGCGGCGGGTGAACCACTAGCCCAAAGCCGGGGTTGAATTCAATGCCACCAATCAGCAGGTTGTCCCAGCTGCGGACCATGTCAAAAGCCTGCGGCACGTAGTGTTTCTCATCGAAGACCGGAGTGCCGTCGGAGGTGGCAAAACTAAGGCCCGCAAACCGCGTGATAAACGCCAGCGTTGCTATGACCAGCGTAGAGATGGTGTCTTTGCGGGTCCATGGGTAATACCGCGGTGCCGGGATGGCGGACACGGCGTGGCGGCCGTGCAGGCGCTGAGCGCGGCGCGGTGTGCGGCGGGTGCCACGCGTCTTTGATGCGGGGGAGGCAGTTTGAACAGTCACAAGTACCTAGTCTAAAGCACACTATCCCTTTTGCGGGCTATAGGCTGTTATGGCATGAGCGGAAACGAACTAAGTCAAAGCGGCGGTAGCAGTGATAAGCACGGTGCCGCGGGTAGTGGCAAGCACAGTGCTGATAGCAGTGACAGGCACGGTGCCGGTGGCGGCAACTATTCGGGCAACGCGCCGGGATTAGAGCTGCGCCTGGAGCCGTTGCCCCGGGGGATCATCCTGGCGGCCACTCCGTTGGGGAACGTCGGGGACGCCTCCGCGCGGCTTATCCAGGCTTTGGCTCACGCAGATGTCGTAGCGGCGGAAGACACCCGGAGGGCCCGGAGCCTGGCGCAGGCGTTGGGGGTGGAGATTACTGGGAAGGTCGTGTCCAATTTCGACCACAATGAATCTGAAAGGGCGGCCGGTCTTATCGAGTCAGCCCGGACCGGAACAGTTCTGGTCATCTCCGACGCCGGGATGCCCTTGGTCTCTGATCCGGGCCATTCGATTGTTGCGGCGGCGGCGGAGTCGGGCGTTCCCGTGACCTGCTTTCCCGGTCCCTCAGCGGTCCCCACCGCACTGGCTCTGTCCGGGATGGGCGTGGGGCAGTTCATCTTTGACGGTTTCGCACCGCGTAAGAGCGGGGCACGGACCAAGTGGCTGGAGTCCCTGATGAGTGAAAAACGGGCGGTGGCGTTTTTTGAGTCCCCACACCGGATTGCCAGCACCCTGTCCCTGGCGGCAAGGGTACTGGGAGAGCAGCGCCAGGCTGCGGTGTGCCGCGAGCTAACTAAGAGGTTCGAGGAAGTAAAGCGGGGCGGGCTGGGGGAGCTGGCGCAGTGGGCGCAAGAAGGCGTGCGCGGGGAGATTACGGTGGTCATTGCCGGTGCCAGCCAGGCTGAATCCCGCGAGGAAGACTTGGTGGACCGGGTACGTGAGTTGGTAGCGGCCGGGGTTCGCGCTAAGGACGCGTGCAAGAAGGTGGCGGAGGGGACTTCAGTGTCTAACCGGGAGCTTTATAACGCGTACCTGGCTGCCGCGAACTCGGTTGAATAGGTGGGGATCCTGGGAGCGCGATGGCCGTACGGTGGGATTTTGCTGGGGAAGACCTTAGAAAAGTGCCGTTCGTTACCAGATTGTTATGGCTGGGATTTAGTGTTTGCCTATAGATCCACGTAGCCCGGCTTGTCCAGTGAAGCAAAGTTTTGCCAGGGTGGCCTATTATCGCGGAATTTCGCCTTTTAGTTCGCGGAGTTTCGCGTTTTATCTGGCTTCCAACTTGAACTAATCGCGTTGGCACACCACCCTGTTACGCATGACTAATCCAGAAAACAACTTATCAAGATCGGATAGATCTGAAATCGCGGACGGTACCGCGGTGCGGGCTCCCGAGGCTGACTTGGCTGACGGTCACGCAACCGCGTACGACACCGTGGACGAGGCGTTGGATTCCCGGAGCGCGCACAGCGAACTCCAAGATCTGCTCGCCGCTAAAGACATTCACTACAGCCAAATTGACAGCTCTGCTGCCGATGAGCTGGATAAAGACGAAGACACCCCAGTCAACTGGGGGATTACCGCCATCGCTGCCGCCGTTGTGGTGGCGGTTGTGGCCTGGGGCCTGCTGGCCCCGGATCACTTCGCTGATTTTGCCGGCCAAAGTCTGGGCTTTGTGATGGACACCTTTGGCTGGGCCTTTGTGCTGTTTGGCACCGTCTTCGTTGTCTTTGTCATTGGCATTGCTTTCTCTAAGTTCGGCGCCATCCGCTTGGGTGAGATCGATGAGCAGCCGGAATTTTCCACGACATCGTGGATTGCCATGATGTTCGCTGCCGGCATGGGCATTGGCCTGATGTTCTACGGTGCCTCCGAGCCCCTGAACTACTACAAGAATGGCGTGCCGGGCCACGGCCCGAGTGAGGTGGGAACCTCCATGGCCACCGCCATGTTCCACTGGACTTTGCACCCCTGGGCGGTCTACGCCATTGTGGGTCTGGCCATCGCGTACTCGACCTTCCGTATGGGCCGCAAGCAGCTGCTCAGCCAGGCCTTCGTTCCCCTCCTGGGCGAGCGCGGTGCCAACGGCCCAGTGGGCACCCTCATTGACGTGCTGTCCATTATTGCCACCGTGTTCGGTACCGCCGCTTCCCTAGGAATCGGTGCTACCCAGATCCGCGCGGGCCTGGAGGCCTCCGGCGTGGTGGAAAACCCTACTGACAATGTAGTCATTGGAATTGTCCTGGTCTTGACCCTGGGCTTCCTAATTTCCGCTATGTCCGGTGTGGGCAAGGGCATCCAGTACATCTCCAACGCCAACATGGTGTTGGCTGTACTGCTAGCAATCTTCGTGTTTATTGTTGGCCCTACCGTGTCCATCCTTAACCTGATCCCGGGCACCATTGGTAACTACTTGAATTCCTTTACTGAGATGATTGGCCGCACGGCTGAGTCCAATAACGGTGAGGCCGCTGAGTGGCTGTCCGGTTGGACCATCTTCTACTGGGCGTGGTGGATTTCCTGGTCCCCATTCGTGGGCATGTTCCTGGCGCGTATCTCCCGCGGCCGCTCCGTCCGGGAATTCTGCCTGTCCGTGATGCTGGTTCCCGCCGGTGTTTCCACCATCTGGTTTGCTATCTTCGGCGGTACGGCTATTCACCTGGAGCAGGCAAATAATTCCATCTCCGGTGAGACCACCCAGGAAGAGCTGTTTAACCTGTTGCAGAACTACCCGGGCGGATTTATCGCCGGACTAGTAGCTTTGGTCTTGCTCTCCACGTTCTTCATCACCTCTGCGGACTCCGCTTCCACCGTGATGGGATCCATGTCCCAGAACGGCGCGGTTACCGCGAAGGCATGGCTATCGGCCATGTGGGGCGTGCTCACCGCTGCGGTAGGCCTAACCCTGCTGCTTTCCGGTGAGGCTGCACTTTCGAACTTGCAGACCGTGACCATCGTGGTGGCATCTCCATTCCTTCTCATCATCATCGGTTTGATGTTCTCAATCTTCAAGGATCTAAGAAGTGACATCATCTACCTTGAGTACCGTGAGTCGCAGGCGTTCCAGCGCAAGCTGGCTCGTGAACGCCGCCTGCACCGCGAACAGCAGCGGGCGGAAGCGCTCAAGCGCCGTCGCGCGGAGCGTTTGAAGTTGGGGCACCATCAGAAGGATTAAACTTTTAGTTTAATTTGAATTTAAGTATCCTGACCTGAGCACTTGCCCTAAAAGGGCAGGTGCTTTTGTCGTTTTTATTTAAGAAAAGCTGTCCTACGTCCAAGAAAATGCAGCGCACGCCAATGGTGTGCAATAAGTCACATCAATTTGGAGTAAAACACTTTTGCCCTCATTCTATTAAGTATGACAAAATCGGAAGATAACGGAACATTTCCGCTGGAAACAGACGCAAAGTCGGTGAAAGCGCCCCACTCGCGGCTAGTGGAAGACCATGATGAATCCTATGCCTTGGTGGATGAGGAGCTAGATTCACGCAGCGCGCACACTGAGCTGCAAGACATCCTTGAGGCTGAGGATCTGGACTATGAGAAGCTGGAGGAAGAGGCTAAGCGGGATACCTCACGCGAGGATGATCAGCCTGTCAACTGGCCTATCACCATCATTGCCGCCTCTGCCATCCTCGCCGTGGTGGCCTGGGGGCTGCTAGCCTCGGATAATTTTGCCCAGTACGCCGGTATGGGCCTGGAGTATGTTATAGATACCTTCGGGTGGGCATACCTGTTCTTTGGCACCGTATTCGTGGGTTTTGTCATCGCCATCGCTTTTTCCAAGTTTGGCTCCATCCGGTTAGGCAACGTGGATGAGGACCCAGAATTTTCCACTCCTTCGTGGGTGGCTATGATGTTTGCCGCCGGCATGGGCATTGGCCTGATGTTCTACGGTGCCTCTGAGCCCCTGAATTACTACCGCAACGGCGTTCCTGGCCACCAGCCGGGGGAAGTGGGCACCTCGCTTGCCACCACCATGTTCCACTGGACGCTCCACGGTTGGGGTATTTACGCCATCGTGGGTCTGGCGCTGGCCTACTCCACTTTCCGCCTCGGCCGTAAGCAGCTCATCAGCCAGGCATTCATCCCGCTGCTTGGTGAGCGCCGCGCCAACGGCCCTTTGGGAAGCCTGATTGACATCATGGCCATTATTTCTACCGTGTTTGGCACCGCGGCCTCGCTGGGCTTGGGCTCCACCCAGATCCGTGCCGGCCTGGCGGCCTCTGGGATTATCGACAACCCATCCGACTCCATAGTCGTGGGGATCGTCCTGGTCCTTACCCTGGCGTTCCTGGTCTCCGCTATGTCTGGTGTGGGCAAGGGTATCCAATACGTGTCCAACGCCAACATGGTGCTGGCCGCGCTGCTAGCCATCTTCGTTTTTGTCTTTGGCCCCACCATCACCATCTTGAACCTCATCCCTGGTTCCGTAGGTAACTACATGGACCAGTTCGCGGAGATGGTTGGCCGCACCGCTGAGTCCAATAACGGAGAGGCCGCTGAGTGGCTGTCCGGTTGGACCATCTTCTACTGGGCGTGGTGGATTTCCTGGTCCCCATTCGTGGGCATGTTCCTGGCGCGTATCTCCCGTGGCCGCTCCGTCCGGGAGTTCTGCCTGTGCGTGATGTTTATCCCCACCGCCGTATCCACGGTATGGTTTGCCATCTTCGGTGGCACCGCTATCCACTTGGAGCAGTTGGGACAATCCATCACGGGTGAGACTACCCAGGAAGAGCTGTTTAACCTCCTGCAGAGTTTCCCTGGCGGGTTCGTTGCCGGAATCATAGCCGTTATCTTGCTGTCCACCTTCTTTATTACTTCCGCTGACTCAGCTTCGACCGTGATGGGTTCGATGTCCCAGAACGGCGCGGTCAACGCCAAGCCTTGGCTGTCCGCCATCTGGGGCTGCCTCACGGCCGCAGTGGGCCTAACCCTCCTGCTTTCCGGTGAGGACGTGCTGGGCAACCTGCAGACGGTGACCATTGTGGTGGCATCGCCATTCTTGCTCATCCTCGTCTTGCTGATGTTTTCCATTGTCAAAGACCTGCGCAGCGACGTCATTTACATTGAACACCGGGAGGCCCAGGCCTATACCCGCAAGCTGGCCCGCGAACGCCGCCTGCACCGTGAGCACCAACGCGAAAAAGAAGTTAAGCGCCGCCGCGCTGAGCTGTTGAAGCGGCCACGCCGCGCGGAGAAATAGCTCCCGGCAAGCCGCCCTTAGCCGCGCTGAATCTTCGCACGCTTAAGTAGCACCCGCCCCAACCGGCGGGTGCTGTTCTGCGTTTTTGGCCACCTTCGATAGAGTAGAGGCCATGACTTCCGATCATGTAGTAGTAAACGTTGCCTGGCCGTACGCGAACGGCCCCCGCCATATTGGACACGTGGCTGGTTTTGGCGTTCCCTCCGATGTCTTTGCGCGCTTTAAACGAATGCGCGGTGACAAGGTGCTCATGGTCTCCGGCACCGATGAGCACGGAACGCCACTGTTGGTACAGGCTGACAAGGAGGGCGTGACAGTCCGCGAGCTCGCTGACCGCTACAACCGCCAGATTGTGGGGGACCTGGCCGGTCTGGGCCTTACCTATGACATGTTCACCCGCACCACCACCCGCAACCACTACGCCGTGGTACAGGAGCTGTTCAAGGGCCTTTACGCCAACGGCTACATGATTAAAGAAACCACCCAGGGGGCAATCTCTCCTTCTACCGGCCGCACGCTGCCGGACCGCTACATTGAGGGAACCTGCCCGCTGTGCGGTGCCGATGGCGCCCGGGGGGACCAATGCGATAACTGCGGTAACCAGCTAGACCCGGTGGACCTTATCAACCCGGTGTCCAAGATTAACGGTGAGACCCCAGAGTTCATCGAAACTGAGCACTTCTTGCTAGATCTCCCGGCAGTAAAGAAAGCGTTGGAGTCCTGGCTGCGCACCCGTGAGGATTGGCGGCCCAACGTATTGAAGTTCTCCCTCAACCTGTTAGAGGACATGCGCCCGCGCACCATGACGCGCGATATTGACTGGGGAATCCCCATCCCGGTGGAAGGCTGGCAGGACAACAACGCCAAGAAGCTCTACGTGTGGTTTGACGCCGTCATCGGCTACCTGTCCTCATCCATCGAGTGGGCCCACCGCACCGGTAACCCGGAGGCGTGGAAGGATTTCTGGCAGAACCCGGAAGCCAAGCACTATTACTTCCAAGGCAAAGACAACATCACCTTCCACTCCCAGATCTGGCCGGCGGAGCTTCTGGGCTACGCGGGCAAGGGAGCCAAGGGCGGGACTACCCACGCTTACGGGGAGCTGAACCTGCCTACCGAAATTGTGTCCTCGGAATACCTGACCATGTCCGGTTCCAAGTTCTCCTCCTCCAAGGGCGTAGTTATCTACGTCAAGGACTTCCTCAAGGAATTTGGCCCGGACGCCCTGCGCTATTTCATTGCGGTGGCCGGCCCAGAAAATAATGACACGGACTTCACCTGGGATGAGTTTGTACGCCGTATCAACAATGAGCTGGCCAATGGCTGGGGCAACCTGGTCAACCGGACGGTGTCTATGGCGCACAAGAACTTTGGTGAGGTGCCCGCCCCGGCGGCACTCACCGAAGAAGACAAAGCCATCTTGGATCTGGCTCACAAGGCCTTCGAAGAGGCCGGCCAACACCTGGAGCATTCCCGCTTCAAGCAGGCTATCGGCGCAGCCATGCACGTGGTGGGGGAGGCCAACGCCTACATCGCGGCCATGGAGCCGTGGAAACTGGCCAAGGATGACTCCCAACGCGAGCGCCTTGCCACCGTACTGTGGACCGCGCTGCAGGTGGTCTCCGACTGCAACGTTATGCTCACCCCGTTCCTTCCCTTTACTGCGCAGAAAGTGCATGAGACCCTGGGTCGCACCGGGGTGTGGGCCGCGCAGCCGGAAATTAGGGAAGTCACAGACAACATCCCGGTTGAACTAGTGGGCGTAAACCTCCCGCCGGAGGGCCATTCCTACCCAATTATCACCGGGGACTACACCGCGCAGCAGGCCACCTGGTCCCGCGTGGACGTGGAGCCCGGTACCCCGCTGTCCAAGCCCAAGCCGCTAGTAGCCAAGTTGGACCCGGAGTTGGGGGAGACCGGGCCGGAGTGGGCGCCGGTAAGCTAGACCATCAGCTGCAGGTAGTTGAGATCTAGCCACTGGCCGTGCTTGAAAGATAGCTCGCGGAGGTAGCCGCTCTTTTTAAAACCCAGCTTTTCGTGCAGCGCCACGGAGGCTGGGTTATTGCCGCAAATGAGCGCTAGCACGGTGTGAATGCGCTCATCCTGGCGCGCTTCCTCCACGAGGGCGCTGAGCAAGTGCTTGCCCAGTCCTTGGCCGTGGCCAGCGGGGTCAATGTAGATACTGTCTTCAAAGCACCCATCCCACCGCCGGGGGTCGTTGTGGGGCTGGAGCAGGGCAAAGCCCATCACGCGGTCGGTTTCCACCACCAAGTATGGGTATCCCTCTACTGAGCGGAAGTGTTCCTCGCGCTCAGCCACGGTGGCCTCAACCTTGCGGAAGACGAAGGTGGTTTCCCTAATTGCCCAATTAAAAATCTCTGTCATGGCGGGCACATCCGCCAAAGTGGCCTTTCTGATTTGCATGGTCTTAGACTAGTCCACATGTCTAAAAAGAAGCGCCGCCCCCAGCCCGTGCCTGTCGATGGATTGCACAATATCTTTGACGCCCACACTCACCTCTACTCCCACAAAGACAGCGACGCCGCTCTGGTGGAGCGCGCCCGCGCTGCCGGCGTGACCCGTATGGTCACTGTTGGTGACGATATGGAGGAATCCCGCGCGGTGGTAGAGACCGCGCGGCAATTTCCGGACGTTTTTGCGGCGGTGGCCATTCACCCCACGCGCGCCGGGCAGCTTGATGACGCCGCCCGTGCGGAATTAGAGCAGCTGGCCCAGGATCCGGACTGCGTGGCAGTGGGGGAGACGGGGCTAGATACCTACTGGATTAAGCACTCTCCGGAGGATACCGCGCCGCTGGAGGTGCAGGAAGAGGCGTTGCGGTGGCACGCGGGGCTGGCCGCCCGGGTGGGCAAGACGCTGATGATTCACAACCGGGAGGCGGACGCGGACTTGCTTCGCGTGCTAGCTACCGTCCCGGAACAAAAGAAGGTCATGTTGCATTGTTTTTCCTCCCCCTTGGAGGTGGCCAAGCAGGCGTTGGACCGCGGTTACGTGCTTTCTTTTGCGGGCAACGTGACTTTCAAGCGCAATGAGCAACTACGCGAGGCCGCGCGACTGGCACCGGCTTCCCAACTGCTGATTGAGACCGATGCCCCCTATATGACCCCGGAGCCTTTCCGTGGCCAGCGCAACGAGCCCGCACTTATCGGGCACACCTGGCAGTGCGTGGCGGACGTGCGCGGTGTCAGCGTCCAGCAGTTAGCTGAGGATTTGGCTCCTACCTTCACAGACGTGTTCGGGGTTTAGCCGCGACCAACCCGAGCCAAGCCGAGCCAAGCCAAGCCGAGCCGAGTCAAGCCGAGCCGAGTCGAGTCAAGCCGAGCCGAGCCAAGCCGATCCGGGCCAACCCGAGCCGGGCCAGCCCGAGGGCAATTGCTCGAGTCCCAGCTGGGCCATGCCGCCGGGGCTCCCGGTAGGACTTACTGGCTGTGCCGGTATACCGCAGGGAAGTTCGTGGAGCCGGCATGCCTCGCGGGGTTGGGGTGTGCTCAAAATCACACTGAGGAAAGCCCTGGTGGGGTTTGTTTCAAGTGGTGGGTGTGGCAAATGTTTTCAGGGTTCTCTAAGTGTCATTGAGTGCGTTCCTCCTCATGGGTTGTTACCGTATTGTTACTTGGAATGTGTGGGCACCTGCTGCCCACCCCGTGAAAATGTTTCGAAGAATCGAAGGACTAAAGAGCTTGCCTACCCCACGCCAAATCAAGCGGATCAACAGCACCCGCTCCCTGCCACTGACCGTTGCCACCGGTGGAATCCTGACCACCCTGGCGGTAGGGGGAGTAGTAGCCGTGGGGGCGCAAAAAGACGTTGTCATTGATGTCAATGGTGACACCGTGCAGCTGGCTACTTTTTCTCCCGATGTTGAAGGTGCGCTGGAGGCGGCCGGGGTGAGCGCCGGCACCCAGGACCTTGTCTATCCCGCACCTGGGGAGGCACTGCGCGACGGGGAGAAAATCACCGTGCGCACCGCCAAGCCCGTGGCCGTGACCGTGGACGGCGTGAAAAAGCAGCTCACCTCCACAGAACTGACCGTTCAAGATTTGGTTAAGACCCTGGACGGAGTAGCGCCTGGTTCTGCCGTTCGCACCGCCTCCGCTGTAGAGAAACTGTCCACCGCCCCTTCCGCTGCACAGGGCTCCTCCCAAAAACTGACTAAAGGCATGGAGCTGGAGGTAATAACGCCGAAGATTGTGGAAGTAAACGACGGCGGGTTTGTTACCTTCACCAAGATTGCCGCCACCACCGTGCGTGACGTTGTGGAGGCCCGGGGTATTGACGTGGACTGGGATGACCGGATTTACCCATCCATGGACACGCCCGTGACAGAGGGCATGACCATCAAGATAGATCAGGTCTCCACCACAGACTATGAGGTAGAAGAGGAGTTTCACGCCGAGCCCATCTACGTTGAGGCCCCTGAGCTAGAGCAAGGAACGGAGAAAGTCCTTGATCCCGGCGCGCCCGGCAAGCGGGTTGTAAGCAAGCGTTTGGTTATGGCCAACGGTGCCAAGGAATCTGATGAGGTTGTGCGTTCGGTAGAAACCAGCCCTGCCCAGCCGGCCACCATCGCGCGCGGGACAAAACCGGCTGCGCCAGCGGTCCCCGCCGGCTCCGTTTGGGACGCCCTGGCTATGTGTGAGGCCACCGGCAACTGGTCAATCAATACCGGCAATGGGTTTTCCGGCGGACTGCAGTTTACGCCTTCCACCTGGCTGGGATTTGGCGGTGGGGAATACGCACCGCAGGCATACCTGGCCACCCGCGAACAGCAGATTGCTGTGGCAGAGCGCGTCCAGGCCGCCCAAGGTTGGGGCGCGTGGCCCGCGTGTACCGCAAAGCTGGGAATCCGCTAGCCGTCTACTACGCTGGTAGCCATGAGTGAACCAGTAGCGGCTTTGTTGGGCCCTGTAGAAATACGCGCGTTGGCGTCCGAGCTGGATGTGACCCCTACCAAGAAACTGGGGCAAAACTTCCTGCACGACCCAAACACCATCCGCCGGATCGTGGCGGCTGCGGAGCTTTCAGCAGATGACAAAGTAGTTGAGGTTGGTCCCGGCCTGGGGTCGCTGACCCTGGGGTTGCTCGAAGTTGTCTCTGACCTAACCGTCGTGGAGATAGATCCCCGCTTGGCGCAGCGCTTGCCCCAGACCGTTACGCAACGGGCTCCCGGCGTTGCAGGCAATATGAGGATCATTGAAAAAGACGCCCTCAAAACCACCGCTGCAGATGTAGAGGCTCCCACGGCCTTGGTGGCAAACCTGCCCTATAACGTCTCCGTACCGGTGCTTCTGCACTTCCTAGCTACGTTTCCGTCCATCAAGCGGGTGCTAGTCATGGTGCAATTGGAGGTTGCTGACCGGCTGGCCGCCTCACCTGGGTCCAAGGTCTACGGAGTGCCCAGCGTCAAGGCCAGCTACTACGGCAACGTGTACAAGGCCGGAAATATTGGCAAGAACGTATTCTGGCCGGCGCCCAACATCGACTCCGGGCTAGTGCGCATAGATTGCTTTGAAGCTAACCCCTGGCCCGTGACCAAGGAGGAAGTATTCCCGCTCATTGACGCCGCCTTTGCGCAGCGCCGCAAGACCCTGCGCGCGGCCTTAGCTGGGTTTTATGGCTCCGCGCCCGCCGCAGAGGAGGCTCTCTTGGCGGCCAACATTGACCCTAAGCAGCGTGGTGAAAAAATTGCGGTAGAGGACTTTGTCCGGCTGGCTGGTGTGCAATGACCACGTTTACTGCTAGGGCCTATGCCAAGGTAAACCTGCACCTTGGGGTAGGTGATGCCCGCCCCGACGGTTTCCACGAGCTAGCCACGGTGTTTCAATCTCTGGATATCTTCGATGTGGTCACCCTGCAGCTGGGGTCCTCTGGAATCAGCGTCTCCGGGCCGCACGCCGGCGGGGTTCCCACGGATTTCAGCAATCTGGCGTGGAAGGCAGCTTTGCTGGTCGCGGAGAAGTTTCCGGGCGCACCCGAGTTCGCGTTGCACTTGGAGAAAAATATTCCCGCTGCCGGCGGTATGGCCGGCGGATCCGCTGACGCCGCCGCCACGCTGGTTCTGGCTAATACTGCTTTTGCTACCGCCACCGGGCGGCCCGCGTGCCCGCGGAAGAGCTTGTTTGAGCTAGCGGCGCACTTGGGCTCTGATGTCCCCTTCACGCTGATGGGAGGCACCGCGCTGGGGACTGGGCGTGGCGAAAACCTCACCCCCATGCTGGCGCGGGGGCGTTATACCTGGGCAATCATCACCAATGACCGGGGTTTGTCCACCCCGGAGGTCTTCCGCAAGCTCGACCAACTTCGCGCTGCGGGCCGGGACATCCCCGCGCGCATGGACACCAGCACCGTGGCGCAGGCCCTGGTCTCTGGCGATCCTCACGTGCTGGCGGGGGCCTTGGCCAATGACTTGCAACCAGCTGCGCTGTCACTGCGCCCGGATTTGCGCAAGGTGCTAGAAACAGGCAAATCCGCAGGCGCGCTGGCCGGAATAGTTTCCGGGTCCGGACCTACCTGCGCATTTTTGTGCGCGGACGCTGATGACGCCTTCGAGGTGGTAGCGCAGGTGACCGCAGACAATCGTGGTACGCGCGGGCTGGTCACCAGCGGACCCGCCCCGGGCGCTACGCTGATGGGCTAAGCCCCGCGTGATGAGATGTGGCTGGTTTAGAGGACCACCAGATCTTCGGGAACGAAGTCTAGATGATGGCGGTAGAGCTCATCCCAGGAAAGCAGATCCACCACCACTAGCTCTTGCTGAGCAGGATCGATGATGAAAGCGTAACCGTCAGCCGAAATCAGCTGCGCTGCTGCGGCGGAGTCATCCCACGCGGCAGTTGCCTGCAGAGAATCTTTATACTGCCCTGTGTCCGCGTCATAGACAGTGAGAGTGCCGTTAGAAGCAAGCACCAGGGCCTCACCCAACGGGCCCCTGGCCAGCGAATGGGGACCGATAGCAGAATCCAGCTCGACCGTTCGAGCGTTGTGCTCTTTAGTATCTAGCAGTGTGAAACTGCGGGCCCCGGGGTTTCCGGCAAGTACCACGGAAGATTCGGCCGAACCGGCTAAATCGCTCGCTCCGGGTTCCAGGGGCACGGTGCTAAATTTACCCCCTGCAAACAACGCAACGCCCTTCGCGCAACCGAATGCGGCAACACCGGGCGCGACAGTGGCCACGCCGGATGCCTCTGGGCAAGGATGCCCGGAACCTATGACGCTGCCTGCGCGGTCCATGTGAACCAGCTCGGCGGGTTGGCTATCGGTGCCTCGGCTGGTGACAACAGTGCCGTCAGCAAACGGCAGCGCCACGCCCGCGTGGGCCGCTCCGGTGTCAAAAGCGGCTTCGGTTAAGTCTTTGTTTCCCAGGTGTGCGGACTCAAAGACTTTTACTATCCCGGTACTGTCAGAAAAGACTGCGGTGTGGCCTTCATTGCTGTTAATGGCCCCGGCGTGCGGGGCTTTGAGAGTTGTATCCAACAGCTCCGGGGGTGCCACGTAGTAATGGAAATGCTGCCCATGTGGCTTGGCCACTAGTCCCACATCTAAGACGGATACTTGCTCTCCGGAGGTGATAAGCACGTGGCGGCCATCACCGGCGGGGCTAAGCTGCAGGTTGCCCGGGACTTCTGCCTTGCCTAATTCCTCCCCGGTGAACGGGTTGAGGGTAATTACCACACCGCGGGCGGTGATGGCCACGCGGTTAGGCAGTGCCTGGACTTCCTCGTGACCGGCTTCACCGGTGAAGCCATCTGCCGCCGCCGGCCTAGCGTGGTCCGTGTCGGTGGGGTCTGGCTGCGTCTGCGGCTCCGTGGCTGTGGTGCAACCGCCCAGCAGAAGCGTGGTGGCAGCTAGCCCTATGATGAAAGAGGTTTTCATAAAGAACAAGCGTATGGGAAATACTTTTCCTTGGCAATAGCCCACCTGCGGGCGCAACGCACTAGAGTGTTAGAGGTTATGGCAAACCTAATAAACCTTGAAAACGTCTCCAAGTCCTTCGGACTGAAAACCCTCCTTGATGAGGTTTCCTTGGGCGTGCAATCAGACGACCGTATTGGGATAGTTGGGGTCAACGGTGGGGGCAAGACTACCTTGCTGGAAGTCTTGGCCGGCAGTGAACCGCCAGACTCCGGGCGGGTTTCCCACACCTCGGATTTGCGGATGGCAGTTGTTACCCAGCGCTTTGAACTAGATGAGAGCCTCACTATTGGGCAGGCAGTTGTAGAGCCCCTTGGGCTGGAACTGTTCGAATGGGCGTCCAACGCAAAAGTCCGCGACGTGTTGAGCGGTCTAGGGATAGTAGACCTGGGCCTTGAGACTTCGGTCGGCCAACTCTCAGGCGGTGAACGCCGCCGCGTTAACCTGGCCACGGCTTTGGTGCAGGATCTAGACCTGGTGGTGCTCGACGAGCCCACCAACCACCTAGACGTAGAAGGCGTGCAATGGCTGGCCGAACACCTGCTGAGCCGAAAGCTGGCATTGGTAGTGGTAACCCACGACCGCTGGTTCCTCGACTCCGTTGCCACGGTGACGTGGGAGGTTCACGACGGAAACGTGGACGCCTATGAAGGCGGCTACAATGACTGGATCTTTGCCCGCACGGAGCGCGCCCGTCAGGCGGAAGCTATGGAGCAGCGCCGGCAAAACCTCGCACGCAAGGAGTTGGCGTGGCTGCGCCGCGGCGCGCCGGCTAGAACGTCTAAGCCCCGCTACCGCATAGAGGTCGCAGAAGCCCTCATCTCGGACGTGCCGCCTCCCCGCAACAAGGTTGAGCTCATGGCCTTTTCCAAGCAGCGCCAGGGGCGGGTGGTCATTGAGCTCGAGGACGCGACAATTACCACCCCAGACGGACGCGTCCTGCTCGACGACTTCACCTGGCGGCTGGCTCCGGGGGAAAGAATAGGCTTGGTAGGGGTCAACGGCTCGGGAAAAACCACATTACTGCACGCTCTGGCGGGCAGCCGCGAGCTCCAATCCGGCAAGCGTATTGAGGGCAGCACTGTCCGTTTAGGGTGGCTGCGCCAGGAACTCGACGACCTTGACCCTGAACAAACGCTGCTAGAAGCGGTGGAAAATGTGGCCACGTACATGCGTTTGGGGAAAAAGGAGATGTCCGCCTCCCAGCTAGCGGAGCGTCTGGGATTTAGCCCTAAGCGTCAGCGCACCCCCGTAGGCGACCTCTCCGGTGGTGAGCGCCGACGCCTGCAACTGACCTGCGTGCTGATGGCCGAGCCAAACGTGTTGCTGCTTGACGAGCCCACCAATGACCTTGACATTGACACGCTGCAAGAACTCGAGTCCCTGCTGGACGGCTGGCCGGGAACCTTGGTGGTCATCTCCCACGACCGCTATTTAATCGAGCGGGTCACCGATAACACCTATGCGCTATTTGGCGATGGGAAGCTCACCCACCTCCCGGGCGGGATTGAGGAATACCTCCGCCGGCGCGAGCCAGCAGCCAGCGGGCCAATCGACCTTGGCGTGAAGAAAGCTTCAGCTGTGGATGTCGCGGACCCCACAGTCTCTGCGGCTGGTGGCCGCACACTGTCCTCGCAGGAAACCCGCGATTTGACTAAGAAGATGAACGCGGTGGAAAGGAAGATGTCCAAACTAGATGCCACGGTGGAAGACCTTAATAAAAAGATGGCCACCGCTGCGGAGAAAATGGACACGGAGGAGCTTACCCGGTTGGATAAACGGCTGCGAACGGTTGCGGAAGAGCGCGAGGGGCTAGAGATGGAGTGGATGGAACTTGGGGAAAGGCTGGAAAGTTAGGAGGTCTTTGTCATACGCCTAGCCGGAAAGTCACAAACATATACCAATTTCCCGCAGAGCTTTATTTAGCGGAAAGTGTGTGGCAAAGTCTGATTTATGAACAACTCACGCCGTATTTCCGCAGTCCTTGCAGCCTCTGCACTCACGCTGGCGGGCACCGCTGGGTCCACTGCAGGTGCCGCTACTCCTGATTTTGCGCAGCTGTCATCCACCTCGTCTATTCCGCAAATTTCGCTGCCAGACCAAGCTCTAGATTTGGTTGATGCCGCAGGTATTGAGCTACCGGCTTTCGTGTGGCAATCCTCCAACAAGTTGGAGCAGGGTCTGCGTGGGGCCACAGAATCCCACCTGGAAAAGCAAGGTCATACCAAAGACGCGCGGGCTTATGACTTTGCGCGTGACTGGGCCGGCCAGGCTGCACGCGGTGAGGTCAAGTTCTACGGTCGCGCCGGGGATGGCACCAACCACCTGGAAAACGGATCCGGCAACGTCTACCGTTTCAAGCGGACTTCAGCAGTTCGCCGCCTAGCTTGGTTACAACGTGATGTGCCAGTTCAGACGTCCCCGGTGAGCAAAGGTTACGGTGTGGCCACCTCCACTGATGGAGACTATATCTACGTTGTTGAGTACTTCCTCGATAAGTAATTACTAAAGGAAAATAAATGATTTTGATCAACGTTCGTTTCTTGGTGAAACCAGAGCATGCGGGTACTTTCTTGGAGCAAACGCAGTGGTTCGCGGATGCTTGTAATGAAGAGCCGGGCTGCTTGTTCTTCAAGTTCTACAGTGACCCCCAAGATCCTCACCGCTTCTTCCTGGCTGAGGCATTCGCAGACGGCGAAGACGTAGCTCACGTGGAGTCGGATCACTTCAAGCGTGCGTGCGAAGAAATTCCTAAGCTGCTTCAAGAAACCCCGGACATCATCAACACAAAGATTCCGGGTAAAGCAGAGTGGGACAAGCTCGGAGAAATGGAAGTTAAGTAATTTAACTTCCGCCAAGTGTCACCAGGAGGGTAGGGCCGCGTTGCGGGCCTACCCTCCTTCTTGTGTTCACAGGCGGGGCAGGCGCGTTGTTGCTAGGTTCCGTGCCCCTGCCTCTGCCCCTGCTCGAGCCCCTGTCTCTGCTCGAGCCCCTGTCTCTGCTCGAGCCCCTGGCTCTGCTCGAGCCCTTGCCCTGCCCCACAGCTTGCCAGTAGCAGCTAACTGGCATGTCTGGGGTATGGGCTCGGAATGCAAACCTGTTCCTGGGATAAAGAGCTTAAGTTCCTAGGAGTTCGTCGAGCACGGTTATGACCCCGTACTCAGTATTTGGTGGCGCTATCCTATCCGCGATCTCTTTGAGCTTTTCATGCGCGTTTTCCATAGCCACGGCTAGGCCTGCGGACTTTAAGAGCTCGTAGTCGTTGAGGAAGTCACCGAAAGCCGCAGTCTGGGCGATGTCTACGGAGAGAATCTCTGCCAGTTGTTCCAGCGCGACGCCCTTATTAGCGTTGTTAGGCATACAGTCCACCCACACCTGCCCGGAGATAGCCACGTTCTGGGCGTCAATAACGTCGTAGAGAACCGGAGCCACGAACTCTTCTGTTCCCTCAGCGCAGAAGATAGCAATCTTGATAACTTCCTCATCCGCGTAATCCGTTAAGGAGTCCACTAGCGTGTTGGCTTTGTAATATTTGTCCAACTCGTCACGTGCGGATTCCGGTGAATCTTTTTCCGCGTAAGCCATCGAAGGGGTACAAAGGACGGTCATGTGGGGTTTCTCAATGGACTCGCGGGCCTGCAAGATGGCGTGAACGTCCGCGTTTTTTAGGGGCGTGGTCCCTACAATTTCACCGCCGTGGACTACTACGGTGCCGTTTTCCGCGATGAAGGTGGACATGTCTGGGAACATCTTCTCCAGCGTGGACAGTTGGCGCCCGGAGGCGGGCGCAAGGGTGACGCCTAGTTGCTTGGCGCGTTTGACCACGCGGGGGAATTCGGGGGGCAGCTGACCATTGCCGTCTAGCAGTGTGCCGTCCATGTCTAGGGCGATGAGTTTAGGCGTATTCAAAAAAATCCTCGAAAAATGTCGTGTGATGTGGAACACTGGGAACATGACTGATGCACCCGTATTAACTTCTATCCGTAACCGTACCGGAATTGTGGAATTAAACCGCCCAAAGGCGCTAAATTCGCTTAACCTGGAAATGATTGAGCTCATCTCCGAGGCGCTCGAGCAGTGGCGGGATGATGACTCCGTGGACCAAATCCTGGTCAAGAGCAACCATCCCAAAGCCTTTTGTGCGGGCGGAGACGTCCGCGCCGTTCGTGATGGGGCCTTGGAAAAAGACTGGGAGACAGTTGAGGGTTACTTCGCCGCTGAATATGACCTCAACGCGCGGATCTCGGAGTATCCCAAGCCTTATATCGCAGTCATTGACGGAGTAGTCATGGGCGGAGGCTTGGGGATCTCCGCTCACGGCAGCCACCTGATTGTCACGGACAAAGCTTTTGCCGCCATGCCAGAATTGGCAATCGGCTACGTCACTGACGTGGGTTTGGCCTACCGTTCGCAGCGCATGGTTGGCAACCGCGGCAAGGCTAGCTCGGAAATTGCCAAGTACTGGGGTATCACCGGCTACCGTATGTACGCAGCTGACATGCTTTATACCGGTCTAGCCACCGGATACGTAGAAGACCCGGATTCCTATATCGAAGAGGTCATTGCCAAGGGCGTGGAAAACGTGGAGACGTCCACCGTAGATGGGGCCCCACTGGCTGAGAAGGCGGAGGAGATTGAGGCTGCCTTCCGGCACACTACGTGGTCGGAGATTCTAGACAACGCCAGCCCACGTCTGCGGGAGGAGCTGGAGGAATACACCGCCTCCGCAAGCCCGACCTCATTGGTTGCCGCGTTGGCCCTCTACGACTTCGAGGAAGGCGTCCAGGATGTGCGCGAGGCCCTGAACGCGGAGCTCCGCCTGGGAAGCTACCTTGTCCGGCAGCCGGACTTCGCCGAAGGCGTACGTGCGGTGTTAGTCGACAAGACCCGCGACGCGGACTTCCAGCCGGAGACTGTGGATGGTGTTGACCGCCAGGCTATCTTGGACGTTGTTCACTCCGCTTCCTAAAGTTCGGGCAGCGGGATTTTTGCCCAGCCTAGCCTTGCAGCTGGCGTAGCTGCTCGTAGGCGGCTAGCGCCCGGTTCCGGTCAACCCCCGGTGCAACGGGTACGCGCAGTACCGCCGCGCGTACCTCTGGATGCAGCGGAGGAAGCTGTAGCTGTGGGGCGTCCACTAACACTAGTCCGGTGGTTTCCCCGTCGAGTTTCACGGTTTCTAAGGTCCACACATTCACGATCCTCATGGCCGCCTGCACCAGGCGCTGCTCCTTGGCGGTCGACTCGGATGTGTGGCCCCGCAAAAGCGCGGGTATTCCGTGATCAAAACCAAAGCGCCGGACGTTTCCAGCCAACCTAGCCATGGGGTGCTGTACGAGCTTGGGATTCGCCCACGCCCAGGTGAATACCCCACCGGACACGGTAGCCAAAATATGCGCGCGGGCCTCAAACCCTGGGAAAGCTCCGGAAGGGTGGGAAATTAGTCCTAGCCCACGGTTCCAGTCAAGGCTGAGGCGGGCCCCGCCAAAGCGGCCCGAGTACAACAAGCATTGTTCCGCAGCCCTGTAGTGGCCGTCCGCCACCACCTCATCTAGACGCAAGGGCGCCTGTGCGGGAAGGCTGGTGAGCTTGTCTCCAGCAAATGACACGGCGGATTCTGCAGTTTCATCGTCTATTCCCAAGGCTGCCTGCATGGCAGCGAAGGCGCGTCTTTCATCAGTAGCTGGGGTGACCTGCCCTAGTCCATTAGCCACGGCAAAACCCCAGGGTAGCGCGGTGTCGTGGAGGGTAACCGACACCGCAGCCAGGTGGTTGCCTTGTTCGGCTATGAACACCGGGTGCCCGGCGTTGACAGTTCGGGCGGCGTGGATTAGCTCCGTGCTGTAGGCGTGGGTGCCGGATAGCTCGGGTATATCTAGTCCCGCAGTGGATTCCGTCAACCACGTCCATTGCTCATCTTCGATCACCGCGACCCTAGTTCCGTGGAGATCGTGGATCCCGGTCGCAGAGGTGATGCGCACATCCACGGGGGCGTCAGGGCCTCCGGCTGGCGGATGGAAGTTGTATTCCACGGTGCTTACCCGGCCGAATGCTTTGTCAAAAGCCAGGTCTAGCGCCGCGTTGAGAAACAGCCCGTCGGTCAAAACGTCTTGGAAAGAAACTGGTGCAGTAAGGTGCATGGCACTTACTCTAACCCCTAGCGGGTTAATTGTGTGCGATGTGGCCTTGTGTTTGGAAGGTCCGGGTCTAGCAGAAGGCCGTGGGCACCGGCGTCCCGCACCGTTTGATATTGCGTGAACTCTTGGCCAGCCGGGTAACATTGCGGACATGATCCACGCCTTAAGCTACGCCCTTGCTGACTCAGTCAACGCATTGCTCATTGGCATCCTCGTAGCAATCGGCATCATGCTACCGCGTGGCCAATACCGCAAGGTTGCCGCCCTGGTGATTGTGGGGGATTGGTTGGGCGTGCTGGCGGCATCGGCAGTAGTGACGTTTATCTTTGTGGGCATTCGCGACCACATTGAGGCGCTACTGGCTTCGCCCATCGCCGGATGGCTGCTAATTGTGGTGGGACTGGGCTTAGCCGTTTTGTCGTGGCGGTCTAAGGGGCAGTCCAATGCTTTGGTAGAAAGATTGTTGGTGCCGCTGCGGGTGCCGTCTAAATCGACCGTGGCCATAGGCTTTATCATGGGGGCGGTGCAGTCGCTGACCTCCCTGCCATTCTTTTTGGGCCTGATGTTTTTGGCAGCCGGGGACTTTGGCCCCTGGATAACCTACGGCGGTTTGGTAGTCTACGCCAGCCTGGCGCTGTCACTGCCAACCTTGTGCGGGCTGTTCGTGGCGGTGGTGCGCGCCCGCCCGGACTCTGCAGCCGGAAAACTTTTCGCTAAGGCTCGGGCCAACAGCCATCAGGTCGCGCTGGTGGGAAGCTACCTGGTTGCCGCGTTCCTGGTACTCATGGGTGCGCTCAGCCTCATGGGATTATCCGAATAGCACGTCATCCAGGTCAAGGCTTTCGCCCTCACCCGCTTGATTGGCGGCGTAGTCCACGTACTTCGCCGCATGGGGGATGAATCTAGCGGACTCCGCGGCGCTTAGTTCCCGCCGAACCTTGGCCGGAACGCCCGCTGCCAGGCTGCGGGCAGGAATGTGTTGGCCTTCTAGGACCACCGCGCCCCCGCCCACAATGGAACCCGCGCCAACGCGGGACCGCGATAACACGGTGGCGTTCATGCCAATGAGCGTGCCGGACTCAATATGTGTGCCGTGTAACATACACATGTGGCCTATGGTTACGTCGTCTTCAAGGATGCAAGGTGCGTCTGCTTCTCCGTGGAGCACGCTATTGTCTTGGACATTGGTGCGCTGGCCTATCCGGATGGCGCTGACATCGCCGCGCAGCACGCAGCCGTAAAACACGGAGGCGGCAGGGCCAATCTCCACATCACCGATGATGGTGGCGTTGGGGGCTATAAAGGCACTGCGGTGGATGCGGGGAACCGCGCCCTGGTAGGGGAGGATTAGCAACCTAGGTCCTCAACAATGAAGGCGATGTCCTGATTGATTTCGTAGCCGTCCTCGGCCGGTTTGAGTTTTTCCTCGATCTTCTCCCGCACGTCCTTGTCTAGCGGAAGAACCCAGCCCTTCTTTGGGTCTTTGACGGTGAGGGTCCTCTTTTCCACCGGAGTGAAGTGGACGTCAAGCTCACCGTCGGTGATGGTGGCTGAGACCCCGGACCGCGCAATCTCGCGAATTATCTCCACGGTATCCGGGCAGATAGTCACGATGACGGTGTCTTCAGCAGTGTGGACTTGCAGTCGGGGAACTTCCACGATGGGGGCGTCGCCGGCCGGGGAGGCAAGACGGGGAGCCTTAGGGCCGGTGAGCTTGTCTATAATTGCGCGTAGGGTCATAAATTTAGAATACTGAACATCATCCCGCAGGTCAGTGAAACCCCTGTGGACGGGAAAATCACGGTGAATAAACAATTTCGGAACTATTTGTATGTGTAGTTATTTTGTTCCCAACTGGCCTGCAGTGTCCGCAAAGAGACCAGGTTATAGACTTTGAAAGCCAAACAATCCCCGGCCCACGCGTTTAGCTAAATTGCTAAATGTGAATGAGCGGCGGGTTGGGATTATGGTGTTAAATATCTCACAGGTTCTTAGTATGGACTTAGGTCCCGGAGTCTTGAGAAATGCAAAGAGTGCCTACCCCGGCCCGGCGGGCACCTTAAGTCCTGGTTAAATCCCGGTGTCACAACCGTCGCGCCCCGGCATCCAACAGCCGGGCCCAGGGGGGGAGGCCGGATCGTTGCCGGAGACCCCGCGCACCTGGTTCAACGCCATCTCTGCCCCGGGGAGAGCAGGGGGCCATTCGCGGAGCGGGAAGCTCCACTGGATGGAACCGTTAGTCAGCCACCAGGGTTTCCATGGTCAGTTCCGGGTGCTCCTTTTCAATGAAAGCGAGCTTCCACTTGTCCCCGAACAGCGCGATGAGTTCCCCGTCGGTGCGGGTGAAAATCTCCACGCCGCGCTGGCGGCCCAGCTCCGGCGCCGACTCCGCGTCCGTGCGCCGGGCCACGGAGTAGGGGATGGGCTCGGTAATGGTAGGGACGTTGTATTCGGCCTCCATGCGCGCCTGCATGACCTCGAACTGCATGGGTCCAACGGCGGCCATAACCGGTGCGGCGTCTCCGCGGGTGTCGTTGCGCAGGATCTGCACCACGCCCTCGGCTGCCAGCTGATCCAGGCCTTTGCGGAAGGCCTTGTAGTCCCCCAAGGATTTCGCGCGCAGGATACGGAAGGCCTCCGGCGCGAACTGTGGCATGGGCGTAAATTGAACTTTGCGGCCGGCGTAGATGGTATCACCGGGGGCAAGCGTGCCCGCGTTGACCAGGCCCACGATATCGCCGGGGTAGGCGGTATCCACGGTGTCGCGATTGCGGCCGAAGACGGTCAGCGCATATTTCGTGGAGAAGCTACGGCCGGACTGGGCGTGAGTTACCTGCATCCCGCGCTCGAATTCGCCGGATACCACGCGCATAAAGGCCAAGTTATCGCGGTGTTTGCGGTCCATACCCGCCTGGACTTTGAAAATCACGCCGGCAAAGTCGTCCGTTACCTCGCGTACCTCATCAATGGCCGCCGATGCCGCCTCTACCGCATTAGGATCCGAGTCACGGGAGGCAGGCTCCGGGGCAATGGCGCATAGGGTGTCCAGAATCTGGTGCACGCCGAAGTTCAACATGGCCGAGGCAAAAATGAGCGGGGAGGTGACACACTGCTCGAATAGCTCCTGGTCATGCACCGCGCCGTCGGCCGCGAGGAGCTCCGCTTCCTCTATCGCAGTGTCCCAGGCACCTTCTTCTTTTTCTGCAGCTTGCTCGGGTGCATAGTGTTCCTCGGGTGCAATGGTAGAACCGCCGGCGGTGCGTAGGAAGTGGATGTAGTTGTCAGCCTCCCCGTCGGTGTTGATGTGGGCCAGCCCGCGGAAGTCACCGGCCATACCCACCGGCCAATACAGCGGCGTGGGCTGCAGTTGGATTTCATTGACGATCTCATCCACCAGCTCTAGAGGGTCACGGCCCACGCGGTCCCACTTGTTTATCACCGTGATGATGGGCAGCCCGCGGGCCTTGCACACGCGAAATAGCTTCAGGGTTTGTGGCTCCAGGCCTTTGGCTGCGTCAATGAGCATCACGGCGGCGTCAACGGCGGTGAGCACGCGGTAGGTGTCCTCGGAGAAATCCGCGTGGCCCGGGGTGTCCACCAGGTTGATAACAAAAGGTTCACCACTGTGGCCCTCCGGGGAATATTCGAACTGCAACGCGGAGGACGCCACGGAAATACCGCGGTCTTTTTCCATCTCCATCCAGTCGGACACCGTGGACTTGCGGCCGGCCTTGCCATGCACGGCACCCGCCTCATTAATGACATGCGCGTGGAGAGCCAACGCCTCCGTCAGCGTGGATTTACCCGCGTCCGGGTGGGCGATGACGGCGAAGGTGCGGCGTCGGTTGGCTTCGTGGGCAATGGTGGCAGCAGAACTCATGCGCCTTAGTCTAGCGGGCGGGCACTACCATTCCACATTCAATGACTGCGCAAGGTCCGCAAAGATCCGTTTGGCAACCGAGACGTTCTTGGCAATCGGGCGTTGCAGCCCGGGCTTGCGCTTGTCGTTGTAGTATTCGCCCGACTCAAAGTGGATACCGGGGGTGCCGGTGATGAAATACGCCAGGTTGGCCCCGCCCACCTTGGGCTTAGAGAGCAGATGCTTGATGCCCGGGGTGAAGTAGAGTTTGTTGAGCTTTCCGGTGAGCTCGCTGGAGAAATTGGTGGCCAGTACCCCGGGGTGGAAGGCCACTGAATTTATCCCGTGCGAGTGGATGAACCGGGTGAGCAAAATGCTGCCCACCTTGGCGTTGCCGTAGGCGCGTTCGGAGCTGAACTTGTCGAACGTGTTGGGGTCAGCCGGATCAAACTTAGACATCAAGAAGTTTGCTACCGAGGCGGTTTGCACCACCAGGCCGTCTACCGCGCGGATCTTGTCCTGCAGCAAGCTCGTAAGCAAAAACGGAGCCACCACGTTGATCTGCCAGGTGCGCTCAAACCCGTCCACGGTAGCCAGTGGCCCGTCAAAGATGCCACCAGCGTTGTTGGCCAGTACATCAATGGTTTCCAGGTCATCTAGCTCCCTGGCCAAGCGGTGGACCTCACCCAGCGAGGTGAAGTCTGCAACGTGATAGCGAACCCCCAACTTGGAGGCCACGGCCTTAGTCTTCTTGGGGTCACGACCCACCAAGATGAGGTTGTCCTCAGGACGTTGGCGGTGCAGGATCCGGGCCGCTGCAGCTCCGATACCGTCCGAGGCACCGGTAATTACTATCGTCTTTTGGGGGGAGGGGACATGGGTTGGCGCATGCTCGTGGCTCATATTTCCCATTGTATCGACAAAGAGCCGCTGCGGGCGGGTTTATTTGCTGCGGGAGTGGATGTCATTCTGCGCCCGGGAAATCCCCTGGGAAACTATGGCCCGTGCCGCGGCTGCTGCGAGGGCTATCGCCTGGTCGAATCCGGCGCTGGAATCCACCGGCCCCAGCACGTAGTCGGGGATGGGGGTTTCCTTCGGCGGACGGGAAATCCCAATCCGCACCCGTGGATACTCGCGGGTTCCCAAGTGCTCGGTGATGGATTTCAGCCCATTGTGGCCGTTTTCGTTGCCACCCTGCTTGATGCGGACCTTATGCGCCGGCAGGTCCAGCTCATCGTGGATAACTATCACGCGCTCCGGTGCCACCCCGAGGCTCTTGGCCAGCGGCCCCACGCCCTCGCCGGAGAGGTTCATAAAGGTTGTACTACGCAGGGCCAGAACCTTTTGGTCTTCGACACACACCACAGCACCCTGGGATTTGGCACCAGCCACCGGCTGCAGGGTGTCACCGTTGGCCGCCAGCAAATCATCTATAGCCATATATCCCACGTTGTGCCGGGTGGCCGCGTATTGTTCTCCCGGGTTTCCTAAGCCCACCACTAGCCACGATACCTGCTGCTCTTTTAACTCCGTAATGCTTAAGACTTGGCCCTGGGGTGCCGGACGGTGTGCGCCTAAGGCCCCGAAGAGTTGACTGAAAAATCTGGTGATTGCGTTCATAGGTCTTAGTCTCTCACGAATCCGTGCGCAGCTGTACACCGGCCTGGACCCCCATAATAGGGGCATTCGTGGAAGTAGAATGTACCAATAGCCATATAAGTAGTGTGGGAAATTAGTAATATCTAAGGTCGCGCGGGGTAGGAACCATCCCCGGCACCTGGGGCGTAACACCACAACGCCACAACGCCACAAAACCCAAGACGAAAAAGGACACGATTTTAAGTGACTGATCTTCAAGCTGGCAGCAAAAATTGGCACGACGACTGGAACGAGCGCGTTGAACGTGCCCAAGAAATGATCCCTTTGCTCCACCAACTGCGCCGCCGAAACATTGTGACTTCCATCTTCGGCGCTCTCCTCGACGGCGTGACCGACATCGATATCGTCAAAGCACACCGCTACGCCCGCCGGATTGCCGGTACAGAACTTTCCACCGTCCAGACCCTCCCCATGGTCCGCGAGCTAGTCAGCATGGACCTGGGACCCGCTTCGATTGACTTGGGTCGATTGGTTACGCGCTTTGAAGGCAGTGATGGCACGCTTCGTGAGTTCCTTGACTCCGAGCTCGCCGAAATCATTGGCACCAACGAAAGCAAGGAACCCGTTGACGTTGTGCTCTACGGTTTTGGCCGCATTGGCCGCCTCTTAGCCCGGATCCTCATCGCACGTGAAGGCACTTATAACGGGGTCCGTCTGCGCGGGATCGTGGTCCGTAAGAAGGGCGATATTGATATCTTCAAACGCGCCTCTCTCCTACGGCGCGACTCCGTCCACGGCGCGTTCAACGGTGCCATCACCGTTGATGAGGATAATGACGTCATCTGGGCCAACGGCACCAAAATCCAGATGATCTACGCCAACAACCCCGCAGAGATTGACTACACCTCCTACGGGATTAAAGACGCCATCTTGGTGGACAATACCGGCGTGTGGCGCGACCGCGCCGGACTTGAGCAGCACCTAAAATCCAAGGGTATTGCCCGCGTTCTTCTCACCGCCCCTGGCAAAGGGGACCTAAAGAACGTGGTCTACGGTATCAACCACACTGACATCACTGATGCGGACAAGATTGTCTCTGCGGCCTCGTGTACCACCAACGGCATCACGCCGGTTCTTAAGGTTATCGGTGACAGGTTCGGGGTAGCCCACGGCCACGTGGAGACCGCTCATTCCTTTACCAACGACCAAAACTTGATTGACAACTTCCACTCCGGTGACCGCCGCGGCCGGGCAGCGGGTCTGAACATGGTGCTTACTGAGACCGGCGCAGCGAAGGCCGTTTCCAAGGCCCTGCCAGAATTCGAAGGCAAGCTCACCGGCAACGCCATTCGCGTTCCTACCCCCGATGTCTCCATGGCCGTGCTCAACCTAGAGCTAGAGAAAGAAACCACCCGCGAGGAGGTCAACGAGTACTTAAGAAACGTCTCCCTGCACTCGGATCTGCGCCAGCAGATTTCCTACATTGCCTCACCCGAGGTAGTCTCCACCGACTTCGTGGGCTCCACCCACGCCGGCATTGTGGACGGCCTGGCCACCATCTCTACCGGCAAGCACCTGGTTCTCTACGTCTGGTACGACAACGAGTACGGGTACTCTAACCAGGTCATCCGTATTGTTGAGGAACTAGCGGGCGCGCGTCCCAAGGTTATCCCTGCCCGCGTTTCTCCCAGCGAACTCTAGCGCTACGCCCGGGGGTCACCGCCTCCGGGCGCACCCTGCGTAGCCGGTTACCGAGCTGGCCGCGCACGAGCGTTGTTAGCAAGAGGCGCTGCCACTGGGTTTCCAGGACAGCGCCTTTCAACGCCTTCGGGGGCGCCTGTGCGGTTAGGTCGCGCCACTGCGCGGTTCGGCTAGCTAGATTTCTTCTTAGGCGTGTCCTTTGACTTTCCTGCCTTAGCTGGCTTCTTTGCCTTCTTTCCCTTGCTGTCCTTCTTCGCCTTGCTGTCCTTCTTGGGCTTTTCGGCCTTTTTATCCCCGGTTGACTTGGCCGGTTCTTTCGACTTCTTGCTAGCGGAGGCACCTTTACGGCGCTCCAGCTCCGAGGCTACGTCCTCAACGTAGGCGAAGTCGGTACGCGCCGGGCGCTCGTAGTCTCCATCTGAGCTAGGCCGGTCTGGAATCTGCGGGACAGACTGATCAATGTGCTGGTAAGGAATGGTCTTGAGCAGGTGGTGGATGACGTTGATGCGCGAGCGCTTTTTGTCTTCAGACTCCACCGTGAACCAGGGCGAAATTGGGGTGTCGGTGTGGACAAACATCTCATCCTTGGCGCGTGAATACTCCTCCCACCGCGTGATGGACTGCAGGTCCATGGGGGAGAGCTTCCAGCGGCGCAGGGGATCATTGCGGCGGGACTTAAAGCGTGCAATCTGTTCTTCATCGGACACGGAGAACCAGTATTTCAACAAAATGACGCCGTCATCGATGAGCATGCGCTCAAGCATGGGGGCTTGGTGAAGAAAGCGTACGTATTCTTGCTGCGTGCAAAACCCCATGACGCGTTCCACTCCGGCGCGGTTGTACCAGGAGCGATCAAAGATGACTATTTCACCACGGGTGGGAAGCTTTTCAATGTAGCGCTGGAAGTACCACTGACCGGATTCCCGTTCGGTGGGTTTGGGCAGCGCCTCGATACGGCAGGTTCGCGGGTTGAGGTACTGGGTAATGCGCTTTATGGCAGAGCCCTTGCCGGCGGCGTCGCGGCCCTCCATGATGATAACCACGCGTGCGCCGGTGGCCACCACCCATTGCTGCATTTCAACCAGTTCAGCCTGTAACTTCTGAAGCTCCTTTTCGTAGGCGGCTTTGTCGAGCTTGGGAGGTTTTGGGGATTTTTTATTCTTAGCCATGCTTACCAGTTTAGGGGGCGCAGGGGCCCCGGGGGTGGAAATGGCGAAATGCTAAGGCGCCCATCCGCCCGGCACACCAAAACCCGGATCGGGCGGACTGGGGTGCGGCGGTGATCATGGTTTTGCTCTCAACAAAACTCAATTTAGCTATGCCCGCCCGGGGTTACCTGGCCGTCAACCGTGGCTATAAACCCGCGCCCCTTAGCCTGGGGACCATCTATCAGATGTGGTTAACCATGGCCGCCACCCGGCGCAGCGGTTCTTTTCCTGCATTTGTGTGGCGTAGTCCGGGCCAGCGCACATGATTTTCCCCGGGGCGTGGACCACTGGCGCTAGGTTCCGGGGGAGCAAGGGCCTCCGGAACGCCGCAAAGTCCAGCGGCTTTGTGCCAGACACTCGCGCCCAACAGCGCGCCCGCTTCCTTTAAAATCCCAAGCAGTACCCACGCCAGGGCGCTCACCCCGAATGGCCTGATGACCGCAGGAGGTATTGAGTGGTGCGAGTTCCGCAGGGCCAACCTAGCTAGACCACTAGATCAGCGGCGTCAGCGCAAATAATAGGCAATTCTGAGGATTCCTTCTTTGCCCAGGGTTTAAGAACATAGCTGGCCGGATCCATCCGTCCTGGGGGGCGGCCAATCCCTACCGAAAGCCGCTGGTAATCCTTGGTGCCTAGGGATTTGGTGATTGAGCGCAAACCGTTGTGGCCGTGGTCCCCGCCACCTGTACGCAGGCGCACCTGTCCGAATTCCATCTCCAGTTCATCGTGGATGACAATTAAATCTGCAGGCGAAACCCCGAAATACTGGGCGAGTGCTTTGACGGGCCCGCCGGACAGGTTCATAAAGGACCTAGGTCTGGCCAAGATCACCTTGCCGGAGAGTAGATTGCCCGCCGGAATTTCGGCGATGTCCGTGTTGGTCTTCTTATTCACTGAGAGCGCGGCCGGCATGGGGGATACTCGGCTGGCCAGCTCATCAATAACGTCAAACCCGATGTTGTGGCGGGTTCCGGAGTACTTGGGGCCGGGGTTTCCCAGGCCAATAATCAGGGTAGTAGACACGGGAACCATTCAACCACAGGCTTGCCCGCCGGCGCGTGACCAATCCGCCTAAACGCAACGGCCGTGGGGGCGGAGGTGGCGTAGATGGGTTGCGGGGGAGGCCGTTCCCAGTCTGGCGGGGGACGCTTGGCTTTCTTATTGACTGCATTTTCGTTTTGAAGATTTTGTGTGAAAACAATAAGCCCTATTGCGCTGGCATTGTTATATCATGGTAAGAGAAATTTACTTTGCGTTCGCATCTGTTGTTCCAGGGGCGTGAGGTAGCCGTTGCTTTTTGAAAAAAGGAGAACCACCATGACCGTACTTTCCCGACGCCTCGCCGTTCTGGGTGCCAGCCTGGCACTAGTTTCCACCGGTGTTGCCGCCCCACAGGCATTCGCCGATGACAAGCCTACGGAGCAGGCGCAGTCTTCCGAGCAGACCATGATGGACGGCGGCAGTTCTTCTCTTGGCTCCAAAGAAAAGACTAAGACCGTCATCATTGATGGTAAGAAGCAGGAGGTCAAGGTTGTAGAGAACAAGTCCTGGCAGGCAGCGGCAATCGCTATTGGCGTTATTGTTTCCGTTATCAGCCTGGGCGCTGGTCTTTTCGCAATGTTTGGCAACGGCCTAACCCTGCCAACCATCTTTTAAAAGTTTTCCAGAGTCCTAGCGGGCAGAGGAAAAAGGGGAACCACTCAATGTGGTTCCCTTTTTGTATGGGCTAAAACCTGGGATCTGGGAGTAGGAAAATCGAAGGCCAAAGGCCACCGCGTGGTCCCCGGTTGGGGTACGCGATGGCCTTGGGTGGAAGGGGTGAAGAAAGGAATTTACTCCTCGTCTTCGCTGTCTTCCTTGGTCTCTTCCTCAGATTCCTCTTCGGTGGACTCAGCGCCAGCTTCAGCGCCGCCTTCTTCAGCGGCCTCAGCGGCTGCCTCGAGCTCCTCGTCAACCTCCGGGATAGCGACGGTGACCAGGGTGGTCTCCTCATCGGTAAGCAGAGTGACGTCTTCTGGCATGGTGATGTCTGCAGCGGTGACGGAGTCGCCGTCGGCCAGACCCTCGACGGAGATGGTGATCTCTTCCGGAATGTTGAGCACGCCGGCTTCGACCAGGACAACGTCCAGGACCTGCAGGGACTGGGTACCTGGCTCGGTTTCGCCTTCGACAACCAAAGGAACCTCAACCTCGACCTTTTCGCCGCGCTTGATGTACTGGAAGTCAAGGTGATCAATGTTCAGGGTCAGAACGTTCTGATCAATGTTTTTGACCATGGACAGGTGCTTTTCGCCTTCGAGGTCAAGCTCGAACACAGCGTTAACGCCGAAGTTGCGGATGAGCGCGGTGGCCTCTAGGCGGTCAACGGAAAAGTGCAATGGGTCAATGCCGTGGCCGTAGGTGACGGCAGGAACGCGGCCGGCTGCGCGCAGACGGCGGGATGGGCCCTTGCCAAATTCTTTACGGGTCTGAGCCTTCAATACTGGGGTTTCATTAGCCATGAAATCTACTCCTTTAGAAAATGTGGAATGGCAAGGCAAGAGGGTAAAAACGCCAAATGCCTGCCGATGGACGTCTGGGCTGAGTTCATCGCAGGCTAATAAATGCTTGAGATTTACATCGCGTCGATTACGGTTTTCCGGCCACCATAGTGGTGGCCAGTCCCCCTCGCCGAGACTGAAGAAATTTTATCGGAATGCGCAAGCATATTCAAGTCCCGCGCGGGTTTCCTGCCGTTGGGGTGGTCCGGAGATTGTTGCAGCAAGGCCTGTAGTTTCCTGGCCGGGAATTCCCGGGCGGAGCGAGGAACGCTAAAAGCCGTCCAAGCGCGAGCATGGACGGCTTTGATTGTCTACTTGCCTAGCAGCGCTCGAACAGCGTGGTTACGGAGCCATTTTCGAAGATTTCGTTAATGGTACGTGCCAGTAGCGGCGCGATGGACAGGACGGTAAGGTTTGGCCAGTTCTCTGTGGACTGAGGAAGGGTATCGGTGGTGATGACTTCCTCAGCGCCGGTGTTGGACAGGCGCTCGCGGGCAGGATCGGAAAATACGCCGTGGGTACAGGCGATAAGGACGGTCTTTGCGCCGGCGTTACGGAGGACGCCTACGGCACCTGAGATGGTTCCGCCGGTGTCAATCATGTCGTCGAGCAGAACGCAGTCTTTGCCCTGAACGTCACCAACCACGCGGTTGGACACGGTTTCGTTGGCAACGGTGTTAGAGCGGGTCTTGTGGACGAAGGCTAGTGGGGCACCGTCTAAGTCACTGGCCCACTTTTCGGCTACCTTCACGCGGCCGGCGTCAGGGGAGACCACAACCATGTTCTCAGTGCTGTACTTGGACTTGATGTATTCGGTCAGGATGGGCTGCGCATGCATGTGGTCCACGGGACCGTCAAAGAAACCCTGGATCTGGTCGGTGTGGAGATCCACTGACACAATCCGGTCAGCACCAGCGGTTGCCAGCAGGTCTGCCACTAGGCGCGCAGAAATGGGCTCGCGGCCAAGGTGCTTTTTGTCCTGGCGGGCATAGGGGTAGAAAGGCAAGATAGCGGTGATTCGCTTCGCGGAACCACGC
Organism: Corynebacterium phocae; assembly: GCF_008693075.1. Classification (GTDB taxonomy): domain Bacteria; phylum Actinomycetota; class Actinomycetes; order Mycobacteriales; family Mycobacteriaceae; genus Corynebacterium; species Corynebacterium phocae. The sequence goes on along the minus strand of NZ_VXKJ01000043.1, from coordinate 291,744 downwards.
TTCAAGGCGTCAATCATGATGAGCTGTTCCATCAACCACTTGTTCAGTGGCTGGCGGTGAGACTGCATAACAAAGCAATCCGCACCGCGCACTGATTCCTCGAAACGGATGAAAATTTCACCGTTAGCAAAGTCACGCGCGGTGGTGGGGACCAAATCGGTGTCAAGCTCCCGGGCAACCGCCTCCGCTAGCTCGGGGTGTGCGCGCCCCGAAAAGAGCATCATTCGTTTGCTGCTGCCAGTGATTTTACCGGTCATTATGGCTGGTACCTTCCTTAAAAGTTACTTCTGGTCCGATGAGTTATTCTGTGCCTTGTCAGCGGCAAGCGCGGCTTCACTGCCTGGGCGCCTCTTGGCTACCCAGCCTTCGATGTTGCGTTGCTTGCCACCGGATACGGCGAGTGCTCCTGGTGGAACATCGTCCTTAATTACTGTACCTGCTCCGGAGTACGCGCCGTCACCTACGGTCACGGGTGCAATAAACATAGTATCGGAGCCGGTGCGTACATGTGAGCCGATTGTGGTGTGATGCTTGTTGATTCCGTCATAATTGACAAAAACTGAGGAGGCACCGATGTTGGAGTGCTCACCAACGGTGGCGTCCCCAATGTAGGTCAGGTGTGGGACCTTTGAACCGGTGCCAATCTGGGCGTTCTTGGCCTCCACGAATGCGCCTAGTTTGGTCTCTGCTGCCAGGACAGTCCCGGGGCGGATGTAGGTAAACGGCCCAATGGTGGCGCGCGCGCCGATGGTGCAATCGGTGGCGTGGGTGCGGATGACCGAAGCACCTTCCTCCACGGTCACATCGGTGAGCGTAGAGTCCGGGCCAATCTCAGCACCCTGGCCAATGCTAGTCTTGCCCCACAACTGTGTGCCGGGATAGATGGTGACGTCGTTGCCCACCTTTACATCCACGCCAATCCAGGTGGTTTCTGGGTCAATGATGGTAGCACCGCCACGCATGGCGTCTTCTACCAAGCGGCGGTTGAGGATTTTACCAACGTGGGCTAGTTGGACGCGGTCGTTGACGCCCTCCAGCTCCTGTGGATCCGCAGCGATAAGTGCGCCCACGCGGTGACCGGCCGTGCGCGCGATGGACAGGACGTCGGTGATGTAGAGCTCTCCTTGCGAGTTATTGGAATCTAACTGGCCTAGGGCTTCTGCAAGAATTGCGCCGTCGAAGGCAAAGACTCCGGAGTTAACCTCTTTGACTGCTCGCTGCTTTTCGGTGGCGTCTTTGTGCTCGACAATCTGGGAAACCTGGCCGTCGGACAAGCGCATGATACGCCCGTAACCGGTGGGGTCTTCTACTTCCATGGACAACACCGTCACCGCGTTGCCTTCGGATTCATGGGTGTTCTGGAGCTTCTTGATGGTCTCAGGGCGCAGCAGCGGTACGTCACCATTGGTAACAATCACGGTGCCGGTAAAGCCCCCTAGGGGCTCAATACCGCACTGCACCGCGTGGCCAGTGCCGTTTTGCTCATCCTGCACGGCCTGGAGGATTTCCCGGTCTAGTTGTTCAGCTACTGCGGAAGCTGCGGGAGCCACCTGGTCGCGCTGATGACCGACCACAACCACGAGGTGCTCTGGTTCAATCCCCGCTGCGGCGTGCAGCGCGTGGCCAAGCAGGGTACGTCCACCAATTTCGTGCAGTGTCTTCTGTTTAGTGGATTTCATACGAGTACCCGCACCGGCTGCAAGTACTACGACTGCGCAGGGGGCGGAGGGGTGGGCGGTAGTCAAAGTAGCTCCTTGAGTGTCTTTGTATGCTCTAAAATCTAAGGGCAATCTTAACGGTCTAGCTCAACCAGCGTGCACAAAAGGGGGTTAAAACTTCCACTTGATAGAGCCGGCCCTCCGGGTTTTCGCTGCGTGTCGTTGATCCCACCGGGTACTATTACGGGCCGTGAATAGATAGGCTATAGGGTATGGAATTTTCACGTCGCACATTTTTCCGCGGGGCCGTTATCCTCACCACTAGCATGGCTGCTGGTCAGGCATTGGCTGCCTGTTCAACGTCGGGGGCTAACCAAGACCAGCCAGAACCGCTGGGCTATGACACCGCGCCGCGACCGCTGCCCATACCCCCACTTCTGGAAGGGGATATGGACGGTGACACGCGGGTGTTCAAGCTCACTGCGCAGGACGGTCAGACGGAAATTATTGCCGGCATTCCCACCACTAAGACCTGGGGTTTCAACGGCCCGTTTTTGGGCCCTACCCTCTACGCCAAGAAGGGGGATAAGGTTCGCGCGGAGGTCACTAACAACACCATTGAGATGACCACCGTGCACTGGCACGGCATGAAGCTGCCAGCCTATTCGGATGGCGGGCCGCACTCCCCAATTGAGCTGGGCAAGACCTGGAAGCCGGAGTGGGAGGTCATTCAGCCGGCCGCTACGGTCTGGTACCACCCGCACCCGCACCTGGCCACTGCCTTGCACGCCTACCGCGGCCTAGCCGGAATGTTCATCGTGGATGATGATGTGGCGCAAAGCCTGGACATCCCCAAAGAGTACGGGGTGGACGACATCCCTGTGGTCATTACAGACGTGAAGTTTACCGAAGACGGCCAGCTTGACCACGAAATTGACAAAACTTTGGGATTGTTGGGTACCACGCCGGTCGTCAACGGTATTGCCAATGCGGAATTTACTGCAACTACTCGCCGGGTGCGTTTGCGTCTGCTCAACGGTGCTTCCATGCGCTTTTATAACCTGGTGCTGGACAACGGCAAGCCAATGCAAGTTATCGCTTCTGACGTGGGCCTGCTGGACACTCCGCAGGAAGTAGATGAGGTGTTCATTGGCCCAGGGGAGCGTGTGGAGGTGCTCATTGACCTGGAGCCGGAGGAACAGGTGCTGCTGAAATCTGTTCCTCGGAAGGACAATTTTGGCATCCCGCAGGATGAGTACGCGGCGGACTTTGGTTTCCAGGACACCTTTGACATCCTGCGTATCACAGGCCCCAATGAGGGGGCTGCGGAGCCGGGGCCACTGCCGGAGGTGCTAGATGCCGATGCCGCCGCTACGCCGCCCACCACTGGGCTCAAGGAACGCGAGTTCATTCTCAACACGTTCATGATTAACGGTGAGCGCACCGACATGGCCCGGGTGGACGTCACCATCGACCACAGTGAGCCAGAAATCTGGAAAGTGACCAATGAAAATTCCGATTGGCCGCACAACTTCCACATCCACAACGCTCGATTCAAAGTCATTGATTTTGATACGCCAGAGGGTGTGGAAGCCCCGGTTAGCGGGTGGAAAGACACTGTAGACCTTCCTCCCAAGGCCACGGCTACGCTGCTGGTGGAGTTTGCTTACTTCCCGGACCCCACCATTCCTTACATGTACCACTGCCACATGCTCCTGCATGAGGATGAGGGAATGATGGGTCAGTTTGTGATGGTTGAACCAGGTCAAAAGGCTGATGTCCGCGTGCAACCCGCTGCGCTTGCCTTTGAAAACGACTCCGCCCTCTCTGCACACTCCGCGCATGGTGGGCAGGTCATTGACGCGTCCCGTAGCCCTTATGCCACCCCGGAGAAGAAGGCTTAGCAACCGGGCTCTTAAGGTTGCCGTGTTGGCCCCCCCACATTCCCGGCTAGGGTGGGGAGCATGCAACAGGACAAGGGATTGATGTGGTTTCGCGATGACTTGCGGGTCAAAGACCTCGCGGCGCTCGAGTGGCTGGCGGGGCAGGGGCAAGTTGAGGCTCTGTATATCTTTGACACCTCCGGTACCACGCGCCAGCTGGGCCGGGCAAGCCAGTGGTGGCTTCACCATAGCTTGTGCGCCTTGGCCCGGGACTTGGCGGACTATGGCGTGCGCCTGCGGGTGGTTTCCGGGGACCCGGAGAAAGAGGTCCCCCGCGTAGTAGAGGAACTAGGGGCCACTGCCGTGGCCTGGTCCAGGCGCTACTACCAGCCGTGGTGTGAGATGGACGCGCGTATCAAAGAGGCGCTGCGCGGCAACGGGGCGGAGGCAAAGAGTTTTGCCGGGCACCTGCTGCTGGAGCCGTGGGAGGTGGAAACTAATACCGGGGGCAAATACAAGGTGTACACGCCTTTTTCGCGCCGGGCCATGGAGCAGTTAGAGCCGGTGACATGGGATTGTGGGGCCGCGCCGGAGAAGCTGGAGGGCGACGGAGCTGATGTAGACGCCACCTTGGCGGAGATAGCCGGGCTGGGGTTGCTGCCCGCTGACCGCGGGGAGCCGGAGTGGGCGGCAGCCTTTGACTACCAGCCCGGTGAGGCCGGGGCGTGGGCGCTGGCCCGCGAGTTCTTCCCCGTGGGCGGCTACCAAGCGGAGAGGGATTTTCCCGCCAAGCCAGCTACCAGCAGGCTTTCGCCGCACCTGCGTTTCGGGGAGATAAGTGTGAGCAGCGTCTACGCGCTGGCCTCCCGGGTGGACAATGAGGGCGCGGACGCGCAGGTTTTCCGCAAAGAGCTGCTGTGGCGGGATTTCGCCTGGCACAGACTGTTTGCCAACCCACACATGGTTGAGGAGAGCTTACGTGAGAAGTTTCGCGACTTCCCCTGGTGGAAAGAAGATGTGGACTTTGACAAGGTTTACCGCAAACAGGTGGATAAGAGTTCGGAAGCCGGCGAGTTTGCGGCGTGGGCGCGCGGGGAAACCGGGATCGCCCTGGTGGACGCCGGGATGCGGGAGCTTATGGCCACCGGGACCATGCATAACCGCGTGCGCATGGTGGTGGGGTCGTTGTTGACTAAGAATTTGGGCATGCACTGGAAGATGGGGGAGGAGTGGTTTTGGGACGCGCTTGTGGACGCGGATATGGCCTCCAACACCTTTAACTGGCAGTGGGTGGCCGGGTGCGGCGATGACGCGGCACCATACTTTCGGATATTCAACCCGGAAACTCAGCAGAAGCGGTTCGACGTTGATTTCGAATACTGCGAGCATTGGGTTGAGGAGCTCCACACGCCTTTCTATCCGGAGCCTTTGGTGGACCTAAAACTGACTCGCAAGATGGCGTTGGAGTCTTATCAGGCGCTGCCGGATTAGTTGTGTTCCACCCGGCATCATTGCCGCGTGGAGGTAGCCGCAGCGCAGCTGGTGGCGGTGGCGGGCCCTCCTACGCCCACGGCTAGTGCCGCACGCGCTTTCCCTTAACCCTCCCTTCCACTTGGGGTTAAAACGCCAAAACCGCCCCGCGCACAAGGCGAAGGGCGGAAGTGGGCAGGCGTGGTTAGTTCACGGACTCCTGGGTGATCATCTCACCGGCGCCGTCCTGGACAACAATTTGGGTAACGTTGTGAGCGTCAGCCGGGCGGTTGTCGTGGCTGAATGCTTCAGCGAAAAGCTTTGCGATTTCCTCAGCGACGTCCTTGTCGCTATCAGCGTTGAGCTGGGTACGGACGGCGATGTTGCCGTTCTCGTCGAAGATTACGTCAGCGATGGAAAAAGCCCAAGCGGGGGAGCCGGCCTTACCAGCGATGGTGGCGTAAGACTCATCAGCGGAGCCGCCAATAGCTTCTTTGGCCCAGGTCTCCAGGTCAGGCTGGTTTGCAGATGCTGCAGGAGCGTTGCCGTGAGCCGGTGCGGCATTGTTTGCCGTGGTGGTTTCCGTTGCGGTGACCTCGACCGTCTCGGTGACAACCTTTGGGTGCTCTTCGACGTGGGTTTTATCCTCGGTCACAGCGGTGGTGGAGACAACCACAGTGGTGCCTTCGTCATCATCATCGCTGAAGATGGCGTTGCAGCCAGCTACCAGAAGGAGCAGAAGTACAATCATGCCCGCCAGGACCATGAGGGCGACGCGGCCGCAGCCCTCTTTCTTTTCGGAGATTTCACGAAGATTAAATTTATTAGACACAGGGGTTCCTCTCGGGAGTGTTGAAAAAGTTCGGAGGGAAGACCGCGGTCAAGAAGCCGCGCTAGACCCTTATACAAGGAAATGAGCAGCTAGCTAGCACTTAAGCGTTAACGCGTTGGGTATTGCCCAACGGCCCGGCAGCACTGCGGCCAGGGCAAGGTCATTTCCTTGTGTAATGCGGGAGCAAGTTAGCTATAACCGCTGCGCACCTTTAGAGATACTAACAGGAAGGTGAGAAAAGTCTTCTACCGGCATTTGATTCGTAGGCAAAATGATTCCGTTTTGTGATGAAACGTCGGGGGCCGGGTACTTGGCTAGATGGCTGCAGGCCGGCCGGGCCCGTGCCAGTGTGGCTAACCTAGAGCTTTTCAACGCTGTAGAACCGCGGCAATTCGCGGTAAGGGAGGAGAAAACCCCTCCTGCCAGAATTTACGCTGGTGGAAGGGGTGGTAAAAAGCTTCCCCACCAGGACTCGAACCTAGCGAAAAGCACCCAATCTACCTGCGTAAACCGCTTATTTCCCTATCTCCGTACGACATTTCTACGACATTAGAAAACCCCGCGTCCAAACTATCCGCCACCACATCAAGCCCATCATCAAACAATTCCGCATAAGTATCTAGCGTCATAGTCGCAGACGCGTGCCCCAGCTGACGCTGCACCGCCTTCACATTCGCCCCGGACTCCACCAGCAGTCCCGCAGCAACATGCCGCAACCCGTGAGGGGTAATCCTGGGCAGTGTGGGGTCAGCTGTTTGCGCCCGCTCCAACGCCCCAGCAAACCACGACCGATGACCCGGCGACATCAGCCAGCCCCCGCGCCGCCCCGTCCACAGCAACTCCGACCGGCCTACCGACTCCGCCCGAGCCACGAGCATATCCATCACATGCCCAGCCACCGCCACCGTCCTCCGCTCATGCGTCTTAGGACTACCCAGCACCACCTTGTTGCCCACCTTCGCGGCATTACGCGTGACATGAATCCGGCCCCGCAGCGGGTCCAAGTCCTCCGGACGCAGAGCAATAGCCTCACCCCACCGCAACCCAGAAGTCCCCAGCAGCAGGATAAGGTCTTCACGGTCGCCACACTCAGCCGCGAACAACCGCAACTGCGCCATAGTCCAGAAAACCTTGACTGATTTTTCCCTACGTGGGAGCTTCACACCCCTTGCTGGGTTCTCCCGAATCATGCCGTCCGCGACCGCCATGTCCAGTATCTGCGCCAAAACATTGTGAGCGTGCCGCGTCCAAGACGCCTTGTGCGGGGAGCACGACACCCACGCCTGCACCTGCGAGGGAGCCACACGCCCCACCTGCACACCACCCCAGTGCGGTGCAACCGCCCCGGACCACACCTGCTCGTAGAGTTCCCGCGTGGACGGCTTAAGGTGGGTCTGCATAGCCAACCACCGGACACCCAGCTCCCCAATAGTCACAGCACCAGCATTGGGGTTAATCCAATCCCCGGTACGCACCTCCGTGGCGTTCTTATCCGCCCAGGCCTGCGCTGCGGTCTTGGTGCGGAATCCAGATTTAGTCCGTGATTTACCCTGCGGGTCACGGTACTGAACACGCCACGACGACCCGTACTTCCTGATTGAAGCCATGCTAAAATTCTCCCTTGTCTGCATACTTTGGTAGGTAGTGGACACCCCGCCCCGGTCACGAGCTCGTAACTCAACACCGGGGCACTTTTTATTCTCGGACTACGCCTTCGTTACGAGCTGTTTCAAGCGTGAAGGCTTCGTAATCCTTCATGTACCCTTCCTGCCTCTGGTACCACGTCCAAAGCCATCCGGTGCACATATTAGTGCCTGGTTCCAGTTCGATAACGTCCCCGACATCGCCCGCTTTAGCCAGCTTCTTTTGGTAGCGCTGCGCTTCTGGTACCTCGTCCCGTGGGACGTCATCGTTCAGAATACTGTGGGTGATCCCTATAGCGGTGAACCCGGCGTCAACGTCCTGGAAATACTTGCACTTATACGCAGCCCAGACACGGTCTTTCTCGGTTGCGGAGTTGAACCCATCAGGGCGACCGGAATCAGGGACGAGGACCATTATCGCGGCGATCGCGATCATCAGGACAAGAAGGAGCACTCCAAGTCCCATGAGAATCTTTTGAATCAGTCCGGTTTTCTTGGATGAGTGAGGGGTTTCACTGGTCATGGTTTTCCTTTCATAGAAAGTAATATTATGAGGCTAGAGACAGGCTCTATCCGGGGTAGGATTCGCAGCCAACGCCGTCACCGTCGCGGTCGTGTCGCGACTGATAGATACCGTCCCCTCGGTAGACCTTATGTCCAATTTCCGAGCAGGTACCGCTTTTTCGCGCTGGTGCTGGGGGTGTCGGTGCTGGGGGTTCCTCGACAGCTGGCGGAATATTGGGTGCCGGTATATCAGTATCAGGTAGAGAGGCGTCATCAGCTGGGACATCGGCAAACCTGGGGGCTTCGTCTGGCTGGTTAATCCGCATTTCTTGCACGCTGGTGGCCTCAGTCGTGGCTACCACAGAGGTGCGCGTAGTGGTACTAGAGGTGGTGCTGGTGGTGGTTGCCGGTTTATGTGAGGTGGTCGTCGTGGTTGAGGGCGCGGGAGTATCGTCCTCGCCCCCAAAAACAGCATCGCAGCCAGCGGCGAGCACCATCAGTACACCTAGCGTGACCAGGCACCCTGTGCAGCCCTTCTTTTTCTTGCTGGTTGGTTTTGCGCCGTCTGAGTATGGAGCAGGTTGAGACATTTGGGAGAGGCCTTTCTTGAGTGGCTACGCAGCCCACACATTGGTGTGCAGTTGCTGCCAGGTTTCGATTATGTGTTTGGTTACTCCTAGCTCGGTGGCTAGGAGCTGGGGGTGTGCACCGTAGATGAGTTCTGCGGTGCGGTACTCGGAGGGACTTACCAGGAGCTGCGCAGCAAACCTGTCTGCACGTAGCTCCTGCGCCCCGTGGTGGCCGGGTGGGTCGCCGTAGTGAGCATGACCCAACTCATGCGCTAGGGCGCAGAGAGTGTGGGCCTCGTCCGCGCCTAGCCGGAGTGTGATTGTGTGGCAGTGTGGCAGCCAGGCGGCTTTAGGGCCACCCCGGTGCCACGCCACCGTGTACCCCCGGGCCTCAGCGGTGGCTATGAGGTCATCAATCAATCATGTCCTCCCCTCTACGCTCGCGCTCAGCCTGCTCATCTGAGCTACTGTCGGCGGCGTACTCATGGGAGCCGTAGGTGGAGTCGAAATCAACCACCGTGCCATCAGTAGGCGCGATGTGGAAAACCTCGGCGTCTTCCTGAATGTCCACGACCTCCGGGTCAAGGTCTGCGGTGAACAAATAGCGGGCTTCAGGGTCAGAGCGGCGGTTAATCTCCGCCAACAGCTCCGCGTTAGTGGCCTTCTCGAGGGCGACCGCAACAGCTGGGCTATCCACCTCATGAGCATGAATGTACCCAGTCTCGATAAGGCCCTGCACAGGGGAGCGCCCATAGGCACGACACAACGCAATGACCATCTCAGGGGAGAACTGGCCCTTGTCTACCTGGCGCTGAAGAGTGGTCTGGGCGAAGCCACTTGCCTGCGAGGCCTGGCGCATGGAGTCATCGCCCTTGAGGTCGTTTAACCAGTCAGATGTTTTCATGCCCCCTACTGTATAGCAAACCGTAGTCACCCGCTATAAAGCCAGGTCAAAAGAGGTGACGGGGGTATATTGTGGGGGTGGGTAGAAATGGGGGTGTTGCGAACGATAGTCATGTTTGGCAAACTGTAGTCAGCGGCGCAGAGCTGCACTACAGAACAAGATTTTTGGACCACAAGGAGGTTGACATGGCCGTCACACTGACCGTGCCGCGTTACCGCTTCCGCGCCGGGGCGCTTGACCACATCATGCGCACCCGCAACCTCACAAGCGACCGCCAATTGGCCGCATTCATCGGTTGCGCCCCCGCGGACATCGCCCGGCTACGCGCCGGGGCAGAAGTCACTATCCGCCTGGCACTGCGCGTAAGCGCAGCACAGGGAGATGAGGACTACATCGCAGCCCTATTCGAGCAGATAACCGACTCCGAACAGGCCGCATAAGTAAACCCCCGGCGAAGAGGGCCGGGGGTCACGAAACAACGAAAAGTAAGGAAAGGATAACACATGACTGGGTTAATTCCACTGACAGAACATGACGGCGCACAGGCCGTCCTGGGTAGGGACCTACACGAGTTCCTGGCGGTGACCACTCCATACGATAAGTGGTTCCCTCGCATGGTCTCATACGGATTTGAGGAGGATAAGGACTTTTCGACAAAAATGTCGGAAAGTACCGGAGGTCGCCCCCGTACTGACCACATCGTCACTCTGGACATGGCTAAGGAATTGAGCATGATTCAGCGTACGGAGAAGGGTAAGCAGGCGCGTCAGTATTTCATTGAGTGTGAGCGCCGGGCCAAGGCTCAGGTGGAACTCACTGGGCCGGAGCTCATGGCGAAGGCGCTGGTGCAAGCGGACTCCACCATCAAGGAGTTGGAGGCGCGGGCCACTACGGCGGAGGCCATTGTGGAGGCAGCAGCCCCGGCCTTGGAGTATCACGAGAAGTACATCCGTGAAGATGTGGATGTGATAACCGTGGATGATTTCGCCCGCGAGCATGGCACTACGGGCTACAAGGTGCGCGCCATGCTGACGGAGTTGGATATTGCTTTCCGGCGGCGTGTTGGTTCCCGCTGGTCGGCCAGTAAGAACTGCATGGTGGACGAGTTTGAGTGGCGTGCCTATGCAGGGAAGGCCAGTAATAAGTGGTTTGACCTCCGTCCGCAGCATAATGCGCCCCGCCTGCATAACGGCCAGGTGAAGCAAACCATGTATGTCAAGGCGTTCTACGCCCCGGCCCTGGCTAAGCGCCTGGGGTTGAGTAAGCAAACCAGCATGGAGGTCGCTCAATGAGTTATAGCCCCACTATCAAAAAGGAAACCACAACCATGACCGCAACCATTCCACCGTGGGGCTACGACATCTCCACCATCGCCCAGGAACTTCCCTACAACCTTGGCAACGCCCTCCGCTCCATCTGGGCAGCCACCCCAAAAAACAAGGAGCTGGACAAGGCGATTCAGTACCTCGAGATGGAAGACTCTCGGCGCGAAAAAGCCGCCTACTACCCACAGTCAGCTTTGCCAACCTGGCTAACCGACCTCATTGCCTGTAATAACGGTCGCGGGACGGCAGACCCTCGAATCGGCGCTATTTACGCCGTCATGGCAGCAGCAGTCATGCAGGCCGACCCCGACACCTACGACCAGTTCATCTTAAACGCACACCGGGAGATTGTCCGTCTCTATGAAGATCTCAACCTTCCGAGGAGCTGACATGGCTTTCATTGTGCTAAGTCACCGACGCGCGGAGTCCCACGACACCCGGATTAGTGCCTGGAAGGTTATCAACTCCGGCGTGGAGTACCACGTGACGCAGGCAAGTTACCGGGCGAAAGAGGTTGGCAGCCACAATACCGAGCCTCGCATGGTGCGAAAGTCCGATGGAGGACAGCTAGCCCCGGGCGACCCTATCTACAACGAAATTTTGACCAATCTACATCGAAAGAAAGCAGCTTGACCATGAAATTTACTATTTGCCTAATCCGGGCCTTCGCTGCCGGTGGTGCCCACGCCCTTGGCTGGCGGCTGGTTGCTGAGCGTGAGGCCCGCGTGCAGCGTGAGATTGCGCAGCTGAAGCGCATGAAGGGCCGGTACCAGGAGTTGGCGACCAGCTTGTCGGACGAACTCATGAACACTAACGCCCGCGCTGACCGGCTACGCCACGCCTTGACTGACACTGTGGAGAACTCACAGGAGGTCGCGGAGGACATCTACAACCGCCTGTACGGCAGTGACATTCTGCACAACGGCGACATGAACGAGGAAACACCAGACAACTAAGGAGAAATGAAATGACTGAACAAACCGAGATTAACCGCCTGAAGCTCAAGGTGAACTCCCTGCAAGCTGCGCTGTGGAAGGCAGATAAGTGGAACAACTGCCTGGACATGCTCTACGAGGATGACTACCTCGAGCCGTCCGACATGGAGCAAGAGAAATAGTCGCCTAGATGGTCCCTGCCGGGGTTCGAGTCCCCGGGTAGGCACAAGGCCCCGGAGGTCCTCGCATGGGGAAGTGTGAGGAACACCGGTTGGCCAGGTTGTATGAAAACTGAATAGTGAAAGTCTCCGTCAAGATACGGATTAGCAGGTCGGGCGAGCGTGGTTCTTAGATCGCGATGACCCTTGAAACCGCTAGTCCACACTCCGCCTATGGGTAGCGCCAGGCGGGAGGCAACAGACGGAACAACCCAGCCCGTGCTCCCTGGTAGGGGCACCAGCTTTGAAGCCGCCTTTTAGAGGCGCAGTAGGTGGTGGCCTGGTTCGATTCCAGCCACGGGCACAAGGGGGTGTGTCAAACGAGGGGGTTTCGCGACATTGTCCCTCTCTAAGTGTGGCCCATGACGCCGTCAAAACTCCGGCGAGGTCATTACTGCACACCCCCATGAAAAGTGCCCCGGTGCGATACCAGCACACCGGGGCTTGTCCATACCAGGAAAGGAATCAGACATGACACAGCCTACCAGGCTACTCACTGTCCACGAGGTAGCCGACTATCTCGGTATACACCACATCACGGTCAACAAAATGCTCAACACCGGCGAGATTGTGGGGTTCAAGCTCACGGATAAGCACCGCTCACCCTGGCGAATCACCCCGCAGGCCGTCCAGGACTACATCGAGAGGAGAACAGCAGCATGACCCGCCACTATAAGCCAGCCCGGTGGACACTCCGCACCCTACTACGCGCCTACCTGCACCGCGCGGCGCACCGTAAATCAGGCCCGTACTTGGAGGTACTGACATGCGCGAAATGACCCAAAGCATTCACACCACCTCCGGTGATGGGACTGTCGTGCTGAACATTGTCATCAGAGGCCAGGCCGAAGAATCAACCATGCAGCTAGTCCTGCACCCGCATGAGGCACTAGCCATTGCTAGTGACCTTGTGCGCGAGGCCGCCAAGGAGGTACGCAAATGCCTTGGATAAAAATCGGGGCCAGGGAAGTTGAGGTCACCGCAGTGACCTCGAACCTGATTGCGCTGACCATTAGTCTATGCACCTCCCCTATGGGCGCGGACGTGACCGCCAACATGGATGTGTGGGAGGCAAAACTGCTGCACAGGTTTCTCGGAGATGTCATTGCGGAGGCCGAGAGCGGAGGCCCCACTGATGAGTAGCTATCGCATGAAACTCAGCCCCGGGAACGTTTACGTTCAGACCATCTGTGACCGGGTGGAGCTGGACTTTCACCGCCACGAGACGGGCGTGGAGTTGGAAGGGTCTATCACCCTCACCGGCCAGCAAGCCCTCGAACTCGGCGGGCAACTCGCCCTCGCGGGGCGCCGGTTAGTCACGCCGGAGGTTGTGGCTGACTACCTCGACACCAGCGGGCTCACAGATACCACTCGGTGGGACCACGGGGAGGTCACCGCGAACCCGCATGACGGCGTGACCCTCGACATCGACATGAATCACTACCAGGGTGGCCAGCTCCAAGTCACCCACAACCTCACCCACGCGGCTGCGCGCTCACTACTGCGAGCACTGCACTGCGCCGTAACCCACCTCGACCACAGGAAGGACCAACCATGACCACTAAGACCGTCCGCCCACGCCGGGGCACACCAGACCCCCGCGTCCGCCAACTCCAAGACCAACTCCGCAAACGCACTCGCTTTGACGTGCTCATCTTCATCTTCGGCGTCCTAGTAGGCGTAGCCCTCTACGGGCTGATGATTCTGCCCCCGCCGGGCCTGGCCCACTACTGCAGCGCCCTAGGAGGCCTGTCATGAACGGCTTATCCCGCTCCGGGCTACTAGCTCTCCGCCGTGCAGCACGGGGCCAAAAAATCAGCCGCGCCCGCATGGAAGAACTCGAGGCCCTGGGCCTCGTCACCCTCACGGGCAAAGGCACCACCCTCAAAGTCCAGGAGGTAACGCCCTCCGGAACCACAATGCTGAAAGAAGGACGCATATGACCCACCCCCTTGACTTCAACATCTGGCCATGGCTGGCCAACCCCATTCACAACAACCTCTACGCCCACAAGTGGGCACAAAAAATCAGTAAAGCCCTCGGGAGGCACTACACCCAGGCGTTCGGCAGTCACATCGACGACAGCACACCAACGGTGGAACGTCTCCATGGGACGCCAGCCCCCGACAGCTATGCAGTCCAGTACACATGGCGGCTAGCTCCCAATGACGATATTAAAGGCACAGACTACGGGCATGTGACCCTTATCGTTGATAGCACTCCACGGGTCTGTCTCAGCTTGGGAACGCACTCCAGGAAGACAGCTGACATGCCCGAGGCCTTAAAGGACCTCCTATGGGTGACCGCTATGAGGCGTGACTACGTCGACCAATCCCTCCCCATAACTGCTCTCCTTGCAGCCATTGAGGACTACGGGTGGGACATCCCCGGAGTGGAGCCGGATGAGTCGAATTAACGCCCCAGAGGGGTTTATGACGGAGCAAGAAGCGTGCGACTACCTGGGCGTAACCAGGAATACGCTCTACAAGTTTAGGAAGACGGGGCGGGTAGCGTTCCACCGCCTAGGCCCCAGACGCGTGGTCTACCGCCAGGAGGATTTAGACCGCTTCATTCAGCGCGGAAACTAACCCCGCACCACTAAACCCCGCTCATGGCGGCAACCCATGAGCGGGACAAAAGTTCCACCACGAAAGGACAATCACAATGGAACAACCCAAGAATACCCCCGTAGTACCAGAACGCGACCTCGCAGAGAAGGTACTCCTACAGGCCGCGGTGCTCAAAAAATTGTACGCAATCCACCAGGACCACAAAGACGCGTTCACAAGGCAACTGGAGCCCGGCGACAAGCGCACCATCAAAAACGCCCAGGGCCTTGCCCTTGGCTCCATCTCCAAGAGCGTGCCCAACAAGAAAGCAGTTTGTGAAGACCCCGCCGTACTCATGGCCATGGCCATGGAGCAAGGCGTGGAGATTCTTGACGGCCTACCTACAGAAGGCGACGATAGGTATATCGAGATTGTGGACTTCCTCATCAAGCACCAACGGGAGGACCTGCTTGTGCCAGAGATTTCCCCCGCCGATCACAAGGAAATTGCGGACGGCGTACTAGAGAAGTGGCAAATCACCGGTGAGCTACCGGCCGGATGGAAAATTAAAGAAGCCTCAGCGCCCCGCGTTACCGTATCGCCGGGGCGTACCAAGCCAGTCAAGGCCGCAATTGACCACCTGGTCAAGAAGGCCGGGACCGTGCTTGAGCTTGAGAGTGGGGAGAAATAGCGTATGGACTTTCAGACGCGTAAGCCGTCCGGGAAAGCCGCGTTCCCACTAATCCTCCTAGCCGGGGTTGAGGGGGCGGGCAAAACCTGGGCAGCAGTAGAAGCCACCGGTATGGAAGAAGTTGGCCGGGCGTTCTTCATCGAAGTTGGTGAGTCCCAAGCAGACGCCTACGGGGCGGTGCCCGGTGCGGACTTTGAAATCATCGAGCATGACGGCACCCTCGGGCAGATTAGAGGGGCCATTCAGTGGGCTGCGCAGCAACCCGCACCGGACGGGAAATACAACATGCTGATCATTGACAGCATGACCGAAATCTGGGGCCTGCTCCAAGACAACGCACAGGACGAAGCGAACCGCAGGGCCCGGAATCGGGGCAAGAACGTCCCCGAAGAAGGCGCGCGGATCACGATGGACTTGTGGAACAAAATCAAGGAGACGTGGGGCGGTATCCTCTCCCAGTGCCGGCAGTTTAGGGGGCCGGTGTTACTCACCGCCCGCCTGGAACTGGTCACCGCGATGGACGATAAGGGCAACCCCACCAGGGACAAGATGTGGAAGGTTCAGGCGGAGAAAAACCTCCCGTTCCATACTCAGGTTGTTCTTCATGCCCGGCGCCCTCGGCAGTGGACGATGACGAAGATCGCCACGACCGTGCCGGAGTTGCAGCTGCCCGTGGGCGGGGAGATGGCCTTCAAGGACTTCGCGGTGGCGAAGCTGCTTACCGCGATGGGAGTGGGGCCGGATACTCCGGCAACGTCCTACGTGGAGACTCGCGTGGACGGCCAGTTCAACGATGAGGTGCAGCAGCAGCGTGAGGAGCAGGAAAACCGCCGGCAGTATGTCAAGCAGGCGGCGGAGAAACTTATGCAGCTTGAGCAAGCCGGGGACTTCGACAAGATCCGGCAGGGTATCGCCTTCTATGACCAGCGCGGGGATAAGGAACTTATTCAGATGGCCACTGCCACGTTAGAGCGCATGACAGCAGCACAAGGGTCGGGTGAAGTCGTTCAGGGTGAGGTTGTGGACGGCCCACCACAGTGACCCGTGACCATCAGTGAAGCAGGCCCCAGCACACGGGGCCTGCTTCTTTTGTGCCTACAGAAAGGAGATTTGGGCGTGAAACGTAGCTCTATAAGGTCCCGTCCGCGCCGGGGTGGGGTCATGCCTACCCAGGTTTATGAGGCGGTGATGATACGGAACGAAGGGAGGTGTGAAGCCGGATTGAAGTGCTGCACCGGACTGGCTCAGGAGTGGCACCACCGTCAGCGCAGGCAGCAGGGAAACGACACCATACCTAACGGCGCGGCGTTGTGCTCCGCATGTCACCGCTACATCACAGACCACTCACCGCGCGAAGGCCGGGACCTAGGTTTGATAGTCCACTCCCACCACCCCAACCCCGCAGAGGTGCCGATGAGTGTTCGTGGCCGGTGGGTAATCCTTACCGAGGACGGCAGCTATGAGCCAGCACCGGAGGTGGTGTAGGTGAACATTACGGTTCAGGGGCATACCGGGTGGGTGTCTTACCCGGTAAATATCTTCCGCTCTCGGCTCCCACACTCTACCGTCCATCTGCTGGCGAACCTGCTTACTCATGCTGAGGGGTTTCATGCCAGCTACTCCACCATCAGTAAGCAGACTGGCATGGCCAAGGGGACAATTTCCACGGCGTTGAAGAACCTTCAGGCGTTGGGGGTTGTGACCATCTCGAAGGAGTCTCCGCAGGGAGATAGGTGGCAGCGAAACCACTTCGTTTTCCATGTGGATAGGTTGTGGCAGTTGACTCCGGAGGTGGTGGAGGAACGTCTTGGAAGCGGAGTTTCCGGTTCAAAAATTGAACCGGACAAAAATTGCACCGGTTCAAAAATTGAACCGGGCTCCGGTTCAAAAATTGAACCGACACCGGTTCAAAAATTGAACACCAAGAAAGATCAAGGATCAACATCAACCAAGGAGGATCAATCTATAGCTCATTCCCGGAAAAATTGGTTCGATGACTTCTGGGAGGTTGTGCCCCGCAAGACGGGCAAGGGCAAGGCCCGTGAGGCATGGAAACGCGCTCTCAAGAAAGCAGACGCTGAAACCATCATTGAGGGCATGATCCGCTACCGCGATGACCCGAACCGGGAAGATGAGTTCACCAAGCACCCGGCCACGTGGCTTAACGGCGAGTGTTGGGATGATGATCCCCTCCCGGCGCGTGGTAGTGCCCGTCAGTCGGAGACGCGCCCTGCATCGTTCCTAGACGTCTTAAGGGAGTCTTGGGAACAAACAGGCGTGGAAAGCCCCCCGGCCCTACAGTCGGACGAACAGGCCCCATTTTGGCCACCGCTAGAGCCATGAGGGGAGGTGATATGAAATGCAATGGAGGCAAAAGCAGGCATTAGCCGCTGCCGTCCTTGAAGCAGGCAAGCGCCTAGCGCCGGACAGGTTCCCGCAGCCGTCCCAGGAGACCATCGACATCTGGGCGGAGGTGCTAGGCAGTATCAGTGTCCCGCCGGAGGTGTGGCCGGAGGCCGTCAAGGTGTGGGCCAGTGATCTTGCTGGCCCGCGTATGGTTACGCCCCGCGAGATTAAGCAGGCCACGAAAGTGGTGCTCGACAGGTGGGAAACCAACCCGAGGTACCGGCCTCGGTTGCGGGCTTGGCGGGAGCAGCGCAGGGAAGAGCGCGACCGCCAGCTCAAAGCTGGCACATTCGCACAGGTGCGGGGATACACCCCCACTCAGTCGGAACTACCACGCCCCACCCTCCCGGAGGGGTTTGGGGAGCAACTCAAGAAGAACCTGGCAAAGCGTCAGGGTTAAACCACAATCAAGATTGGAGGTGCCACTCGTGGCACACGTTTCACTACAGGGCAATCTCGGCAAGCAGCCGGAACTTAAGTTCTCGAAGGATGGCAAGGCGTACGCGAATTTTAGTATCGCGTGGTGCGAGCGTCAGAAGGTTCAACAAGGTTGGGTAGACGGCCCGCTGATTTGGGTACAGGCGGTGGCGTTCGGCAAGACTGCCGAGGGTGTTTGCCAGCTCGATAAGGGCATGAGGGTGAACGCTACTGGCCGGTTGAAGGCGGAGGATTGGCAGTCGAATCAGGGGCCGCAGACAGTATTCAAATTGGAGGTTGAGAGTATCGGCCCGGATATCACGTTCCAGGACGTGCAGGTTCGCAAGCGGGAGCGGAACGACCAGCAGCAGGGTGGCCATGCTCAGCAGCCGAGTGGTCAGCAGGCCGATCCGTGGGGTGGGCAACCGGCGTCAACCGGCGGGTTTGGTGGTCAGTCTGCGGCACCGCCGTTCTAGCCCCGACAGTAGCCCCCATTGTGTATCGCGGGGTATCGCCAGGTAACGCGGCGTATCGGGTGGTTGGTTTTGTGGCTCTAACCAGCAAAACTAGCCCTCATGCCCCGCCCCGCCTGCGAAAACACAAAAAACAAGGCCTTCAGCAACCCAACAAAAGCAACCCCCCAAGCCGTCCGCGCTGCCCAAAAAATCTGCCACCACTGCCCACTACTCAAGGCGTGTGCCAAGGACGCCCTCACGTCCGGCACAACCCTCAGCGAGGACTACCGCGCCCCCGCCAGTGACGTAATCCAGGCGGGGGTTATCTGCACCGGCGACGATGAGACCGCTAGACGCCTCTCAATCATCGCCGGGGTAGAAACCCCCACCTACCGCCGAGAGCGCCCCCAGCGCCCAATTATCGGCTCTAAACGGGGCGATACGTGCCGCCACTGCAACCAGCCAATGATCAAGTGGAATAGGCATGAGCAGCAACCGGACGGCTACCGCAAGCACTACGCACGGGGGTTCTGTGAGCAATGCAGGGGGCCGTACCGGGAGTGGAAGAAGGCCAACCCTGCTGCGGATACACCCCGGGGGCTACGCAAGCCACTAGACCGCAAGCGACATTCAGCGCCACCACGCAAGAAGGGCGTTCCTACTGTCCAGCTTGCCTTATTTGACACGTCAACGACATGACCAGAGTCCCTACAGAAGGGCTAAGAAGTGACCACCCAAGACCGAAATGAATTGCGCCTGCAGGCTATACGGGAACTCAACCGCGCAGGAGTAGAGAATATCACTCCTTGCCTGGTTGATTTCCTCGTTGGCCTTGAGTTGCAGGCCAGAAACGGAGTACCTAATGAGCCTAGAGGGCATGACTTACCTACAGCGGGTTGGCCTCCCTTGGACCAAACCACCCCTCAGTATGAACGATAGGGGAGCCAGCCGGGGAGCGACCTACGCCAAAGCCCAAAAAATCAATGAGATACAACACATCATCAGTCTGCTGGCGCGCCGGGTCACCATGCCCCCCAACCACGCGTACCTCATCGTTCAGCTCAACTACCGGCCCCGCGACAACCGGCGCCGGGATACTGACAACCTGATAGCCACTGCCAAGCCGATTTATGACGCACTCGCTGGTGGCAGTACAAAAATTCCTGGCCTGGGCATAGTCCCAGATGACACGCCGCAGTACATGGGCAAGCCGGAACCTATTATCTGGCCAGCCAAGAAGGGGCAGCCCCCCGTAATGTGGCTTGACCTTTATTCGGCCCCGCAGCCACCACACCCCTACGGAGGACTAGCCGCATGACCGCACCACTATTCCAGGTACCACAAGGGGAGGAAGTGCAATGCCACCGCTGCCTAGCCATCAGCCCCAACCTCTATGTTCACACGATTAACCATGCGTTCCCGGAGACGGGGCCGTGTGGCTGGCAACAAAGAGACGCCTACAAGAAGGAGCAACAATGCAAGACGTCCAGACCTACTTAGTCACCATCGAGCTCACCACCACGCCGGAGGAACTCCGCAATGCGGTGGATGAGCCTGTCACCCGCAACCAGCAAATAACTGGCATGATAACCACAGCACTCACCCCTCACGCGGAGGTAGAGGTTCTTGCCATCGAGGACCTGACATGACCCGTCAAGCTGACCTCGCTAAGGCCTATGAGCAGTCCACGTCCTCCCGCCGTGCCAGCAGTGACGGAGTAGTCACCACGCCGGTGGAGGTCGTGGACTTCATCAACCGCTCCGCCTGGCAGCAAACCAGGCAGCGGTTTGGCGTGGACCTCGACCACGGGCGCGTCCAGTTGATTGACCCGTTTGCCGGCACCGGAATCTTCTTCGCACGCCTACTCGAAACAGCACCTCCAGACAAAGTGCAGGGCCTAGTCAACAACATGTTTGGCCTAGAAGTTGACCCAGCTGCTGCTGCCATCGCAGACAACAACATCCGCCAGGTTGCCCAGGAATGTGGGGCAACACCACCAGACCGGCCCCTAGTCATCTGCGCCGACACCTTCGCCATCCCAAACGACCAGGACATCCCCGCCCTGTTCGACCAAGTACACCGCACAGGCACACACCCCTACCAGCCAAAAGGAGAATGAAAATATTGACTGACACGCCCGTCTTTCAGCCCGGCTGCACACCAACCTGTGCCCAGCCGGAGTACAAAGCCCAACACCTCTGGGACGACATCGACCAGGTGAACTACCTGGGGGAGCGGGAAGACCGCGAAACCTACGCAACAACCCTCTGCCACACCTGCCCAGCCCTCGCAGCGTGCGAAACCTACCTCCGCGAATGCGAAGCCGCCGAAGCCCCAGTAGCCGGCATAGTCGCCGGACGGCGCTACATCGCAGGAGCAAGAACCTGCGTTGACTGCGGCGAGCACAAGCTCATCACAGCCCGCGAGCGGTGCTCCACCTGCTACGCACGAATGCACTACCACAAGAAGAAAGCCCGCAACGCACAGAAAAAAGTACCCTGCGGGGACTGCGGGAAAAAGAAACCCACCTACGCCCGGGGCCTGTGCCGTGGCTGCTACAAACGCCAACGAACACCCCCCATGATTACCTGCTCAGGCTGTGGGCAGGACAAGCCCCATGAATCGAAAGGAATGTGCCGCCCATGCTACGACAAAATGAGGCTCCATACCGCGACTTCTACGACTATCTCACAACCCGCGTAGTCGAAGAACTCACACACCTCACCGACCAGGAGGTCATAACCCTTGACTCGTGGCTACACATCCTAGGCGTAGAGGTCACCACCTACACCCGCACCGGGCTACACATCAGCGTGTCCCTGCCCGGGGCCAGGGAGTGCTATGGCGTGGCTCTTATCAGCACGCCAGGCCAGGAAGGCACTCCGCACTACCTCGAATATTTCCCACCTACTCCGGAGCACCTCGACATGGTGCTCCGCACCATCAACACCATCACCCACAGACTCGAAGGAGACCACCAATGACTACCATGACCGCCGCCCCCGACTGGCGCAATGAAAATGACGATGAATACCTACAGAAGTGCCGCTGGGTCCGTGACGTCCTGATGGCGGTGGCAGAAATCAGCAACTGCGAGAGCCACGATATCCCCACAGATCTGACCGAAATGCGGTTCAGAATCATCACCCTAAAGATGGCCAACCGGAACAAAATTGAAGCTCTGTGGCACGGCCATGACTCCCCCGTGAGAATGGAGTTCATAAAGTACACGCCGGACAACATCTTCAAATTGGGCACGCCAGAGAAGGCAATTGCGTTCCTGTCTGTTCGTAAAGACCTGGGGATGGAGAGGGCTATCGCAGCTGCAACTCCACTCGTGGAGGCCCTGTAGATGGAGACCATTGCACGCTACAAACTCGAGCTCAACCACGCGGAGGAAGACATCAAACGCCTACGGCGCGCCCTACTCTGCTGGCGTGTCCTGACAGTTGTGCTAGTTACTGGCCCACTCATCCTAATGGCTACCAGTGCCATCGAGTGGATGCTCGTGCACGCCATCAGCCTCCCCGCAGCCATTTGGTGCCTAATCTCACATTCCGTCCGCACAGATGACCTCTCGGACGCCCGCGACCGCGCCCGCGCCAAGGAAATACGCCTCGCCCTCGCCCAAGCCCAATGGCAAAAACAACTACTCGAAGGAGAAACACCATGACCACCGCAACACTCGAACGCCCCACTCGTCAACGCACCGGCGCGCCTAAAACCGCGTGGATAATCCGGCAGAACCTTCCGGAGTTTCGGGGAGAAGCGCACCTCTGGGCCACCTCAGACAGCAAACGCTTCATCACGTCATACACCCGGCTCAACACCGGCACCATGTGCCGCCCCATGTACCTCATGGAGACCATGTGTTTCCCAGCCAACAAGGACGGGGAGGTTGTGGACTGGCTAGAAACCGCAGGCCTACGCATGAGCGAGCCTGCTCACCGCGAAGTAATCGAAATGACCGGATACACCCCCATCAGCAAGGAGACCCCCAATGCGCTTTAAGAAGTTCTACCCAGAAGCCGCTACACCTACCCGCGCCACCGATGGTGCAGCAGGCTACGACCTCGCAGCCCTCGGAGACATCACCATCAAACCAGGGCACACCGACATGGTCACCACCGGCATAGCCGCCGAAATACCCCACGGCCAGGTAGGACTGTTGTTCGTCCGGTCCAGCGTTGGCTGGCAAGGCCTCTCACTACCCAACGCCGTGGGCGTCATTGACTCCGACTACCGGGGGCAAATATTCATACCCCTCCACAACCGTAAAGACCGCCCCCTCACCATCCGCCACCACGAACGCATAGCCCAACTCGTAGTCCTACCCTGCGGCACCTCAGACGTGGAGCTAGTAGACAACCTCACCGACACCCAACGCGGCGAAGACGGATTCGGAAGCACAGGAGAATGACCATGACACCAAAGGAACTAGCCGAGCTGGCTGACTACATAGCGTCCGAGCTGGCATTATTTGCCGGAATCGACACCGCGAAATGGAACAACCACGACCCGGTGCGCTACGGGGTTACCGTGGACCTGCCTGATGAAGTGGAATTCCGGGTAGGTATCCCGATGGAGCCTGCCGATGGTCTAGATGGGCTGATGGAAGTTGTGTTTAATATCTACACGGAGGGCGATTTCCCCGAGCGTGAAATCTGGTGCCCGCCAACCCGGGAGTTTGCGGACCTCGCTATCCGCCTTATCGGGCAGGGCGTTCGTGTGATGTATGACGGGGAGTACCCGAAGGGTGGTGTCGCATGCTCACAACAACCCTGACGCTCAACTCCCACGCCCGGGGGCTGGTGCGTGACTCGCAGGCACTCCACCGCACGCTGGCGTTCGCTACTGGTGGCCAGCACCTGTGGGGTTTACCTGATGACCACCACCTGGTGGTGCGCCACGAGGCTGCCATCGACTGGGTGGCGCAGCTGCCAGGTATCCTCCGGCAGGCTGTGACCACTCCCACGGAGGTACCCGTCACGGGGGCTCCGGTGAGGTGGGCCATCATCGCCAACCCAGTGAAGTCACTGCCCCGGCCAGGAGCAAAGCGCGGCAAGCTCGCGCCCCTCGACCCGCAGAGCTATGGGGCGTGGATTGAGCGCAAGCTCTCCCCAGCACTCAACCCAAAATTTATCCGGGCGGAGCACCTACCGCCCGCCATCGGGCGCAAACCCGGGGGCCGTACGACTCACCATCGTGCCATGCTCACTGGCACTGCCACGGTGAAAAATCAGGCACAGCTCGAGCACCTGCTCACCACCGGCGTTGGCCGTGGCAAGGCCTACGGCTGTGGCCTGCTACTGATGGGAGAACCAGCATGACAGCAGCACAAACCCTCATCTGGGAGACCGCTGGACGCCCCTCAGTGGAGGGAGCTAAAGGCAAGCTCCTCAAGGATATTCCGGGGCTCTGCGCCATCACTGGCGAGATGTCGGAGCGCACAGCGGACGCTGGACGCGCCCTGGGGGCGAACTTCACTGACCGCTCGCTGTGGCAGGCAGAGACTGACCGCGTAGGCCACGCAGCTCTGTGGTGCTGCTCCGGCAAAGGGGCACACTCTCCCCGCATGTGGACGTGGGTGTGCACACCTGGCCGGGAACTGCCCGACAGTGTGCCCAAGGCCCCGCTGCACGTGCCGTACCTGTGCCAGACCAACCGGTCACACACCCGCCCGGTGATCGACATCCTCATGTACCCGCCAGCAGGCGAGTGGGTTGTGTGCATCGCAGTCAGCGGCCAAAAACACGTGCTGCCCTACGCGCGTACCAACTTCGGCGCCGGGCAGTGGACAATCCGCATGGAGGACACCACCATCACCGCCACACCAGACACCTGGAAGACGGTGTTCAGTCATGCGCTGGCACTGCGCCGCCTCGGACAAAACGACCAGGCCATCAAAACCGGCGCACCCACGTTCATCAAGACCCCGGAGCAACTAGAGCAGTGGAAACACCATACTGACCTACTCGCCCCGTACCGTAGCGCCCCCATCACTGACCTGGCGCTGTGGTGTATCACCAAACCCATCATCGAAGGAGATGACTACTAAATGACCACCGTAAACCCCGTGGACCTGGACAAGGCCACAATCGACCTAATTTTTATCCTGCGTGACAGCCTGACTGATAACGGCCCTAGTCGCATGGAGTTCTGGGCAGACCGCGCCACAACCGCCATCGCGGCAGCAGCGGCCGGAGCAGAATCCTTCGGGCAGGCCGTCACCATCGCGGCGCACAAGCTGCAAATCGACACTCTCACTGCGGCGGCGTCCAAGCGACTCAAGACAGTCGCCGAAACTCTAGAGCCGAACTTCCAGGAGTGGGTCACCCACGTAGACAAGACCCTGGTCTACATCGTGGCCCTCGCCAAGACGGAAAACACCATCCGTAAGGAAGAAAAAGCAGCAAAAAAGTCCAACACCAAGTCTGAGGAGGCACCATTCTAATGACCACCATCAACCCACAACCTAAGTTCTCTATCCCACTCAACGTCACCTTGCTCAGCCCCCTGCACCACGGCGCAGGCAGCCAGGGCAACACCAGCGTCCTGCGCACCCAGGACGTCATGCAGCCAGACGGCACAGTCGCCCGCGTGCCGTTCCTATCCGCTGCCTCTATCCGCCACGGGCTGCGTGACGCGTTCGCCTGGCACCTCGTCAAAACCCTCGACATTGAGGAGGGCACACTGTCGAAAACCCTCGTAGACCTACTCTGGTCCGGCGGAGCGGTCACCACCACCGGCTCACGCACCAACCTTGACACCATGCGGCGCGTCCGGCAGTATCTTCCCGCACTGTCCATGCTCGGCTACGCAGCCCAGTCCGACATCATCGAGGGCACACTCCGCGCCTCCGACATGATTCTCGTCTGCGCAGAAAACAACCACCGCACCACCCAGCAGTCCGACAAGCGCGCCGGGGCGTACCGCACAGAGGAGTTCGGTACCCGCCACGACAAGGCCAGCACCCCAGCAGGTGCCTACATCGAACTCGCAGCAGGGGAGGAGCTCACCACCTCCCAAATGATTTGGGATACCCAGTGCATTATGGTCGGAGCCACGATGGAGGGGCAACTGTCGCTGACTCGAGCAGCCACCTCGGAGCACGTGTCCGTACTGCTAGCATTGCTGGCGCATTGGGCCCCGGAGGGTGAGGTGCTCCTCGGGGCGAAAACCGCGCAGGGCTACGGACATGCCCGCCTAACAACCGCCATTGATGAGGTGTCTGCAGAGGACTACACCCAGACAGTCCTGGACAACAAAACCGAGATTATGGAGCTACTCGAGGAGCTAGCAAAGTGACCTCCCTCACCGTCACCGCGCACCTCGACAGCCCCATCATCGGAGACCTAGGCCCCCTCGATAGTGTCCTCGCATGGGCCTGCCACCAGGAAGCCACACGCGCCGGGCAGGAAGTACCACCCATCACCCCAGAGCACTGCCACGACTTCGACCTACCCCTAGAAAAGTGGGAGATAGGTGGCTACTGGGGCTGGTGCACCAGCGCACCCCTCGACACCCCGCACCACTACTCCAGTGTGGAGATACGCCGCAGACCAGCGGCCACCGCAATGAGCATCTACACCAGTGACCGGGAGCACCACAACGGGCTCGGCCCCACCAAGGCCCGCAACGTCACACTCAGTGCCCAGCACTACCCCTCCGTGTCCTGGCACGTAGAAGCAACCGACCACGGCCGACTACAGGCTCTACTCGGGTATGTCACGCACCTCGGAGCGCGTCACCGCAACGGATTCGGGCATATCACCCAGTGGGAAACCCAACTAGGACCCAAAGGCGGGTGGATTAAACGCCCACTCCCCGCACGCCACGGCACTACACGCCGGGTACGCGCCCCCTACTGGCACCCAACCGAAAGGACACCATGCACATAGCCAGCGGCAGCCGCGACAGTAACGGCAAGTGGCACGCTGACAACCCAGAGGACTACCCACCCCTCGACACACATGGGCAACTGCCCTGGTCAGTCCTGGACCAGTCCGCAGGACACTGGCGGAAACGAGTGAAGTGGTGGCGAGACCAAGGAGTCGACGACATAACCCCACGACTACACGCCCCTGCAATGATCAACACCGGCAGGCACGGGACGAACAGCAAGGGAGTCTCCCGCTTCGACCCGTTCCTCACGGAGCTACTAGTCACCTGGTTCAGCGCGCCCGGCGACAAGGTGTTCGACCCATGCGCAGGCGGACCAGTGCGCGGTATCGTCAGCACCTCCCTTGGGCGCATCTACACCGGAGTGGACCTGTCCAAACCCCAAATCCTGGCGAATGAACACGTTGCCCAGCAGTGGGACCTCAACCCCCGCTACATCCACGGAGACGGGAGGGTACAACACCTCAACGTAGGGGAGCACGACTTCGTACTAACCTGCCCGCCGTATCACAACCGGGAACGCTACAACGCCGGAGATGGAGACCTCTCCATGATGAAGTGGCCCGACTTCCTCACTGCACACAGGGAGCTAGTGGAGCGGTCAGCGGAGGTTCTCGCAACAAACAGGTTCTGCGCCTGGGTCATCTCCGATGTACGCGACTACAAAGGCCACTACCGAGGGCTACCCGCCATCGCAGCCCAACACATTAGAGACGCAGGCCTGCACATCACCAACGACCTAATCCTCATGGAGCCCGGCGGACTGCGAGCAAAAACCATGAGAGTCCCATGGACAGCAGCACGCACAACAACCCGCCGACACCAACACATCATCATCGCGGTCAAGGGCGACCGGCGAGAAGCCACAGAAAGGATAGTCAATGCTCATACCCAGCCCCCGGCTTAAACCCCGCGACCTAGAACACTGGCGAATACTCGAACGCTACGACCACCACCTAGGCGCACACATGGCCACCAAGGAACACAAGGCCCTCACCCGTATCCGAGAATGGGCAGACAGCGGCCCCGGAGTGTGCTCCGTCTCATGGGGCAAGGACTCCACCGTGGTCGCTCACCTCACCGCCATATCCGGCGTTGACGTACCCATCGTGTGGGTAAGGTCAGACCCCTACGAAATGCCGGAATCCGAGGACGTGCGAGACGCATTCCTCACCATGCACCCCAACATTCGGTACGAGGAACGAGTAGCCACCCTCCGCAACCCCAAGCGCGGAGAACCCGGCTACGAGCAGCACCAAATGAACCCCAACCGCAAGCACCAGGACGTACTCAAGGAAAACATCACCGAGCGGTACATCTCCGGCGTCCGCGCCCAAGAATCACGCATGAGACGACAGTCCGCGCGCTGGCACGGCGCAGTCTCCAAAAACACCTGCCGCCCAATCCTCGACTGGACAGGAGAAGACGTATTCGCCTACCTTGCAGCACACAACCTCCCCGTCCATCCGGCCTACGCCATGAGCTACGCAGGCACCCTAGACCGCAGGTGGATACGAGTACACCCACTGTGCTCCCACCATGAGGAGTCTGGTATCCATGGCCGCGACATGGCCAGCTGGGAAGATGACTACTACGGCGACTACATCAGCCGGGCAAGAAACGCCCGCACCAACCAACAAGGAGGGGAGGGGTAGGCAAGAGTTAACCCCCGCCGGTGGGCACCAGGAGGGGGTGGATGCGCAGGATAACGCTACTGGCAATAATAGTACCCCTTGGTAGCGATAACACCCCCACAGTCCCCCGACTGATGGGGTTTCCTGCGTTTTAGAGACGACCTGACCGCCACCCGAAACACGGCACCCTAAACCCTGGACAACCATCAATAAAGGTGGACACAGGAGGGGTGGACAAACCGCCAGAAGGGACAGCATGGGACGCAAGCGAAAAAGCTTCACAAAAGACCGCCGCGAACGAATGCGAGACGCACTACTCCTCCGTGAAAAAGGGCTAAGCTACGCTCGCATAGCCGAAGAGATTGGAGTATCAAGCTCCCAGGCATACGAGGACGTTCAAGACGCCCTGGAGGAAATTACACGCGAACCCGCCGAACACGTCCTCGTGCTCGAACTGCAGCGCATAGATCGTATGTGGGAGGCGTGCTACAAGAAAGCCCTAGGAGGGGACATTAACGCCATGGCGCAGGCCCTGAAACTCATGTCCATGCGTCTGAAGCTCAATGGCCTGGAACGTATCAACGTTCGAGATAACACGGCGGACGAGTTGCAGGCCGAGAAGTTCCGAATCTTTGATGCGATAAGCCTGGAAGATTTAGGGGCCGAGGAATGAACTTAAGCCGCCGCCAGGCCGTGGCGATTAAGCGCTCTCGCCACTGGGTGAACCTCTGGTATGGGTCCGTGCGCTCCGGGAAGACCCACGCGTCCCTGTTCGTGCTGGATAGGTTCATGTGGGAGCGGTCGCAGCAGCCGGTGCAATCCGGGACGGTGCTCATCGTGGGGCTATCGACCAACACGGTGTGGCGAAATATATTCCAACCATTGCTCACCCATCAGGATTACCAGCACGCAGCCCCGCACATACGGTACAGACAGAACGCACCCTCTGGAACCATGTACGGCGTGCCGTTCTCCGTGGTCGGGGCGAACGATGAACGTTCCTGGCTTAGTATCCAGGGCATGACAGTGGCGTTCTGTCTGGGCGATGAGGTCACAAGCTGGCCGGAGTCGTTCTGGAACATGCTTCTCACGCGTCTTTCGCTCCCAGACTCGTGGTTCCTGGGGACATGCAACCCGGGGACGGCTAATCACTACCTCAAAAAGGTGATTGACGGTGGCGACCCGGACTTCCACACCGAGGTCATGCTACTGGAAGAAAACCCGACTCTTAGCCGGAAATACATTGACCGCCTGAAGCGTACCTACACCGGCTTGTTCTACCGCCGCATGATCCTGGCGGAGTGGGTAGCAGCAGAAGGGGCCGTGTTCCAGGGGTGGGACGAGAAGTTCATGGTCGCACCATCCCCCTCAAACGCCACTGTGCTGGCCGTGGGTGTGGACTATGGTACTACTCACCCCTCGGCTGGGTATGCTCTTGGAGTAGACCCGCAGGGTGGGCTGTATATCGTGGCGGAGTGGTCACCGAACACCACGCCGGGGGCGAGTACTACGCAGGCCCTCACGGACGCCCAGCTGGGCGACAGCCTAGAAGAATGGTTGGCAGCACTCCCGAACCCGCCGCGCTTCCTGTACGTAGACCCCGCCGCGAAATCACTCCGCCAAGAACTCCACACCCGAGGCCTCATCAACCACCGCGCCGATAACGCCGTGGTGCCAGGTATCCGCACCGTGGACTCACTACTCACCGGGGGGCAACTCAAGATTGACCCGTCATGTAAACAGCTGATTAATGAGCTGCCGGAGTACCGGTGGGACGCCAAAGCCACCGAACGTGGGCAGGATAAGCCAGTGAAGGAAAAGGACGATCACGTGGACGCCCTGCGCTACACCGTGTTCTCGTCCCGACACTTGTGGCGCAGGCTCGTGCGAGACCCCCTCAATCTGACCGCCTAACCTGCCAGCGCACAATAAGCCCCGTGGTGCCCCCAGCTTGTGCGAGAGCCGGAAGGTGCCACGGCGGGGCGTGTCTGCTGCCTGATCCACAGCGCAAGTTCCTCCCATGATGTTCCCATGTTCACTGCGGGGCGGAGGGGGATACTGGCACGCCCCACACACCGGGGTCTGACCGCGCCGGGTGGGGGCGTACAACAGCAGCAGAACCCTGCGAATCAAGGAGACCCCGCTCATGCCAATGCCAGCCCCTAACACCCCGTGGCCCCCCGCCGACTATCAGCCCGCAATAGCGGCCATTAAACGCGATGACGCCCTACTCACAGGCAAACTGGGATACCTCAACTCGCTGCGCGCGGATAAAGCCCCACGCCCGTACGAGCACCGCGCCCAATTCAACGGAGGACTACTAGGCGCGACCGCGAAGGCTATCTACGGACGCCCCAACGCCGGCCTATCGGAGACCTACCAACTCACCCACCACCTACCCATCGCGGACGAGCTCACCACCGTCCTAGCGGACTACATGGCAGGCAAACCACCCGCAGCAATCCTAGCGCCCGATGATGAATGGAATACCCACGCCCAGGACGCCCTCGACCGCCTAGTGACCTCCGATGACTTCGCCGTGCAATGGTGGAACGCCGTCTACTCCGCCGGTGCTCTCGGCTGGGTTTACGGCCGTGTCGTGTGGAACAAGAACGTTCAGGACACCCCGTGGATTGAGTGGATAGACGCCGACTGTGGCATAGCGGAGTTCGAGAACGGCCAGCAAGTTGCCGTAACGTTCTGGGACACGTACCCAGCCCCGGAGGGGAAAAAGGTTTACCGCCTGCTGCAGCGCCATACTGCGGGCCGGATCGAGTACCAGCTCTACGAAGGTAGTCACGACAATATTGGTCGCCCGGTGCCGTTCATGGACTGCGCCGAAACGCAGCACCTAGCCAACCTAGAGGGCTTACAAGACGGCACCATTCTAGTCACCGGGGCTACCACCCCAACGGCGCACATGCTGTCAAACTACCGGCCCCGGCGTGAATGGCGACACGACCCCACACTTCGTTACTACTCCACGAGTGATATTGCGCGGGGAGCGGACATTTTCGAAACAATTGACCAGGTGTGGTCGCAGTTCCAGTCCGAGATTGACGCCGCCAAAGGCCGCTTGTTCGTGAGTGAGGACTTACTCCTTAGTGCAGGCCCAGGCAGTGGGCAGGTATTCGACTGGCACCAGGGAGTGTTCCCGGTGGGGGTTGCGGGAGACCCAGACGCCAAGCCTACGTTCGAGCAAGTTCAGTTCGATATGCGTGTGGAGAAGTACACGCAGGCCTTGGACACCGGTATTCGGAAAGCAGTGTCCGCACTAGGGTTGTCGCCGTTCACGGTGGATATGGACCCCGGCGCGTCCGGGGACATGACTGCCACGGAGACCCGCGCCCGTACGAAACGCACCCGTCAAACAGCGGAGACCAAGGGGCGTATGCAGCGCGCGCACCTATCGGCAATCCTCACTGCGTATGTGGAGATGGACGCCCTACTCAACGGCTACCAGCCCCCAACCCAGCCGGTGCTGGTGTCACTGCCAGACCAGATAGAGGTCAGCGAGAATGAAATCAGTGACGCGGTTGTCACGCAGCACAACGCCGGGGTGATGTCACTACGTACCGCCGTGAGGAAGCTCCACCCCGAGTGGACGCCGGACGAGGTAGACGCCGAACTACAAGAGCTTGAACGGCAGCATTCCTACGCCGTGGACCCGTTCGCCCTGCCCTCCGACACCAACCCCAATCCTGGTGAGTAATGCCGGCACCATACATTCTCAACAGCCCCGAGGCGCGTGATGAGTT
Organism: Corynebacterium phocae; assembly: GCF_008693075.1. Taxonomy (GTDB): domain Bacteria; phylum Actinomycetota; class Actinomycetes; order Mycobacteriales; family Mycobacteriaceae; genus Corynebacterium; species Corynebacterium phocae. Next base: position 259,991 of record NZ_VXKJ01000043.1, on the reverse strand, counting down.
CACCCGCCTGGTGTTGGCATACCAGGGGGCGGAAACCAACCTTGTGCGCCTTGTGGCGCAGGCTGTACGCAACCTAGCCGCCACTGATGAGGACTTTTACAACCGGCAACTCACCATGACCCGCTGGCTACGTATCCAGGCCGAGAAGGTACTCAAGGAACTTGAGGGTGAGGTCGCTAAACCGCTGCAAACAATGATCCGCACCGAGTACGACACCACCGCTGAACTTGCAGCGGGTAAACCTATCGCCCAGGGCGTGAACGTTGCTGCCGTGGACGCTCTCGCCGCCGAGACGATAGAGGCCGCACAAACAGCCCTGAACCCCCTCCTGCGGTATGTCATGGACACTTACAGGGAAATAGGCCAACAGGCCGTCATTGACCTCATAACGTCCGGAGAGCGCCGTATAGACGCCGTGCAGCAGATGGTGAACCGCTTCGCCGACCGGGGAGTTGTGGCCTTCCGTGACGTAACAGGCAGGAACTGGAACATCGCCACGTACTCGGAGATGGTGCTCCGCACCGGCGTGAACCGCGCACAAAACCAGGGCAGGAGGGACGGGTTCCAAGCCGCCGGAGTAGACCTCATCGTCACGTCCTCCCACATGGGGTGCGCCCCGCCGTGTCTACCATTCCAGGGCAAAATCTTAGCCCTTACCGGCTCTCCCGGTCTGCGGGAAGTTACAACCCCCACCGGGGAACGCATGACCGTTGAGGTCACGGCCACACTCACGCAGGCAGAAGCCCACGGGTATCACCATGTGAATTGCCGTCACACCGACGTGGCCTACATCCCCGGTATGCCAATACCAGAACCCCTACGCACGGACGCGACAGACTACGACCTAGTGCAACGCCAGCGCGCCATTGAGCGCAACATTCGGAAGTGGAAACGCCGTCACGCAGCTGCGCTAAACCCCCACTACGCGGAGATAGCACAGCGACGTGTGGAGATGTGGCAAGCCGAGCAACGCCGCCATGTAGCCCAGAAAGACTGGTTGGTGCGCCAGTACGACCGGGAGAAGGTCATTGCTGCCGAGCGTCGCAAGAACTGACCGCCACCGCACTTTTGGCATTCTCCTAGGTGACTGGCAGGCCGGGAGTCTGCCAATGGTCACCACATGAACACTACATTCTTTCAGGAGGACTACGCAGTGAGCGAGCAGGAAACCCCACAGGCCGAGGACACCACCACCGAACAGGAAACCCCACAAGGTGACCAGGTGGAGGAACACCCCCAGGAGGACACTACCCAGGAGGTAGACCCCCGTATCTCCAAGCTTCGCAAAGAAGCCGGTGACTACCGCACCCGCCTACGCAAGCAGGAGCAGGCCGCTGAGGAATACAAGTCCCAGCTCGAACACCTACGCGGTTCCCTCTCAAAGACGTTGGGCATTGAGGAGGAAACCTCCCCGGAGGACCTCATCAAGCAGGCCGAGGAACAGGCAACGCAGGCCAACCAGCGCTACAACGAACTGCTGCAGCGAGTCGCACTAAGCGACGCCATTGGTAAAGCGAAAGCCGACCCTGACCTCGCCGTGCCGTTCATCAAGGGTACCGATAAGTTCGGCACCCTCGACCCGTCCGCAGATGACTACGAAGCCCAGGTGGCGGACCTAGTCGCCGAAATTGTGGAAAAGTACCCGAAATTGCGTGTCCAGGCGGCACCACCGTCCTCGGGAAACACCACACCGCCTTCCAACAACGAGCACCGCGAACTAACCCGCGATGACCTCCGTAAATTGCCCCCGGAGGAAATCAACAAGCTGGCTCGCGAAGGTAAACTTGACCACCTCATGGGCAAAAAATAAACCCGAAGGAGACATTTAATGTCTGTTGATTCTTTCATTCCAGAACTCTGGAACGCCGCCATCATCGAGCCGTACGAGAAGTCCCTCATCTACGGCCAGGGCAGTATCGCCAGCCGCGCCTACTCCGGCAACATCAGCCGCGTAGGTGACACCGTGCACCTGACCACTCTCACCTCCCCAACGGTGAAGAAATACACCAAGGGGCAGGACATCACCATCGAGGACCTGGCAACAAACACCAGCACCCTCACCATCGACCAGGGGTCTTACTTCGCCTTCGGCGTAGATGACCTCGACAAGCTACAGGCCGCTGGTGCGTTGCAGGACCCCGCTACTCGCGCGGCGTCCATCAAGCTCCGCGACTCCGCAGACCTGTACCTTGCAGGGGTACTCAAGGACGGCGCGAAGTCCAGCAACAAGCTGGGCACCCTACAGGTTGTTAACGATGACCCTCAGCGAGTCGGAACTGACCAGACCACCGCGTTTAAGACGCTGGTGCTCCTGGCGGAGAAGCTCAACAGCAACTCCGTTCCAACCACAGGCCGTTACGTAGTCGTGGGGCCTAAGACCTACTCCGCACTACTCATGGACCCACGTTTCACCCGCGTGGACGCGTCCGGCACCTCCGAGGGACTACGTAACGGCATTGTTGGGCGCGCCGTGGGCTTTGACGTCCTGGTGTCCAACAACGTGCCCACCACGGCTCAGCGTGAGCTGGCTATCGCCGGTGTTCCGGACGCCTTCGCCTACGCGTCCCAGCTCCTCAACACCGAGGCGCTGCGCGACCCCAAGCAGTTCCGTGACATTGTTCGCGGCCTCCACGCCTACGGCGCGACAGTGGTCCGCCCGGAGGGCCTGGCAACCGCCGACATTAACGTTGTGGAACCTGCTGCTGTTGCACGCGTAGCGTAACCACACGCCGTGTAGAGGGGGTTGCTGGCACGGCCCCCACTGCACAAATGATGAGACCCGCTCCCCGGGTAGGTCACCCTCCTAGGGTGCCGGGGGCCGGGTCTCATTTCTATAGCTACTAGTAGAAAGAACCCGCCGTGAATTACCCCGTCTACGCCACCCTAGAGACCCTACAAACCAAAGCTGACCCCGATACCCTCACCAAGCTCAGTGAGCTACCAGAGCGCACCGTGGAGCGCCTTCTCAACGCCGCGTCCCGAGCCGTGCGTTGGTACACCCGCGCCGCACGATACGACACCGATGACTACTACCTCCCCACGGACGAGACCATTCGCACCGCCATGGCAGACGCCACCGCACTCCATGCCCTATCTCTCATAGAGATGGACCTCGTAAATGACGTCCTCAGTGGAGGTGTTGCAGCCGGGCCGGAAGTGAAATCAACCAGTGAGAACGGCGCGTCCCTCACATTCGACAACACCGCACACACCACGGCCCTGAACAGGCTACGCGCCGGGCACCTCGCTACTGAAGCGGAGTGGGTACTCAAGGACGCCGGGCTACTCGCAGCACGTCCCCTAATCCACTTCCGAGGGTGGTAACCCCATGCAACCTAACCGCTTTGCTAAGCTGCGCTCCCGTATCTGGGACACTCACTCCGTTCTGGTGGAGGGGGAAACGAAACGCAGCGCGTTCGGAACCACCCACGGCAACGCCACGGAAGTGAAGGCGTCCGTGACTGTGTCCGAACGCGTAGTGAAAGACCTCCACGGCAATGACGTCCTTGTGGCTGCGACTATACGCTGGGCACCATCGGGGCCAATCCCACACGTGGGTGACAAAATCACCCTCCCGGAGTATTTCCCCGTCAAAGGGCGCCGGGAAGTCATTACCTCCGGCCTGGTTGTGTCCGGCACTGGCCTGACCCCTGACCACGTAGAGGTCACGGTGAAGTAGCTCAATGGCCAGGAAGAAGATAGACCTCACCTCAGCTGCTGCGAAACTACGTGCCGCCACCATCAAGGGAGTCAACGAGGGAGCTATGGCGTTGCAGGCGCAGGCCCTACCCCTCACCCCGTTCCGTGTCGGTGACCTGCGCAACTCATCCGCCATCTCATACGCCCGCATGATTAGCGCCGGAGCAGCCGAGGCAGTTGTGTTTTACACCAGCGTTTACGCCGTGTACCAGCACGAAGGAGCACCGGGCAAAATTCACCCGGGCACACAAATGAAATTCCTCGAAGAACCCATGAACGACCCGCAACTACAGGCCCATATCAAGGCCACCATCAAGCGACACATAGGAGGTCAATTCCGTGGATGAATACCCGTACGACCACGCCGACGCCGGCATATCCATAATCCAGTACCTACACGCCCAGGGGGTCGTGAAAGACCCCACAGGGGACCAGGTCGAGGACACGGGTCAGCCCGCCATCTACCTCGGCGACATGGCCGACAACCCAGACCGGGCACTAGCCCTCATTGGCCCGTGGGTTGACGATGATGATTGCAGCAACCCCGCCCTACGGTTCATGATCGTGGGCCGTGGCGCGCCCGGCGACCAACTCGGCGTCATGGACGATATGGCCCGCGTTATGCACGTCCTATGGTCCAACTATCCCTACTTACTGACCGCAAATCGGGAGGTGGCATATTGTCACCGGGTCGCCAATGACCCACCCGTGCCAGACCAGAACGGACGCTTCAGGCGAGTTGATACCTACGAAACACGCATGAGAGTTCCGAAAGATTTCCAACCGCTTTAAGGAGCAAAAATGGCAACTATTGCTAAGGCCCCCAACTCTTGTGAGTTGGACAAGCTGCAGAATCGTGGCTGGCAGGTTCAGGCCAAGCCACGTGGCGCAGGCCCAGAAGAGTACAAGTTCGTGCAGGGTCGTACCAGCACCACCGTGAAGGTGGATGTGAACCGTGTGGACGGCACTGACCTCGACTCTGACGGCTGGACCTACGAGGAGGCCGTTTCCCGCGCCCTCACGGTGTCCATGAACCTGAACTATGTCCAGAAGGGGGACCTTCCGCTCGTAACGGAGTCCCAGCGACTCCTGAAGCTCGCGGGTGAGTCCCTCGGTGGCGACAATAAGGTAGACGTGCGCGTGTGGCGTACCGATATTGATGAGGGTTGGGAGTCCACCTTCGGTGTGATGTGGGAGGACCAGGACGGTGACGCTAATGGTTTCCGCTCCGCGTCTGTAACCCTGTCCTCTGTGTGCGCGCCGAAGCGTATCAAGTCCGTGGAGGAGGGCAACGAGAAGGCCGCGTCCGTTGAGGTGGACAAGGCCGAGCTGCGTAAGGTCCTTGACCCGGCCGGTGAAAGTGACGCCAGCTAAACCTCCGTCCTGATGGCCCCCGTGTAGGTACTGCGGTACTCATGCGGGGGCCTTCGGCATGTCGTGGTGGTCTGACCGCCACGACTACCGGCGCATGATGAACGGTGACGATATTCGCACAACCGGAAGGCCCAAAAAATGGCAGTGAACCTCGGAAACTTAGATGACTTCCTCGCAGAAGAAGACATCACCTTCACCATCGGCGGAAAGCAATACGGCGTGACCATCAGCGCAAAAGACATGCTGAAATTCAACGCCATTGAGGAACGTACCCAGGCAGATAAGATTGGCGCGTACTACCTGTGGGAACGTGCCTGCGACCTCGTGGGCACCACCTTCGACCAGGAAGAAATGACGTTCAAAGGTGGATTGATCGGCAAGGTGCTGAAAGAAAACCCCAAGATGTCGTACGAGGTACTGGGGCGTTTGTTGACGTCCATCTACCTCAAGGCCCGCTGGACTGACGATGTAGCAAAAACCTTCGCAGAAACAGGTGACGTGGGAAAAGCACTGGGAGTGGAGAAGGTGGTGAAAGCGTTGGAGGACAACGACACCAGCAGCGCCGACAGTCCGAACCCGGAGACGCAGCCGGAACCTGGCGAGACGGCTGGGGAAGACTCCGCCGAGAAGTAGACGAACTCGCGTGGGCGCCGGACTACGGGTTCTGGTACGACCCACGGCCCGGCGCGTATGGGCATGATGACCCTGGCGGTGGGCCGTACAACCCGGAGGTGTTGGACACGTTCGGGGAGTATGTTCGTGACTTCTACGAGGACGCCCCGCAGCGGGACACGTTGTATGCCCCGGAGGTGTTGACGTGGCCGGTGTTCCTAGAGCAGTGGCAGCTCATTGAGCTGGACTTCCAGCAGCACTACCACATTGACCTTGCAGCCCCTGGGTTGTTGGAGTCCCGCAGGTGGGGTTGGTTTGAAACCCGCGTCATTGGGCTACTAGGGGCAGAAACACGCCTAGCGACTCACCTACAGAACCGGTCTAAGGAACTTCGGGAAGACACCTGACCGCGCGGGGGTCTAGTGCATGGTGGTGGGGTTAGAAAACCCCGTAAACCCCCATAGGGAGGGCACCATCATGGCACTAGACTTAGGCGAGCTGCAAGGCTCCATCAAGATTGATATTGCAGGCGCAGAGCGTGACCTCATGCGCATGCAGGGTGGTTTGGAACGCCTAGAAAAGTCGTTGGGCTTAGTGGAGAAGAACAAGCTTGACATTAAGCCCCGTGGGGAGCGGGAGCTAAAGAGCGCGGGGCGTGCAGCTGATGATTTAGGGCGCGCCTTATCTTCTGCGGAGACCGCAGCTAAGGCCGTGAAACTAGACGCCCGCCTGTCCAGTAACGTTCGGGAACTCAAGGGCGCAGCCGACCAAGCCGCCACGGGCCTAGGCGGGGCCGCTAAAGCCGCCGATAACCTTGGCCACGCAGGCAAGGGCATTAAGCAGGTTGAGGGCCGTCTAGAATCACTAGCGGGCGCAGCAAGGAACCTTATCCCCGCTTTGTCGGTGGGTGCGTTCGGTGGGACTATCCTCTCCAAGGGTTGGGCACGCCTGACCGGCATTGATGACGCCCAGTTTAAGCTCAAGGGGTTGGGCCATGAAGCGGAGTCCATCGAGTCGATCATGGACTCCGCCCTAGCTTCAGTGATGGGCACTGCCTACGGCCTGTCGGACGCCGCTACCGCAGCTGGTAACGCCGTGGCGTCCGGTGTTGAAGTTGGAGATGACCTCACCCGAAGCCTAAGCATTATGGCCGATACCGCCGCCATTGCTGGCGCTCCACTCAACGAAATCTCGCGGATCTTCGGGCAGGTGCGTGGCAACGGCAAGCTCATGCGTGAGGAGTTACTCCAGCTCTCCGAGCGCGGTATCCCCGTGTTTGACATGCTGGCCAAGTCTGTGGGGGTCACGAAGTCCGAACTGAACAAGATGGTCAGTGACGGCAAGCTGGGCATTGAGGACTTAGAGCGCGCCTTGGAGCAGAACCTCGGTGGTGCTGCCAAGGCTATGGGCGGTTCTATCACCGGCTCTATCGCCAACCTGGGCGCGGCGTTAGGTCGGCTGGGTGCGACTGCTATGGAGGGCGGGTTTAGTCAGCTTCCTGGTGTCCTAGAGTCCGCCACGGGGGCGGTTGATGACCTCTCCGGTGTCGTGGAGAAGGCCGTGGGGGTATGGGGTGGACTGCCCGGCCCCGTGAAGCAGACGTTAGGTGTTCTTCTGGCCGTTAAAGGGGCCTCGGTTGCCCTAGGTACGGAGATTGGGCAAAAACTCACGGCCAAAATAGCCGACTTAGGGCAAAACCTGGCGGGAGTTAAGGGCAAAGTGGGGGATCTTGGGGCAGCGTTCAAAGCTGCGTACCAGCAAGGTGCGGCCCCTGCCCGGCTCATGCGAGAGCAGCACATCCTCGCAGCAGCAGCCGCCCAAAAGAGTGTCCTACAGTCGAAGAGCGCGTTCGCAGCAATTGACCTCATGGGACAACAAGCCGCACACGGCGTAGGTGGGGCCATGCGGGGAATGCAGTCCGTAGCGGCGGGGTCATTCGGGGCAATGAAGCTCGGGGCCAAGGGACTGCTCAGCTTCTTCGGAGGGCCTTGGGTCGTGGGTATCGGCGCAGCCGTAGCAGTCCTCGGCAAAATGTATGAGGGCTACTCCACCTACAAGAAGGCAGAGGAAGAAGTAGCTCAGGCCGTCCGCCAGTCCGAGGGCGCACACGACGGCCTCACCAAGGCCATGCAGCGTACGAACGGCACTATGACTGGGGAGTCTGTGGACGCAGCCACCGAGTACGCGGGCACCGTCCTTACTCAGTTCACGGCCATGGGTGAAGCACACTCGAAGATGTTTGGCTCCATCTCAGACGCCATGGGCAAGTCCGGAGGATACCTCAAAGTCATCTTCGGCTCATCTGCTGACTGGGACGTCTACCACGAGCACCTAGACAAGGCCCGCGCTCACGGCGAAAGCTTCAAGGCACTAAATGACGTCATGCGCGACATGGGACTCACACAGGAAGATTTAAATAAGGTTGTTGCCGCTGGTGGTGAGGAATATGTGGAGCTGGTACGCAACCTCACATCCATGGGCGAAGCTGGCCAGGCTGCCGCGAACGAGCTGACGGAAACGCGCAGGAAGATTGATGAGACCGCAGCAGCCGCCAAGGCTGTTGATGATGGTTTCGTAGCTATCTCGGGTGGTCTTGCTCTCGTGGCAGATGAGAGTGCCAGTGCGGAGCAGAAACTCACCGGCGTTCTTGACGTCCTTCGGGAGATGGGTCTTATTGAGGAGTCCGCTGAGGACGCCATGTGGGACATGGCGGACGCCGTGTCCGAGGTTGTAGACGGCCTGGAAAAGTGGGAGGACGTAGACCGCAACGCCTTGTTTGTTGACCCTACTGGTGGGGTGTCGTGGGACAACCTGGATAAGACCAACGAGAAGAACAAGGAGCTGCGCGACTCCCTGGCTGCGTTGCGTGATGAATATGTCCAGACGGTGCAGGCCGGTGGGGACTCCGACGAAGCCTGGAAACTAGTCCAGGACTCCCTAGGCGCACTGACGGACAAGACTGTGTTTACGCGTGAGGAAATTGACCAGCTTGCCGAGTCGCTGGGACTTATGCCCGATGAAATTAACACAATTTTGGCGGTCCAAGGCACCTCCGAGGCTGTGCAGCAGCTTGACGCCGTGTGGGGAACTCTCAAGGATGTGGAGGACGGCGCGGAGGTTCATGTGGGCGTTCTTGCCGATGAAGCCGTCACAGCCTTAGAGGGTATCGGCTACAAGGTTGAGGAGCTTAAAAACTCCGATGGGGAGACCATTGATATGGTTATCACCGCCAAGGACGATGACGCACGCAGCAAGATCCAAGACCTGGTGGAAAAAACCTCCCAGCTTGATGACGCCGAAATCACACCAGATATTTGGCTAGACAACTCCAAGATTCGTCTGGGAGCGGAGGAGGTCGACCAGATTGTTCGGGAGCTGAATTTAAAGAAGGTGAACCCGGAGGCGGAGATTGACCTGCGACAGTTGTTCGCTGATGGTCAGGCTACCCGCACGGAGTTGGCGGAGCTGTCACGTCAGACAGCTATCCCGGTTGCTGACCTGGATAAGGCCTTGTTTGACGCTGGTGTTAAGGACGGCTTGGCGGCGGCCGTAAACTTGGACTCTCAGCGCCCAAAGCCAGTCGCAGACCTGGACACCACGCAGCTGAAGGCTAAGGCCAGTGAGGCAAATGGCGTTCTTGACGGCCTAAAGCGCACCCTAAGCAACGTGTGGGACCGCATTACGGGTGCTAATAATGCCGCCCGGTCGGCTGGGTCTACAAGCGCGCGGTTCGCCACCGGTGGACGTCATGGTGGCTACCAGCTCCCCGTCACGGGTCCAGGTACGCACGAAACGGACGGGTTCCTTGCCCTGGATAAGAACGCCCGCCCTATTGCTCGCCTGGACGCGGGAGAATGGATCATCAACGGCCAGCGTTCCGAGCGATTCAGTCGCACGCTGGGGGCGATTAACTCCGGCAGTGATGACCAGATAGCCCAGGCCCTCACCACCGAGCTGACGGGCTACGCGGACGGCGGGCGCGCAACCCCAGCAGAGGTATACGCCTTCGTCTCCGGCAAGGAGGTCAACGGCTACCGCGCTAAGCGCCCCCTTGAGGGAGCAACCTACGACTGGGGTGGCATGAACTGGGGTGACTGCTCCGGAGCTGTTTCCGCAGGCGCAAGGTTCGCGGCAGGGGTGAACCCCTTCGGTGGGCGCTTCGCCACTGGTAACGAGGGCCAGGCCCTCTCCGCACTAGGGGCACAGAATGGTGTTGGTTCCGGCCCGCGTCTAGCGTTCGGCTGGTTCAACGGCGGACCCTACGGCGGGCACACCGCTGCCACGCTCTACGGGCTGACTAGTGGCCCCGTGAACCTCGAGATGGGAGGTAGCCGTGGCAACGGCCAGATTGGTGGACAAGCCGCCGGAGCCACACACCCCTCATTCACCGACCACGCTCACATTGACCTTGCCGGTGGAGGTGATGGTGGGGAAATCTTATCCACCAGCGTTGACGGCATGACCGTCAAGGGTCAGTCCGGAGTGAAATCTATCGACTGGGGAACGGCGTCCGCACTCAAGGCTGATGTAGAGCAGTCCGCTCACCGCGCCCGCCAGCTTGCCCGCTACCGCCGTCAAGACTTCGATGAGGGCGGGGTTGCTACCGGCATTGGGTGGATGCCCAAAAACACGGTGCTGCCGGAACGTAGACTCAACCCGGCGCAGACCGTGGCGTTCGAGCAACTCCCCGGTGCCCTTCGTGACGCAGCCGCAGCTATGCAGGGCGCAGCTGGTGAACTGTCCACCGTGGCACGCCAAGGTGGCTTAGCCGGGCTTCAAGGAGTTGCTGGTGGCATGTTGCACGCCGTATCTACCGGCGATGTCAGTGCCTTAGAGGGCAACCCTGCGTTACAGCAAGCCGCACTGGCCATGTATGACCAGTTCGGCAACGCGATTGGTGCAGCCGCCGATATGAAGGCCACTGAGGTCCTAGCCATCGGTGAACGCCTTGGTCTGGGTTTCATCACCCAGTACGCCACCGGCATTGTAGGGGCCTATGAGGGTCTCGAAGATTCCTACGTGGCGCAGGTGGACGCAGCGGACGCACTCAAGCAGGCCAACAAAAACGTGGAGATTGCACAGCGTGAACTGGCCGAGGCCCAAGGCTCCAACGCAGAACTGTCCACGGCCACTATGCGCAAAATTCAGGACGCGGAGGAAGAACTCGCCAAGGTCAAGGCCGAAGGGCCGTCTAAGTCTGATATGGACGGCTCCCAGCACGCCGATAAGGTTGCGAAAGCAGAGAAACACCTCGCCCGTGTGCGTGAGGACGCCACTAAGGAACTTGAGGGCAACGGCGTAGAGTCTCTAGAGGCACTACAGGCGGCGCAGGAGAACCTCACCAACGCCGAAGATGAAGCAGCACTCGCTAAAGGTGTGGTGAAGCAAGCCGCGTTGGCCACTGGTCATGCCGAGATCGCCATGGCCGTTGAGGTCGCAGAAACGGTTTACCGGGTCGGTAAAGCCGTCTGGGACTGGATTGTCCAGACTGTAAATTGGTTCAATCAGATCAAGGTCGGAGAAGCCCAGGTCTACGCGCAGGCGATGGAAAACCAGGCTAATCTTTCTGGCGCAATTGAAGCACAAACTCAGCTAGTGTCCGAGCTACAAATGAAGATGGTTGACGCCCGTATTCAGATGCAGGCAGCAGCATGGGACGTCCAAAAGGCACAGGTTGGGGTTCTGGACGCCCACCTACAGGGCTTGAAGGATGTGGCCACGGCGGAGGAAAAACTCAAGGAGGAACGCGATAAGCTCCTTCACCGTCAAATCTACGACTTCACCGACTTGTCCATCTCGTACGATGACTACATTAACCGCGTGGTCATGGGTATTGGGCGCGAGTTTAAGGCCCGTACCAGTTTGGACGCCAGGGCCACTGCTGAGCGTCTCGCCCAGCAGAAAGACCTCACTACGCGGGAACAGCAGCTCGTTGAGGACGTATTTGCGGGCAAGTTCGCGGGGTTTGACGCGGAAAATGCCTCTATTGCGGAGCAGCGCCAGTTCGTGGAGGCATACTACGCGGCGGAGAAGGCCGGGATTGGTGACGTGCTGGTCGCAGCAACGCACGCCAACGCGGAACTGCTGGCGCGCCAACAGGAAGTGTATGCAGCCGAAGCTGAGCGCCTACGGTCTACGCGTGAGGCCACTCTTGAGGCCACCGTGGCGTCCTACCGGCACCAAGAGGCCGTGGTGGGGCTAACCCGTCTCACGGAGGATATGGCGCGCGCCCAGGACAAGGCTAACCGCCTTGCGTCTGATGGTGCTTTGGCAGCAGACAAAGCGACGGTGTTGGCTGAGATAGCCAAGCTTAAGGCCGAGAACGCAGCACACCAAGCCACACTCAATGACCCCAGTAAGAAAATTGGAGCGTGGTTCGACTGGGATGGTGACGGCAAGGTCCTTGGACTTGGCGACAACAAGGACGCTCAGGACATCTACGCAGCCAAGCAAGGCATTGCGGCCAATGAGCAGCTGCTGCGTGAGTACGAAAAGCGACTCAAGGAACTTGGTGGAGGTGTGGGCAAGCTCTCCGCTGAGGATGAGGAGAAAATACGTTGGGCGGGGCTACTTAAGGCCCGTGGCGAGGACAAGAAGGCGGAGGATATTCTCCGCACAACCAGCATTGGTAAGGCCGGTGAGCAGCTTCGCCTTAACGACTTGGATGACCGTGTTAACGAGATTCAGGAGAAGCGTCTCAAGGCTGAGCGCGAGCGCGAAGATATGGCCAAGCGCCTGCCGTTCGAGTCGCGCCGGGTGGAGCTTGAGCGCGAGATCATGCGACTGGGTAGGGAACGTGACCAGCACAAGCACAACGCTGAGGGGTTTCGCACGGGCAACGCTGGTTCCCGTGAAGCTAGCTACGTCCTGGCTGACCATAACCGTGCGGTGGCGCAGGGAATGTCCGCGTTCTGGGACATGGCGGGGGTTAACCCCTTGGCCGACAAGGTCAACGGCGTGTCCACAGGACTATCTGACCGCACGGGGGCTGACCGTAAGGTCATCCACGTAAACGTTGATTTAGTTGAGGGTGGTATCTACACCTCAGAGTGGCTTGACCAACAATTCACGAAGATGAACGAACAGCAGGAGGAGCTGGACATGCGGGTAACGAAGGTTCAGAGCCGACTTGATTACACCTCTCCACAGGCCGTCATGTTGCAGCGGGCGGGACGGTAGTCGGAATGTGGAGGATTGATTTAGAGGCCTTCACCGGCCAGCAGTGGGAGTTGCTGGGCCGCGGTTGTACCGGTGGTGTTACCGTCCGCGTGGACGGCCTACCGGGGTTCTCTGCTATTCGTTCCGCATCCACGTTCTCGACTACGGAGCGTTCTGGTGTGCGACTCATTCCGGGGCGTTCCGTGGTACAGCCCTCCGAGGGTGTGATGATGGTGGGGGTTCGCCCTACCCGCGATAAGACGGCTGAGGAGTTGCTGCGTGACTTCTACGGCGCGTTTAGTGCGGAGCGGTACTCAACGCTGGTAGTGACCTCCCCGGAGGGGGTGGAGTACCGCTCCAAGGTTCGCCTTCCTGATGGGCAAGGATTGCCGGATGTCAGTTCTCTAGGCGCGCCGTTTATCCAGGTGGGTATCCCCCTGGTTCGTGACGTATCTACCTGGCAGCGAGACTACTCTAAGCCCGGTGGGCGGGTCACCATCACTAACTCCGGCGCGGACCTTATCTACCCCACTGTTCGGTGGACTACCGGTGGTGAGGTCATTGTGCCATCCGGGGCAAGGTTCACCTTGCCTACGGTTGAGCAGTCACGCCGCCTAAATCTTGACCCGGCAGCCTTCTACGCAGTGACGGACGATAACGGGGACATGGATGAAGCGCTGTGGCGTTCCATGTTCGGTGAGGTCCTGGGTGAGATGGTGCCACCAGGCGAGTCCCGAACGTTCACGGCCCCGGCCGGTTCATCTTTCCTCTGGTCGATTGGAGTTGACACGCCATGGGCGCTCTAACCCGGCAGGAGTGGTCATACCGCCGCCTACACGCCCTACAGGTAGCGCAGGACACTGGGCAGTGGGTTGGCCTATGCAACGGCGAGGGTGAGCCGGTTGCAGACCTTGCCGTCACTGGCCTGGACGCCACGGTCACGAACTTGGATACGGCGGAGTTGTCACTGACGATCCCTACCGCCGTTGATGAGAAACTCACGTCCCCGGTGGCGGAGCTTATCTTTGGCGACAGCCTGGGCCGTCAAGATGAGCAGACGAGTGCCCTAGTGCCGGCAACGGACCGCACAATGATGATTGTGGTTCAGGGGCCAGGCGGGAGTCTTGACCGGGAGGGGTATCTTGTGGATATTCCCGGCGCAGTGGGCGACGCCCTCGGCCCCCTGTCAGTGGACGTGCAGGCCACGCACATGAATGAGCTGCTGAACTGGTGCCCGTGTCCATCAGTGCCGGGCACGTGGGGTGATGTGGAGTTCACCCAGTGGCGTGAGGACGCGTCTAAAGCCGAGTCCGGTAAGGGCTACGCACAGCCCAGGACGCTTGCACCGGTGCAGGAGGCCACAATGTTCTATGGGCATACGAGCAAGGGCCCGGCTGTGGAAACGATCAGGCGGATTATTCAGGACTCTCTAGACGCCGTGGGGCGGCTGCATGGGTTTGACCGCCCGCATTTGGTGGTTGACTGGACGCCCACCCCGGATACGGACACGGAGGTCGTGATTAACCGCGATGACCGCACACTGTGGGAGGTGCTGGCTGAACCGGCGTTGCTGTTTGGTGTCTCCGTGCAGGTTGTGCCGTGGTGGCCGGGTGATGGGGAGTTCCCTACCCGAACAGGCCAGTGGGACGAGGATTACGCGGTGGGCCGTGTCATTGTGAAGAAGATTGGAGAGCCATTATGGCAGTAGCGAATATCCCAGCGCTGCAAGTCTCCGGCGGATCTTTGCAGATGGTAACCCGTGCTGCGTCCTACGTCTATGGGGCGTGGAAAGTCCGGTGGCCAGATGACTACGCAGACAAGCCAGAGCTAGAAGAAGGCCGCGCACAAGGCTACGTAGCTCAGCTACAGGGCGTCACGCCGGATAGGTTTGGACGCCGGTGGGTGCGCAAAGACGTTGCTGTGGACGCCGTAGACGGCACCAGCACGGTTGAGCAGACTCTTGATGATGTAGCGGAGCAGGTCAAAGGTGAGGCCACCGTCTCACAATTAGTAGGGCCGGAGGGTTACTCCCCACTGGTGCCGGGTGTTGATTTCCGTGTCGGTGATGTTGTTCCCGTGTCTATGTGGGGACGTCGTTTGGAGTTGCCGGTGAAGTCGATTCATCGCGTGGGCGATGGTGCTTCTGGTGTGCGCGTTGAGGTCGCGGTGGGGTCGCAGCTGATTGTGGACCGGCGTGGAGGTGCCGCCTATAACCTTGAGCGGGAGCGCAGGATTGAGGCCGATAAGCGGCGTTTGGAGGAGTCCCTGGGCAAGGTTCGTGGGGTTACGGCTGAGGTGAAGCGCGTGGCTGAGTCTGCTAGGTCTGACGCGGTGGAGGCTAAGCGGATTGCGGGTGAGGCCCGCGCCCAGGTGGTGGATTATTCGGAGCGTGCTAGGGCTTTTTCGGAGGCTGCTGCGGGGTTTTCTGAGTCTGCTGGGGTGGAGTCTGCTAAGGCTCACGAGTGGTCGTTGGAGGCTGCGGGGTATTCTGCGCAGGCGGGTGAGTTTGCGGAGAATTCGCAGCGCCTGAGTGAGATTGCGGGGCGTCATAGTGCCCAGGCCGGTGAGTATTCCCAGGCTGCTCGGCAGGCTAGTGACCAGGCTGCAACTAAGGCGCGGGAAGTCGCAGGCCTTGCGGAGCAGGCCACTACGGCCAGTGAGCAGGCAAGTGCCGCCAGTGAGCTTTCTCTGTCGTACCGTGACCGGGCGGAAGAGTTTTCCCGCGCCGCGAGTGGCCACTCTAGTGCTGCACAGCAGGCTAGTGAGCAGGCGGGGCGTCATAGTGCCCAGGCCGGTGAGCACTCTCAGTCTGCCCAGGCGGCTAGCCAGCAGGCCAGCCAGTCGAGTGAGCAGGCGGGGCGTCATAGTGCCCAGGCTGGTGAGCACTCCACTGCTGCGCAGGCCGCGAGCCAGCAGGCCACTACGGCCAGCCAGGAGGCCAGGGCTGCCAGTACCCGCGCTAGCGAGTATTCCGACCAGGCGGGTGCACGGTCTGCCCAGGCCGGGGAGTTCGCGGAGAACTCACAGCGCCTCAGTGAGCTAGCTAAGCGTCATAGTGACCAGGCAGCTAGTCACTCTACGGCGGCACGTCAGGCTAGCCGGGAGGCGGCAGCTAAGGCCAGTGAGGTTGCCGATGTCGCGCGCCGGGCTTCGCAGGCGTCCGAGGCGTCTAGTGAGGCGAGTCAGGCTAGCCAGTCGGCTAGTCAGGCTGCGCAGGCTGCGTCTACGGCAGCTACGCGGGCGCGGGAGTTGTCTCAGGAGGCGTTGCGGCAGGCGGAGCAGCAGCGCAACCAGGCTGAGGGTTTTCGTAATGAGGCGGAGACGCAGCGTAACGAATCTGAGAAGTCTAGGCGTAAGGCGTTCTCGGCCATGCACTCATCGTTTGCCAGCATGGCTAGTGCTGAAGCCGCCCGTGCCGTGGCCGAAGATGAACGCCGTCTGGCAGAAATTGAGCGCAAGCTGGCTGAGGAACAACGCTCCCTCGCGGAGGGGCAGCGCGAGCTGGCTGAGCGCGCTCGCGCCCAGGCTGAGTCTGCCCGTGATACGGCTGAGACAGCTAGGGCTAGTGCTGAGTCTGCTCGCGATACTGCCGAGACAGCTAGGGCTAGTGCGGAGTCTGCTCGTGCTGGTGCGGAGGAGCAGCGTGTGCTGGCGGACCGTAACCGGCAGACTGCTGAGTCTGAGAGGGCTAATGCTGAGCGGGCACGGTATGGTGCGGAGCAGGCTAGGGATACGGCTGAGACGGCGCGCTCCCGCGCTGAGCAGGCCAGGGATACGGCTGAGTCGGCCAGGTCTAGCGCCGAGCAGGCCAGGTCTGCTGCGGAGCAGTACCGTAACAAGTCTGAGGAGTCCCGCCGTAAGGCGTTCAGTGCCATGCACTCGTCTTTCGCCAGCATGGCTAGTGCTGAAGCCGCCCGTGCCGTGGCCGAAGATGAACGCCGTCTGGCTGAGATTCAACGCCAGCTCGCCGAGGAACAACGGTCGTTGGCGGAGGGTGCCCGCTCACGTGCGGAGTCCGCACGTGCCGGTGCCGAGTCCGCCCGTGATGGTGCGGAGCAGAAACGCTCCGCAGCAGAATCAGAGCGCGCTAAGGCGGAGCAGGCTCGCTCCCAGTCAGAGCAGCAGCGAAAGCTCGCGGAAATTGCGAGGCGAGACGCCCAGGACGCACTCGAGGCCACCGTGAAGTCCAACTCAGACGCACTGTGGCTACAGGAGTTTCGGACGCCAAAAGCGTTCGAATTGCTGTTCCCGAAATTTACCCGCATACCTAAAAAATTGCCCGACCACATGGGCGTGTCCATGGGCTATGTCACCTCCCATCACCACTCGGGGGGTGGGAGTTATCCCGCCAAAATGCGCTTCGAGTTTGTGCCAGGAGATTGGGTAGGCGTAGCCACATTGTCAGGTAATGCACGCGTGCACGATGTGTACGTTAATCACACGTTTCAGCTCAACGGTGAGACAGTGTCGGGTTCTGGGAAGCTAGAGATTTGGGTGGACGTTGCAGACGATTCGGGTGGAGATTCTGAGTACCCGGTGGTGGTCACGGTCTATCCGCGCTGGCCGTCTGATAGTCGGTACAAGCGTTACTACCAGGGCAAGGGCATAAAAGACCCCATCACTGGCAAGACTATTAATTTTGACTAATCCTAAGAAAGGGAATTTATGAGTACTGATGTTTTACTGCCGTATGGCAGAGTTTTTACCCCTCATAGTGAGGGGAGTGCGTATTTCACGGCGGTGGGTGATGCTCCTGGCCGGATTGAGCTCAAGCCGGGGCCTGTGATGGCGCAAGCCACGTATACGGGCGATGAGGGCGTGTCTGTTTTGCTCGCTCGTGGTGGAAAATTTGAGAAGCTCACGGAGATTCCAAAGCGGCGGGGGGGGGGTCGCGTTCCCCAGCGTTTGTGTCGTTCGGAGCGCTGGAAGGCGATCAAATCTTTCTCCTCATGCAGTCGAAGTGGGACGGCGAAGGCCAGCCCACAGGGTCTATCACGGTCTACCCTCTCGCCCCAACCTAGCCGAGGTGGTGTAAATGGCCACCTGGGAGGACATGGAGAATCTCGTCCCCTACGCGGTACGGATGCAGCACACCACGCGGCACACGTACATGCTGCCGGTGCCGGGCTCACCACTGTCGGGAACCTCCATGAAGATGGAGCCGGGGGTGTATCAGCTCTCGCTGGCGTACACGGGGCCGGAGCAGGCGTTTATCCGGTATCGGCCGGAAAACGAGGGCTACCACGACGTGTGTCATATCGCGGAGGATACCTCCGGGAAACCCCGCAGGTCAGCACCAATCATCATCCAGGCCGGGGAGAACACCACTGTCTCGGTCATCACGGTGCCGTACTCCAACCGGGGCGCGGACCAGTCATCCACGGCGTCACTACAGGTCATCCCTCTCGGCTAGCAGTGGAGGTGGTCTAGGTGAGTACCACTGACATGACTCCCTACGGCGCGGTATTCGTACCACGGGGGACGGGTGAAAAACACTTCGAGCACGTGGAAACCCGGTACACGAAGCTACGACTACAGCCTGGCCCATGCCAGCTCCTGGCATCGTACTTCGGTGAAGAGGAAGTCTTCCTGGGGCTGTATCGCGCCGGGAAGTACCACAAGCTCAAAGATATTCCCTCACCTGCGAAAACAGCGGGGGGGGGGTGCGTCTCCGACAGTCTGTGGTGGTTCCTCTCGCGGCTTTGGAGGGCGACCAGGTCTACCTGTATTTTCATCAGCCCTACGACGGGGACGGCGACAACTCCGGCTCCATCACCGCGATACCGCTCACCAGCTAGGGCAGGTGGTCTAAATGACCACGCTAGAGGACATGGAGACCATGGCCCCACTAGTCATGCTGTACGAGCATACGAGCAGCAGCGCGTACATGATGCCGGTGGCAGGCAGCAGGCACGAGGGAAAATTCAAGCAACTTCTGCCAGTGGGTGTGTACCAGCTCACGCTGGCGTACACAGGCCCCGAGTCAGTGGCCATCTGGTATCGGTCATCCAGTGCAGGAAAGAATCTTGTCTTGTGCGAGATTCCCGCCGACTCGAGTGGCCGTCCTCGCCGGTCTACGCCGGTGACGGTGCAGGCCACCGAGGGGGCCACAGTCGCAGTCGTGGCGACTCCACGCTCAAACTCCGGCCAGGCCGACATGGAGGGCACCGCGTCAGTCCAGGTGATACCTCTGGGGTATCTGACCTAGCTAGGGCGGTGGCAGTATGACCACCGAAATTGAGTTCATCAACCCGATCCAGGAGTACGTGCTGCGCCCCCAGTCGCAGGGAGGATGGCTAAAAGTCACCGACACTAACACCACCACCGCTGTGGGAGAGCACTACATGCCACTACCCAAGGGCAACTTGGAGCTAGTGCTCACCTGGACGGGGCGCGCCGGGCTGTGGTTTTTCTACCTCCCGGACGGGGTCTACGACTCCCGCGTCCAGGCCATCACTATCCCAGCTCAGTCTGACCGCGTCTCCCAGACCGCTAGGGTCTCACTACCGATCGACAGTGACGAGGCAAAATGCTATGCCTCAACCGGCGCGGGGCAAAACGCCTACCGCGCCGGGCTGAAAATAATCCGAACCAATTTCACAACCTAGAAAGGCATTTTTTATGACCATTGAGCAAATCCTGGACGAGGTCCAGAAACTGTCCTCCGCAGACGCGGAGAAGGTGGCGCGCGCCTGCGTGCCCCGCATTGACCTGGACCCCCTGCTCGAGTTCCGCATGTGGGCAGCAGATGAGCCCAAAAGGCGCGCACAGGCTGAGGTTGCCGAGCAAGCCAAGGTGGACATTATGAAAGACCTCCGCCAAGGCGGGGTACTGACCGCGCCCAAAACTGAAGCAGCCACGGCCTCAGACTACAGCGTCTGGGACAACCCCAAGGGCGTGAAGTCTAAAGCCTACCTGCCTGGTGACAAGGTGTTTCTTGTGGCCACGGGGCGTGTGTACGAGTCCACGAACCGCGGCCTGAACTTCTCGAAGCCGTCTGAGACTAATCCTCAGTGGGAGGACGTCACGGACGTGCTGTTCCCGGTGGAGGACGGTAAGGCCAAAAACGTGTGGGCAACCGGCCAGGCGTACAAGGCGGGTGACCGCGTGGAATACGAAGGTGTCCTCTACCAGGTCACTACCGCGCACACGTCCTCGGGAACACTACGCCCAGACCTAGACAATACCCACTACAAGCAGCTCTAACCCCCGCCCCTGACCGCATACCGGTCGGGGGCACACTCATACCCAAAATAAAGGAGAATGTATGAAAAATTGGCATAAATTAGAGCCTGACCGGGTGCGGCTACTCACCCGGCACTTCACCCCAGGACGCACCGCAAAAATCGAGTTCGTCACCATTCATCACATGGCGATGGTTGGCGGGCTGGACGAATGCTGGCGGGTGTGGCAGCAACGCCAAGCCAGCGCCCACTACTGCGTGGCTAACAGCCGCGAGATTGGGCAGGCCGTGTGGGATAAGGATACTGCCTGGTCGAATGCGAACGCCTACAGTAACGCGCGCTCTATCAGTATCGAGCACAGTAACTGTGGTGGCCCTGCGCAGGACTGGCCCATCAGTGATGATGTCCTCGATGAGGGCGCACACCTCGTGGCAGCGATCTGCCACTACTACAAGCTAGGCCGACCCGTCAGCGGGATGAACGTTCGTTTCCACTCGATTGAGTCCGGCGGGACCACGTCCTGCCCCTACCACCTCCGCCCAGGCGGAAAATACCACGACCACTACATGAACCGCGCCCAGTACTGGTACGACCAGATGGCGCGAGAAAAGGAAGGCACACCCATGATTGAACGTATTCGCTCCCTGATCAACCCGAAGAAGGCGTTCTCCCAGCCGGAGCTTTTGGCGATTATTGACGCCACGAACTGGGAAAACAACCAGCTACTCAAGTCGTTGGCGAAGAAGGTGGGTATCGACCCGGATACCTATCTGCGTGACGCCGTAGCCAAGGACCGGGAGGGTAAGTAATGCAGACCAAGCTCAATCCTGCTGGCTGGGTACGCCTAATCATGTACGTGCTGTCCGCTCTTGTGGGTATCGCCACGGTGGTTGCCACAACTCTGGGCTATGACGGCGTAGCCGCAATCCTCGGCACCGTGGCGGGCGCTGGTGCTGCCATCACGGGCGGCACGGCAGTAGCGAACCTCCCGAAAGCCCCTGACCATCAGCCGCTGGGTGGTTTGGACGTGGCGGCTATTTTGCCGGCAGTGCTGGCCATCTCCCAGGCCGTCCAACAGCAGCAGCGGGAACAGGCAGCGCCTGCTCCTGCGCCTGCGGTGGACGTGGCTCAGCTCTCCGGGCAGGAGCTAATCGAGTTCCTCACCTCCTATGGACCCGGCCGTCACCACAAGGAGGAATAATGCCTATCGACCATCTTCCTACGCGCTGGCAGCCCCGGGCGTACCGGCTGCGCAGGTTCCTGCTGTCAGACTCCACGGCCCTGATAATCCTAGGCACCGGCATAATCCTCAAGGGCCTGTCCTACACCCCGTGGGGGTTGGGTGAACCACCTGCCGCGGGAGTTCACCCGGCGGAGCACATTCTTCCCCTGGACGTGTGGGCCATCGTGTGGCTCATGGCCGGCTTGTTCTGCCTAGCAGCAGCGTTCATACCGAACGCCCTGGTGGACGCCATAGCTGTTGGCCTGGGTATCGGCCTGCACTGCACCTGGGGCCTGTCGTTCGTGGCCGCGACCTTGTGGGCTGACAACCCCCGAGGCTGGGTTACTGGGGTGTCATATATCACCGTGGTGGCGCTGGCAGTGTGGGCCATCTGGCGCGGCAAACGCGGAGACGTGGAGCTGAGGGAGGGAATGTATGACAAGTGAAGTTCTGACCTTCGCGGGCGTAGCCCTGACCGCCCTGGTTACCTACGCCGTAGCACGCATGAAAACCAGCGTGGAAAAACATACCGCAAAGGCGGATCGGCTGACCCAGTTGGAGCAGCGGCTCGAGGCCCTGGGCCGCAGGCTTGATGAGGAAATCGCCGCTCGCCGAGAGGCACAAACCCGCGCCTACGAAACCGGCCGCGCGCTGCGCCAAGCCGTGGCTTGGATACACGAGGTCACCGAGTGGATTCAGGGCGGTAGTAAACCCCCGGCTCCGGAGCTAGTCGACATCAGCGTCCTAGAGAAAGCAATCCCGCCCCCCTAAACCCATTTGACCCCCGCACCCCAGTGGTGCGGGGGTCATTTTTGGCGTTTTACGGGCTTAACACCCAACCTCACACATGTGCGAAGTTAAGTGGGAAGTTAAGCAGGGAAGCTGTTTCCGCAGGAAGTTGTTTCTGACGGCCTGAAACAACTATTCCAGGCCATTGGGGTAAAATACCTGGCCAGGGAGTTGTTTAGGGTTGTTTAGGCCGCAGGGTCACATCTACTGTGCGCCCTGGCACCCCGGTGAGCTTGCTGATGTCCCTGGTAGTGACCCCGCCCAGGGACCTGATTTGGCGGATAGCAGCGGCCTGCCCACTGCGCGCAGCGCGCAGCGCCTGCTCCGCCTCCTGCGCCTTCTTCCTGCACCTCCGCGCCTCCTGTAGCAGCGCCGTGAGGTCGTGATTCCAGTCCAGCATGAACCCGTGTAGGCGGTCCTCGAGGTCCTGCCAGCTCATGCCGTCCGCGCTGAACTGCGTCTCCTGGCCGTCAGCGCGGCGAGCCAGGATGGTGCCAGTGCTAGGGCGCTCCGGATAATCGAAACAAGGTGCGCCGCCCGCGTACGCGCAGCCCACCAGCTCCACCTCGAGGTGGTAGGGGCGGCGACCAGCACCAGTGCGCACTGGAAAGCCAACCGCTGCGCGCGCAAAATTTTCCACCAGGGCCGCGCGGATAGGTCCCTCGATGAGCTCCCGGTCATACACCAGGGCAGGGTCAGTCGTGGTATCAAAGTTTTTGTAGTCCATAATCATCTCCAAAAGAAAAAGTGCCGGGGCTGTGCGCCCCGGCTGGTTAGTTGTTAGTCCTCGAGTTCTTCTAGGGCCTCAGCCTGGCGGTCGGCTAGGAACTGCTGCCAGGCGGCGCGGGAGCCAAACACATGGTCCAGGATTGGCCAGTCCTGGGTGCTGCGGGAGTCGGCGCGGAAAATCTTGCTCGGGTCCTGGCTGTAGACGCTCAGGCTGGCTTTGCAGTCATTGTCCCAGTCGATGTCCCACTGAGCGCCGATTTCGCTCACTCCGGGACAGTCTGGCATTTCGACAATAATGGCCTCGTGGTAGGTGTAGTCACTTTCGATTAGCTCAAAGTCGAGGGCGTTGATGTCGACTACTGGCAGATTCTTGATGTCGGCGGCGTGAATGTCGGCCATTGTGATGTCTCCTTGGTAGGTAGTGGGTGTCAGATTAGGGGGGTGCCTAATCTGACAGTGTTTGGGTGTGTGGTGGAAAGTGTGTCAGATTGCGGGGGGTTTACCCCGGGGCGCGGGCCCCGGGGGCGGGGGTTAGTTCGCGTTGAGGATTTCGTTGGCGGCTGCGCTGTCGGTGAGGTCCATCGCCTCGAGCATGTAGGCACCGATTTCGGCCCGCGCGTTTTTGAGCTCACCCTCGAGGATGGTGTCACCAGCAGGCTGGCCCTTGCCCAGGAACTTGTGGAGGTTGTAGCCGTCCTTTGTGATGAGTGCTCGGAGTGACTGGTCGCCGACTCGGAGCTGTGGCCACTCAGCGTGGGCGTTGGTTGCGGCGAGTTCGCTGCGGCGGATTGCCTTGGCGAGCTTGAGGATGTTGGCGTTGAATTTGCGCTCTGGGCGGGTTAGTTCGGTGTTCATTGTGGTCTCCTTGGTAGGTAGTGGTTTTTGGTATTTAGTTGTTCTGTGCTGCTGAAACCATTATGACACACCACTAGAATTGTGCGCAAGCCCTGCGTACAATTAACCTAAATGGGGGTAAATAATGGGGGTAGCGCAAGCCTGCTACCAGCACCTATACATCACCCAGTGCCGCCTCCACTGCCATACCAGCAACCCCGCCCCGCTGCCTGCGCCCCCTGTCGTAGTAGTCGATCATCGTCACATCAGCATGACCGGTCATAGCCATGATGTCCTCATCGCTCACACCCAGGTCCCTAGCCAGGGTGACAAAACTCCGGCGCAGACTATGAGGGGTGATCTTCTGCTGGCACTCGGCCTGCTCCGCGATGGAGGACACTAGGTACCGTGCCCTCGCAGTGCTCATGCGCCTGCCCTCATGGCGCAGCACTGCACCGCTGCTGCGCCTATCCAGCAGGGGCTGTAGCGCAGCCTGCACCCGCGCCGGCACGGTGATGATGTCCGTATGCCCCATTTTGCGGCGCAGGGTGATGAGCAGCTCGCCGTGAGCCTGCTCGATGTCGGCTATGTCCAGCGCACAGGTCTCACCCACCCGTGTACCCATCAGGATGAGCATGGCCAGCAGGGCGTAGGTGTCACCGCCTAGCTCCTGCGAGATGTCCATCATGCGGGCTAGTTCCTCGCGTGTAGCCCAGGTGCCCGGCCTGCGCCTGCCAGTGCGCGGCCTGCGCACACCCGCCCCCAGGTCCAGCTTGGTCAGCCCGTGGCGGTGAGCGTAGGCGTAGTAGCCACACACCGCAGTGGCCACCCCGCGCGCAGTATGCGGGGACATGGTTTTCAGCCAGCCCTCGATGTGCACCGCCTGCACCCCCCAGGGGTCTAGCCCGGTATCGTCACAAAAGTGCAGCCACCGGCGCAGTGCAGCGCCGTAGCTTTTCCCCGTGGTCGCAGACAGTCCACCGATGTAGGCAGCAGCAGCGGCCTCCGGCGAGGCCACCCAGTGAGCACGCGCAGGTATCATGTCAGCGCCGCCAGATGTTGACGCGCTCGGTTTTGAGTGGCGCGCCCTCGGGGCCTTTGATATGCGGGGCGACATAGGTAGGGCGCCGGAACTTCCGGCCAGGGCCCACGCGCTGCTGCCGCCAGTGGCCACGTACCAGCCACCTGTGCTGATACTCCCGCCCCTCATGTCCGGGGGTCTCGGTCGTATCCTGCGCCAGCCTACGCAGAGTGATGTACTGCACCGTATCGAATTTTTGTTTGCTCCGGGCAGTGCCACCGCCCCGCGCCCGCTGCCGAACCGTCTGACTATCCGCCACGGTAGGAGTCTGCATGAGTATCCACGCGCACCCCAGGAGAGCAGCGGAGTCATGCCCCATCGAGGTAGTCAGCCCCAGGCGAGGGGCCCCGTGTAGTGCCTCACGCAGCTGCTCCACCTGCGGAGTCGGCTCGAGCATATCCTCATCGAGGGGCAGGGTCTGGTCTGCCGGAATCTCCACCGCGTAGAGCAGGGTCACCTCCACACCGGGGCAGTAGCTATAGGAAGTGACCTCCAGCGCGCCGTCCTCGAGCGTGCGCCACGTGAAAACCACGTACAGCTCCGTGACTGACCTATCCAGGCTGCGGAGTGCATCGAGTGCGCTAGGCTCCTCCGCGAGGATGAGTAGCCCACTCGCGGTAGGTCGGCATAGCGATGGTGTCCAGGCCGGCATCTCCGTGTGCTGGTCATGGGTCAGCAGGCTCATGTCCTCACTAGCCCAGTACAGTTCTGCACGGCGTAGCCAGCCCTGGCCGCGCGTGGCCTGGATAATCTCGTCTCGGACTTTTGGAGTGTCACGGGGTGAGAGCATAATTTTTACCTTTCGCGTTTGATGCTTGAGCTTACGACATTTCTACGACACAGGAGACTAAAACAGGCTAAAACTGGCTAAAACTGACTTAAAGCCAAAAACGTCAAAACCCCCAACTACCAGCAACAACGCAGATAGGAAGGGGTATAAAAAAGCTTCCCCACCAGGACTCGAACCTAGAATGACGGTACCAAAAACCGTAGTGTTGCCGATTACACCATGGGGAATTGTAACTACGTGGGACTGGCCTTGGAGGCTGTCCTCGTGACTACCCGGGAAAGTTTACCTTATTGCACGGGGCAAGTGAAAAATTGGGGGCAGGCTGTGTGCGTCCGGTCCGGCGTTACCTGCGGTGATTGGTGCCGGGCGGTAGGTTGCAGGTGGGGCGCGGGTTCACGATAAGCTAGGGGAATGGTGCGAGTAAGGATGACCGGGCGCGAGCGCAGGGAACAGCTGATTTCGGTAGGCAGAACTGCCTTCGCGGAGTTGGGATTCGACGGCACAAGCGTAGAGGAATTAGCCTCCCGTGCGGGGGTGTCCAAGCCAGTTGTCTACGAGCATTTTGGTGGCAAAGAAGGCCTGTACGCTGTCATCATCGACCGCGAAATGCTTTCCCTGGAGAACCTGGTGATGGATGCGCTTGGCACTGGCTCCTGGAGACAGATGATAGAGCAAGCCGCCATCGCTTTGCTGACCTACGTGGAAGAGGAAACGGACGGGTTTTTAATCCTGGTCCGGGACTACAAGCCAGGGACGGAACGCAGTTACTCCACGTTGCTCAACGCCTTCGTAGAGAAAGTTAGTGATACCCTGGCCACCGCTTTTGAAAGCCGCGGGCTGGACGCGCAGCTGGCGGTGTTGTACGCCCAAGGTTTGGTGGGTGCGCTGTCCATGACGGCCCAGTGGTGGCTGGATGAGAGGGAGCCGGCCAAGGAAGTAGTGGCGGCCCATATTGTTAACCTGTGTTGGAATGGCCTGGCTGGGATGCAGGCGCGCCCCAAACTTGGCGAAGAATAGAACTTAGATGGTAGGAATGGCTAAAAAAGAAAAGACTTCACAAACCCCGCCGGCGCTTTCCGGATTGCTCAAAGTGGCAGCAACCGATCCCAAGCTCAAGGGGTTGGTGGCGCAACTGGGGCAACCCAGTCTGCACATTATGGGCATCGATCAAGCCCGACCGTGGGCCGTGGGGGCACTGTCCCATCACGCGCCCGTCTTGGTGGTCACGGCTACCGGGCGGGAAGCTGAGGATCTCACGGCGGAGCTTTCCGCCATGCTAGGAGACCGGGTGGCCCAGTTTCCCGCGTGGGAGACTCTGCCGCATGAGAGGTTGAGCCCGTCTGGGGATATCGTGGGCAGGCGCGCCCAAGTGTTGCACCGCGTTAAAAAAGGTGAGCTCAAAGTAGTAGTCACGGCAGCGCGCGGGTATTGCCAACCCATCGTGAGCGAGGTGGAGGGCCGGGAGCCCATTTCCTTGCGCGAGGAGATGGAAATTGAGCTTGAGGAGTTGGTCAAGGCCCTGGAATTTCGTGCTTACCGGCACGAGGACATGGTGGCCAAGCGGGGGGACTACGCCGTGCGCGGCGGCATTCTCGATGTATTCCCCACCACCTCCGACTACCCGGTGCGGGTGGAGTTTTGGGGCGATGAGATCACCGATATCCGCAAATTCTCCGTCGCTGACCAGAGAACATTTGCTGAAATTGAGATCTCCGAGGTAGAGATCTATCCGGCACGCGAGCTGCCTATCACTGACGCCGTTGCGGAGCGGGCCGGGCAGTTGGCGCTCAAACACGGTGGCAACGCTGCGCTCTCGGAACTTTTGACCAAGGTTTCCGAGCGCATTCCAGCGGAAGGGATGGAAGCGGTGCTATCCGTTCTCAGCGACGCCCCGCTGCAGACCCTGCCCGAATTCATGCCGGCGGGCACACATGTGCTGTTAGTGGCGCCGGAGAAAATCCGCACCCGGATTACTGATCTCAAGGATACGGACGCGGAGTTCCTCGCGGCCGGTTGGGAAGCCGCCGCTATGGGAGCGGACGGTCCGATAGCAGCGGAAGGGCTAGACACGGCCGCTTCGTCCTACCGGTCCTACGAGGCTATGGAGCACACGGCCGGGGAAGCCGGACTGCCCCTGTGGACCTTCGCGCCCCCGGGGATGTTTGTGGCAGATGAAGACAAGACGCTGCCCTTGGAGTTCGAGCCCGGCCCCACGCCCCGCGGCGTATTGAAGGAAATAGACGCGATGATGGCGCAGCTCCAAGCCCATACCGCCGCCGGCGGACGGGCGGCGTTTATTGCGCCGGTTCACGGCGCTATCAAGCGCATGGCGGAGCGATTCGCGGAGAAGGGGATCCGCACCAAAATAGCCACGCCTGGCTGGGAGCCATCCCCTGGGGAAGTCACGCTCTATCACGCGCTTAGCCACGCTGGCTTGGTCTTTCCCAAGGTACGGAAGCTGCGTGACGCGGAGCCGCTGCCCCTGGTGGTTATCACCGAGACTGACTTAACCGGCAACCGCGTGGGGGATATTGCTGGTGCCAAGCGCCGCCCTGCCAAGCGCCGCAACCGCGTTGATCCGCTGGCACTCAAGGCTGGGGATTTCGTGGTGCATGAAACGCACGGTATCGGCAGATTTGTCAAAATGGCGGAGCGTCAAATCTTGTCTGGGGATGACACCTCGCGCCGCGAATACATTGTGTTGGAATATGCTGCCTCCCGGCGCGGCCAGCCGGCGGACCAGCTGTGGGTTCCCATGGACTCGCTAGACATGCTGAGCAAGTACACCGGCGGAGAAAAGCCCACGCTGTCCAAAATGGGCGGCTCTGATTGGAAAAACACCAAGAAGAAGGCGCGCGCGGCAGTCCGGGAAATTGCCGGTGAGTTAGTGGAGCTCTACGCTAAGCGCCAGGCCGCGCCGGGGCACCAGTTTGCCCCGGATACCCCGTGGCAGGCAGAGATGGAAGACAACTTCCCCTACGTGGAGACCGAGGACCAGATGCTGGCTATCGACGCGGTGAAAGAGGACATGGAATCATCCGTGCCCATGGACCGCGTGGTAGTAGGTGACGTGGGCTACGGCAAGACCGAGGTCGCCGTGCGTGCGGCGTTCAAAGCCGTCCAGGATGGCACGCAGGTGGCCGTTTTGGTTCCCACCACCCTGTTGGCGCAGCAGCACGCGGAGACTTTCGAAGAACGGATGACCGGCTTCCCCGTGGAGATCCGGGTGTTGTCACGCTTTACCTCCAGGCAGGACTCCAAGGAAATCTTAAAGGGGTTAGCCGATGGCTCGGTGGACGTGGTCATTGGTACCCACCGTTTGCTGCAGACCGGCGTGCACTGGAAGAACTTAGGGCTCATCGTGGTGGATGAGGAGCAACGCTTTGGCGTGGAACACAAGGAACATATCAAGGCGCTGAAGGCCTCGGTGGACGTGCTGACCATGTCCGCGACCCCCATTCCCAGGACCCTGGAGATGTCCATGGCGGGCATCAGGGAGATGTCTACCATCTTGACCCCACCGGAGGACCGGCACCCCGTGTTGACGTATGTGGGCGCGTATGAGGACAAGCAGGTGGCCGCTGCTATCAGGCGCGAGCTGCTGCGCGATGGACAGGTGTTTTTCATCCACAACAAGGTGGCCGATATTGAGAAGAAAGCCCGGGAGATCCGCGATCTGGTGCCAGAGGCCCGGGTTGTGGTGGCCCACGGGCAAATGAATGAGGACCTGCTGGAAAAGACCGTGCAGGGCTTCTGGGACCGGGAATATGACGTGTTGGTGTGTACCACCATTGTGGAAACCGGCCTGGATATCTCCAACGCCAATACCCTGATTGTGGAAAACGCCCACCACATGGGACTGTCTCAGCTGCACCAGCTGCGCGGGCGCGTGGGGCGCTCCCGTGAGCGCGGTTACGCCTACTTCTTCTACCCCAAGGGGGCCACGCTGACGGAAACTTCTTATGACCGGCTGGCCACCATCGCGCAGAATAACGACCTGGGTGCTGGCATGGCCGTGGCCATGAAAGACCTGGAAATGCGCGGTGCCGGCAACGTCCTGGGTGCGCAACAGTCCGGGCATATCGCGGGCGTGGGCTTTGACCTCTACGTCCGCTTGGTCGGAGAGGCCGTGGAGGCATTTAAGGCTATGGCACGCGGGGAAACCATCAAGGCTGCCGATGAGGGCCCCAAGGAGATCCGGATTGACTTGCCGGTGGACGCGCACATCCCGGAGGACTACATTGCCGCCGAGCGCCTGCGCCTAGAGATCTACCGCAAGCTGGCTGAGTCCAAGGACAACAAGGACTTGCAGCTGGTAGTCGAGGAAATGGAGGACCGCTACGGCCAACTTCCCGAGGTGGTTAAACGCCTGCTGGCAGTGTCTAGGCTGCGGCACCAGGCGCGCCGGGCCGGGGTGGGCAACATCGTGGTGCAAGGAACGCGCATCAAGGTCCACCCCGTGGAGCTGCCGGATTCCAAGCAGGTGCGTTTAAAGCGCTTGTTCCCCGGCTCTACGTACCGGGCGGCTGCCCAGGCTATCCAGCTCAACTTCCCCAGGGCCGGGCGCAACGTTCGCGATCCGCTGTTGCGCGATGAGGCCTTGTTGCAATGGCTCAGTGATTTCTTGGTGCAGATGTTTGATCTTGAGCCCTTAGACGTTACCGGTGGTGCGCCTGTGGCGAAACCGAAGAGGAACATCATCTCCGTGAGCGAGTAGCGGGCGTCTTTGTGAGCCGCCCCACAGCGGGAGTAAATCAGTGAAAAACGACCACTTCTATTGAAAGTTGTTTCCAAAAGGCCTGCTAGCGAGGTTTTTGCGGAAATAATCATTGATATGAGTGGCTGCCTTGCGCCCCTGCGGAGGGGCGGTGGCCGTGTGTCCGACCCGGCCGGTCAGGGCGGGGGATTGTGGATTGTGTTGGTTTTTGCGTGCCCTAAAGTAGAAAAACTTTTTCTTATTCCGTTCTAAATGGGGGTAGGGAGGGGGTGAAACCCCTCATGGTCGTGACTCTAAAATTGGTTTTGGAACATCCAGTCACCCCAAACCAGAAGGAGAGTTTAGTAATGTCAAAGCAATTTAAAGCCGCGATTGTCGAGGAGTTTGGTCCCACCCTCACCGTCCGGGAAACCGACCTCCCTGAGCCCGGCCCGTTCCAGGCTCTGGTGAAAAACGTTGCCTCCGGAATCTGCCACACCGACGTCCACGCCGCCTGCGGGGACTGGCCGGTCAAGCCTGAACCTGCGTTCATCCCCGGCCACGAGGGCGTGGGTGAAGTGGTCAAACTGGGCCCGGGTGAGCACGATGTCAAGGTCGGAGACATGGTGGGTAACGCCTGGCTGTGGTCCGCCTGCGGGGTGTGCGAGCACTGCCTGTCCGGCCATGAGACGCGGTGTGAAAAAGCCGAATACGGTGGCTACACCGTGGATGGTTCCTTCGGCGAGTACATGCTGGTAGACACCCGCTACTGCCCGCGTATTCCGGAGGGAGTGGACTACCAAGAAATTGCCCCCATTCTCTGCGCCGGCGTGACCGTCTACAAGGGCCTGAAGGTAACCAACACCAAGCCAGGCCAGTTCGTGGTTATCTCCGGAATTGGCGGCCTGGGCCACATTGCCGTCCAGTACGCGGTGGCCATGGGCATGCGCGTGATTGCCGTGGATATCGCTGATGACAAGCTGGAACTAGCGAAAAAGCACGGCGCTGAGTACACCATCAACGCCAAAGAAAAAGATCCAGCCGAGGCCGTTGTGGAATACACCAACGGCGGCTCCCACGGCGTCTTGGTCACCGCCGTGCACAGTGATGCCTTCGGTCAGGCCATCAACATGACCCGCCGCGGCGCCACCATCGTCTTCAACGGCCTGCCGCCGGGAGAGTTCCCCGTGTCCATCTTCAACATCGTGCTCAAAGAGCTGACCATCCGGGGCTCCCTGGTGGGCACGCGGAAGGATATGGCAGAGGCATTGGACTTCTACGCCCGCGGGCTGGTGAAGCCAACCTGGAAGCAAGTTGGCCTAGATGATGTCAATGACGTGTTCACCGGACTCATCGACGGCACCATTGATGGACGCCGGGTAATTAAGTACTAAACCCACCCAGTACTAGAACAAGGCCCTCACCTGCTTATGCAGGTGAGGGCCTTATTTCGCGGGGAACTTGACCGTTGGACACTGCGGGAGGGCCGTTGGGTTCCCGGGCCGGGCTAGGCGGTAGTCTCGAACATCTCGCGGGCCCACCAATCCTTGTCATCCTTGGTGCCGGGAGGGCACGCAAAGATGGCAGAGGATCCATAGGGTACGTATTCGTTCATCTCATCATTTTTAGACAAATTAGACTGGATGGGGATAA
Source organism: Corynebacterium phocae (assembly GCF_008693075.1). GTDB lineage: Bacteria > Actinomycetota > Actinomycetes > Mycobacteriales > Mycobacteriaceae > Corynebacterium > Corynebacterium phocae. The sequence goes on along the minus strand of NZ_VXKJ01000043.1, from coordinate 228,170 downwards.
ATCGCTGCTTGGGGGAGTTGACCATGGCAATGAAGAACAAGCCAGAGTCCATATGCCCAAATTCATCCACACCATCGGTGAAGTTATACGACCGGCGCAGCATGGCGGCGCCGTTGTTGCTATGCGGGCTGGCTAGGCGCACGTGCGCGGTTTCCGGGATGATTGGCCCCTCCGTGCCCCGGTATTCCTCCTGGTCCCCATCTTCGATGGCGGCCACGAAGGCATCTGTTTGGGATTCGAGGGAAGCAACCTGGGTGCGGACGTAGGACACGTAGCCTTCAACTGCTTGTGCCAGGGCCTCATCCTCGGAGATTTCTACGGCTTCACCAGTTACGGTCAGCGGTTGGGAAATGCCTTCGCCGACCATGCCGGGCTTACAAGTCAAGGTGTAATAGCCCGGATCGGTGAACTGAACTACCAGCTTGCGGGTAGCGCCAGGGCCAATGTTTCTACTTCACCAAGTACGCGGCCGCCGGAGGTAAAGACGTAGAATTCCGTGGTCTTTTCACCGTCGTTGGTCACGGTAAAGGTAGCGGTTCCGGTTTCGGCGGCGTCGCCGGAGACTTCGCAGGAGGTGTCGCTTGACACAGGAAAGGGCGTTGGCGCCATGGAGGGAGTAGCCCTGCCGTGGCGTACGTGCGCGGGCAAAGCAACGCCCCTCGGTCCACAAGGCGTGTGTCGAGGGGCGGCGGGGGAGTGAGCCAGAGTCAGAGCCAGGGCGTGGGGCGGAAGCGTTAGAGGGTCAGCGCCCCCGTCTTGAGGCCCCACAGCCCGGCTATTGACCCTACGATGACCAGGGCCACGATAAACCATTCGAAGGCGTTAAAGACCTTTTCCTTCTTTGCCAGACGTGTGCCCACATAGGGCAACAGGCCGGGCAGTACTGCCAGGGCACCCAACAGCACATAGACCGGGTTGGCCGCGTAGATGAGCCACAAGGAATAGATGAAAGCGATAACCCCGATGTAGAGATGGCGGCGGTTTTCCCCCGCGCCCACCTCTGGCCCGGACAGATCGAACTTGGTCCCAGCATGTGGGTGGGCAAGCCCCTGGCCGCGGACTGCAAGGAGAAGCAAGTACAGCGCGGAGAAGATGTACGGAAGTAGGTACATGATGGTGGCTAGCTGCACCATTACCAGGTAGGACGTCTCATTAAGGTAGAAGATAATGATAAACAGCTGGATGGTGGCGGTGGAGATAAGCTGCGCCACCCAGGGGGCACCGGCAGCGTTGGTCTTGCCCACGGCGCGGGGAAGAAGCTCGTCCACGGACATCATGACAATGGGCTCCGCGCACAACATCTGCCAGGAGACGTAAGCCCCAAGTACAGAAAGGCACAGGCCGAAGGAAATGAAGGCGCCGCCCCACGGCCCCACCACGGCCTCTAAGACGGAGGCCATGGAGTTATCCGGCAGGTTGGCCAGTTCTTCCTGGGTTAAAACGCCGTAGGACAAGGTGGATACCGCGACTAGTAGAACCAGGACGCTGAAGAATCCAATGATGGTGGCCCGGCTGACATCGGCGCGGATCCGGGCATTGGCAGAATATACTGAGGCACCTTCAACGCCGATAAATACCCACACCGTAAAGAGCATGATGCCCTGGACCTGCTGCATGACGGTTAGACCTGTGCTATCCCCCCAAAAATCCAGGGTGAATTTATCCCAGGTAAAACCAACGAACGCGGTGAGGACGATGAACGCCAGAATGGGGAGTAGCTTGGCGGCGGTAGTGATGAAGTTCATCACCGACGCTTGGCGCACGCCCCTGGCCAGCACAGCAAAGATTGCCCACGACAACAAAGACACGGCGATAGCAGAAGTCCACTGATGGTCCGCGGAGAAGATAGGGACGTAGTGGCCAACGGTGTTGAAAAACAGGGTGGCGTAGCCCACCTGCGCTACCACGGAGCCCAGCCAGTAGCCCCAACCGGCGGCAAAACCAATAAAGTCGCCTAGTCCGGCTCGGACATAGGCGTAGACCCCGGAATCCAGGTGGGGTTTTCGGTGTGCCAGGATTTGGAATACGAAGGCGACGGACAGCATACCCACGCCGGCGATGACCCAGCCGATGAGCATGGCGCCGGGGGCCGCCACAGAAGCTATATTCTGCGGGAGCGAGAAGATGCCTGCGCCCACTGTTGAACCGATGATGAGCGCGACTAAACTCCAGAGATTTACTGAATGAGCGCGCGATTTTGTGTCACTCATTCCGTCAAAATTACAGCTTTGGGGCGCTTTTGGAAAACCGGCGGCCGTTGAGCTTATAGACTATAGGCTATGACAGTTGTACTCCTTGATGAACGCTGGCCCACACTTATCCCCCTAGAGGTCTACTCGCGGCTGACCCACCCAGTTCGCTACACCGGTGAGGTTCCGGTAGAGGTTCGGTGGAATTTGGGTGACCTGGCAACCGGTGATGACCCCAGGGGTATAGGTACCTTGGTCAGTACTGACGCTAGGGACCCGGAAGTTGCCCGCCGCTTGCGGTCCGGGGAACCGGTTATTGAGGCACCTTCGCGCCGGGACGCCGTTTACGTGGCCAAGCAGGTGATGCGTCGGGCACGCTCGATTGGGGAGTGGGAGATGGCCCAGACCCACCAGTCTCTCCTGCCTTACTTAGAGGAAGAAACAGCGGAATTTTCGCAGGCTATACGGCAGGGCGCTGATGATGAGGCACTGGTGAAAGAGCTGGGGGATGTATTCCTGCAGGTGCTCTTCCATGCGGAGATAGCCTCCCGGCGCGGAGCCTTCGAGCTTGAAGACGTGGCCCGGAGTTTTGTAGCAAAGATGCGTGCGCGCGCTCCCTATCTTTTCGATGGAACCACGGGAGTAGTTGCCACGGAAACCCAAGAGCGCCTGTGGGAGGAAGGCAAACGTGCCGGGGGATAAAACTGTGCCGGCGTAGCCTTAGCCCAACGGTTTTTCCAGTAGGTGCGGCGGTAGCCGCTGGGTGGAGTGGGCAGGAAAAAGTCCACACCGCAACTCTGGGGGTGTGGACGTACCGCAATACCTATTCGTGAATAGGTGAATTTAAATGTAAGCCTTAGTAGGGCCTGCCGCTATCTACTTAGCGTTGAGCGCCTGTGAAGACAGCATCTGGAGGAAAGGTGCGTAGTCATTGAACTTGGAGGACAAGCCGAAGGGATCATTGGAGGCTGGATCGGGCTTGACCAGGCCACAGGCCACGGCTTTGTCTGCGGTTTTGTTGGAGTAACGGATGGCCGGCAGGGCCAGCGCGCCGGCTGCGGAGACGTTCGAGTTGCCCAGTGCGCGAAGGTTGTTGGCCAGCTGGGAGCGCGTGGTGTTGGCATCCATGAGAACGCCTGGGGTGGAGGCGTCAATGCTGGTTAGTACGGTCTTTACGGTGTCGCAGCTGGAAGATTCGATGGTCTGGCTGACAACCTTGTCCAAAGCTCCGAGAACCTCGAGGGTCTGCGCGCCGGCGGCCGGAGCGCTGAGGGTTGCGGAAAATCCTAGGGCGGCAGTGCAGGCAATGGTGGCTAGCTTCTTCATGGTGGTTCCTTAAGTGGTTTGTGTCTAGGAAGCTATCTACGTCTAGGGCGATAACCATACTTAGGGCGGTAACCGTATCTAGGAAGATGGTAGATAGCTGTTTCTGGGAAGATGGGAAGGATCTGGATATGGAAGATGTAAGGGATGGCTATCGATGTCCTTTAGGCGAAGTTCCGCCTTTGGGCGGACCGGGCACCGCCTTACGGCCGGCAACCGGAGCCATCTCTGGGACTAGTGTAGGGCAAAATGTGAATCTTGTGAAGTAAAGTGGCGAAATTTACATAATATCGGTCCTGGTATCCGACGCCGTGCCCGGGCTGATACCCGCCATCCGGCCTGGCACTACGGCGTATACCTGACGGTTCGGCGCTGGGCCTCCAGGGGCGCCTGGAAGCTCTAGCTGTCAAAAGCCTGTAGGTAGCTACAAAACACCGACTGGCTAAGCGGGTAAGTCAGGATGTGGCATTAGTATGGGTCAACGTGAGTGCAAGGATTGGACGGGTAAGTGGCTGCGGGTGTGCGGTAGTGGTCTCGGCGATCCTGGCTGTTGTCCTGGTTGTAGCGGTAGCGGCATGGATGGTCTCAGCCACCGGCCCCGGCGTGAAAAGCCGCCAGTTACAGCCCGTGCCTTACGAGGTCCCGCCTGCGCAGCCGGCCCCCGTAGCCTTAATTGATGTTCATGCGCCAGGGCGGACTGCAGACGCGCTCGACGAGTGGGCGCAACCGTTGGCCGACGAAAGCCGGATACCGGCGCAAGCTCTGCGGGCATACGGCAACGCGGAACTCATAGCCAAGGAGGCTTGGCCAGCCTGCCATCTGCGGTGGAGCACCTTAGCGGGCATTGGCTACGTTGAGACCCGCCACGGAACCTACAACGGTAACTGGTTCAAGCCCTCCAGATTGCAAGAGGACGGAACCCCGGACCCGGCCATTGTTGGCATAGCGTTAAACGGGACCAACGGCACGGCTAATATTGCAGACAGTGACGGGGGTCGAATAGATGGGGACAGCACATATGACCGCGCGGTAGGCCCCATGCAATTTATCCCCCAGTCTTGGCAACGCTTCGGCAGTGACGCGAACGGCGATGGGGTGGCCGACCCTCACCAAATAGATGACGCAGCCATGGGGGCGGCAGCCCTGCTGTGCGCGGGAGGCCGTGACCTAAGCACCTCGGAGGGGTGGACCGCAGCAATCATGTCCTACAACGCCTCGGATGCCTACGTCCGCAGCGTGGGCATGGCCGCTAATTCCTACGCCGTGCCGCAGCCGGCAACCTCATAGGCTGACATCCAGCCACCCCGCAGACCGGTTATGAATCGGCGAGGGAAAGAGTTGGTCAATCTCACATTTCTCGGCAGAACCAAACATGAACGGACATAGTGCAGGTGAGGCGCCACTTTTCGAAGCGGGTGCGGCTCGCGGTGGCCGTAAAATGGAGCCCGCTGACCACGATTGCCGGCTGTAGTCTCCCCAAAGGCAAGAAAATCTGGAACAATTGAGAAATGGAGTTAGAACCTCACAACCCAGAGCGCTCCCGGCGCTTGTGAGTTGGACGAATAGAGCTCTAACTTTTCCACTACAATCAATTCTCTTCTATAGGAGTGAGCAGTAACAATGGCAGACATCATTCACGTATTTGGCCGCGAAATTCTAGATTCCCGCGGCAACCCAACTGTTGAGGCAGAAGTCTTCCTAGATGACGGTGCACACGGCGTTGCAGGTGTTCCATCCGGTGCGTCCACCGGTGTGCACGAGGCCCACGAATTGCGTGATGGTGGCGACCGCTACCTAGGCAAAGGCGTACAAAAGGCCGTTGAGAATATCAATGAGGAAATCACCGACGCTATCGCTGGCTTCGAAGCTGATGATCAGCGCTTGATCGACCAGGCTCTCATCGAACTAGATGGCACCGGAAACAAATCCCGCCTGGGTGCAAACGCCATCCTTGGTGTTTCTATCGCTGCAGCCAAGGCTGCCGCTGAATCCGCCGGACTTCCCCTCTACCGCTACATCGGTGGACCAAACGCCCACGTTCTCCCAGTGCCTATGATGAACATCGTCAACGGCGGCTCCCACGCTGACTCCGGCGTGGATGTCCAGGAGTTCATGATTGCTCCCATCGGTGCCAAGACCTTCTCCGAGGCAATGCGCATGGGCACCGAGGTTTACCACTCCCTCAAATCCGTCATCAAGGCTAAGGGCCTATCCACCGGTCTCGGCGACGAGGGCGGATTCGCACCAGAAGCAGAGTCCACCAAGGCAGCCCTTGACTTCATCATGGACGCCATCAAGAAGGCCGGTTATCAACCCGGCAAGGACATCGCTCTAGCTCTAGACGTTGCCTCCTCAGAGTTCTACAAGGACGGCAAGTACCACTTTGAAGGCGGAGAGCACACCGCTGCGGAAATGAACATGGTCTACGCTGACCTGGTTGCAAACTACCCAATCGTTTCCATTGAGGACCCTCTGGAAGAAGATGATTGGGAAGGCTACTCCGCGCTAACCGAGGCAATCGGAGACAAAGTCCAGATCGTCGGAGATGACCTTTTTGTCACCAACCCAGCCCGTTTGCAGGAGGGTATCGACAAGAAGGCTGCCAACGCGCTTCTGGTGAAGGTAAACCAGATTGGTACCTTGACTGAGACCTTCGACGCAGTAGATCTTGCCCACCGCAACGGCTACCGCACCATGATGTCTCACCGCTCCGGTGAGACCGAGGACACCACCATCGCTGACCTGGCTGTTGCACTTAACTGTGGCCAGATCAAGACCGGTGCCCCTGCCCGTTCCGAGCGCGTGGCTAAGTACAACCAGCTGCTCCGTATTGAAGCTGAGCTGGGCGACGGCGCGGTTTACGCTGGCCGTTCCGCATTCCCACGTTTCCAGGGCTAATGTGAACTAGAAACAGGTAGCCGCCCCACTTCCCAAAGGGAAGTGGGGCGGCTTTGTGTGATCCCTAATTTCCCTAAAATGTGGCAAATATCTACGCGTGAGGGGAGACTTCTGTGACGCATGGGGTTAAGATAAGGAGTCTATGCTTCAGCCGCGCGAGAACTCAGCCAAGACCCGGACCACCGTTCCGGTAGCTTCCCGTACCAAAGATCAGGCCCTAGATAGAAGGGCTCCACGTGGGGGAGTTCGTGGCAAAGCTGTAGGCGTTAAACCCAAGCGCGACAAGCTCGATGTTGCCGGATGGGGTGTTTTAGCGGTAGTCACCATCTTCTTCCTACTGGCCGTGTCAGTTCCGCTGGGCAACTTCTATGAAGGTAGGGCGGAAATCGCGCGACTCAATGATTCGATTGATGTGAAGTTGGCGGAGAAAGAGCGGCTTCTGGAAGACATTGAGAAATTCCGTTCCGACTCCTACATTGAGCAGCAAGCCCGCCGGCGGCTGGGCCTGGTAGCTCAGGGCGAAACGGCTTACCGCATTTTAGACCCCAAGATGCACCACGACCCCGCCGTAACCACGGACAAACAGGCTCAAGAAGATTCACGCGAGTGGTACAACGTACTGTGGGATTCTGTAGCTGAGCCCATTGAAGAAGTTCCCGAACTAGCACCTGCAGACCCTGTGGTTGTTCCCGAGGGTGAGGCTCATGGAGAAGCTCCCGGCGACGCACCGGCGGAACCACCCCTCCCTGTTGAGGGCGAAGCACCACCGGCGGATGTTCCGCCAGCTCAGTAAAATAGCCACCCTTGTACTAACTAGCGTGGGCTTATCCAGCGTTGCCGTATCCCAAGCATTGCCCCGTCCCGGGCCTGCCCAATCTGATATAGAATCCCTGCTTTTTCCGCAGCAGCCTGAATTTGTGCAACAATATCTCCCATGACCCAGCATGAGACGCCCACCCAAAATGACCTAGAGATTGTCAAAGAACAGCTAGGCCGGCCAGCCCGGGGAGTGGTGGCCATTGCCTACCGCACTCCGGACGGCCAACCGGCGGTAGTGAAGACACAACCAAAGCTGCCTGACGGCACCCCTTTTCCCACGCTCTACTACCTCACCGACAAGCGCCTAACGGCTGAAGCCTCCCGCCTTGAGGTGGCCCACGTGATGAAGTGGATGGAGGAGCGGTTGGGCAAGGAGCCGGAACTAGCTGAAGACTACCACCGCGCGCACCAGCATTTCCTGGCCAAGCGAAACGAGATGGAAGATCTGGGGACTGATTTCTCTGGCGGCGGAATGCCGGACCGGGTCAAGTGTCTTCACGTGCTGATTGCCTATGCCCTGGCGGAAGGACCAGATCATTTCCGCTTGGGGACTGAGGCCGTAGCCATAGCAGCGGACCACGCAGGTCTGCGAGGAACCGCGATCCCGCAGGATTGGCCAACAATTGAAGAACTAGGAATTGACCTAGGCCAGTTCGATTTTTCTAACACCTAGTACCCCGCTTTCGTCGCACCCTGGACTAACGTGCGCTAAGTTGGCACTAGTTTTCCTTTTCCATCTTCCCAACAGGAGGGCATCCTATGACCCGCGTGGCAGCCGTTGACTGCGGTACCAATTCCATCCGATTGCTAATCAGCGAGGTTGCCCCAGACGGCAAACTGCGCGATATCGTCCGCAAAATGGAAATTATTCGCTTGGGGGAGGGCGTGGATTCCACCGGCAAGCTCATGCCGGAAGCCATCGAACGGGCGCGGAAAGCTCTGGAGAGCTACGTGGCGTTAATGAAGTTTGAAGAAGTCACGCGAGTTCGTATGGTTGCCACCTCCGCTACGCGTGACGCCTCCAATCAAGAAGAATTTTTTGAGATGACCGGCCAACTGCTGGGAGAAATCCAACCAGGCGTCCGTGCGGAAGTAATCAGCGGACGTGAGGAGGCGAACCTGTCCTTCGCAGGCGCTACCAGTGATCTGTCTGCGGAACGCGCCCCCTTTTGCGTCATCGACCTGGGTGGTGGTTCGACAGAATTTATCGTCGGGGATACTTCTAACTCAATCTTCGGGGCGCACTCGGCGCAAATGGGCTGCGTAAGGATCACAGAACGGATCATGCGCTCGGACCCACCAACGGAGACAGAGATTGAGATTGCTCGTGAGTTCGTCGCCGAGCGCATGGAAGAGGTGGAAAAGGCCGTACCAATTGCACAAGCCCGGACCTTCGTGGGTTGTGCGGGCACTTTCACCACTCTCTCCGCCCTTGCCCAAGGGCTAGAGCGCTACGACCCGGACGCAATCCATGGCTCTGAACTGCGCTTTGATGCGCTACGCGTTTTGACGCAGCAAGTAGTTGAGGAAACTAGCGCTTCCCGATCGTTGAATAAGGTTATCCATCCGGGCCGCGCAGACGTCATTGGCGGTGGCAGCGTAGCCGTCCAAGGAATCATTGACATGATTGAACGCAATAGCGCAGCTGAGAGCTTTATCATTAGTGAGAAGGATATTCTAGACGGGATTACCGCCCAACTATCCCGTGACTAGAACATACGGCTTGGTCCGGCCCTGATTTCCCACGGCTTGCTCTATGGCCTAAAATTGTCCATGTGCGCTAGCCGCCACCGCCCCCATAGCCCAATCGGCAGAGGCAGTTGACTTAAAATCAATTCAGTCTGGGTTCGAGTCCCAGTGGGGGCACAACGTTTTTCCTGAGTAACCCTTACAGACATGCGGGTACGCTCCCCTTGGTCAGGGCCAATTGTCCTTGGCCTAAGCAGCGCCCGGCCGCTTTCCTTCAGGCGGCGGCTGCCAGGTAGTATTTACCTTTCATGCGCAGCTGCACGGAATTGTCCTAAAATCTTAAAATTTGGGAACTAAAGCGGAGTAGCTTGCGTTGATAGTAGTAGAGAAGGAATCAACCATTTCTCTTTGCGCCTCGCCACGAAATAACGGCGGGGTACAAACATGTGGAGGAAATATGAAAGGAATTGGGTTCCCGTGCGTTCAAGCAATCCCGTAATGAGCTCTTTGACATCTAACGTGGGCCGTGGCCAGCAAGGCGCTGGCTACGGCAACTACGCAGGTTATGGAGTACAAGATGCCCCAGCCGGATATGGCGGTCAGTATGGTGAGATAGCTGCCAACGAGCGTCCAATGACCGTTGACGACGTTGTCACTAAGACCGGCATCACCCTCGCGATTATCATCGCCATGGCAGTGGTGAACTTCTTTGTCGCCCTTTTTGTCAATCCCGGGCTGTCTATGATGCTTACCCTCGTTGGCGGTATCGGTGGGTTCATCACCGTTCTTGTTGCCGCGTTTGGCAAGAAGTGGGGTTCGGCAGCAGTTACCTTGATCTACGCCGTATTCGAAGGCCTATTCGTAGGTGGCTTTTCGTTCTTGTTCACCGGTGTTTCAGTAAGCGGTGCCTCCGCGTACGCCATGATTGGCCAGGCCATCCTGGGCACCGTTGGCGTGTTCATTGGAATGCTTTTCGTGTACAAGACTGGTGCGGTGCGTGTTACCCCCAAGTTCACCAAAATCCTTACCGGGGCCATTATTGGCGTCGTGGTTATGGCTCTGGGCAACTTCATGTTGGCCATGTTTACTGGCGCTAACCCGCTGCGCGACGGCGGCCCGTTGGCAATCGTGTTCTCGCTAGTGTGCATTGTTCTGGCTGCTTTGTCCTTCCTCACGGACTTTGATCAAGCAGACCGTCTTATCCGTGCTGGCGCTCCAGCTAAGAATGCTTGGGGCGTGGCTCTTGGCCTAGCTGTAACGCTGGTCTGGCTGTACACCGAAATCCTGCGCCTGCTGAGCTACTTCCAGCGAAACTGACGCAGTTTAAGACCCGCAGCCCCGTAGATGCCGCGACAAGATTGGAAAGTGCTAGAGGTTACTAACCTCTAGCACTTTTTGCGCTCCGGTTAGCCCCAGCACTCGGTGACGTTCTGGTGCTAGGACCCTTGCCAAGGGGCGCTGCCTGATGGCAAGCAAAAAGCTCTTGCCGTGGCCCAGAATCTGGGAGGCAAGAGCCGGGGAGTTGGAGCTGTGGCTAGTTTTGAACAATTACGGTTTCGGTTGCCACGGGGGTAGCAACAGCCACAGCTTCTTGGTCCGCACCTACGACTGCGGTCTCGGTGATCTCAAGAACCTCAATGGTCTTGGTCTCCATGCCGGTCATGTCATGACCGGAGGGATCCAGTTCCTCGGTTGCGTCAGCGCCTTCAGCATGGTTGGCTTCTGCTTCCTTCTGCGCGGGCGCCATACCGGTGAAGGTGGAGCCGGTTTCTACCTTGATATCGGAATCCTGCTGATTAGGCGGGTAGCAGGCAGCCAAGGACAGTGCGGTGGCAGCGCTGAGGCCGGCAGCTATGGTGCGGGAGAACTTCTTCATGGGTGTATGAGAGCTTTCTTGTTGATTTTTCGTAGAGTGACGCGCGTGAGAAATGCAGGCAGCAAATTCTCACGCCCAAGTGCTATAACTTCTACTAGGATACCCTGTCAGCCCAAAGACTGACTAAGAATTGGGGATACTACGAACGCGGGGTGGAGGCCTTTGCTGAGTCATACGGCTCTGCGGAGACAATGGTCACGGAGATGGTGTTGCCGTTAGGTGCGGTGTACTCGCGAGTTTCACCTTCGCTAGCGCCCAGGATGGCTGCGCCCAAGGGGGACTGCTCCGAATAAGTCTCAAGGTCTTCATTGTCGGACGCGGCAGCGCGGGTACCAATGAGGAATGTTTCCTTGTTGTCTTTATCCCCGTTGTAATAAACGTGGACAACAGCGCCAATAGCGGCCAGGCCTTCCATGTCAATGTCGCGCTCAGTGGTGGAGTTAGCCAGAATCTCAGAAATCTGCTTGATGCGGGCCTCTTCCTGATCCTGCATCTCACGTGCGGCGTCGTAGCCGGCGTTTTCCTTGAGGTCGCCCTCTTCGCGCCGTTCGTTGATCTCTGCTGCGACCACGGGGCGGTGGTCGATCAAGGTCTGGAGCTCTTCCTCCAGTTTGGCCTTGGTTTCCGGGGTGATGTACTGCTTTTGTTGCTCAGCCATGAGTGTAACCTTCCATGAGTATTTTAATTCACCGGAATATCCGGTTTAACGTTAAAAATTTAGAGTCTACGCTAGTTTAGTGCGCCCGAATTTTAGCACAGCTTGAAGTTACCCACGCTTGCCACCCGTGCCTAGCGGACTTTGTCTTAAGGGTTGGAATTACCGGACTTGGTACTGAGGGTCTTTCGTATCAAGGTAGGGGGGAATGAGTGATGAGCATCCGTAGACACCTCCGGCCACAGCACGCTCGTTGGTGGGGACATCTACGGATATGCGGATGGCGGCTTTGCCATCGCCTGCGATAGCTATCTCGCGGCGTCCAACCTCAGCCTTTTCGTAGTCATACGCTTGAATAATGCAGTAGGCTTCCTCATCCGGGTGGTTGCGGGTTACATCCGCCCACACGCGGAGGGTGTCTTCATCAATGATTTCGTGAGAGACGTAGGAGATTGAAGCATTGATTTCTTCGCGCGATTGTAGATACCGGTAACCGTAGAAAAGAAACGCCACCAAAATGGCTAGGAACACCAAAACTATCGCTTTGCCGGTAATCCCGGAGCCCTCTCTGCGGGCATTGGTTTGGGGCGGGGCTGCGTAACGGTTGGCACGGCGGTCTGGACTAGGCGTGGTCATAAGTTTCTATCCTAGTCCTGATGGCTCCGCTAACATAGGCTGGGTTGGCGTTGAGCCGGGATTTAAAAGGAGTACTAAGAAAGTGGGATTTCAATCATGCGTTTGCTAGCTATTCACGCGCACCCTGATGATGAGTCATCGAAGGGCGCGGCGACTACCGCAAAGTACGCGGATGAGGGGCACGAGGTAACAGTGTTGACGTGCACCGGTGGGGAGCGCGGTGACATCCTGAACCCGGCAATGGATAAGCCCGGGGTCTTGGAAAATATAGCCCAGCTCCGGCGCGCGGAGATGGCGGAAGCAGCAAAGGCCCTAGGCGTTAATCACCGCTGGTTAGGGTATAGGGACTCGGGGCTGCCTGGTGGGGACCCCAGGAACCCCAATATCAACGACTTGCTTCCGGAAGACGCTTTCGCGCTGCATGCCGATGACGCGATTGCGCAGCGGTTCGTGGAAGTCATCCGCGAGCTCCGCCCCCACGTCGTTGTCACCTACGATGAAAACGGTGGCTACCCGCACCCCGATCACCTCATGGTGCACCGCGCGTCGATGATCGCTTGGAACGTTGCTGGCCATGCTGACTACCACCCGGAACTCGGTGCCCCCTGGGAGCCTCTGAAGCTCTATTACTCCCACGGGTTCGTGTTCCGCCGCATGAAGATTTTCCACGACCTCCTGGTTGGGCAGGGCAAGCCCAGCCCCTACGCGCCCATGATATCGAGGTGGGATCCGGAAAAAGGGGACATCATGGAACGCGTGACCACGCAGGTAGAGTGCGCCGAATATTTCCCGCACCGGGAGCGCGCACTGATTGCCCACGCTACCCAGATCGACCCGGCCGGTGCGTTCCTAGCCACCCCGGCTGAAATCCAGAAGCGCTATTGGCCAACGGAGGAATTTGAGTTGGCCCGCAGCCGCGTGGAAACCTCACTGCCGGAGGATGACCTGTTTGCCGGAATTGCGCAAGTAACGCAAGAGGAGGAAACTTAGATCCTATGCAGCTTCTAAATAATCTCGCGTTGGCCACGCTTGCACACCCACAGGTGCAGATCTTGGCCCAGGCACAGTCAGACGGCCCGGTAGGCCCGGAATTTGGCAAGGCTTCACCGATTGGGCTTTTGATCCTGGTGCTGATGGGGGTGGCAGTACTCATGGCAGGTTGGTTCTTCCACCGCCGTTTCTCCCGTTTCCGCAGGCGGACTTTGTTCGCGCAGGACCACGGGATTGATCCCTTCGATCAGGACGCCATAGATAAAGCCATGAAAGAAGCGGGAATCTACGACAACCGCAAGAAGTCCTACTTCTAAGGCGGCAGCTGCTCCGGAGGTGGTGCCCGGGGCAGCGTGGGCAACAGAGAAGCTGTGCTTTCGTTCCCACTGAAAACCAGTGCGGGAGCAAAAGAGCTCCCTAGGTCACTTGAGGTAGGGGGTTGGCAGGCTAGACTTGAAGGCGTGGACGTGAAGCTAAAATTACCCGGGGCGTTAAGACTGCCCGAGCTGCCTAAGATCTTGTACCCGTTGTACGAGTCCAGGTTGCTGAGCCTGATTAAGGGCAAGCCACAGCCAAAGCATATCGCGATAATGGCAGACGGAAACCGGCGTTGGGCACGCGAAGCCGGGTTCGAGGATGTCAGCCACGGGCACCGCAAGGGTGCGGCCAAGATTAGCGAGATGATTGAGTGGTGCAACGACACTGAGGTCAAGGTTGTCACTATCTACCTGCTGTCCACGGAAAACCTCAAGCGCTCCGACGCGGAGGTAAACCTGCTTTTCGATATCATCTCCGACGTGGTGGACCACCTGGCTCAGGCATCACTTAACTGCCAGGTTCGCTTGGTGGGGCACCTGAACTTACTGCCCGATGACGTGGCTAAGCGCATGCAGGAGTCCGCCCAAACCACGGACGCCAACACAGGGATCATCGTCAACGTTGCTGTGGGCTACGGCGGACGCCAAGAAATTGTGGACGCGGTGCGAACCCTGGTGGCAGACGAGGCGGCATCGGGGGTACCAGCGGACCAACTAGCGCAGGCCGTGACGGTGGACTCCATTACTGAACACCTCTATACCAAGGGACTGCCGGACCCGGACTTGGTTATCCGCACCTCCGGTGAGCAACGGCTGTCCGGGTTCTTGCTGTGGCAAGCCGCGTACTCCGAAATCTGGTTCACGGACACCTACTGGCCGGCGTTTAGGAAAATTGACCTGCTGCGCGCGCTGCGGGACTACTCCCAGCGTTCCCGGCGCTTTGGCAAATAACGGGGCCCGCTAGAGCTTGCGCATCCGCACGTGCTCTACCAGGTGGTCCTCACCCTTTTGCAACACTAGGGAAGCGCGCACCCGGGTGGGCAGGATATTTTCTATCAGGTTGGGCAGGTTGATGGTCTGCCAAATCTCGCGGGCCCGCGCGTAGGCCTCCGCGTCATCTAAGCCGGCGTAGTGGGCAAAGTGCGCGCCGGGCTTGCTGAAAGCCGTGCGGCGAAGTTTGAGGAAGCGGTCAATGTACCACTTTTCAATTAGCTCCCGGCGGGCGTCTACGTAGACGGAGAAATCAAAAAGATCACTGACCATGAGCGTAGGGCCTGTTTGCAAGACGTTTAGGCCTTCCAGGATAAGGATGTCCGGGCGGCGAACAACTTGGTATTCACCCGGAATTATGTTGTATTTCTCATGTGAATATACTGGTGCCTTGGCCACCTCCCGGCCGGATTTTACCTCGGTGACAAAGCGCAGAAGCGCGCGCTGATCATAGGATTCGGGGAAACCCTTGCGTTGCAGCAAGCCCCGTTGCTTCAATTCCTCGGTGGGGTAGAGGAAGCCATCGGTGGTGACCAGATCCACCTTGGGATGGGATTCCCACCGTTGTAGAAGAACCTGCAGCAGGCGCGCGGTGGTGGACTTTCCCACGGCCACGGAACCGGCTATTCCAATAACAAAGGGCACGTGGGTGGGGTCTGCGCCCAGGAAGGACTCGGTGGCCTTAATGAGCTTAAGGCGGGCGTTGACCTGCATGTGGATGAGGCGCGATAGGGGGAGGTAGACCTCCGCTACCTCGGTGAGGTTGATGTTTTCACCAATGCCGGACAGCTGCTTGACCTCATCTTCGTTAAGGACCTGGGGCATGGAATTGCGTAGGAATTTCCATTGCTCCCGGTTAAAATCCAGGTAGGGGCCAGGCAGAGTGGGCTGATGCAGACGCGACATACCGCCATTATCTCACGTGGCGTTTTTAGGGGTGACTTTTGTCTCTCCTTTGCAGACTATGGCCTATAGTAAGAGGGGTTAAGCCGGCCTCCGGCACTATGAGAAAAAGTTATCTTCAACGAAGGGGCAGTTGTACAACCCATGAACAATAATCAAGACCTGCGCTACCAGGAAATGCGCGATCTGGATCCAGAGGTATTCGAAGCCATCGGTGGGGAAATCGCCCGCCAGCGCGACACCTTGGAAATGATTGCCTCAGAAAACTTTGTGCCCCGTGCCGTACTTCAGGCCCAAGGCTCTGTCTTGACCAACAAGTACGCGGAAGGCTATCCCGGCCGCCGCTACTACGGCGGCTGTGAGTTCGCGGATGTTGTAGAAGACCTGGCCCGTGACCGCGCGAAGTCTCTGTTTGGCGCGGACTTTGCCAACGTGCAGCCGCACTCCGGCGCCTCTGCTAACGCGGCAGTTCTTTCCACCCTGCTTGAGCCCGGTGACAAACTCATGGGCCTGTCCTTGGCGCACGGCGGCCACCTGACTCACGGCATGAAGCTGAACTTCTCCGGCAAGCTCTATGAAGTCTCCGCCTATGAGGTGGACTCTGAGACCATGCGCCTGGACATGGATAAGATCCGCGAGCAGGCCTTGGCAGAACGCCCGAAGGTGATTATTGCCGGGTGGTCTGCCTACCCACGCACTATCGATTTTGAAGCCTTCCGCTCCATCGCCGATGAGGTGGGCGCTTACCTATGGACGGACATGGCCCACTTTGCCGGCCTGGTGGCAGCTGGCCTGCACCCCAACCCCGTTCCATACTCTGACATTGTCTCCACCACGGTTCACAAGACCCTGGGCGGCCCGCGCTCTGGCCTAATCTTGGCCAAGCAAGAGTTTGCCAAGAAGGTCAACTCCAACGTCTTCCCCGGCCACCAAGGTGGACCGCTGATGCACGTGATTGCGGCCAAGGCTATCGCGCTCAAGATCGCTGCTAGTGAGGAATTTAAAAACCGCCAGGAGCGCACCCTGGAGGGCGCGAAGATCATCGCAGAGCGTCTGACCAGTGACTCCGCTAAAGCCGCCGGCGTGGACGTAGTCTCCGGTGGCACGGACGTGCACCTGGTGCTCGCGGACCTGCGCAACTCCGAACTGGATGGCCAGCAGGCAGAAGATCTCCTGCACGAGGTGGGCATTACCGTCAACCGCAACGCCGTGCCTAACGACCCCCGCCCGCCCATGGTTACCTCCGGGCTGCGCATTGGCACCCCAGCACTTGCCACCCGTGGCCTGGACGCCGCCGCCTTCACCGAGGTTGCGGATGTCATTGGTACCGCGCTGGAAGGCGGCAAGAATGCCGATGTCTCCGCGTTGCGCAAGCGCGTGGACAAAGTGGCTGCGGACTTCCCGCTCTACGAGGGCCTGGAAGACTGGAAGCTGGTCTAAGAACCACCCATGAACATTGTGGTCGTGGACAACCATGATTCTTTTACTTTCAATCTGGTTGAATACGTCCGCTTAGAAACCGGGAGGGCTCCCGCGGTAGTCACCAATGACGTGCCGTGGGAGTCCTCTGGCATTGCAAAAGCGGACGCCGTTATCATCTCACCCGGCCCGGGGCATCCCGGTAACCCGGATGATTTGGGGCTCAGCGCTGAAGTTATAGAGCGCTTTGGCGGCCCTATCCTGGGCGTATGCTTAGGGATGCAGGCTTTCGTACAGATAGACGGGGGCAAGGTCACCCGGCTGCCGCGTCCAGCGCACGGGGTTACTGGCCAGGTTAGCCACGACGGCACGGGGCTGTTTTCCGGGCTTGCTAACCCCTTAACCGTGGTGCGTTATCACTCCTTGCATGCTGCGGACATCCCTGCCAGCTACCGCGTTACCGCCCGCCTGGAAGACGGGGTAGTAATGGGCATTGAACACCGCAGCCTGCCCCGGTTTGGGGTGCAGTTCCACCCTGAGTCCATGGCAGGCCATGGTGGGCGGCAAATCATCCGGAACTTCCTTGCGCTAAGCGGTCGTTTTTACGCACAGTCTTACTTCAGCGTCCGCACCCTGGATTACGCTCTGGACCCGGCGGCGGTAGCCGCCGGTTTGGCGGGCAAAGCAAAGTTCTGGTTGCAGTCAGCTGGGATGCACGTGCTGGGGGCAGCGGATGAAATACACACCTGTGTTAACGGTGGGTTCTTTGACACCTTCCGGGACACCTACGCCGCCTCCTTGGCACCTGCCCGGGTGGCCGCCCCCATCCCCGGGCTGGATTTCTCCCTGGGCTGGGTGGGATATCTAGGCTATGAGGCCGGCGCGCCGGGGCACAGCCCGTACCCGGATGCTGAATTCGCCTTCGCACGCCGTGCCGTTATCGTGGACCCGCAAGCAGGAAAAACCCACCTGCTGGCCTTTGCTGGTGATGATGGCTGGACCCCACAGCTGGCTACGCCCCCGAAGCCGGCGGGCGCTGGCCCGGCCGCGCCCGTGCACGACCACGGGCACTACCTCAGTGCCATCGCGCGTGCGCAAGAATACCTAGCGGCGGGGGATACGTACGAGGTCTGCCTAACCAACCGCTACGAATTGGAACCGGTGCGGGATTCCCTGGCGGTGTACCTGGCCATGGAGGGCACGGGGTACCTGTCCTTCCCCGCTCAGGAGCTGCTTTCGGCCACCCCGGAGCTTTTCCTGGCCGTGGACGGCTATGGACAGGTGACTTCCCGCCCCATCAAGGGAACCCGGCCGCGTGACCCGGACCGCGACGCCAGCCGCGATGAATCCCTTATTCGGCAGCTCAGCGGGGAAAAAGAAACCGCTGAGCTGCTCATGGTGGCGGATATGGTGCGCCATGACTTGTCCCGGGTGTGCACCGGGGTGACCCACAATGCGGATTTTTATGTGCGGACCTACCCGACCGTCCACCAGCTGATGGTGGATATCACGGGGCAGCTCACACCGGGCAAGAACGCCCTGGACGCCGTGGAGGCGGCGTTTCCTGGCGGCTCCATGACTGGTGCCCCGAAGGAACGGACCATGGGTATTATCCAAGAGTTGGAGGGGACCTGGCGCGGCGCTTACTCCGGCGCCTTCGGCTTTCTTTCCACCACCGGTCAGGTAGAGCTGTCGATGACCATCCGCACGCTGGTCAACACGCCTGCCGGTGCCTATTACGGCGTTGGAGGTGCGGTGTTGTCTCTATCCGATCCGGAGGCGGAGTGGGAAGAAACCCAGGTGAAGCTCCGGCCGCTTCGGGGGATCCAATGGAACTAGTAACGTCTTTTGCCGTGCGGGATGGCCGTGCCATTCGCCCCGATCTCCACTGGCGCAGGTTGGGTTTAAACCCCCGCATCTGGGTCCCAGAGGTGGGCAACTACTTCCCGCAGGTGCGCGTCTACCGCAGCACTGCCCATTACCGCCTGCGTCCCCAGCCGCCGCTGCGAACCGGGACCGCACTGTGGCTGGCGCAAGACCCCCGGAATTTACCGCACCTCAAAGGCCCCGATTTCACTGCGCAACTAAAGTTGCGCGCGCAGGCGCTTAGCCATGGTGCTGACGACGCCGCCCTGGTTGCGGACGGGTTCATCCGCGAGGCCGCCAACGCTTCCCTCATCTTCTTTCGTGGTGATGAGCTGATTCAGGCACCTGAAAGCCTGGTGGTTGATTCGGTAACGGTGCGCGCCGCCGTGGAAGCCGGGCTGATTCCGGCCCCGCGGCGCGAGCGCGTACCCGTAGGAGAGCGCCTCCCCGCCGTTGCCGTGAGCGCGCTTCACGGTTTTACCCCGGTTACTAGTTGGACTGATTCACAGAAGCCTGCCCCGGAGCCACCCCTGGACTGCGAGTCCATTAACGTGCAGCTGTGGGCCCGTGCCAAGCGCCTTGACGGCCCATTGCCTTGATTTTTAGGTGCCATGGCGGATATGTGCTCAACCGGCCGGGCGCGTGGATGGACCCGCTGTGGACTACATTTAAGCCCCTGGTTAGAAAAACCAGGGGCGCTCGCACCAGGATTCCCTGGGCGTGCAGCGGTGCGCGCCCAGGGAAGGTGGCAAAGGATTATCTAGAGCTGGTCTACAGAGTCTTTAGTGTCTTCCGAGTCATCAGTGTCATCAGAGGTGTGCTCTTTTACTTCGGGGGTCGCAGTGACGTTATCGGTGTCGGTGACCTCTTCATTATCTTCCGTGCTCTGCGGGAGCTCTTCTTGGCTCTGAGGAGGTTCTTCTTGTTGTGGGCTTTCCGCGAGCGCTTGCGCGCGTTGTTCAGCGTGGGTCTTGCGGGCGTCTTCCAACCATTGCGGTTTGTTAAGGAGGAGTTCAGTAATTTCTGCGGTGGTCAGGGCCTTGTCCATATGATTTTTCTTCAAGGCGGTGGTGGAGATTCCCAGTTTTTGTGCGACCACGGGGCGTGGGTGGGGGCCTGTTAGGCGAAGCTCCACCAACCAGGCAGGAGGGTTGTCGTGTAAGTCGCGCAGTTGCGCGTGCGTTACACCTCCGGTCTGGAATTCCTCGGGGGTGGCTGGAAGGTAGATTCCCAGTTTCTTCGCCGCGGTCTGAGGCTTCATAGCGGAACCTGACGGCTGGCTGGCATTATTAGTCATGCGCACCAGCATACCAACCGGGGGCCTGCTGACCTATGCTGGTTGCTATGTCTAAGACCTTAACAGTGGCTTTTGTCACCGGAACTGAACCCGCAAAATGGTTTGAGCGCTACCGCGCGCTAGCCGGCCGGGAGGTGACCTTGGATACCGCCAACGCGGACGACGCCCTCGGGCAGGTGCTGCTCGGACAGGCTGACCTGGCCCTGGCTCGCGTCCCAGATTCCCGAATCACCGAAGCTTTCCACATAGTGCGTCTTTATGATGAGGAACCAGGCGTAGCGGTCCCCAAGGATTCGGTCTTCGCTGAGCTGGGGGAGGCGGTACACCCGCGCGATATCGAAGATGAGATAGTCAACTATCAGATTCCTCCGGATGCGTCCGTAGATGTCGTTGCGGTTCGCGACGCCCTGCAAATCGTGGCTGCCAATGTGGGGGTTGCGGTTGCTCCCAGGCCGTTGCTGAAGGTCCTTGCCAAAAAACAGGTCGTGCCGCTAGGGCTGCGGGTGCTTGAGGACCATCCCCGAACATCCATTGCGTTGGTGTGGTCCAAGGACTCCGACAGCGAAGAGATCCAGAGTTTCGTGGGGGTGTGCCGCGGACGGAAAAGTTCCTCCTCCCGCGGGCCTGTGGAGAAACTTTCCGCGCGCGAAAAGTCCAAAGCCAAACAAGCGCGCCGCGCTAAGGCAAGTGCGGCTCAGTCCGAGATTTCCCAAAAATCCAAACGGAAAAGGCAAACGTTATCAAACCGTAAGAATGGCTCTAACCGGCGAAAACTCCGCTAAACCCCCAAAACATTCAGAAACTCACTGAAAAATATTTGAGGTTTACCTGGATAATCCCTTAAAGTTTGAAAGGCATGCCAATCGAGTAGTGCTTTGATGTCCAAGCTCAGGTACTGGTTGGCAAGAAAAAGCTTAAGAATTTAAAGTGTTGAGATTCAACGCTTTAGTGAAAGGATAATTCTCAATGAAGAACATCACCCGTCGTATCACCGCTGGTTTCGCAGCTTCCGCATTGGCTGTCAGCCTGGTTGCTTGTACCCAAGAAGCTCAGGAAGACGTGGACCAGGCTCTGGATTCCGCTGCGACTGAGGTTGACAAGGCCGGAGACAAGATGAGCAAGGAAGCTGCTGAGGCAACCGCTGCTATCGCTTCTGCCGTAGAAGACGCTGGCGACTCCATGGAGTCCGCTGCTGCTGACGCTTCCGCTGCCGTAGTTTCCGCTGGCAACGAAGCTGACAAGAAGATGTCTGAGGCCGGCGAAGGCATGAAGATGGTACCAGGTGCTGAGGGTGACGTTGAGCTGCCTGCAGATTTCGCTGATGAGGCTGTTGCCAAGGGCCAGGAGTGGGGCCTGAACATCGAAGACGTTCAGACCACCGACAAGGGCACCCTGGTTAACTACGGCGACAACAAGCTGCTGGTACACAACGCTGAGACCGGCAAGACCGTTCCAGTTATCGGCAAGATCGCTGAAACCTACATCGAGAACGGTGGCCTTGAGGCTGAGGTTGGACTTCCAGTTGAGCCTGAGCAGGTTACCGATCACGCAACCGGTTGGAACCAGGAATTCACCAACGGCACCATCTCCTGGATGGCAGATGCAACCGGCAGGTTCGGTGCTGACATCCGCATGATGTAATTTCTCATTACATAGCTCATCTGGCCCCGCGTTTTTACGCGGGGCCTTTTGGCGGTTGAAAACCTTGTCTGCCAACCGGGCAGCGAACCCGAGTTTTAACCGTTGCAGTGCCATCTTGGCTAGTCTGGGAGGCCTAAGAACAATTTCGACATCCGAGGAAACCATGCAAAAGATCATTACTGGCCTAGTGGCGTTGTCCCTGGCCGCCGGCAGTACCACCGCGTATGCCCAAGAAAATTCTCCGTCCGCAGAGCAGCTCAGTGCCTCTCAGGAGTCCGGGGCGCAATCTTCCGAAAAATCCATTGCTCCGGAGGACCTTACTATTTTGCTGTCCGTTTTAGGTGGCGTAGCGGGCTTTGTTATCCTGGCTAATCTGGTGTCCAACGCCATCAACACGGGGATGTATTCCACTATCTTCTCCCGCTCCAGCAACTTCTAACATTAAGGTCCGCCATGTCTGCAAAAGATTTCACCATACGCCCATTCCGTACTGAGGACTATCCGCAAATGCAGGAAATTTACGAGATGGGTTTGACCACCGGGCACGCTACCTATGAGACTCGGGCTATGACCCTGGAGCAGTTCACAAAGTCCAAGATCCTGCCATCAGTTCACGTGGCTGTAGAGGCGGAGGATGACTCCAAGGTCTTAGGCTGGGTCTCCGCAGCGCCTATTTCCTCCCGCAGCGTATTTCATGGCGTGGTGGAGGATTCCATCTATGTCCATCTGGACGCTACTGGACGCGGGATCGCTGGAGCACTCCTGGACAAGCTCATTGAGGTCTGCCAAGGACTCCACAAGTGGGCTATTCACGCGTGGATTTTCCCGGAGAATGAGGGCTCGGCAAAGCTCCACCTGTCCCGGGGTTTTGAGAAGGTGGGAACCTATTCCCACCTGGCCAAGATGACCTACGGGGAGCTGGCGGGGCAGTGGCGCGACACGGATGTCTATGAACTCCTGTTGCCACACCCGGCTAAAGAGTCCTAGTCAATTGTTTCCTTGAGGTGCTCCTCGCGGATTGGTATTACGAATACAAAAGCCAGTACCGCCAGGGGCACCATGAGGAAGATGACGGGGGTAAGACCGTCGTTATAGGCGTTGAGGACCACCTCTTGCAGAGGCTTGGGTAACTCAGCGACCAGCGTTGGGGTAAAGCGCGAAGCCCCGCCTGCTGTGAATTGCTGCGCGTATTGAGTACCGTAGGGGCCCATTTTTTCCAGCGCCCGAGGAGCATTGTTTGCCAGCTCAAGCCTCATGTTGTGGATGAACAAGGAACCCACCATGGAAGCCCCTACCGCGCCGCCTACCTGCCGGAAGAAGTTGTTCGCGGCCGTGGCAGTCCCCACCCGCGCGAGCGGGAAAGAGTTCTGCACAATGAGTACCAGCACCTGCATGACAAAGCCCAGGCCGACGCCAAAGAGTAAGAACTGGATACCAAGCTCCACCAGTGAAGTGTCCACACTTAGCCTGGACATCCATAGCAAGGCCAACGTAACCATGGCAAGGCCAACGAGCGGGAAGACCTTGTAGCGGCCGGTCCGGGAGATGACAAACCCTACAGCCGTTGAGGTAATCAGCATTCCCAGCATGATGGGCACCATCATTAGCCCGGCCTTGGTGGGCGTCAGGGTGTGCACCATTTGTAGGTAGGTGGGCATGTAGCCGAAAACCCCGAACATAGCCAAGCCCAGTACGGTGCCGGAGGCGGTTGACAGCACCATATTGCGATTTGTGAAAAGACCCAGCGGAATAAGCGGTTGTTTTACCCGTGTTTCGGTAAACACGGTGGCCGCCGCACCCACAACCACCACTGCGGCAAGGCCCAGGATGAGCGGGTCCCCCCACGCGTATTCGGATCCACCCCAGGTGGTCATGAGGATGAGCGCGGCGGTGGTCACCGCTATGAGTACCGCGCCCACGGCGTCAAACTGGGCCAGGGAGGCCTTTCCCACGCGGAGCTTCAAGACCAGCGTGCATACCGTGATGGCCGCTAGTGCTAAGGGAATGTTCATCCACAGTGCCCACCTCCACCCGGGGCCGTCGGTAAACCACCCGCCCAGGACAGGTCCCAAAACGGAGGACACGCCAAAGACGCCGCCCATAATTCCCATGTACTTGCCGCGTTCGCGGGCTGTGGTTACCTCCGCCACGATTGCCTGGGAGGAAATCATCATCACCCCGGCACCGAAGCCCTGGACGGCGCGTCCGACGATGAGCGCGTTCATGGTCGCTGCGAAGCCTCCCAACGCGGAGCCCACCGCGAATATGCCAATTCCTCCAATGTAGAGCCACTTGCGGCCCCAAAGGTCGCCCAGTTTGCCGGCTATAGGCATGGCAATTGTCATGGTGACCAGGAACGCAGAGATGACCCAGCTCATCCGGTCAACGCCGCCCAGCTCACCCACGATGGTAGGTAGCGCCGCCGCAAAGATCATCTGGCCCAGCGAGCTCATCAGCATAGTAAGCATCAAGGCGGAGATTATCAGGGGTAAATTATGGTTCTGCTTTACCATTGAATCTCCTTCCAGTAGTCGTGAATAAGACTCACGGACTGGTCCAAGCGGTCGGGGAGAGAGGCGTTGCAATCAGAATCCGGCGCGGCCATTGCCACCCATAGAGCTTCCCGGACAATGCCGGCAATCACAATTGCTTCGGTGTCCGTACTCACTCCGGAAAGCAAACGCAGGTGGGGGTCCTTTTCCAGCCGAAGTTTGATGAGATCGCTGAACTCATCATTTTTCGCGCGCCGGCGGCTCAAGACGGCGTAAGCGGCGTCGGTGTCATTAGCTATCCGGTGCCGGCGCGCGGATATCCGGGAATCGGCGTGGAGTTCGCGTAGATGTTCTTTGGCCAGTTCCAGGCTTAAGACTGCCATGCTGTCCGCGGGGGTGGAGAGAAAGCGTTCGCGTTGGGCTGGGGTGAAGCTTTGGCCAGGGGTTCCCAGCACCGCGGAGTCCTTGGAATCGAAGTAGTTGAAGAACGTGCGCTTGGAAACCCCGGCCGCGGCACAGATTTCCTCCACGGTGACGTGGGCGAACCCTTTTTCATCCACCAGTCGCGTGGCGGCGTCTTCAATTCCCAGCTTGGTATTCCTGCGCTTTTGCTCACGCAGGGATATCGTTTCCGGAGTGCTGTCCATGGCCAAAAACTTTACACCCGGTAAAAAGTTTCACCAAGTGCATTATTGCAGGCCTTGTCGCGGTGCCCCACCGCAGCGGAATCCCGGCCGGATATTTCCCGGGAGTTTCCGTCTTTGACCAGGGCTCAAGCGCGGAGCAAGTGGGGGATATACACTGGATAAATGTTCACTAAGGCGAAGCTTTCTACCGCAATCACAGCCACCGCGCTCCTCGCGCTACCCTTGATCTCCTGCTCCACGGACGGCGGGCAAGCAACGGAGGAAACCGTATCCAAGCACTCACCAACCCTTCAAAAACACACCAGCCAAGTGGAGGAAACCAGCGCCATCACTAGCACCGTCACTAGTACCGCCATCAGCACCACCATTAGCGCCACTACCACGGAACCTTCCGCTGCGCCTACGCCTACGGGCAAAGTGCTGCAGACAAACTCGGTGCCCATGCCTACTAAGAAAGAAACCCAGGCGCCAGCGCCACCAGCTAATGGCGCTGCCAAACGCACACCACCGGCCTTCTTTGCTGAAACGCGGGAGCTGGAGGACAAGGCAGGAGCCACCCGGACGGTCGTTCCGGCAAGGCCGGATAACTTTGAGCTGGTGGTCGACGGGGAACCGCTGGAGATCCCTGGCGCCCAGATAACCTGCGCGGTGTTCCCGGATGGCTCAAAAAATTTCTACGTCTTCGAGCCGGAGATGGAGCAGTCGGGAAACTGGGTATTTCTGCGTAGCCACAAAGACGCGCAACAGACCCTCACCGGACAAATCGGATTAGGGGACGGCAGAGCGTTGGTAACCCAGGGGGGAACTCCCCGGATATCCGGTAACACCTACAGCTTTGAGGGCTTTGCCACTAACCAATCCGGTGAGGAAGAGGAGTACGTAGTCTACGTCACAGCTACTTGCCCGTAAGGTCCCCACTACCGCAAGGTGGGGCACCCGCTGACAAGGCCGCTGGCCCCCGCCCTTAGTTCAAGGGTGGGGGCCAGCGGCGCAAATCGGGGCTAGTGGCTATCCGGCGCGTGAGGGGCGCGCGGCTGGCCACTAAGCCGCAGAGTGATGCTTAGAAGCTATCGCGGTCGCGGTTGGTCATGGATAGCACGTCAAGCTTTTCATCCAGCTGCTCCTCGGTGAGGTTCTCCCCATCAACGAAGCCCAGGTCAATGACGGCCTCGCGCACGGTGATCTGCTGCTTGAGTGCATGCTTTGCAGCCTTGGCGGCGTTTTCGTAGCCAATGTTGCTGTTCAGTGGGGTGACAATGGAGGTGGAGGACTCAGCGTACTTCTTCATACGGTCCTCGTTAGCAGTGATGTGGTCAACGCACTTCTCAGCCAGAACGCGGGAGACGTTAGCCAGCAGGCGAGCGGACTCCAAAACGTTGCGGGCCATCACTGGGATGAACACGTTGAGCTCAAAGTGGCCCTGTGCGCCGCCGAAAGCGATTGCAGCGTCGTTGCCAATGACCTGGGCGGCCACCATGGTGGTTGCCTCCGGGATTACTGGGTTGACCTTGCCCGGCATGATGGAGGAGCCTGGCTGCAGGTCCTTCAGGTGAATCTCTGAGAGGCCGGTCAACGGGCCGGAGCCCATGAGGCGGATGTCGTTGGCAATCTTGTTCAGGGATACCGCGATGGTGCGCATGGCACCGGAGAACTCAACGAGGGCGTCGCGGGCAGCCTGGGCCTCAAAGTGATTCTCAGCTTCCTTGAGCTGCTGCACACCGGTGAGCTTCTTGAGCTCCTCAGTGACCTTTGCGCCAAAGTCTGCGCCGGTGTTGAGGCCGGTACCGGTGGCGGTACCACCGATAGCAAGCTCGCCCAGACGTGGCAGGCAAGCCTCAACGCGGTCGATACCAAGCTCGATTTGGCGGGCGTATCCACCAAACTCTTGGCCCAGGGTAATGGGGGTCGCGTCCATCAGGTGGGTGCGGCCGGACTTAACCACATCTGCGAATTCCTTGGCCTTGGCGGTTAGGGACTTGTGCAGGACCTTCAGGCCAGGGATGAGATCGTTGACAGCGGCTTCGGTGGCAGCCACGTGGGTGGCAGTTGGGAAGGTGTCGTTGGAGGACTGGCCCATGTTGACGTGGTCATTCGGGTGAATTTCCACGCCATTCTTGCCGGCAATAGAGGCAATAACCTCATTGGTGTTCATGTTTGAAGAGGTGCCGGAACCGGTCTGGAACACATCGATGGGGAATTCGTCGTAGTGCTTGCCGTCGGAGATTTCTTTGGCAGCGGCGATGATGGCATCAGCCTTGTCAGCATCCAGTGCACCGGAGTCCTTGTTGACCTGGGCACAGGCGGCCTTGAGATTTCCCAGCGCGCGAATCTGTGCGTGCTCCAGGCCACGGCCCGAGATTGGGAAGTTGTCCACGGCTCGCTGGGTCTGTGCACGCCACATAGCGTCAACAGGGACCTTTACTTCACCCATGGTGTCGCGTTCGATACGGTACTCAGTCATAATCTTAAAAACCCCTTGTACGGATTGTTGTATAGGTTAAATGTCGAGCGCGAGTGCACATTAAATTACAGGCGCTCATAACATCAATAGTAGGCAAAGTCGCCCGCCTCTGCGGGGCTGGCGACTGTGATGCCCCTTACTGCGGATTGGTGTAGTCAACCACTGAGTACTCCGATAGCTTGGACAGCTGGTGGACGGAGTCGATGTAGCGGATGGTGCCGGACTTCGAGCGCATGACCAGGGACCGGGTGGAAGCGCCTTTGGCACGGTAGCGCACGCCGCTGAGCATGTCACCGTTGGTCACGCCGGTGGCCGCGAAGTAGCAGTTTTCGGAAGCTACCAGATCCTCGGTGGTGAGCACCTGGCCAAGGTCATGGCCGGCGTTGCGGGCTTTGGCTGCTTCCTCGTCATTCTGGGGCCACAGCCGTCCTTGGATTTCGCCCTCCATGCACTTCATGGCGCAGGCAGTAATGATTCCCTCGGGCGTGCCGCCAATGCTCATCATGATGTCAATGGCGTTGTGATCCTGCGCGGCGGCGATGGCACCAGCTACGTCACCGTCCATGATGAAACGCACCTTGGCCCCGGCGTCCCGGATTTCCTTAATGAGCTGGTTGTGGCGCGGGCGGTCAAGAACCACGACGGTGACGTCACTGGGGCGGATCCCCTTGGCCTTGGCAACCGCGCGGATGTTGTCACGTACCGGGGCATTGAGGTCAATAACGCCCTTGGCTTCTGGCCCCACGGCAATCTTTTCCATGTAGAACACCGCCGAGGGATCAAACATGGATCCGCGTTCAGCGGCAGCGATAACGGAAATGGCGTTGGGGCGGCCTTCTGCCATCAGACGGGTTCCGTCAACCGGGTCCACAGCAATGTCCAGGTCCAGGCCCTCACCGGTGCCTACGGCTTCGCCGTTGTACAGCATGGGGGCTTCATCTTTTTCACCTTCACCGATGACCACGACACCGTTCATGGGCACTGAGTTGATCAGTTTGCGCATCGCGTCAACGGCGGCTCCGTCACCTTCGTTTTTCATCCCGCGTCCGACCCAGCGGCCGGAGGCAAGGGCGGCGGCTTCGGTGACTCGCACAAGCTCCATCGCAAGGTTGCGGTCTGGCATGTGCACGGTATTATCCGACATTTCTAAATGCAGCTCCTTATTTGGGGGTTATCCCTAAGCAAAATATTGGCACCGCCATTGTCTCACTTCGGACTCCGACATCTCATTCAATGCCCGTAAATGCTTGCCGAAAGACCCCCGAGCGGGGGGAGGGGATGGGCTGATGGTTGCCAACATGCTTGGCCCGGACGTGGTTGCGTATAGTAAATAGCGTGGCTGCAGAAGAAAAACCTAAGATTTTTGAAGACACCCGGGACATCGTTCTCTCCCTGGGCGTGGTAGTGGTGATGATGGGCTTGGCCGTTGGTGCCACCGGACTGTGCAGCGTTAACCCGGAGGAAACGGAATACGCTCGCATCAACGAAGTGGACGCTTCCACCTTTCTTGACTTGGAATCGCGTGGTACTAAAACGGTTATCCGCGACCCGGAGATGCCTGCGGGATGGACCCCAAACTCGGCCCGCCGCACCAGCGTTGCGGGGGAAATAGCTTCCGCCGTTGGCTGGGTCACTGCCGATGACGGCTTCGTTCAGTCCGTTCAAACCTCTGTGCCCCTGGAAGACGCCCTGAAAAACTACGACGGGCACTACCGCCCGGAGGAGCGCACCGTCACAGTGGAGGGCAAGCAAGTGCGCGTCCTATCCACGGATGAGAAAAACGTGCGCGACCTGTGGGGTGTGGACTTGGGAGACGCGCGTCTGTTGCTGAGCGGTTCCTCGAAAGATGCAGATTTTGAAACGGCGGTGCGGGCCTTCATCGCGGCTACTCCGCTCAACAACGCCTAGCTCTCACCACCGCCCAGCACTCAACAGCAGCTAGCGCTCGCCAACAAGTAGCTTTCTCCGCCAGCAACCAGTAGGGCCTGTGTGATAGCCCCGGCCCTTAGCCGGTAAAAGAAACCCGCGAGAGCTTTGGGGTGTCATCGGCGGCGAATTCAGCTTCCACTGGTCGATCCCCGGCAAGCTCCGCTAGCTCTGCGTGGCTGAGCCCGTTGAGCTTGTCCCGGCCAAGGAATACGTCTACTTTTTCCGATGAGGCTCCGGGACGGATATGAATGGCGCTAACCTTCTCCGACTCGAAGTCAATCGCGATGGCTCCTTTGAAGTACGTGATGGTGTTTCCTTGTTCCGTGTGAGGCTTGCCAAAAAACTCCACGCACAGACTCTTGGGATCGCCGAACATGATAGCGCCCGCAGCACCGGACTTGGAAACAAAATCAACCCTGTCACCGGGGTGACCGTAGATCTGCATGTTTTAAGCCTCCTGCGCGTCCGTGGTGTTACCCTGTGCCTGCTTGGCGTTGAGCGCGTCCTCTACGCGCCGGGCGGCACCGTCAAGGTGATCCTCGCACCGCTTAGCCAGGGCCTCGCCGCGCTCCCAGTATTTAAGGGACTCATCAAGCCCCATCTGGCCTAGCTCTAGAATCTTGACCGTTTCAATCAGCTCATCCCGGGCTTGCTCGTAGGAAAGCTCCTCAACGGCAGGGAAGGCGTCTTGGCCGGGGATTCCGGTTCCAAAGGTATTTTCTTTCATCGCTGTCTCTTTCTCGGTTGCGTTTGGTTCTTGGTTGTGTTTGGTTTTTGGTTGCGTTTGGTTCTCGGTTGCGTTTTGCGGTGATTTTATCGGGGCGGGCTCTGGCAGGGGACCGCAGGTGCCGTTGCCCTTCGGGGCGGGGCTAGGTGCCGGCCAGCCGCCGCTGCCCCTCCGCAGTAGTTGTGGTTAGTCTGCGGGTTCAATCCCAACCGTGGCCGCAGAAATGGAGCCGTCAGCCACGCGGATTCTCAGCTTGCTGCCCAACGGCGTCTGCTTGTAAGTGGTTACCACCTCGTGGTCCTTGCCGCTTGTTGCCATAACCTGGACCACCGCATATCCGCGTGCCAAGGTAGCGGAGGGGCCTAGGGTGGAAATTTGGCTCCGGAGGGAGGCCACCTGGGCGGTTTCGCGCTGCAGTAGGTACCCGATGTCACGCCGGATGAGTTTTACCGCTCGGTCAAGCTCCTCGCGGCGGTCGTTGATGGGCTTGAAAGGATCGGCCATCACCGGCCGTGAGCGCAGTGATTCTAGTTGGCGGCGCTCCCTTTCCACCCAGTTGCGCAGGGCAGCCCCCAGCCGGTCGCGGGCCTGGTTGATCCCCGCGCGTTCATCGGCCGCTGAGGGGACTACGCGCTTGGCTGCGTCCGTGGGCGTGGCAGCCCGAAGATCGGCTACGTTGTCCAGGATGGGGGTGTCCGGTTCGTGGCCAATGGCGGAGACCACGGGCGTGGTGCACTTGGCTACAGCCCGCTGAAGCGCCTCGTCTGAGAAGGGCAGGAGATCTTCGACGGAGCCACCGCCACGGGCGATGATGATGACGTCTACCTCCGGGTCCTGCTCCAAGGCAGACAACGCCTGCAGCACGGAGGTGACGGCGTTAGTGCCCTGCACCGCAGCGTTTTCCACCCGAAACTGCACCGCCGGCCACCGGTCACGCGCTACAGAGATGACATCGCGCTCAGCGGCGGAGTTCCGGGAGGTAATAAGCCCTATGCGGTGGGGTAGGAAGGGGAGCCGCTTTTTCCGCTCCGGGGCAAAGAGTCCCTCCTGTGCCAGCTGCTTGCGCAACAGTTCTATCCGCGCTAGAAGCTCACCTATACCTACTTGGCGGATATCGTCGACCATGAGCGAAAACTCGCCACGGCCTTCGTAGAAGTTTGGCTTGCCGTGGACAATTACGCGGTCGCCCTCTTTGGGGCGAGGGTTTAAGGCACCAAATTGCCGGCTGGGAATGCGGAGGGCAATGGATTTTTCTTGCTGCGTGTCCCGCAAGGTCACAAAAGCAAAAGCCCAGGTAGGTTTGTAATTGACCTGGGCTAGTTGGCCTTCTACCCAGAGGTAGCCCAGCCGGTCGATCCAGCCTTTGACGGCACCGTTTACTTTCGCAACTGACCAAGGAGCCTCGGGGGTTGAGGAGACTTGAGCCATAGATATCCGCCTTTGCTTAGGTTTTGTAGTTAGGTAACCCAGTGTATGTAATTCGCTCGATTGTCGGTACTGTGGGGGCATGATTGAAGCTGGCAAAAACGTTTTACTGGCGGCTCCGCGTGGTTACTGCGCTGGCGTGGACCGTGCCGTCGAAACCGTGGAAAAGGCACTGGAGAAGTACGGTGCCCCCATTTACGTGCGTAAACAGATTGTTCACAACAAGTACGTGGTGGATACCCTTGCAGAGCGCGGAGTTATTTTCGTTGATGAGGCCTCGGAGGCGCCGGAGGGCGCGCATCTGGTTTTCTCCGCTCATGGTATTTCTCCCGCTGTGAAAAACGAAGCTCAAGAACGCAAGCAACTCACCTTGGACGCCACTTGCCCGTTGGTGACTAAAGTTCACAATGAGGCCCGGCGCTTTGAACGCGATGGTTACCAGATCCTCCTCATCGGCCACGAGGGCCACGAGGAGGTGGAAGGAACCGCCGGGGAGGCCCCGGAGGTCACCCACTTGGTGGACGGCCTGGAGGGCGTGGACAAGCTGCCAGAATTCCTGCAGGATGAAAAGCTCATCTGGTTGTCTCAAACCACTCTGAGCGTCGATGAGGCAGTAAACATCGTCAACAAGCTCCGCCAGCGTTTTCCCCACCTGCAGGATCCCCCTTCGGACGATATCTGCTACGCCACCCAAAACCGGCAGGAGTCCGTGAAAGCCATCGCTCCTAAGTGCGATCTAATGATCGTGGTGGGCTCCACCAACTCGTCGAACTCCGTTCGTCTAGTGGAGGTCGCCCTGGACGCCGGTTCCCGTGATGCGCACCTGGTGGACTTCGCACGGGAAATTGACGAGGCATGGCTGGAGGGAGTCACCACCGTCGGTGTCACTTGCGGTGCCTCCGTGCCCGAGATTCTGGTCCGTGAGGTACTAGAATTCTTGGACGAACGCGGCTATCACGATGTGGAGCAGGTCACCACCTCGACCGAGACCATCACGTTCTCCCTGCCGCGGGACTTGCGCCCTGCCCGTAACAAGCAGTAGGAGGCAAGCAGCAGTCGCCGCAACAAGCCCACACTTTCGCGGCCCCGCCGGGTATCTCCTGGCGGGAACTACTGTGTGCTGTTGAGAAAAACTCCCAGCCCGGCTCCCGTTTCCCTCAACCAAGAGGGAAGCGGGAGCTTTTTGGAGTTAATCGTTGCCATAAAGGTCATCATCAAGCCGGTGCCGGCGACGGCGTGGGGGAACTTTAGAGGTAGGTTCCCCAGCGCGGCGGATGACTTCTGGGACCGGTTGGCCGGCGCGGCGCGCCGGATCCGGGCGGTAATGCTTTCCGCCTACTCTTTCACCTTCTAAGCGCGGGCCCTCCACGCGGAGGTCCTCTATCTGGGGGCCCTCCACGCGGTGACCCTTGACCCGGGAGCTTTCTACCCGCAGATCGTTTATCCGGGAAGAGCCGTCGCTCCGCACGGCGCGTTCGCGCTGCCTGGCCTCGGAACTGCGCCGGGCGCGGGCGATTCTTTCTTGTGCCGCCTTCTCCTGAGCCACCTGCGCTTCGCTGCGGGCCGGCCGGAGGCTGTCACGGTCTTTGGAGGCACTGCGGTTGCGGGCGGCAAGCTCGGCAACGGTGAGAACCTCGCCGCGGGGCGCGGAGTCCATGCTCCGGCGGCCTGGTCGGGGAGTGGTACGGGGCACGGCGGTACTGCGCCGGGAAGCCGGCGTGGAGCGCGCAGGAGCGCCAGTTCGCGACGGGGCCGCCGGTGGTTGCCTCGTGGTCGGCTGCCGTACCGTGGTGGTTTTTGCTGCCAGTGAGAGCCGCAGAGTCGCGATAAAGGCCCCCAGTAGAGTCACCACCAATAAGGAGGGGAACCTTTCGATGATGGGGTAGGCGCCAGTGAGCCATGTGGTGGCTGAGAATTGGGCATTATCCGCCAAGGATGAGCCTGCGGAAACGCGTGCCCCGGAAATCAGGGTGAAGATTGCGAAGAGAACGGGGATCGAGGTCACCGTGACAAATAGTCCGCGAATATTGACGAAAAGAGTTCCGACCACAGTTCCGATGGCAAAAAGCACGCTGAACGCAAAGGTGAAACTGCCGGTAATTACCACTATCAGGGTACCAAGGGTAAGCCCCATCGCGACCACGGCGGGGCCGCCCAGGGTGGGCAGTCCCAGCGGCCGGGGGCCGCTGTTCGGACGGGAAGCTGGTTTGGCAGTAGACACGAGGCTATATTCTACCTGCCGGATCGTGCCGGAATAGAAATAACTCACCCAAAGGAGGTTTTTCCATTCCAACTGTCCTCGCTGGCGGTCTTGGAGTGTGCCCCACCGCAGTGTCCGTCAGGCCTGTAATCCTGCTTCGCGTGGTGCTCCGAATTGGGAGCTTGCCGGGGGCGGATATCCACCGGCTTGAGCTCTGTAGGATGTCTGTTCTGGCTGCCAATTTCCATCTCGCTAAGCTTGCGGGCGCTGACCATCACCCGGGAGTCTACGGAGGCCAGGGTGGAGTTGAAAGCTTCGATTGCTTTTTCCAAGCTCCGCCCCACTCGGTTGTAATGGTCCCCCATGGTGTTGAGGCGGGAATATAGTTCCTGGCCTAGCCGCTGGATTTCACTGGCTTTTTGCGAGGCGTCTTCCTGGCTCCACCCCAGGGCCACCGTGCGCAGCAGGGCAAAGAGGCTGGCCGGGGTGGCTATGACCACGCCGCGCTGGAAGGCGAACTCCAGGAGCTCTGGATCCACGTTGAGGGCCGCGTCCAGGAAGGGATCAGCTGGCACGAAAAGCACAACAAATTCCGGGGTCGGATTAAAAGCAGCGGTGTAGTCCTTGGAGGATAGGGTTTGCACGTGTCCGCGTACCAGCCGCGCGTGCCTGCGCATAAGCGCAAGATTTTCCTCGGGATCTTGAGCCTCAATAGCATCAATGTAGCTGGAAAAGGGGACTTTGGCATCTACTACGATGTGCCGCCCGCCGGAGAGGTTGATGAGCAAATCCGGGCGAACCGCGCGGCCATCGATATACGCGGTAGTCTGCGGGTTGAAATCAACGTGCTTGACCATTCCGCCCAGCTCCACCACGCGCTCAAGTTGGACCTCACCCCAGCGGCCACGCACGTTGGGTGAGCGCAGTGCTGTGAGAAGTTGATCGGTACGGTCGCCGATGCGCGCGGAAGTTCGGGTGATGGACTGGATTTGCGCACCTAGCGTATTGATTTCCACCGAGCGCCCGGCCTCAATCTCTTGCATTTGATACGCCATGCGGTCCAGGGCTTTTTCCAAGGGGGCTATATCCACCGGCGGGGGCAGTGCCGGAGTGGGGGCGGCGGCCGGTTGCGGAGCGTGTGCAGAACACGCGTACCAACCCAAAGCCACGCCAATAGCAAGACCGGTGAAGAGAAAAAGCAATTCCATAGCGATCTACTTTGCCACAGGGAGGGGACCTATTTGCCCTTCTTGTCGAACATATGGTCCAATCTGGTTTTTAAACCCTCAAACTGGTCGCGCACCGAGGGGCGGAAATCGTCCTCCGGGGGTGGCGCGGAGACGTCCATCAAGTTATCAATGCCCGGGTCGCCAGCCGTGGCGGCGTCGGCAGCTCCATCGCGAGTTGCCTCGTCAGGGTCGAGGGATTCAAAGGAGGCACGCAACTCCGCGCGCATGGTCTTGCCTTCCTCCTCGCTGTACCGAGCAATAAGGTGACCTGCGATGGTGGAAAATTCCAGGTCTTCTACGCGTTTTTCCCCGGAGCGCAGCATGAGCATCTCCTGACCGTAGCGCCACACCACCGCAATCATCGCCGCAGCCGGCACAGCCAAGAAGGCACCAATGAGGCTGAAGAGTGCAGAGCCAATGGTTACGGAGATGAGCACCACCACGGGGTGGAGGTTCATGGCTCGGGACTGCAACCAGGGGCTGAGCACGTTTCCTTCTAATTGCTGGACTACCAGAACCAATACCAGGACCATTACCGCTTCGGTAACTCCCAAGGACACCAACGCAATGGTGATAGACAGCGCGCCAGCGACGATAGCCCCAACGAAGGGGATAAATCCTGCCATGAACGTGATGATGGCTAGTGTCATGGCTAGGGGCACCCCAATGATTGCCAGCCCCGTTCCAATGAACACCGCGTCGATGAGCGAGACCAGCGCCTGTGCACGGATGAACCCGCCCAAGGTCTGCCACGCGCGAGTTAATACTTCGGTGAGGTGCCAGCCTGTGCGGCGTCCCGTGGCCATGCGCAACCAGCCCAGGAACTTATGCCCGTCCTTAAGGAAGAATACGGTGAGCACAATAACAATGACCAGGGTGACTACAAATGAGGTCACCGTCCCAATACCGGAGAACACGGAGCCGGCAATGGTTCCCGCGCGCTGCTGGATGAGGCTAATCAACTCGTTGATGTAGACCCCCAATTGGTCGCTGTCCAAGTTGAGCGGAGGGCCCTGGACCCATAGCTGCAGGCGCTGGATGCCCTCCACTGTTTGCAGGTAGAGCGATTGGGACTGCGCCATAAAGCTGGGCGCGATGAAGCTAATTATCGCGCCGATGATCCCAAAGAAGGACAAGATTGCCAGCACGGCGGCAAGTCCGGCCGGGATGCCAACGCTCCGCATTGCGGTAACAAAGGGGGCTAGAACCGTGCACACAATCAGTGCTAAGAGTACCGGCAAAATTCCCTGCCAAAAATTCCCGGCCACGTGTGCTACCGCGTAAATGAGCGCGCCGATGATACCTATCCGCAA
Organism: Corynebacterium phocae; assembly: GCF_008693075.1. Taxonomy (GTDB): domain Bacteria; phylum Actinomycetota; class Actinomycetes; order Mycobacteriales; family Mycobacteriaceae; genus Corynebacterium; species Corynebacterium phocae. Next base: position 192,239 of record NZ_VXKJ01000043.1, on the reverse strand, counting down.
AGCGGTAGTAGATAGGTCTTTTAGCATCTGGTTGACAACTATGGAGCGGTCTATTTGGTCGCCCGGCGGGTGCGGGGAGACATCCCGGAGATTTTCCATGGTGGTGGAGACTTCGGACGCGGCTACGGACTCGCCGCGTGGTTTAGGTTTGTTTGAACTCACGTAGACCATCTTGCCTTAAAATCGCCCCAGTGCGTTAGGATTGTGGCCGTGACTTTAACTCTAGGAATCGTCGGCTTGCCCAATGTTGGCAAGTCCACGCTATTTAATGCCCTGACCCGCTCCGATATTCTGGCCGCAAACTACCCCTTTGCCACCATCGAGCCCAACGTGGGGTTGGTGGAACTTCCCGACGAGCGCCTGCCGCGCTTGGCGGAAATCTTTGGCTCCGGCCGGATTCTGCCCGCCACCGTGTCCTTCGTGGATATCGCCGGCATTGTGGAAGGTGCCTCTAAAGGTGAGGGGATGGGCAACGCCTTCCTAGCCAATATTCGCGAAGCTGACGCCATCTGCCAGGTCGTTCGCGCTTTCGCCGATGACAACATCATCCACGTGGACGGCAAGGTTGACCCGGCGCACGATATCTCCGTGATTAACACCGAGCTCATCCTGGCTGATCTGCAAACCATCGAAAAGGCGCTTCCACGCCTGGAGAAAGAAGCTAAGAAAAACAAAGACCTCCTGCCCCAGGTAGAGGAAACCAAGAAGGCCCTGGCCATACTCGAAGATGACCGCACCTTGTTCGCCGCCGCCAAATCCGGTGAGATCAAGCTTGCCCTGCTGCGCGATCTACACCTGATGACCGCCAAGCCTTTCTTGTACGTATTCAACTCTGATGAAGCAGTCCTGACTGATTCCGCCCGCCGCGCGGAGCTCGCGGAGCTCGTGGCACCAGCAGAGTGTGTGTTCCTTGACGCCCAGACCGAAACCGAGCTGTTGGAGCTCGATGAGGAAGAAGCCCAGGAACTACTCGAGTCCGTGGGCCAGGATGAGCCAGGGTTATCCACCCTGGCCAAGGCCGGCTTTGAAACCCTGGGTCTGCAGACCTACCTCACGGCAGGACCCAAGGAAACCCGTGCTTGGACCATCAAGCAGGGTTCTGCTGCACCCCAGGCCGCCGGTGTCATCCACACCGACTTTGAAAAGAAATTCATCAAGGCCGAGGTTGTCTCCTTCGCCGATCTTGACGCCGCCGGTTCTATGGCTGAAGCCCGCGCCGCCGGCAAGGTCCGCCAAGAGGGCAAGGACTACATCATGCAAGACGGCGACGTCTGTGACTTCAAGATTGGCGGCTAGCTAGACGCTGCGGGTGTATACTCGGCCACAAGGAAAGTCTTACAGAAGACCAAAAGGAGGGGCTTCATGAACGAAAATCAGCGCTACACGCTGCAAACCTTTGTCTATCCTGCGTTGACCGCCCCTGCCGAAAGGATTTTGGCTGCGGCTAAAACCTTATTCGCTGTGGACCCCTATTTTGAGGACTATCACCCGGAGGTGTCTCTCAACCGCACCCGCACCGGCCTAGAGATCAATTTGTCCTTTCAAGCCGAAAACGGGGCTCACGCTGAGCACCTGGTAGACCAGGTGCTTGGGAAAATTACAGAGGGGCTTTCACAGGAGCTTGATTCCAGTGAGATTCACGAGGGCAGTAACCTTTTGAGTTTCGCATAAGGTAAAACATGGAGCTCCGCTACAAGAATACAGTGAAAGAGCGGAGCTCAAAGTTTTCCAGAGTTGTTGAAGCGTTCGTGGAATGGTGGGCGTCCGGTGCCACCCTTGTCGCTACAGTTTTCGGGCTTGCACTATCTCTCATCGACGGACCCGTAATATCGGCCTGGGGTCAAGTTGTCTCTCTAGATGTCCTCTTATTTTTGGCTGCAGTGGCGTTTTTAATCGTGGGGAGCTGGGGGACTTTGCGCCGCAAGCTTACACTCTCCCATGTCGAGGAAGAGCTCAAATTTGTGAGACGCGCGTTGGCGAAAGAGAAGGAACAAAAAGAGATTTACCGCAAGGATTTCGCATTCCTGTTTGAACGGATGCTTCAGCAGTTGGCACAAGAGCTGGGGTTCAGTCCACACGGTGAGTTAGACGAAGCCGTCCGTCTGACCATTTATTTTTATGTCGACGCCCGCTCGGTATTCGTGCCAATTGCAAGGGTTTCAGGGAATGCGGAGCTAAGAAACTTGCCTCGGCATTCTTATCCAGCCAAGGAGGGGATTATCGCCAAGGGGTGGAACTTCAGGGCATCTAGGCTGCAATCGAAGGTGCCCGCCGGCAATGACAATGACTGGAATAGGGAGATGGTCGAAGAAAATGGGTTGTCCCCGGATGCGGCCGAAAGAATTCGCATGAAATCAAGAAGTTTGCTAGCTCTTAGAATCGAAGTGGACAACCTTCCTGTCGGTGTTTTGATCATTGAAAGTATGAAAAAGACACAGGTGGATAGCAAGATGCAGGCTAAAGCTAACGACTCCGAAACTTTTAAGTTGCTCTCAAAGTTGGTCGCGTCGGTGCAGGAAAGCCACAGCCGTCTGTGAGTCAACCGCATTAAGGGCCCGTGGCAGCTCGGCGGTGGGGATTCGCTGGGCCTTGACAGTGCGGCCAAATGGTCTGGTAAAGTGTGAAACTTGAATGAAGGGGAGTAGTTCCACTTCGTGGTGTGTCGACATACTGGTCTTGGCAGTGAAAGACCCGGCCCGCCAGCCCTGCACCGGTTTAATAGTGTGCTGGGTGAACGAGACCTTCGGAAGAAAACCCGCGCTAAGGTGCGCGGTTTGACCGAAGGAGTAGTGTGAACTTAGCAACTGAGCAGCGCGTCCTAGAGCGCTTTATGAAACTATCCATCGCAGTGGCGGTATCAACCATTGCCATCAAGATGGGGGCCGCCTGGGTGACCGGTTCCGTGGGCTTTCTATCCGACGCGCTGGAGTCGCTGGTCAATCTGGTTGCCGCCGTGGCGGGATTTTTTGCGCTGAAGATTTCAGCCAAACCGGCCGACCACGACCACCACTTCGGGCACGGCAAGGCAGAGTACGTCTCCGCGCTACTAGAAGGTGCCATGATCTTCGTGGCCGCCGGCATGATTATTTGGTCGGGTGTGGAACGCCTGTTTGACCCGCAGCCCCTCGAGCAGACGGGCTTGGGTCTCATCCTTACCGTGGTTGCCAGTGCCCTGAACATGGGCTGCGGGCTCGCGCTCATCAAGGCAGGCAAGAAATACCGCTCCGCCACCTTGGAGGCGGATGGCCATCACCTGATGACCGACGTGGTCACCTCCGCTGGCGTGTTGGTAGGCGTGGGCCTCATTGCGCTGACCGGGTGGCTATGGATTGACCCGCTCATCGCCCTGGCGGTCGGTGTGAATATTTTGTTTACCGGATACCAGCTGCTGAAGGAGTCCCTGTCTAGCTTGCTCTCGGAGGCCTTGCCCCCGGAGGAAAATGAGGAGCTCGATAGCCTGCTCGTCGAAATCGGGGAGCGGGAGGGCGTTACCTTTGCCCAGCTACGGACCATGGCCTTTGGGCGTCAGCGTCTGGTCTATGTCATTATGACCGTGGACCCGGAAACCACCGTGATGGTTTCCCATGAGGTAGCCGACCGCGTGGAGGAAGAAATTGACCGCGTGTACCCGGGAGCGGAAGTTTTTATCCACGTTGAACCGCGCGGGGTTATGCACCGGAGACTGTTGTTGACCCGCAATATGGCCGGAATCCTTCCGGCATCCGGAAGGAAAAATTAGGGGACCCTTTCTAGAAGACTGGTTCAAGTGGAAGTAGATTTGGGGTATGTCTAAGTTCAGTCCACTTAATTGGCCGGTAGTCAGGCAGCTTCGCGCCGCTGACGCCTTTGCGCGCGATGTCAATACTCAGACTGGCAAGAGCCGTGAGCTGGAGGGCCGGATTGACAGTGCGGACCGGATGGTCAAGTCCGTGTGCCCCTACTGCGCGGTGGGCTGTTCCCAGCGCGTGTACGTCAAGGACGAGCGCGTCATTCAGGTGGAAGGTGACCCGGACTCACCAATCTCCCGTGGCAGGCTGTGCCCTAAGGGTTCCGCGTCCGAGCAGCTGATTAACTCCGCCACGCGGCTGACTAAGATTAAGTACCGCGCGCCGTATGCCACGGAGTGGACGGAGCTTGATACAGACACCGCCATGGAGATGATCACGGACCGTTTCCTGGCCTCGCGAAAGGCCAAATGGCAGGAGGTGGATGAATCCGGGCGACCGCTGCGCCGCACCATGGGCGTTGCGGGCCTGGGCGGGGCAACGTTGGACAATGAGGAAAATTACCTCATTAAGAAGCTGTTTACCGCCACGGGTGCTATACAGGTGGAAAATCAGGCGCGTATATGACACTCCGCCACCGTTCCCAGTTTGGGAACTTCGTTTGGCCGCGGCGGTGCCACCCAGCCGTTGCAGGATATGGCTAATGCTGACTTGATTGTCATCCAGGGCTCCAACATGGCTGAGTGCCACCCGGTGGGTTTCCAGTGGGTTGTGGAGGCGAAAAAGCGGGGCGCGCGGATAATCCACGTGGACCCCCGTTACACGCGTACCTCCGCTTCGGCCAACCGGCACATCGCCATTCGCGGCGGCACAGACATCGTGCTGTTTGGTGCGTTGATTAAGTACATGATTGACAATGACCTGTACTTCCACGATTACGTGGTCAACTACACCAACGCGGCCCATATCATCTCCCCGGACTTTAGGGACGCGGAGGACTTAGGTGGGCTGTTTTCTGGCTACAACCCGGAGACCGGCAAGTACGTCACGGATTCCTGGCAGTTTGTCCAGAAGCCGGAGGGCTCTTCCTGGAACGTGGAAAAAGACCCCACGCTACAGGACCCAAACTGCGTGTTCCAGGTGCTGCGCCGCCACTATTCCCGGTACACCCCGGAGATGGTGGAGGAGATGTGCGGTATCTCCCAGGAGGATTTTGAGTACCTGGCGCGTTCCGTTGCGGAGAACTCTAACCCCGAGCGCACCACGTGCTTTGCTTATGCTTTGGGCTTTACGCAGCACACCATGGGCGTGCAGTTCATCCGCAGCTTGGCTATCTTGCAGCTGCTGATGGGCAATATTGGCAGGCCCGGGTCCGGGATCATGGCCTTGCGCGGGCACGCTTCCATTCAGGGTTCCACGGATATTCCCACGCTGTTTAACTCCTTGCCGGGCTACCTGCCCATGCCGCACGTGCTCACGCAGACGTGGAAAGAGTACCTAGACTCCTTCCGCAAGGAAGATCAGAAGGGGTTCTGGCAAATTGGTGAAGCCTACGCGGTGTCGCTGATGAAGGCCTACTTCGGGGACGCCGCCCAGCCGGTTAACAACTGGGGTCTGGACCTGATGCCGCGCATCAACGGCTCACACTCCACCTACGAAACTCTCCTGGGGATGTTAGAAGGGGATGTGGAAGGCTACATTGTTTTCGGGCAAAACCCGGCGGTGGCGCAGTCCAACGGCGGGATGCAGCGTCGCGGACTGGCCGCCTTGAAATGGTTGGTAGTCCGGGACTTCCAAGAAATTGAGACCGCGTCTTTCTGGTATGACTCCCCGGAGGTTCGCAGTGGGGAGCTTAAGACCGAAGACATTGGCACCGAGGTATTCCTCATGCCGGCGGCCACCCATGTGGAAAAGGCCGGGACGTTTACCCAAACCCAGCGCATGTTGCAGTGGCGCTTCCAGGCGCTCAATCCGCCGGAGGACGCCACCAGTGAAGCCTGGTTCTTCTACGAGCTAGGCAAAAGGATTAAGGCCCGGCTAGCAGATTCTGATGACCCTCGCGACAAGCCTATTCAGGCAATGACGTGGGATTATGCGGTTGATGAGCACGGTGACCCGGACTCCGAGGACATCCTGCGGGAAATCAACGGCTACCACCTAGAAGGCCCCAAGAAGGGCCAGCTGCTATCTTCCTTCACGGAGATGAAGGCGGACGGTTCCACGATGGGCGGTTGCTGGATTTACACCGGCGTGTTCGCGGGTGGAATCAACCACGCGGCCACCAAGAAGCCCGGCTCTGCTGATGAGTGGGGCTGGGTGTGGCCGGCCAACCGGCGGATCTTGTACAACCGGGCATCGGCCAAGCCGGATGGCACCCCGTGGTCCGAGCGCAAGAAGTACATCTGGTGGGACGCAGAAGCCGGGCGGTGGACAGGTCAAGACGTTCCGGACTTCCCAGTGACAAAGGCCCCTGATTACAGGGCTAAAGTGGACGCGGTGGGTCCGGATTCCCTGGACGGGATTGACCCGTTTATCATGCAATCGGACGGAAAAGGATGGCTCTACGCGCCCGCAGGGCTATCCGACGGCCCGCTGCCCACTCACTACGAGCCGCATGAGTCCCCGGTGGAAAACCAGCTCTACAAGCAGCAACAGTCGCCTACGCGTCTGTCCATCAAGCGCCCGGACAACCTTTCCGCCCCCGCTCCGGGGGAACCGGGAGCGGACGTCTACCCGTTTACATTTTCTACTTACCGTTTGACGGAGATGTACACCTCCGGTGCCATGTCCAGGCGCCTGCCGTTTCTGGCGGAGCTGCAACCGGGGTTGTTCTGTGAGGTCTCCCGCGAGCTCGCACAGCTGCGCGGGTTAGAAAACGGGCAGTGGGCCACCATCATCTCCCCGCGCGGCGTGATCGAGGCCCAAGTCCTGGTGTCCGGGCGCATTGAGAAGCTGACCATCAACGGCAAAGACTTTCACCAGATTGGTATCCCGTACCACTACGGGGAGTCGGAAACCGCGCCCGTTGCCGGGGACGGCGTCAACGACCTGCTGGGATTGACCCTGGAACCCAACGTGTTCATCCAGAACTCCAAGGTCTCTGCTTGCGACATTATTCCGGGACGGCGCCCGCGCGGGCAAGCGCGCCTGGAGCTCATGCGCGAGTACCAACGGCGCGCGCAGCTGACCCTGGATTCGGGCAACAAGCTGCTTGACGTTGATGACTCTTTCACCCTGGCCCCGGAGCCGGGGGAGAGCGGGCAGGATAACACCGGCCAAGACAATACCGCCGGAAACGTGGCCGATTATGAGGGAAAGGAAGGCCAGTAGGATGTCGCTTCTAGAGCAAGACCAACGGCGTGGCTATGACTCCTTCCAGCGCATGGCATTTTTCACTGACACCTCAATCTGTATCGGGTGCAAGGCCTGCGAGGTCGCGTGCAAGGAATGGAACCGCAACCCGGTGGAAGGCTACGCCTTAAGCGGTGATTCCTATGACAACACCGGCTCGTTGGGGGCCAACACGTGGCGGCACGTGGCCTTTATCGAGCAGGACGAAACTCGCATTGACTCCGCGCGCGAGGAAGGCCGCCAGCTGGTATCCCTGGGTCTGCCGGGGCTTAAACCCCAGGACGCCCCGGCCGCAGAGGAAGACCTCACCCCGCCGGATACCGATGATTTCCGCTGGCTAATGTCTTCCGATGTGTGCAAGCACTGCACCAACGCCGGTTGCCTGGACGTGTGCCCCACCGGCGCTCTGTTTCGCACAGAGTTTGAGACCGTGGTGGTCCAGGATGACGTGTGCAACGGTTGCGGCACCTGTGTGGCCGGCTGCCCCTTCGGCGTTATTGACCGGCGCGATGACGGCGGCGTGACCATCAAGTCCGACCGTGATGGTGCCACCACCGCCGAGGTCGCGGCCGAGGGCCCCGACGCCCACGCCGGTATCAATGTCCTGGCCAAGCTCATGCAGCTGAAAAAGCAGGGCCCGGACCACGTGCCGGGGGAGAAGATGCCGATTAAAAACATTGGTATGGCCCAAAAGTGCACCATGTGTTACGACCGGCTGAAAATTGGCGAGCAGCCCGCCTGTTCCAAGGCCTGCCCCACCACCTCCATCGCTTTTGGCACTTACGAGGACATGCTCGCCCAAGCGCGCGAACGCGTGGCTCAGTTACACGCGCAAGGATTGACTGAGGCCCGCCTCTACGGCGCCAACCCCGACGACGGTGTGGGCGGTACCGGGTCCATCTTCTTGCTGCTGGATTCCCCGGAGGTCTACGGCCTGCCGCCGGACCCGCAGGTGCCCACTAAGGAACTGCCCCAGATGTTTAAGACTGCGGTCAAAGCCGTGGCCGGAATGGCCGGCGTCATGGCCGGTGCGTTCGTGATGACGGGAGGACGTCATGGCTGATAAATCATCCGATGAACTAGCCGGAGGAACGCCGGGAACTGGCGGCTACAACCCAGGCGAGTTTGACGAGTACCGGCCGCCACAGGAACCCCGCCGCCCGCGCCGGGGCGGGAAGAAGCGCAAGAAAAAGCGCTCTGGTCCGGGCAGCGGGATGGGGGCGGGTGCCATGGATGGGTCCAAAGAGGCCCGGATGGCCGAGGATTTTGAGTTCGCTGATTACTACGGCAAACCCGTGGTCAAGGCCCCGCCGTGGGAGTGGCCAATTGCCGCCTACCTGTTTTTAGGCGGCGTGTCCGGCGGCTCCGGAATGTTGGCGCTCGGCGCGCAGGCTACCGGCAACGCCGCCCTTTGTCGCACCACCCGTCTGGCCGCCTTTGGTGCGGCAGCGGCCGGGTCTGCCATGCTAATCCTTGACCTGGGGCGGCCCGAACGGTTGCTCAATATGTTCCGGGTGTTCAAAATTAGCTCGCCCATGTCGGTGGGGTCGTGGATTCTGGGCTCTTTCGGCGCGGTGTCCGGTGTGGCGGCAGCCGCTGAGCTAGTTGAGCTTGCTGAGCACACCCCGGTTCCGCAAAAGCTGCTCAAGCCGCTGCGTACACCAATGCGTATGGCGGCCGGGCCCGCCGGTGTCCTTGCCGGCGTGCTGGGTGGGCCGCTGGCTACCTACACCGCCGTGCTCCTGGGGGACACCTCCAACCCCACGTGGGCGGATACCCGGGAGTACCTGCCGTACGTGTTCGGGGCATCGGCGTCTTTGGCTTCTTCGGGGGTTGCCATGGTGACCACCCCGTTCGCTGACGCGGCCCCCGCGCGCCTGGTGGCTATGGCCGGCGCGGCCGTGGACCTGGCCGCGGCACGGAAGATGGAGGCGTCCATGGAACCGGAAACCGCGCGCCACCTGCACCACGGCACTCCTGGCAAGCTTATGAAGGCCTCGGAGTATTTGGTGGCAGCCGGCGGGGTGGGCACTGCGCTGGCGTGCGTGACCAAGTCCCGGAAAGTCTCCGTGCTGGCGGGCCTGGCCCTAGCGGCCGGCTCCGCGTGTACCCGATTTGGGGTATTTGAAGGCGGGCTGGCCTCCGCCAAGGACCCGCAGGCCGTCATTGGCCCGCAAAAGCGCCGCGCGGAGGCCCGCCGGAAGGCCGAGGGCCTGGATCACGACATCGTGACCGTGGGTTAGCCGGTGGTCTAGCGCACGGTGATGACCGCCGGCTGCGCTGTGTTGGTGAGCGCGGTGGTGCGGCCTATGACGGGGTAGCCCGGCAGCTCGCCTATTACTAGCAGTCCGCCGGAAGTCTGGGCGTCGGCCAAGAAGACTAGGTCCCCTTCGCTAAGGCCAGGGGCGTGGAGGTGCTCGCGCACCCACTCCAGGTTGCGCCTTGACCCACCGGGGACAAAGCCTTCGCGCAGTGCGGCCTTGGCGCCGGGGATTTCCGGCACGGCCGCAAAGTCCAGCTCAGCCGACACCCCGGAAGCCCGGCACATTTTGTAGAGGTGGCCCAAAAGTCCAAAACCGGTGACGTCCGTGGCGGCCCTAATGCCGGCCTTGACTGCCAGCATTGCCGCGTCCTTGTTCAAAGTGGTCATGGACTCCACGGCTTCCAGGCTGACCTCACCAGTGGCCTTGTGCTTGTTGTTGAAAATGCCCACGCCCAGGGGCTTGGTCAGCGTGATGGGCAGCCCGGGCTGGGCTTGGTCTATGCCCATGAGTTTGTCCGGGTGCGCGGTGCCGCTCACCGCCATGCCGTAGATGGGCTCCGGCGCGGTAATCGAGTGCCCGCCGGTGACCGAAATCCCGGCGGCGGTGGCCACGTCCATGCCGCCGCGGATGACCTCGCGCAAGATGTCTAGGCCAAGGACGTCCACGGGCCAGCCCACAATGTTGAGCGCCGTTACCGGCGTGCCGCCCATGGCGTAGACGTCGGATAGCGCGTTGGTGGCGGCCACCCGGCCCCAGTCATAGGGGTCATCGAGCATGGGGGTAAAGAAGTCCGTGGTGGAAATCAGTGCCAGGTCATCGCGGAGTGTGACTGCGGAGGCGTCATCACCGGCGTCCAGGCCCACCAGGACCTCGGGTCCAGCGGTGCCCACGAGCCCGGCCACGGCGGTTTCCAGTTGGCCGGCGGGGATCTTGCACGCGCAGCCGCCACCAGCGGCAAAGGAAGTAAGCCTAGTCATTTGCCCCATGTTACTCCGCGAAAGTACTGTGCTCAGTGGAGACGTATGTGTCCTGGTGGGCGCCCCGGTCTTCAAAACCGGTGAAGCCAAGTACCTTGGTTTGGCAGGTTCGATTCCTGTCCGTCTCCGCCAAAAAGTGTACGGGGCACTAAACTTGGTGCCCATGAATGACAACCCCCGCCGCCGTATTCCCCGAACTGACTTGTTGCTGGCCTTGCCGGAGGTTCGGGTGGCTTTAGGCCGGGTGAGTAAAGCGCGTGTGCGGGAAGCCGTGGATGAGGTCTTGCGGCGTGCGCGGGCAGGCGAGCTGGCCCCGGAGGCCGTGGAAGGCGCGGTTGTCGACGCCGTGGGGAGGCTGGAAGTGTCCTCGCTGCACCCGGTCATCAATGCCACTGGCGTGATTGTTCACACCAATTTGGGCCGCGCGCCGCTGAGCCCCGCGGCCACGCGCGCCATGGTCGACGCCGCAGGCTACACGGATGTGGAGCTGGACTTAGGGACCGGGCGGCGCTCCGCTTACCGTGGAGCGGGTGTTATCACCGCATTGCTAGAGGCGTGCCCCGCCGCGCAGGACGCGCTGGTGGTAAACAACGGCGCGGCCGCGCTGTTGCTGGCCTGCGCGGCGCTGGCTGAAGACCGCGAGGTGCTCATCTCCCGGGGTGAGCTTATTGAGATTGGCGCGGGGTTTCGGCTCCCGGAGCTCATCGAGTCCGCGCGCGTGACCCTCAAGGAGGTGGGCGCTACCAACCGGACCCACTTGCAGGACTATCAGCAGGCGCTGGGAGACAACACCGGTGCGGTAGTGAAGGTCCACCCGTCGAACTACCTGATTTCGGGGTTCACCGCGGCCGTGGGCACCGCGGAGCTAGCCGGCCTGGGGGTGCCGCTCATCGTGGACCTAGGATCCGGGCTGCTAGCACCGGAGCCTAAGCTGCCGGAAGAGCCGGATATTGCCGCCCAGCTGCGCGCCGGCGCGGACGTGGTCATTGCTAGCGGGGACAAGCTGCTGGGCGGGCCACAAGCCGGTATCCTGCTGGGCACAGGTGAGGCAATAGCCAAACTCAAGAGCCATCCCTTGGCCCGGGCGGTGCGCATGGACAAAGTGCGCCTGGCGGCGTTGGAAGCCACGGTGGCCTCCGGGGAGAACCTGGTGCGCAGCGCGCTCTACGCGGATACCCACGCCCGCACGCAGGCCCTGGCACACGCCACCGGCGGGCAGCTCGTGGAGCACTCCGGCCGCGTAGGCGGGGGCGGGGCCCCGGAGTACCCGCTGCCCGGGTTCGCGGCGGCCTACCCGGAAGGCTTGGCTGCCAAGCTGCGCCAACACGGGGTGTTAGCGCGCGTGAAAGACTCCCGCTGCTTAGTTGACCTGCGCTGCGTGCCTGCCGCCCGGGACGCCTGGCTCACTGGGCTGATAAGAAAGCTGGTGTAGGGCGCGTGTACGTCATAGCTACCGCCGGCCACGTGGACCACGGAAAATCCACTTTGGTCAGGGCGCTGACAGGTATTGACCCGGACCGGCTGGAAGAAGAAAAACGCCGCGGGCTCACCATTGACTTGGGTTTTGCGTGGACCACGTTGCCGTCTGGCGAAGATTTGGCGTTCGTGGACGTGCCCGGGCATGAGCGTTTCTTGGGAAACATGCTAGCTGGGGTGGGGCCGGCACCCATGGCGCTACTGGTGGTGGCAGCCGATGAAGGCTGGCAGGCCCAGACCAGTGACCACGTGGCGGCCATCGACGCTCTGGGGCTTGCCGGGGTGGTGGCGCTCACCCGCGCGGATAAGCCGTGGGCCGAGGGCGTAGAGGATGACGTGCGCCGCCGCCTGGTGGGCACCTCCCTAGAAAACGCGCCTGTGGTTCCAGTTGCCGCCCCCACGGGTCAGGGTCTGGATGAGCTGCGCGAGGTCCTCGACCGCGTTGTGGCAAGCGCACCGCGCCCGGACCCGGCAGCCCGCGTGCGGTTGTGGATAGACCGCGCGTTTAGCGTCACAGGGGCTGGAACCGTGGTCACTGGGACTTTGACGGCCGGTACCCTCCGGGTGGGTGACAAGCTCACGCTGGGGGATGAAACCGTGGAGGTGCGCGGGCTGCAGAGCGAGAACGTGGCACGAGAAGAAATCGGGCCGGTGTCCCGCGTGGCGGTGAACCTGCGGGGCGTGGAGGTAGGCCAGGTAAGCCGCGGGGATTGCCTGTTAACACCCCATGCCTGGCCGCAGGTCAGCGCGGTTGACGCCCGTGTGCCAGTAGAAACCCCGGACAGTACTGTGGCGCATATTGGCACCGCCAGCATCCCGGTAAGAATCCGCCGGCTGGGCGGGGAATTCGCCCGCCTTCACTTTGCGCGCCGGGTGGCGCTGGCAGTGGGCGAGCGCCTGGTGCTGCGCGGAACGGGCTCACGCCACGTGCTGGGGTGTGCCCAAGTAGTGGACCTCGACCCAGTGGAGTTGCGGCGCCGGGGTGACGCGGCGCGCCGGGCGCAAGAGTTAGCCGAAGGCAGGCTGCGCCATATCGAGCGGCGCGGGGCACTTAATGCCAGCGCGGCCGCACTGTTGGGAATCGACAAGCCGGACGGCGCTGTGGAATTTGCGGGTTGGTGGGTCCATCCTCCAGCGCTGGTGACATGGAAAGAGCAACTGTTAGCGGCGGTGGACTCCTTGGGACCCCTGGAAGCGGGCCTGCCCCGGGCGGCAGCCGCGGCGCAACTGCCGGCACCGGAACTCCTGCCGGTGGTAGTTGCAGCGGCACAGCTGGAAGATAGTAACGGGGTAATTAGCCGCCCGGGCCCGCGGGCAGATTTGGGGCCGGCCGAAGATGCGGTGGCAAGTCTGGAGGCCGGCTGGCGGCAAGCCCCCTTCCGGGCACCGGAAGCGGGGGAGCTGGAAAGGCTGGGTCTGGGTACCAAGGAATTAGCTGCGGCGCAGCGCGCCGGGCGTCTGCTGCGGATCGGCGGGGTAGTGCTGCCGCCGCAGGCAGAGGATCTGGCGCGGGCCCGGCTGCGGGAGATAGCTCATCCGTTTAGCCTGTCAGCGGCGCGCCAGGCACTGGGGACCACGCGGCGCGTAGCGGTTCCGCTGCTGGAACACCTAGATGCGCGCGGGGTTACCCGGCGCGTGGACGGGAACTTGCGGCGCTTGCTCTAGGCGCCGGGTACCGCGGGGAGGGGGAGTAAGGACGTGTTCTGCAAGAACCGAGGAAACAACGGTGACCTCCCAATCGGAGTGTTGCGCTACCTCCGGAAGCGGCGGCTGCGCGCAGGGCAACGGTGGGGGCGGGGCTACGTAGAGTTGTTGGTTATCCGCAGGCAAGTCCAGCGCGAGCTGGCCGCCGGCCGAATACGCGCGGGCGCTGACCTTCAGACCCTTGGTGGCCGCCTGTTCAAGAACGTGTGCTACGTGGGCCGGAGGGTGGAAGATACCGATGCTGTTGCCGTCTATCTTGGCGTGAAACCCGGTCCCGTGCGCGCTTACCTCGCAGATAAACTGCCTAGTGCCTAGGGCGTCCAAGACGTCAAGGTTTAAGGCCGGGTGCAAGATAACTGGAAAACCAGAGTTGAATAGCAGGGAGCCCGGAAGAGGGTTGTTGACGGGGATCTGCCACGGTGCCAGGCCAAGAAAGACGGCGATTTCTAGTGCGTTGTCTACGATCTCGATAGTTGCCTTGGTGTAGGCCACCATATGAGCCCGGCGCAGGCGCTCTAGCTGCGGGTAGTCGGCGGACTCGGCGCTGTCTAGCCAGCCCAGGTAGCCGTGGTCGCAGCGTACCCGCCAGCCGCGGTGCAGGTTATCGGCTTCCAACACGACGTCCAGCCAGAGCGGTTTACTTCCCAACCCGGGGATGCTCAACGCTGTGGAGGAGACTAGATTTTCCAAGATAGCTACGTATTCAACGCCAAGGTAGCTTCCGGGCAGCGGGTAGTGTTGCATGCGCGCTTAGTCCTAGTGCGCGCGTGCGCCGCGCTGCGTTGACTTAACAAATTCCACGACACTGACCACCACAGCCCCCAAGATGAAACCGAAGGCCATGGAAAAGACGGTGTCGATGGTCCAGGCCACTGCGCCGTTATCCACAACGTGCGAAAGATGGTGGATGAAATCGTGGGGCTGGTTGGCGCCGAACTCATGCAGGCCGGCAATGACAATGTGGCCACCGACCCAGAGCATGGCGGCGGTGCCCACGATGGTAAGTCCCTTGAGCACCTTGGGCATGCCCTTGACCAGGGCCTCTCCCAGCTTGGATTTGCCTTTGCTGCGCTTGAGCAGGCTCAAGCCAATATCGTCCATCTTGACCAACAGGCCCACCGCGCCGTAGACGCCCACGGTGATAAAGATTGCCACCACGATGAGGGTTGCTAGGCGCATCCAGAAGCTCTCATCGATGATGGAGTTGAGCGAAATCACCATGATTTCCGCGCTGAGAATAAGATCGGTGGTAATCGCGGAGGAGACTAGTTTGTCCTCAGCTTCCTTGCCGCTGACCGTGGCTGGTGCCTTTTCCTCGTGGGTATCGTGGGGGAGGAAGCGGTGCAAAATCTTATGAGCGCCCTCGTAGCACAGGAAGGTGCCGCCGCACATCAAAATGGGGGTCAGCGCCCACGGGGCGATGGCGCTAAGGATCATCGCGATGGGCAAGATGATGGCCAGCTTGTTAATCAAAGAGCCCTTGGTGATCCGCCAAATCATGGGCAGCTCGCGCGCGGGTTTGACGCCGGCTACGTACTGCGGGGTAACCGCGGCGTCGTCGATGACCACGCCGGCTGCGCGCGCGGACGTCTTGCCGGCCAAAGCCGCCACGTCATCAACGTTGGAGGCTGCGGCGCGGGCAATGAGGGCTACGTCGTCTAACAGGGCAATGAGGCCACCGGCCATGATTTATATTCCTTCGGGCGAAAAGTTTACGGATTCAGCCCATTCTAGGGCCATGCCCAATGAGTCTAGCCATGCCATGACGTTGTCGTCGTGTCGGGTGATGCCCTCCACCGCGCGCAGGGTGGCATCTATCGCATATTCCACGAATTCGGCTTCCAGTAGGCCCTCGGTGGCTGCTTTAGATAGCTCGTCGGTGTCTTCGACATCTACGGGCCTTCCCGTGGTGGACAGGAGATCCACGTAGAGGTCACGGGTTTCCCACAGGCCGTCTTGGGCAGATATTTGCACCACGTCTATGTAGAAGTCCTGGTATTCATTGTCCCCGGAGCGGACGTGGAACTTGTTTACCCGCAGGCCCAGCGTGGGCAGGAGCCAGGACTCTAGGTAGCCAAAGCGCGGGTGGGTAGCTCCGCGGGCCATGTAGAGGCCAAAATCTGTTTCGCGGAAGGTCTCCACGGGCCGTTCGTAGCCTTTGGGGTCAACGTTTATCCCGCGGGGGACAGAAAAAGTTTCCACCTTGGGCGCGTGCATCTTAACGAACCTCCATGATAAGCGCGGTGGGCGCGTAGGCGCAGTGAGCCTCCTGCGTGTTGACGGCACCGCTTAAGATGGCCACGACGGTGCCGGGGCCGGTGGCTGCGCGTCCGGAGACGGTGGTGGGGCCGTCTGGATTAATGCCGTGGTAAAACAGCGGGGTCGTGCCGCTGGTGAAGTTGGAGATGTTGAACCACTGGACGTTCATCTCGCCTTGCTGTGGTGCGGCGGCGGCAGTGCCTAGGGCGGTGAATAGGAACGCTACCTCGCCGGGGCCGGCTCCGGGCGCGGGGATTTCGGTGGGCCCTGCCACTGCGATTCCGGAGCCCACGGAGTCTAGTTGGCCGCCAATACAGTTGGCGGAGACGGTTGGCCAAGCGAACTGGTTGATGATGGGGCCGCCCTCAATCAGCGGGGGCCCGCCGGCTTGACCGGTTCCGGCGGTAAATTCCAGCGCCGTGAGGATGGCGTTGCGCAGCTCCTCGGGAATCCACGGGGAAAGCGCGAAGGCGCGGACTTGCTCCTGGGTTGCCGGGGTGGGCCGGCCAAATTCGTCGAGCGGGGAGGCCGGGCCGCCGGCACCGAGCGAGCTTAAGGTGCTGAGGAAATCCGGAGCCTGAGCTACAGCGCTAGTGGGCCCAGGGATAAGACCCATGCCCAATGCACAAGCCAGGGCTGATGCCGTTAGGCGTGCGTGGGTGCGGGAGGGGGAGTTTTTCACAGCGGACGTCCTTTGAGAAATGACAGGAGAGGCGGAAATGGCGGGGATAATTATTGTCACAATACTACCATTAATAACTACTGCAACATTAGTTACATTTTGGGCTAAGTCAAGCCCCGGGGTCCGGGGCTTGCGAAAGTGCCCAATGCTGCACCCGAGCCAAGTTGGGGGTATTGTATTAGACCGTTCAATATCGCGCCTAAAATTAGTGGGCTTTCGGAGCCCAAGGTTAGATCCGCGCGAACCCTAAATTTCAAGGAGTATTTCTTTCGTGACCACTACTGAGTTCCGCAACGTTGCCATTGTCGCCCACGTTGACCACGGTAAAACCACCCTCGTCAACGGCATGCTGGAGCAGTCTGGCGCATTCGGTGACCATGGCGAACACACGGACCGCGTCATGGACTCCAACGACCAGGAGCGCGAGCGTGGAATTACCATTCTTGCTAAAAACACCGCGGTTATCCGTAAGGGCAAGGGCAAAGACGGCGGAGATTTGATCATCAACGTCATTGACACCCCTGGCCACGCCGACTTTGGCGGTGAAGTAGAGCGCGGTATCTCCATGGTTGACGGAGTGGTGCTGCTAGTAGATGCCTCGGAAGGCCCGCTGCCCCAGACCCGCTTCGTGTTGACCAAAGCGCTAGAGGCCAAGCTTCCCGTTATCATCTGCGTGAATAAAACTGACCGCCCTGACGCGCGTATCGAAGAAGTTGTCTCCGAGTCCCATGACTTGCTGCTAGAAATCGCTTCCGTGCTCGAGGACCCAGAGGCATCGGAAGCAGCAGAAACCTTGCTTGACCTGCCAGTGATCTATGCCTCCGGCCGCGCGGGCAAGGCCTCTACGGAAAACCCGGGTGACGCCAATGAGCCAGACGCCGAGGACCTACAGGCACTGTTCGACGTTATCTACGACGTGCTTCCTGAGCCCTCTGCAAAGATTGATGCCCCGCTCCAGGCACACGTAGCCAACCTTGACTCCTCCGACTTCCTGGGGCGTATTGCGTTGCTGCGTATCTACTCCGGCAAGATTAAAAAGGGCCAGCAGGTCGCATGGATTTCCTGGGACGAAGATGGCAACGAGGTTGTCAAAAACGTCAAGGTCGCCGAGCTGCTGCGTACCGTTGGCTTTGAGCGTCAACCTGACACCGAGGCCATCGCCGGAGACATCATCGCTATTTCCGGTATCCCTCAGATTATGATTGGCGACACCATCGCGGACGTAGAGCACCCCGTAGCGCTGCCGCAGATCCACGTCGATGAGCCGGCTATCTCCATGACTATCGGCGTGAATACCTCGCCCATGGCCGGCCAGGGCGGTGGCGATAAACTCACCGCTCGCGTGGTTAAATCCCGTCTGGATCAGGAGCTCATTGGTAACGTTTCCATCCGCATCCTGCCTACCGAGCGTCCCGACGCCTGGGAAGTACAGGGCCGTGGTGAGATGGCGCTTTCCGTGCTCATTGAGAACATGCGCCGTGAAGGCTTCGAGCTTACGGTTGGCAAGCCACAGGTTGTTACCCAGGTTATTGACGGCAAGGTCCACGAGCCATACGAGCTTTTGACCATTGACACCCCCTCGGAATACCAGGGCGCTATTACCCAGCTATTGGCTGCCCGCAAGGGTCAGATGCAGTCCATGGACGTGCGTGAAAGCAACTGGGTACGCATGATTTTCCGTGTTCCTGCCCGTGGCCTGATTGGTTTCCGCACACAGTTTATGACCGAAACCCGTGGTGCCGGTATTGCCAACTCCATCGGGGACGGCTTGGACGTGTGGGCAGGCGACATCAAGTCCCGCGCCACCGGCTCCCTAGTTGCCGACCGTACCGGACAGATTACCGCCTACGCTTTGCAGCAGCTATCCGACCGCGGTGACTTCTTCGTGGAGCCAGGCGACGAGGCCTATGAGGGCATGGTCGTAGGTGCTAACAACCGCGACGAGGACATGGATATCAACATCACTCGTGAGAAGAAGCTGACCAACATGCGCTCGGCTAACGCTGACGCTACCGTGACTTTGTCCAAGGCCCGCAAGCTGTCCTTGGAAGAGGCGCTGGAATTCTGTGGTAACGACGAGTGCGTTGAGGTTGCTCCCAACGCGCTGCGCGTGCGCAAGGTGGCATTGTCCGCCAACGACCGCAAGCGTGCGGCCTCCCGCGCCAAGCAGCTACACAAATAAGTTCGCACCCGCCGGTGGGGTTTTACCGGTGGCGTGATTGGGTCCGTTGATTTCTTGCAGAAATTAACGGACCTTCACACTTTCCGCGCCCGATTGCTAAGCTTTTGGATCATAAAAAGCCACGTATCCACAAGGAGCCTTGTCGTGCCCGCTGTGAAAAAAGTTTGTGCCGCCTGGTTGGCTACATTCACCTTAAGTTCCTGTGTGGCCCAACCCGGCCCCCCGCCGGTGGTCGAAGACAAAGGCCCCACCACAGCTATGGGGTCTTCTGCCCCCACGTCAGCGCCCACCGCAACCACGCCGACGCCGGTCGCTGACGATGTCAGGCCCCTCACGCGTCCGCAGCGATTGGAAGTCAGCGTGGGCGTTGACCACATGGAAACCGGGTTCAATCCGCATCTAGAGGCGAATAACACCCAGATTGTGCACGATATCGCGGGGTTGGTGCTGCCCTCGGCTTTTAGGGGGAATTCGATTGATACGAACGTCCTCGAAGACGCCCGCGTGGTAGAAGCTCCCGAGGGCGTAGCCTTGCGTATTCGCTACACCATCGCGCGGGCGGCGCAATGGTCGGACGGCACACCGATTACCGGTGCGGACTTTGCCTACCTCTGGCGGGGGATGACTAGTACCGCGGGCGTAGAAGATCCGGCTGGATACCTGGCCATCGACGACATCAACACCTCGGCCGGGGGGCAGGTGGTCACAGTTGACTTCAATACCCACGTGGAACGGTGGGATTTGCTCTTCCAGAACCTTCTGCCCTCCCATTTATTGGGGGAGGTGGACTTTGGTACAGCCTTGAGGGACGGTATCCCCGCTTCCGGCGGAAGGTTCCTGCTCAACAACGTGGACAGAGCCCGCGGTGTCATTACGCTAAACAGGAACGACAGATTCTGGGGCAAAGACCCCGCAAAAGTAGATATTGTCACCTTGCAGGAGGTAGGAAACCTCACTCAGGCTATGGGAATGCTGCGCTCGGGGCAGGTGGGGTTCGTGGACATTGTCCCGGAGCAGACTACCCAGGAGGCGTTGGAGCTGCTTCCCGAGGCCCAGGTGGACATGGTCTCCAAACCCCGGCAGCTACGGGTTAAACTGCTGTTGAGCAACCGCCAGGCGCGCGCTGAGATGGCAGGGGCGTTAGACGTTGACCAAGTAGCCCGGCTAGCCACCGGGCGCGCTAGCGCACTGGCCGTGCCCTACGGCGGGCAGCTCTTCGCTCCGCAGGGCACCGGGCTGCTTAGCCTTCAAGGCCGGCCCCTGGTCATTGGGGTGGATCCGGTGGATGAGACCGCTGCTATGGCCGCAGACGTCATCGCGGATCAGTTGAGGGTACAGGGTATTGAAGCGGTCGTGGAACGCCAACGCCTAGAAACTATTGAGACTGAGCTCATCCCGGCCCGCAGGGTAGACGCCGTGGTCACGTGGGAGAGCACTGAGGTAACCCCGTTTGCCGTGGCAGATCTTTTCCTGTGCGAGGAGAAATTCAACCGCAGGTGGTGCCCGGACAACGCTCAGGACATTATGGCGGACATCCTCTCCGGTCGGATTTCACCCGAGGAGGCGCTCGATATAATCCGGGGCTTTAACCGCGAGGAAGCGCTGTACGTGCCTTTGCTGGACGAAACCCGCGTACACGTCCTAGGTCGCGGGATCTTGGGCGCTAGCGATAGCGTTGTAGATTGGGGTAAAGGTCTGGGGGCAGCCGCCTCGTGGGAGCCAGATAAGCAAGCGAAAGTTGAGAAATAATATGCCGGATTTGAACGGTTACCGGGTGGTGGCGGTACACGCGCACCCAGACGATGAAGCACTTTTTACCGGCGGAACTTTGGCGGATATGGCGCGCCGCGGCGCGGAGGTCACCGTTATCACCCTCACCTTGGGCGATGAGGGGGAAGTCATAGGCGGCACCTACGGCAACTTGGTGCCTGCAGGGCTGTTGGGGGGCTTGCGGGCGCGGGAGTTGGAAGACTCCGCCCGCGCACTGGGCGTGGCCGTGGAGATGCTGGGGGGAGCGGGTTTCTTCCGCGACTCCGGCATGGTGGGCTCCCCGGCGCACGATGACCCCCGCGCGCTGGTCAACCGGCAAGATGAGGCCGCGCGTTTGCTGCGCACCCGCCTTGCGTGCCTCCGCCCGCACATCGTGCTGACTTACGGCCCGGACGGCGGCTACGGCCACCCGGACCACGTGGCTGCGCACCGCATCACCCACGCGGCGGCAGCGCCCGAACAACGCGTGTGGTGGGCCATTTTCGACCGCGAGTCCCACCGCGCTGGCCTGGAGGCAGTGATGGCTCCCCGGGGCTGGCAGAAGCCGGACGAAGCCTATTTTGCCAACTTCACTACCGCCGGCGCGGCGGTTACTTATCCGCTAGATGACGCCAGCCTGGCTGCAAAGAAGGCCGCCATGGCCGCGCACCCCACGCAAATTTGGCTTGCCGATGCCACCGTGTCTGTCACCAACCCCCGCGCCGCCGTAGCAGGCGTGACCGACCCGGGCGTGGTGGCGGGCGCTTACGCCTTGTCCAATCTCTTGGTCATGCCTTTGCTGCGTGCGGAGCACTACCAGGCGGGCGCGAACTGCCCGCCGCAGGCAACCGGTCTTTTAGACGGTCTGCGTCCGTGACAGGGGAGAAGATAACGGCGCTGGTGTGGCTTAGCCTGGGCGCGGTGATGTCTTTGTTGCTGGAAGTAATTTATCTGCGCGCGCGCCTGCCTCTTGGCGGTGGACATACGGTGGCCTTTCCCATTACCATTGCGGTGGCTTTTGCATTTAATATGGTTTTGACTAAAACTGCGCGCTTGTGGTCTTCGCACCCGGCGATTGGTGCGGTCCCGCTTTCGGTGTGGACAGTTGGCTTCTGCGGATTCTTCCTCGCCGGTGACCTGGGGTCAGTCCAAGCGCTAGGAGCAAGCGCGTGGGCGGCCGGTTTATTCATGGCCGGGATCTTGGGGGGCGTGTGGCCATTTTTTAGTGAGAAGTGACATACTAGACCAGTTCAACAGGTAGTAAAGACGGAAGAGGCATTTACCCCATGACTTATACGATTGCGCAGCCTTGTGTTGACGTAATGGACCGCGCCTGCGTTGAAGAATGCCCCGTGGATTGCATCTACGAGGGCAAGCGTTCTTTGTACATTCACCCGGACGAGTGCGTGGACTGCGGAGCCTGCGAGCCCGCCTGTCCGGTAGAGGCCATCTTCTACGAGGATGACGTGCCCGATGAGTGGATAGATTACAACGACGCCAACGCGGCTTTCTTTGACGATCTTGGCTCGCCCGGCGGTGCCGCGGCAGTCGGACCGCAGGATTTTGACCACCCGATGATTGCCGCCCTGCCCCCACAAAACCAGGAGTAGTAAAACATTATGACCCGCACGCCGCTTGGCAACACCTTGCCGGATTTTCCTTGGAACTCCTTGGCCGCCGCTAAGGAAAAAGCCGCCGCTCATCCCGGTGGCATAGTGGATCTTTCTGTGGGAAACCCGGTGGATTTGGTGGCCCCCGGCGTGCAGCTAGCCCTAGCTGAGGCCGCCTCCGCGCCGGGCTATCCCACCACCGCCGGCACGCCCGCGCTGCAGGAGGCGATTGCCGCTTCGCTGCGCCGGCGCTATGGCATGGAACCGGGAGCCGTCCTCCCCGTGGTAGGCACCAAGGAGGCCATCGCCTGGCTGCCCACCCTCCTGGGGTTGCGCGGGCGAAAGATTGTCATTCCGGAGGTCGCCTATCCTACTTATGAGGTCGGCGCGCTCATCGCCGGGGCCACCCCGGTGCGCCACGATGACCCCGCAGATTTTGGCAACGCCTCCTTGGCCTTTATCAATTCCCCGTCCAACCCCACTGGTCGGGTGTGGGGAGTGGAGCACCTGCGCAAGGTGGTCGCGTGGGCACGCGCCAACAACGCCATCGTTGCATCGGACGAATGCTACCTAGGGCTGGGCTGGGATGATGACAACCCGCCGGTATCCATCTTGGACCCCCGCGTCTCTGACGGTGATAACACCGGGCTTATTGCCATGCACTCGCTATCCAAGTCCGCCAACATGGCCTCGTACCGGGCTGGTTTCTTTGCCGGTGACCCGGAACTGATTGGGGAGTTGTTGGAAATCCGCAAGCACGCGGGGCTCATGGTTCCCGGTCCGGTGCAGGCGGCCATGGTGGCGGCCTTGGAAGATGATGACTCTGAGTTGCTGCAGCGCCAACGCTACGCCGTGCGCCGCGCCAAGCTCATCCGCGCGCTTAACCACGCCGGCTTTCAGATAGAGCACTCCGAGGCCGGGCTTTACCTGTGGGCCACCCGGGGCGAAGACTGCCGTGCCACCGTTGACTGGCTGGCCCAGCGCGGTATCTTGGTGGCGCCAGGGGACTTCTACGGCCCGGCCGGGCTAAAGTATATCCGGATGGGTCTTAACGGCTCTGACGAACGCGTGGACGCCGCTGTAGCCCGCCTTGCCTCCTAAGCGTTCCCCCCTCCCTGCGCGGGAAGGCATACCGCCCCGCAAAATCATGCTTAGCGGGCTGGTACCCGACTCACCGGAGTACTTCGCCGGACGGGCGGGGGACTCCCCGTTTTCCTTCGGCGCGCGGATTCCCGCCGGTATGTTCTTGGCCAAGCCGGTACTGGCGTGGTTTCACCCGGAGGTCCCACCGGAAAAACCCATCCCCTTCACTCACCGGGTAATTTTTGCGGACCACCACCTACTGGTGGTGGACAAGCCTCATTTCTTGCCCACTACGTCCAACGGCCGGCTGGTGCGCGAGACCCTGCAGACCCGGGTGGCCAGTCAAGGCGCTGTGCCTTTGCACCGCCTGGACCGGCTGACCGCCGGGGTGGTGGTGTGTTCAGTTAACCCGGATACCCGCGCGGCCTACCAACAGCTCTTTGCCGCCCGCGCCGTGGAAAAGACTTACCAGGCCACGCTCACCGCGCCACTGGAAATCACAGATACCGTACGGCTGGGGATGCGAAAGGCCAAGGGCACCCGGCAGGTCAGCGTTGACCCCAACGGCACGCTCACCGAAACCCACGTCCATGCCCGCGGCGTGGCGGCCACCTTCCGCCCCGTGACCGGGCACACCCATCAACTGCGCGTGCTTGCTAACTATCTGGGAGCGCCGATAGTGGGAGATGATACCTACCCGGTGGACAAGGGACTAGACCTTTACGACTTCTCCGCACCCCTACAGCTGCTGGCCAGCCGCGTGGAGTTTGTGGATCCGCTGTCCGGGAAACTCCGGCAATTTTCCTCCCTGAGCACTTTGGGGACTAAGCTATAACAGTTAACCGTTACCCGCATATGGAGATCACATGAGCCGTTTGAGTACCAATATGGGCCAGTTCGTGAAATTCGGACTGGTGGGCGGTTCCGGCACTCTGGTAAACCTGGCGGTTGCAGTCTTGTGCAAGAAGCTAGCCTGGTGGACCGCGCAGATTTCGGAACAAGATCCCGTGTTGAACCTCTTTGGCACTGCCTTCCACATTCGGTGGTACCACGTTTTTGTTACCATCGCTTTCGTAGTGGCCAACATCTGGAACTACCAGCTCAATCGCATGTGGACTTTCAGGTCTGTGAATAAAGTTTCCTGGCTGCGGGGTTTCTTACCGTTCCTGCTCACTGGTATCGGCGCGTTGATGGTCAGCCTAATTACCATGACGTTGCTGATGAACCCCGAGTCCCCCGTGGGCCTTCCCAGCGATATTTTTGACAACAGCACTGGGCTACGCACCAAGTTCTACTGGGCCAACGCTGTCTCCATTGTGGTTGCCATGCCGCTGAACTTTGTTATCAACAAACTGTGGGCGTTTCGCACCTCCCCGGCCACTCCAGCCTCCCCGACCTCACCGGCCACCCCGGACACCCAGCCTGGGGTACCGGAGTAGACGCTGGATTAGGCGGCGCAGTCTCCGGTTGCTCAACTCACGCCACAGCAAGCGCGGACTGGCCCGCTAAGCGCAAAAACCGGCAACTCCGGGCACCCCATACGGCGGGGCACCCGGAGTCAGTGAATCACCGTAATACGGCTGGCAGCTAGGCTGCAGGTGGGGCCTCACGGCGCGGCAGCGGCAGGCGTGAGGTAGGGGAAATCCCGCGCATCCGGGCGTTGATGGTTCCGGCCACAACCAAAACAGCAAAGATCATGGCTGCGGAAAATAGCTGGACGCGGGCGGAGGCGTCGGTAAGCATCAGTATGGCAATTCCCGCGAAGATGGCCAGCGCAAACCAGGTGAGGTAGGGAAAAGCCCACATTCGCACCGGTAGTTGGTGAGTCTTTTCAAGCTCTGGGCGCAGCCGCAGCTGGGATACCGCGATGAACACCCAAACAATGAGCAGGGAGCCGCCGGCGGCGTTGAGCATAAAGCCCAGCAACCAGCCCGTGTTGAGGTAGTTGAGCACCACCATGAGGGTGGAAAGCCCCACGGATAGAGCGATGGCGGTGGTTGGCACCCCGGCGTCATTGGTGCGGGCAAAAAGCTTTGGTGCCTCCTTGCGGGTGGCCAGGGAGTGCATCATGCGCGAAGAGGCGTAAATCTGTGCGTTAAATGCCGACAACAGCGCGAGTACGATGATGACCTCCATAAAGACCGCCGCCCCCGGAATACCGGCGCGCTCTAGGACCATGGTGAAGGGGGATTCGGCTGCGGAGGACGCGCCGCCCACGGATGAGTAGGGCAGCAGGAAGGTGATGACCAGGACGGAGCCCAGATAAAAGATGGAGATACGGGTAATGGTGGAGCGAACGGCGTTGACCAGGGATTTTTCCGGGTCGTCGGATTCTGCGGCGGCAATGGCCACGACCTCGATACCGCCAAAGGCGAAGGCCACGGCCAGCAGGCCGGCCGCTACTCCGCCTATCCCATTGGGCATGAATCCATCTTCGAGAAATACCGAGGCCCCCACAAAGGGGTGTCCCGGCAACAATCCGAAGACTAGCAGGGCTCCGATGATGAGGAATCCGATGAGGACCAGGACTTTGATGGCGGCAAACCAGTATTCGAATTCGCCGAAGATCCGGACGTGGAGGAGGTTGACCACCCCGAAGAAGGCCACGCATATGGCCGCCGGTATCCAGGGGGCCACGCCAAACCAGGCGCCAATGAAGCTGGCCGCACCGGTGATTTCGGCACCCAGAACCGCCACGGTGGCTAGCCAGTAAATCCAGCCTTGGGTAAATCCCGCCCAGCGGCCTATGCCGTGCTCGGCGTATTCGGAGAAGGATCCGGACGCGGGGATGACCGTGCCCATTTCGCCCAGCATCTGCATGACCAGGATGGCTAGGCCGCCGGCGATGAGGTAGGCGAGCAGTACGGCGGGGCCTGCGGCAGAAATGCCCACGCCGGTACCGAGGAAGAGCCCGGCTCCGATGGTGGAGCCCAGGCCCATCATAGTGAGGTGTCTGACTTTAAGGCCGCTGCCAAGCGCGGCGGGAGAGGTTTGTGGTTTCACCTCTTTAACAATAGTTTCCGCACCCCGGCCATTGGCCGGTGGGGTCTAGTTTTTGTGCAGGTGTTCGTTAAGGCACACGGCTGCGGAGTCCCACTCAACGGCCTCGACAGCCCCGGTGACGGAGTTGCGGCGCAGTAGCACCCCGGACGCGCCGGAGATGGCGGAGGCCTTGACGGGGGTGCCACTTTCCACACCGGCGGCTGCGGCCACGGAGCCGTGGCAAACAATTTTGGTGCCGGCGGTGACGTACAGGCCGGCCTCGACTACGCAATCGTTGCCCAAGGAGATGCCCACGCCGGAGTTGGCGCCTAGCAGGCAGCGCTGGCCAATGGAGATGGTTTCTTTGCCGCCGCCGGATAGGGTGCCCATGATGGAGGCGCCGCCGCCAATGTCGGAGCCGTCTCCCACCACGACTCCTGCGGAGATACGTCCTTCAACCATGGAGGCGCCCAGTGTGCCGGCGTTGAAATTGACGAAGCCTTCGTGCATGACGGTGGTGCCTTCAGCCAGGTGGGCACCTAGGCGGACGCGGTCTGCGTCACCGATGCGCACGCCGGTGGGGACCACATAGTCAACCATGCGGGGGAACTTGTCTACGGAGTAGACCACTACCGGGCCGCGGGAGGCCAGGCGTCCGCGGGTCATCTGGAAATCGGCTACCGCGCAGGGGCCGTAGTTGGTCCACACGACGTTGGCTAGTAGGCCAAAGATTCCGTCCATGTTGAGACCGTGGGGTTTGACCGCGCGGTGGGACAGCAGGTGCAGGCGCAGGTAGGCGTCGTAGGCGTCCACGGGGGCGGCGTCTAGGTCCGCAATTACCGTTTCCACGGCCACGCGGGCTACGCCGCGTTCTTCATCTGGGCCCACCAGGTTGGCAAATTGTTGGGGGGTTTCTTCCAAGCGGGTGGTGCCCGCTGGGCCAGCGGCCTTGTCCAGGTGAACGGCGGGGTACCAAGCGTCAAGGATGGTGCCGTCGTGGGTGATGGTGGCTAGTCCGCGCGCGGAAGCAGTTGTCATAACAGGTGTCGCCTTCGTTGGTGGGTACGTGTGAACATACGTTACTCTATACTAAAATTTAAGTAATTTTCAGGAAAGCCCGGCTTTCCCACTGGGGTGCCTCCAACCCGCGCAGGTAATTCACCGGCAGGTGTAAGCGATTTCACGCTTACCGGTTTTTCTCTGCTCGCTTGAGAGGTAGCACCTTTGCCAATATAACCAAAGCACCGCAGAGTACCAACACGGAGACAACCTGGCCGCGTGCGCCCGGGTCAAAGACCATCAGGATGATGAGCGAAATCATGGCCGCCACAACCAACCACGGGATGTAGGGGTAACCCGGAAGTTTCAGCGCGGTGGTTTCCCCACCCCGTTCTAGCTCTGGGTGCAGCTTCAAGTAGGACAACGTAATCATCATCCAGATAACCAGCAGGCAACCGCCCACAGCGTTAAACAGGAACGCCAGCAACCCTGGTGGGTTCCACCACTGCAGGATTACGGAGCCGAAGGCGAAAATCACGGACAGGATAACCGCATTGATGGGGGAGCCGGTGGAGCCAATCTTAAGGAAGGCGCGGTGCGCGTTGCCTTCCTTGGCCATGTTGTACACCAGCCGCGAGGTGCCGTAGATCTGGGCGTTGAAAGAAGACAGCAGGGCAATAACAATGACAATTTCCATAAAGCCTGCGGCACCCGGGATGCCGGCTGATTCAAGCAGCAAGGTGAAAGGGGACTGCGCGGCTACGTCCGCGCCCTGGATCTGGGCGAAGGGCAGCAGCAAAGAGATGATGGCTACTGCGCCAACGTAGAAGACCAGAATGCGGAAGATGACGGCGCGCACGGCGGTGGCCACGTTGCGGGCGGGGTCTTCGGACTCCGCTGCGGCGATGGTCACCAGCTCGATACCGCCGAAGGCGAAGGCCACTGCCAACAAGCCGGCGGCAAACCCGGGGGCTCCATGAGGAAGGAAGTTCTCAGAGAAATTGCCCAGCCGCACCGGGATGTCGGTAGGCCATAGCCCCACGACGATGAGCATGCCTAAGACAATAAACGCCAAAATAACCGCGACCTTGATGATGGCAAACCAGAACTCAAATTCACCGAAGCCGCGTACTGCAGCGAAGTTAACCACCGCAAAGAAGGTCACAGCGATAAATGCCGGGATCCATGGCGCGATGTCAAACCAGGCGCTGATGATGGCAGAAGCGCCGGTGATTTCCGAACCCATCACCATGACCAGCATGAACCAGTACAACCAGCCCAGGCCAAACCGGGCCTCGTTGCCAAAGGCTTGGCCGGCATAGGTGGCAAAGGAACCTAATGAGGGCCGGGCGGCGGCCATTTCTCCGAGCATGGCCATCACTGCAGCAACCACAATGCCGGCCACGATGTAGGACAGCAGCACGGAGGTACCGGAGGCTTGGATACCCACGCCTACACCCAGGAATAGGCCCGCGCCCACGGCGGAGCCCAGACCCATCATGGTCAGGTGCCGGGTTTTTAACTTTTGGTTGGAATTAGAACTTGTAGAAGTCATAGAGAGGACAAACCTTCATCGCAGAAGTAGAAAATAACCTCCAAAGCGTAGCACCCCCGGGCATATAGACCGTTCGAAAGGTAGCATTGCCAATTGTGACTCTAGATCTATGCTCAGACCCTATTGAATTGACCCGGGCGTTGGTGGATATCCCCAGCCCGTCCCACCATGAAGAAGAAATCGCGGACGCGGTAGAAGCTGCCCTGGCGGCTTTGCCAGTTGAGGTATTTCGCTACGGCAACACCGTGTGTGCGCGGACCAACTTCGGCCGCAAATCCCGGATAATCTTGGCCGGGCACTTAGATACCGTTCCTCTTGCTGATAACGTGCCCTCCCGCACGTTAGACGGCGTCATGCACGGGTGCGGCACCGTGGACATGAAATCGGGCTTGGCGGTTTACTTACACGCCTTCGCGCAACTAGCCGGGCGGGAAGATATTAAACATGACTTAACGGTCATCGCTTATGAGGCGGAGGAAGTAGCGGACGAGTACAACGGGCTGCGGCATTTGCAGCAAGATCACCCGGAGTGGCTGCGCGGCGACCTCGCGCTATTAGGAGAGCCTTCCGGAGCCATCATCGAAGCGGGTTGCCAGGGGACCATCCGCCTACGGGTGACCGCACGCGGCACGCGCGCCCACTCGGGCCGGGCCTGGCTGGGTGATAATGCCGCGCACAGGCTCGCACCGGTTATTTCCAACATTGCCAACTA
Organism: Corynebacterium phocae; assembly: GCF_008693075.1. Classification (GTDB taxonomy): domain Bacteria; phylum Actinomycetota; class Actinomycetes; order Mycobacteriales; family Mycobacteriaceae; genus Corynebacterium; species Corynebacterium phocae. The sequence continues at coordinate 162,929 of NZ_VXKJ01000043.1, read as the reverse complement.
TCGCCCCAGGGACGCCGTGGATATTGACGGCCTTAGCTACCGGGAGGGACTAAACATTGTCCACTTGGAATCCGGCGTGGCCACCAACACCATTCCCGATGAGGCGTGGTTGTTTGTTAATTTCCGGTTCGCCCCTGACCGTAGCCTTGAAGATGCCATGGCACATGTCCGGGAGGTGGTGGGCCAGCACCACGGCGTAGACATTGAAGTAGACGACGCCTGTTCTGCCGCAAAGCCTGGGCTTTCTCAGCCGGGCGCTGCTGCCCTCATCCAGGCCGTGGGCGGGCAGGTTCGCCCCAAGTTTGGGTGGACGGACGTAGCGCGCTTTTCGGAGATGGGAACTCCTGCGGTGAATTTTGGCCCCGGGGACCCCGGTTACGCACACAAAAAAGATGAACAAGTACCACTAGAGCAGATAACTCAGGTATCCAAAGCCCTGATTGCTTACCTCACCACTTAGGAGAAAAATTATGTCTAATTCTGAAAAACGCACCCTTCGCGGCCCGCTGCTTTTGCGTACCGACGGGCAGCAGGAATCCACCTTTGACCAGCGCTTGTTGGAATCCGGGTGGGATCATGACTGGATGCACGCGGATCCGTGGCGTGTGCTGCGCATCCAGGGGGAGTTTGTGGCTGGCTTTGACGCGCTGTCCAAGCTGCCCAAGGCCGTCACCGTCTTTGGTTCTGCCCGCACCAAGGAAGATGATCCGTACTACCAGCTGGCGGTGGACTTAGGCCGCAAGCTCACGGAAGCAAATTATGCCGTTATCACCGGTGGCGGTCCGGGCACCATGGAAGCCGGCAACCGGGGCGCTAGTGAGGCCAACGGGCTGTCTGTTGGTCTGGGCATCGAACTGCCTTTTGAGCAAGGCCTCAATGACTACGTTGACCTTGGCTTGAACTTCCGCTATTTCTTTGCGCGCAAGACCATGTTCCTCAAGTACTCCCAGGCTTTCGTGTGTCTGCCCGGCGGCTACGGCACGATGGATGAGTTCTTTGAGGTCTTGTGCATGGTACAGACCGGGAAGGTGACCAACTATCCCATCGTGCTCATGGGCTCTGAGTACTGGGGTGGCTTAGTGGATTGGATTAACAACACTCTGGCGGCCGGTGGCTTTATCAACGCTGAGGACACGGAGCTCTTCCTGATTACTGATGATGTCGAAGAAGCGGTGGCGCACATCGTTCGCCGTCATGAGGTTATGACTGACGGCCGGATTTCGGGCACTAACACCACCGCACAGGATAGGTCCCCCCAAGACCTTGAGCGCTAAACCGCTGGCCCAGGTCATGGCCATCATCAACCGCACTCCGGACTCTTTTTATGACCAAGGCAAAACGTGGTCGGAAGATTTGTCTACCGAGCTGGCCTTGGCGCAGGCGGATGAGGCGATTGCGCAAGGAGCGGAGATAGTCGATATTGGCGGGGTGAAGGCCGGCCCCGGTGATGATGTGAGCGCCGGGGAAGAAATAGCTCGCGTGGTGCCCACTATCGCGGCGGTACACGACAAGCATCCGGGGGTCCTCATCTCCGTAGATACCTGGCGCGCAGAAGTTGCTGACGCCGCCTTGGCGGCCGGAGCCGGCCTCATCAATGACACCTGGGCCGGTTATGAGCCGGAGCTCATCGCAGTGGCCGGGCATTACGGCGCGGGCTACGTATGTTCCCATACCGGCGGGGCCACGCCGCGCACCCGGCCCCACCGCGTGCACTACGACGACGTGGTGGCTAGCGTCATTGCTGAGACAACTGCCTTGGCCGAACGTGCCGCCGCTGCCGGCTGCGCGCAGGAGCTCATTTACCTTGATCCGACCCACGACTTTGGTAAGAATACTTTTCATGGCCTGGAATTGCTCCGGCGCGTCGATGAGCTAGTGGCCACCGGCTGGCCGGTGCTCATGGCGCTGTCTAACAAGGACTTCGTGGGTGAGACGCTTGACCGCCCGGTGGACCAGCGCGTGGCAGGGACGCTGGCCGCCACCGCGTGGGCCGCAGCCAGGGGAGTGGCGGCGTTCCGCGCGCACGAGGTTAAAGAGACAGTAGATATTATCCGGATGACGGCGGCTATATCCGGTTATGTTAGGCCGCTTGCTACCACGCGGGGGCTGGCGTGAACGTTTCTGTCATTATCCCGGCCCTCAACGAGGAGCAAACCGTGGCCACAGTGGTCCGCGCGTGCTTGGCGGATAATCCCGTGGAAGTCTTGGTGATAGACGCTGATTCTACGGACGCTACTGCCATCCGCGCCCGGGAAGCTGGAGCACGGGTGGTCAATTGGCGGGAGGTTATGCCCGGCGTCACACCGCGCCCGGGCAAGGGGGAGTCGCTGTGGCGCGGGGTGGCAGCCGCACGAGGTGACGTGGTTTGTTTTATCGACGCAGACCTCACCTCGGCTACCCCGGGCATGGTCAACGCGCTGAGTGCCCCGTTTGCGGAGCCACGCGTGCAGCTGGTCAAAGCTACCTATCCGCGTACTCTGTCCGGAAAACCTACCGGCGGAGGCCGGGTGACGGAACTTAGCGCTAAGCCCTTAATCCGGGAGTTCTTCCCTCACCTGATGTTCATTGACCAGCCTTTGGGAGGTGAGTACGCCCTGCGCCGCAGTGCCGCCCGCCAGCTACCCTTCGTGGACGGATACGGGGTGGACATAGCACTACTTATAGACTGCGCGGAAACTTTTGGCGTGGACTCACTGGCGCAAGTAGGTCTTCCCGCACGCGTGCACCGCAACCGCCCCTTGCACCAATTGGCACCCATGGCGCATACCGTGGCTCGCACCATCTTGTGGCGCGCCGGGGTGCTGAGAACTAAGCCGGGTGCGCACCGTGAACCACTGGACAGGGTAGGATAACTTACATGTTTTCGTGGATTGTTTTGATTGTCTTGCTGGCGGGCATAGTCATTGTGGCTGTGCCCTTGAGCGCTAAAACCCTTGGTCGCGGCTCGTTGTTGACCGCCCCGGACTCCAAGATCGGAACCAAAGAACGCATGCAGGCCAATCGCGCAGCGGCAGCGGAAGGAAACCTTGACGCCGTGGCCTTCGACGTAGTGTCCCACGGATACCGCCAGGACCAAGTAGATGACCTGATTGCAGCCCTGCAGGAGAACCAGTCAACCAACTCCCGCGTGGCTGCAAAAGCGCCAGTTTCACCAACCGGGAGTCCGGTTGCGGGAACCGCAGGCTCTTATACCCCGGACGATGTTGCCCCCACCGAGACTCCCTCTACGGATGGGCGTCTGCGTTCCGCGTCACCTGGCGGAGTAGGGCTTTAGGGGTTAAAAACCTCCCAACCCGGTCAACTGTGCCGGTCTTTAGCGTAAACTGGAGGAAGTATCCTCTTAGTAGAAGTAGATTAAGGAGCTGTAACCAGCATGGCAGCGATGAAACCGCGTACCACCGGTGGGCCAATGGAGGCCGTCAAAGAATCACGAAAAATCGTGATGCGAATCCCATCAGACGGCGGCGGCCGGATTGTCGTTGAGCTCAACAAGGAAGAGGCTCACGAGCTGGGGACCCTGCTCTTGGAGGCTTCTGCTTAAGTGCTCAAGGATGTAATAGACCTGCTAGCTGATCCCAATGACGGGACCGCGCTAGCCGGTAAGGATGATTTTTCACGCCTCGTGTCAGAATCGGGGCATTCTTTCGATGTTGCCCGTCAGGGGTACGTGACCTTGGCTGGCGGTGCCGGCCTCAAGCACAACGGTGACTCTTTGGAGATGGTTCAGGCGCGTGAGACGTACTTGTCGCTCGGGCACTTCGCTCCTTTCGTGGAGGCCGTCACCAATTCCATGATCGAAATTGTTGATGAGGCTGATCTTTCTGACGCTGCCCAACCAGCGTTGCTTGAGGTGGGGGCCGGCACCGGCTTTTACCTGGCGCACACGCTAGATTCGATTGATAACTCCCGCGGTATTGGCCTGGACATTTCCGTCCACGCCGCCAAGCACCTGGCTAAATGCCATAGCCGGGCAGGTGCCGTTGTGGCGGATGTGTGGGACCGGTTGCCTGTGCGCAGCGGGAGCATTGACGCCATCTCGGTGGTGTTCGCTCCGCGCAACCCGGCTGAGTTTCAACGGGTGCTCGCACCGAAAGGCCAAGTTGTGGTTCTTACGCCGCAGGCTGGTCACTTGGATGAGCTCCGTGAGCCTTTGGGAATTGTGGGGGTAGAAACCGGCAAAGTCGAGCGCATGTACGAGCAAGCTGCCGGCTTCCTGGAGCAAAGCGCCGCGCCGGTGGAGTTATCATTCCCCATGGAGCTAGACCGAGCCTCCATCGCCGCACAGGTGGGCATGAGCCCGTCTGCCCGCCACATCAGCCAGGAAGAATTAGCCAGGCGGATGGCGGAGCTGCCAGAGACCATGCGGGTGACCGCACGGGCAAGGCTTGACCGCTTTCGTGCGGTGAGCAAATAGTCCTGCACGCAGCTTTAGCTCCCGCACGCAGCTCTAAACAAACCCCTAACCCCGGGCTAGCTGGTTAAGCTCGCCTGGGTTTAGCTTGCTTGGGCTCCTGAGCATTCAAATGATTGGATGACTTCCGCGCCGTCGCAGGTTTCCACCTGGAAGCCGGAGCAACGGTTGGTGAAATACATCCGGGAAGCCATGGCTACCAAGCCGGAATCCGCGAAGATCTCAACGGTAGAACCATCCACGATGATGGTCAGGGAATTTTCCTCCCCTTCCGCGATGTCGGCCACTGCGGGCTTTTCACTCGCGTAGGTGTTAGAGAAAGCTTTGGTAGGACTGCGGTCGAACTCCAACTTGTTGCCGGAGTGTGTAACGGTTGCCGCCACGTCCCCGTTGCCGTCTAAGAGGGACACGGTCAAAGAGGCCCCTTCGGAGACATTGATAAGGCCCGTCCACATGCGTGCGTGCTGGGAGTCCTCAACAGCTCTTGGTAGGTGCTTGGGCGGGGTTTGGTACAACACTCCGTCGTGCAAAGTGATTTCCCGGGGAAGAGATAGCACATTGGCCCACCCCTCTTCGGTCCACGTGTGGTGTAGCAGCGGGTTGTCGGTGCGGCCCCTGCCGTTGAGCAAGCTGATGAGGCTGGCCTTGCGGTAGTGCTCCGGTGACCATTTTCCCGTGTGGGTAACAGTGGTACCCCGCGGTCGGGTGAAATCATGGCCAAAATCTAGGCGGCGGAAACTTTTGCAGATCTCAAACTCTGTCCCGTGCAGTTGGCCCACAAAGTACCCAGCGTACTCACCGTGCTCGCCCTCGATGGTCACGCAAAGGATGTCAAAAATTTCCTTACTAACGTTGTCACAAAGACGCAGGATACGGGGAGCCACCAGGCGCGGAAGATCCTCTCCCAGACCCGTTTCCCCCTTGAACGTCAAGTCTCCGTGGAATTGCCAGTCTTCGCCGTCAAGGCTGCGGAAGATAACCGGCGTGGGGTGATCACTAGTGCCGCTTAGGGCCAACATCAACCAGCCCTCGTGATCTTCTTCCCTGTTCCCGTCTGCCCAGTCAGGAACCACACAAGGCGAGCGGAAACGCTGGTGGTCTTGGGTTTGCTTGATCACGCGGTCGACGCGCACCACGGAAGGGTCCAAGGCCCCCGGATCATCGGAAACCTCGCAGGTGTCGGTATTTTCCAATTTTGCCAGTGCGATGGCCGAATCAGAGTTGGTGACAGACGTGAAGTATAGGTTTGTTCCGTCACTGCCATGAGCTACAGCGCCTGCGCGGAGCTCAACCTCTCCTCCCACAGGTGCTAGGACGTCATCACACTCCAGCCAGTAAAAAGGATCTTCCTCGGAATACGAGTGCCCCCAGCGGGCGGGTTGGTTGGCGTCCGGTTTGTATTGATAGAACACGTGCCATACGTCTTCTTCGAAGAGCACGCCTGCGGGGGCTTGGAGAATTCCTGACTCGGGCAGCAAGTGCAGTTCAGGGCGCAAGGTCATCTAAATCAGGCTCCGGTAAATATCGATTGTCTGGTCTGCGATGGCTGCCCAGCTAAATTTCTCCACCGTGCGTTTACGTCCGGCCGCTGAAAAGGCAGCGAGCTTTGCTTTGTCCGCGATGAGTTCATTGACCGCAGCGGCAAGTTCCTTTTCAAAGGTTTCCTCATCGTTTGGGTCGTAATGGACCAGAGTGCCGGTGTGGCCGTCCACGACCACCTCGGGAATACCTCCAACATCGGAAGCAACAACCGCAGTCTGGCAGGCCATGGCCTCAAGGTTGACAATGCCCAGGGGCTCATAGATGGACGGGCAGACAAAGAGATCTGATCCGGCGTAGACCTGTTGGATCTTTTCGCGGGAAAGCATCTCCTCAACCCAGAACACTCCCTCGCGCTCGGCGCGGAGCGTGTCAACCAGCTCCTGGGTTTCGGCGGCAATTTCGGGGGTATCCGGGGCCCCTGCGCACAGCACCAGCTGGACGTCAGTATCAAAGTCCCGGGCGGCCTTGAGTAAGTGCTTGACGCCCTTCTGGCGCGTGATTCGGCCCACGAAGGAGGCAACGGGCTTAGTGCGGTCAACGCCAATTTCATCTAGGACGTCGGAAGTACCGGGGGTCCACAACTCAGTGTCAATGCCGTTGAGGACCACGTGAACCTTGTCTTGGTCCACATTGGGGTAGGCCTCGAGGATGGCACTTTTCATCCCTGCGGAGACCGCAATGACTGCGTCAGCGTATTCGAAAGCGTTGCGCTCCGACCACGAGGAAACGTCATAGCCTCCGGCCAGCTGCTCGCGCTTCCAGGGGCGGTGCGGCTCTAAGGAGTGGGCGGTAACCACGTGGGGAATGCCGTTGAGCTGGGCATTGAGGTGGCCGGCCAGGCCGGTGTACCAGGTGTGGGAGTGCGCCACGTCCAGGCCCGTTGCGCCGTGCGCCATGCGCAGTCCGGTGGATAGGGTCTGGAGTGCGCCGTTGGCGTTATCTAGCTCAGGGTCGGGGCCAAAAACATAGACGTCATCTTCCTGCCTAGGTGCGCCCATGCAAAAGACGTCCACGTCAATTTTTTCCCGCATGAAGCGGGTGAGCTCTGCTACGTGGACACCTGCGCCACCGTAGATTTCGGGTGGGTATTCCTTGGAAAATATTCCGGCTTTCATAATTACCCAGGATAATGACAAATAGGTCGCGCTGCAGGGCCGGTGGGGGTAATTTTGCTACAAATAGTTGGAAACCCACTGACAAACCGCCAGTTAAGGGATAAATTAGGTGGGGTGAGAACACAGCCCAACATTTTAGCAATTGTCCTTGCGGGCGGTGAAGGAAAGCGTTTGCATCCTTTGACCGAAGACCGCGCCAAACCCGCCGTGCCTTTCGGCGGGTCCTACCGCTTGATAGATTTCGTTCTATCCAACTTGGTCAACGCCGGTTATATGAAGATTGCCGTGCTTACCCAATACAAGTCCCACTCCCTCGACCGCCACATTTCCCAAGCCTGGAACCTGGCCGGCCCTACCTCGCAATACATTGCCTCAGTGCCTGCCCAGCAACGTCGCGGCAAACGCTGGTTTAGCGGTTCTGCAGACGCGATTGTGCAGTCCATCAACCTGATCAATGACGAAGAACCCGATTACGTGATTGTCTTCGGCGCAGACCACGTCTACCGTATGGACCCCTCCCAGATGGTCGAAGAGCATATTGCTACCGGCAAGGATTGTTCCGTGGCCGGAATCCGGGTGCCCCGTGAAGAGGCCTCGGCCTTTGGCTGCATCGAAGCAGACGATGAAGGCTCAATTACCAAGTTCGTGGAAAAGCCAGCGAATCCGCCTACCATTCCCGGCGACCCGGAAAAGACCTACGCGTCTATGGGTAACTACGTATTCACTGCGAGTGCCCTGAAAAAGGCTCTGCTAGAAGATGAAAAGAATGAGGATTCAGAGCATGACATGGGCGGGGACATCATCCCCTACTTCGTAGCAAAGAACCAGGCCCATGTGTATGACTTCGTGGGAAACAAGGTCCCGGGTGTCACCGAACGCGACCACGGATACTGGCGCGACGTTGGTACCATCGACTCTTTCTACGAGGCGCACATGGATCTCATCTCCGTGCACCCGATTTTCAACCTGTACAACTCCAAGTGGCCAATTAATTCCACTGACACCTCGAATTGGCCACCGGCTAAGTTCGTGGAAAACGGAATTGCACAGTCCTCAATGGTTTCTGCCGGCTGCATTATCTCCGGCGGTACCGTCCGCAATTCCGTCTTGGCTACTGACGTACGAGTAGCTGACGGCGCCACGGTCGAAGGCTCAGTCCTGTTGCCCGGGGTGCGCGTTGGTAAAGGTGCTGTGGTCCGCCACGCTATCCTCGATAAGAATGTCATCGTCTCCGAAGGCGCAATTATCGGCGTTGACCCTGATGCTGATAAGAAGCGGTTTGTAGTCTCCGATGGTGGCGTAGTTGTAGTGGGAAAGAACGACACCGTCTAGCCCAAGCTTCCGTTAACTAGAAACCCCGTCCCTGGCCTGCTGATGTGAGGCTGGGAACGGGGTTGTCTACTCTTACTACTGCTTGCTGGACTCAGCGTTTGCTAAGCAGGGTCGTACCAGCGCCTAGGGGAAGCCTGGTTACCAGAGCGTGGTGGATTTCATCCACGTAACTATCCAGTTCGCGGGCGGCATTGGTTGAGCGGTCGGTGCGGGAGCTGTCCGCCAGTGTTCCGTCCAGTAGGACGTTGGCCAGAACAATCGTTCCTCCCGGGCGCAGTAGCGGCCAGCAAGCCTTGGTTACAGCCAAGGTATCTAGGATTGGCACGTCAACATAGATGACTTGGTAGGACTCCGGCGCTAATCTGTCGATGACGTCCAGCGGGCGCGAGGGCAAAAAGCGCATGTGGGCCGGCTTGTAGCCAGCGGTGCGGAAAGCTGCTTTGGCGCTAGCCTGGTGCTCCGCCTCAGGGTCAATGCAGGACAGGATTCCGGAATCCGGAAGACCATGAAGCAAGTACAGACCTGCCACTGAAGCCGCTGGGGTGATCGCTATGGCCTGGGGTTTTTCTACGCCGTGGGCTGTGGAGACCGCGGCCAAAGTGGTGAGGAGTTGCCCCGTGGCGACATCCGGTGCCGGGAGGGAATATTCCTGGGCATGGTCATACGCAGCGCGTAGCGCCATGGAAAAAGGGCTGCCGTCGGTATCTTGGCTGGACCCGGAAGCCTCAATGTAGGAATCCAGGGAGAAGTTCGATGTTGTAGTCACGGTCTTTACAATAGGTAATTGCGGAGCAAAATAGGTGATAAACACCGCTTTGACATAGCTATCCGGTGAAATTGTTACGTGTGTGTTTGAAGTGGCTGAGCGGGGTAAGGGGGGCCGTGGGGAAGGGGGAGTTTTCTATGGAAGTTCTCACAGGAGACTGACAGTTGAGCTCCTGGCGGAAAGCAGGAAAATGTAGCACAATGACACGCATGGAAGAAACAGGCTCGCACACCGTCGTAGCGCATTCCCCCTTAGACACCGCTCCAGCCAATGAGGCCTTGACGTCTTCAGAGCACGGTCTGGCGGGCCAGGAACTTTCCGGAACTGCAGCCTATGACGCTGGCCAGGGGGAAATGCCCTCTTGGTCTGAGTTGGTGGCAGAACACGCGGACGGCGTTTATCGCCTGGCATATCGGCTCTCCGGTAACCAACATGACGCGGAAGATTTGACCCAAGAGACTTTCATGCGAGTTTTCCGGTCTCTGAAAAACTACCAAGCTGGTACTTTTGAGGGATGGCTGCACCGGATTACCACCAACCTATTTTTAGACATGGTGCGGCACCGGGCCAAGATTCGCATGGAAGCTCTTCCTGAAGACTATGACCGTGTTCCCGGAAATGACGTATCCCCTGAGCAGGCCTACCAGATTTCCAATTTGGATCCGGCCCTGCAAAGCGCGCTTGATGAATTGAGCCCAACTTTCCGCGTGGCCATTGTGCTGTGCGACGTGGTGGGCATGAGCTACGACGAAATCGCTGAAACTCTGGGCGTGAAGATGGGCACCGTGCGTTCCCGCATTCATCGCGGACGTAGTCAATTGAGGGCTAGTTTGGAAGCCGCAGCTACGCAGGATGATTCCGTGCGTGAACTTTTGCGTACCCGCTAAGTTTTTCCTGCGGAGGCTGTTAATGATCCACAACCGGGAAACATACTAGGCTGGTGGGTAACGAACCGATAAGAAGTGCGAGGTGTACCGATATTCATGCATGACCATCGACTATCTTCCGCTGATTCAGGATTCCCTTCGCAGAATGTGCAGCCTTTGAGTGACAAAAAGCGAAAAAGGCTCGTAGCAAGAGTTAAATCCCAGGCCCGTCGTCTAGACGGGATCGGCCACCTGGGGCCGGAAGCGGTTGTCGCTTTCGTTGACGGAGAGATGCCGGCCAAAGCCATGCACCGCGTCCGCGTGCACCTGGTGAACTGCGCGGAGTGCTTGGCAGAGGTTCATCGCCAGCGCCTAGCGGCCTCGTGGGTGCGCTCCGAAGATGACACTCAGGGCCTACGGGCTCCCACTGACTTATTGGAGAGATTAAACGGGATTGCTGCTACCAAGGATCCGCCCGTGCCACCGGAACCAGAACGCCATTACGCCTCAGAACAGGATCTCTTGGACAAGATTGAGATGATTGGGCGTGCGCTTAGGCGCGGTCATCAATCCTAAAAACTGCCAATACTGCCGCGAGGGGTTAAAGTAAAGAAGTGTTTTCAAGTATCGGTTGGGGCGAGATCTTCGTCATTGTTATTCTGGGCGTCATCATCGTGGGGCCGGAGAGGCTCCCGGGAGTGATAGAGGACGTCCGGGCAGCTATTTTCGCCGCGCGGAAAGCCATCAATAACGCCAAAGCCGAACTCAACGGCGAAATCGGGGAAGTAAGCCAGGAGTTCGAATCTCTACGTGGCCCAATTAGCACAGCAGCCCAATGGTCCAAAATGGGACCGCGCGCCGCTTTAACCAAAGCGTTATTCGACGGAGATGACTCCGCGTGGGATGACTTCGATCCCCGCAAACCGGCGCCGCAACAAGCGCCTGCCCAGCCACCCGCCCAGCCACCCGCTAACGAGCCGCAAGCGGGGGGTGGGTTTGACTACTCGCAAATCTATGCCCAGCCGGAGTCCCCAGTGACCGCTGAGCCTCGCAACCACCCCGGTCCGGGAGTTGCCCGGCCGCTCAAGCAAGGGGGCTTTCACAGTGACGCTAAGCAGGAGCGCGATACCGGCGGGGAAGACGGCCAGCCCAGCTTTTCCTGGGCGGACGTTACCTAAGAACGGCGGACGTCTAGCCCCAATGGCTTGCCCTTGAGGGAGTCGCCACGCACGACTAGCTTGTCGGTGATTTCCGTGATCGCTTTAGCGGCAGCTGAAGCGGGAGCAGCGGATACTAGCGGGATGCCCTCGTCGCCTTTGCTACGCAGAGAAGGGTCTAGCGGTACTTGTCCCAGCAGCGGTACTTCGTGGCCCAGAATGGCGCTGAGCCGGTCTGCTACTACCTGGCCCCCGCCGGAGCCAAAGACATCCACCGTGGTGCCGTCGGGCAGGACCATGGCCCCCATATTTTCGATAACGCCAATGACTCGCTGGCGGGTTTGCTGCGCGATGGAGCCGGCGCGTTCGGCAACTTCCGCCGCTGCCGCCTGCGGGGTGGTGACCACCACTAGTTCTGCGTTGGGGATAAGTTGGGCAATTGACAGTGCCACGTCACCGGTGCCCGGCGGAAGATCCAGGAGAAGAAAGTCTAGGTCGCCCCAGAATACGTCGCCTAAAAATTGCTGAATGGCCCGGTGCAGCATGGGCCCGCGCCAGACGATGGGGGCGTTTCCTTCCACGAACTGGCCAATAGAGATGAATTTGATGCCGTGAGCAATGGGCGGCATGAGCATTTCATCATCGAGCACGGTGGGGCCATCCGTATTGCCCAGCAGGCCGGGTACGGAGTGGCCGTAGATATCCGCATCAACAATGCCTACCTTGAGCCCCTTAGCGGCAAGCGCGGCGGCTAGATTGACCGTCATAGACGATTTTCCAACGCCACCCTTGCCAGAAGCTACCGCAATAACGCGAGTGGTGGAGTCCGGTTTCGCGAAGGGAATCTCCGCCTCCGCCTGGCCACCCCTTAGCTTTTGCTTTAGCGCTCGGCGCTGCTCATCGCTCATGGCCTCCATAGTGACCTGAACTTCCCCTACACCGGGGACGTCTGCGACGGCGGCGCGCGTGTTTTTTTCGATGGTGTTTTTCATCGGGCAACCGGCAATGGTGAGGAAAAGTTCCACCGCCACGTCATTGCCGGTGATGGAAACCGATTTGACCATGTCAAGTTCGGTGATGGGGCGCCCAATTTCCGGATCTTCGACACGGGATAGGGCGCTGCGGATATCGGCTTCTGTGAATGTATTGGTCATAACGGCTTCCATTCTAGTCCTTAGTAAGAACCGGGAAGTAGTGGGAGGGTAGGCAGCGTAGTAGAATCACTATCCAGCCAGTAAACGATTGAGGAACTGTGGGACAATAGATGACCGTTTTTGCCCGGAAGGCACGCGCGGTAGCCGGAGCAGGTGCCGCCGTGGCTATCACCCTTACCATGAGTGGATGTCAGTCGGCTCAACCGAGTTCGCAGACCAATCCAATCTCCGATAGCCAGGTACGGATCTTGGTTAATCCCGACTCGGAGAGGGAACTGGTTATCGGTGAGATTTACATGCAGTCCCTGGAGGCTAGCAACCGTTCCGTGCGGTTAGTTCCGATCGATGAACCTACCCCAGAAAAGCGCATTGAAGCCTTGCTTAACGGCCAAGTGGATCTGGTGGTTGGGTGTACCGGCAATTTCTTGGATTACTTGGATCCCGTACGGGCCGGGGAAATTGAGGAAGAGCTCCGCAACGAGCCGGAAGTCCAATCAGGGAAAGATTTCCTAGCTGAAACGCACATAGCTATGATGGGCGCGCTCACACCTAATTTGATGACAGTCGAACCCTCTACGGCGCAGGGCTGCCTGGGCCAGGAAACCACAGACCTTCCTCAAAATTACGTACCAATCTTTAGCAAGGATCTCTTCGACAGGGCGGAGACAGGCATTGTCTCTTCGGTTACCAAGTTCCTAGCGGTCCGCGACTTGGACTGGTTGACCGCCCAGACCAAGGAAACCGGTTCAGCGGCACGTGTGGTGAAGAAATGGTCGAAAAATCACACCATTGATCAAGAGGGTTTTGATAATAACGGCGAGCTTGGTGACACTGCGCACGAAGACGCGGAGTTAGACCCAGCTAGCTAGTACTTCTTCCCGCGCTACCTCATGCTGCTGCATACCCAGGGGTGGAAGCTAAGCTACTTTTCCCACCGCTTTCCGGGCCACCAGGCCAGCATCCGGCCACGTTCTAGCCCCTCTGGGTGCGTGCGTGCCGTGGCCGCCTGAAAGTGGTCCGCAATGACTTGGGCAAAAAACAGCGCCGCCGCCCCCGCGCGGGGGCGGCGGCGCCGCAGGAGAGCTATCTTTTAGACGTTAAAAGCTTCCTTGAGTAGTGCTTCGTGCTCACGGGCATGCACCTTCGTGTTACCGGTGGCGGTAGAGGACTGTGCACGGCGGGAGACCCGCACCATCTTTGGCATATCCGGGATGAGCTCAGGGAGGTGCTCGTTGTAGAACGGCCACGGGCCCTGGTTGGCAGGTTCATCCTGAACAAAGCGGATTTGCTCGGCGTTGGGGTAGGCGGCAAAGGCTTCACCCAAGCGGTTGTACGGGATCGGATGGAGCATCTCAACGCGAACGATGGCAATGTCATCGCGGCCGTCGTCAGCCCGCTTCTTCTCCAAATCGTAGTACAGCTTGCCGGAGACCAACATGATGGTCTTGACCTTGTCGCCTTCAGCGAGTTTGTTGCCAAACATGTCGTAGAAGCGGGGGTCGTTGATGACCGAGCGGAACTTGGGTACCTCGGTGAATTCTTCAACTGGTGAGGTAGCGGCCTTGTTACGCAGCATGGACTTCGGAGTGATGACCACCAGTGGGCGCTTCAATGAGCCAAGTGCCTGACGGCGCAGGAGGTGGAAGTGGTTTGCAGGCGTGGTTGGCTGGGCAACGGTCATGGAACCTTCCGCGCACAGCTGCAAGAAACGCTCGATGCGTGCGGAGGAGTGGTCCGGCCCCTGGCCCTCGTAGCCGTGGGGCAGTAGCAGGATGAGCGAGGAGAGCTCGCCCCACTTGGCCTCACCCGAGGAAATGTATTGGTCAATGATGGTCTGGGCGCCGTTGGCGAAGTCGCCGAACTGCGCTTCCCAGGCCACAACCGCGTCCTCGTTACCCAGGGTGTAGCCGTACTCGAAGCCAAGGCCAGCAAACTCGGTGAGAGCGGAGTTGTAGACCTCAAACTTGCCACCGTTGCCGCGCTTGAGCGCAAGCTCGTTGAGCGGATTGAATTCCTCAGCGTCGGTGGGGTCAAACGCCACTGCGTGGCGCTGGGTGAATGTGCCGCGGCGGCTATCCTCACCGACTAGGCGCACGTGGCGCCCGGCGTTGGCTAGGGATCCAAAGGCCACTAGTTCGCCGAAGCCCCAGTCAATGCCACCTTCGATGGCGTTCTTGGCGCGGGTTTCCGCAATCTTGTGAACACGCTTGTGGTACTGGAAGGTTTCTGGAGTATCCAAGTAGGCCTGTCCCAGCGCGGCTAGTTCTTCGGCGGTGATGGAGGTGTCCAAGCCGTGTGGCAGTTCCTGTGAATCGGTGATACCGAACTGTTCACGTGGTGCCTGCTCTTCGGCTTCCTTGTGGTCAGCAAAGACGGATTCCATTTGGTCGTGGAAGTCGCGCGCTGCTGCCTCTGCCTCTGCATCCGAAAGATCGCCACGGCCGATGAGCTCGTCGGTATAAGACTCGCGTACGCCCTTGTGGTCTTTGATGACGTCGTAGAGCAATGGCTGCGTCATGGAGGGGTCATCAGCCTCATTGTGGCCGCGGAGGCGGTAGCAGATGAGGTCGATGAAGACATCCTTGCCAAACTTGTGGCGGTATTCGGTGGCTAGTTGGCCAACCCATACCACGGCCTCCGGGTCATTGCCGTTGACGTGGAAGACTGGGCAGTCAAAGCCCTTGGCTAGGTCGGTGGCGTAGAAGGTCGAGCGGCCGGAATCCGGGGTGGTGGTAAACCCAACCTGATTGTTGACCACAATGTGGACGGTACCGCCCACGGTGTAGGCGTCCAGCTGGGAGAGGTTAATGGTCTCCTGGACTACTCCTAGGCCGGCGAAGGAGGCGTCACCGTGCAGGGTGATAGGGATAACGGGGTGCTCGCCGGGTTCGGCGATGAGGTCTTCCTTGGCGCGGGCCAGCCCCTCGAGTACCGGGTTGACGGCCTCGAGGTGGGATGGGTTGGCGGCAAGCGTGACGTTGATTTCTCCGTCACCGAACATCTGCAGGTACTCGCCCTCAGCGCCCAGGTGGTACTTCACGTCACCGGATCCGCCTTGCTGGCCACCCTTGTAGTTGCCGTCAAACTCACCGAAGATGTCTGCCAGTGGCTTGCCAACGATGTTGAACAACACGTTGAGACGGCCACGGTGTGGCATACCTATCACGGCCTCCTTGAGGCCCTGGCCGGCAGCGGTGTCGATGATGGCGTCCATCAACGGGATCATGGACTCCGCACCCTCAAGGGAGAAACGCTTTTGTCCTACGTACTTGGTACCGAGGAAGTTTTCAAAAGCTTCTGCGGAGTTGACCTTCTGCAGGATGTATTTCTGCTCAGCATTGGTGGGTTTTGGCCGGCCGGCCTCCAGGCGCTCGCGCAGCCATTCACGCTCATCACGGTCCATGATGTGCATGAATTCGGAGCCCACCTTTTGGGTGTAGGCGGCACGCAGGCGGGAGAGAACCTCACGCAGCGTCATGGATTCTTTGTGTCCAAATCCGCCGACCTTGAAGGAACGGTCCAGATCCCAGATGGTCAGGCCGTAGGTCTGCATGTCCAGGTCCCGGTGATTTGGCCAAGGCAGGCCAGGCTGCTTCCAGCCTAGGGGGTTGACGTTAGCCAGCAGGTGACCACGGGAACGGTAGGCCTCGATGAGCTGGAGGACGCGGGCGTCCTTGTTCACTCCGGTGTTGGGGACGTCCTGTGCCCAGCGGAAAGGCTGGTAAGGGACCTGCATGGAGTCAAATAGCTCGTCCCAGAACTTGTCATCGTTGATGAGCTGGGAGAGAGTGCGCAGGTATTCGCCGGACTCCGCACCCTGAATGACGCGGTGGTCGTAGGTGGAGGACATGGTGACCAGGCGGCCAACGCCTAGTTCTGCCAGGCGGTCTGCGGAGGCGCCGGCAAATTCTGCGGGGTAGTCCATGGAGCCCACGCCGATGATGGCGCCGGAGCCCTTGGTCAGCCGGGCGATGGAGTGGCGCGTGCCAATACCGCCGGGGTTGGTCAAGTTGATGGTGACCCCGGTGAAGTCATCCATGGTCAGCTTGTTTTTGCGGGAACGGTTAACAATGTCTTCGTAGGCGTCAATGAACTCGGTGAAAGACTTGTTTTCACATTCCTTGATGGCTGCCACCACTAGGGCGCGGCTGCCGTCTTTCTGGGGAAGGTCAATGGCCAGGCCTAGGTTGATGTGCTCGGGCTGGACAACGTGGGGCTTGCCGTCTTTTTCCTCGTAACGCACGTTCATGCCGGGGTGGATCTGGGAGGCCTTAACCATTGCGTAGCCCAGGATGTGGGTGAAGGAAATCTTGCCGCCGCGGGTGCGCTTGAGGTGTTCGTTGATGAGGGCACGGTTTTCCCACATCAGTTTCACCGGCATGTCGCGGACGGTGGTTGCGGTCGGGATAGTCAGGGACTCGTCCATGTTCTTGGCAATGGCCTTGAACATGCCCTTGAGCTGCGAGGCTCCGGCTTTCGGTGCGTCACCTATGCGGTCGAGTGGAGACGCGGGCTGGTCCTTGCGGGCCGGTTTTTCAGCGGCCTTCTTTTGGGATTTCTCGGTTGTTACCTTGGATTCCTTGGCGGCCTCGGAAACCTCGGTTTTCCGCACTTGTTGCTTCTTAGCAATCGTGGAGCCTTCGGTCTTTTTCACAGCGGCCGGGGAAGTAGCTGCGTCCTTGGCTGGGGATGACTCAGGAGACTTCGGGGCTCCGTTGGCTTCAAAGTATTCGCGCCATTCTTTGTCGACCGAATTCGGGTCTTCGGAATACTGCTGGAACTGTTCGTCAATCAGCCACGCATTGGGGCCAAAGATGTTCGAGTTGCTCACGGCAGATGCTCGCCTCATTTCCTTGCTAAAACTCTAGATTAATAAGTAAGTTATTGCGGTTGGGGCCTCCTGGCGTACGCACGACAAACAGAAGGCCCCTAAACGCCTTCCCCCATAATAAAGCCTTGACTGTGAAAACAGTCGCAGAAGGGGGGTGGATTGCGGATTCAAATTAAACGGACGCGGCTTAGCCGTCATGTCCTGGGGAAATAATTTGACTCTTGGGAAACTAGTGAAAAAACGGGGGTAGTGCGAGGTGTAGATCCCGCTCCCAGTTTAAAGACTGTCTAGCTGCCTATGAGCGTTGTCCATGACCATGCGGGCTAGCTTGCGGTTGGCAATTCCCCCCAGGACGGCACCGATTCCCAGTGGCATGAGTTTGCCAACCCACGCCCACTTGAAACGCTTGGCTATCTGCTTGGTGAAGATCTTCGACAGCCGTTTGTTCACGCCGCTGAGACTAGGACCGGAAAAACGGGTGAGGGCGGTGACGGAGTTGAGCGCACCTTTGTCACTGGAGTCACCGGCCTCATCGAAGAAGGTGTCTACAACGGCTACGCCGCGGGCTCCGGAGAGCACCAGCATGACCAGTGCGCGGCGCAGGTCTTTGTTAGTGATGTCAATCCCGCGCAGGTTGGCCGAGGCCAGGATGTACCACGTGGCGGCTTCTAGGAACACGAAGGATTCGCCGGCGATAGCTGCGGCACCGGTAATGAATCCAACGCCGGGAATGGCGGAGGCACCGCCAGCCGTGGCGCCGGTACCGGTGACAACCTTTAGGAAGTGGTCATCAATTTCAGCTTGGCGCTCTTGGTGGGAGGCCTGTGGGTTGCGGTTTTTAACCCCCTCCACGTACTTGACAATGGTGCCGGACTGCAAAGCAACCGCTTTGTCCAACGCACTGAGCACGGTGGTGTTGAAGCTGTCTCCTTCGCCTTGCTCCTCGGCCCATTGTGTTCGCAGGGAGCTGTTGAGTTTCTCGGCGGCCCCGGGTTCCACGTTTTCTACGACCTCGGCTTGGTTGTCGTTGCTTCCGAAGAATGGAATTTTCATTTCTGGTTTTTAACCTTTCTGATTTTGTCTAATTAGCGCTTTAGTTATTCTACGCAATTATTGTGGTTTGCATGAAAGACAAGGATTGGGATGACGCATTGACGGTCCGTACCCGCGCTGGCTGGGTAAGGGGAGTGAAAGAACCCCTGGGCGACGGGGCTTCGGTCCGATCCTGGCGCGGCGTACCCTTTGGGGCGGATACCTCTGGTGCGCGTAGGTTCTGTGGTCCACACCCGCCGAAGGCTTGGGATGGGGTACGTGACTGTACGGAGTTTGGGCCCGTTGCGCCGCAGTCCACCTATTCCTGGACGGATAAGGTCGTGGGCAGCGAGGACTGTCTCAACCTGGATGTTGTTCGCCCGGGACATTCCGGTGGCCTGCCCGTGGTGGTTTATTTCCACGGTGGTTCCTTCTTTATGGGGTCTTCCCACATGGTGATGTTGCGGGGCTTCCAACTGGCCCACACGATGGACGTGGTGTATGTATCAGTGAATTTCCGCCTGGGTGCGCTGGGGTACTTGGATATGCGCAGTCTGGACGGGCATGCGTGCGCCAATCCCGCGATGGCGGATCAGATTTTGGCGTTGGAGTGGGTCCGGGACAACATCGCGGCCTTTGGAGGGGATCCGGATGACGTCACTTTAATGGGCGAATCCGCCGGTGGTGCCGCCGTCTTGGCGTTGATGACCAGCCCTGCTGCGGAGGGGCTTTTTCACAAGGCCATTGCGCAATCCCCACCCATTGCCACGGTGCATTCGCGGACGCAGTCCACGCTGTGGGTTCGCAAGCTGGTGGAGCGGCTGGAGCTTCCCCGTATGAGCAGTATTGATGATATTCGGGCGCAGGATTTCGCCGATATCATCCGGGCGGGTCAGTCGATGATGTGGCGCGGCCGGGGGTTGCTCAATCTTAATTCCAGCTTCGCCCCAACGGTGGATGGGGATATTTTGCCGGAGCATCCATTAGCCGTGTTTGAACGCGGCGGGCAGCACCCGGTGCCGCTGCTGATTGGCACTAATTCCGATGAGGCAAGTGTGGGAAAGTTTTTGTTTCAGCGGCAATTTGCCAGGCGTCGCGGCGGTCTGCGGCTGCTCAGTTCCTTTGACGCTAAGGGGGCCGAGTTTGTGGTTGAGGCCTATAACGGCGCAACCACGCGTGCGGATTTTGCGCAACTACTTACCGATGCCCTGTTTTGGGCACCCGCAGTCGCGGTCGCCGGCGCGCACTCTGAAGTGGCGCCTACCTACATGTACCGCTTTGACTTTGCCCCGGTGGCCTTGGAAGCGCTTGGCCTGGGCGCGCTGCATTCTTTGGAGTTGTCACATATTTTCGGCGATCCGGAGTCTTCCCGGATGTCGGTGCTCACCAGGTTGGGATCCACCGCGCAATCTGACGCGCTCTCAGAGCTCATGCAGGCCCACTGGGCTCGGTTTATCCATCAGGCGGCGCCCGGGAAAACCTGGCCCCGCTACCAGGTGGCACCTCGCGCCGGCGCTGGGCTCCAGCCGGGAGGGCAGCCCGCGGTGCAAGGGCAACGGTTGACCCAGGTATTCGCTGCGCAGTCCTATGTTGAGTCGGATCCCCATAAGCTCAGGCGGCGGGCATGGGAGCATTGCGATATGAGGGAGTGGGGAGCCGGCCGGCCTGACCTGGCGGAGGAGCTGGGCTTTATCCTTGACACCCTGGACTAGGGACTACACCCCGGAATAGGGACTGCACCCTCGACTAGGGACTACACCCCGGACTAGGGGGGCGCCGCCCTAGATTCGGGACTTGGGACTGCGCTTTTCGGGACTGCGCTTTTTCGGGACTGCGCTACGTATGGAGCCCGTCAAGATTTAGCGCCTTGACTGCAAGAACGTATAAAAGTTCCTTTCCTCTCCCCGGTGGCTTCATTTGCGGGTAAGATTTGAGGTTGCGCCGCCCCGTGCTGGCGCAGGAAGTCAAAATAGAATTCCCGCAACAAAGCCCCTTTGGGCGGATAGGACAGTCATGAGCTTCTTTGAGGATATTGCAGCCGCTCTGGATGCTGAGGGGATTGAGTCCCGCGTTAATGATGACGTGATGTTTGTGCCCATCACCTCTGACCTGGAAATCCAGTTTGTGGAAATTGACGCAATTTTGCCGGCGGCCAACGTCTACATCGCTGCGGCAGATGTGGATGAGGACGACGAGGATTTTGAGGCTGTGCTGGTTTCCGTCGCTTTCTCGGTCGAGGACGCGGTGGAAGCTGTTGACCGGCATATTGCTACGGACCAGGTGGTAACGGTTCTCCGTGACCTTTTGGAAGGCACGGATGAGCGTATTGCCGGCCTAGAGTTTGCGCAGGATGATTTCAACCCGAACCTGGTGGTGGCGGAAGTGGCCAATGATTCCGAGCTGCGGGTGCTGGTGGAAACCGTGGACGGGATTCCTAGCGCTGTTGTCCGGTTTGTGGCCTTTGACTTCAACGAAGAAGCGATCGAAGACGCTGAGGATGAGGCAATCTTTAACTTGTGGGAGACAGATGACGCTCTGCTCATTGGCAGTGATGAGCAGCTGTCCCTGGCAGCCTCCGGTGAAGCGGGCCTTACAGGTCCGGTTATTGAAGTCCCGGCCGAAACCTTGGAGCTTGGAACCTACACGGACTTTGACCGCCTTTTCGACGTGCTGTCTTTGGTATTCGATCAAGCTTTGGACTGGGAAGCCCAGCTGGTGGCTTTTGATGGTGATGAGTACGACGAGCCAGACGTCTACGACATCTTCGGTGAAGATGACGGCGACGGGGATGACTCATACCGCCTCGACTTTGACGAGGACTCCGTGGAACTCGAAGATGACGCGGTTTCCGAAGGAACTGATGGGCATGAGGAAGCAGACGTCAAAAGCGGGGAATAAGCCTAGCGCTTGCTGTAGAAAGAAAATTACTTAGTTAGCCGCCACCGTGGACATTCTGACGGTGGCGGTTTGTTTTGAAAAATATGGACTAGTGTTGGGGGCATGGATTTGGAACCAAAGGTGCAGTGGCGGCGGGTAGTCCTGATAATCGGAGTGCTTTCCGTTCTTGGTATGTGGGGAATGGCTATGGCCGGAAACCCCCTGCTTTTTGTCTCCCAGGGCAGTGCTTTTTCCACACCCGAGGTTCTCGTCCTGTGGGTGGTGCTGGGGGTGGCGAACATTTTGTTCTTCCTGTCGTTCTACGGCTCCAAACCGGATATTTTCCTGCTCTTGGTTCCAATCGGGGTGATGATTAACTCCGTCGGCAGTGCTGCTATGGCAGCGTTTGGGCTTCCCTTCTACATGGATACAGTTGGTTCTATGCTCGTGGGAATAGTTGGGGGGCCTGCGTTGGGGGCGTTGACGGCGGGGCTGACGTCGATGATGTGGGGCGTCTATTCACCGGACGTGCTTCCCCACGTCATGGCGGCTATCTTCGCGACGTTGATTGTGTCCGTAGCTGCTAAGGGAAAGCACCTCACCACGCTGGAACGGGTGATGGGTACGGGAGCTGTGGCCGGGTTGGTGGCAGCGGGCGTTTCTTGGCTCACCGTGTTGATGGTTCTCAATGGGGGCTCCGCGATAGGAGCCTTTTCCTTGATGAGATTCTTCGAGCTGCTGCATTTCTCCGAGCCGGTGGCGTTGCTGTTACAGTCTTTTATCTCCGACCCGATCGACAAAACCTTCAGTCTTATCGTCGCGGCGTTGGCTGTCAGGTTTGGTCCGGAGGCCATCCGGAAAATTTTCACCGCGCGCGAAAACGAGCTGGTGCTCGACCTGATTTTGCGCCGGCCCTGCGAGTTAGATGTGGAAGATGCCCCGGCCCCCTCCGCACCGCGCCGAACGGGGAGCGCCGCTGCGGGGAAACCCATGGCGGCAAGCAAATCGTCACCAAAACTTAGTTCTTCTAAGCCGGGCCCCGCAATGCGTGCGCCCGCCACGCCCAAGCCGCGGCTGCGGACTCAGCCCCCCGAAGGCAAGCACCGCAAGTAAACGGTTTGCCTAGGCTGCTGCGTAGAAGTCCTCGAAAAGGGAAGCGGGGGACAACACCGGCTGGAAGTGGTGATCAACCAGCCAGACGAAGGTGGCCGCGGTTTCTTCAGTGAGCTGGTGGACGGCGCGGATATCTTTTTCACGGAATAGAGCGCGCACCCAAGACTCTGCCGTGGCTTGCTCCACCACGTGCCCACGGGTGTCAGTTATGCGCAAGGAAACCAAGTACGTAGGAACGCGGGTTTGTCCAAAACCCCGGATCCGGGCTCTGACCACCGGGCCCACCCGGTAGCGAGTAACCGTGGCGCACAACGTCTTGGATAGCATCTGCTTGGGTGGGCGCCACGCGCCCCCGGGGCGGGCTAGGGAACGGGGATGTCTTACCGCGGTATCCAGGGTGGCCAGTATCCGCCTGTGGGCGGGGGAGTTTCCGGGAAGAGCGTGCAGGGTGGCCGGTTTCTGTGGTGCTGGTTTCTTAGAGATGTTTTTCATGCCCCTTAATATAGAACCGGTGTGCGACATGAGAGGGGATGCCCTCCAGAATAGTTCGAATACTTGTTCGAACTTGTGGTGTTTGCAGGTCTCCACGCTAAAATAACGGGGATATGACACAGCAACCTCGCCTACCCGCCCCTGCTGCCGTCCCGCGGGAGATCTGGGTGATGGTGGCCGCAGCATTCATCATTGCCTTGGGCTACGGGCTCATCGCGCCGTTGCTGCCGCAGTTTGTCGTGAGCTTTGACGTTTCCATGCTGGCGGCGGGGCTAGTGGTATCTGTGTTTTCGGCCTCCCGGCTGGTGTTCGCGCCGGCCGCCGGCGGGCTTATTGACCGCATAGGCTCCCGCCGGGTCTACATTACTGGGTTGCTGATTGTGGCCGTGACCACCGGTTTAGTGTCAGTGGCCAGCAGCTATTGGCACATTGTGGTGCTGCGCGGATTGGCCGGGGTGGGCTCGACCATGTTCACGGTCTCCGCGATAGGGATCATCGTCAAACTTGCCCCGCCCACCATCCGGGGCAGGTGCTCTGCGCTGTACGGGACGGCTTTCCTCCTGGGCAACGTGGTTGGTCCGCTGGCTGGTGCCTCCTTGTCTTTCCTTGGGTTTCGGTGGCCTTTTGTCATCTACGGCGTGGGCGTGACACTAGCTGCAGTGGTGGTGTGGTCTCTGATGCCGGCCATCGATGAGAGCATGCGCGCCGGCGGCGTTCAACCGCGGATGACCCTGAAGCAGGCATGGAAGGACACGGCCTACCGCGCGGCACTGACCTCAAACTTTGCCCACGGGTGGATAAACATGGGAGTACGCGTGTCCATCCTCCCGCTGTTCGCCGCAGCTATCTTCCACCACGGGGCGGCCATGGCGGGCGTGGCGCTGGCCGCATTTGCGGCCGGAACCGCGGTGGTCTTGCAGTTCTCCGGCAAGCTGGCAGACTCCGTGGGGCGAAGGCCCCCGCTCATTGCCGGGTTACTCGCGTGCGGGATCTTTGTGGGCGTGCTGGGGCTATCCCGCAACGCCGTGGTTCTCATCGCGGTGTCAGTCTTAGCTGGTGCGGCCTCGGGGCTGATTAACCCGGCGCAACAGGCGGCGTTGGCGGATATCGTGGGCGGCAAACGCTCCGGTGGACAGGTCATGGCTACCTACCAGATGGCCGGTGACTTCGGCCAAATCCTGGGGCCCATTGTGGTGGGAATCCTCGCGGACCGCTACGGGTTTGCGGTGGCCTTTGGCTTCTGCGCGGTAATCGCTGCGGTGGGGCTTGCTGCGTGGTGGTGTGCCCGGGAAACCTTGGATGCTGCCAGAACCAGCGCGGCTGCCCCGGCGGCCACCTAAGCGGCGGCCACCTAAGCGGCGGTCACTTAAGCGGGGTCGCTTAAGCGGAGATAGCGGCCCAATGCGTGGCCGTGATGTCATCAATTAACCGGGCCGCCACCTTGGCGGTGTGGGAATCTACGTCGAACTTCGGGTTAAGCTCCACCACGTCTACCAAGGCCAAGCGCCCGGTGGCGGCTACCGCCAAGGCGATAGCCCGGATGTGTAGTAGGGGCACTCCCAGGCCGGCCGGGGCGGAGACGCCGGGAGCCTCACTGGCCGGCAGGACATCCAGGTCAATAGACAAGTGGATAGGCTTGTCTCCTGCGGATAAATCGCGGGCCAGGCTGGCTGCCTCCGGTGGAGTTAAGGCCAAAAGTTCCTGGTCCAGGACCACCTTAGTGCCCAGGTCATCCGCTGTATCAAAAAGCACCCGGGTGTTATTAGGGGCGGAAATTCCTAACACCGTGTAGTCGAAGTTATCCGGTCCCACCAGCTCGGCGATCTGCTTGAACGGCGTGCCGGAGGTAGCTTGCGGCGCAGAACGTAGGTCAAAGTGTGCGTCAAGGTTGATAATGGCTAGCGGCTGGCCGCCACCAGCCTGGAAGGCTCCCCGGTGGGACCCAAAGGCAGTTTCATGCCCGCCGCCTAGCACCACCACCAGGTGTCCGGCCAGTCGAAGGTTTTCTACCTGCGCGGAAAGCTCCGCGTGGGCGCCTTCCAGATCCTCACCTTGCGTGGTCACGGTACCGGCGTCAAAGAGCACGCGGTCATCGTGGATGGCTAGGGACCCTAGGGCGTCCCGGAGAGCCTGCGGTCCTGCGGCCGCGCCCTGGCGCCCGCCGTTGCGCGCTACGCCTTCGTCGGAGGCAAATCCCAGCAGCGCAATACCCGGGGAATCGGGGGCAGTCCTGCTGACTTGGCTAAACCAGCGCGCGTGCTCCTTCCCGGGGCCGTCGTTGCGGCCGGACCACGTGGGGGCAGGGGCGAAGGCAGGGGCATCGGAAGTTGAGTTCATGGTCTCCAAGCGTAGCCGGTATTAGACTTGAAAACCGTGAGCTTTGCCCAAGTCCCCGCCGCGCGCAACGCGCTGGCTATCCTCAAACTGCTGTCTACGATTGACGTGCCGGTCTCCGCCAGCCGGATCCGTGCGGAACTTGAGTTGCCCAGATCCACCACCTACCACCTCCTGCACGCCCTGGTCGATGAGGGATTTGTGGTTCACCTCCCAGAAAATCAGACCTACGGGCTGGGGCTGGCTGCCTATTCCATGGCGCAGGCGTATTCCACCCAGCAGCCGTTGGTGCGGATGGTCAGCAAAGAGCTGCGCGCAATCGCGGAGATGGTATCAGGCTCCGGGCACCTATCCCGCCTGGCAGGGTCCGAGGTGGTCTACCTCCAAGAAGTTAGGGCACCCGGCGCTATGTCCCTGGTGACGGAAAAGGGGGTGCGCCTGCAGGCGCACAAGACGGCCTCCGGGCGAAGTATGATGGCGTTGCTTCCCACCGAAGAGGCCCGGGCCATCTTCGCTTTTAACGGCGAGGGTGCCGGTTGGCGCGCCATGCGCGAGCGCCTAGACGCCGTCCGCACGGCAGGTTATGAGATGGAAAATGAGGAGGTCTCCCGTGGTCAGGCCTCCTTTGCCGTGGCTATCAAAGACCACTTGGGCCGCCCAGCCGCCGCAGTGGCCGTGACCTATCCCATCAGCCGCGTGGCGGAGGCGCACAAGGCGGAAGTCCTGCACCGCCTCCAAGCAGCCGCACAGTCCGCGGGAAGGAAGATGTACGGCTCTTAAAAAAGACCGCCGGGCCGGAGGGAAACTCCTCCCCGCTGATTGCCCCGGGAGCATTTTCCTGTAACATGACTGGCAACCGCGTTAGGCTGTCGCGCGAATACCATTTACCCTCGTGCTTTTTGCACGCTTGTTTTACAAGGAGTATTCATGCCTAACCATCCCAATCCATCCGTTTCCACCGCCGTCAAAATCAGCACGGTAACCGTGGATATCGGCGCGCTGACCATCGATGAAGTGGTAGCCGTTGCGCGCTACGGCGCAAAAGTAGAGATTTCCGAAGCCGCGCTCGCTGAGATTGCTACCACCAGGAAGCGCGTTGAAGAACTAGCCACTGATCCCACGCCGGTCTACGGCATCTCCACCGGTTTTGGGGCGCTGGCGCGCCGGCATATTCCCGATGACCTGCGGGCACAGCTCCAGGTCTCCCTGGTACGCTCCCACGCCGCCGGGTCCGGGCCAGAGGTGGAACAAGAAGTGATCCGCGCGTTGATGTTGCTACGGCTATCGACCTTGTGTACCGGACGCACTGGTGTGCGCCCGGTGGTGGCGCAGACCTACGCTGAAGTTCTCAACGCCGGAATAACCCCGGTGGTACGCGAGTACGGCTCCTTGGGATGCTCCGGGGACTTGGCGCCGCTGGCGCACTGCGCCCTGGCTTTGCTGGGTGAAGGCGAGGTGCGGGTTGCCGGCGGGGATATCCAACCCGCCGGCGCAGCGCTGGCCGCAGCCGGGATTGCGCCACTTGAGCTGCGCGAAAAGGAGGGGCTGGCGCTTATCAACGGCACCGACGGCATGCTGGGCATGCTGTGCCTGGCAATTACCGACCTCCGGGCGGCTGCCAAGCTGGCCGATGTCTCCACCGCCATGACCGTGGAGGGCCTGCTGGGTTCCCTGCTGGTTTTTGCCCCCGACCTGCAGGAGCTGCGCCCACACCCGGGGCAAGCGGATTCCGCAGCTAATATCTTGACCATCGCCCAAGGCTCGGAAATCCTGGCCGCTGCCTTTGATGAGTTCAAGAAAAAGCAGGTTCAGGACGCCTACTCCGTGCGGTGTTCGCCGCAGGTTTCCGGTGGGTTCCGCGACACGCTGACGCACGCTGAACTGGTAGCCAGCCGGGAGCTGGCCGCCGCCGTTGATAACCCCGTGGTGGCCAAGGATGGTCGCGTGGTTTCCAACGGCAACTTCCACGGCGCGCCGGTGGCCTACGTCCTGGACTTTTTGGCCGTGGTTACTGCGGACTTAGCCTCTATGTCTGAGCGTCGCACCGACCGGTTCCTTGACGCCTCCCGCAACCGCGGCCTCAACGCCTTTCTTGCCGACGACCCCGGTGTGGACTCCGGCCACATGATCGCGCAATACACGCAGGCCGGCATTGTCAGTGAGCTCAAACGTTTGGCTAACCCGGCGTCGGCCGACTCCATCCCGTCTTCTGCCATGCAAGAAGATCATGTGTCCATGGGGTGGTCCGCCGCGCGGAAGCTGCGCAAATCAGTAGACGGCTTGCAGCGCGTACTGGCCATTGAAATCCTCACCGCAGCGCGCGCTATCGATATGCGCGAAGGCACCCCCGCCCCCGGCACAGCAGCGGCCATTGCCGCACTCCGTGAGACGGTAGAAGGCCCCGGTACTGACCGCTACCTTTCTCCAGAAATTGAGCGGACCGTGGACCTAGTCCAGGATGGTTCCATCCTTGCCGCCGTGGAAGATGCCGTGGGTCCGCTGCGTTAGTCGGCGCTGCGTTAGTTGGCGCTGTGCTGGTTGGCGCTGCGTTAGTCGGCGCCGTGCCAGCCCACGGCCTGCTAACCGGTGCCCTGCTAGCTAAAACTTAAGGAATTGTGCCCGCTCCGGCGGGCATTTTTCGTACCAGGTCACCCCAGTCTGGTATTTGAGACACCTAGGCGCTAATGCCTGTGGATACTTCCAGTGGCCTGGCTTACATTCGGTGGATAGAAGCTACCGCTACCCCTAGGCAACGGTGCGGATATCTAGCAAGGGACAGCCCCGGGAAACCGGCCCCTAGGTACAGCCGCACGCGGAACTTAGGGAGGCGGTCGAGGCTTTTTTACAAGTACCTGGTCGCGAACACCCTGAAAGGACACCACAACGCCATGTCCCAACCCCGCGAAGTCCGCGCCCCGCGCGGCACCGAGTTAAACGCCAAATGCTGGCAAACTGAGGCGCCTTTGCGCATGTTGATGAACAACCTTGATCCGGAGGTAGCCGAGAGGCCGGAAGACCTGGTGGTCTATGGCGGCACCGGCAAAGCCGCGCGTAATTGGGAGGCCTTTGACGCCATTGTGGACGCGCTGAAGGACCTGGAAAAGGATGAAACTCTGCTCATCCAGTCCGGAAAGCCCGTGGGTATTTGGCGCACCAACGAATGGGCCCCGCGCGTTATCCTGGCCAACTCCAACCTGGTGGGGGATTGGGCCAACTGGGAGCACTTCCGCGAGCTGGAGGAAGAGGGCCTGATGATGTACGGCCAGATGACCGCCGGTTCCTGGATTTACATTGCCACCCAGGGCATCTTGCAAGGGACCTATGAGACCTTCGCGGCCGTAGCGCGTAAGCGTTTTGGCGGCACGCTGGCCGGAACGCTGACACTGACCGGCGGTTGTGGCGGTATGGGCGGAGCCCAGCCTTTGTCCGTCACGCTCAACGGCGGAGCGGTGCTAATCGTGGATGTGGATGAAGCCCGCATGAAGCGCCGCCAGTCCAAGCGCTACCTCGACGAGGTAGTCACTGACTTGGATGAGGCGCTGGCGCTGGTACTGGCCGCCAAGGAGGAAAAGCGGGCACTGTCCGTTGGTCTGGTAGGCAACGCCGCGGAGGTATTCCCGGAGGTTCTACGCCGGCAGCGCGCCGGGGAGTTCACGGTGGACGTGGTCACAGACCAAACCTCTGCGCATGATCCTTTGAGTTACCTGCCCACTGAAATCCGGGTGGAGGACTGGCAGGCCGAAGCCAAGGCGGACCCGGCAACCTTTACCAAGAAGGCGCGGGAGTCCATGGCCGCGCAGGTCCAGGCCATGGTGGAGTTCCAGGATGAGGGCGCAGAAGTATTCGACTACGGTAACTCCATCCGCGATGAGGCCAGGCAGGCCGGCTACCAGCGCGCCTTTGAATTCCCTGGCTTTGTGCCGGCGTATATTCGCCCGCTGTTCTGCGAGGGCCTAGGTCCCTTCCGGTGGGCCGCGCTATCGGGAGACCCTGAAGACATCAAGGTCACCGACGCCGCCCTGAAGGAGCTTTTCCCGGACAACGAGCACCTGCACAACTGGTTGGACGCAGCCGAGGAATTCGTAGAATTCGAAGGTCTGCCGGCGCGTATCTGCTGGCTGGGTTATAACGAGCGCCATAAGGCCGGGCTGCTGTTTAACCAGTTGGTGCGCGAGGGCAAGGTCAAAGCACCTATCGTGATTGGCCGCGACCACCTAGATTCCGGATCTGTGGCCTCGCCCTACCGGGAAACTGAATCCATGTTGGACGGCACCGACGCCGTGGCGGATTGGCCGCTGCTCAACGCGATGACCGCCGTGTCTTCCGGGGCTACCTGGGTGTCTATCCACCACGGCGGCGGCGTGGGCATGGGCCGTTCCATCCACGCCGGGCAGGTCTCCGTGGCCGATGGCACCGAGCTCGCGGACGCCAAGCTGCGCGCCGTTCTCACCAATGATCCCGGCATGGGGGTAATCCGCCACGTTGACGCGGGTTATACCCGCGCCAAGGAAGTAGCTGACGCGCGCGGCGTGCGAATTCCGATGGAATTTAAAGCCCGCGATTAGGGCCTGCAGATGAAGGAGGAAATACGGATGTCTAACCAGCCGACACCGCAAGCACCACAAGCACCACAAGCACTGTCAACGCTGTTCACCGGTATCTCAGAGCTGCGGACTGTTTCTAAACGAGGCACCATCAAGGACGCCGCCATTGTGGTGGAAGATGGTCAAATCAGCTGGGTCGGGCCCCAATCCGGACTGGTTGAGCTGGACGCGGACTTCGGTGAGATTATCGACCTTGGCGGGCGCGCGGTGCTTCCGGGTTGGGTGGATTCCCATACCCACATGGTCTTTGACGGTGACCGCAGCGAAGAGTTTGAGGCCCGCATGGCAGGGCAGGATTACGCGGCCGGCGGTATAGCGGTGACCATGGAGGCCACGCGCCAAGCCGGCACCAACCGCCTTGAGCAGCTGGTCCGCCAACGCGTGCAGGCTGCCCATGCCGGCGGGACCACCCACTTTGAAACCAAAACCGGATATGGGCTCAGCGTTGACTCTGAGCTGGAGTCCGCCAAGGTGGCCAAGCAGTTCACCGATGACGTCACCTTCCTTGGCGCGCACCTGGTCCCGCCGGGGTCGGATGCGGAGCAGTACGTGGAGGAAGTAGTAGGCCCCATGCTTGACGCGGTGGCACCCCATGTGGATTGGATAGACGTGTTCTGCGAGCGTGGGGCCTTCAACGAGGAGCAGTCGCGCCGGGTTCTCGCGGCCGGGAAAGCGGCCGGGCTGGGGTTGCGGGTACACGGAAACCAGCTCGGTGAGGGCCCCGGTGTGGCCTTGGCGGTGGAGATGGGTGCGGCCAGTGTGGATCACGTTAATTACTTATCCGGTGGGGATGTTGCGCTCCTTGCCGGCTCGGATACCGTGGCCACCATTTTGCCGGCTTGTGATCTCTCCACGCGGCAACCTCTAGCGCCGGCCCGTCAGCTGCTTGACGCTGGCGCCACCGTTGCTATTGCCTCAAATCTCAACCCGGGGACTTCCTATACGTCTTCGATGAATTACTGCGTGACCACTGCGGTCTTACAGCAGCAGCTCACGTTGGATGAGGCGATAGCGGCCGCCACTGCGGGCGGTGCCAAGGCGCTGCGCCGTCACGACGTGGGCTTGGGCAAGGACGGATCCGGACGTCCGGCCAAAGGCACGCTGGTACCGGGCGCGGCCGCCGACTTGCACGTCCTAGATACCGCGAACGCCATCGATCTTGCGTACCGGCCGGGCATGCCCATGACCTATGCCACCTATGTGGGTGGGAAAAAGGTATTCCAAGCGCGGGAGTAGATGCCAAACCCCCGACAGTTGGCGCTTTTCCCGCGTGTTTTAAGAAAATCTGACGTGGCCGAGGGGTACGAATCCGGCGCTGACCTGTTGTCGCCCCTCCAGCGCCGGTATGGTTCCAATTACGCGCCGGTGCATGGAATCAACTCCCATGAGGGGGTTGTCGGTTACCTTGGCGCTTAATTCGTATCCACCCTGCGGCAGTGGGCGGAACCACGGATCCGCGATGGCAAATTCAACGGCGTTGAACTTAGCTCCCAAGATGACTGTGCCGCGGTAGCGCACTACGTTGTCCTGGGGGTCTGCTTCGTCGGGCTGACGGGTGAAACTTACGGTCTGCGTTCCTTGCGACATGGCCCCATTCTTGGGGTTGACGCTGCCACGAAGAACCCCGGTCACCTGGTGCATCAGCTGGGCATCAAGCAAAAGGTCAGCGGATTCTATCTCAGTGTTTGGCCCTGGCTCCGGGTTGAAGGGGATGGGGACAAATACTTCTTCACGAGCATTGACGCTGCCCGCAGCCGGATAGACGTAAACACCCCACTGCTGGCCAGCCGGCTTCTCGGGCGGATCCACCACTAGCCTTGCGGTAAAGGTCCCGTCGGCGTTCATGGGCTGGGCTACCTTCCGGATTACCCGGTGCATATTAACGGGGAATTTGGGGATGGTCTCCAAGCTTCCGGCCGGCATGACCCAGGCCATGCGGTCGTGGGGATGTTTGCGGGACTCCGGGGAGGCCCCCTTCGAAGGTTCCCAGTGCGGTTCTAGGCCCGAATATAGGACAAAGAGTCCGTTGGGAACACCGTTGGGAATGGGCATGGGGAAGCCTTCACGGTTGGCGTTGGGATCAAAGCCCTTGCCGTGAACTAGGAGGACATCACCGCGTTGGACGGATCCGATGATGGGATTGCCGTCCTGGTCAGTGACGGCCAGGGTGGGTGCTTGGCTGAGGTCAACTGAGGTAGCTATCGGTGCGGTAGCCGGGTGCGCGTTAGCTGAGGGCAGCTTAGTTGCGGCGACTCCGGCGATGAGACACGTTATACACAGTGGGAGCAGGATTTTCTTGAGCGCAATCATACTCCCCAGTTTAAGTGAGCCTTACCTGCGTTCTCCACGCTTTGTGGCGAATATCGCCTCGTGAAACTCCCGGAAATAGACGGCAAACCTCTAAACTACCGCCGCTGACCAGCCGGCCGTAGACAGGGTTCTATGTTCTATGGCATGTCGAGATGGTTGCCCAGAGGCATCCATCGGCCCTCGTAAAGCTGCCGGCCAGCTAGTTTGCTGGCGAAAGTGCGGGCGTCCGAAAGCGAGCGGAAATACGACGTGTTTTCATCCCCAGCTACCGCCCAAATTTGGGTGTCAAGCTCCACCATCATGGTGGAGTATTCCTTATTAGTCATCACTGGGTCATAACGGAGATTCCAGCGATTGATATACGCCTGAAGGCTTTCCTTAGTCGCTTCGGGAAGCGCCTTGAAGCCAGCCTCCACTGCTTCGTCTTCGCCGTTCATCAAAAACCAGTCAACCTCCACGTAGGGATAGTCGTCTTCGTATTTATGTACCGCGACAATGTTAAACAGCACCCAGGCCTTTGGGGTGCTCACTTTGAAGCACACGGTCTGCCCAGGCACAACACGGGTGTCTGCGGCCGAAAACACCGCGCTGTGTTCGTCGATTTCTGAGACAGTGAACAGGGATTGGGCGCTAGGCCGGGGATTGTTACCGAAGTAAACCACGCGGTCCCGGTGCGCGTAGGTGACCTCGTGGAAAGTAATGGGTTCCCACTCCATGAAGAAGCAGTCAACAAACACATGGCAATGCTTAATCCGAAATACGGGATTGATACCAAACCTGCGGTCGGTGAGTTTGAGCTCAGCTCCATCAAGCTTTTTGATCTGATCCTCGGCGAACATCTGCTTGTCCTTATTTTTGAAAAAGGTAAACATCCCGCCTTCGGTGGTGATGGAGAAAAAGCGTAGGGGGATGCCGTCACCGAGGCGCGGGTTATGAGTCTTCCTTGTAACTGCATCACCTTCGGGAGCCAGCCATGCCCGCATGGAGATGCGCGGATTTTTGGATTTCCTGCCGGCGAAAATTTCGGTCACCGGGTCGATGGTGGGCGTGGGGAAGGTGTCCGGGACCATCCGGTCTTTGTCGACGGGAGCCTTGGAGCCGAAAAGGTAGTACTGGGAAGGGGTTGGCATTGAACTCTCCGTTCATCGTTGCGCTGAAACTCATATGACATAACATAAAGTACCCTTTCTCCGGAGGCTTCGTGTAACTTTTGGAGGCCCGGGGGTGGGATGAGGGTAGTGGGGGGTTGCTAGGTAGTCCCGGGAGCCCGGCGTGCGGCGACAGGGGAAGTGGCTGTGATTTGTTTCACTAAAAGCCCGGGAGAGTGTTTGTTGGCTCTATTGCCAAATACTTCCGTCAGGAATGGATAAATCTGTAGCGGTAACGTAGGGTGGTTAGTGCAATGAGCATTACCGATAACGTTAACGGCGACGAAAATAAGCCGGAAGAAAACTTTACACAGTCGGAATCTCAGGAAAACTCGCAAGGTAGTGAGGCTCAAGAAGCTTCACAGGTCAATGAAAATGACACCAGGGCTGCGGCAACTTCTGAGGACACCGACGCTGAATCTAAGGATTCAGCCAATGATACCCAGGGGTTTGCAAGCCTTGGTCTGCCCGTAGAGGTACAAAAGGCAGTAACCAAGATTGGTTTCACCGAGCCTTCACCGATCCAGGCGCAGACCATCCCCGTCTTGATGGAAGGCCGCGACGTCGTGGGCCTAGCCCAGACTGGTACTGGCAAGACCGCAGCTTTCGCGCTGCCGGTTCTGTCCAAGATAGATCCCAAAAAGCGTCACCCACAAGCATTGGTGCTTGCACCTACCCGTGAGCTAGCCCTGCAGGTAGCAGACGCTATTCAGTCCTTCGCCGACCATCTTGGCCGGATTGAAGTTCTGCCTATCTACGGCGGTCAGGCCTACGGCATCCAGCTTTCCGGTTTGCGCCGTGGTGCGCAGATCATCGTTGGTACCCCGGGCCGCGTCATTGACCACTTGGAAAAGGGTTCCCTGGATATTTCCCAGCTGGAGTACCTGGTTCTGGATGAAGCAGATGAAATGCTGAACATGGGCTTCCAAGAAGACGTTGAGCGCATCCTGGCAGACACCCCGGAAGAGAAGCAGGTCGCACTGTTCTCCGCCACCATGCCTAACGCCATCCGTCGCTTGTCGAAGCAGTATCTCAACAACCCCGCTGAGATCACTGTCAAGTCTGAGACTCGTACGAATGACAACATCACCCAGCGTTTCCTCCTGACTGCTCACCGCCAGAAGATGGACGCGTTCACCCGCATCCTTGAGGTTATTGAATACGACGCAATCATCGTGTTCTGTCGCACCAAGCATGAAACCGAAGACGTAGCCACCAACCTCAAGTCCGCCGGCTACAACGCCGCAGCTATCAATGGTGATATCGCTCAGCAACAGCGTGAGCGCACCGTTGACCAGCTCAAGGATGGCCGCCTGGATATCCTGGTTGCTACCGACGTGGCTGCCCGTGGCTTGGACGTGGACCGTATCACTCACGTGGTTAACTACGACATTCCTAATGACACTGAGTCCTACGTGCACCGTATTGGCCGTACCGGCCGCGCGGGCCGCACGGGCGAGGCAATCTTGTTTGTCACCCCGCGTGAGC
The DNA here is from genome assembly GCF_008693075.1 of Corynebacterium phocae. Classification (GTDB taxonomy): domain Bacteria; phylum Actinomycetota; class Actinomycetes; order Mycobacteriales; family Mycobacteriaceae; genus Corynebacterium; species Corynebacterium phocae. Next base: position 128,357 of record NZ_VXKJ01000043.1, on the reverse strand, counting down.
GCCGTATGCTGCGTTCCATCGAGCGTGTTACCAACGCGCGTCTCGAAGAGATGGACCTGCCAAGCATTGACGAGGTAAACGCAAAACGCAAAGAGCGCTTTGCAGCCTCCATCGGTGAGTCCATGGACGACTCGCAGATGGAAATGTTCCGTGGAATGCTGCGCAAGTACTCCGAAACCCACAACGTGGCTATGGACGATATTGCGGCGGCACTTGCGGTTAAACTGCAGGGTGGCAATGACTTCCTTCTCAAAGACATGCCTCAGTTCAAGAAGCGCGAGCGCTTTGACCGTGACGAACGCGGTGGACGCAACGACCGCTTTGGTGGCGACCGTGGCGGACGTGACCGTGGTGGACGCAACGACCGCGGCGGGCGTGACCGTGACCGCGAACACCGTTCCGACGCTGACTTTGATACCTACCGCTTGGATGTTGGCAAGCGCCAGAACGTGCGCCCCGGCGCTATCGTTGGTGCCCTTGCCAACGAAGGTGGCCTGACCGCCAAGGACTTCGGTCGCATTACTATTGCGATTGGACACACCCTGGTGGATCTTCCTAAGAACCTGGATGCTTCAGTGCTTTCCCGTCTGAAGGACACCCGGATTTCTGGGCAGCTCATCAACATCGCTAAGGACACCGGTCGCCCCGCACGCGACGGCGACCGTGATGATCGTGGCGGACGTGGCGGCTTTGGTGGCCGTGGCGGGCGTGACCGTGATGATCGTGGCGGACGTGGCGGCTTTGGTGGCCGTGGCGGGCGTGACCGTGATGATCGCGGTGGACGTGGCGGCTTTGGTGGCCGTGGCGGGCGTGACCGTGATGACCGTGGCGGACGCGGCGGCCGTGGTGGCTGGCGCGACTAAGCCCTAAAAACCAAATCCCGCTTGACTGCTAGTAAATACTGGCAGTCAAGCGGGATTTTTGGGTTTCGGGTCCCTTTGTTCGGAACCGTCGCTTTGTTTAACCGGTGACCAGGCAGGTGCCCGCCCGCCGGAAAGCTATTGCGGTTTCGCCTGGGCGGCCTACTTAACTCGCGTTTAGACGGCTTCTACGCTTTGTCGAGCTGGCTGCAGGCAAAAGGGGTGAGTCCTCACCGACCAACGCCTGGTATTGCTTTAAAGACTTCGGTCAATGCGCAAATGAACGCCACAATGAAACAGACGCCGCCTAGCGGTGGTAGCCCGATAACCATGAAGAGAAGACCGAGCATGGCCGCGGCCATCATCACGGTCGAGTTGGTAGACCTAGATTTGCGGATTTTGTCTTCGCTATTTTGTTGACTTCCGGAGCCCCGCATGATGGGATCCTCACTTTCTTTAACCAGCCTGATATTCCACCCTGATATCTGAATCCAAAAACAACATAAGCAGATTCCTAATCAAGCGTCAACGATTTAACCACAGCTTGTAGGTTAACGCCCGGGCCTTAGCGTCGGGTGTTTCCAGCCAGTCGGGGCAAGGAAGAGGTTTGGCTGCCCGGTTTTTCGCCAAGCGCGGGAAGGGGCGTACACCCCTGGGTTGCCGGCGCTGTTTCAGGGGCGAGGCCCGGGATGTGGCAAAAAATCCGCGTCCTTACCTGGGGTAAGAAACGCGGATTGGTGAAGAACTGTCAGCTGTCTAGAGGAACATCAAGACGGCGCAGATGACCCATAGAAGGTTGAAGATTCCGGCAAACATGGCTAGCTGTTTGCGGGATTTTTCGAAGTCAAAGGCGGTTGCGGTGCCCTTGATAGCCTCAAGGACCTTTTGCTGGCGTGGCACGATGACAAACAACAGCAGCGCCCAGGCAATAATTGCCAGAAGGATAGAAGCGTGGAATTGTCCTTGCTTGCCATAGTAGTCAAGGTCGGACAAGAAAACGCCGATGCCCAGGATAGGCACTAGCGCGGAGAACATACCGTAGGACTTGGTGATGGTGGCCAAGGTGTGAAGGGAGCCTAAGCCGCCATGGCTGGCGTCCTGGGCACCGGCAATCCGGGCGGGGAACATGGACGTGGAAACCATCACGGGGCCAATTAGGGCGATAGCCGCGATGACGTGGATGGTGATTAGCAGCGATGACATAGTGTCTAAACGCACGCCTTTCTGTTGCTAGGAAATTGTTATGATAACCGCCGGGGGCAATGTCTGGCTGCCCGGGCGTTGGAGTCAACGCCTTAGCCTAGTGATAAGGGAGGCCCCATGACCAACCGGCACGCGCGCCGCATGGTTTTTACATCCGAAGTTGTAAGGCTGAGTCGGTACTTTGCGGCCACCGCAGCCACCCGTTGGACGTACCAGCACCTCGTGGCTTTTTCCGGGGGCATCCATTGGCTGGGAAGTTGGTCTGATTTGTCCTGATTGAGGCTGCTCCCGGTTGCTACAAGATTTAGCGGGTCATTGGCAAAGGCTTTGCGGGTGCGCTCATCCCAGGCCCAGGCACCCATGTCCCAGCTGGCCGAAAGGGGGAAGACGTGATCAATCTCTACGCACTGGGTCCGGTCTCTAAGAGCTATCTGCGAGGCCGAATACGGATCAAAAAGGTAAAGGCTCCCGTTCTGGCACGGCGGGGAGGTCGCAACGGACGGTATCCCGGACTTTGTTTGGGACATAATCGCCGCCTCGCGCGCGGTGCAGTGCTCTATCCCTGGTATGCGTGCCGGCCCCCAGCCTTGGCCGTAATTCTCACGCTGATAGCCCAGCACGCGCTGGCGTTGGGCAATTACTGCTACTGAGCCAAGCGATACTTCAAGGGCGGGGAGTTGGGGGTCCGGTGCCACGGGGCGCAGCGGCGGTAGCCAGGTGTAGGCAAGGTAGCCTGCCGTGGCAATAACTAGTATCCAGGTGAAGATGGTTCTTGAGTGTTTCTCCATGCCCCTTTAGACAGGTGCCGTGGAGGATAGGTTCCGTGGGGTGCGGGCAATCGTTGGACCTGCAGGAAGATCCCGGAGCGGGCGGTGTTTGGCGCTAGGGTTTTCCCAACCCCGGTCTCCCTAGGGGTGGCCACCGCACGCAAAGGCCCGCAGCTACCCGGTGTGGGTGGCTGCGGGCCGGTGCTTATGGAAAAGCGTCGAGACTACTTGGTGCGCTTAGGGTCAACCTTGTTGAGGTCAACTTCCTCGAACGCAACGTCCTCGTTGTGGGAGACAACCTCAAATAGCGCGAGGGTCTTGTCAAATTCCTTCTTCACGGAGTGGCTAGGCTCCGCGGTCATTACGGATACCACGTAGGTCAGGATGAGGTTAACAATGAAGCCGGGGACAATCTCGTAGAGGAAATCACCCAGCGGGGACATGCCCCAGGCGATGGTGACGGCCGCGCCAGCAACCATGCCAACGATAGCGCCGGTGGAGTTCAGGCGCTTCCAGTACAGCGAGAGGATGACCAATGGGCCGAAGGCGGCACCAAAACCGGCCCACGCGAAGCCCACCAGGCCAAGGATGGAGTCAGATGGGTTGATAGCCAACACGGCGGCGATAACGGAAATGGCTAGCACCGCTAGGCGGGAGAGGTTGATGAGCTTCTTTTTGCCCAGGTCCTGTTTGAAGACGATCTTGGTGAGATCCTCGATGAGTGCGGAGGATACCACGAGCATCTGGGAGGACATGGTGGACATGATGGCCGCAAGGACGGCGGTGAGGACCAAGCCGGCGAACAGCGGGTGGAACATGATCTGGGCCATATCCAGGAAGATGGTCTCATAGTTTTCCTGGTCCGTGATGGAGTAGTCCTGGTTGGTGAAAAACACCGTGCCAGCAAGGGCGGTAAATACTGCGCCCAGGATGGACAGCGCCATCCAGGAGATGCCAATACGGCGTCCGGTTACGGCGTCCTTCGGGGTGCGCAGTGCCATGAAGCGGACCAGGATGTGGGGCTGGCCAAAGTAGCCCAGGCCCCAGGCAACGTTGCCTACGATAACGGCTAGGGAAACGCCGGAGAACATGCTGAAGTAATCAGGGTTGTCCACGGCCCCGCCGGTGCCGTAGGGGTGGTTGGAGGCGTAGGAGAAGATGTCCCCGGGGTTGTCTAGAGCCAGGATGGCCATGACCGGAACGATGACCAGGGAAAGGAACATTAACACGCCCTGAACGGCGTCAGTGTAGGACACCGCCAGGAAGCCGCCCACCAGGGTGTAGATAACGGTTACTGCTGCCACCAGCATCATGCCGGTGAGGTAGGAGCCATTAAAGGTGGATTCAAAGTAGCGGCCGCCGGCAACCATGCCGGAGGAGACATAGAAGGTGAAGAAGAAGATGATGATTGCTGCGGAGAAAATACGCAGCAGGCGGGACTTGTCCTGCACGCGGTTTTCAAAGAAGGACGGGATGGTGATGGAGTTGTTGGCCACCTCTGAATATGCGCGCAGGCGCGGGGCCACGTACTTCCAGTTCAACCAAGCGCCAACGGTTAGGCCAATGGCAATCCAGAGGGAGGACATACCGGTGAGGAATAGTGCGCCGGGAAGGCCCATGAGCAGCCACCCGGACATGTCCGAGGCACCGGCAGACATGGCTGCAACGAAGGGGTTAAGGCCACGGCCGCCAAGTACGTATTGGTCATACTCACTGGTCTTGCGGTAGGACCAGAAACCAATGGCCAACATGGCAAAGAGATAGATGATGATGGCAACGATGTACCAAGTTGAGGAATCCACGTGCACTCTTTTCTTATTTGAGAGATTGTTTGTCAGTTAAACGAATGTTAGTCATGCTACCTGCAACCTTTTATTGACGGAAACTATATTGGGGCAGGTTCGGTGCGCAAAGTGTGCTTTCCCGGAAAAATTTCTGTACCCAAACGTCCCATTTTACAGTGACGCAGTACACTCTTAATCCCAGTTGAGAGCTAGAAAACGTTGCCGTTAGCTGGGTTGGCGTCGGGCCGGGAATGGAGGGAAGAAAGATGGGGGGAAATTCCGGGGGAATAGGCCAACCGGCTAGCGGCTTCCCCCGGGTGTGGCTCCGCTGTCATTGCTTGCTAGGGTCTTTTGGCGGCGTATTCTGCCAGGAGCTTCGCGGGGAACGCTTGCTGGGGATCGTGGCTGGGGTTTTGGCGGTGATTATGGACAGGGGCCTTGGTTGGTCGCGGGCAAGCAAGAGTTTTTCCGAACAAGGTTAAATTCCTTGTAAATGTTAGAATGCCTTTTATGTCTAAATACCTCGTCCATGGAGTCTGGCTGCCGGTCTCCGGCCTGGGTTTGTGGATCGAGCAAACAGACGGGCACAAAATAATTACCGCCTCCGTGGTACCGGAGGGGATCTTTCCAGAAGCCGTGGAGAAAATCCTCAGCAGGAAGTCTTTCCGCAACCGCGCGCGGATGTCGCTGCGCACGCCCAAGGGTAAAGACGTCTCCCTCATGGTCCCCATGGGCATGTTCGGGCCAGAAGAAACGGTGGAGATTTTCCACCAGCTAGCCCAGATTGATTCCCATAACCCGGGGGTAAGCCCGGAGCAGCGCGCTACCTTGGCGCCGGACTTGTTGTGGTTGATCCGCGCCTACCAAGGCCTGTGCCGCTTTGTCCGCGCCGGGCGCGTGACGCTGCGCCTAAACTACAAGGCCGGGGAGTGGCTGCCCATGTGGCAGCTGACCCAAGGGCTGAAGGAACGCGGATGGCTAGCGGAGATGACCGCGGCCGCGCCGGGAATCCTGTCTATCAACAACCGCTCTTTGGCAGATGATCTGGCCGGAGAGCTAACCCACTGGATTGCCTACACGGAGCTTCGGGAACTCCAAACCGCCATGCGTCCTTATCCGTGGCATGAATTTGTTGAGTCGGTGTTGCACACCACCCCGGTCAGGCGCGGGCGTACCGCGCTACTTCGTGGCTTAAACGAATGGCGTGATTCCATCACCCAGGTGGATCTACAGTTAGTGTTTATCGTCGAAGAGCCCCCTAAAGATGAACCTGGGGAAGAAGAATCCGGTACTGGCGTGCCGGAGGAGGGCGCCGGTGCGGTTGCCTGGCCGGTTCGTGTGCAGGTGCGCTCAGGCACGGACGCCCCACGGCCGGTAAACATTAGCCAGTTGGATTCAGCGAGTGCTGAACGTCTGCGCCAGGCGCACCGGCAAGCAATAAGCATCACCAGTTTCCTGGACCCGCAAGGCTCCCTGCCCGCACCCATGCGCTATGACAACGCCGGGGACTGGGATGTCTACCTGACCACCGACCAGCTAGTGCAGTTCGTGGGCCAAGGCGTGGCGGCGCTCAAGCAAGCCGGGTTTACGGTCATGTTGCCCAAGGCGTGGGCGCACATGGAAACCACTGCCAAGCTTGAGACCCGGGAAGTCCGCGACCCAGCGGAGTCCGCTACCAAGTCCCATCTGGGCTTTGACAAGCTGGTGGCCTATGACTGGAAGCTCTCAGTGGGAGACACTGAGCTTACCGATGAGGAAATGGAACGGCTCGTTCAGTCCAAGTCCGGGCTGATCCAGCTGCGCGGTGAGTGGGTCATGGCGGATACCTCAGCGCTGGGCAAAATCAGCGAATACATGGAGCAGCTGGCCAAGACCTCCCGGACGAGGGAGAAAAAGCAGCTAGACATAGCCATGCGCGAGGCCTTGCGCGCCAAAGAGCAGGGGGAGCCCGGGTGGGAGATTAAGCTTGCCCAGGTTTCCGAGCGGGTAGAGGCGTTTAACGCCCGCGGAGGCCAAGGCGAAGACGGCGGTGAGGGCCTGGTTACCCTAGAGGAACTGCGCCAGCTAGCGCTGGAAGCCATGGCCAACGAGCCCATCGAGTTCACCGGCTCGGGGTGGTTTAACTCCATCCTGGGAGGCATGGACACGGTAGCGCCCGAGCGCGTGGAGATCCCGGATATAGTCCACGCGGAGCTGCGTGATTACCAGCGGCGCGGTGTGGACTGGTTGTACTGGATGTCGCAGAACAACATTGGTGCCGTCCTGGCTGATGATATGGGGCTGGGAAAGACCCTGCAGCTGCTGACCATGCTGGCGGTGGAAAAAACGCGCGCCGAGCACAAACGGGCGGCGGACGCCAGTAGTGGACCCGCGGCCAGCTCTGGGCCCGCCGCAGTATCCGGCCCGGGGGCCCAGGCCGGAGCTGCAGCGCCAGGCCTGGGCCCAACGTTGGTTATCGCGCCTACCTCCGTGGTGGGTAACTGGGCGCGTGAGGCCAATAAGTTTGTGCCTAGCTTCAAGGTGGTGGTCCACCACGGCCCCGGGCGTTTGCGCGATGAAGACTTCTTTGCGGCTGCGCGCGGCGCGGACCTGGTCATTACCTCTTATGGCACGGCCGGGCGTGATTTCCAGATGCTGGGCCAGCTGGACTGGGAGCGGGTGGTCCTAGATGAGGCCCAGGCCATTAAGAACTCCTCCACGCGGGCGTCCAAGGCGGTGCGCTCCTTGCCTTCGCGGCATCGGGTGGCCCTGACTGGTACGCCGGTGGAAAACCGCTTGAGTGAGATGCGCTCCATCGTGGATTTCTGCAACCCGGGCGTCTTAGGTTCCGCAAGCTTTTTCCGCAACCACTTTGCCAAGCCCATTGAGCGCCAAGATGACGCGGAGATGGCGGAGCGGCTGCGTACCTTGGTAGCGCCGTTTATCCTCCGGCGGCTGAAGACTGACACCACCATCATTGATGACCTGCCGGAGAAATCCGAACAGATAGTCACCGTGTCAATGACGCGCGAGCAGGCGGCCTTGTATAAAGGCTTTGTTGATGACCTGCAGCGCCGGTTAGAAGAGGCCCAAGGGATGGCGCTTCGTGGCCTGGTGCTGTCCTCATTGACGCGGATTAAGCAGATTTGTAACCACCCGGCGCACTTTTTAGGCGACGGCTCCCCAGTAACGCTGCGCGGCAAGCACCGCTCGGGCAAGGTGGCGGAGCTCATGCGCATTATTGACGCCGCCACGGAGGCCGGAGAAAGGGTCCTGGTATTTACCCAGTACAAGGCCTTCGGTGATATTCTGCAGCCTTATCTAAAAGAGCAGCTGGGCAGGGACATCCCGTTTCTCAACGGTGGTGTCTCAAAGGCTAAACGCGACGCCATGGTGGAGGATTTCCAGACCCCGGGCGGACCGCCAGTGATGTTGCTTTCCCTCAAAGCCGGCGGTACAGGGCTTAACCTCACCGCGGCCAACATTGTGGTCCACATGGACCGCTGGTGGAACCCGGCGGTGGAAAACCAGGCCACGGACCGGGCGTTCCGTATTGGCCAGGAAAAGAACGTGGCGGTCTATAAGATGATTACGGCGGGAACCCTGGAAGAATCCATCCAAGATATTTTGGACGGCAAGACTGAACTGGCCGGTGCGGTGGTCGGTGAGGGCGAAGGCTGGCTCACTGAGCTCTCCCCGGATCAGCTGGCTGATTTGATGAGTTACCGCGGAAGGGAGGACTAAAACATGGCTACACGCGATGACAACATCATCTACGTCAACTTCGGCGCACGGGGGAGGGGAGCTACTCCGCAGGAGATTTCCAAGGTTGATAAGTCTGGCCGCCCGGGCACCGGGGTGAGCCTCGCGGGGCAACGTCTAGTTGCTGCGGTGGAGGGGCGCACGGACGCCGGCAGGCTGAAACGCGGGCGGGACTACGCCCGCAAGGGCCACGTGGTTGATATAGATGTCCGCAACGGTGCGGTCCACGGCCAGGTGGCGGGATCCCAAAATGACCCCTTCGCGGTGCTAGTGAGGCTGCCGTACCGTAGTAATGACGAGCTGGGCAAGGTCGCAGAAATCCTGGCGCGCACCACCAACGCCATCCGGGACGCCCAGGAAGGGGAGCTCCCTAGCGAGGTGGTGGACATCTTACTGGCCGAAGATTCGCAAGATATTAGCTTTGGGTGTGACTGCCCGGACTCAGCCTGGGTATGCAAGCACATCGTGGCTGTGGTGGACTGCCTGGTAGCAAAGATTGACGCGGACCCCGCAGTGATTTTTGAGATGCGTGGGATAACCTTTGCCAAGCTAGAGCAACTAATTATGGCTAAGGCTCCAGAAGTAGCCGCGGACGCTACGAGGGAAGACGGTAGCGTGGATCCTGATGAGCGCAACGAGCTTTTCTGGAACGGACGGACGCTCCCGGACTTGCCGGAGCCCAAGGTTGCGCCGGCTTTAGAAGATTCGGACATGGACGCGCTGAAAAGGGCGCTGCGGACTGTCTCCCACACCAATATTGAACTGCTGCGCGCTATCAGTGATATCGAAGACTTGTACGATCATCTGACCCGCCAGTAGTCCCCCAATGTCCTCCCCGGGCGATAGACTGAAGGTTATGAGTAAATCACTAACTTTTATCCATACATCAGACTTGCAGCTGGGAATGAAGCGCTGGTTCCTAGAGGGTGAGGCCCAAGCCCGCTTTGAGGAGGCCCGCATTGAGTCCATCGCCGCTGTGGGCGCACTGGCGGAAGAGACGGGGGCGGATTTTATTGTGGTGGCAGGTGACGTTTTTGAACACAACGCGCTTAGCCGCAAAACGGTTTCCCGCGCCAAGGAGGCCTTCCAGGCGCTTCCGGTGCCGGTGTACCTGCTGCCCGGCAACCATGACCCCCTTACCGCCGGTTCCATCTTGGAAAAGATGGCCGGCGGTCATGTTCATGTCATCACTGACGCCACCCCCATCGCGGTATCCCCGGGCGTGGAAGTGGTGGGCGCGCCGTATGTGACCAAGCGTGCCACTCACGACATCGTGGCGGCGGCGCTGCGGGAGCTAGAGCCTACTGAGGATATCCGTGTGATGGTGGCACACGGCCAAGTATCTTCTCGGTCCTCGGAAAAACCCCTGGACTTAATTGACCTACCCACGGTAGAACAGGCGCTACGGGACGGGGTTATTGATTACCTAGCGCTGGGGGATACCCACTCCACCGTTTGCTTGGGCAACACCGGGGCCGTGTGGTTCTCCGGCGCACCGGAGACCACCGATTTCCACGAGTTAGACGGCGATAAGGGAGAAAATGATTCCGGCAACGCTTTGGTGGTAACCATCACCAAGGAGGATGGGCGCGCCACCGTGGAGGTTGAGCGCCGCGTGGTTGGCCGGTGGACTTTTGACAGTATCCACGCCCACCTCAATAGTGAAGAAGACGTAGATACCTTCCTGGAGAGGCTGGCGAAGTACCCGGATAAGTCCAGAACGGTTATCAAATACGGTTTGACCGGCACGATTAGCCTCAGCAGCCAGCGGAAGCTGGAGGACGGCCTAGAGTCCTGGAAAGAGACCTTTGCGGCGCTCAACCCCCGGGAAAGAACCACCGAGTTGGTGCTGGAGCCGGAGCCGGAGGAGCTTAAGACCCTCGGGCTGCGCGGCTACGTCCACAGCGCGCTAGAGGAACTAGTAGAAGACATGGAACATGACCCGGTGGCGCGTGACGCCGCCAACCTACTTTTCCGCCTTTCCGGCAAAGGAGCCTAGAAATATGCATATCAAGAGTATTGAACTTTCTAACGTCCGCGGCGTGCGGCATCTGCGTGCGGATGAGCTCCCGGAAACCGGAGTCATTGTCATCCACGGCGGCAATGAGGCCGGAAAATCCACGGTGCTTGAGGCCTTGAAGATTGTCTTGACCCAACCGCATAATTCCTCAGCGCAAAGGAGCAGGGGGACGTTTGCGCACCACGGCGCGGGGTGGCTTGCGCCGGTGGATGTAGATGAGGCCCCGGAAATTACCCTGCAAATGGCGGTGGGGGACTATGAGTTCAAAATTTTCAAGCGCTTTAAAAAGAGTAAGGCTGCGGAGCTAACTATCTATAAGCCCCGGCGGGAGAGCTACACCGGTGCCCAGGCGGAGGCCCGCCTGGAGGAAATCTTGGAAGAAGCGGTGGAGATGAACCTGCTGGATTCGCTGTTTATGCACCAGGGGGAAGAAGACGCGGCGCTGCAGGCCGCCGGGCTGAAGACCTTGGAGCAGGCTCTCCAACACGCGACGGGGTTGGATTCCGACAGTGCGGAGGAGGATGATTCTGAGCTTGGGGCCCGGGTGCAGGCTGAATATCTGCGGTACTTCACCAAGAGTAGGCAGACCCCCACCAAGGAGTACGCCGAGGCCATTGGGCGCGTGGAAGACGCGGAAGAAGCGCTCGCGGACGCGCAGGACGCCGTCAATAACCTGCAATCGCGGATAGATGAGGTGGAGCGGGCACAGAAGACTTTGAGCGACGCTAAGGCAAGGATTCCGGAGGCGGAGGAGGACCTGGCCACCAAGACCACGGCCGCGCAGGCCGCTGCGGAGGTGCAGAAGAAGCTGGAGGTAGCGCAACTAGATTACCAGCGGGCCAAAGAAGACCTTGACCGCGCGCAGCAAGACCTCACCCGCCGTGACGAGTTGGACACGGAGCTGGAAAAAGCCCAGAAGCTAGAGACCAAATTCGCTACCGAACACGCGCAGGCTGAACAATCAGCCAAGGAAGAAGCCCAGTCCGTGGCCGCGGCAAAGGACAAGCTGGCGGCCGCGCGTAAGGCCCGCGACACCGCGCGCCTGGACGTCCAGGAGGCCAAGAGGCAGCTGGGTGTAGCCAAAGATTGGGAAAAGCGCAGCAGCTTGCAGGACAAGGTGGCGCAGTTGGACAAGCTCCACCAGGTGGTGGTTAAAAAGCGCGCAGCCGCTGCTAGTCGCGGGCCGGTGGTGGTTACGGACGCCCACGTGACAGAAGCGGAGAAGGCCGCCAATGAGCTGGAATTGGCCCAGCACAAGCGGGATACCGCTGCGGCCAAGCTGCTGCTGACAGCCACGGAGCCCACCGCCGTGGGCGTGGACGGCCAGGAGATTACGGTCTTGGCTGACGCGGAGACTACTGTCGCGCTAGCAGATGGCACCACCATTGAGATTGGCAATGTTACCGCGCAGTTTGTCCAGGCCGCCGGAATCAAGGTGGATTGGAATGAAAAGGTTGACTCCGCGCAGCAGGTTTTTGATTCCCTCATGGACCAGCTGGGAACTAAGGACTTGGAGGATGTGCGTTCGCGCCGGGATAACCACCGCGCGGTGGAAGAGGAACTAACCCGCGCGCAGGCGGAGCTTCGCTCGGCTTTGGGCGGGGAGGACTTGGAAGAGCTGCGCGCGGTCTTGCAGGCGTTGGATGAGAAGTTCGCCGCGGACTCGGGTGATTGCGCCCAGGTGTCAGTAGAAGACGCCACCACGGCCCTGGCGGCGGCAGAAGAAGAGCTTTCTGCTGCCGATGCCGCCTTTGACCGCGCCCAAATATCCGTTGAGGCGCTCAGTGATAACCAGGCGCAGCTAAAACGTGCAGAGGTCGCGCAGAAACTCCGTGGCGCAGAAGACGCCGTGGCCCGGGCACGTGAGCTTATCAACCGCGCTGACGCAGAGGCTTCACGCGAGGCCCTGGCGCAGGCAGTCGAGGACGCCCGGGAGGCATACCAAGAACACAAGTCCGCCGTCGCTGAGCGGCAAGCGGAGGTCAAGGCCGCAAATCCGGAGGTAGCTAGCAAGCTGCGCGACGGTGCTGCAGCTGCCCTGAAGTCCATCCAGGAAACCATCCAGGACGCCGAGCGTAAGCTGCTATCCAACCAGTCCTACATTGACCAAGCCGAAGGTGCGGAGGAAGAGCTGGCTATTGCGGAAAACGAGCTGGAGGCGGCGGAGAACCAGCTGCACAACGTCACCCGCCGCGCGGAGGCGGTGGCCTACTTAGCTGAGGTCTTGGACCGCCACCGCACGGCCGCGCGGGAGAAGTACGCCGCCCCCTTTGCAGCCAAGCTCAGCCAGTTTGCCCAAGTGGTTTTTGGCAGTGATGTTTCCTTCAACTTGAACGAGCACTTGGAGGTGGAAAGCCGCACCCGCGCGGGTGCCACGGTGGAATTGGGTGACTTGTCCGGTGGTGCCAAGGAGCAGCTTTCTTTGCTGACAAGGTTTGCCATTGCTTCCTTGGTGGCGGACCCGGACGGTACCAAGGCGGCGGGCGGTACGGCGGAGTCGGTGCCCATTGTTATCGACGACGCCCTGGGTTCCACGGACTCCTACCGCTTGGATTTGATGGCCACGCTCTTCCACGACGTGGGCAAAGCCTCCCAGGTCATTGTGCTGACCTGTATGCCGGAGCGTTACGAGCGGATTCCGGGGCGGGTGAGCCTAGATATTGAGACGCTTAAAAGCTAGCCGCAGCTAGGCCCTGTTGTGGCAGATCCGCCCTGCAGAAACAACTCCCCAAAATAGCCTAAAAGTCAGTACAGGTTCTTTTGAGTCCAACTTTCCTGGGGGAACAAGTAACAATCTGCGGGGCGGATTCTTATCCCCAAACCTCCTATTTTTTGTTTGGCTCAGGGAAACAGTTAATGTTGTTTACATGACTTCCGGCACCAGGTGGCTCGACGATGATGAACAGGCTCTATGGCGTTTGCTTCTAGGAGCTATGCGAAAGATTAACCGCGGGATGGATGAAACCCTCCTCGAAGTAAGCGAGCTGACAATCTCGGAGTTCTCCGTGCTGGTAGCGCTCTCTGAGGCGGAACAGCAAAAGCTCCGCCTCCGTGACTTGTGCTCGGCGCTGGGGTGGGACAGATCCAGGGCCTCTCATCAGATCACCCGCATGACCCGCCGCGGCCTGGTGAGCAAGACTAAGTCACTATCCGATGCCCGGGGTGTCTTGGTTCAGATTACAGAGGAGGGATTACTGCGTCTGGAAACGGCAGTCCCAGACCACGTGGAATCCGTCCGGCGGCTGGTCTTCGACCACATGGAACAAAGCGATAAGGCTTCGCTGGAGCGTTTTCTTAGCGGGGTAATGAGCGTGGACAACGTGGCCGGTTACCGTAAATAACCCGGTGAGATAAACCGGTGGATAACCAGCCTCAGCGGGGCCCAGTTGAACCCTGCTAGCCACTGACCCGGTGCTCATTTTACTACTTGGCCCGGCATTGAATTGCCGGCCGGACGTGGCGGGCCGCTGGAGTGGGCTAGAATCTAGAGACATGATAGGTCAAGAACTTTTTGAACACCCGCGCCGGCAGTATCCCTTGTTTGGGATCACCCCGCAGGACGAACTACGGGCTGTGGTGGAGTCCCCAAATCTCCTGGAGTCAGATTTCCTCACTGAGGAACAGATCGAGGCTGTGGAAAAGGTTTTAGACGACAACCCGGACAACGTGCTGACCTTTGACCCTGATGAAGATGTGTGGATTACTGGGCCGGAAGAAGAAATTGAGAAGATGTTTGCGCAAAGGGAGGCCTTTGTTGAAGCATTAATTTCCGGTGAGGATCCAGGGATCTAGATCACCTAAAGATCTTGACCTCGAAGGCTCCCATTTGGGGGGTCAAGGTGTCCACCGCCTGCTAGAGTAGAAGAAGTTATTGGCCTCCGGGCACATTTTTCCATGAGGATTTTCTAAGAAAGGACACGGGACAGCTATGCGCGACCGTCAAGAAATCGAAAAAAGGGAAGCCGCTGTACGCAATTCCGATGACGGCTGGGTATCCGAGTTCATCTTCGCGGTTCCCATGGTTCTCATTACCGCCGTTGTGTGGATAGCCTCTCTAATGGGCATGCACTACATTGAGTGGGGAACCCTCTTCTAACTGAGGTTATCTTCACTCAGTTAGAGAGTATCTTTTCTTTCAACAAACCCGCCAGCCAGTGCGCTGGAGGGTTTGTTTGTGGTTTTCCCGTTGCTTTTACCCCAGCGCTGCGGGTTATGGTCTTGAGTACATGAAGCGGGAGATAGGGCTAGATACACCACTGACCAGGACCTGGCCGGGACCTGACCTAGGACCTGGCCTCAGACATAAAAATGTGCCCCCGACAAGATTCGAACTTGCGACCTTCGGTACCGGAAACCGATGCTCTAATCCTCTGAGCTACGGGGGCTCAGCTGCTAGCGTTTGCTGCAACGAGTATTTATCATAACGCAAAGGACTCCAAAATTTACAATTGCCCTGGGAGCGGTTTTAAACTCATCACCGGTTAGCCGGTGTTTCCTAGCGTCTTAGCTGCAACACCGGTGGAGATTAACGCCGAAAAAGCGCAGCCACCGGAAATCAGTGGCTGCGCTTTTGCGTAAAATTCCCCTCAAACGCCAACAATGTTGGTGTGGCCTTTGGAAGACCCCGGGGCTTAGTAGACCAAGATGCAGATGAGGTCACGGGGGCCGTGTACGCCCTCGACACGAGAAAGCTCAATATCGGAGGTGGCGGACGGACCGGAAATCCACGTGGCGGGGCGTACGCGGTCAATTCGGGAGACCATCTCTGGAATGCCAAAGACTACGGACTCAGCGCGGACAATGACTACGTGCCGGTCTGGCACTAGCGTGAAGGCGCGGCGTCCACAGAGCTCGTTTGATTCCAAGACAATCGTGCCAGTTTGGGCGCAGCTGACATGTGATTCGGTGACCACGGCGTCAACCTCGTTAAGCAAGCGCGGGTCTGCTTCCACGTCGTCGGGCTTGACGTCGCCTGAAAACTCACCGAGGAGCCCTGGATCCATACCCGGGGCGTAGCGCACTACGTGGCAATCCCGGTCCCGGAGGACGTCCGCGATTGCCTGGGGCAGCGCCGCCTCATCGGTGACCCGGACGTCTGCTTTGTAGTCCTCCAGGCGGTCGATGAGCATTTCTTTGAGTTCTTCGCGCCCCAGGGTTCCCTCGGTTATGTATTCACGGGGTACATCGACGTGAGTTGGAAGCCCAGCCTGTTTTTGGGCGGACCGGATACGGGAGAGGATTTCTTGTTTCGCGGACATCTACTTCTCCTCTTTCAGAGCGTTGGTGGGAAGGCCTTCGGCGCGGGCTTGTGCCAGTAGGTCCTGAGCGTCTTCGGATTCAAACCAGTCGCGGAAGGACTGCTTTGGGGGGATGGCGGTGTCGCGGCCGTCGGACCAACCGGAGAGGAACAACGGGAGGTGCTCAATGGTTCCGTTGAAGCCGCCCATGATACGTCCAAGGGAAACCATCCCGGTGACCGCATCCCAGAGCTTCGGGCGGTCCCAGAGGAAGCGCACAACAGCAAACATCTTTGGCTCCAGCGGCGGTGCCGCGTGGGTGACCTTCTGGTAGCGGTTTTCCAAGATGACCTCGGATAGCGGAATTTTAACCGGGCAAACCTCATCACACCGGCCGCACAGCGAACAAGCGTAAGGCAGGCTGGCCGAAGGATCGTGATGGTCCTTCATTCCGGTTAGCTGCGGGGTAAGCGCAATACCAATTGGCCCTGGGTAGACCGAGCCGTAGGCATGGCCGCCGGCGCGTTCGTAGACGGGGCACACATTCAAACAAGCCGAACACCTGATGCACTTGAGGGCCTTGTGTCCGATTTCAGAGGCTAGGACTCGCGTGCGCCCGTTGTCCAGCAGGATGATGTGGAAGTTCTTCGGACCGTCTCCCGCAGTCGCACCGGTCCAGATGGAGGTGTACGGGTTCATGCGCTCCGCCGTGGAGGAGCGGGGGAGAAGCTGCAGGAATACTTCTAGGTCCTGGAAGGTGGGTACCAGTTTTTCGATACCCATCACGGTGATGAGCGTTTCTGGAAGGGTAAGGCACATGCGCCCGTTGCCCTCAGATTCCACGATGGTTACGGCACCGGTCTCCGCCACGCCAAAGTTGGCGCCGGAGATGGCTACCTTGGCCTTCATGAATTGCTCGCGCAGGAATACGCGGGCGGCTTCCGCCAGTTCTGGCGGGTTGGCCGGCATGGACTCATCCACGTTGGGCATCTTGCGCACAAAGATGTCACGAACCTCCGCGCGGTTGCGGTGGATGGCGGGAACCAAGATGTGAGAAGGCTTGTCTTCGCCCAGCTGGACAATGAGCTCTGCCAAGTCAGTCTCCTGGGCGTGGATACCCTCGGCTTCCAGGTGCTCGTTGAGCGCGATTTCCTGGGTGGCCATGGACTTGACCTTGACTACCTCATCCACGCCCTCGGCGCGGATGAGGTCAGTGATGATTTTGTTGGCCTCAGCGGCGTCGCGTGCCCAGTGGACGTGGCCACCGCGTGCGGTGACGGCTTCCTCGAACTGCTCGAGTAGCTCCGGCATACGGGCGGCAACGTCAGATTTGAGCGCCGAACCGGCGTCGCGCAGCGCCTGCCAGTCGGGAAGTTCGTCTACGGCCTTCTGACGCTTGTCGCGGATGGTGGTGGTGGCGTGCTGTAGGTTACGGCGCTGGGTAGCGTTATTCAGCCCTTCGTGCGCACCCGCCACGAACCCTTGGTCGCCGCGCAGGTTGCCTTCGGTTGCGGTAGGGATTCCTAGAAATGTAGTCATTAGAGCATCCTCTCCTTCGAGTAAGCGGCGGACTTAGGCGTCCAGGGGTGTTGCTTAGTGGAAGCCAGGATCTCCGCGAGGTGGATAGCGCGGATTCCGGTGCGCTGACGCGACAGAGTTCCGGCAATGTTCATCAGGCAGGAAGAGTCACCGCCAGTAAGGTACTCCGCCTGCGTGTCTTTGACGTGCCGCACCTTGTCGGAGACCATAGCGCGGGAGACCTCTGGGTTTTTCAGCGAGAAGGTGCCGCCAAACCCGCAGCATTCCTCAACATTTTCCAGAGGCACTAGCTCCATGCCCTCAACCTGGCTAAGTAGCTGATAGGGCTTGTCCTTGAGCTTGAGGAAGCGGAGCCCGTGGCAAGAGGCGTGATAAGTCACCCGGTGCGGGAAGAAGGCACCAACGTTGGTAACGCCTGCAATATCTACCAGGAATTCCGGGAGGTCGTAGGTTTTGTTGGCGGCCTTCTTGGCACCGTCAACGTCAGCTGCGGTGCCGTGGCGGTCCGCGATGTGGACGTGTTGGTCGCGCACAGCGGCCACGCAGGAACCGGAGGCTGCCACCACATAATCAATGGAAGGATCGGCGAACGCGTCCGCGTAGGTGCGGATCATGCCCATCGACTGCTTTTGGTAGCCGGTATTAAAGTGCATCTGCCCGCAGCAAGTCTGCTCCTCCGGGAACACTACCTCGTGGCCTAGGCGGGATAAGACTAGCGCAGTTGCTTTGTGTGCATCGGGAAACAGTGAGTCTCCAATACAGGTGGAAAATAGCGCGATTTTCATGCAAGCTCCTTTGAAAGAAAATCTCATGGGGGTAATAGTAATAATACAGGTCAGAAGTGAAAAAATCACCTCTGACCTGCATTAATTATGGAACACTAGTGTTGTGTAAATACGCGACCTACACGATTGGTGCCATAAAGGAGAAGATGTTGGTCTGCAGGAATACCAGGCAGCAGAGCAAGAACAGGAAGAATACAGAGAAGCCCACAACGGACTTAAAGATCTTGGATTCTTGTCCTTCCAAGGAAACTGCAGTAGCGGCGATAGCAAGAGACTGGGGGGAGATCATCTTGCCGGTCACGCCACCAACGGTGTTAGCCGCCAGCATGAGGTCCGGGTTAACACCAGTGTTCTGAGCTGCCGTCACCTGCAGGTTGGCAAACAAGGCGTTGGCGGAGGTGTCAGAGCCGGTAACTGCGGTACCAATCCAGCCCAGGACAGGGGAGAAGAACGCGAAGGCTGCTCCCAGGCCGGCGAAGAATTCACCCATGGCCACGGTCTGGCCGGAGAAGTTCATCACGTAGGCCAGTGCCAGAACCAAGACGATGGTCAGGGCGGCCCAGCGCATGCGGTAGGCCACGCTGGTGAAAGCGTTCCAGGCGTCACCTGCGGTGAGCTTGTAGCGGCCAGCCTCGTTAAACATGGCGTAGACAACGGCCACGATGAGGCCGGAGATTAGCAGCAAGGTGCCGGGGTTGGCGATCCATGCCAGGGAGTAGGCGGTCTTGATTACGTTGCCGTTGGTATCAATGAGCTTGTCCGTGATCAGCGGCCAGTCGACGGTGAACTTGAAGGACTTCAGGAAGCCCGGAAGTGCGGTGCCCAGGTTGGCCAGGGCGAAGACTACGGTCACAATCAGGTAAGGCAGCATGGCCATCCAGGTGCGGGTGGGGTTGAGCTTAACGGATTCGTTGTGAGGTTCAAGGTCCATGCGCTCGCGCAGCGAGGCAACGCCCTTTGGATCCCAGAAACGGAGGAACGCAACAGCTGCGCCCAAGGAGAACAGGCAGGCTACAACGTCGGTGAGCTGGTAGGCGAAGAAGTTCGAGGCGGCCCACTGGGCAACAGCGAAGGAAAGGCCGATAACGGCTGCAGCGGGGGCTGCTTCCTTGACGCCGCGCATTCCGTCGATGATAAAGAGGATGAAGAATGGAACAATCATGGCCAGGAACGGTGCCTGGTGGCCCACGATTCCGGCAATGTTTTGGGTTTGCTCTAGGGTACGTCCACCAACTTCACCGGCGGTGGTGATGGGGATGGCCACGGCGCCGAAGGCAACGGGCGCGGTGTTGGCCAACAGCACTACCGTTGCGGCCTTGAGTGGCTTAACGCCCAGTGCCAGGATCATGGTGGCGGTGATGGCCACTGGCGCACCGAAGCCAGCAAGGGCTTCCAGGAGGCCACCGAAACAGAAAGCAATGAGGATTGCCTGGATACGGATGTCGCCCTCGCCGAGGACGTCGAAGGTACGGCGCAGATCTTCAAAGCGGCCGGAGGCAACGGTTAGCTCATAGAACCAGATGGCCATGACAATGACCCAGACGATGGGCAAGAACCCAAAGAGTCCGCCGCGAAAAGCGGTGGAGATTGCCATTCCGGCGGGCATGTCCATGCCGATGATGGCAATGAGTAGCGCGGCTAGAAGAGCCGCTGCACCGGAGGTGTGGGCGCGGGCTTTAACCACCAGGAGCATGATGAAAAATACAACGAGGGGCAGCGCGGAAACTAGTGCAGTCAGCCCGAGGCTTCCGCCAATGGCAGAGGTGTTGACTGTGAACATCTTCGCCCTCCTTTTCTTGTGAGAGATGTTGGTTAGCTTGGAAGTTGTCGAGATAGAGAGGTATTCACACAGTTGCCATTGATGTGAGTATCGCCCCATCTTCTTTTGGTAATTTACCTGCCAGCGAACAGATTTGTGGTATTTCAGTTAACCCGGGGTTAACCTGCATGTCGTGCCCAATAGGTTTGATTCGTTTTGCTAGTACTGGTGAGGCATTTGGTCCAAGCTCGTGGGGTTAGTTCTTGCCGGCCGCTTTCGGAAAAACTGTACGGCGCTGATCGCTTAGGGAAGGCTGGAGGAATCTATGTTCTTGAATAATTAAGCCGCGGTGGCACCGTGCGGGAAAAACCGTGCCGTGTGGGGAAACCACTGAATGAAGCTACTTTTGAGCGCAAATGAAATTCTTACTCGGGATCTTCTCTACCTCGCAAGCGTGCTCCCGTCCGTGGAGTGGGGGCTTGTTTCGGTCAGGAGTGGAGCCCCTGCGCCACTTCATTCGGAGGATGGGCTAGCAAAATTCCAGGCCAGTTGGGCGGGCGGCACCAGCCCGATGAGTAAAGGTCTACATGGGTTGAGTATCGGGATTGAGTGACGTGGAACCTGATGGTCAGTGCTTTCCCAGGGGCATTCGGGGGTATGAGAGATTCCTGAAAAATCGACCGCCAACGGAAATGATTTTCATTCACACCAAACGGTTCCTACCTGGCAGCGGCGGCGGCAGCGAAATCCGGCAGCTAATTCCCACAACCAACGGCCCTGCGATAGACTTTCCAGCTATGACACCAGCAAACTTGGCACAACTTATCAAGACCACCGCAACCGCCGTTATGGGCGAACATAACCTGGATACCTCCGTTCTCCCCGGTGAGGTCACGGTAGAGCGTCCGCGCAACCCCGAGCACGGTGATTACGCCACCAACCTGGCCCTTCAGGTAGCCAAGAAGGCCGGGGTTAACCCGCGCGACTTGGCCACGTGGTTGGTAGCGGAACTTGCTGGCAACCCGGCCATTGATGAGGCCACCATTGCTGGGCCGGGCTTTATTAATATCCGCCTGGCTGCTGCGGCGCAGGGCGCTATTGTTAACCAGGTTCTGCAAGCAGGAGACAGCTTTGGCAACAACGACTCCATGGCAGGTGCCAAGGTTAACCTAGAGTTCGTCTCCGCCAACCCCACCGGGCCCATTCACTTGGGGGGAACCCGCTGGGCAGCCGTCGGTGACTCGCTTGGACGTGTCTTAGAGGCCAGTGGAGCTAGCGTCACCCGGGAATACTACTTCAACGATCATGGCCGCCAGATTGACCGTTTCTCTAATTCCCTCCTGGCTGCGGCCAAGGGAGAGCCCACCCCTGAAGACGGTTACGGGGGTGAGTACATCCACGACATAGCCAAGGCAGTGCTGGAAAGTAACCCCCAGGCGCTGGAGGGAAGTGAAGATGAGGTGCGGGAGAATTTCCGCGCAGTTGGCGTGGAAATGATGTTTTCCCACATCCGGAAATCCCTCAGTGACTTTGGCGTGGAATTTGACGTATTCTTCCACGAAAACTCCCTTTTCGAATCCGGGGCAGTTGACCGCGCGGTGCAAACCCTCAAAGACAACGGCAAGCTGTACCAGGATGAGGGCGCCTGGTGGTTGCGCTCCACGGATTACGGCGATGACAAGGACCGGGTGGTCATCAAGTCCGACGGTGACGCCGCCTATATTGCGGGCGACATCGCCTATGTTGCTGACAAGTTTGAACGCGGCCACAACCTGGCTATCTACATGCTGGGCGCGGACCACCACGGCTACATCGCCCGGCTTCGTGCCGCGGCGGCCGCCATGGGGTATGACCCAGACCAGGTTGAGGTCCTCATTGGCCAGATGGTCAACCTGCTCAGTAACGGCAAAGCCGTGAAAATGTCCAAGCGCGCCGGCAACGTTATCACCCTGGATGACTTGGTGGAGGCAATCGGTGTAGACGGCGCTCGCTACGCCCTGACCCGGTCCTCAGTAGATCAGTCAATTGATATTGACCTTGACTTGTGGGCATCCCAGTCCTCGGACAACCCGGTGTACTACGTCCAATACGGCCACGCCCGGTTGTGCTCTATCGCCCGCAAAGCCGAGGAAATCGGCGTAAGTATCGGCGAACCAGATCTCTCCTTGCTCACCCACGACAAGGAAGGCGTTCTCATCCGCACCCTGGGCGAGTTCCCCGAGGTAGTCAAAACCGCCGCGACCCTGCGCGAGCCACACCGGATTGCCCGCTACGCCGAGCAGTTAGCAGCGGTGTTCCACCGGTTCTATGACCAGTGCCAGATTCTGCCTAAAGCTGATGAGGAAGCTGCACCGATCCACTCCGCACGGTTGGCCTTGGCCGCAGCTACCCGGCAGACTCTTGCTAACGCCCTGAACCTAGTAGGCGTTCGTGCCCTGGAGAAAATGTAGATGAATGATTTCAACCAACTCCCAGCCCACGTGTGGCCGCGTTCGGCCACACGGCTAGATGATGGCACGGTGAGCATAGGGGGAGTGGCTCTTACCGAGCTTGCCCAAGAGTTTGGTACGCCCCTCTACGTTTTTGACGAAGATGACTTTCGTGCCCGCTGCCGGGAGATGGCTGACGCTTTTGGCGGACCCGCCCACGTGCACTACGCCTCCAAGGCCTTTATCACTAAGCGCGTGGTTCAGTGGGTCGATGAGGAGGGCCTATGCCTGGACGTGGCCTCCCTCAACGAGGCGAAGGTGGCACTGGCGGCCGGGTTCCCGGCCTCCCGGATGACCGCTCACGGCAATAACAAGGAGCCGGAGTACCTGCAGCTGTGCGTTGATGAGGGCATAGCCCACGTGGTGCTAGACAACACCGATGAACTCAAGCAGCTCAACGAGCTGGCCAAAGCCTCCGGACGGGTCCAACCGGTAATGATCCGGGTTAAGCCCGGTATTGACGCGCACACCCACGAGTTCGTCGCCACCTCTCACGAGGATCAGAAGTTTGGAATTTCGCTAGCCACCGGTGCCGCGTTCGACGCCGCCAAGGAGGCCCTTGCCACCACTAACCTGGAACTTGTGGGGCTGCACTGCCACGTGGGTTCCTCGGTGTTCGTGGCCGAAGGCTTCGAGTTGGCCGCCGAGCGCGTGCTGTCTTTATACAAGCGCATCCACACTGAACTAGGTGTGTCCCTAGCGGAGCTTGACCTGGGCGGCGGATTTGGCATCCCGTACATGCCCTACGAAGAAGCCTTGGACGTCGCCACCTTGGCCGCCGATCTGCTGGCCGCCGTGGACCGCACAGCTGAGGAGCTAGGTATTCCCGCGCCCTTCGTGCTGGTGGAACCGGGACGTTCCCTAGTGGGCGGGTCAGCCGTAACCCTCTACCGGGTGGGCACCGTCAAGGACGTGGAAACCGGAAAGCGGGAGCTGCCCATCCGCCGCTACCTTTCCGTGGACGGCGGCATGTCAGACAACATCCGCCCCGCGCTCTACGGCTCCGAATATGATGCGCGCGTGGTCAACCGTTTCACCGCGGGCGAGCCCACGGATTCTCGCGTGGTGGGTTTTCACTGCGAAAGCGGGGACATCCTCATCAACGAACGCAAGCTGCCGGGAGACATCCGCCCCGGGGACCTGCTAGCCTTTGCCACCACTGGTGCCTATCAGTACATGATGGCCTCCCGCTACAACGGGGCTCTGCGCCCGGCGGTGGTTTCCGTCCGCGACGGCCAGGCAAGCCTCATGCTGCGTCGCGAGACTATCGAGGATCTATTGGCGCTAGAGACCTAAACACGCTTATAAGCTAGGGTGCAAATTTCCAGAGAATCCTGCACCCCTGTGTGTTAAGGTTTTGCGCATGAATATCTTTCGGCTTGTGTGCGTGCCCCTACTTGGGGTCTTGGCTGTAGTTGCGCTTTCCTCCTGCAGTGTTGCCGTCGGACTCCTTGCCGGGGGAGATGCCCTGGTAGCTGATGATAGGAAACCATGCTTTCCATATGAGCCGACCGGAATTTCCGACGCTGAAGAGCTCCACTGGTACGCCTATGCCATTGAGAGGCAAGGAAAAGGCGAATGTCTAGGCTATGAGGACTATTTATCTTTTCACGAGGATTACCGACAGTCGAAGCAGCGGGCGCCTGCGACTACTGCTCGCCCCACCTCCTTCAAGGATTCCCCTGACGGCTCGGAAGATACGGCACCCCCGAGACGGCGGGAAACCAGGACCACGGGGCGCGAAGCGCCCGGTCAAAGCCTCCCGCAGCAGCACCGAAAGATCTACCGGAATTCCAAAAACTATGAGTATCTTGCCACCGACGGGCTAATTGTTCCGGGCGGGAAATACTTGATTGACCACGCAGGCGAAGTGACTACTTGCTCATGGGGTTGGACTGTCACGGACCCTGACCAGGCCTCCGGGCGCGTGTTTAACCTGACGGCGGGGCACTGCGGCACGGTCGGGGATCAGGTGTATGTGCAAAAGACTGGGCAAAACCCGGTGCGCGTTGGCGAGTTCGTTGAAAGCCTCTATCGGGGGGACACTCGATTCGAAGACTACGGGCTTATCGAGATATTGCCGGAATACCACCAGTACATTACGGGCGCACCGAACGTGTCCTTTAACCACCGCCCCGCAGTTCTCATCGGCTGGAAAGGGGAGGAGTGGGTAAAAAGCAATAGGCCCTATATCTGCCGCCTTGGTTGGCGTTCCGGCCTATCCTGTGGGGATTTCATTCGGATGGACAGTGATATTACCCTGCGCTACGAAAACATCAGCGATCATGGCGATAGCGGCGGGGTCATCTTCGCCCAGGATCCGGCCGACCCCACAGGCCAGAGTATCCAAGCGATAGGTATCTCAAGTTTCTTGGAATACGCCGACGCTACGGCCGGCGGCGGGAAGCTGATCGAACCCGTCATGCTCCGCTACGGGCTAGCCGTCTCCGACTAACACTAGGACTAAAAATGCACTCCCAACGCCAGCTGGCGGAGAAAGTGCATTAGTTTCTGACGCTCACATTGCTATCCATGAGAGCCTGAGAAAAGGAGATCTTAAGGAATCAGTTTAGCGATCTGTGGGGGAAGAACTGGCTTGAGCCAAGGAAGAGCCGCAAGCAGGAAGCCCAGGAGCAGGAAGGCACCCAAGCCCACGCCCACGCCGATGACGGTGTCAACGGTCTTGGAAGCGCCACCCTCGTTGCCCACCAAAGAGCTGGCCTTATCCGCTGCATCTACCTGCGAGGAAGCGTCCTTAATGGAGCTACTATCGGAGTTGGAGTTGCTCGAAGTGCTGCTGGAATCTGCATCCTTGCCGGGATTGGTCTGGTTGCCGTTGCTGTTGCCGTTGCCGTTTCCGTTGTTGCCCGGTTCGACATTAGGGAGCTGCGGAGACTTGTCAGGATCAGGGGTGTCCTGTTTTGGGGACACGGTGTCCGGATTCGTTGGTTCTTCCGGTGCAGTTTCGGTGGTGGAAGGCAGGCAGGCCTCTAGTGCCTTAGCTGCGTCCAGATTGTAGGTAGTCCAGGCCTGCTTGTAGGCATCGGAAAGCTTTTTCGCTTGTGTGCGGGCCTCAGTGGAAAGAAGGCGGCCTTCTTGAGTGTAGACAGGTTTAGCTGCCTCATTTTTGAACTGTTTGGCTAGTTTCTCTGCTTCATCATAGGAGAAGCTCTGGCCGTCAGCCGGAACGAAAGGCGTTGAAGCGTCCACGGTTGGATTGACCCAGGCGGAGGCAAGCTCGCCCGGTAGCATCAGCATCATGTCGGGAGCGAAGGTCCGGATAATCCCGAGGATAGCGTCGAGGGACTTAGAGGCAAGCCCACCTCCAAGGAAGCCACCTACAAAGGGAATGGATTCGAGGATTTTCAGGGCGTCAGCGGTGCCTTTGCCTGCGGCCAGAACGTTGATAGCTTCAATCGCCGCTAGCGGGGTGGTGATCTCCACATCGGATTTGAGGTGGCCAGCCTTGCGTGCGGCATTGATCTTTTCTGCATACTGGGCACTCCAGCTCAGTCCAAGGGATTCAATTGCCGCATTAGCATCCGGCCACATGGTGTTGCCCAACATCATGGTCTGTTCTTTAACCGCCTGGGTTGGGGTGATGACGCACTCCAAGTCGCCGGGCTTGGAGTTGACGGTGTAGCCGGAAACGGTCTTGGTAAACGGTTGGTTTTCCGCAGCGGTTGCGGTGACTGCGGAGGACGCGATGGCTACGGTGGTGACAGTAGCCAGCAGGCGGGAGAATTTTTTCACGGGATTCCTTGGATTTTTCTGTAGTGGAAGCTGTAGACACTGCAATCTTACAGCTTTTCCACAAAATTACCTAAGTTTAAGTTAGGAATTGCCATATTTTCATGGTCTTATTGGAATTCTCCCACAACTATTTCAAGTTCGTACCTATGCAGGTGGCAGTCCCGAAACCGTCAGTCATCAGGTTTTTATTCTTGCCGGGGTAGCTCCGGTAGCCCCTGGTTAACTGGAAATGGCGGAGCCAGGCGTAGCGCTTACTGCCGGTGTAAGGGGACTGGCGCGAAACAACGGGGCAGGCCTTTGTAAGATGTATGACGTATCCGATCCAACTTTTTAACAAACTCCAAGGGGATAGTCGATGACTGAGCACCACAACACCACTTACGGAAACGGCAAAGGTGAAGGCCAACCGGTGGGCATTGCCCTGCTGGGATTGGGCACCGTGGGCGCGGAAGTATTCAGGCTACTCAACGAGTACAACGCTGACTTTACCCAACGTGTGGGCGGTCCAGTGGAAGTCCGCGGGGTGGCGGTTTCTGACGCCTCGAAGGCGCGCGAGGGTATAGCCCCGGAGCTCCTCACAGAGGACGCGCACGCTCTCATCCAGCGTGAAGACGTTGATGTAGTGGTAGAGGTTATCGGTGGAATTGATTATCCCCGGGAGCTGGTGCTGGCGGCCCTGCGTGCGGGAAAGTCGGTTGTTACCGCCAATAAGGCATTGGTTGCAGCGCACGCCGATGAATTGGCAAAGGCAGCAGATGAGGCTGGAGTGGACCTCTACTTCGAGGCGGCGGTTGCTGCGGCCATCCCCGTGGTTGGCATGTTGCGCAGGTCCCTGGCCGGAGACAAAATCCAACGCATCTCCGGCATTGTCAACGGCACCACCAACTTCATCTTGGACGCCATGGAGACAACCGGAGCCTCCTACGAAGATGCCCTGGCTGAGGCTACTCGCCTTGGATACGCTGAGGCTGACCCTACTGCGGACGTAGAGGGCCACGACGCCGCCTCCAAGGCCGCTATTTTGGCTTCCTTGGGATTCCACACGCGCGTGACGTTCGACGACGTGCATTGTGAGGGTATTTCGGCCATTACTGCTGAGGATATCCAGGCGGCTAATCAGGCGGGTTATTCCATCAAACTGTTGGCCATCTGCGAGCGTCTAACCGGTGAGGACGGCAAGGAATCCGTCAATGCCCGTGTG
This sequence comes from Corynebacterium phocae, assembly GCF_008693075.1. Classification (GTDB taxonomy): domain Bacteria; phylum Actinomycetota; class Actinomycetes; order Mycobacteriales; family Mycobacteriaceae; genus Corynebacterium; species Corynebacterium phocae. The sequence goes on along the minus strand of NZ_VXKJ01000043.1, from coordinate 101,219 downwards.
CATCCGACTTTGGTGCCCAAGGAGCACCCGCTGGCCTCAGTGTCTAAGTCTTTCAACGCCATCTTCGTGGAGGCGGAAGCCGCAGGATCTTTGATGTTCTACGGCAATGGCGCCGGTGGTAATCCAACGGCCTCGGCAGTGCTGGGTGACGTGGTGGGTGCCTCCCGCAACAAGGTCCACGGTGGCCGTGCCCCGGAAGAAAATACTTACGCCAACCTTCCGGTGGCGGACTTTGGGCAGACACAGACCCGCTACCACATTGACATGCAGGTCAAAGACCGGACCGGTGTTTTGGCTGTCATCTCTTCCGTTTTTGCTGAGCAAGGGGTATCCCTGCGGACTGTCCGCCAGGAGGAGGGCAAAGACGGGGCCCGCCTCATTGTTGTTACCCACGCCGCCACAGAGTCTGTCCTGGACGGTATTGTCCGTGCCCTTGAGGGGCTAGACGACGTGCACGCGGTGAACTCGGTTATTCGCTTGAGCTAGTAAAATGCCGTAGCTACTAGCGTGCCAGCGCTGTGCTGACGTGGCGCTGTGCTGACGTGGCGCTGTGCTGACGTGGCGCTGTGCTGACGTGGCGCTGTGCTGACGTGGCGCTGTGTTGGCATAGCGCCGTGTTGACACCCAGTGCCCCTTGACCATCGGTGACACTAACTAACAGCGAAGTTGGCTTTTTGGCAAGATGAAGGCTCCCAATCGCAGCCCGCAACGCGGGGCGGTTGGGAGCTTTGTTTTGGTCCCTTTGGACGCGTGGAAAATCCTTTCCCGCGTGGGCTAGGATATTTCTTTATGACTGCAGATATTCAGGTAGGCACTAAAGCCACCGTTAAGGTCCCAGCGTCTTCGGCCAACTTGGGTCCAGGGTTTGACACCCTGGGAATTGCGGTGAGCCTCTATGACACGGTGGAGGTTGAAGTCATTGCCTCCGGTTTGGAAATGGAGATCTACGGAGAGGGCGCAGATGACTTGCCCCGCAACGAATCCCACCTGGTGGTCAAGGCCATTCGCTCGGCATTGGCGGCAGCAGACGCCAACGCACCGGGCCTGCGCGTGGTGTGCACCAACGCCATCCCGCAATCGCGCGGACTAGGTTCCTCAGCCTCAGCCGCCGTGGCCGGAGTTGTAGCCGCCAACGGGCTGGCGGGAAACCCGCTGAGCCAGGAACAGTTAGTACAGTTGTCCTCGGCTTTTGAAGGGCACCCGGACAATTCCTCCGCCTCCGTGTTAGGCGGCGCGGTGGTGTCCTGGACTGCTATCCCGGTGGACGGTCACTCCCTTCCTGAGTACAAGGCTGTGGGTATTCCGGTCCACCCGGCTATCAACGCCACCGCGTTGATTCCGCAATTTCATGCCTCGACGCAGGCCGTGCGCCGCGTTCTTCCCAGCCACGTTACCCACGGTGACGCTACGTTCAATGTTTCGCGCACCGCAGTTCAGGTGGCGGCTTTGCAGCACTACCCGGAGCTGCTAGTAGAGGGAACCCGCGACCGGCTGCACCAGCCCTACCGCGCGGACGTTTTGCCCGTGACTGCGGAATGGGTGAACCGTCTCCGCAATCGTGGCTATGCCGCTTACCTCTCTGGCGCTGGCCCAACGTGCATGGTGCTGCACACCGATCCCATCGATCAGGATGTGCTAGAAGACGCGCGCAAGCAGGGACTGCGGGTCCTAGAACTAGAAATTGCCGGCCCAGTCGAGGTGGAAGTCTCCCATACTTAAGGGATGATTTCCCGGGGTAAAGCCCCGCGCGTTACGCGGCGTTTTGGGGCGCCAGGGCCACGCTACCTGGACCCGCCTGCGGCAGGTTTCACCTCGACCGTACAGGCGCCGTCACCGGAAAGCGGGGTGAGAGTGAGATCGAGCGCCGAATTTAAGTGACTGCGCGCTATTTCGCTGAGAAAACCGTCGTGGATGGCGCAGACAAAGGCTGCGGGCTTGGAGCTGCCGGTGACAAACGGGCAGGCTTGAAGAAGAACCCGGGAAGAGCCTGCAATTCCGGCCGGAGCCGTGCTATCCGCTGGCACGTGTGGGTCGAACCCCAAGTCGCGTAGTTGATGGATGAGAAAGTTCAAGGGGTCCTGATTGCCGGCCTTTTGCCCCACCATGTTCCGCGCCCAGCGACGCCCGATTTCGCGGGCTTGGGCGGAACCAAAATTTTCCAGCTCTTCAGTTTCTGCAAGCAAGGTGGCCATGAGCTCAATAAGCCGCAGATATTCAGCGGCTACTAACTTGTTATCCGGTACCCGGACTTGGAAAATCAGTGAAGGCCGGCCCCGCCCCTCAGCTGGTGAGGTGCTTACCCGGACGGCCCCCTTAGTAACTAGTTCATCGAGGTGCCCCCTGGCTGTGTTGGGGTGCATCCCCAGTTTTTGTGCTAAATCCGCAGCGCGGGCTCCTTGCGGAATCTTTTGCAGCTCTTCCAATACTTGACGCTGCTTGGGGGACAGACGCAAAGAATCAGCACATAGCTCGGCTGTTTGCCGGGGGAGTGAAACCATCGTGGAACTCCTTTAAGGAGGGAGGAACGGCCTGTTGGTTGGGCGTCAATATCTACTAGAGACAACTCTACAACTTGGGGGTTGTTCTCACGCTACCGCTGAGTTTTTGTTGTCCTCTCCGTTTCCTGCTGCATCCGGGCTTCGGAAGGATAGATTGCCATTTGGTTATCCTCCACCGCGACCGTAACCTGCCGGCACTCTTTTGAACTGCGGTGTGTTCCCACCCCGCTGGATCCGCAGCTGTCTACCGGAACGCTACCTCCGGACACGGTGATGGGGCAGCCCGCGAATTCGGCGCGCACCACGTGGTGGGAATTACTGCGGGAGTAGCTTCCTAGCAAGGTTGCGGCCAGCAGTTCCGTGGACCCCGTGGACCCTGTGGATGCAGTGGCCTCCCGTGGCTCCCCGGGCAGGACGGTTGCCGCGTCCGGCGGGAACGCCAGGCAGACATGCGCTCCTGGGAGCAAGAAGTCAGGAAGGGTGCCGGCAGGTAAGAGGATGTGCCCCTGGTGGCCGTGGTTGGCAAGGGTCAAGGCGTTACCGACTGGCGCGGGTGAAAGCTGCACAATTTCCCCGCGGATGAGGTTGACCCCGGAAAGGTTGGCAATGAAGTGGTTGGCGGGTCTGGATAAAACGTTGTGGGTAGTTCCGGTGGCTGCAAACTCCCCGCTGTCTAACGCCGCCGTGTGGGTGCACAGTTCCACCACGTCACTGAGGTCATGGGAGATTATGGCCATGGTCCGGTCAGTGGCATGGACGTGGAAGAAAGCGCGCCACTGTTGGGCGCGGGTGACATCCAGGGCGGCAAAGGGCTCGTCGAGGATGAGTGCGTTGGGACGCAATGCCAGCGCGCGCAGCAGCGCCACCTGCGCTGCCTGGCCGGCGGACAGGTGGGAGACTTTGGTGTCAATCAGGGCGCTAAGCCCCGCGGCGTCAAAGAGCCTGCGGGTGCGCGCCGGGTCCTTGCTCACCATATTCACGGCTTTGCCAGCGGTGGGAAACTGGGGCAGTGCGGGATCCTGGGTGAGCAGGGCGGGCGGGGGATTGACGTTATTGCGAGAAAAAGATGGTCCCTTGTTGGCGGGAGTGAGCAGTCCGGCTAGTTGCTTTGCCAGGGTGGTCTTTCCGGAACCGTTTTCGCCGATAATCGCGGTGGTGGTTCCAGGCAGCAGGTCCATGGTGCGTAGCCCGCGCTGAACGTGGAGGTGCGGGGGCTTGGAGGTGGGCCGGGAAAGTGCCGCCAGTTCAGCGATGTCTATGTCTTTAGTGGGCGTGAACTCCCGGTTAGGTGTTTTCCTGAGTAAATGGGGCAGTGCGGCCAGGCACAGGCAGGCGATGGCTAAGGCAACCAAGATGGCTGAGAGCGCGTAAGCGGAGTCCTCGCTGATTTCTCGCTCCAAGTAGATCCCAACTGGCATGGTGCGGGTGACCCCGGGGAGGGACCCGGCGAAGGTGAGGGTGGCCCCAAATTCCCCTAGGCTGCGGGCAAAAGCTAGCGCTGCACCAGCAAGCAGGGCCGGGGCCAGGGTTGGCAGCGTGATGTGGTGCAGGATCTCTCTTGGCGTCATGCCCAAGCTGCGTGCGGACAAGGCTATGTCCGGGTTCATATGCCGCAGCGCCTGTTCCGTGGTGGCCACAACAAAAGGCAAAGTAACAAAGAGATGGGCTAGCACTACCGCGCAAAAGGTAAAAGGAATTTGCCAGCCAAGGATACTTAGTAGCGGGGCCAGGATGCCGGTGCGGCCAAAAACAGCGTTAAGCGCCAGGCCGGCGGTGACCGGGGGAAGCGCCAAGGGAAGGTAGATGATGAGCCTGGCTAGTGCTGCCAGCCGTTGCAGGTGATGGAGCCAGAGGGAAAGACCGAGTCCTAAGACGGTGGCCAGAGCGGTGGATAGCAGCGCACTGAGAAGGCTAACCTTCATCAGCTCTACACTGGAAGGAGCTAGTGCCACGCCGGTAAGCTGCAGCCACGGCACCTTGCCCACCAGACCAATGAGCGGGAGCAGCAGATAGGCTAGCGCCAGAAGCCCCATAGCTAGCCACCCCCAGGGCAGGCGGGGCGGCGCGGGTTGTAGGTTGCTCACAGGCGGGCCTCGTTTGCTGGACAGATGGGTTGTCTGGGATTGGTGTATCTCTTGGGATACTACAAAGGTACTATCTGCCGGTTGAGTAATCATGGCGGAAGCACCCCGGCCAACCTAGCCGGTGGCCTGGGGCACCGTGAAACCAGCAGCGTGCCAGTGCTGGGAGAAATTGCCTTGGAACAGCTCTAGGACCGCGCCGGCCTGGTCCGGATGTGTGGCGTTAGTGGTGACGGCGCCAAGAATGTGGTTGCGGTATTTTGTGGCACCGGGAAGCTCGATTGTGGCCACGCGTTCGCCTGCCGCCTTGGCGTCGGTGGAGTAGACAAACCCGGCGTCGGCCTGTCCGGACACCACCCGGCCCACGACGTCAGCGACCTGGCGCTCCAGAGAAGCAAAACGCAGTTCGTAGCCGTTGGCGGCGATTATCTGGTCCGCTATTTCCCCGCAGGGAACAGTAGAATCACATTTAGCCACCACGTGGCGTGGGGTGATGTCAGTTACGGAGTGGATGCTGGCCGGGTTCTCCGCCGGCACAATCAGCACCATGTGGTTGGATGCCAAAAGGACGGGAGAGCCCACCAGGTTTTCATCCACGGCCCTGGCCATGGTGTCCGCAGAGGCGGTGATGAGCAAGTCACTGGGAAGACCGGCAGCCAGCTGGTGGACCAGGGTAGAGGATCCGGCGTGATTGAATTCAAGGGTGACGGGCTGGGGCAGCAGCGCCGTGGATTCTTGCGCGGCCTGGTCAATAACCCGTAGGGAGGAGGCTGAGGATATTTTTACGGTGGGGGGTAAATCGACTGGCGTGGTGGAAGGCGCGAGGCCGCAGGCAGCCAGCACCCCTGCGGCGGCCACCAGCGCGGTGCCAACAGCCAGCGCGGTGCCAACAGAAAAGGCGGCGGGGCGGAAAGTAGTCAGTGATAAGGCCACGGAAGTCCTTGAAAATCTACAGGCGGTGTGAGGTGTGCCTGCCTACTCTAGCGGGAATGTTGCTCACCCGGCAGCCCCAACCCCGGGTTGGTATTAGCTGCGCCGGGCACCGGCGCACTCTGCGCCGGGCAGGGCCCGAGGCGCGTATCTCTGCCCGCAGGCTGTGTAAGGCGTGCAGTACTAAAGAAAGTGGGGCCAAAGCGTGCGGGGCTAAGCCGTACAGGTTAAGACCATGCGGGCTAAGCCGTGCGGGTGAATTTGATTCGGTATTCAGCGGGATCTTCCTGCAGGTATTTCAACTCGAAGGATTCTGTGCGGTCCTCGATTTCGCGCAGCAGGGGAAGGGGGTTGTGGGGTGCTATGAGGATCATTGCTTCTCCCACATTGAGGGTGCCTAGTGCCCCGTGGATGGCGCCGTGGCGTACCGCGTGGGGGATTTCCGAGGCGTTGAGGGTGGGCAGACCTTTGCTGGCGTCTGAGAGGGGAAGCTGCATAGTAAGGGAGTCCTTTGTCTTGAGAAGAATGGGTGGCAACGCTTTCCATTCAGCATAGCGATTAAGTACGATTAAAGTCGTGAAAAATAACGGCGTGGCTCATCGGCTGATTTTCCTTGCGGTAGCGGGGATCTCGCTATGTGCTGGGTTAGCAGCCGGGGCTAGCCGGCTGGGCATAGAATGGGGGCCCGCGGGACAGGCCGCAAGCCTGGCGCAAGACCACGGGCCGCTGATGGTCTTTGGTTTTGTGGGCGGAGCCATCGGGTTGGAAAGAACCGTGGCCGTGAAAAAGGCCTGGGCGTGGGCCGGCCCGGCGTTCCACGTGGCCGGGGTTGCAACCCTAATTGGTGGAGCGCCCCGCCTTACTCCCGCCTGGTGTTTTGCCGCCAGCTTTGCGGTCTTGGGCGCTATCTACTGGGCAATCTACCGCCGGCAACCTAGTCTGGCTGTGGTAACGCAGGCCACGGGGGTCATCGGCGGCGTGGGCGCGGCCTGGTTGTGGGCAGTGACTGGGGACTTTGCCACGGCCATGCCACTGGCCGTGCTCTATGCCGTGGCCACGGTGCTGGGCGAGCGCATGGAACTTGCCCGCGTCACCATTGCCGGGGCGGCGCGGGAGGTTCGGTTAACCGTCGCGGTGTTGGCCTTAGCCGCCGCCAGCGTGGTTTTTATTGGCGCGCCCGGTATTGGCTACCGCTTGATGGGGCTGGCATTGGTGGTGTGCGCGGCACTGTTTGTCACTGCGGACGCCGCCCGTTTCCTTGTTCGTTCCACCGGGCTGGCCCGCTACAGCGCGGTATGTATGCTGGCGGGGTATTTCTGGCTGGCCATAGCCGGGGTGGCATGGTTGGCCTACGGGCTAGGCCAAGCCCACGACACCGCCGTGCACGCGGTGTTCCTGGGTTTTGTTATGTCCATGATCTTTGGGCACGCGCCCACCATCTTGGCGGGAGTAGTGCGCGCTAAGATGCCGTTTCACCCAGTGCTTTACGCACCGGTAGCGCTTTTGCACTGCGGTTTGGTGGTGCGGATCTTCGCCGTCTCCGGGCAGGTCCCGGGCGCAGTGGCTAACATCGTAGCTATCATCCTTTTCGTTCTAACAGCAGTGGGGTTGGTTCTGCGTGGAAAAATCTAAGCCGCAGCGCCCGGCCGGTATGCAGCTGGGCGGCGTTAGTCTTTCCGCGCCGGGGTCACATAGCGGGGTTAAGCCCCTGCAGGTCCAGGACCTTTCGATGTCCTCGCGCGCGAACTGGCACACGTTGATGTTTTGCGTCATTGGCCTGTGGGTGGTCATTGGCGTGGGTCTTATCTGCGCGCACGGGCTAGGCGCACCGGTGGCGTGGTGGGACCTGATTCACCCGTTCACCATTGGTGCTTTGACTACCGCGATAATTGTCTACTCCACGCATTTTACGGAGGCGCTTACCCGGGCTGCTACCGCTAGCTACCGCGCGGTCGCGGTGCGAATTGGTTTGGTCCAGGTGGGGCTTATCCTCTTGTTGTTTGACCGCGCCGGTTATGACTGGGGCGTAATAAGCGATGTCGGTGCCACCGTGGTCATGGCTGCCCTGGCATTGCATATTGTGGCCATTTATCAGGCGCTGCGCGGATCCCTTGCTAACCATTTTGCCTCCACGGTGCCGTTTTATATAGCGGCTTCGGGTTTTATGATGCTGGCCATTGTCTTCGCTATCCTGGCCGGGCATGGGGTAGGTACCTATTCGGCGCTGATAGCTGCCCACCAGCGCACGGCGGTATGGGGGTTTGCCTGGCTGACCGTGACCGCAACGGTTATTACTATCTTGCCCACTGTGACGGGCACCAAGATTTCCGCTGTGGCTAAGACCCGGGCTACCCGCTCGTTGGTTATCCACTGCGTGGCGCTGGGGGTGTCCGCCGGTGCGTTTGCCAGCGGGCATCCGCTTATCGCGGCCGTAGCCCAGTTGGGCGTGGTAGCAGCAGCGGTGATGATATTCATCCCGGTGGTAGACAACGTCTTAGGCGGTAGCCCCGCCTGGACATCGCCTTCCGCCAGTATCACGGCGGGTATGTTTTGGCTTACTGCGCTATGTGCTGCCGATGCCGCCGTGGTTGCCGCCGGCACACATCCGCGCGCTAGCACCGTGGTGCTGCTGCCGGCTTTCTTGGGCGCGGGCCTTCTCCAAATGGTCGTGGGCGTGCTCACCTTTGTTACCCCTACCCTGCGGGGAGGCGGGCCCTTGGTGGTCAAGCGCGGCCGCAGGATTGCCGGCTACGGGTGGCCCGCCCGGGTGACCTTAATCAACGTGGGCGCGCTGCTTAGCGTTGCGGGCGCAGTTGAACCCGGCGTTATGATGATGGCAGTAGGGCTAGTCACCGGCGTTTTAGCCACGGTGCTTTCGGCTTTCCTTCCCGCCCGGCGGCCGACCGATGTTCGTGTTATCTCTCCAACCTCGACCCTGACCCCAACCCCAAGGACTAAGCGATGACAAACCTCAATCCCCAATCAGTTCCCACCCCGGGGCGCGCCGGTGGTGCGCAACCAGGGCCGGGTGCCGGCGGTCCCGCAGGTCCGAAAGAGGGCACCGGCGCTGGCCTAGCGGCCTGGGTGCTCATTGGTCTGGCGATCGCCGCAGTGATTGGCTTAGCGCTGTTTAGTACCGTTTCTTCCTCCCAGCCTGCGGCCGCGCCCACGGCACCCAACGCGGACTTTGTGGCCGTGGATGTCTCCGTTGACGGCATGTCCTTTGTTCCGGCGTCCGTGGACGTGCCGGCGGGCAAGGCCCTGCGGGTGAACTTCACCAACACCGGGGACCAGGTGCATGACCTTAAAATTGGGGACGTGGAAACTGGGCGGGTTAACCCAGGTGACACCGTAGTGCTTGACACCGAGCCGCTAACAGAATCCATTGAGGGTTATTGCACTATAGCCGGGCATAAACTGCACGGGATGGTGTTCCAGGTCAATGTGCTAGACGGAGACCAGAGCGATGAGCAGGGTGGCACTGCGGCGCACGGGCACGGGGAGGGTACCGCCGCCAGTGGCGGGGGAAACCCGCTGGTGGACGTTCCTACCCAGGCGCAGCGCACCGCCCCGCGCGAAGGCTTTGCGGCTTTTGACGCAGCTCTTGCTCCAGCTACCGCCGGTGTACACGAACACCGCTGGGTCATGACCGAGGAGGTCCAGGAGGTCGCACCTGGGGTGGAGCAGCAGCGTTGGCTGTTCAACGGCCAGGCCCCGGCGCCCACGCTGCGCGGCAAGGTGGGGGACACCTTCCGTATCACCATTGTCAATGAGGGCTCCATGGGCCACTCGATTGACTTCCACGCGGGGGAGGTTAGTCCCGATGACACCATGAAGACTATCGACCCGGGTGAAGAACTTACCTATGAGTTCACCGCTAACCGGGCGGGAATTTGGATGTACCACTGCTCAACCGCACCGATGAGCTTGCACATTGCTAACGGCATGACCGGCGCGGTGATCATTGACCCGCAGGGCCCGGACGCCCTGGCGGACGTGGATGGGGAATACGCTTTTATTGCCAGCGATATTTTCCTTGGGTCAGCAGACGTGGGCGCTGACCCGGAGCGGGTTGCGAGCGGCCAGTATGACCTCATGGCGTTTAATTTCTACCCCAACCAGTACGATCTGGACCCCATTGAGGCCAAGGTGGGGCAGACCCTGCGGTTGTGGGTGCTCAACGTAGGCCCAGACCAACCGCTAAGTTTCCACGTGGTGGGCGGGCAATTCCACACCGTTTACAAAGAAGGCGCGTACTTGTTGCGTGATGCTAAAGACGCCGGCTCCCAGGCGCTATCCCTGCTGCCGGCCGAGGGCGGCTTTGTGGAGCTTACCTTCACCGAACCTGGAACCTACAGCTTTGTTAACCACATCATGACCAGTGCGGAGAAGGGTCAGCACGGCAAGATTGTTGTTAGCTAGATTCAGACCCCTGGCTTAAAATCCTCTAAGTCTTCGCGCGTGTCATAATCGCGGAGCCATCCAGTGCCGGGGCTGTGAACTTCTGCCACGGCGGTGGCGTGGTCAAAAAGAGCCTTGACCGGCTTGTTGCGCGGTTCGCCTAACGCCCGCAGAGCGTGGGAGAGGGATTGCCGGCGCCACAGCGCGCACAGTGGCTGCAACCTGCCGGTGTCATCGCGTATTACCGACACACTGGCCTGCGGGCTAGCGTGCAGGCGCTGCGCCAGGGCGGGCAGGAGCAGTGGCGAGTGCGGGGCGTCAACGGCCAGTACCGCCACGGTGTCAAGCACCGGGTTTTTCGCAAGTAGCTGGTAGCCCGCCGCTATCCCCGCCACGGGCCCGCCGAAGGCCGGGTTCTCGCAGGTGACGGGATGGGACCACTTCACGCCGTGCGGGCTCACGGCCACCGCTGCGCACCCGGGCACCGCGCGGTGCAGGTGCAGCTCAAAATAATCAATGAGCCGGCGGCCTCCTACTTCCACCTGTGCCTTGTCCACCCCGCCCATGCGGGAACCCCGGCCGCCGGCTAAGACAATGACTCCAAGATTGTGGAATCCGTTTCTGCTGCCACTGCCGTTTCCGCTGCCGGTGCCGGTGCCGGTGGCCTGCGCGTGGCCGTGATCCATAGGGCTCATACTGTGGTGCCTGGGAGGGTACGCGCCCAATCCCCGGAACGCCCGCCCGACTTGGCTACAATCCCACACCGGCGGATGTAGGCTTCCCGGTCCACGCCTTTTACCATGTCTATTACCGCCAAGGCAGCCACGTTTACGGCGGTTAGCGCCTCCATTTCCACACCGGTGCGGTCTGCTGTTCGCACCGTGGCGGAGATGAACACGTGGTCGGTTTTCAGTTCAATGTCCACGCGTGCGCCATGAACGCCGATGGTGTGGGCCAGGGGGAGTAGGTCCGGGACCTTTTTCGCGGCCGCGATTCCCGCTATACGCGCCACCGCTACCACATCCCCCTTGGGAACGGCTCCCTCGCGAAGTGCGTCCATGACCGGCGCCGAACATGCGACCTCCCCGTGGGCGGTAGCCTCCCGGACGGTGGGTTGCTTTTGGGTGACATCGACCATATAGGCCTGTCCCTGGTCGTTGAGGTGGGTAAAGCGCATGTTAAGACTCCTATCGAGGGTGTGTGAACAGCTGCTGGCGGTGGCACTGCCTGGACACGGGGGACCGGCGGCTAAATTTGGCCAGCCTAAAGCGGACATTTTGGGGCCAGCTTAAAACAGATATACCGAAACTTCATCGCCCGGCACCGGGGCGTGCTGGGTATAGGCCGCAAAGCCGCTACTCCCCGCCAAAGAACCTACCCGGTGGCTGCCGCCACCGTGGGCGTTAAAAGGCCTGGCCGTGATTCCGGAGGGTGCCGCCGGGGAGGGCGCGTGGTAGGACAAAGAGGCCGGAACCACCAGCAACCGGCTGCCAGCGGTAGCGGGGAACTGGTGCGAGGCATAGGCCAGCACGCTGGGGCGCGCTAGCGGGGAAGGGGCGGGGTGAAGTCCCGCCAGCTTGGCTATGGCTGCGGTGAGGTAGAGGTGGAAAGACACAAACGCGGCCACCGGGTTGCCGGGAAGGCAAACCACAGGAGTTGAACCCCACACACCCAACCCCTGCGGCGCGCCGGGACGTTGGTGAACGTGGCCAAACCACGACCAGTGGGCGCGGGAGAGCAAGGTTTCCCGCACAATGTCGTACGCCCCAGCGGATACGCCTCCGGTGGTGATGATGAGGTCTACGCGGGAGGACAGTTGGTCCAGGAGACTGCCCAGCTCTTGCGCGGTGTCACCGCTATGAAAAACGGTGACCTCCGCGTGATCTGCACCGGCGGCGTCTTTGACCAGCGCCGCGATCATGGGGGAGTTAGAGTCCGGCAGTTTCCCCGGGGCCAGTGGCCGGACCAAGCCTGCTAGGTCCCCGTGGCTCAACAGCTCATCGCCGGATGAGATCACCGCAACCCGAATGGGCGCGAAGACCTCTACCGTTGATACCCCCGCAGAAATCAACGAGGCCAACGTGGCCCCATCGACCCGGAGGCGGGCCTGTGCAACGGTGTGGCCGGGGGCCAAGTTCTCTCCGCGTTTGCGGATATGGCTGCGGTCGGAAGCCCGGTAGATGTCCACTTCCTCGGGAAGCGGGACCGGGCCAGGGGCAACATTGGTATCCTCCACGGGGATTACCTGGAAACAACTATGGTCTTCGGGAACCGGTGCGCCCGTCATAATCCGCACGGCGGTGCCGGGACGCGGGGCCTGCGGTGGGCTACCGGCGGCGACCTCCCCGGCCACGCGGAGCCTGACTGGACGGTCTTTCCCTACTCCTGCGAGATCCGCCCGGTTAACCAAGAATCCATCCATGGCGGAGTTGCTGAAAGGCGGAATGGCAAGGGCAGCAACCGGCGCTTGTGCCAAGATCCTTCCGCGCAATGTGCCATTGACGGGCGCGGTAGTAACCCCTACCGGGCGGATCATTTCCACCAGCGCATTGAAATGCTCATCTACCGTGCGTGCCGGGCCGTGTGCTGTCATAGTCATTAATCCTAACCGCAACCTTGCCTTTCGAAGGGCGGCGCGGTCCTAGCCGCCAATAGCGGACATGGGCCTAGCGGGCTGCAAGAAGCCCTCATCGTCTACCCCGTGGCCGGGCAGTTTCCTCCACATCTCGGCCTTCCACGCCGCCATGAGTTCCTGGTCACTAGCCCCCTGACGCAAAAGATCCCGCAGGCTGGTCTCGGAATTCCCGAACAAGCAGTTGCGCACCGCGCCATCGGCAGTAAGGCGCGTACGGTCGCAATCACCACAGAAAGGCTGGGTAACCGAAGCAATGATGCCTACCAGCCCGCCAAGCTCCGGATCGCGGCGGCTGGTTAGCTTCCACAGCTTGGCGGGTGCGGAACCCCGTTCCACATCGGCGGGACGAACCACGAAAGCAAGGTTTAGCTGTTCAAGTATCTGGTGAGCAGAGATCATGGACCCGGCGTCCCAGGCCTCACGCGGGCCGAGTGGCATTTGCTCGATAAACCGCAGCTGTGCGCCGTGGGACAAAGCAAACTCGGTCAAAGACACCACCGCCGTGTCGTTGATACCGGGCATGAGCACAGCGTTTATTTTCAGCGGCACGAGCCCGGCGTCCCGGGCTGCCTTGATTCCTTTCACCACCTGGTCTAAGCGGTCGCGCCGGGTCAGGCGGGCGAAGACGTCCCGGTCAACGCTGTCGAGCGAAACATTGACCCGGTCAAGACCAGCTGCCTTCAAGATTGCCGCTTTCCTATCTAGCCCTAGACCGTTGGTGGTGATGGCCACCTGCGGCGCGTGGCCTTCATCAGTAGTAAAGTTTTTGGTTTCCCGCACAAGCTCCGGCAAGGACTTACGCAGCAGCGGTTCCCCGCCGGTGAAACGAATTTGGCGGATGCCAAGATGTTCAACGCCCAACCGGATAAGCATGAGGGTCTCCGCGTCGCTGAGGGTCTGCTCTGCCGGGGCCCAGTCCAGACCCTCGGCCGGCATACAGTAGGTGCAGCGCAGATTGCAGCGGTCGGTGAGGGATACGCGCAGGTCGCGCGCTACCCTCCCGTAGGTGTCTATGAGCTGGCTGTCACCACCAGGTGGGGGCGGGGTCGCCCCAGGGCTCACAGCCAGGGAGGCGGGACCACGCTTCGAGACATCTACGGCACCATCAGCACTCAGTGGCTTAACGCGCGGGAACGGCAGCGCAACTGGGGATGGTGTGAGCGGGTTCATAGGCCACCCACCCTAGTTGGGTGGCCAGGAGTTTAAAACTCCTCCCGCTCGAAGTTGTCGTATTCAGCGCCGCGGTTTTCGCCGGGGCCGGCCAGCTTAACAATGTTGAATTCACCGGCGGCAAGGTGGGCGCGCAGGTCCTTCTTATCAAACTTGCCCACGGACGTTTTATCGATCGATTTCACAAACGTCCAATACTCGGGGAGCATCCAGTTGGGTAGCTCGCCCTGCATGGTTTCCCGGATCTTCTCTGCGGTTTCGATAGTGGGGAAGTACCCCTGACGCAATACCGCCACCGCCAGGGGGCGCTCACCCCAACGCTTATCGGGATAGCCGATGACGGCGGCCTCGACCACCATATTAGAAGCCATGACAAGGTTTTCCAGCTGCACGGAGTAGATCCATTCCCCGCCGGAACGGATGACATCGCGCGCACGGTCTTCAATGGTCAAGAAACCGTCTGCGGTCACCGAGCCCACGTCACCGGTGCGCAGCCAGCCGTCCGCAGTGAACTTGGCGCTGGCGTCATCTTCCACAGCTTCCCCGCGGAAAGTGCTGGCCGCACCGCCTGGGTGGGTTTCCGAGGATTGAAAATAGGAACCGGTGACCAGATTGCCGCGCACCTGCAGCTCACCTACGTTGCGGTCGGTTTTGGGAACCACCTGACCGTCATGGACAATCCGGTACCGCAAGGACGCCGGAAAACGGCCCTGGGAGACGCGGTATGCCCACCGCGCGTCACCGGAAGCGCCCTGCGGCGGGCGAGCCACGGTGCCTACCGTTGAGGTTTCTGCCATTCCCCAGACGTGGATGACGTCCACGCCGTAGCGTTCTTCCCACATCTTGATGAGGCTGGGCGGTGCCGGGGAACCGCCGGCGTAGATTTCTGTTAGCGACATCCGCTCCGGAGGATTTTGTTGGTAATGGACCATCAGCTGCATCCACACGCTGGGAACGCCGTGGGCCACACGTGGGTGGGTGGCAGCAATCATGGTGGCCAAGGTGGGGGCTGAGATATCAGAGTCCGGGAGTACCAGCGGTGTGCCGGTCATAAACGCAGCGAATGGAACTCCCCAGCTCAGGACGTGGTAAATGGGAATGCAACACAGAAAAGTTTCCCCGTGAGTGACAGCTAGGCTATCCGAGCAGCGTAGCTGCATGGCCTCTAAGTAGATAGAGCGGTGAGAATAGACAACGCCCTTGGGCGCGCCCGTGGTACCCGTGGAGTAACACAGCGCGGCCGCCTGTCGCTCGTCTACCTCCGGCCATGCGTATTCCGTTGAACGGCCGTCCAGGAGGGCCTCGTAGGAATACGTCTTGATGTGAGGAGGGATGTGGGAGCCGGGTTCGGTTGCGGTGCCCAGGCCGGTGAACACCACTGCCTGTACGCAATCGACTGAGGTGAGGATGCTGCCCAGCTGGTGCGCCAGGCGTGGATCAGCCACGATTACCTGCACTTGGGCATGGTTGATGATGTGCTGGATTTGGTCTGCCATGAGTTGTTTGTTCAGCGGAGTGAAAACCGCCCCCTTGCTACAAGCTGCGAACATGACCTCAAGGTGCTCGGCGCAGTTGAACATAAAAGAACCAACCCGCTGGTCCCCGGTGATGCCTAAATCATCGTGCAGCGCGTGCGCAAAGGCTGCGGCGCGCGCGCCCACCGTCCCGAAGTCGGACACCTCACTTTCGCCGTTGTGCCAGGTGGTAATCCGGGCGGACCTGTGGACGGTGGACCCGTATCTTAAAATCCTGGAGACGCTCAGTGGGATGTCCTGCATGGTGGAAAGCATGACTTCTACTTTAGCGCCAAAGCTGCCCTAAGCGTGGGCAATTAAAACACCGCGGGCTATATAGGGTATGCTGGCCAGTGACTGGAAAGTGGATCCGCCTCAGTCGGTAGCCACAATCTGCCCTTAAGCACAGTCGCCACTCCTGCTTTTCGCGCACTAAGACGCACGGGAAACGCACCACTGCACCGTGATGAACATGAAGAAACAGCAGAAGCTACCTACAACAAAGCTAGTGTTCCACGTGGCCCTGGAAAGACAACACCCTGGTCAACGGCTTTTAAAAGCGTCGTCGCCGTACCTTTTCCCATGGGCGTGAGCACAGCCATAAAGCACAAAAAGATGCATTGAAAGGATATCCGTGACCACTACGGACAACACCGCAGCCAACGACCTTGGATCGATGAAGCTGACGGAATTGCGCAAGCTTGCCGCGCAGCGTGGGTTGAAGGGAATTTCCGCCCTACGCAAAGGCGCACTAATTGAGGCCATCAAGAATGGCTCAGTTCCGCAGAAAGCCAAGGATGAAGCTGAAAAGGCTGCAAAGAAGCAGTCAGCTGATGCCAACGCCGCTGAAGGGTCAGAATCTTCTGATAACTCGGCCGCCTCCGGCCGGAAGCGCCGGGCTACCCGCAGCGTTTTAGGTGGGGACAGCCCACGCCGTGCGGTTCGACGCAACTCTGAGCAGCTCGACGCTGACAATAATCACGATGCTTCGAAGGAAGACGCCCAAGAGTCCAAGGATTCCTCCTCGCGTTCTAGGGATAACTCCGACACCGAAGAGAATTTTGAGACCCGCTCGCAGGCACGCCGGGCGCGCCGCAACCGCAACCGCCGGGACAACCAGGGTGATGGCAACAGCGCTGATGACCGCCGCTCTGGAGATTCCGCTGACAAGGAAGCATTTTCGAAAGAAAAAGAAGACGACAAGGGCGCGAATAGCGGCTCTAACACCGGGGATTCTCAGAACGATTCCGGCAGCTCCGACAACTCGGATAAGCGCGGTAGTGGCGAGGATGACAGCAACAACCGCGGCCGTGGCCGCCGGGGGGACCGCAACAACCGTGACCGCAACAACAACCGCGGGCGCAATGGCAACAACGGTAACCATGCCAACAACGGCAATAACAACGATGATAACTCCGGTGATGACAATGATTCCGGAGATAACAACAACCGGGACAACAATCGCGGCGGGCGCAGCAACGACCGGGGCGACCGTAATGACCGGGGCGACCGGAACGACCGCGGGGGCCGCAACGGCCGCCGGGGGCGCCGCAACCGCCGTAATGAGGGTGGCAGCGGCAACGGCAACGGCAACTCCCGTGGCAACGGCAACAATAACGACCTGCAGATCCGCGAGGGTGACGAGACCCAGGCAGTGGGCGGCATCCTCGAAGTAGTGGACAACAACGTGGCTTTCCTGCGGACCACCGGCTACCACGCCGGCGCGTCCGACGTTTTTGTCAACAACAACCTAGTGCGCCGCTTGAACCTGCGTTCCGGTGACGCTGTAACTGGACTGGTCAAGGTGGGCGGCAACACCCACACCGTGGGCAATGGACGTAACCGCCGCAAGTACAACCAGCTGGCCCAGGTAGATTCCGTGAACGGGTTGGAGCCCGCAGCCGCCTCACAGCGCCCGAAGTTCTCCCAGCTCACGCCTTTGTACCCCAACCAGCGCCTGCGCCTGGAGACGGACCAAAAGATCCTCACCACCCGCGTTATCGACCTGATTATGCCTATTGGCAAGGGCCAGCGCGCACTTATCGTGTCCCCGCCAAAGGCAGGTAAGACCACGATCATGAAGTCGATCGCTAATGCCATTTCCACCAACAACCCCGAGTGCTACCTCATGGTTGTCCTGGTTGATGAGCGGCCCGAGGAAGTCACTGACATGCAGCGTTCCGTCAAGGGTGAGGTTATTGCCTCTACCTTCGACCGCCCGCCGTCAGAGCACACCGCTGTGGCGGAACTGGCCATTGAGCGCGCAAAGCGCCTGGTGGAGCAGGGCAAAGACGTAGTGGTCCTGCTGGACTCCATCACCCGCCTGGGGCGCGCGTACAACAACTCTTCCCCGGCGTCTGGACGAATCCTGTCCGGTGGCGTGGACTCCAACGCGCTATATCCACCAAAGCGTTTCCTAGGCGCTGCCCGCAATATCGAAGACGGCGGCTCGCTGACCATCATTGCTACTGCCATGGTGGAGACCGGTTCCACCGGTGACACCGTTATCTTCGAAGAGTTCAAGGGCACCGGCAACGCGGAACTGAAACTTGACCGCCACATCTCCGAGCGTCGGATCTTCCCGGCCGTGGACGTCAACCCTTCTGGTACCCGCAAGGACGAGCTGCTCCTGGTTCCTGAAGAGGCTCGTATCATGACCAAGCTGCGCCGTATCCTGGCTGGCCTGGATTCCTTTGCCGCCATTGATTTGCTCATCAAGCAGCTGAAGAAGACCAAGTCCAATGGTGAGTTCCTCATGCAGGTTGCAAGCTCTGCACCCATGGTGGCCAACACCGAGGAGGAGGACTACTCCTAATGGCAAATGAAGTTTCCCTCGTAGATGACATCGTCTCTGAATACCAAGGTATTGAGATGCAGATGTCAGATCCGGAGGTAGCAGGTGACCAAAACGCTTTCCGTAAGCTCTCCAAGCGCTACGCGGAATTGCGCCCGATTGTGGCCATTAATAACGAATTGGTGCAGGCTCGCGAGGATCTGGCTGATGCCAAAGAAATGGCCTACGAAGACCGGGAATTTCAGTCCGAGGTAGAGCGTTTGGAACCCCTGGTAGTTGAGCTGGAAGAAAAGCTCGCTGACCTGTTGGCCCCCCGTGATGAGCATGACAGTGAAGACATTGTCATGGAAATCAAGGCGGGTGCCGGTGGTGAGGAAGCGGCACTGTTTGCCGCTGAGCTTGCCCGTATGTACGAGCGCTTCGCTGATAAGGCCGGCTTTAGCTGGGAAGTTCTAGGGCTCAACGAGTCCGACTTGGGCGGAGTCAAGGATATGACCTTGTCCTTCAAATCAAAGACGCCCTCCCGTGACGGAGCGTGGTCCGTGTTCAAGTTTGAGGGCGGGGTCCACCGCGTGCAACGCGTTCCCGTTACCGAGTCACAAGGACGCATCCAGACCTCCGCCGCTGGCGTGCTGGTGTACCCGGAACCGGATGAGATTGAATCCGTCAACATCGACGACAAAGATCTGCGCGTTGACGTCTACCGTTCCTCCGGCAAGGGCGGTCAGGGTGTTAACACCACCGACTCCGCAGTGCGCATCACTCACCTGCCCACCGGGTTGGTGGTCACGTGTCAGAAGGAGCGCTCCCAGATCCAAAACAAGGCTCGCGCTCTGCAGGTTCTGCAAGCACGCCTTGATCAGATGGAGCGCGAAGCCCGTGAGGAAGAAGCCGGTGACCACCGCGCTTCCCAGGTCCGTACCATGGACCGCTCCGAGCGAATTCGCACCTATAACTGGCCCGAAAACCGCATCACCGACCACCGTATTGGCTACAAGTCAAACAACTTGGACGCTGTCCTCAACGGTGACCTGCAGGACCTCATCACGGCCTTGCAAACCCGTGAGCGTGCTGACCGCATGGAATCCGAAGGCTAGGGCTTGGGCTTGCGCTAGGACTAAGGCTCAAGCATTAGTTTAACCTGGTTGCCGAAGCCTCACACGGGTCCCACGGCTTGCCCTTATCAGGGGGAGCGGTGGGGCCCGTTTGCTAGTTGCTGGGGCCGGCCATCCGACTCGTTGCGGAAATGGGTTGCAGGCGGACGGCTCCGTGCACGGTCCTTGCTAAAGTTGAGCCCCTATGGAAACACTGACTTACGCTCAAGCGTTGCGCCAGGCAACCGGCCGGTTGCGTGCCGCCGGAGTGCCCTCGCCAGAATGGGACGCCCGAATATTAGCGGCGCACCTCATCCACACCGGTCACATGGAAATTCCGCTTCAGGCGACGGTCATTCCCGGATTCAAGGCGGCGTACGAGCCGCTGGTGGCGCGTCGCGAAAAGCGCGAACCCCTCCAACACATCCTGGGCGTGGCCTGGTTTGGAGATCTGGAGCTGGTTGTTGGCCCCGGAGTGTTTATACCCCGGCCGGAGACTGAAGTCCTGGCGGACTGGGCGGTGAGGCTCCTACGCGGCCGGGAACGGGCGGCTTCGGCAGCACCAGCACCTCGCGTAGTCGATCTGTGTACTGGCTCTGGGGCCTTGGCAGCCTACGTGGCCAACCAAGTGGCCACCGCACAGGTATGGGCTGTGGAACTCAGCGATACCGCGAGCACCTACGCTCGCCAGAACCTAGCCCCGCATGGCGTAGCTCTTGTCCAAGGCGACGCCACCTCCAGCAGGACCCTTGGGGAATTGGATGGGACGGTGGACCTGGTGTTGACCAACCCGCCGTACGTGCCACAAACCTTGGACCTGGAGCCCGAAGTCTACGCGGATCCCCCGGAAGCGGTGTTCGGTGGGCAGGACGGAATGAGTGTCATACATAAGCTCATCCCTCGTATTGCAACCCTGCTTAAGCCCGGCGGGATGGTAGGGCTTGAACACGACGACGTCACCTCGCCTGCTGTCCAGGAAGCAATGGCCGCTAACGGGAATTTTACCGATATCGAGGTCCTGTACGACTTCAACCGGATCCCCCGCTTTGTCGTGGCGCGCCGAAAATAACGGGAGCGGACGACTTTCTAGTTCGTGGAATTCACGCCGTGGCGGTAGAATTTGGGAATACGCTACCTGCCCGGCCCGAATTCACGAGTTGGGTGTAAGCGCGCCGTGACGGTGGCGTGACGCTAGCATGGCAATGCTGGTGCAGCCGCGTTGGGCTGGCCGTACCGGTTGGCCCTTGGTTATCTTCATCGCAGATGTTCACTCCCATGCGTGGGGATTCTAAGGATTCCGGAAAGGGACACAAGCCGTGAAGCTAAAAGCAGGAAAGAGGATGTTAGGCCTATGAAGGGCAAGATTTACCGTCTTGATGACGAATCCACTCGTACCGAGGGCATCGAACTGGCAATCAGGGCTGTCAAGTCCGGGCGGCAGGTAGTCTTTCCCACCGACACTCTCTACGGCTTGGGCTGCGACGCCTTTGACAATGCGGCCGTGGCCAACCTACTTGCCACCAAACAACGGGGTCCGGATATGCCGGTGCCCGTACTGGTGGGTTCCTGGGATACCTACAAAGGACTGGTAGCACATGCCAGCGACACCATGCAGTTGCTGGTGGAGGCCTTTTGGCCGGGTGGGCTGTCCATAGTAGTACGCCAGGCCCCCAGCCTGCCGTGGAACTTAGGGGATACTAGGGGCACGGTGATGCTGCGCATGCCCGCCCACCCGGTAGCCATCGAGCTCCTTCGGGCCGTGGGACCCATGGCCGTGTCCTCAGCCAACATTTCCGGACACGAGCCACCCGTCACGGCAATTGCCTCAAAGCAACAGTTGGGGAGTGCCGTGGCCGTCTATCTGGACGGCGGGGAATCCCAGCTAGGGGAGGCGTCTACCATCATTGATATCTCCCAGGAATACCCCTACTTACTCCGGGAAGGAACGCTGAGCGCGGAGGAAATTGCCGCCGTAATTGGTGTTCCCGCTGAGACCTTGCGCACCCGCCCGCAGCCCGCCGTTTAGTGCCTTAACCGTAATGCGGGCTGTCACTAGGGTTCCTAGGGTCCGGATTGGCAACCTTTTGGCCGAAATTCCGATCCCGGGGTCTAGCGGTTGCTGTGCTAGTGACGTGACACCGCTACAATCTTTGAGAGAGTAATTATTCGTCCCTCTTTATCTTCTTTATATTCTGCCAATATCTGTAACTAAACCCAACCACAAGGATCTCCACAACTATGGCCGGAACCGGTGTGCCACTCCGCGAGCTTGCGCTCGTGTTATTGGTCGCTGCCGCGCTGACCTACATCTTCACCGGGGTAGTGCGGTGGGTTCTGGTACGCAACGGCCGGGTATCGGAGATCCGGCAGCGTGACTCCCACTCCCAACCCACTCCACAACTAGGCGGCGTGGCCATGTTTACCGGATTCGCGGGGGCGGTGTTCCTAGCCGGCCAACTACCCGCGCTAACGAGGGGCTTTTTGCCCGTCACCCCGGAAATGAACGCCGTGGTGTGGGCGGCATTTGCCATAGTGCTGGTGGGGGTTATCGATGATCTTGTGGAGCTTAGTGCGGGGATTAAACTTGTTGGGCAGGTGGTCGCGGCAGGAATCATGTCCTTCCTGGGCCTTACCTGGACGCTGTTTTTCATGCCCTTTGGGGATGGCACCACCATTGTCTTGGACCAGATTCAATCCACCCTCCTTACCGCTTTTATTACCGTCTTGCTCATCAACGCTATGAATTTTGTCGATGGTCTGGACGGATTGGCTGCCGGCCTAGGGATGATTGCGGGCCTGGCTATCCTAATTTTTTCGATCACAGTCCTCCACGACCAGGGCGGAGCGGTCTCTGCCTACCCGCCGGCGGTAATCTCCGCCGCGTTGGTGGGCATGTGTGCCGGATTTTTGCCCCACAACTTTGAGCCCTCCCGGATATTTATGGGCGACGCCGGCTCCATGCTAATTGGCTTGCTCCTGGCTGCCGCGTCCACCTCAGCGTCGGGGAAGATCAACATGTCGCTCTACGGCGGCGTGGATATCGTGGCGCTGATGTCCCCATTCATCGTGGTCCTGGCAGCCGTCTTTATCCCCGTCTTGGACCTAGTTTGGGCCGTCATTAGGCGAGTGGCTGCCGGGCGCTCCCCGTTTTCGGCGGACCGCCTCCATATCCACCACCGGTTGTTGTCCTTGGGCCATACTCACCGGCGCACCGTGTTGGTGTTGTACGTGTGGGTGTCTGCCGTGGCCTCCAGCGCAGTGTCGCTTTCCATAGTTCCCACTAAGGTCGCTGCGGTATTCTCACTATTCGCTTTGCTGGGAGCCTTCCTAATTACGCTAATTCCGTTACGCCAGGGCAAGTTGGGAAGGCGTAAGCGCCCCACCCAGGTAGTCGCGGAACAACCACCCCGATGAGGTAGGATTTTTCCACATGTCTAACGCTTCCAATTCCGCAGCTAATTCCCCGAGTGTTGCTGGCGGGGTCGCGGGCCCCAGCACGGAATCCGGTTCCGGCTCAGCCTATGATGACCACCGCCGGCCGCTTTTGCGCGCGGTACGTTACGGAAGCTTCGCTTTGCTCATTATCGCGGTGGCTTCCTTGGCACTGTGGGGTGCGCTGCGGGGACTTCCGGGTATTTGGGGCGTGCTCATTGGTGCTGCCATTGGGGGAGGGTTCATACTGATGACCGCGCTGTCCGTGTTGGTTACCGCCAACCTAGATCCGGCCAGCACCATGGCCGTGGTGTTGGGTGGATGGTTACTTAAAGTCGTAGTTCTCGTGGGTGTGTTGCTGGTTATTAAAGATATGGCCTTCTATGACACGGTCGCGTTGTTTGTCACCGTGGTTGGGGCTCTGATTGCTACTTTGGGCACCGAGGTGTGGGGGATTATCACCGCGCGCGTGACCTACGTGAGTTAGCCGCACCGGCTTTAAGCCCGGGACTTCGCCCCCGCTGGTCGCCCCACGAGTAGGAAAGAGGACGCGCGTTCGGCCGGGGGTGGCATGAGGCTCTAGTAAGGTTGAGGAAATATTGGCGCTGGAAAATTCCTGGGGTTAAATAATCTACCCCCGTACAGCGGTTGCCAGGAGCCGGTGTGACCAAACACACTAGGTTCGTTTTGCCTAGTCAGGGCGGTAAAGAGCAATCTTCGTGAGTGCTGTGAAAAATGTGTTTGCTTAACTAAGACCCTAAAGGGAAAAACAACTCGGTGACCTGATAAAATTTGCTCCGGGTTACCGCGGACTGTGATTTATCCGCGCCGCACCGGAAAAGCCGGTGTAGCGCGTTTGGTCCGTAGCGGTGAATCCCTGCTGTAACCGCGCTGATGTGCGACGGAGTCCGAGGTTGCAGTAGAGAGTTTGAGACGTCCATCGCACCGGGTGACCTTCGACAAGTCATTCGGCCCGAACACGGGAGAGAACGCTGAGCGTTACAACATTGGCCATGAAGGGTAGCTTCCATGCTCCCAAACTGGATCCAGAATTTTTCCCGGGTGAATATTACGGCCAGCAAATGTTTGGGGATATCCTCAACGGCTGGTTCGCCTTGGACCGCATTATGCTCGTCCGCCTTCTCATGGCGGCCGTGCTGGTGGTCCTTTTCGTTGTCGCCTTCAGGAGCCCCAAACTGGTTCCGAAGGGTCTGCAGAACGTAGCAGAACACGCCATTGATTTCGTTCGCGTTAATATCGCGGAAGACATTCTTGGCAGAAAAGAAGGGCGCCGTTTCCTGCCGGTAATCGCGTCAATCTTCTTCGCTGTTCTGTTTTGGAACGTCACGACCATCATTCCGTTTTTGAATATTTCTCCAAACGCGCGAATTGGTATGCCGATTGTCCTAGCCATTGTTGCGTATATCGCCATGATTTACGCAGGAGCCAAGCGCTACGGATTTTTCAAGTACGTGAAGTCTTCGGTAGTTATTCCTAACTTGCCGCCGCTACTTCACCTCTTGGTCGTTCCAATCGAGTTTTTCTCAACGTTCGTTCTACGTCCGGTCACCCTGGCGCTTCGTCTTATGGCGAACTTCCTGGCCGGTCACATCATCTTGGTCTTGCTGTACTCTGCCACGAACTTCTTCGTCTGGCAGCTCAACGCATGGACCGTGGTGGGTGGCTTGACCCTCGTAGCAGCGGTTCTGTTCACGGTATACGAAGTCATCGTCATCTTCTTGCAGGCATACATCTTTGCTCTGCTCACGGCGGTGTACATCGAACTGTCGCTTCATGCAGATTCGCACTAACAACAACGCGAACCTCGCGGCCAACTAAATAAACACCCACTTACATCAAACCAACACCGCCCCGCGGAAATTAAATCAAGGTTCGCGGGAGAGACAAATTGAAAGGGATCGACTTTCACATGAACGACATTATCCTGGCTCAGGCTACCGAAACCGCTTCGGCCTTCACCGGCCTTGGCGCCATTGGCTACGGCATTGCCACCATCGGCCCAGGCCTAGGCATCGGCATCCTCGTTGGCAAGACCGTTGAGGGCATGGCACGCCAGCCTGAGATGGCCGGCCAGCTACGTACCACCATGTTCCTGGGTATCGCCTTCGTTGAGGCGCTTGCCCTCATCGGCCTTGTTGCCGGCTTCCTGTTCTAATAAACGTTCGTTTATCAACTAAGTAAACTGACCGTTTAAGACTGGAGACCTATGAACAACGTCATCTTCTACCTTGCATCAGAAGGAGGGGAGCACCTGCCACTAGAGGGCGGTAACTCCATCCTTTTGCCCAAGGCATACGACATCGTCTGGTCTATCATTCCTTTCGCCGTAATCCTCGCTGTATTCGGGATGGTTGTCCTTCCCGCGTACAAGAAGTTACTGCAGGAGCGTGAAGACCGGATTGAGGGCGGCATCAAACGCGCTGAGGCTCAACAAGCTGAAGCCAAGGCCGCTCTAGAGAGGTACAACGCCCAGTTGGCTGACGCTCGCGCAGAGGCCGCACAGATCCACGAGCAGGCGCGCGAGCGCGGCAAGCAGATCGAAGCTGAGGCAAAGGTTCAGGCCGAGGAAGAAGCCCGTCGCATTATCGCCTCTGGTGAGAAGCAACTGGAAGCTTCCCGTGCCCAGGTCGTGAGCGAACTCCGTTCCGACATCGGACAAAACTCCATCAACTTGGCAGAGAAGCTGCTGGGTGGCGAACTTAGTGACGCCTCCCGCCGTTCCTCCACCATTGATTCTTTCTTGTCCGACCTCGACCACGTGGCACCGGCCAGAAAGTAGGCAGACATGAAGGCAGCTAGCCGCGAAGCACTGGCAACCGCGCAAGACACCTTGGATAGCCTCCTTAAGGGTGCAGACGCAGTTGCAGACTCCGCACGCACCGGCCTCGATCTGTTCGAGGTAGTAGGGGTTCTTGACGGCAACCGCGAACTGCGCGTTGCTCTAAACAACACCGCTGCTTCTGCAGAAGCACGAAAGTCACTGGTTAACACCCTGTTTGGGCAAAAGCTCTCCTCCCAGGCCTTGCGCGTGGTGGAAGAAGCTGCTCAGCTGCAGTGGTCTAGTGCCCGTGACCTCGTTAAAGGTTTGGTAGTTCTTGGCCGCCGCGCTTTATTGCGTGGTGCTGAGGCTCAGGGCCAGTTGGGGATGGTTGAAGATGAACTCTTCCGCCTTTCCCGCATTCTGGACCGTGAAGGCGAGCTGACCCAGCTGCTTACCGACCGCTCTGCTGAGTCCGCGCGTAAGCGTGGACTGCTGGCTAACGTGCTCTACGGCAAGGTCACGATGTTTACTGAGGCGCTTGCGCTTCAGGCCATCGACCGCCCAGAGCAAAACCCGGTGGATGATATTGCTGGTTTGGCCTCCGACGCAGCTTCGCTGCAAGGCCGCACCATCGCTTTTGTTACCACCGCGGTTGAAATGAATGAAAGCCAGCAGGCAGAACTCGCCAACAAGCTGGGCAACATCTACGGTCGTGCGATGTCCATCCACTCTGAGGTTGACACCAGCCTCCTCGGTGGTATGACCATCCGCGTCGGTGAGGAAGTAATTGACGGTTCCACCAAAGGCAAGATTGAGCGCCTGCGGACCGCCATGGCTTAAGTAAAGCCTTCAGGCTTTACTTGAGCGCAAACTTCTTAACACGACAACGACAACATTATTTTGAAAATTTGCTGGACGATACTACCGAGAGTAGGAACAACATGGCGGAGCTAACGATCTCCTCTGATGAGATCCGTAGCGCGATTGCGAACTACACCTCGAGCTACTCCGCGGAGGCCTCCCGTGAGGAGACCGGCGTGGTTATTTCGGCAGCCGACGGTATTGCGCAGGTTTCTGGCCTGCCTTCCGTAATGGCTAACGAACTTCTCGAGTTCCCGGGCGGCGTCATTGGCGTCGCGCAGAACCTTGACACCAATTCCCTTGGCGTTGTGGTCCTGGGTAACTTTGAAACCCTCAAGGAGGGCGACGAGGTAAAGAGGACCGGTGAGGTTCTCTCCATCCCTGTGGGCGAGGACTTCCTCGGCCGCGTTATCAACCCCCTGGGTCAGCCGATTGACGGCATGGGCCCAATCAACAAAGAAGAGGACCGCGTCCTCGAACTGCAGGCACCTTCCGTTCTCCAGCGTCAGCCGGTGGAAGAGCCAATGCAGACCGGCATCAAGGCTATTGACGCCATGACGCCAATCGGCCGTGGCCAGCGTCAGCTGGTCATTGGTGACCGTAAGACCGGTAAGACCGCGGTGTGTATTGACACCATCTTGAACCAGAAATCCAACTGGGAATCTGGTGACAAGGACAAGCAGGTCCGTTGTATCTATGTGGCTATCGGCCAAAAGGGTTCAACGATTGCGGGTATCCGCAAGACCCTGGAAGAGCACGGGGCACTGGAGTACACCACCATCGTGGCTGCTCCCGCCTCCGACTCCGCTGGTTTCAAGTGGCTAGCACCGTTTTCCGGTGCCGCTCTTGGTCAGCACTGGATGTACCAAGGCCGCCACGTCCTCATCATTTATGATGATCTGACCAAGCAGGCTGAGGCCTACCGTGCGATTTCCCTGCTGCTGCGCCGCCCACCGGGCCGCGAGGCATACCCAGGTGACGTCTTCTACCTCCACTCCCGTCTGCTGGAGCGCGCTGCGAAGCTCTCCGACGACATGGGTGCAGGTTCCATGACCGCACTGCCTATCATCGAAACCAAGGCAAACGACGTTTCTGCCTTCATCCCGACCAACGTTATTTCGATTACCGACGGCCAGGTCTTCCTGGAGTCCGACCTGTTCAACCAGGGCGTTCGTCCGGCAATCAACGTTGGTGTGTCCGTCTCCCGTGTGGGTGGCGCAGCACAGACCAAGGGTATGAAGAAAGTCGCCGGTAACCTGCGTTTGGAGCTGGCCGCATACCGCGACCTGCAGGCCTTCGCAGCCTTTGCCTCCGATCTCGATGC
This sequence comes from Corynebacterium phocae, assembly GCF_008693075.1. Taxonomy (GTDB): domain Bacteria; phylum Actinomycetota; class Actinomycetes; order Mycobacteriales; family Mycobacteriaceae; genus Corynebacterium; species Corynebacterium phocae. Next base: position 73,703 of record NZ_VXKJ01000043.1, on the reverse strand, counting down.
CGCCTCTAAGTCTCAGCTAGAACGCGGCGAGCGCCTAGTTGAGCTGCTGAAGCAGCCAGAGAACGCTCCGCAGTCCGTCGAATACCAGATGGTGTCCATCTTCCTTGCTGACCAGGGCGTCTTTGATGAGGTCCCAGTGGAAGACGTACGCCGCTTCGAACGCGACGTTCAGGAATACCTGCACGCCAACGTTCCCGAGGTATACGAGCAGATTGACGGCGGTGCCGCCCTGTCTGATGAGTCTAAGAAGACTCTGCTGCGGGCAGCCGAGGATTTCACACCAAGTTTCCGCACCACGGAAGGTCACCACCTAGGCTCCGAAGCCCCGGTTGACCCACTGGCGGAAAAAGACGTGAATAAAACTCAGCTCAGCGTCTCCCGGAAGACGGCCAAGTAGAGTTTCGCACTCTAGAAACCTATTGAAACCGTCTAAATAAAAGAAGGGAGGAGCGATACAACATGGCTAATCTTCGTGAACTGCGTGACCGCATCAGGTCCGTTAATTCCACTAAGAAGATCACCAAGGCACAGGAGCTCATTGCCACCTCGCGCATTACCAAAGCGCAGGCACGCGTTAATGCTGCTCAGCCGTATGCATTAGAGATGAATCGCGTGATGAATCGTCTCGCATCGGCTAGTTCGCTCGATCACCCCATGCTCCATGCGCGTGAGAACACACGTGTAGCAGCCATCCTCGTGGTCTCTTCAGACCGCGGTATGGCCGGCGGCTACAACAACAACGTGTTCAAGAAAGCGGCCGAGCTCGAATCCCTGCTGAGAAAGCGGGGGCTAGAGGTTGTCCGTTACGTGACTGGGCAGAAGGGTGTTGGTTACTACAAGTTCCGCGAGGCTCCAATTGAGGGCAGCTGGACCGGGTTCTCCCAGGATCCAACCTGGGAAGCAACGCACGACGTGCGCCGCCATATCATCGATGGCTTTGCCGCCGGTTCCCAAGGAACTGTTGGTAACCGCGAGGGTATTGACGGCAACGGTCCGGTCCGTGGCTTCGATGAAGTACACGTGGTTTATACCGAGTTTGTCAACATGTTGACCCAGAACGCCCGCGTGCAGCAGCTGCTGCCCGTGGAGCCCGTGATGGAGGAAAACGAGGTACACCTTCCGGAGTCCGCAGCGTCAAGCACCGCAGACCCGGTAGCCCCAGATTATGATTTCGAGCCAGACCCGGACACGCTTATGGACGCCTTGCTTCCAAAGTATGTCTCGCGAATTTTGTTTGCGATGTTCTTGGAGGCTTCTGCCGCTGAGTCCGCCGCACGCCGAGCCGCAATGAAGTCTGCAACTGACAACGCCAATGAGTTGGTCAAAGACCTCTCACGCGTGGCTAACCAGGCCCGTCAGGCTCAGATTACCCAGGAAATTACAGAGATTGTCGGTGGCGCTGGCGCGCTATCTGACAGCGCAGAAAGTGACTAGATTATGACTACAGCTCTCACTGAGCAGAATGCACAGGATCAGGCTTTGGCCGGTCGTGTTGTGCGCGTCATCGGTCCGGTCGTCGACGTGGAATTCCCACGTGACGCACTGCCGGCACTGTACAACGCACTCACGGTCGAGATTTCGCTCGATGCTGTTGCAAAAACTGTCACCCTCGAGGTCGCTCAGCACCTCGGTGACAACCTTGTCCGTACCGTATCCATGGCACCGACCGACGGCCTAGTCCGCGGTGCTGAGGTCATCGATACCGGCAAGCCTATTTCGGTTCCCGTTGGCGACATCGTTAAGGGCCACGTTTTCAACGCCCTAGGTGACTGCCTCGACGAGCCAGGCTTGGGCCGCGACGCCGAGCAGTGGGGAATCCACCGCGATCCACCACCGTTTGACCAGTTGGAAGGCAAGACCGAGATCCTCGAAACAGGCATCAAGGTCATCGACCTGCTGACCCCTTACGTTAAGGGCGGCAAGATTGGCCTCTTCGGCGGCGCAGGCGTGGGTAAGACCGTTCTTATCCAGGAAATGATTACCCGTATTGCCCGCGAGTTCTCCGGTACCTCCGTGTTCGCCGGCGTCGGCGAGCGTACCCGTGAGGGCACCGACCTCTTCCTGGAAATGGAAGAGATGGGTGTGCTTCAAGACACCGCCCTCGTGTTCGGCCAGATGGACGAACCACCAGGGGTTCGTATGCGCGTGGCCTTGTCCGGCCTGACCATGGCGGAATACTTCCGCGATGTGCAGAACCAGGACGTGCTGCTGTTCATCGACAACATCTTCCGTTTCACCCAGGCCGGCTCCGAGGTTTCGACCCTTCTTGGTCGTATGCCTTCCGCCGTGGGCTACCAGCCAACCCTGGCCGATGAGATGGGTGTTCTCCAGGAACGCATTACTTCTACGAAGGGTAAGTCGATTACCTCACTGCAGGCCGTTTACGTGCCAGCAGATGACTACACCGACCCGGCTCCGGCCACCACCTTCGCCCACTTGGACGCCACCACCGAGCTGGACCGTGCTATCGCTTCGAAGGGTATCTACCCCGCAGTGAACCCGCTGACCTCGACGTCTCGTATTCTCGAGCCTTCGATTGTTGGCGAGCGCCACTACGAAGTAGCACAGCGGATCATCAACATCCTGCAGAAGAACAAGGAACTCCAAGACATCATCGCCATCCTTGGTATGGACGAGCTGTCTGAAGAGGACAAGTCCACCGTTCAGCGCGCCCGCCGCATTGAGCGCTTCCTGGGCCAGAACTTCTTCGTGGCGGAGAAATTCACCGGTCTTCCAGGTTCTTACGTGCCACTATCCGAGACAATTGACGCTTTTGAGCGCATTGCCAACGGCGAATTCGACCACTACCCAGAGCAGGCCTTCAACGGCCTGGGTGGCTTGGACGACGTCGAGGTTGCGTTGAAGAAGCTGAACGAGAAGAAGAAGTAGGGAGAGGCACATGGCTGACATCACCGTGGAACTGGTTTCCGTCGAGCGCTCGTTGTGGTCGGGTAAGGCCACCATCGTCACGGCTGAAACCACCGAGGGTGAGATCGGCGTGCTTCCTGGCCATGAACCCATGGTTGGCCAACTGGTCGACAATGGCGTAGTGACCATCCGTCCGGTCGACGGCGCACGTTTAGTGGCCGCCGTCCAGGGTGGCTTCCTCTCCGTTGGTACGGAGAAGATCACCGTCCTAGCTGATTGGGCCGTCTGGTCCGATGAGGTAAGCGAGGCAGACCTGGACTTACAGTCCGGCGACGAACTCACTCGCCTACGCGCGGAGGCCGGCCAACGCGCCGTCCGCCGCGCCCAGGAAGGTTTGTAGGTCTTTCCCGGTTGGCGCTGAGGAGGTCAAGGGCAGCAATTAAACGCCCTTCCTACTCTTGACAAGCAGTAAAAGTTAGCCGCGCTGTGTTTAGTGTTGAAATGTTCAACACCGAACACGGCGCGGTTGCCGTTTTGCAAGGGTTCCTACATCCATCCCCTGACCCCGGCAGGCGGTCACCGCTGTCACCCGTTTTGCTGGCCTGCGCGCCCGCCTTTCCCAGCCTGCGCGCGCATCCTCCTGCTTGCCCCTGCCTTTCCCGGCCTGCGCCCGCATCCTCCTGCTTGCGCCCGCATCTTCCGGCTTGCGCCCGCCTTCCCTGGGCTGCGCGCCCGCCTCTTGGGTCACAGCGCGCTGCCAGTAACGGCCCCCGGCTGGGGCAATTACCTACCTGAACTGGGCGTATGTGCGCCTGCCTGGCCGGTTACTCCTTTTGGTTAACTCCAAGTTCCACGTTTGCCCACCTGCCTGCTAAATTCAGTCTAGAATCACCAGATAACAACGTAAGAATTCAGCCGGATTTCAAGATCGTGGAGGAACCTACAGATGTCCCCAATGTCTGTTGCATTACTCGCCCTAGTGGCTGTCATAGTGGCCATGGTGGGCCTAGCTAGCTTCAGATTTTTTAAGGTGCGGTCAACGGGTGCGCCGGTTCTTGTGCGCCCCATGCCGGGGCGGGATGTTCACGGCTGGCGTCATGGGGTAGTGCGCTATACGCCCACCCACCTAGAGCTGTATAAGCTGCGCTCTGTCCGCGTGTCCGCTGACGTTAGCCTAAGCCGCCTCGACATTGAGATTGTGTCCCACCGCCAACTCACTGATGCCGAGGCTTCTTTTATGCCTGAACACGAAGAAGCTGTACATCTCCGGGCCGCCGGCCAGGAGTACGAGCTTGCCCTGACAGGTCGCGGTGCTATGGCTTTGCACGCCTGGGTAGAGTCCGCGCCGTCCCCGCGGCGGGAAACTTTGAGCATCAAAGAAATCCGCCAACGCTCCCAGCAGCGTTAGCGCCAGCACGGTTAACCCCAGCGCCACTAACCCAGGCGGCGTTGGTGCCAGCGACGCCGGCGGACAGGGCGGCTTGCTCACCGTCTAGGTCCCCTTTCAAGTTTTAGCCAGCACCACCGGCGCGATAGGGTAGAGAACATGCGTTTAGTGCTTGCCCGATGTTCAGTTGATTATGTAGGTCGACTTGATGCCCACCTTCCCCTGGCTGACCGCCTTTTGCTGGTCAAAGCAGATGGCTCTGTGTCCGTCCATGCTGACGACCGCGCCTATAAGCCCCTGAACTGGATGACGCCTCCCTGCACCCTCAACGAGTCTCCGATCACCGACATTGACGGGGAAGACACCGGTGAAGTTCTTTGGTTGGTAGAAAATTCCAAGGGTGAGCAGCTGCGGATTACCATCCAGGAAATTTATGAAGAGATTCATCGCGATCTTGGCCAGGATCCCGGCCTGGTGAAAGACGGGGTGGAGGCCCATCTGCAGGAACTGTTGGCTGAGCACATCAATACTATTGGTGAGGGCTACACCCTGGTGCGTCGCGAGTATCCCACCGCAATTGGTCCGGTAGACATCATGGCCCGGGACGCCGACGGTGCCCATGTTGCCATTGAAGTCAAGCGCCGCGGCGGCATAGACGGCGTGGAACAGCTAACCCGGTACCTAGAGCTTCTCAACCGCGACGAACTTCTTAAGCCAGTGGTGGGAGTATTCGCCGCGCAGGAGATAAAGCCCCAAGCCAAGACCTTGGCCGCAGACCGCGGAATAAGGTGTGTTGTGCTGGATTACCAAGATCTGCGCGGTATTGAGAGCAACGAGCTCCGTCTGTTCTGATGCCACGTCGCAATAACCGCAGCGCTAGTAACCGCAGCGCTAGTAACCGCAGCAGCCGAAAGCGCGGCAAAGGCAACCGCAGCCTGCCGCCCCGGGAGCTGCCCCGCGACGGGACTGCGTTCATTGGTGCGCAGACCGTTGACGGACCCCGCTGGACCAATGGCGAGCCTTTCGTCATGCGCTACATAGGCTCGGCTGCTGCCACCAAGTTCTACGTTTGCCCGGGCTGTAATCAAAACATCCCTCCGGGCGTGGCCCATGTGGTGGCGTGGCCGCGTGATACGGGTGGCCGGGGTGAGGACCGCAGGCATTGGCACCGCCACTGCTGGGAACGGCGCTGACGCGGTAGGATGGGCGGCATGATTGTTGCCTTTTCCGTAGCCCCCACGATTGTGGGAGAGCCCTCTGCAGAAATGTCCGAAGCCGTTGCCGCCGCTGTAAAAGTGGTTCGTGACTCGGGACTACCCAATGAAACCAACGCTATGTTCACCCTCGTGGAAGGGGAGTGGGATGAGGTTTTCGCCGTTATTAAACAGGCAACCGACGCCGTGCGCGCTGTCTCTCCCCGGACCTCACTGGTGATCAAGGCTGATATCCGTGAGGGTGTCACTGGACAGCTCCGGGGCAAGGTTGAAGCAGTTGAAAAGCACCTACAGGAAGGTATCTAGATGACTACGCCACAATCCATGACCGGGGGAGTGCTGGACTTGGCACAGCTTAAAGCCCAGGCAGAAGCCAAGGCCGGAGCTACTTCCCAACCTGGTGGGAGCTCATCAAACTCCGCGCAACCGGGTGCAATCGCACCGTTTTTTGCGGTTACGGAGGAAAACTTTGAAACCGATCTGGTCCGCCGCAGCACGCAGGTCCCAGTCATAGCGCTGATAGGCACTGCACGCTCGCCGCAGTCGGAACAGTTAAAACAAGATTTCGCGGAACTAGCGGCACAAGGTGGTCTGTCCTTTGTAGTTGGCTACGTGGATGCGGACGCACACCCGCAAGTAGCGCAGGTCTTTGGCGTCCAAAACCTTCCCACCGTGGTGGCCTTGGCTGCCGGGCAACCCATCACTAGTTTTGAGGGCGGTCAGCCCAAAGAGGCCTTGGAGCAATGGGTGGCTGCGTTGGTCCAGCAAGTTGGCGGCAAACTGGAAGGCCTGGAAACTGGGGCCGGGCAGCCCGTTGAAGAAGAAGATGCTTTGGACCCTCGCGTGAGCGAAGCCGAAGAGGCGTTGAGCAAGGGTGACTATGACGCCGCTATTGCTATCTACGACGGCATTTTGGCCGGCGACCCCGCAGCAACTGAGGTTAAGCAGGCTCGCGACACCACCCGCTTGCTCAAGCGTATCTCCGGTGTAACAGATCCCATTGCCAAGGCAGAATCAGATGAGAGCGTGCAGGCGCAGCTAGACGCCGCGGACGCCGAGGTGGTGGCAGGAGCTCCGGAGAAAGCGTTCACGCGTCTTATTGAGGCCATGAAGCTGGCTGTATCTGAGGATAAAACCCTCCTCCGCGACCGCCTGTTGGAGCTTTTCGGTTTGTTCGACGCTGCAGACCAGCGCGTGCTTGACGCCCGCCGGGCTCTTGCCAGCGCGCTGTACTAGCAGCCAGTCATCCACTTGCGGGCACAGGCCCGGGCGCTGGCGTGGCAATCATTCAAGCGTATCCGCATAATCCTGGCGGTGCACGGCGGTGCACGGCGGTTCCCGTGGGCATGGGCTAAGATGCGAAGTTATGACTGATTCCGCCGCTGCCCAACTCACCGCGACCACGCCCTCGCCCTCGGGACCCAAGGTTCTTTATCTGTGCAACTCCAACCGGGGGAAATCCCAGATGGCGGCAGCGCTGCATAAGCTGCGCGCCCCGGATTGGCAGGTCTATTCCGCCGGGGTGAAGGTAGCAGAACCCGGCAACAGCGGTGACGTCAACCGGGAAGCTGCGGCTTCGCTACACGAGATCGGTGCTGATATGTCAGATGGCACGCCCACACCCGTGGATCCGCAGCTGGCAGCGGAGATGGACTACGTGGTGATTGTTGGTGGCGCGGACTACGCGGGCCCGGCTATCCGGTGGGAGATTGAGGACCCGTCTGTCCGCGGTGTTGAAGGCAAAGAGCGGCTGCGCCAACTCCGCGATGACATAGACTCCCGGGTTCAAGCGCTCATCGCGGAAGCCACCTAGTTTTTGCCGGCCCGCGGCTGTGAAAATCTGCGGCTGTGAAAATCTGCGGCTGTGAAAATCTACGGTTCTAAGAATCCGGGGCCTTTGCTAACGGTGGCAGGAAACCGGGGAAACGGCGGAGGTTAAGCCCGGAACTGCTTAACCTCCCCGAAATACGCCTACCTTGAGAGGCTGCCGTAGGCCTATTAACCGCGGTGGAGGTACCACTGCACAGAGTTGGCGGGAAGCGTCATACTGATCCCTTCACCGCCGTTGTGGTGGGTCTTGGCTAGCTCGTTTCCGGCACCCTGGTAGGCGGCGTCGTCGGTGTTGAGGATGAGTTCCCAGTCCCCGCTACGGGTGGGGTGCAGATGGTAGTCCTGGTGGGTGGAGCCAGAGAGGTTGATAACCGATAGCACGGCGGAGCCGTCATCACCGTAGCGCTCGAAGGCAATGACGTTGCCGGCGGAGTCATCACCTATCACCCAATGGAAGCCGGAGGGGTCAAAGTCGCGCTGCCAGAGGGCGGGCGTTTGGTTATAGACCGCGCCAATATCGCTGACCAGGCGCTTGATTCCGTAGTGCCATTCCTGGCCCCAGCCGTGGAGGTTGGACCAGTCTGTGGAGCCTGCTTCATTCCACTCGGTGGTCTGGCCAAATTCCTGCCCCATGAACATCAGCTGCTTGCCGGGGTGGGAGTACATGTAGCCAAAGAGAGTGCGCACGCCCGCGGCCTTGTTCCAGTCATCGCCGGGCTGGCGGGACCACAAGGTGCCCTTGCCGTGGACTACTTCATCGTGGCTAAACGGCAGGATGAAGTTTTCGGAAAACGCGTAGACCAGTGAGAAAGTGATATCACCGTGGTGGTAGGAGCGGTGGATGGGATCTAGGCTGAAGTATTCCAGGGTGTCGTTCATCCAGCCCATGTTCCATTTCATGGAAAAGCCCAGGCCGCCGTCTTCGATGGGGGCGGTGACCCCGGGCCAAGAGGTGGATTCTTCCGCGATTGTCCACACGCCGGGGTGGGTGCGCTGCAGGGCAGAGTTGGTTTCCCGGAGGAACTGGACGGCCTCAAGGTTTTCGCGGCCACCGTATTCGTTGGGCAGCCAATCTTCCCGGGAGTAGTCCAGGTAGAGCATGGAGGCCACGGCGTCCACGCGGAGGGCGTCTACGTGGAATTCTTCAGCCCAATACAGCGCGTTGGCTACTAGGAAGTTGCGGACCTCATTGCGTCCGAAGTCAAAGACGTAGGTGCCCCAGTCGGATTGCTCACCCCGGCGGGGGTCGGGGTGCTCGTAGAGGGCTTGCCCGTCAAAGCGTCCCAGCGCAAACTCGTCTTTGGGGAAGTGTGCTGGCACCCAGTCCACGATGACCCCGATACCGGCCTGGTGGAGCTCATCAATGAGCGCCCGTAGTTCATCCGGGGAGCCCCAGCGCGCGGTGGGGGCGTAGTAACCAGAGACTTGGTAGCCCCAGGAACCGCCAAAGGGGTGTTCGGCCACGGGGAGGAATTCCACGTGGGTAAAGCCGTGCTCTTTGAGGTAGGGGATGAGGTCTTCGCGCAGGGTTTGGTAAGTAGCGCCTTGTTTCCAGGAGCCCACGTGGATTTCGTAGATGTTGACCGGTACGTTGACATCCCCGGTGCGCGCCTGGACCCAGTTGTGGTCTTTCCACTGGTAGTTGGACTCTGCCACGATGGAGTCGGTGGCGGGGGCCACGGCTGCGGCCTTGGCCATGGGGTCAGCTTTGTCTATCCGCCCGGAGTGTTTGGAGTGGATGGCAAATTTGTAGCGTTCCCCAGCGCCAAGGCCGGGGATAAAGAGTTCCCAGATGCCGGTGGAACCTAGGGAGCGCATGGGGTACTGCACTGGGTTCCAGGCGCAGAAATCTCCGACCACGGCAACGCCTTCGGCGTTGGGTGCCCAGACGGCAAAAGCCACGCCGGTGACAGTTCCCAAGTCGGTTTCGTAGGTTTTGAGGTTGGCACCTAGTACCTCCCACAGGCGCTCGTGGCGGCCTTCGCCGATGAGGTGTAGGTCTAGCGTTCCTAGGGTGGGAAGGAAGCTATAGCCGTCAGCTACCTCCCGGGTGCCGTGCTCACCGTAGGTGATTTCCAAGCGGTAGTCCTGGGCTTCACTTCCGGGCGCGGAGACCTCTGCTGCCCAAATCTCATTGCCAATGTGGTTCAGGTCCACGGTGGAGTTGGCGGTGCGCACCCGCACGCGCGAAGCGCCTGGCTGGCGGGTGGTAATAGTGCCGTCGTGCCAGCCGTAAAAGTCGTGCGGGGCGTGGTGGCGGCAGGCATTTAGGCGGTCGAGGTCCAAAGCGTCAATCTTCATGTCTCTAACGCTACCTGTGCCGGGCCACCCGATGTGGGAAAATCCCCCGGGGATTTCCCCGGGGGTGCGCTAAGCGGATAGTTAGGGGCGGTAGTCGGTCTCTGCGATCCGGCGCCACGCTAGGGGCTTGCGCAGTTCGCGTTTGACGGTGGGCAGCGTGAAGATGTGCGCTACGTCGCCTTGTGGGCACAGCCGTACGAAGTTGCGGTCGGACCAGGTGTAGGTCTGCCCGGTGATGTTGTCGCGGACCTCAAAGCTGTCCCCGTGGTTGAGTCCAAGTGCTGTCATATCTAGGTGGACGGTGGCTTCCTGGGTATTGCGCGGGTCTAAGTTGATGACCACCAGCACTGCGTTGCCCGTTGCGGGGTCGGTCTTGGAGTATGCCATCACCTGCTCGTTGTCAACGTGGTGGAACCGCAGGGTGCGCAGTTGCTGCAGGGCGGGGTTGTCCTGGCGGATCCGGTTGAGCCGGGTGATGTAGGGCTCCAGCGAGTCACCGGAATTGACGGCGGCCTGGAAATCCCGGTGGCGGAGCTCGTATTTTTCGGAGTCCAGGTATTCCTCGGATCCCGGTTTGTCAGCCCGGTGCTCGTAGAGTTCGAACCCGGAGTACACGCCCCACAGCGGGGACAGGGTGGCAGCGAGGGTGGCGCGGATGGCAAACATGGCGCGGCCGCCGGTTTGTAGGGACTCGTGCAGGATGTCGGGGGTGTTGACAAATAGGTGCGGGCGGCAGATATCGGCCTGGTCTAGGTGTAGTTGGGCGAATTTGGTCAGGTCCGCCTTGGTGGTCTGCCAGGTGAAGTAGGTATAGGACTGGCTAAAGCCGGCTTTGGCCAGCCCCAGCAGGCGGGGCACGCGCGTAAATGCCTCTGCGAGGAAGATGACCTCCGGGTTGGTGGAATGAACCTTGTGGATGAGCCAGGCCCAGAAAGCGGTGGGTTTGGTGTGCGGGTTATCCACGCGGAACGTTCTCACCCCGGCGCCCACCCAGCGCATGACCATCTTGTAGACCGCGCGGTAAATCTCCCGCTGGGCGTTGTCAAAGTTTAGAGGGTAGATGTCTTGGTATTTCTTGGGCGGGTTTTCCGCGTACGCGATGGTGCCATCATCCAAGACCGTGAAGAATTCCGGGTTGCTTTCTGCCCAGGGGTGGTCCGGGGCGGCCTGGAGGGCAAGGTCGAGGGCTACTTCTAACCCCAAGGAGTCCGCATAGGTGACTAGATCCTTGAACTCCTCCATGGTCCCTAGCTCGGGGTGCGTGGTGTTATGGTCCGCGATGGCCCAGGGGGATCCCACGTCTCCTGGTTCTGCCACCACGGAGTTGTTCCGGCCCTTGCGGTGGATTTCGCCGATGGGGTGGATGGGCGGGAAGTAGACGGTGTCAAAGCCCATGGCGGCAACGCGGCCCAGCGCTTTCTTGGTGGTTGCAAAGGTGCCGTGGACGGGTTGCCCGTCTTTATCAACGCCGCCGGTAGAGCGCGGGAATAGCTCGTACCACGAGCTGTAGAGGGCCTTGTTGCGCTCAACGTAGACTTTTTGAATTTCGCCTTCGGTGATGAGATCGCGCACGGGGTAGCGGCGCAGGACGTCGGTTACCTCCTCGGACAGCGCGGGTCGCGTGCGGATTTCCACCGGAAGGGTGTCGTCGCGCAGTGCCCGGGCGGCATCGAAAAGTAGATTTGCTTCCTCGCTGGGCGTCTGCAGTGCGGCGCGGGAGAGCAACTCGTGGCCCGCGGCTAGATCATTGGCCAACTCCGCCGCGGTCTGCCCCGCGGCCATCTTCTTAGTCACCGCGTTGCGCCACGTGGCTACCGGGTCACTCCAGGCGTCCACGCGGAAGAACCACTGGCCGGTGGTGCCGGGGGTAAACACGGCATGGACGCGGTCGGGGTTGTGCGGATCAACCTTCATGGTGATGTCGGAGACGGTGCCGCCAAAGGCCGGCCATACGGAGAGGGTTGCTGCCACGGCGTCGTGGCCCTCGCGCCACACCAGGGCGCTAACGGGAACTACTTCCCCCACTACCGCCTTGGTGGGAAGTCCCCCAGAGATGGACGGGCGGACGTCGTCGATATCAATTCTTTTCATGCCATTTAGCCTAATGGAGCCGCTGCCTTTTGTGGCGAAATTTCCCCACCTAGCTTCCAGGTGGGGTGCCACCTGTGTCAGTGACCCCACACGCGGGAGGTTTGGGGCAAGATAGATATCATGCAGACGGATCCTGATTGGCTAATTGATTTCCGCGGAGTAGAACTTCGCCGCGGCGGTAATACCCTGGTAGGGCCAGTGGACTGGCAGGTAGAGCTCGATGAACGCTGGGTTATCATCGGGCCCAACGGCGCGGGAAAGACCTCCCTGGTGCGCATGGCGGCGGCGGAGGAGTTCCCCACCACAGGCACCGCCTTTTTGATGGGTGAGCGCCTGGGCAAAACGGACATGCGGGACTTGCGCGCGGCCATTGGTATCTCCTCGGCGGCCGTACAGCACCGGATTCCCGATGAAGAACGCGTTTTTGACCTGGTGGTCTCCGCCGGCTACGCGGTCCTGGGCCGGTGGCGCGAGGAATACCTAGACATGGACTTCGAACACGCCCAAGAGATCCTGCGCCAGGTGGGTGCGGAGCACCTCAAGGACCGCACCTGGGGGACATTGTCCGAGGGGGAGAAAAAGCGCGTCATCTTAGGCCGCGCCCTGATGATCAACCCGGAGCTGCTCATTCTCGATGAGCCCACCGCTGGGATGGACCTGGGCGGGCGCGAGGACCTGGTGGGCTACCTGGGGGAGTTGGCCATGGACGCGGACGCCCCCGCCATCGTGATGATCACTCACCATGTGGAAGAAATTCCCCACGGGTTTACCCATGCCATGATTTTGGACGAAGGCCGCGTGGTAGCCATGGGTCTTATCAACACGGTATTGACCTCGGAAAATGTCTCCCGCGCCTTCCATCAACCCATCCAGGTAGACAGAATCGGCGAACGCTATTTCGCGCGCCGGGCAAAATAACTAGACTTGGAACGCATGGACCCCGCCCACGAACCCGCCACCTGTGGCAGTGATAATCCAGGCGCCCTTACTGAGTACACCGGATACAACGGTGGAAAGCTGGCGGCGACCGTCCTGGTGCTGCGCGACGGTAAGGACGGCCTGGAGGTGTGGGTCCAAGAGCGCGTGACCACCATGCGCAATTACCCAGGCCACGTGGTCTTTCCTGGCGGCGGGGTGGATCCGCGCGATTTCCCGCCCCGGACTTGGAACTCCGGGGAGCTGTGGTCCGGCGCGTCCACTATAGCCATGGCGCGCACGATGGGGGTGAGCCACTACAAGGCCCACGCCATTGTCTTTGCAGCCGCCCGCGAGCTGTTTGAGGAAGCCGGCGCGCTGATGGTCCGGGACCTTAGCGGGGAAGTCCTCGATGACGCCCACCAGTACCACCTGGACCGGTTGGCGTTGGAATCCCACCGTATTTCCTTCACTGAGTTCCTCAGTAAAGAAAGGCTCAAGCTGGACGCGGATGTCTTTGTGCCGTGGGCCAGGTGGGCCGGCGTGGACCGGGGCCAGTGGTTTGACACGTTCTTTTTCCTCACCACTCCGCCGCAGGGGCAGGAGTTGGACGGCACCACCTTTGAAGCTGATGACGCCAACTGGTTTAACCCCCGGCTGCTCATGGACGGGTGGCGCGCCGGGCTGGTGCGGCTGGCTTTGCCCACCTGGGCGCAGTTGGAGCGCTTGTCTCACTGCGACACCGTGGCCCAGGCCATAAAGGCGGCAAAATCCCAGGATGTGCGCCTGGTGGTGGGCGAGCCCGTTGATGACCCAAGCTATGGCGAATATCATTCCACTAACCCCGAAGACAGAATCCGGAGCACCCGCTAGTGAGCTTTACTCCCGCAGAGGTAGCCTTCCTGGCGAAGGGGACATTTGACCATCCAGAATTAACGCTTAGTGCCCGCACCCAGTTGGCGGACGTCCAGGCGCTGCGCGCGCTTTATGGACCAAACGCCCGGGCGGTGGCGGAGCTAATTAAGGCCCGCCGGTCCGGCAAGTTCCCGCACACGTGGCTTGCCGATGCCGATTCCGCGCAGCAGGCCACCCCACCCACCGTGGCCACGTGGCGCGCAGAGTTCTTAAAATCCCTGGGCGCGCGCTCCGTGGTGGACGTTACTTGCTCCATTGGAACGGAAGGGCACGCAGCCATAGCCGCCGGACTGGACTACGCCGGGGCGGACCTGGATTTCTCCCGCCTGCTCATGGCCCGGCATAACGTTGCCAACGTCCCGTTTATGCTTGCGGATGCCCTGGCACCTGCCGTGCGGCCACGGCCAGGCAGCGTCATTGTTGCTGATCCCGCCCGGCGCGCTGGGGGTAAGCGGATAACGGATCCAGCCAAGCTGCAGCCACCCTTGCCGGATTTGTTGGACACCTGGCGCGGAGCGGAGATGGCGGTAAAGTGCGCCCCGGGCTTAGATTTCTCCGAGTGGGAGGGGCAGGTGGCCATCACCAGCGTGGCCGGAGCGGTGAAGGAGGCCTGTCTTTTCACGCCCGGGTTGGCCGCGGGAAGGCGCGCGGTCATGCTCGATTCCCAGGGGGCAACCGATTGCGTTGACTCAGCTATGCCGGATGATGTGGAGGCCGGCGCGCCGGGGCGCTATATCATTGACCCGGACGGCGCGGTGGTGCGTGCCGGTTTGGTGCGCCACTACGCCAAGCGGGAGGGGCTGTGGCAGATTGATGAGCATTTGGCTTATCTCACCGGGCCGCGGATCCCGGCTGGGCGCAGTGGGTTTGAGATCCTTGAGCAGGTACCCATGAAAAAGCTGCGTTCGGCGTTGACCGCGTATGGATGTGGGAGCGTGGAGATTTTGGTGCGCGGCGTGGATGTTGACCCGGATGTGCTGCGCAAGCGGCTAAAACTCAAGGGTAAGCGCCCGCTGTCGGTGGTGATAGCCCGGGTGGGCAAGGGGGCGGTGGCCTTTATCTGCGGCCCCCGGGTATCATCGGAAGCGGTTTAAGCAACATTGGTATTACTTATTTACTTAACACATTTCGAAAGGTGATGGCATGCCCACTATTGTGGCTCTAATTAAGCATGTGCCGGACACATGGTCCACCAAGGCTCTCCAGGATGATCATACTTTGGACCGCGTCAGCGTGGACAACGTTATTGATGAGGTCAACGAGTATTCCGTGGAGCAGGCTCTCCGGCTGCGTGATGACAACCCTGCGGAGGAGTTCAAGGTTATTGCCTTGACTATGGGGCCTGCCCCGGCCGAGGAGGCGCTGCGGAAGGCCCTGGCCATGGGTGCGGATGACGCCGTGCATGTCCTGGATGATCAGGCCGCCGGAGCGGACGCTTTGTCCACGGCCTGGACGCTGAATGCCGCGCTATCGCAGGTGGAGGAGAAGTTTGGGGAAGTCAAGCTCATCACCATGGGAAACCTGTCCTCCGATGGACAAACCGGGTTGCTGGCCGGGTTGCTGGCTGAGTACCGGCAGATCCCTGCGCTGACCAACCTTGTCTCCGTGGCAGTGGATGGGCAGTCCGTGAGCGGCGAGCGCGAGGACGCGCACGGCACCTGGAAGCTAGAGGCTAGCCTTCCGGCCATCATCACGGTCAACGACAAGGCGGACAAGCCCCGGTTCCCCAACTTCAAGGGGCTCATGGCGGCCAAGAAGCACGAGCTGACCGTGTGGGACGTAGCCGCCTTGGGCATTGCGCCGGTGGGGGCTGCCACGCAGGTGGTGGAGGCAACCACGTTGCCGCCGCGCTCTGCTGGTGAGGTTATCTCCGGGGTGTCTGCAGCAGACGCCGCCAAGCAGGTAGCCGACTTCCTTGACAACCGCGGCCTGATCTAACCAGCCCTACTCGAAGGAGAATTTTTAAAACATGTCACACGTATATGTGCTCGTAGAGCTAGAGGCCGGACAATCCGGAAAGCTCAGCCCTGTTACCGCAGAACTTATTACCGCTGCACGCGCCCTGGGCGCGGTGTCAGCCGTGGTGGTGTCTGAATCCTCGCTGGGCCTGGCCCCGCAGCTGGCAGAGCTGGGAGCTGCCCAGGTAGTTGAGGCCACCGCCGCGGATTACTCCCAGCGGATCCTCACCCCAGAGGTAGATGCCTTGCACGCGCTCGGTGCCGCCAACCCTGCGCCGATTGTCATTGCGGCCACCCCGGCCGGAAACGAAATCGCTGGCCGCGTGGCCGCGCGTCTGGCCTCTGGTGCCTTGGCTAACGTCAGCGCTATTAACCCGGACGGCAGCGCCAAGCACTCTATTTTTGGCGGCTCGGTGGAGGTCTCCGCCACGGCGGCGGGGTCCTGCCCGGTCTACACTGTGCGTCCCGGTGCGGTTAAGGCAGACCCCCAGCCCGCGGAGGGCGCAGTGGCGCCCATGCCGCTTCCGGCTGGCACCGACCGCGACGCCGTGGTGACCTCTTTCCAGCCGGCCAAGGCCTCCTTGCGCCCGGATATTTCCCAGGCCAAGGTGGTAGTTGCCGGTGGCCGTGGTGTGGAGGATAACTTTGCCAGCGTGGTGGAACCGCTAGCTGATGCGCTTGACGCTGCGGTGGGCTCTACCCGTGACGCCGTGGACTTAGGTTATTACGACTCCGCTAGCCAGATTGGCCAGACGGGCGTGACGGTGTCCCCAGATCTCTACATTGGCATGGGTATTTCCGGTGCTATCCAGCACACTTCTGGCATGCAGACCTCCGGCACCATTGTGGTTATCAACCAGGACCAAGATGAGCCTTTCTTCCAGATCGCGGATTTGGGCGTGGTGGGGGATTTGCATGAGATTGCCCCCGCGTTGGCGGCTGAGATTAACTCCCGTCGCGCGTAATGTCACGGTACTTCGATTTTGCCGCCACTCATCCCATGCGGCAGGTGGCCGTTGACGCCTGGGTGGAGGCTTCTGGCGCGCTTAATTCCGGTGCGGTGTATGCCTCCGGGCGCAGGGCCCGGTCCGTGCTGGACCAGGCTCGCGAAACCGTGGCTGAGCTGCTGGGTTGCGAGCCCATCGAAGTGATCTTTACCGCCTCCGGGACGGAAAGCGACAACATTGCGGTTCAGGGCCTTTACGCCACCCGGGTGGCAGCCGGTGCCCCCGCGCGGATTGTCTCCACCCCCATCGAGCACCCGGCGGTCCTTCAGCCCGTGTCTAAGCTCCGTGAATCCGGTGTCCAGGTGGACTTGCTGCCCGTGGATGTGCGCGGGCATATCCCGGACCTGGCGCAGCTGGATACCCCGGCGGCCCTGGCCACGTGCATGTGGGCCAATAATGAAACCGGTGCCATTTTGCCGGTGGCCCGTATCTGTGAAAAAGCTGCGGCGGTGGATACGCCGGTACACATTGACGCCGTTCAGGCGGTGGGTAAGGTCCCGGTTGATTTTGCCGCCGTGGGTGCTACGACCTTGGCCGCTAGCGCGCACAAGTTTGGCGGCCCGCGGGGGGCCGGGTTGTTGCTGGCCAAGCGCTCTCCGGCGCCCCAAGCCGTTAACTATGGTGGCGGCCAGGAGCGGGGGATTAGGCCCGGGACGGTTGACGTTGCTGCCGCGAGTGCGTTGGCGGCGGCGCTGCAAGAAGCAGTAGCGGAGATGGCGGAGGAGTCCCGCCGTGTCCGGGCCTTGCGCGAGCGGCTTCGCGACGGCGTGGTAGCCCGTATTCCTGAAGTGGGTGTGTACACCCATGAGCCTGCGCTTCCCGGGCACCTGAGCCTGAGCTTTGTGGGCACCGATAGTGACAGTCTTATTTTGCTACTGGATATGGAAGGCATTGAGGCCTCGGCGGGTTCGGCGTGTGCGGCCGGGGTTAACCGGCAGTCCCACGTGCTGGCGGCCATGGGGGTGGGCGCTGATACTGGTAGTTTGCGGTTTACCTTGGGAAGTAGCACCACGGTGGAGGACGTGGACTTTGTTATCCAGCGGCTGCCCGAGGTTATCAAGCGCGCTCGCAGTGTGTGAGAGAAATCTTATGCCCGTTGCGCGTGTTGCTGGTGTGACTAGTGTGAAGGTTGTGTATGTTTGTAGGCATGATCTTCGCACGTCGCATAACTGCTGCTGTAGTCTCAGCAATAACCGCTATCTCACTTAGCCTCTCCACCGCCCCGGCTATTGACCTCACCGCCCCTTCCGGCATCGATGTATCCAGCCACCAGCACAAAACCTTGGATGGCATCAACTGGAACGCGGTGAAATCTGACGGCCAATCCTATGCCTTTGTAAAGGCCACGGAGGGCTCCACGTATATCAACCCCCATTTCTTGCTGGACGCTGGCCGCGCCCGTGACGCCGGCTTGAAGGTGGGCGCTTACCACTACGCGCGCCCCTCCGGCGACCCCATCCGCCAGGCCGCCGCCTTCGCAGCCCAGCTGGCGCTATTCCCGGGCGATACCCTTCCTCCCGTTCTTGACCTGGAGGTCAATGAGGGCAAGTCTCCCGCAGAACTAGCGGTGTGGACGCGGATCTTCATGGTGGAATTGCAGCGCCTGACCGGCCGCCGCCCCATGGTCTACACCTACCGCTACTTCTGGCAGGAATACATGGGCAACACCCGCCAGTTCAGCGAGTACCCGCTATGGCTGGCCGCTTACCAGCCCACCGCCCCGGCACCCGTGGGCGGCTGGAGCAACCTGGCCTTCTGGCAGCGCTCGGACGCTGGACGCGTTGCCGGTATTACCGGACCGGTGGACATGAACCTGTTCAACGGTACCCATGCGCAGCTAGATTCATTCGCCCGGGGCAATGACATTCACTTTGGTGAGGTCCTGGATCAGCTGGTGCTTCCCGGCGTGGATCTGAGCGGGGACGCCGGCCTGCTTATCCTGGGCATTCTTGCCCTAGCGGCGGGCGCTGCCGCCGCCCCGGCCATCATCGAGGCCGCAGAAAACGCCGGTATTCACACCGGCGCGCGGGAATTTGTCCTAGAAGCAGAGCGGCTAGTCCGCAGCGGCGCCTTGTCTTCGGACGAACTGCGTCGCATGGCGCAATCTGACGCCACCGTGAGCGATTTCGTGATTATGGTCAGCAACGCCGCGAAGATAGCGCAGAAGGCCGTTCACGTCTCCAACCAGCTGGAAGCTGGCAACACCCAGGTTGCCCTGACGGTGGTCAAAAACGCTATCCCTGAAGTCCGCAGGCTAACCGAACACTTTGCTAACCGCTAGCAAGAATCCCCGTTAATAGCGGCTCACCCTCCGTGCGTTTGTCCGGCTCAATATAGCCTGGATGGTTTGCACGGGGGTTTTAGCTTGTGGAGAGGTTAGAAGCTAGATGACCCGCCGCCGCCGGAGAATCCGGAAGAGGAATAACTGGTGGTGCTGCTCCCGGAAGACGCCGCGGATGAGGCGGCCGCCACGTCCTGGGAATGCCAGCTGCTGACCACGGCGTAGGGGAGGTAGTAGCTGCCCACGCCCGGGTGCCAAGCGCTTGAGCCCAAGCTGTCCGGCTGGTGGTCTGCGCGCTCGACCTTGTCAGCCGCGTAGAGCTGCTGCGTCAGTTTGTCCATGAGTACCTGATAGTCGCCTAAGATTCCGGCGTAGGTGTCCATGAAATCCGGTGCCTGGAGGTTTGCGCGCAGCTGCAGTACTCGGGCGTCTATTTCCTCTAGCTGCCTAGCTAACGCCGGTTCCGCTTCCGCGATGGCCCCTAGGACGTCCTGGTGCAGGCGGGTGAGCTCCCGGCGGCGCAGCGGGGCGTCACCGTGCTCCATGCGCGCTAGATCCTCAAGGTTTGCCTCCGCGTTGACTACTTCCTCCACGGCCGCCCGGGCGGTGGCCAGTTGTTCATGATGCCGGCGGAACCTATCATCGCTGGAATCTGCGCGCAGCTTTCCGAGCCCGTCCATGGACTGCTGCGCGGCCAAGAACTTATCCCTAATCTGTTCCCACTGGCGGCGCAACTGGTCATCTGCCAGGGGAGAGCTCAGCGAGTGGGCGCGGACGTCAATTTCTTCCAGCCGGGCGGCCACGTCCCCGTGGTGGGCCAGGATGTAGGCGTAGTCCTCCCGTGCAGTGCGGATTTTCTCCCTGCGGGCGCGGGCTATAAAAAATCCGCCAATTCCAAGCCCAGCTAGTCCTAGACCGCCTGCCACCGTGGGTAGAAACCAGCTGGCACCGTCGGTGGTGGCAGGCGGGGCGGCGCGCACCCCGGTATCGGCTGCCGCTTGCACTCCCCGCAGCAGCCCCTGCTCCCATTTTTCTTCCTTTAGCAAGGGGCGCATGGCGTCGGCTATCCCGGCGGTGCGCAGCGAATCTGTTGTTCCCTCAGCGTCATAAATTTCCAGATCCCGGCACACGGTGTCACCGCAGTAGACGCCCATGCGGCGCGGTTCCATGCCAACGGAGATAATCAGCAGGCCATCACGGTATTTCTCCCCATCCGCAGACTGCAGCCCGTGGTCAGCGGCGTAGTAGCGCACGGTGTCATTGAGGTTGTCATCGTTGGAAGCAAAGGTGAGGTAGTAGACCTCTTCCACCGAGCCAGGCAGGCTTACCTGGGCGGTGGCCTGCGCCAGGGAGGCTTCCTCACCAGGAGTGAGTAGCTCGGCGGAGTCAACAACAGTCACCCGCGCAGCGGTTATCTCCGCCACCGCCACAGGCGCGGCGGGCAGGGTGGCTAGTAGAGCCGAAAGTCCGAAAACGAGTGGTTTCATGCCGCCAATTCTACTTGTCGCGGTAAGCAGTCGCTGCGCCGGTAAATCTCCTGGTCCATGCCGGGTCCTGGTAGTGGGCCGGCACCGCGCCGGCCAGCAGCGGCTTGGCTAAAGCGGCGGCCTGGGGGCTGCCCTCGGCCGGCAGCTCCGCGTCCGTGGCAATCAAGATGATGTTGCCGTAGCGCCGGCCTTTCAGCATGGGCGGGTCCGCGATGACGGCCACGTTGGCAAAAACCTTGGCCAGGCCGGCCAGTTCTGCCTTGGCTAGCTCCAAGCCCGCGTGGTCGCCGCAGTTGGCCACAAATAGCCCGCCCGGTGCCAGCGCGGCGTGGGCGTGGCGGAAGTATTCCAGCGTGGTCAGCGGCCGGGGAGTCACCGCGCCGGCAAACACGTCGCGGATTATTACCTCAAAGCGCCCCGGCGGGAACTTCTCCGTTTCTGCGCGCGCCTCCCCGGTGCGGATCTTCACGCGGGGAGCTTTGGGGAGATCAAAGTGGGTGCGCGCCAGGTCCGCCAACTTGGCGTCTAGTTCCACCACGGTGTTATGCGCCTCCGGCCACAGGTCAGCGAAGTAGCGGGGCAGTGAACAGCCCGCCCCGCCCAAGTGCAGCAAACGCTTGCCCGGGGCCAGGTGCTCTACGGCGGCGGCAATCCAGCGCATGTACTCAAATTCCAGCTCGCGGGGCTGGCCCACCACTATGTGCGAGGAGGGCACCCCGTTGACGTTCAAGATGTAGGACCCGTCCCGGAACGGGTCTGCTTCAATAACCGCCGTGCCCGTGCTGATGGGGTATTCGCCCACCAAAGGGTCTGTATTGTCGCGTCTTTTCCTGCCCATTGTGTCAACTCTAACGCACGGGTTTCGCGGCGGCCAGGCCGGGGCGGTGGGGTCTGCGTTTGGCGTTGTTAGCGCATAACGGTAATACTGTTTGCCATGCGAGTTCTAGTAGCCATGTCAGGCGGGGTTGATTCCTCGGTAGCCGCCGCCCGTGCGGTAGAAGCCGGCCACGAGGTAGTGGGCGTGCATTTGGCGCTGCACAAAGACGCCCAACAGACCCGGGAGAAAGCCCGTGGTTGTTGTTCTTTGGAGGACTCTGCGGACGCCCGCCGCATTTGCGATAAGCTGGGCGTTCCCTTCTACGTGTGGGATTTTTCTGCGGAGTTCAAAGAGGCCGTCATCGGTGACTTCGTGGACTCCTATGCGCGCGGGGAAACCCCCAACCCGTGCCTGCGCTGTAATGAAAAGATTAAGTTCGCTGCGCTGTTGCGCAAGGGCATGGCGCTGGGGTTTGATGCGGTGGCCACCGGGCATTACGCCACCATTGATGATGACGGCTACATGCGCCGCTCTTTGGATAAGAACAAGGACCAGTCTTACGTCCTTGGGGTTATCACCAAAGAAGAGCTGGACCATTGCTTTTTCCCCATCGGGGACACGCCCAAGCCGCAGATCCGCGAGGAGGCCGCCCGCCACGGGTTTTCCACCGCTTCCAAGCCTGACTCTTATGACATCTGCTTCATCCCGGACGGGCGCACGCAGGCCTTCTTGGGCAAGCAGATTGGGCTGCGCCCGGGGTTAATCGTGGATAAGGAAGGCAATGAGCTCAAAGAACACGATGGCGCGTGGAACTACACCATTGGCCAGCGCAAGGGCCTAGATATCAAAGCCCCAGCTGCCGATGGCCGCCCGCGCTACGTCACCGACATCGACCCGGCCACCGGCACCGTGACGGTGGGCTCCCGGGAGGACCTCAAGGTCACCCGCATTACCGCCGATAGGCTTAAGTCGCTGCACCCCGCCATGGACGGCACCGTGGAGTGCGAAGTCCAGGTCCGCGCGCATGGCTCGGTGGTCCCGTGCACCGCGGAGATCGACACCGAAGCGGATACCATGACGTTGACGCTTGCCCAGCCACTTGATGGCGTCGCGCGCGGGCAGGCAGCCGTGCTGTATTTGCCCAGCCCCGACGACCTGGGCGATATTGTGATGGGCTCCGGCACCATCGTGGGCACCGCGTGACCGCGTTTGGGCTAGGCCCCATGGCGGGGAAATCCATGGCGGTGGCCGCAGACATTGTCGTGGGGGAGACCGGCGAGTTACTCCACGTGCCGCAGCTACCAGAGCGCGGCTTAGGCTCTGATTCCGTGGGCCGCACGGCCAGCCTCCTGCCGTTTTTATCCGTAGACTTAGGCCCCCGCGGCTGGCGATTGACCGCCCGGCCACAGCTGATTACCCGCCAGATGCGGGACCAGATGGACCGCGACCTAGACACCCTGCAGGAGGTCTGGGGCGAGTCCCTCCCGCGCGTGAAGGCCCAGCTAATGGGCCCGTGGTCTTTGGCCGCCAGCGTTGAGCTTGCCAACGGCCACCGGGTGCTGACTGACCGCGGCGCAGTCGCGGACTTGCACCAGGCGCTGCTGGCCGGCGCGGTGGAGCATCGAGCCGACCTTGCCCGCAGATTCGGCGCGGAGGTGTCCCTGCAGCTCGACGAGCCCCTGCTGCCCCAGATTATTGCCGGCCGCGTGCCCGGCACGCACGAGTTTGACACCATCCCGGCCATCCCCGCGGAAGTAGCGCTTGCCCGGCTGGAGGAATTCCACGCCGACTACCTGCACGCCGACTTCCTGCACGCCGCGCCCGAGTGGGCGGTGGCCAGCGCCGCGCCCACGCTCCTTGTGGACTTCGCCGGCCTCGACGCGCCCCAACATGTGGACGGGCTGGGCCAGCACTTGGACGCGGGCCGCCGGGTGGGCCTTGGCCTAAACACCGGCGACCGCCGCGCCGCAGCCATCGCGGTGGCTAGATACTTTGACTTACTCGGCCACCCACGCGAGTGGCTGGTGGACCGCGTGGACATCTACCCGGCGGCCAAGCTCCCCGGCGCGAAGGACTACGCCTTTGCCGCCCAAGTCGCGGACATCCTCACCCGCGACGCCGGGGACCTTTAATCCACTTTCTGCGCCATGCCGGTGCCCAGCAGGTAGTCCGACATGTACGGCAGCACGAACCTCACCTTGCCGGTTCCGCACGGCTCAATCAGGTCCGCCACGATGAGCCGGTGGCGCACATCGGACAGTGACTTGGCGGGCTTGCCCAGCTCACGGGCGATATCGGCCATGGCTACGGGCGGATTCCCAGCCGTGCCTGCCGTGGGCCCGGTCAGCCCGGCCAGCGCCGTCAGGAACTCCCGGCTGGCAAAGGGGAGGGATTTTACCGCTGGCGCGTGGACCTGGTTGCCCATGGCGCTGACCGCGCGGCCTGAGATTGCCTCCACGTCCTGGGGCTCAATTACCACAGAACCGCGCTTCATGGCCCATGCCCAGGAAAATGCGCCGGTGAGCTGCACCAGGAATGGGTAGCCCTGGGACAACCTCACGGCTGCTTGAATGGCGGAGTCGGTGAACTCCCGCCCGGAGCCCTGAGCAGTCGATGAGAAGGCGTGGGAGGAGTTGGCCTCCGAAAACGGCCCCAGGACGTGCCGCTGCGCACGGCGCAGGAACGTGGCACCAGGTAGGTCCAGGAGACGGTCTACTCCCTCCGGTAACCCGGCCATGACCAGAGCTACGTCCATCTCATCACGCAACAAATCCTGATACGCGACCGCGATGTCGGTGAGATCCTGCGCGCTTGCGTCTTGGACCTCATCAATGGTGATGAGGACCCCCACCCCGGTGAGCTTGCCCACAAGCTCCCGAAGCCGGGTGTTGAGCGTCGGAGTGACCGAGTCGTCCCCCTGGTAATCTATGCCGATTCCTCCCAATGCGGAGACGTTGACCCGCGAAATCCTCGATTTTTGCGGCGGGTCGAGCTCGCGTAGCTGGGCGGGGATGGAGGTGTTGGTCAACTCCTCAACCATCTGTGCCCGGCCCGAGGTCCGCAGTGTCACCCACCCCTGTTTCTGAGCGGTTTCTTCCAGTTCGTTGAGCAGGACGGTTTTTCCAATTCCCCTGGTCCCGCTGATTACCATGGACCGGTCCATGGCACCGGGGCCGGAGAGCAGCCCAAGCTCAAAGTCATCCAGGATGGACTGCCTGCCAACCCACAACAGGGGCGGGACGCCAAAGGTCGGACGGAACGGGTTCTTAGTCATATGTCCAGGCTACTAGATCTCCCGAGAAACTCGAGATTTCCGAGAAACACGAGAAACACGAGAAATCCACCCAGACTCGAGAAACTCGAGATTTCCGAGAAACCCGAGAAAATTTTACACCGGGCGGTCCGCGCAGTTGCGGGCCGCCCGGTGGGGCAATGGCTAACGGGATTTTAGGTGATGACGGGCCAGGCGGTGGATACGTTAGAGGCGTCCTTGCCGCTGCCTTCCAGGTAGCGCTTGAATGACTCCCGGTCCTTGTACCATTCCACGGCCTGGAACTCCATCAAGTCTTCTACGTCCATCTCCGCGAGTTCGGGGAAGGAATGGTTAACTTGTTTCCAGGCAATCCGCGCCGCGGCGATGGCGTCCGCTGTGGCTTCGTGGGCGTTGCCAATGCTGATTCCGTAATGGGCAGACACGTCCGTGAGCGTGCGCTTGCCTTTGCGCCACTTATCTTTCACCCGGTCAATGACAAAGGGATCAAACACCGGCCCGGTGACGGTGAAGTCCCCGGTGAGTGCCCGCAGGACCGATAAATCATAGGCCGCGTTATAGACAATCAGGGTGAAACCCTCATCCCAGGCTTTCTTGATACTCGACACGGTTTCTTCGAGTACCTCAGCGTGCGGGCGGCCTTCGGCTTGCGCTTTTTCGGTGGTAATGCCGTGAATCTTAGCGGCGCCCTCCGGGATGGGCACGCCCGGATCCGCGAGCATTTCCCTCGCATCTACTTCGCGTCCCTCAATCCGCACTAGGGCAGAGGTGACAATCCGGGCTTCTTTGGGGTTAACAGAGGTGGTTTCAAGGTCAAAGGATAGCATTTTAGAGGCGTTAAATTTCATGCCTCCAACCTTAGCGCCTAGTGGGGACACACCGGGCAACAACGTGGGTTCCTACTGCTCAATCCCCTTTTTCTGAGTGAGAAGGTCCAAGACAAATCCCACCACTAACGCCACGGCGGTGGGGGCTACCCAATCCAGTCCCACCTCAAACCCGGGCGCCAGGCCAAGCATGGGCCGCAGGGCTTCGGTAGCTATACCCTGGCTGGCCAACACCGACAGCGCGGACCAGATGGCTGCCACCCACAACGCCACGCGGTAGGTCCAGTGGAAGTGAACCACTGACTTTAGCAGTGGCTGGAGCATGGTCACCAGCATCAGGGTGATAGCCGGTGGGTAGAGGAAGATGATAAACGGTACTGCGATAGCCAGCACGGTATCTAGACCTTGGATGGCAAGTGCGGCAGACATGACGGTGAAGATTATGGCAAAGCCGTGATAGGACAAGCCTGGGGCCAACCTGTGGAAGAATTCGCTGGTGGCGGAGAGCAGGCCCACGGAGGTGGTGAGGCAGGCCAGAAGCACGATGAGCGAGAAGGCCAGCTGCCCCACAATGCCCAGGGTGAGATTGGAGGAGTCCGCTAGTAGTTCAGCGCCGGAGGTATAGGACTGGCTATCGGGAATGGTCTGCGCGATGTAGGCCAGTCCGAGGTAGATAACAGCCAGCAAGGACCCGGCAATAACGCCGGTGATGGAGGTTAGGCGGACTAGGGATTGGCCGCCTGCTTGTCCTAAGCCCTTAGCGCGCAGCGAGGAAATGATGACGATGCCAAAGGCCAGGCCAGCGATAGCGTCCATGGTGTTGTATCCCTCAAACAGCCCAGCAACCATGGGGTTGTCTTGGTAGGCCGCCACAGGGGCTTCCGGGTGGCGTTCGAATTTCACAGCGGCCACGGCAATGAGCGCTAGGAGAAGAAAGACCAGCGCCGGGGTGAGTACCTTCCCCAGGGTGTCAATGATCTTGTGCGGGTTCCAAGCCAGCAGCAAGGTCACGCCAAAGAAGATGAGGGCAAAAATACTGTTGGCTACAATTCCGTCCCATTCGGTTAGCGGGGTGATAGCCGTTGACATTGCCACCGCTCCGGTTCGCGGGAGGGCGTAGAAGGCGCCAATGGATAGGTAGGCGATGACTGAGAATCCCAGCCCGAACAGCCAGCCGCCGCGCGCGGCAAGCTCACGGACGTTGGACCCGCCCATGGCAACCGCGATGATTGAGACGATGGGCAGCACTACGCCCGCTGCCAGGAAGCCGATTATTGCCGGCCAGAAGTTGGTGCCGGAGTTGACCCCCACCATGGGTGGGAAGATAAGGTTGCCCGCGCCGAAGAACATGGAAAACAGCATGAGCGAAGCGGCCATGATGACCATTGGGGAGGTTGTGCTGGGGCTTTTTGCAGCCGGAGCGGTGGGGAGGGCAGTTGCCATTAGAGAAGACCTTTGTGCCGGAGGGAGATGGATAGACTTGGAAAACTTTAGTGCTCACCAGGTGGGATCAACAACTTGGGTACTGCGCCGAAGGGCCCGGCTTGAGCCGCCGCCAGCAACCGGTGGGCGCAGACTCCGTCCTAGAATTCGTTTAGACTAGGAAACCGTGACTAAACCAGAAGATTTTCAGCGCGAATGGTCAGAGCTTGCACAAGAAATCCGCAGGCACCGGGAATTGTATTACAACGGTCAACCCGCCATCCCGGACGCGGACTTTGACGCGCTGTTCCAGCGCCTTATCCAGCTGGAGGAGCAACACCCGGAGTTGGCAGTTCCAGATTCCCCGACTCAGCAGGTCGGCGCCACTCCGGAGCCTTCCGCCGCAGATATCGTGCACCTCGAGCGGATGATGAGCTTGGATAACGTATTCGACGAGGCGGAGATGCGCGAGTGGCTAGCCAAGACGCCCGCCAAGTCTTATCTCACGGAATTGAAAATCGATGGGCTCTCCATTGACTTGGTTTACCGGGATGGTGAGTTGGTATCCGCTGCCACCCGTGGTGACGGCCGGGTGGGGGAAGACATCACGGCTAACGCCCGCGTAATTGAGGACATTCCGCACCGGCTGGAAGAAAATGACGCTTATCCGGTCCCCGCGCTGGTGGAAATTCGCGGTGAGGTTTACATGCGCCCGGAGGATTTTGGGGATATTAATGCCCAGCGTGTGGAAGATGGTAAACCTCCATTTGCCAACCCGCGTAACGCCGCCGCCGGCGGTTTGCGCATGAAAGACCCTGCGGATGTGAAAAAGCGGCGGCTGCACATGGTCTCCCACGGGATCGGGGCGCGGGAGGGCTTTGCGCCGACCTCGCAGCACGACGCCTATGCGGCGCTGGCCGCTTGGGGGCTGCCGGTGTCCGAGTACACCAAACGCGTGGAGTCCGCCGCAGCGGTGATCAAGCAGGTGAACTACTGGGCAGCCCACCGCCACGACGCCATCTTTGAAATGGACGGCCTGGTGGTCAAGGTCGATGATTTGGAAAGCCAGCGTCAGCTGGGGGCAACCTCGCGCGCGCCCCGCTGGGCCATTGCCTACAAGTACCCGCCGGAGGAGGTCACCACCAAGCTCCTGGACATTGAGGTGGGCGTGGGCCGT
The DNA here is from genome assembly GCF_008693075.1 of Corynebacterium phocae. GTDB lineage: Bacteria > Actinomycetota > Actinomycetes > Mycobacteriales > Mycobacteriaceae > Corynebacterium > Corynebacterium phocae. The sequence goes on along the minus strand of NZ_VXKJ01000043.1, from coordinate 45,935 downwards.
ACCGGCCGCGTTACCCCCTTTGCCATCATGGATCCGGTCTTTGTCTCTGGTTCTACCGTGTCCATGGCCACGTTGCACAACCAGACTGAGGTCAAGCGCAAAGGCGTGCTCATCGGTGACACCGTAATTATTCGTAAGGCCGGGGAGATCATCCCCGAGGTCTTAGGTCCGGTGGTGGACAAGCGCGATGGCTCGGAGTGGGAGTGGACCTTCCCCGCAGACTGCCCTTCGTGCGGGACCACCTTAGCCCCGCAGAAGGAAGGCGACGCGGACTGGCGCTGCCCGAACACGCGTAGCTGTCCCTCTCAATTGTCCGCTCGTTTGGAGTACCTGGCCTCCCGCAAGGGCTTTGATATTGAGGCCTTGGGGGAGAAGGCCGCCTCGGACCTCATTGACTCTGGTGTGGTGGCGGATGAGGGTGACATCTTTGACTTGGATGCGGAAAAGTTACTCAAAACTCAGGTCTACACTCGTAATGACCCGAAGGCTAAGAAAACCAAGGGTCAGCCCGTCCCGCGCATTTTGAACAAACAGGGAGAAAAACTCCTGGATAACCTCAAGACCGCGCGGGAGACGGAGCTGTGGCGCGTGCTAGTTTCTTTGTCTATCCGGCATGTGGGTCCCATTGCTGCCCGTGCCTTGGCGGCCCGTTACGGTTCCTTGGATGCCATGCGGCAGGCCCCTGTAGAGGAGCTGGCGCACACCGATGGCGTGGGGGATATCATCGCGCGGTCGTTTAGTGAGTGGTTTGAGGTGGATTGGCACCGCGAGATTGTGGAAAAGTGGGCCAAGGCCGGAGTGACCATGGAAGATAAGGTGCAGGACAAACCGGAGCAAACCCTGGAGGGGTTGACCGTTGTGGTCACCGGGACTTTGGAGAATTTCACGCGGGATACCGTCAAGGAAGCAATCTTGTCGCGTGGCGGGAAGGCGTCTGGCTCGGTATCTAAGAAGACTGATTACGTGGTGGTGGGTGAAAACGCCGGTTCCAAGGAACAAAAGGCGCGGGACCTGGGGCTGCGGATCTTGGATGAGTCCGGCTTCCAGCGCCTACTGGAAACTGGCAGTCCTGATTAGAAGGCGGGCCGTTGTTGAGGCTCTAGGCCAGGGATAGGAACAGCTTTTCCATCTTTTCGGTGTCTATGGCCTCTGGGCCTTCTTGGGTGTAGCACTGCTTGAGCCCGGTGGCAATGATGGAATACCCCGCGCGGTCGATTGCTTTGGCTGCCGCGGCCAGCTGCGTTACCGCCGTCTCACATTCCTCTCCGGACTCGAGCATCCGAATCACGGCATCGATCTGGCCGCGTGCCCGCTTCAGCCGCATTATTGATGGTTTGACATTGGCTGGTTCTAATTGCATGTTCTCATCCCTTTCTCGCGCTTTCATCGTATATCTTAAATTTTTGTCTAGTCCACAAAACTATGTGGCTTTATAAATCTAGATTACCCAACTCAGCGTATTTTTCGAGTTGGTATAACCCCATTGGTGGTCAATTTGCCGGGGTGTTGTCCGACCTGCTTCCGCTACTTGGCTGCAAGGCTTAAGAACCGCAGTTTGTGCGGGTCCGACCCCGCGCCGGTGGCGGGGGTAGCGGGCACTGGCCGGAGCCCTGCTGGCTGCGCAGTTCCACCGGGGAAATCTCCGGCGCGGGGGTGGTCTTCGCGCTTGTCAACATCTACAGTCTGGCGCCTGGAGGTTGCACTTTCTTTGGCTTAATACCCGGTACCAGGACCCGGCGGGGCAGCGATCAAGGCGGCCTTTTTAGTGGAACTGCCATAATGGCAACTAGAGTTCCCCACTTGGAACTAAGCTGTCTAGGCATGGACATCGCGGCTTTTGATCTTGACGGCACCCTCCTTTTTGACCGGGTAATTACGGCGCAGACGGTGGAGGCAGTTTCCCAGTGGCGTGCGGCTGGGAACCTGGCGGTGGCGGCCACGGGAAAATCCCTTGATTCTTGCCGCCGGGCTCTGCTAGACAATGGCGTACACATGGATTATCTGGTCCTCTACAACGGCACAGTTCTGGCCACCGGGGAGGGCCGAGTGCTGTGCGAGGACCGCCTGCCGGCGCCGCTGGTGGACCGCGTGGTAGAAAAGCTCCGGGGCACGGACAACCTCAACCTTTACGTCACCACTGTGGACGGCCCGGACGCGCTTGTGCTGGGCACTGTTGATGACAGGAAAAACTCCATCATCACCAACGTCCGGCGTTTACCGCCGGAGCAGTTGGCGCAGGAAAAGGTGGTGTTGATTTCAGCGTGGAGTCCGGGTGGCAGGAAGCTGCAGCAGGAAATTGAGCGCTGGGTTAAAAGTGAGTTCGAGGTATCTACCTCCATCAATTCCGGTTTCTTGGATATTATGCCGCCGGGGCACACTAAGGCGGCGGGGATTAAGCGATTGCTAGAGCACCTTGGACTTCGCCGCCAGCAGGTGCGTATTTTTTCCTTCGGTGACTCCCATAATGACCTGCCCATGCACTCGCTTGCCGATATCTCTTTCAGCTTTCCGCACGCAGACCCAGAGGTCCAAGAGGCCGTGGATTACGTGGTTGCGGACGCGGTCACCGGGTTGCAGATGCTGGGCCGGCTAAGTCTTTGAAAAGGCTGCTAGTTCCTGTTTCTTCGTGCCCGCTGGCGCGCTGAAGCCCTGGAAAACCCGGGTTTCGCGCGCCACCGGTAACTAGCGCAGAACCGCACCCAAGATATTGCCGATATCGCGGAGGTGCTCGACTTCGGAGGTTAGGAACTCGGGTCCACCCACGCGGCCGATGACTAGGGTCAGGCCCGTGGCACCCAGCGGTGCGGCTGCCAGGGTGGAGTCCAACAAGGACCATGAATGCGGAACCCAGGCGTCCTGGTCCGCGTGGAGCACCCGCGCCGCGGGGACCTTGATATCGGCGGGAACTGTGCCGTCGTCGGCCGGGGCGCTAGATGATGACGCCAGCCGGTGGATGGGTGGGTTGTTGTCAATGACAATTGCCCACGAGGAGGTCATGGCCTTGGGGATAGCGTTGGCCACCTCCTGCATACCGGCTTTGACATTCTTGGCAGTGGCAACGCGGGAAAGCAACGCTATTTGCCCGCGCCTATCTACGCTTCCGCTGAAGGGGCGGAAGGAGTCAACGATTACGCCGTCTACGGCGCTGGCGGCGGTGAGGATGGAGTCAGCCATCACCCCTTGGGGGAGGTTGACTACGATGTCGTCCGTGACGGTGCCGTCTTCGCTGTGCTCAACTACATCAACGGATTCAATGTTGGCGTTGACCATGCCAAAGGCGTCCGCTAGCTGCCCAAGGCTGCCGGGGGTATCTGGGAGGACTACTCGGATGAGAAAAGACATGGAAAAACTTTCCGTTGGTTTTGTGTTCTAGCCCATAGTACGCGCCCTCTTGAACGGGATTCAATGGCGTGGGTGCCAGCCGCTACCCCGGCCGGTGCGTCTGTGTGTGCCAGGGTGCAGTAACATGGGGCCAGAAACTAGCAGAAGCTAAAAGCACTTGTGAATGAAAAGGATGGAGTTCGCGTGTCGGAGATTTCGCGTGATGAGGTCGCGCACCTGGCTATGCTGTCACGGCTAGCACTAAGTGAAGAGGAACTTGAACAGTTCGCCGCTCAGATTGACAAGATTGTTGACTCAGTCTCTGCGGTGGGCAAGGTTGATGCCAGCGGTGTTGAGCCCATGAGCCACCCCCACAGTGTTGATGCCCCTATGCGCAAGGATGTCATTATTCCTACGCTTACGGCGGAGCAAGCACTGGATCAAGCCCCGGCAGTTGAAGAAAACCGTTTTGTAGTTCCGCAAATTCTTGGAGACGAATAAAGATGAGCACTTTTGTCGCACCCGAAAATGGGATTACCTCGCTTTCTGCCGCCCAGCTTGCCCAGAAGATTCACTCCCGTGAACTGACTTCGCGGGAAGTCACCCAGGCTTTCTTGGATCGTATTGCGGAGACAAACGGGGAGCTAAACTCCTTCTTGCACGTCGGTGCGGAAGCGGCTTTGGCTACTGCTGACTCCGTGGACAAAGCGCTGGATGCAGGCCAAGCCCCCGCTTCGCCGTTGGCTGGTGTGCCGCTAGCGCTGAAGGACTTGCTGACCACCACGGATATGCCCACCACGGCGGCTTCCAAGATGCTTGAGGGCTGGATTAGCCCTTATGACGCCACACTAGTGACCAAGCTCCGCGAAGCAGGAATCCCCATCCTGGGCAAGACCAACCTCGATGAGTTTGCCATGGGCTCTTCAAACGAAAACTCAGCTTTCGGCCCGGCGAAAAACCCCTATGACATTGACCGCACTCCCGGCGGTTCCGGTGGCGGCACGGCTGCTGCGCTGGCGTCTGGGCAGGCCCCGCTGGGCATTGGTACGGATACCGGCGGTTCTATCCGCCAGCCGGCCGCGTTGACCAACACTGTGGGTGTCAAGCCCACTTACGGAACTGTTTCGCGCTATGGCCTGATTGCTGCGGCCAGCTCCTTGGATCAGGCGGGCCCCTGTGGCCGGACGGTGCTAGATACCGCCCTGCTGCATGAGGTTATCGCGGGGCATGATTCTTTCGATGCCACCAGTGTGGACAAGCCGGTAGCTCCGGTGGTCGCGGCAGCTCGTGAGGGTGCCAACGGGGACCTGAGTGGCGTGAAGGTTGGGCTCATTAAGCAATTTGAGCGCGACGGCTGGCAGCCGGGCGTGATGGAGGCCTACCACGCCGCCGTGGAGCAGTTGAAAGCCCAGGGCGCGGAAACCGTGGAGGTTGATTGCCCCCATTTCGATGACGCCTTGGCCGCGTACTACCTGATCATGCCGTGTGAGGTGTCTTCCAACCTCGCCCGTTTTGACGGTATGCGCTACGGTCTGCGCGTAGGTGATGACGGCAGCCACTCCGCGGAGGAAGTCATGTCTCTTTCCCGCGCCGCCGGTTTTGGCCCGGAGGTCAAACGCCGCATCATGCTTGGTACCTACGCGCTTTCGGTGGGCTACTACGACGCCTACTACCTCCAAGCGCAGCGCGTTCGCTCGCTGATTGCGCAGGACTTTGCCCGTGCCTTCGAGCAGGTCGATGTGCTGGTGTCCCCAACCACTCCCACCACGGCGTTCAAGCTGGGGGAGAAGGTGGAAGACCCCATGGCTATGTACAACTTTGACCTGTGTACCTTGCCGCTGAACTTGGCCGGCCTGTGCGGAATGTCTGTGCCTTCCGGTATGGCTAGTGATTCTGGCCTGCCCACTGGTTTGCAGATCATGGCCCCTGCCTTCCAGGATGACCGCCTGTACAAGGTGGGCGCCGCTTTCGAAGCCGGCCGCCAGAACTAGCTCCCGTCAGAACTAACTTCCACCGGAACTAGCTTCCACCGGAACTAGCTTCCACCAGAACCCGGGTCCCGGCGGACCCGGGTTCTTTTTCGGCTACCCTGGGAAAGATGGAACAACCAACCCCCAACTTTCAGTGGACCGAAGGCTTCCAAGCCGGCTATGCGGCGGCGTATTCCGACGGCTATAAGGCCGGGATGGAGGCCGCCCGCACGGAGCTCTATACGCAATCGCGGGAGGACTATAAACGTGCTAAGTATGAGGCCAAGGCCCAGAAACGGCGCGAAAAGCAGCGTGAGCGTGAACGGCGGCGGGAGTCTTTCCTCAACGCTGGTGCCACCCCCGCTGCGCCAAAACCTGCCAACAAACGCCGGGTAAATGAGGCCACGGTGACAGGCAGGCAAGAGCTATCGCCCAACATGGTGCGGATTTTTGCCAACGCTCCGGGATTGCAGGGGATGGATCTGGATAAAACCGACCATTATATAAAGATCATCTTCGCACCTCCTGGAGCGCAGTATTGCTGGCCTTTTGATTTTGAGGAGGCAAAGAAGACCCAACCCAAGGACTTCCGGCCGGTGACGCGGACCTACACCCTGCGCAGGGTTGACACCCGCACCGGTGACATGGCCATTGACTTTGTCATCCACGGGGACGCCGGTATAGCCGGGCCGTGGGCACGGGACGTTGAAGTGGGGGCCACGTTTGGATTCCGGGGGCCGGGCGGCGGTTGGTCCCCCACGGCGGACTATGACCACTTTGTGCTGGCGGGAGACGAATCCGCATCACCAGCGATTGCCGCCGGGCTGGAAAAGATTCCGGCAGGCTCCACCGCTATTGCCTTCGTCGAGGTAGAAGCGGAGGGCCACCAGATGCCCATGCCGGAGCGCGAGGACGTGGAGGTTCGCTTTGTCATGCGCAACGGCGCTATGCCCGGAACAGCGCTTTCCCGCGCGGTGCGGAATTACACTCCGCCTGCAGGGCACACCGCCTGGTTTATCCACGGGGTCGCGGAGATGGTCAAAGACCTGCGCCGCAACCTCTTCGTGGAGCGGCAGGTGGCAAAGAAGGACGCCTCCGTCTCCGGCTACTGGCGGCTAAAGATGACCGAGGACCAGTGGCAGGCCACAAAGCACACGTTCGTCGCGGAGATGGAAGCGCAGGAATCCAGCTAGCCCCACCTGCTGCCCAGCCCCCGGGGGCAGCAGTAACCGGGTGCTGGGCGGCCGTCAAGCCTACGTGGAGCCCAGCTACGTGGAGCCCAGCTACGTGGAGCCCAGCTACGTGGAGCCCAGCTACTTGGAGTCGGCCAGGGCGTAGGACGCCCCCGCAGTAGCGGCGGTCACGGCCACTACCGAAGGCCAGGCGCCGATCTTTTTTGCCAGCGGGTGCGACACCCCAAATGCACCCAGGTAGATCCCGGTTAGGGCGGCGGTAGTGGGCACATCTGTCTTAGCCAACCAGGAGCGTCCGGCCCACACTCCGGCGGCGGCAAGGATGGCACCGCCTAGCGGGCGCACTCCGGTTTCCTTGGCGGTGGTCCATCCGCCTACCAGGCCCAGGGCAACAACGGTGGCGGTGGATACGTGCTGTGGTTTCTTAATATCAATCATTCCCATGCCTGGGAGTCTAGACCTGTCTTAGAACAACCGCTAGGGGTGACTACACTTAGTCCCCATGACCTCACCTGTAGCCCCCACGCCCCCTGCTTTACCCACGCTCCCACCGGAAAAAGAAGCCTGGAAGGCCATGTTCGCGCTTTCCTTGGGCTTTTTCATCTCTTTGCTGGACCAAACCATGGTAACGGTAGCGCTTTCTAGCATCCAGCGGGATTTGGGTGCCACGGTCAACCAGGTGACGTGGGTCCCGGCGGCCTTCTTGTTGGCAGTGGTGGTCCCGTTGCTCTTCACGGGGCGCTTGGGGGACAAGTACGGCCAAAGGAAAATCTTCATGCTTGGCTTGGTTCTCTACGGCACGGGCGCGGTGGCAGCAGCACTAGCGCCTACGGTCGGCTTTCTGATTTCCGCGCGCGTGGTCATGGGCCTGGGCGCTTCCTTGCAGATGCCCCAGACTATGGCCATCATCAACCGAATTTTTGACCGCACCCGCCGCGGCCGCGCGCTGGGCATGTGGGGAATTGTGGGCTCAGTCGCTGCACTGACGGGACCGCTTTTGGGTGGCTTTATGGTCGGAGCCTTTGGCTGGCACGCCGTCTTCTGGATCCACGTGCCGTTGGCCACCACCGCTTTCTTCCTGGCCTTGAAGTGGGTTCCGGCCCTTCCTACAACGGCGCGCGCCATTGACTACCCGTCGGTGGCGGTGTCCTTGGTGGCCTTGAGCTGCGTGGTACTGGGCATCCAGCAGGGTTCGGAGGCCGGCTGGGCCTGGTGGATTTGGGTGTTGCTGGCGGTGGGTGCGGGGTGCATCGGGGTATTTCTCAAGCTCCAGGCTAACGCGGCGGCGCGCGGGACTGAGGCCCTGGTGCCGCTACAGCTGTTCACAGACCGCAACTACTGCGCGGGGACCTTGGCCATCGTAGCCATGGGCTTTATGGCTGCCTCCATGATGATCCCCATCATGCTGTGGCTCCAAGACATCCGGGGGCTGACTGCGGGGCAGGCGGGATTGCTGGTCACGCCCATGGCGGTCTTATCCATGCTGGTCTCCCCGGTGGCGGGGATTTTGGCAGACCGCGTAGACCCGCGCCGGCTGGCTAGCAGCGGTTTTTCCATTCTCCTCGTGGGATTCCTCATCGCGTGGGGGATTATGCGCTCAGATGCCAGCGCGTGGTGGCTGATGGTGCCGGTTTCGTTGCTGGGAGTGGGGCAGTCATTCATCTGGGGATCCAACGCTGCCACTACCATGCGCGACATAGCCCCGCAGCTTATGGGATCAGCGTCCGGGGTTTATAACACCTCCCGCCAGGTTGGCTCGGTAATTGGCGTGGCGGCCGTGAGCGCGGTCATCCAAATGGGTGGTTCGCGTGAGATTTTGGCCACTGAAAGCGGCGTAATTCTCACGGCCCAATCACATAATTTTGCTAATTCCCTGCTGGTTATCGTCGTAATGCTGGCGGTGGGATTAATATCCTCGCTTTTCCTACGCGATACGCTGCATAAATAGCGCTGCCAGGGGAAAGTGCGTTGCGGGCTAAACGTGAGTAAATTAGTAGGTATGCGTCTTGCTGTACTTACTTCCGGTGGCGATTGCCCCGGCCTCAATGCTGTTATCCGCGCGGTCGTTCGCACCGCCTCTACTGAATTCGGTGACACTGTTGTCGGATATGAAGACGGTTGGGTGGGATTGATGGATGACCGCCGCCGGGATCTTTATGATGATGCGGAAATTGACCGCATTCTCCTGCGCGGTGGCACTATCTTGGGCACCGGCCGCCTGCACCCGGACAGGTTCAAAAACGGCCTGGATCAGATCCGCTCCAATATGGAGGACGCAGGCGTGGACGCCCTCATAGCTATTGGCGGTGAGGGCACGCTCAAAGGCGCTAAATTCCTCTCCGACAACGGCATCCCGGTGGTAGGCGTTCCCAAGACCATTGACAATGACGTCAATGCCACGGACTACACCTTCGGTTTTGACACCGCGGTCTCCGTGGCCACGGACGCCATTGACCGCCTGCACACCACCGCTGAGTCCCACAACCGGATCCTCATTGTGGAGGTCATGGGCCGCCACGTGGGTTGGATTGCGCTGCACGCCGGTATGGCCGGTGGCGCGCACTACACCGTGATTCCGGAGGAACCCTTTGATATCGCGGATGTGTGCAAAGCCATGGAACGCCGCTTCCAGATGGGGGAGAAGTACGGGATTATCTGCGTTGCAGAAGGCGCCCTCCCCGCTGAAGGCACCATGGACTTTGAAGCCGGCGGCGTTGACCAGTACGGCCACCAAACCTTCAACGGTATTGGCCAGGTCATTGGTTCGGAGATTAAAAACCGCACCGGCTATGACGTGCGAACCACGGTGCTGGGCCATATCCAGCGCGGCGGCACGCCTACCGCTTATGACCGCGTGCTGGCCACCCGCTACGGTGTCCACGCCGCCCGCGCCGCCCACCGCGGTGAGTCCGGAAAATGTGTGGCGCTGCACGGTGAGAACATCGAGTTAGTCGACCTCGCGGAGGCAGTGGGCAAGCTCAAGACCGTACCGCAGGGACGCTACACCACCGCGCGCGCCCTGTTTGGCTAGAGGAAAGTTTCACCCCAGCCGCCGGATATCCCGGCGGCTTTTGCTTTTGCCTACGCCCGGTTGCCGGTGCGTGCCGGTGGCGTATTAAGATAGCGGGCATGACTGCTGCGATGTATGACCTGATGGATTATGACGAAGTCCTAGAGAAGTTTGACCCGGTAATGGGCATGGAAGTCCACGTGGAATTAAACACCAACACCAAGATGTTTTCTACCTCTGGCACCAACTTCAACGCGGAGCCCAACTCCAATGTGGACCCTGTGTCCTTGGGCCTTCCTGGGGCTCTTCCGGTGGTCAACCACCAGGGCGTGGAGGGTGCCATCCGGATTGGTTTGGCGCTCAATTGTTCCATCGCGGAGTCCTCCCGCTTTGCGCGGAAGAACTATTTCTACCCGGATCAGCCCAAGAACTACCAGATTTCCCAGTACGATGAGCCCATTGCGTACGACGGCTACCTGGACGTAGTGCTTGAGGATGGCACGGAATGGCGCGTGGAGATTGAGCGCGCGCACATGGAAGAAGACACCGGCAAGCTCACCCACTTGGGCGGAGCGGATGGCCGCATTCACGGTGCCACTGCGTCTTTGGTGGACTGCAACCGTGCGGGCATCCCGCTGATTGAGATTGTTACTAAGCCCATCGAGGGCGCTGGTGCCCGCGCGCCGGAGGTGGCTAAGGCTTATGTCTCCGCACTGCGCGATTTGGTGGCGGCGCTCGGCGTTTCCGATGCCCGGATGGACCAAGGCTCCATGCGTGTGGACTCCAACCTGTCCTTGCGGCCTGTGGGCACCACCGAGTTTGGCACCCGCACAGAGACCAAGAACATTAACTCGCTGAAGTCCGTGGAGCAGGCCGTGCGCTTTGAAATGCAGCGCCAGGCGCAGGTCATCACCGACGGCGGGGAGATTGTCCAGGAAACCCGCCACTATCAGGAGACTGACGGTTCTACCTCCAAGGGACGGCCGAAGGAGACGGCAGAAGACTACCGCTACTTCAATGATCCGGACTTGCCGCCGGTGCACGTTTCCCGCGAGTGGGTGGAAGAAATCCGCCAGACCCTGCCGGAGATGCCCTGGATCCGCCGCGCGCGCATCCAGAAGGAGTGGGGTCTGAAAGATGAGGAGATGCGCGATTTGGTCAACGCCGGCGCGCTGGACCTCATCATCGCCACGGCGGAGCAGGGTGCCAAGCCTGCCGATGCCCGCTCGTGGTGGGTGTCTTACCTCACCGGCAAGGCCAACGAGCAGGGCGTGGAACTTGCGGCGCTGGATATCACCCCGGCCCAGGTGGCCCGCGTTATCGTGCTGGTGGGCGAAGGTAAGCTGACTAACAAGCTGGCCCGCCAGGCGGTGGACGGCGTGCTTAACGGCGAAGGTGACGTCGATGAGGTAGTCAAGGCCCGTGGCCTGGAGGTCGTGCGCGACGACGGCGCTATTGAAAAGGCCGTGGATGACGCCCTGGCCGCTAACCCGGACATCGTGGAGAAGTACAAGGCGGGTAACACCAAGGTCACCGGTGCCATCGTGGGCGCTGTGATGAAAGCCACCCAAGGTAAGGCAGACCCAGGCCAAGTTAATAAGCTGATTGCCCAAAAGCTGAAGTAAATGCCCTGCCAAGCCTCCATCATTTTGTGATGGAGGCTTTTGGCGTATTCTGTTCAAGGTTAAAAATCTATTAGACCTTTAGGAGAATAATGTCTGTTGGCAAAACTGTCTCTATAGCGCTTTCTTTTATTGGGCTGCTGGTGGGGGCCGGGTTCGCGACCGGCCGGGAAGTGGTCCAGTACTTCACGTCCTTTGGCCTCAGCGGCATCTGGGGGATTATCCTGGCTGGCACCATAATGACGCTTGCCGGCACAGTATTTTTGCAGCTGGGTTCGTATTTCCAGGCTAACGCGCACAATGACGTGTTCCAACGCGTGGCCCACCCCTGGATCTCCCGGTTCCTGGACCTAGCGGTGATTCTCACGCTGTTTGCCATCGGCGTGGTGATGCTAGCTGGTGCCGGCTCTAACCTGGCGCAGCAGTTTGGGACCGCCAACTGGGTGGGCTCAACCATAATGCTGGTGCTGGTCCTGGTAGCCGGCATGTTGGACGTGGGCAAGGTATCTAAGGTCATCAGCGGTATTACCCCGCTGATTGTGGTGGCGGTGGTGGGCCTGGGCGTCCACACCGCGTTTAACCTGCCCGAGGATATCGGTCTGGCCATGAACACCGCCGCGCAGACTCCCAGCCCGATTGACCACTGGCTACTCTCCGCGTTGAACTACAGCGGTCTGGCGCTCATTCTGGCGCTATCTATGTCCTTGGTTATTGGCGGGGATAACTCCAACCCGAAGGAAGCCGGGCGTGGCGGGCTGCTGGGCGGTTTCGCTTATGCGGTGCTGATGGCCACGGCGGCCTTTGCCCTGGTGATGAACGCCGAGGTGGCCGCCAATGATGATATCCCGCTGCTGACCCTGGTCAATCAGATTAACGGCACCCTGGGCCTTGTCATGGCGGTGACCATTTATCTGATGATTTTCAACACGGCTATTGGCATGTTCTACGCGTTGGGCAAGCGCCTTTCCGCGGGCCGTGAAGCGCGCTACCGGGTCATCTTTGTGGCCACCACCCTGGTGGGCTTTGCTTGTTCCTTCTTTGGCTTCAAGTCGCTCATGGCGGTTGTTTATCCCATCTTGGGCTACCTGGGGATTGTCACCGTTGTGGTGATGGTCTACGCCTGGTTCAAGGGATGGTCTGATATCAAGGATGAGTCCGTGCGCCGCGCGCGGGTACGCGAGCTGTTGGGCATGAAGATGGACCCGGAGCAGGACTATAACCCCAAGTATGACCAGGAAATTGGCCAACATGTGGCGGATTCCAACGTGGCGGACCAACGCATCTATGACAACTTGAAGTCGGAAGCCCAGGACGCTGTATCCGGCGAACCCGCCGATGTAGGCTCGGTCGAGGACTACCAGCCGGAGGAGGGCTCCCGGTAGCCCGGTGCGGGGCCTGGTATTTTTCCACCGCCCCAGGCCGGTGTGAAATTTATTACATTTTCCCGGCTGGCAGGTGAAAATTGGCAAATACTACCCGACTCCTGCGGAAAGTCAAGGGTTTTAAGGAAAAACTTTTTGTCTGTGGATAACTCGGCCGGTTTTTCCCTTCCCGGGAAAGTTATCCACAAGTGGTTGAAAATGCCCCGCTAGCTCGAAGAATAACCTGTGCTAGCGTGCAGTGTTATGAACCTTTCGACATTCGCTAGCTACACCTCCCGGGGCCTTAACCCGGTCGAGGAAGCCCGCGGCATGTCTATCACCGACCTTCTCAGCCTGGGCCTAGACCGCAGCGTGGCCACGGACCTCCACGCCTTGGCAGACGTCTACTTCGGTCAAACCCCGTTTACCAACAAACAACGCCGCGCCCGCAACAGCGCCGCGCGCCACAGCCTGGCTTCCTTGCAACGCATCGAAGCCCACGTAGCAAAAGTACGCCGCCAGCTTGATGCCTGGAACCTGCGGGTTAAACTCTGCGCCACCGAACCCCAGCGCGTCGATGCCGTTGCCAAAGACCACTTCAAAGCCACGCCCAAACCACCACCTGCCACCGGGGTGCGCCTTACCCGGCGTCGCTGCGGGGTCAACACCTTGTCCTATACCGGCACCGCCCTAGAAGTCGCTGACATGGCGGCCGTGCTGGCTTCTACCAACGCCACAGATACCGCCGAGGCCTTCCGGCACGTCTTTTTCACAGGCACCGACGGCACCGACGCCGCTATTGCCGCAGTCCAAACCAACATCATCATCGAACTCGAGGACTGGCTGCGCCTAATTTCCGGCGACGGGGAGGAACTAACCTTCCAACTCACCAACGGTGCAACCATGACCGGCAAACAATACCTAGAGCGCCGGCTCGCTGACTGCGGGCTGATAACCCTAGTTGACCCTGTGGCCGGGCCGGTGAACCTCTACCGGATTGCCAGGTTTGCCAACTGGAAACAACGCGCGATGATATCCGCGCAGTTCCCGCACTGCGTCTGGCCGGACTGCAATACCCCAGCCGATAACTGCCAATACCACCACATCCACAGCTGGGCCGGCGGCGGGCTAACCAACCTCGACAACCTCGTCCCGCTATGTGCCTACCACAACGGGGTGAACGAGGACTCCGGGCCGGCTAATACCCGCGGCAAAATCGACACCATCAACGGGAATGTCGTCTGGCTACCGCCCAAAGGCGGGCCGCCACGGGTCATCACACCCCACATCCCCAACCACCGGCCACCACCAAACCGGCACCAACCACCGCCGCAGCAGCACCCACCGCCGGACCAACCACCGCCGGAGCAGTACCCGCGGCCGGACCACCAGCAGCACCAGCCGGCACCGGAGCAGCACCCGCCGCCGCAGCACTAGCCGCAGCCGGACCACCAGCAGCACCCGCCGCCGCAGCACTAGCCGCAGCGTCACCGGCACCGGCAAGCCTAGCCACCGCACACAAAAAGGGCAGTAGGAAAACCTACTGCCCCACACGTGCGGGATTAGTGCAGCAACAACTTAATTGTCAGCGCAATCATCAAGAACCCCACTGCCAGGTTCACCACGCGCCAGGTTTGGGGGCGCGAAAGAACCGGGGAGAGCTTAGCCGCACCCAAGCCAAGGAATGGGAACCACACCGCCGAGGCAGCCAGCGCACCCAACGCGAACAGCCACTTGTCAGGGCCATAAGAATTAGCGATCCCACCCAGCATGACCAGGACGTCAATGTAGGCCATGGGGTTTAGCCACGTGATAGCCAAAGCTCCCACCACAGGGCCCACCCAGGTGCGCGAAGTCTTAGGCCTTAGTCGTGTTTTCACAGCCACGCCACCGCCGGTTTCCGGTGTTCCGGATTCCTGGGCTGTTTCTGGAGCTGTTTCCGTAACTATCACGGCGTCTTGCGGGGGTTTAACAGCGTCGCGGAAGTTGGTGTAGGCAAAGTAGACCAGGTAAGCCGCGCCCAGGTACTTAATAACGTCCAAGGCGGTGGGGAAGTAGGCACCTATGGCACCTACCCCGGCCACGCCTGCGTTGATGAGTAGTACGTCGCTGAGTATACAAACGATGATGATGGCGACGATATGGTCGCGCTTGACGCCCATCTTGATGATGTAGGCGGTTTGTGGCCCCACGGCCACAATCAGGGATAATCCCAGCACAAAACCAGCGATAACTATTGACATAGCCATCAAAGTAGTACGGCCGTAATATGAAGTCCATTTACATCTTTTTCATTCGGTGAAGAACAGCTTAAGATGGCTGGTATGAACCAATCCCAGATGGAAACTTTGCTGGCTATCGTGGATGAAGGCAGCTTTGAAGTGGCCGCAGCCGTGTTGGGGGTTTCCCCCTCCGCCGTGAGCCAGAGAATCAAGTCCTTGGAGTCCAGCACCGGGCGGGTGTTGTTGCGCCGCAGCACCCCAGTTACCCCCACGGAGGCCGGCGAAATCTTGGTCCAAACCGCCCGGCACGTGGCGTTGGTTCAGGCGGAGGCAAAAGCGCAACTTAGCCAACACATGCGCAACGTGCCGCTGTCCGTGGCCGTCAACGCCGATAGCCTTAACACCTGGTTCAAAGACGTCATTGCGGACACCGCCGCGCACGGGGATGTGTCGTTAAAAATCCGGGTTGAAGATGAAAACGCCACCTTGGGTATGCTGCGGCGCGGGGATGTGGTGGGTGCGGTGACCAGCGAGCCCAACCCCGTGGCCGGCTGTGAGTCAACGCCGGTGGGCACTATGCGCTACTTTGCGATGGCATCGCCAAGTATGGAGCTTAGAGCCTGGGACAAGATGCCTGCGGTGCTTTATAACCAGCAAGACCCCCTATTCAAGCGCTGGCTTAGGGGCAAAGACTTGACGCTGCGCGACTTGAGCCGGCGCGTGAGCTATATCCCCAGTGTGGACGCGTATAACGACGCCGTGCGGGTGGGGCTGGGGTGGGGAATGATCCCGGAAATCCAGGCCAGTGAACTTCTAGCGCGCGGCGAGCTGGTGATTATCGATGACACTCCGCTGGAGCTGGATCTCTACTGGCAGCGGTGGCGGCTGGAATCCGCCATGCTTGAGCGCCTGACCGCGAGCGTGTTCCTAGCCGCGGCCGGCGCGCTGCCCCCGGGGAACTAGACCGGCTTGACGGCCGGCAGTTCCAGCTGGAAGTCCTCCGGGTTCTTGAGGTGCTCGCCCGCAGGTAGCGGGCCGGGGAGCGTGGTTCCAGCGGCGAAGGGCTGGCCGCCAAACCGGCCCCGGTCGTGGTCTTCCATGAGCCAGTCCATGTCCGGGCCCACCGGGACTACTTGGGTGGGGTTGATATCTGTTTGCACTATGTAATAGTGCTCCTTGATTTCCTGGAAGTCGGTGGTGTCACCAAAGCCAGGGATTTGGAAAAGCTCCTGCATGTAGCCGCGAATGTTGGGCATCTCTGCCAGCTTGTGGCGGGAGCATTTGAAGTGGCTGTAGTAGACCGGGTCGAAGCGGATGAGGGTGACGTAGAGGCGGATATCGGTTTCGGTGAGATGGTTGCCAACCATGTAGCGCTGTTGACCTAGGCGTTCTTCTACCCAGTCGAGGGCCTCCCATAGGCGCTGGTAGGCCTTGTCATAGGCGTCTTGGGAGCCGGCAAAGCCGCACCGGTATACGCCGTTATTGATGTCGTGGAAGATGCGCTCGTTGAGCTCTTCTATTTCATCTTGGTGTGCCGCCGGGTAGAGATCCGGTGCTCCCTCCCGGTGGAACTGGGTCCACTGGGTGATGAAATCACGGACAATCCAGTTGTAATCATTGCTTACTACCTCGACGCTTTCTTCTTCGACTAGCGCGGGAACGGTGATGCCGCGCTCGTAGTCCGGGAACCGGTTGAAGTAGGCCTCTTGCAGGCGGTGGATGCCGGTGACGGGGTCTTTGCCGTCCGGGTCCAGGTCAAAGCGCCAGGACCGGACGTCGTGCGTGGGGCCGGCTAGTGCCAGTGAGATGGTGTCTTCTAGACCCATCAGGCGGCGGGTGATGATACTGCGGTGTGCCCAGGGGCAGGCGCGTGCGCCCATGAGACGGTAGCGCCCGGCTTCCATGGGCCACAGCGTGGTGCCGTTGTCTTGCGGAGTTTTCTCGGACACCTCGGGGCTTACGCGGTCTTGGATGTAAGTGGTATCGCGCACAAATTCGCCGTCTGGGGAGGCGTTTTTGGCGTCTTCGGTCCAGTCATTGTCTGTCATTGGGTCAGGCTCCCTCGCTGTAGGTAGTATACGTGTCAACAAAAAGCCTACTGAAAGTCCAGCGGGTTGGCTAGGGCGGTGGGTACAGCCGCTGGCGCGGGCTGCCGTCCTCAGAGGGCACGGGGTGAGTTTGCAGGCGGCCTTGAGAGCCGGGGGTAAAAAGGTGTGAGTTTACCTAAAATTCCCTGAATTAAGGAAAATGGGCGTAACGTGGGAGTTTCGTGCCCGGACGGACTCAATCGGGCATAGTTTAGGCAACACAACGGTAACAATTCGCGTGCCGGTTCACATACTGGCTGGCAATTCGTTTAAGTTCGTTGCTATGACACAAAACAACAGGCCAGATAGCGCCGATAAATTCGATGACGTCAACGTCCCTACCTACAACGCTGACGCAGATAATGAGACCACTAGCTTTACCGCGCAGCCAGTGACCCAGTACGCGGGTGATGAGAACGTACACACCTCCGCCGTGGAGCCCACCGGCCAGGTTATTGCGGATCCCGGCTACATCGCGGATGAACCCCGCGCGCCCCAGGGCTACACCGCGCCCCCAACCACCATCACGCCGGATCCCGCTTTCCAGGATCAGGCCACCGAGGATGAGCTTGAGGCGGCTCGCCTGCGCGGCCGCTTGGATGAGCGCCGCGAGGAAGTTCGCCGCGGAACCATTGACTTCGGTCTGCTGCTGGTCCGCGCGGCCTTGGCGGTGCTGCTCATCATCTCCGGTATCACTACCTTCTTTAGCCTGGGTGGCGCTGACGGCCTGACTGGCCTGCAGGAGAGCTTTAGTGGTTATGACTATGGCAATATCTTGGCTATCGCCGTACCTACCCTCCAGCTCATTGCCGGCATTTTCTTGCTGCTGGGCCTAGTTACGCCGCTGTTTGCCATGCTGGCACTGGTGGTTACTGGCTTCACCGCTATTCACGAGATTGCCAACGCCAAGTCTGGCCTGGACATCTTCGCGTGGCCGGAGGCTATCTGGCTGTCCATCGTGCTGTTTGTTATCGCGATTGCCATTCAGTTCACCGGCCCGGGCGTTATCTCCCTGGACTTCTCCCGCAGCTGGGCTCGCCGCCCGCTGGCTAGCTCGTGGGTATTCATTATCCTGGGCATCGCTGCTTTGGTTGCCATCTGGTTCTTCCTGGCTGGCGTTAACCCGCTCGCCTAAAGCCTTGGTGAGTTTATCCCGTCCTCCAATGGGGGACGGGATTTTTTCGATCTAGTGGCTTGTAAAACTGGGGCTCAATCGCGCCCGATGCGCCGCCCACAGCAGCGGAGCGGCCAGCAGCGCTAGCCACACGAAGTCATTGACTAGGAATTTTTGGTACATGGCCATGGTCTGGACGTCGATGATGTCGCCGAACCACCATTTGGGCGGGACGGTAAGTAGCATGCCCGCCCAGGCCGCGAGTACGGCGCAGAGCGCGCCGGCGGGAAAGCTGCGCCAGGTTAGCGCGCGGTAGGCAAAAACGGGGATGATGAGTGCTAGCCACACCCAGTGGTGGGACCAGGACACCGGGGAGATGAGCAGCATGACCATGGCCCCGGTAAGCCAGGCCTCTACCTCTAGCTGGTGGGCGATGAGGTAGCGCATAAGCCACGCGCCGGCTGCGATGGTGCCAAGCGCCAGCACCAACCAGGCGATGTTGGTTAAGGTTCCAGCGGCCTCCATGGCCTCGCGGGAGGTGTAGAGGCGCTGGATGACGCCCTTGATAGAAGAGTTGGATTGGTAGTCGGTGCTCACGCCAAAGTCAGCGCCTTTGCCCATCTCCAGTAGCTTGGAGCTGAAGAATTCTACGAAGGCCTGCCAGCGGAAGGCCGCTGCCAAGGCTGTGGCCGCCAGGGCGGAAACCCCGGCGGCAACGATGGGTTTTATTTCTTTGCGCACCAGGAAGTACAGCAGCATGGCCAGGGGGGTGATCTTGATGGCGGCGGCTATGCCAATGAGCCAGCCCTGGGGCAGGTAGCGCTTGCGCGGTACCAGGTCCAGGACTACCAGTGCCATGACCACGATGTTGATTTGGGCAAACCCGTTATTTAAATCCACCGGTTCGAAGTTGAGGGCCACGGCCCACAGGGGCAGTACCGCCCACCAGATGTCCGCGCGCCCGCATACTGCCCGGAACACCAGGTAGAGGCAGAGTAGGACCAACCCGTTGGACAGGGCTATCAGCAGGTTGCCGGCGGCGTCGTCGGAGAGGCCTAACAAGTTAAGCGGAGCCATCACTAGCGCGCCGAAGGGCGGGTAGATGAAGGGCAGTGCCAGGTCCCCGGCCATCATGGGTTCGGCGTACATGCTGCGCCCGTCCAGGTAGGCCTGCACGCCTTGGCGGTAGATAATCATATCCACGGGGAAGTCGGTTACCGTGATGTGTTTCCAGGTGGAAAACAGTCCGCCAAGAAGGCCTAGCACGGCCAGGGACGCGCGCAGGGCGGGGTGGAGGAGCAGCGCGGAAAGGCGCGAAGAGTAGTCAGTCACGGGTTCTAACTTAGTTCACCGGCCCGGGAACGCGGAATATGGGTGGGTGGGCTGTCACAGGGGAAGTTGGCGTGGCCGGGCGGAGAAAAATCTGGGCGGTTGGCACGAAAATTTCCTTGATTTCCATTCTGGAAAGTGTCATACTTTCCATACGGGAAAACAAGACTCGAAGGAGGAGCCATGAGCGTCCACGAAGCACTGGAATTCAACCAGGAACTTGACCGAAAGAAGGCAGACCGCAGCTGGCTGGGCAGGCTGGCGCTGGCGGCGGCATCGGCAGTGTTTGCGGCCACAGCGCTGCTGGTTCCGCAGCGGTGGTACGTTGCCATGTTGATAGGGCTCACCCTGGCAATTCTGGGCGCGACACTAGTTCGGTTTGTGTGGGCACCTGCGAAGCTGCGGCCGGCCTCGCGCCAAAGCCCGCGTGCCAAACAAGCGGGGCTCAATTGGAAACTAGGAATGGCTATCGGTGTGACGGTTTTTGGCGTTCAGGTACCGGGGTGGATCCGTGATGTCAGCTATCCCGTGGCCTGGTACGTCGTGGTGGGGGTAGCCGCCTGCTACTTTGCCCTTGGTTACTGGCTGTGGGGCGCATACCGCGCCGCCGCTAACGGGGAATAAGATCATGCTGAACGCCGTTATCCACCCCCTCCCCAGGTTTAAAATCTGCGCGGTGCTCAGCGCCTACGGGGCGGTGGAGTGGGAGACAAAGCCCCGCCAGGAGATGCGCTTTTCTGCGCTGGCGGAGGAGACGGGGCTCAAAGCGCCCGCACTGTCCAAGCAGCTTTCCGCTCTCGAGGAGGCGGGATTTGTCACCCGCTTCCGCGAGTACGGCTCCACCCGCGCCAAAGACACGGTGTGGGTCATGCTCACCGAGCAGGGCAAGAAGGCCTTCGACGCTCACCTGGCGGCGTTGCAGTCCATGAGCGAGCCAGGGCAGTAGCGCCGGCGTGGCCGTTTCTTGGTAGATAACGGCTCGCGGGCCGGGTTTGGGCGATTATCTACCAATGAACGGCTAGTGCACGGAGCCGTCCACCACGCGCACCGCGCCGCGGTCCGCGGAGGTGGCCATGTTGGCATAGGCACGCAGCGCTTTGGTCACCGGCCGGTTGCGGGTGGCGGGCGTGTAGGGCTTTTCGCGGGCCTCCTGGGCGGCGCGGCGCTTAGCCAGCACGTCCTCGGGGACCTCAAGCTCCAGCTTGCGCTCGCGGATGTTGATGGAGATGGTGTCTCCGTCTTCAACCAGCGCGATGAGCCCGCAGTGGGCCGCTTCCGGGGAGATATGCCCGATGGACAGCCCGGAGGTGCCGCCGGAGAACCGGCCGTCGGTAATCAGGGCGCACTTCTTACCCAGGCCTGCGCCTTTGAGGAAGGAGGTGGGGTGGAGCATCTCTTGCATCCCGGGGCCACCGGCGGGGCCTTCGTAACGGATGACCAGTACGTCGCCCGGCTGGACCTGGCGCTTTAAGATGATGGAGACTGCTTCTTCCTGGCTTTCGACCACGCGGGCGGGCCCGGAGAAGGTCCACAGTTCTTCCTCCACGCCAGCCGACTTGACGATGGCCCCGTTGGGCGCCAGGTTTCCACGCAGAACCACCAGGCCGCCGTCTTTGGAATAGGCGTGTTCGGCGGAATGGATGCAGCCTGATTCCTGGTCCGTGTCCAGGCTGTCCCAGCGGCAGTCCTGGGAGAAGGGCTCGGTGGTGCGCACGCCGGCAGGCGCGGCGTGGAAAAGGTCGAGCGCGCGGTCAATGGCCTTGCCGCCACGGATATCCCAGTCAGACAACCAACCGTCCAGGGTGTCGTAGGCCACGGTGTGGACGTCCTCGTTGAGCAGGCCCGCGCGGCGAAGTTCGCCCAGGATGGCGGGGATCCCGCCAGCGCGGTGGACATCCTCGATGTGGTAGATGCCATTGGGCGCTACCTTGGACAAGCATGGCACGCGGTAGGAGATGTTGTTGATGTCTTCGAGCGTGAAGTCCACGTCACCTTCCTGGGCGGCGGCCAGGGTGTGCAAGATGGTGTTGGTGGACCCGCCCATGGCCATGTCCAGCGCCATGGCGTTGGAAAACGCCTCTTTGGTGGCCACGTTTCGCGGGAGCACGGAGTCATCTTCTTCCCCGTAGTAGCGCGCGCACATGTCCACTATCATCTCACCAGCCTGCTCGAACAGGCTGCGGCGCTCCACGTGGGTGGCCAGGGTGGTGCCGTTGCCGGGCAGGGAAAGCCCTAGGGCCTCGGTGAGGCAGTTCATGGAGTTGGCGGTAAACATCCCGGAGCACGAGCCGCAGGTGGGGCAGGCGGATTCCTCCACGGCCAGCAGCTCCGCGTCGGAGATGGAGTCATCCGCAGAGGCGGTAATCGCGTCCACCAGGTCGGTGGAAGACCTGGCCACCCCGTTGATAACCACGGCCTTGCCGGCTTCCATGGGCCCGCCGGAGACAAAGATGGTGGGGATATTAAGCCGCAGCGCGGCGTTTAACATGCCCGGGGTGATCTTGTCGCAGTTGGAGATACACACGAGGGCGTCGGCAGTGTGGGCGTTGACCATGTACTCCACGGAGTCGGAGATGACCTCGCGCGAGGGCAGGGAGTAGAGCATGCCGGAGTGCCCCATGGCAATGCCGTCATCGACGGCGATGGTGTGGAACTCTTTGGGCACGCCGCCGGCTGCGCGCACGGCATCGGCAACAATATCGCCGACGTTCTTTAGGTGCACGTGGCCGGGCACGAACTGGGTATAGGAGTTGGCAATGGCCACAATGGGCTTGCCAAACTCGTGTTCTTTGGTGCCGGTGGCGCGCCAGAGCGCGCGGGCGCCGGACGCTTGCCGGCCAACGGTGGTGATTTTTGAGCGCAGAGGGTACATGGGGGTCCTAACAGTTAGTTTCTTATTCCGGGGTGGCCTCGGGGTGTTGGCGCTGATATTCGGCAAATTCTTCCTTGGTGAGAAGGATTTGCTCACCATCGCGGCGGATAACCACGACTTTGTTATCGGCTGCCTCTTGGCCCGCGGTAAGCGCGTCGGGGATCCGCCCATGGGAGGCCTCCGCAAGCTGGGGTAGCGAGTTGAATGTTACCCCAGGGAGCGTGACCCTCGTGTGATTGGCAAGCTCTGCGTACGCGCCCGCGCCTTTAAAACCGATACCCCGGAAATCCTCCCACGCAATCTTCTTGTTGCTGCGGAAGGCGTAGACGGCCTCAATGCCGCTGTCATCTACCCGCGTGCCGGCCCGCGTGACCCACCAGACGGCAAGCGCAGGGAAGATGAGGATCCACCCCAGCTTCAGCGGTGCCCACGCGATAATCATCAGTGCTAGTCCCGTCATAATGATGATGGCCAGCAGGTGGGCGCGGTCCGGTCTGAAAGTGTGGGCGTTCATATGCGTAAGGGTAATTGACTGGCGGGGATTTACGAACTTTTCCGCGCTGTGACTGGGGTGCGCTGAATTTAAGGGGGTGATGAGTGGCACATTTTATTTTCTAGTGTATGGTAGAAACCATGATCATTATTCGACTTCAGCTAGTAGTACCTGACGCGGCGCCTGCCGCCACGGCCCCTTAGTTGTCGTTGGAAAGCAAGCGCCCTCGCCAGTAGCCACAATCTACTGAGACGGGGGCTTTTGCATTGATTAACGGCTAATATCCCAGCCGTATGGTTTTCCTGGCCGCACCGCACACCCACGCGGGGCAGTTTGGGAAGCAGGAGACTGATTTTAATCAAGGAGAGAAGATTTACCGTGGCAGCTAAAAACCAGCCTTCGCCGGCAACGGTAGCAACTACCGCCCCTGGCCGGAAGGCTAACGGACCCAAGACGGAAAGAATTACCGGCGCCCAGGCCATTGTGCGCACGCTCGAAGACCTAGGGACCGATTTGGTGTTTGGTATTCCGGGCGGCGCCGTGTTGCCGCTGTACGACGCCTTGCATGGATCCACCAAGTTGCGTCACGTGCTTACCCGCCATGAGCAGGGCGCCGGCCATGCCGCTGAGGGTTACGCGCAGGCTTCCGGCAAGGTGGGCGTGATGATTGCCACCTCGGGCCCGGGTGCCACCAACTTGGTCACGGCGCTTGCCGATGCCAACTTGGATTCCGTTCCAGTAGTAGCCATCACCGGCCAGGTAGGGTCCAATTTGTTGGGCACCGACGCCTTCCAAGAGGCCGATATCCGTGGCATGACCATGCCCATCACCAAACATAACTACATTGTTACCAACGCCCAGGAGATCCCGGAAGCGATTGCCGCGGCCTTCCACCTGGCGTCCACGGGCAGGCCCGGACCGGTGCTCATTGATATCCCTAAGGATATCCAGATCTCCTACCTGGATTACAGCTTCCCGCCGCGCTTGGACTTGCCCGGTTATAAGCCGGTTACCGTCCCGCACCCCCGCCAGATTTCCCAGGCGGTGAAGATGATTGCCAAGGCCAGCAAGCCGGTGCTCTACATTGGCGGCGGCGTAATCAAGGCTAACGCGCACCGTGAGCTGATGGACTTCGTGGAATACACGGGTATTCCCGTGGTTACCACGCTGATGGCGTTGGGCGCTTTCCCGGATTCCCACCCGCTGCACCTGGGCATGCCGGGTATGCACGGGACGGTGCCGGCGGTGGCGGCGTTGCAGCGCGCGGACTTGATAATTAACATTGGCGCGCGTTTCGATGACCGCGTGACCGGCGACCTGGAAACCTTCGCGCCCTATGCGCAGGTCATCCACGCGGATATCGACCCCGCGGAGGTGGGCAAGCTACGCGCCGTAGACGTGCCCATCGTGGGAGACGCCCGGGAGGTTTTGTCCCACCTGTTGCGGGCGTACAAGAAGAACTCCAAGCTTGGTCTTCCGGAGATGACAGACTGGCTGAAATACTTAAACACCATGGTGGAGCGCTTCCCGCGCGGCTGGGAACCTACTGAGGACGGCAAGCTCAACCCGCAGTTTGTTATTGAGAAGTTGTCTGAGACGGTGGGCCCGGACGCCATCTACTGTGCGGGCGTGGGCCAGCACCAGATGTGGTCAGCGCAGTTCATTGATTTTGAAAAGCCGCGTAGCTGGATTAACTCCGGCGGCGCGGGAACCATGGGTTACGCGGTTCCTGCCGCGTTGGGCGCTAAAGCCGCTATGCCGGACAAAGAGGTGTGGGCGGTTGACGGTGACGGTTGCTTCCAGATGACCAACCAGGAGCTGACCACCGCCACTATGGAGGGCTTTCCCATCAAGGTTGCGGTTATTAACAACGGCAACCTGGGTATGGTGCGCCAGTGGCAGACGCTGTTTTTCAACAAGAATTACTCCAATACCAAGTTGCGCGATGGATCGCGTTACCTCCCGGACTTTGTCAAACTGGCGGAGTCTATGGGCTGTGAGTCTATCCGCGTGACCTGCGAGGAGGAGGTGGTTCCGGCCATCAAGCGGGCGCAGGAGATCAATGACCGCCCGGTGGTCATTGACTTCATTGTGGGCGAAGACGCCCAGGTCTGGCCCATGATTGGCGGCGGCGCTTCCAATGAGGAAGTGCAGTACGCGATGGGGCTGCGGCCGCTATTCGATGAGGAAGAATCTGCGGCCGAATCCCCGGCCGCTATCAATGAGGCTATTGAGGAGGCCTAAGAAAATGGCAGCAACTGATATCACCCGCCACACGCTCTCCGTTCTGGTGCAGGACGTAGAGGGCATTGTTACCCGCGTGACCGGGATGTTTTCCCGGCGTGGGTACACGCTGGCCTCCTTTGTCACCGCCAAGACCGAGGTGGAGGGCATTAACCGCTTTACCATCGTGGTTGACGCCAATGAGGTGGTCATTGAGCAGGTCACCAAGCAGCTCAACAAACTCATCCACGTGCTCAAGGTGGTGGAGCTGGAGGAAGAAACCACCATTGCCCGTTCCATCATGTTGGTGAAAGTGGCCGCTAATAACACCACCCGCCCGCAGGTGGTAGACGCGGTGAACATCTTCCGCGCCCGGATCATCGACGTGGCGCAGGAGTCCGTGGTCATTGAGACTACCGGTTCCCCGGGCAAACTCCGCGCGCTGCTGGATGTCCTTGAGCCTTTTGGTATCAAGGAGTTGGCGCAGTCCGGAGCGGTGGCGCTGGCCCGTGGCCCGAAGTCAATGGTGCCCCCGGGCCGGCCTGGTATAGACTAAGCTAGATCCCACGGTGCGGTCATTAGAGTCCACGCCGTGGTACACGCTGGGCAGCCTGGCGCGCAGGCGCGGGTTACTCGGCTAACATCAACCCTGAAGATTTCCCCTTCCAACAAAACAGAAAGATTGACAAACCATGGCTATTGAAACTTTTTACGACGCTGACGCTGACCTCTCCTTAATCCAGGACCGCAAGGTAGCCATCATCGGCTACGGCTCCCAAGGACACGCGCACGCCCAGAACCTGCGGGACTCCGGCGTAGAGGTCTGCATTGGCCTGCGTGAGGGCTCCAAGTCCGCGCAGAAGGCTGAGGAAGCCGGCTTCCAGGTCAAGACCAACGCGGAGGCCGCCAAGTGGGCTGACCTCATCATGCTGCTGGCCCCGGACACCTCCCAGGCGCAGATCTTCACCGCGGACATTGAGCCCAACCTGGAAAGCGGCAACGCCCTGTTCTTTGGCCACGGCCTGAACATCCACTTCGGGCTCATCAAGCCCGCCGCCGGAATCACCGTAGGCATGGTTGCCCCCAAGGGTCCCGGCCACCTGGTGCGCCGTCAGTTCGTTGACGGCAAGGGCGTTCCTTGCCTTATTGCCGTGGAGCAGGACCCGGAGGGCAACGGCAAGGAGCTGGCTTTGTCTTACGCGGCGGCCATCGGCGGCGCCCGCGCCGGCGTTATCCCCACCACCTTTGAGGCGGAGACCGTCACCGACTTGTTCGGCGAGCAGGCGGTGCTGTGCGGCGGCACCGAAATCCTGGTGAAGACCGGGTTTGAGGTCCTAGTTGAGGCCGGCTACGAGCCGGAGATGGCCTACTTCGAGTGCCTGCATGAGCTCAAGCTCATCGTGGACCTGATGTTCGAAGGCGGCATCGCCAACATGAATTACTCCATCTCTGATACCGCT
Source organism: Corynebacterium phocae (assembly GCF_008693075.1). GTDB lineage: Bacteria > Actinomycetota > Actinomycetes > Mycobacteriales > Mycobacteriaceae > Corynebacterium > Corynebacterium phocae. The sequence goes on along the minus strand of NZ_VXKJ01000043.1, from coordinate 19,658 downwards.
GAATTTGGCGGCTACATCTCCGGCCCGCGCGTGATTGACGCGGACACCAAGAAGCGCATGAAGGAGATCCTCACCGATATTCAGGACGGGACCTTCACCAAGCGCCTGGTGGCCAACGTGGAAGGTGGCAACAAAGAGCTCGAAGGCCTGCGCGCTGAGCTGGCCAACCACGAAATTGAGACCACCGGTGCCAAGCTGCGCGACCTCATGAGCTGGGTAAAGAACCCCCTTAACGAAACGGCCTAAAATCCCCAGCTCACGCGCCCCCTCCCACAACCCGCAAGCCGCGTGATCCCGCAATAATCCCGCTCCCTATCGTGGAACTGATTGCGGCGCTCACCCTGTCCCTCGATCCCGCAATGACGTGGGTGTAAACCGACAAGGTGAGCGCGGGGGACTTGTGCCCAAGAACGGCGGCCACATCCTGAATCGGCACCCCGCCGGTAATTAGGCTGGACGCGAAATAATGCCGCAGCGCGTGGAAGTGAACCCGTATAGCGCCGGTGTGTTCCGCCGCCCGCTTTACCCGGACGGAAACCGGGCCGTTGTATAGCGGCCCGCCCGCGCTATTGGTGAACACGTAATCGTCCCCGCCCCGGGCGTTTACTCGCGCCTGAAGTATGGGCCGGAGTTCGTCAGCGATGGGAATATCGCGCCGGGAAGACGCGGTTTTCAAATCCACCCGCCGCCGGGGCCGTTCTTTGCCCAGCTGCTTACGTACCCGGATTACTCCGGTATCGAGGTCTATCTCTCTCACTATAAGGCCCGCGAGCTCACTAATCCTCATGCCGGTTAGCAGCGCGGTTACCATCATGTCCGCAACCTCCGGCGAGGGGCCGTATCTCGTGACGTACTTTTTGCCGTCTTTGTGCGATATCCGTTGCGCCCCGCCGCGTCTTACACACTCGATTACGGCCTGAATTTCTTCCAGTGTGGGTATCGTATCCGGCTCCACGTGGGACGGCGCGGGCGGAATTTTCACCGGATTAGTGGCCAACAGCCCCTGGGCTATGCCGTGATTGTAGGCCGAGCGTAGATGTCGCATTGAATTCCGCGCCCCTGTGAAACTTATGCCCTTGTCGTGCTTGCCTAGCCACGGGCGGGAGGTTTGGAGCTGGTTGCTCCATTCGATTACATCGGCGGTGGTTACCTGCTGCGCGGGCCAGTCCGCTAGGGGGCCGAGCTGATTTTTTAGCGTGTTCTGGTAGACGGTTAGGCTGGTCGCGCGTAGTGGCCGGTGGTATAGCCATTTTTCGAAGAGTTCGCGGACGGTGATTTTTTCCACCTCGGCGGGCTGAAAATCGCCAATTTTACGCGCCCGCGTGACCTCGGATTCATATTCTTTGGCCGCGCGCCGGGTATCGAAAGATTTTGAATGTTCCCGCCCGCTAGGGTCTCGCCAGCGGGCAACCCATCTTACTGTTCCGGCTTTAGTGGTCTTTTTCTGGATACTCACGTGATATACTCCTGGGTGTCTTTGTGTTGAGACGTTGGGTTAATAGGCCCCGCTGTAATAGCGGGGCCTATTTGCGTTTTAGTCGGTAAATCCTGGCAACTCGTCTAGCGGGGTATCGAAAGCCGGGTTGGTGGCCCCGGCGCGCAGGCGGCGCAGAAACTCTTCCACTAGGTCATCATCTGAAACGGTGCGTAGTGATGTCGCAGGGTCTACCTCCACGGCGTATTCCGGCGGCATGATTTCGCAGTCCACTAGCGCCCGCCAGGGGCTGTATTCAAGCGATATCGCAATTCTGATGATGTTTTCCGGGTGGATTCGGTCGCGGTCATACTGATTGGCCAGCGTGCGCTGCGCGATTCCTGCAATTATTGATACTTGCCTGATGGATTTTTCTTGCCGGACGCGGTCCAGCCAGTCTCTGTGTTTCATGCCTATAAGCGTAAATCATTTTTACCCAGTTAGCAACTTTGAGATAGGGGTTTAGCTGGAAAAATAGGGTTTTCGGTGTGTCGATTTGCCTAAAATTATTTTATCGAGCTATTGTGGGATCAACGAACTCAAACAGGCTAAGAAAGTTGGTTCACAATGGATATCCGTTTAGACCCCTCGGTGCTCGATATGGCGCGCCGGGCGCTCAACGTCAATTCAGACCGCGCCCTCGGTGAGGCACTAGGCGTGTCAGTCCCTACGGTTCGTGCCTACCGGCGTGGAACGTCTGTGCCGTCCCTGCGTGTGATGGTTGAGCTGAAACGGCTCACGGGCCGCCCGCTGGACACTATGTGTGTTGCGGCGGACGCTCTCGCTAAATCCGCTTAGGCGGTATGGCCCCCGGTGGCCGCCGCGCTATCAGCTCTTGATACTGCGGTTCTTGGTTCGATTCCGGAGGGGGCACTATGCCTAACGGCCTGATGATGTATGAAAACTGAAAAGTGAATGCCTATAGCTCACGCCCCCCGCTCATAGATGGGGGCGTGTTAAAAGCCCGGACTTACATGCCGGGCTAGTGGCCCTACTGTGGCAGGCCGGTTTTCATAGTCACCGGCCCCGGTTCGATTCCGGGTAGGGCGCGGGGGAAATTTTGGTTAAACGCGTGTCCGAACAGCGCGGTAAGCAAACCATTTCGGGGCGGTTCTTAAACTCTGCCGCCCGGGGCGCTGCCAAAATTTCCCCACAATTAAGCCCCCGCAGTCTCACTCACTGCGGGGGCCATTGTTCACCCTCAACCTAAAAAGGAGAACGTAGTGAACTCTACTACACTGCCGGATACCTATCCGGCTACGGAAGTTGCCGCCCGCCTGGGTGTAGGTCACTCCACGCTACTGCGCGCGGTTAAGCGCGGTGACCCTGATGTAATGGCCCTGCGCCCTGTGCGTCTGGGCGAGGCCGGGCGGCGTGGTCGCGTGGTCTTTCCAAAAGCCATTTTTGACCAGCGTGTCCCGCCGTCTCACGCGGTGGAAACCACCATAGCTGCGGCGGCTTTCCTCGCCCGCGTTGCCGGAGGTCGCCATGAGCTCTAAAGGTATTTCGGCAAATATTTCACCGTATATGATTCAGGCGCTACGGAAAATTGTTCACCGTGGAACGGTAACCAGCCAGGTCACTATTGCGGAGCTGGAGCGCCTGGGCCTGATTGAAACCGAATTTGTCCGCTACCGCCTGAAACCAACAACGGTGACGGCGCTGGGTGCGGAAGTTCTACGCGCGGCAGGTGATCGGGCGTGATGGAAGTAATCATCATCATTACCGCCGTGGCGGTTGTTGCCCTCGCCCTGGGATATCTCGCGCTACTGGGCCGCTTATCTGATGCAGAGTTGATGTCGCGGTACTGCGTGGAGCTTACTCGCTCCGTGGCTGATGTTGTGGCGCAAAAGTCCGAGGCCCCTACTGCGGAAGATCTAGAGCAGGTGCTTAGCCTGCTGGAAAATCTTCCCGAAAAGGGGGACGGATAATGGCCCGGGTCTCGGTGAAACAAATCGTGCGCGAAGAATACCGGCATTTTCGCGCCCTCGGGTACCGGCAGGCTTTCATCCTGTCCCGCCTATCCAAATCCATGGGCCTCAAGCCCGCAACCCTTGAAAGGTACCTCCAATGATCGAACTCGTCAGGAACGCGCCGCGCCCGGGTAGCCCGGAGTGGCGTTCCATGATTACCGCGTCAAAAGTTGCCCCCTTGCTGGGTCATTCGCGGTTCACGTCACAATTTTCTTGCTGGCATGAAATGGCCGGAAACGTTGAACCCCCAGAATTTGACGAAGACCTATTCGCCTGGGGCCATGCTGCGGAACTGTCCCTGGCCGAGTGGTGGAAGTTCAAGAACCCCGGCTGGCTGCTCAACGCCGCCGGAAATGGTGGCAAGACGGAAATTGCCTACCGAAATACCGACCTCCCGTTCCCGAATTTGGTCACCCTCGATAGGCGCGCGCTGAATCGAAAAGCCGGACCTACAAGCCCGGACCGGTTCTGGATTGTTGAATGTAAAACCGCCCAAACCCTTGATTCCTGGGGTTACCCGGGGGAAGATAACGCCGTTCCGCTGGACTACTACGAGCAGGTTCTTTTCCAAATGGGCGTGTCGGGTATCCACCAGGCGAGCGTGGTTGTGCTAGGCCCGCATGGTTTCCCTGAAATCCATGATGTTGATTGGTCTCCGGAGCGGTTTGACATCATGGTGGAAAAACTTGCTGAAATGTATGACTCCCTGGAAAAAGGTATCCCGCCGGAGCTAGACAACTCGGTTTCTTCGTACGAAACTTTGCGCGGCTTGCACCCGGAAATTGATCGGGAAAAATCTGTTACCGTCCCGCTGCAACAGGGGGTTGCTTGGCTGGACTCGATTACCGGGGAAGACGAGGCGAAAGCGGTTGCCCGTCAAGCCAAAATCGAAATTGCCGAAATCATGGAAGACGCGCGGCTACTACTAGTCGGTGATGTCAAGCTCGCGGACCGGCGGGCGCGCAAGGGCGGAACGCCTTACGTCCAGGTCAATAAGAAAGCTGATTTGGGAGGGGATTCCTAATGGATATGATTTGGCGTTGGCTAGAGCCTACGTATCGGGAAAATATTCACGCTGATGTTGTGGCGCGGAAAATTTGTCGCTTGCTGAAAAATAATTCGCCTAAAGAGGCCGCCGGGCTGTGGCTGGATAAGGAATCTAAGGGCGTGGTTAAGACCTCGGGAAATCCGGAGCTTGATTCCTGGGCCGTCCAGTACACCTGGCTTTTCCCGGAAGATATGCCGCCGGTTTTCGTGGCTTTGTCTGCCACGGACGCGGGGCACTACCGGATTAGTCTAGGTCTCTGGAAAAAAGGGGACCTCGACCTCATTGTTGATTGCCTGCTCTGGGAGTACTCGTATCGGCGGCCGGAACTTTCTGATGATTTTGATTGCACCATAGTTCTGGACAATCTCATGGACGCGCTGCGCGGAACTGGCGTGAAGATTCCGGAGCAGCCGGGGGTGGATGATGATTTCTAAACGTCCCGCCCGCCGCGCGGCCCCGGACCTGCGCGTAGCCCGCCTGCAAGACCAGCTAGCTAAACGCGCCCGCTTTGATGTGCTGATTTTCATCTTCGGAATGTTAGTCGGTATAGCCCTGTACGGGTTGCTGATTCTCCCGCCGCCGGGCTTGGCTCACTACTGTAGCGCCCTCGCTGAAATGGCGGGTGCATGATGTCGCGTATTCGCTTAGGTGGAGCTGATGTGTACGTGAATCACAATCCACCCCGGGAGGTGGCGCTGCGTATTGAAACGGAAAATGCGATTTCTTGTAGTGAAACGGAAGTCTTGCTTACTCCGGAGGAGGCGGCGCGCGTGATTTCGGCACTGTCTATAGAAATTGATGTCGCGCTAGAAGACCCCGATCCTAACGCGTAGTGGTCGCCGGGGTTTGCCCCGGCGGCGTTCGTTGTATCTCTCCCGCGCTACCGCAAGGGGCGGCGCGGATTACTAGAAAAGGAAGTATGTATGTCTGAAAATATCCCAGAAAACCAGGATTTGGTGGGAACTGAGGAAGATAGGGGCGTGTATCGCGCGGGCGCTGAATCTGATTTCACCCCGGCGGAACGCGATAGGCTCCGCGCCCTCGGCGGGCTGGACGAGGCTAGTGATGGTGATTTGGCAATGTTGTTCGAAGTCGCTCAACGTACCGGGCTGGATCCTTTCTTGAAAGAAATTTACCTGATTGGGCGGAAAACCAAGACCGGTGGTTACCGGGGTGAACCGGAGCGCTGGGAGACCAAGTGGTCTGTGCAAACCGGCATTGATGGTTTCAAGCGGGTGCTGTTCCGCTTTGCTGAATCTAAGGGCGTTGCGCACATGATTGGTGCGCCCCGGTTCTTCGATTCGGACGGCAACGAATACCCGTTTTGGCCTAAAAAGGTAGGACCTCACCCCGAGGCTGTGATGATTGATGTTCGTGTCGGTGAATCAGTCGGTACGGGTATCGCAACGTGGTCGGAATTTTGCCAAACCAAGAAGAACGGCGAGCCTACCGCTATGTGGGACAAGCTAGGCCCGACAATGCTGGCGAAATGTGCTACGGCGCAAGCAATCCGCAATGTGTGCCACTTGGCGGCGGGTATCTACGTGGACGCTGAAATGGCTCAATCCGCGCCGCGCGTGCAGGCTACTGCAACGCGCCGGGATAAACCGGCGTTGGGCGCGGCCGGGTTTGACGCGGCTTTCGGGCGTGAAGAAACCCCGGAACCGGCGGCGTTGCCTAGCCCGGAATCCTCCCCGCTAGTCCAGGAGGCCCTTGCCGGGCTGGCTGGTTTCACTAGCCGGGAAGAAGTTGGTGAATACGTGGAGGCCGTGCGCGGCTCTGATGAATTCCAGCCGGAAGAGCTGGCCGTGGTGGAAGAAAAGGCCCGAGAAATGTGGAAGAAGTTGGGTGATGAAAATGAATAATTTGCTGAAATTTTTGGCAAAATTTTCCGGAAGTGGTGATGATGTGGAGGAGGATTTCGCCCTGGCCATTGTTGGCCACGTCCATGAGGATAAGGGTTATGCGTGCGCGGAAACTGCGGTTCAATTGATTGGGCCGGAGCTTAGCTCCAGTCAGCTGCTCATGGCTTACGCGTCTTCATTCGCCTGTTTCCTGGATGATCTTTCACCGGACCAGCGCGAGTTGGCGATGTCTACGTTCTGCGAATACGTTGCGCTGCTGCGGGCGGGCCGGGAAGAACGGGAGGATACCTAGTGGCGATTGATTATGAATTTCGTTCCGGCCGGTTGACGCGCGATCCGGAGCTTAGGTTCCTGCCGAATAGTGATACGAAAGTGGTGAATTTTTGTATCGCGCAGTCTGCGAAAAAATACGATGAAAACGCCCGGCAATGGGTTACTACCCGGGAGCAGTTTGTGGATGTTGCGGTGTGGGATGATTCCCGCAATAACAACATGGTGCCGTGGACGGATTGGTGTATGTCCAATCTTGCTAAGGGCGATTTAATTGCGGTTCATGGCTTTTTTCAAACCCGGCGTTGGCAAACCCAGTCGGGTGAAAATCGTTCCAAGTTGGAATTTACCGCCCAGGGTGTGTGGCTGTCGCTGCGCTCTTTGGAGCAGCGTGATACTCCGCCGGGTGGTGGTTCCGGTGGCCCGTGGCCGGACAACAACGACAACAACAACCAACAACAACAGCAGCAGGGTGGTTCGCGTGGTGGCTTTGGTGCCGCCAATGATGAACCCCCGTTTTAGAAAGGAAGTTCGATATGTTGAAACTTGATTCGCGCGCCGTGGCGCTGGCCCGTGCTGCGCGCGGGGCAACCCGCGACTTGGATTCGGATACCCTGCTGGAATTCGCTGATGTTGCCGGGGTGGAGCTTACTCCGGCGCAGCGTGATTGGGTGTGTCGAATGTATCCGCGCCGAGTGGATGTGGAGCGCCGTGTTGGGCGTGATGTCGTGCGTGAAGTTGCCGCCCGGCTGTGATGATGGTTTCCCCCTGCGTTCGTTTCTGCGGGCGCAGGGGGCCAATACCTCTTACCAATATGTGTAGACAATTTGAACATTCTGCGGCGCAACATGACGCTATGAGAAATTATCTTCGTGCCTGCGGCCTGCAATATACCCCGCCGTCTTTAGTGGACGCGCTCATTAGTCTTCTTATTTCCCTGGAACGCCCCGCCAATACTGAAAGTTAGTGACCCCTCATGCCAAGGATTCGAACAATAAAGCCGGAATTTTGGTCTTCCCCTGATGTCGCGCGGCTGCCTTTTGAGTGGCGGTTGCTGTTTATCGCTATGTGGAATTGGGCGGACGATTATGGCCGGGGTACGTGTGAACCCCGGGAATTGCTTGGTTTCGTGTTCCCGAATGATGATGAAATTAGTGTCGGGGGGTTCCGCCGAGGACTCGATGGAATCCGCCGTGTCCTCGGAGTGAAGTTTTACACGGTTGCGGGGCGGCATTATTACGCGATCCCGTCGTGGGAAAAGCACCAAAAGGTGGATAAGCGCTCTAAGGGGTCTAAGTACCCCTCGCCTGATGATGGCGTGCTGGTTTCTCCGATAAACTGGCAGGTCATAGATGAATCGGGGGAACCCGCCGAGGACTCGGGGGAAAACTCCGAACACTCGGGGGAACCCTCCGAAGTCCCGGGTACTGGAACAGGGGAACAGGGGAACAGGGGAACAGGGGAGGGGGGTTACGGTAGTAGTAACCAACTGGGTTATCCACAGGCTGTGGATAACTCCCCTCCTGAATTTTTTTCCACTCCGGCGGCTAACGCCAGCCGGGTGGCTTGCCCCCGGCATATCAATACCCCGCCGGACAAGATTCCCCCTTGCCGGGCCTGCCAAACCCTCCGGCTGGAATCTGAACAATCCGCCGCCCTCGCGGAAGAAACCGAAAAAGCCCGCCGCCGAGCCCTGATTGATTCCTGCCCGGACTGTGATTCCAACGGCCTTGCCTACGAAGTCGGCACGAATGTAGCCCGCCGGTGCAACCACAACAACCCCAAAATAGCGCCCAGCGCCCCCGCAGCGCCCTCAACAGCCGCCCTCGGCCTACCCGCCCCGGAACAACCAAACAAACCGCTTAAACGGCCAGCAAGCAACGATGAGCCGCCGTTCTAACCCGAAAAGGAAACCATGAAACACCCCGCCGTAGAAAAGCAACGCCGCAAGGTGCTAGAAATCGCCGCCACCCGACTACAAGAAATCACGGGAATAACCGAAGTCGGAACACGTTACCGCCCAAAAGTCGAAGTGCAACTATGGAAATTCAGGAGCTGCGTGAACCTCAAAACACCCGGTTACCGCGTATCTGTCACAAGCTCCGACCAACTCATTCCCGCCCTAGCGCGCGCTGCAATCGACACGCGTAGCAACCCGCCCCGCCGGGAATACGAAGAATTTTTTGAACCCACCCCGGAAAACGCAGAAATGGTTATGGCCACGGTTGAAGAAATCCTGCGCGAAAAAGGTGCTGCCTGATGTCAAGATTTGCTACCGCAACTCGCCCCGAGTGGCTCACCCCGTGGCACCGTGAATTAATCCGCCGCCTGGACGAACTCGTGCAACACCGGCACTTGAACTACACGCTATCCCAGCCCGTCCGGGTCGCTGAATTTTATTGGGCCGCCTCTTATGACCACGTGAGAATGTGGGCTTACAAAGATGGGCATGCTCGAATAGGGATTAATTACTACTCTCTTTGCGATGTGGAGGCCGTAATCACCCCGGAACATGACATAGACGTGCTCATGGAATTCTTAGGTGACCACCTCGGTGTGCTTGAATCCCGGCGCAACTCCGGAGCTGATGAAAATGACTACTAGCCCGGTTGTGGAATTGGATATTTTCGTTCCCGGTGTTCCGCGCCCGCAAGGCTCAAAGCGTCACATTGGCGGCGGGCGAATGGTGGAATCGTCCAAGTACGTCAAGTCGTGGCGGCAGGCCGTGGCGCTTAAAGCCCGCCACTACCGGAAAAGACAACCGCCATTAACCGGCCCGCTGTGGCTGCGTGTTGAATTCATCATGCCCGCCCGCAAGCGTGAACCCGACCCCGGCGGCTGGCATATTGTCAAGCCGGACGTGGATAAACTCTTGCGTGCAATCTGTGACGCGGTAACCGATATTGTGATAGCTGATGATTGTCTGCTAGTTGATGTCCACGTCCGCAAAAGGCGCGCCCGCCTATCCGAAAAGCCCGGCGCGCGGATAATCATCACCCGCGCTACTGAAACCCCGTAAGTAGGAATTCATGGAACAAACCATTAGAACGCTGGTTCGAAAGTTGGAGGTGCGGTTTACGCTCGCTGAATCACTAAAAACCGTAGGCGCAGCCCGCGCGGAACGTCCCATGAATACCAGCGGGCGACTCGGCCCGTCTTCCCCCGGGCGCGATGATGTAATGAACCTCACCGTTGAGCTCGAGCTGCGCCTGTTTGAATTCGTCTGTGACGCAAAACGATTCATCACCCCGGCGCGCATAATTCCGAAAAACTGGGAGCCGCTGCTTGCTTGGCTGTCGTTCCACTCCGCCGGGCTTGCCGAGCTGGAAGAAGAATACGTAGCCGGGCTAGTCGATGAACTCCGCTATCAAATCAAGAAACTGGACAAGCTACTCAACCCGGACGCGCCGCTGAAACTAGGTTCTGAACCGTGGAGGCCCGCCGGGCATATCGTAGCCGCCGCCGCAGCTTACGGGTTTCGCGTAACCCCCGGGCAACTAAGACAACTAGTATTCCGTGGTGTCATTGATTCCCGACCCGGCGGGGCGCGCAACCTCTACCGCGCAAGCCAAGTTCTGGCATACCTGCGCGGTGAACCAACCGAAAAAGATACCCCGCAATAAACACGCCGTGGCCTGCATTAATCAAACAATGTAACGGCATAGTGTATACTCGCGTTCAGTACCCGCCGTGTGCGTTCGATTAGATTCGAATAGCACACTGGCGGCTTTTTCATGCCCCGGGGAGGTGACGGCAATGGCTAGTGACCGCTGGTCTCATACCGCCGGGCAAAAGCTCCGCGCCCAATACCTCCGCCACTGCAAGGACAATGACCTACCGTGCTGGCTGTGCGGTCAACCAATTGACTACAACGGGCGGGCTAACTCCCGTGATTCATTCGAGCCGGACCACTTTTACCCGCGCTCCAATCACCCGGAACTCGCCCTTGATTGGGACAACCTCCGGCCGTCCCACTGCTCATGCAACCGCTCCCGTGGTAACCGTGACGCGGCCCTGCCACTAGGCCGCCGCAGCGCCGCCTGGTAGCCCCCGTGGGCACGCTAGGGGGGTAGGGGGGTAAATATCACTAGACAATTATATGGTGAAAAGAGCGGGGGGTGGTACTCGTCTCTCTCCCCGCGCCCCGATCCACCCCATCGCGCCCGCGCGCGCGGAAAGGAGGTATTCATGGCGAAAAATCCGGTCTTCGTGATAGCTAGGAATATCCGCGCCGCTAGGGAATACGCCCTATCAACGGCGCTAGTACCGTCATATTTCTACACTCCGGGCGAATTTATGCGCTGCGCGCCCTATTGGCGGCAAACTTTTCCGCGCCCCCGCGTCCGTGTGGTTGTCGTGCCGGGTACTCCGGTATCTCCCGAATTGCGGGAAGTGGTAGATCGTCTTGGATAAAGCTCAATCTTTTACCCGGCCCGTGAAGAAAAGGCACCGCGCCCGCCTGTTCAAAGTCGGTTCCGCTAAGGCTGCTTTGGCTGATTTCGATAAGGGTCACGAAACAACGTGCTATACATTCGGGCAATTCTCGATCATTGACGCGCTGGTTGCGCTCATGCAAAAGACCGGGCCGGTTCATGTGGTCATTGCTACGTGGACGGCTGCGTCTGCTGATTTACGGCGCGCCCAGGAACTTATGGCTGATGATTTAATCCTGTCCTGTCGTTGGGTTGTCGATCATTCGTTCGCTAATCGCCAGCCGGAATACCTGGAAAAGATGGTAGAGCTCTTTGGCAAGGACTCGATTAGGTCGCTGAAAACTCACGCGAAATTCATGCTGCTGTACAACGAAGAATGGAACATTGTCGTGCGTACGTCCATGAATCTGAATGAAAATAAGCGGCTGGAAAATATGGACGTGATTGATTCCGAAGATTTTTGTTCGTGGCACCGGGCGTTGGTTGATGGGATTTTTTCCGACCGCCGGGCGGGTGATTTCCGTGATGATAGCCAGCTGGATTTAACGGGCATTGCGGACGAGAAACCTAAGTTCCAGTGTGAAATGGGGGTCGCTAGTCGCGGCCGCGTGTATGAAAAGGGGGTTGCGAATGTCGGGCCGTTATAGTCCACCGCCCCATCTTTCGCCGGTTGCTGCGGAAGTGTGGGCGGGCATTGTCAAGGATCATGAAAATCCGGACGCCATTATTGGCGCGGAATTCGGGGCGTATTGTGAATGTGTTGCCCTGGAACGGGACGCGTCTAGGCGTGTGGTTGCTGAGGGCACAATTGTTTCTGATGAACGGGGACGGCCTATTGCTCACCCGGCTATTGCGGTGGCTAGGCAAGCCCAGCAGGATTTGCGGAATTGGGGGGATAAGTTTCAATGAAAGCCGAAATCAAGGAGTACCGCCGTGTGCCGGTTGATGACCTGCTTACGTTCGAGGGTAATCCGCGCCGGGGCAATATTGCGGCTATTTCGGAATCTTTGCGCGCCCGTGGTCAGTATCGCCCTATCGTGGTCAATATTGGAACGCATACCGGCCGCCCGCTGGAAGTGTTGGCCGGGAATCATACCTTGTTGGCGGCGCGGTCTTTGGGGTGGCTCGAGGTTGATTGTGGCCTGATTGATGTCGATGATGATACCGCTAAGGCTGTGGTTGCTGCTGATAACCGCTTGGCTGATTTGGGTACCTATGATGAAAAGGCTTTGGCTGAACTTTTGTCTGACCTCGATTCAATCGAGGGCACGGGCTATACCGATTCGGATTTAGACGCGATTCTGGCCGCGCAAGAACAGCCGGAAGAACTAACCGATCGTGATGATGTCCCTAGCCTGCCGGAATCTACGATTTCCGCGCCGGGTGATGTGTACGAGCTTGGCCCCCACCGGGTTTACTGTGGTGATTCAACCGAAACTGATTCGGTGATTGAGCACCTGCTATTTGATGGGTTGGCTGATTGCGTGTGGACTGACCCCCCCCTACGGCGTGTCGTATTCAAAGACGGCGCGGCATGAGGGGAAAAATCGTTATACAAAGCAAGAGGGGCCCGCGTCTATTATGAATGATGATCGGGAAGGCTTGCGTGATTTGCTGGACGGCGCTTTTGGCACTGTGCTGGTTGCGGCCCGGCCGGGCGCGCCGGTATATGTGGCTTACGCGGATATGGCGCGCTCTGATTTCGAGGGCGCGTTTACCGGCGCGGGGTTGCTGCTGCGCCAGAACCTTATTTGGGTGAAAAATATCATGGTGATTGGTCGCGCCGACTATCACTGGAAACATGAGCCTATCCTGTTTGGGGAAGTTCCGGATTTCGATCCGGCGGCGGTTGCTGCGGCGGAGGCCGAGGCTATTGAATCGCGGGAAGTCAACCCCGGCGCGCCGTTCGGGGATAGGCACGAGCCGATTCTTTACGGTTTCACCCCGGGCGGTACTGGGCGGCTGGGCCGTGGCGGACCCGCGTGGTTTGGAGATAATAAGCAAACCACGGTTCTGGAATTTTCCAAACCGTCCCGCAATGTGGAACACCCCACCATGAAACCGGTTGATTTGGTGTTGCATATGCTTAAAAATTCTTGCCCGCAGCAGGGCGTGGTTCTGGATCTGTTTGGCGGTTCTGGTTCTACGTTGATTGCTGCGCACCATAGGGGCGCGCGTGCCCGGTTGGTGGAACTTGATCCGAAGTACGTTGATGTGATTTGTCGCCGCTGGCAGCAGCATACCGGCGTGAAACCTAAGCGTGATGGGGTGGAGGTGGATTTCTGTGGCGGAGCTTAGCGATATCCAGCGCGCGGTGAATCTTCGTATGGCGGGTGTGTCGTATCGTGATATTGGGGACCGGCTTGGTATAGACGCGCTGGAAGTGGAAGATATGGTAGCGCGTTACTTGGAGGCTGCGTCCGCTGAATCTGCTGATGTTCGCGTCCGCCTGGATTTAGCGCGCCTTGACGCTTTGTTGGCCGGGGTGTGGAAGTTGGCTAGTCGTGGTGATTCCACGGCCGTGGCGCAAGCATTGAAGATTACTGGGCAGCGCGCTCAACTTTTGGCCCGCCTGGAAGATAACGGGGCTGTTCCGGAGCCGGAACTTGATTGTGATTCCGTTGCTGATGAACTCGCCGTGATTAAATTTGCTTACCGACAAGGGGGTTAACCTGTGGATGATAATTCTTTGGCCGCGTCCGTGGCGCGGTCTGTTGCTGCGCGCGGGCAAGATATCCGCCCGGAAGACGAGGCCGTGATTGATTTGGCTATGCGTTACGGTCACCAGATTGATTCCGGTATTGCCGCCGGTGGGCAGTCTGCTACGAAAGCGCTGTATCTGGGACCCCATCTTTTGAAGACGTTGAATGAACTTGGTTGTACTCCGGCGGCGCGTAATCCGCGCGCGGCTGAAACTGATGATGGGGGTGTCGCCCCCGAGGTGGCGAATGAACTAGCGGCGCGCCGCAAGCGTTACCGTGGGCGCGGCGCTTAGGGGTCATACCGCCCCGCGCCTGTTCACCCCGCCCCGGGTGGAGCTCACTCCGGAAACGTCTTTGGGCTATGCCCTGATTGATTTTGCTGAAAATGAGTTGGGTTTGGAACTGCGCCCGTGGCAGCGGTGGCTGTTTATTCATGCGCTCGAGCTGGATACGTCAACGATTCCTGGGCATGATGATTTCAATCCTGATACCCCGCCGGAGCGGTATTTTGATTACCGGTTCCGGCAGGTGTGTGTTCTAGTGGCGCGGCAAAACGGTAAAACCTTGGTGATGTGCATTCTTGGGCTGTGGCGGCTTTTTTATGACGGCGCGTCTGAAATGATTTCCACCGCTCAAAATCTTTCCGTTGCGGAAGATACCTTGGCGGACGCGTTCGCTATGGCGCGGCGTAATCCTGAAATGGCGGCTTTCTTGCCCTATCGTATGGAGCGCGGCCGGTGGGTGCCTTACATGCGTACCGCTAACGGCTCTAACCGTATCGAGTTGGCTCGAATTCCCCAGGATTTAGCCGGGGTCCTCGATGTCGCGGCTACTATGCCCGCGTGGTACGTGGTCGCCAATAACGGCGGCGGGCGTTCCTATTCTGCTGATTTGGCAATGCTGGACGAGGTCCGCGAGCACAAAACTAACGCCATGTGGGCGGCCGTTCAACCTACTACGGCGGAGCGCCCGCGTAACCAGATTTGGTGCTTTTCTAACGCGGGTACCGCTGAATCTGTAGTCCTGCGCCGTCTTAGAAATGTGGCGCTGAAAGCCCTTGAATCGGGTGAAACTGATTCGGAGCGGCTGATGTTGGCAGAATGGTCCGCTGCGCCGGAGCGCGATATTTTTGACCGCGCCGGTTGGTGTGAAGCTAACCCGTCCCTGGGCTACGGCAACCGTACCGAGTCGGACATGTTGGCGCTTGCCCGGTCTTCGGTCGATCCGGAAGAAGAAGACGCGTCACCTGATGATTTCCGTACCGAATACCTGTGCCAGTGGGTTGAATCCTTGGAGCCGGGCAAGATTACGGAGGCCGTATGGGCGGCGGCGGCTGATGAAACCATGTCGGTGGATATTGGCGCGCAGCCTGTCTTTGTTGGTGTCGATGTTTCTCCGGAGGGTAAATCCGCAGCTATTTCTGTTTCTTGGCAACGCCCGGACGGCGCGTGGGGTATCGAACTGGTTGCCGCGCGTAGCGGTTACGATTGGGTTCCCGATTGGTTAAACGCTCGGCGTGAAACCTGGTTTGACGGCCGCGTTGCTATGCAGGTGCGTGGTTGCCCGGCGGCGGCTTTGGCCCCGCTGGTAGAAAACGCGGGGATTGAAGTCGTGGAATGGCAAGGCGCGAATATGACCGGTTCCGTTCTTGGTTTCGTGAATTCTTTGCGCGCCGGGGAAATTTTGCACTCCGGCCGCTCCCCTGAATCGCCTGATATGGAAACCCGTCTTGAGGCTGCTGCTGTTGGTGTGCGTGATAAGAAACTGGGCGATGTATTTATCTGGAATAGGGATAAGTCCGTGGGTGATCCTTGTCCACTGATTGCGGCTAACCAGGCGTGGTGGCTGGGCCACCAGGGCCGCGTGGATTCTGCGTACTCTGCGGAGTCGTGGGACGGCGCGGGCGTGGGTGATGAATTTGATGAAATTCCTGTTGATTTTGATGATGATGGGCTGATGATTTTTTAGAAAAGAGGTGGCAAGGTGTCGTTCTTAGACCGCTTTTTGCCCTGGCGTGATAGCCACGAAAATGCCGAGCCGGTTACGGTAGGCCCTGGGAATTGGCTTGATCTTAGTGATGTGTTTGATTTCCAGATTGATTCCATGCCGGTGGAAGAGCTCTACAAGTCACAACCCCATCTTCGGACGGTTACTGATTTCATTGCCCGGCAGGTCTCCACGGTGTCGCTGCATGTGTATAAGCGCGCGCCTGATGGTGGGCGTATTCGTGTGCGTAATACGGAATTGTCGCGCCTGATGGTGAAATCATCTGATTCACAGCTGATGATGCAGCTGTTACATCGCTCCGTGATGGATTTGTGCCTTTATGATGAATGGATTTGGATTGTCGGTACTCATGGAAAAGGCGGGCCGGTGTCAATTTTGCCGATTCCGCCCCGGTGGGTTGCTAAGCGTCACTACTCCGATCAATGGACCTTTAGCGGTATTTCGATTTGGAATTCGGGCAAGAACGAAAATGTATTCGTTCCCGCTAGTAGCCTGATCCGTTTCCACGGCTACAATCCGAACAGCCTGCGGGAGGGCGCGTCTCCAATTCACGCGCTAAAAGATGTGCTGAAACAAAATGTTGCCCGGGCGGAATACCAAACCCAGCTGTGGAATCGCGGCCCGCGTATGGCGGGGTTCATTACCCGCCCGCTGGACGCGAAATGGGATCGGGCGGATCGCGCGCGGTTCAAGGCTGATTTGCGTTCGCAATTTGCGGCCGGTGGTTCCGGCGCGGGGGGTATTGCTCTGCTCGAGGACGGCATGAAATACGAGGGGCACCACCTGTCCGCGTCTGATGAACAAGTAGTGGAACAAACTAAGCTGTCGCTGGAAACGGTGGCGCAGGTGTTTCACGTCAACCCGACAATGGTTGGAATTTTGGATAACGCTAATTATTCCAACGTTAAGGAATTTCGGCAGTCGCTTTATGGTGATTCTTTGCTGCAAATAATGAAAGGCTTTGAGCTCTCGATTAATGCGTATCTGTTGCCTATGTTGAAAATTGATCCGGCTGAATACTACGTGGAGTTCAACATGGACGAGCGTCTACGCGCGCGCTTTGAAGAACGTGCGTCTGTTACCTCCCAGGCCGTGGGCGCGCCGTGGATGTCGGTTAACGAGGCCCGTGAACAGAATAATTTGCCGAAAATTGACGGGGGCGATGAACTCGCCCGCCCGCTGAATACGGCTTTCGGAAATGATGAACCCCCAGGAGGTGCGGAATGATTGAATTGATTTCCTGCGGTCATACCGTGCAAGACCCGCCCCCGGCGGATTTGGTAATCAATTGCTTGAACATCCCGGACCCGTCCCCGGTGGTTCTTGATACGCCGGGAACTGACCCGCGCGTGGGTGAAATCATTATCGAGGCTAATCCCTTGGTGGAAGATTTTTTGCAATCTGCGTACCTCACCACTCGCCTGATGTCGCAGCTGCGTGATGATGTCCGCGTGGTGTTTGTGTGCTCCGCCGGGTTTCATCGCAGCGTGTTCGCGGCGGAATATGTGGCCGCTATTTTTCGCCAAGATTGCCGGGACGTGGCCGTTGTTCACCGTGATTTACCGGAGGGGGCGTGATGATTCACCTTGTGATGGGGCCGCCGTGTTCCGGGAAGTCAACTTTTGTAGCTGAATCCGCGCCGTTTGGCACGCCCCGGTTTGATTTCGATTTAGTAGCCAGCACGGTTGCCGGTGGTGATGTGGGCCATGACCCCGCCCGGGAAGTGTTGGATCCGGTTGTGGCTATGCGCCGTGGTTTTGTTGGGTGGCTGTTGGATCCGGAAACGGAGCCGGGTGATGTTTGGCTTATCCATGCTAATCCGCCGCAGTCGATGGTGGAAAGGTTTGCCGCCTTGGGCGCGCAGCTGCATATTTTGGACCCGGGGAAAGAAACGTGTTTGGCGCGCGCGGCGGAAGATGGGCGGCCGCCGGGCACTGTGGCGCGCATAAATGCGTGGTACGCCGCCCCTCCGAAAATCCCAGAAAATTTGAAAGGTGGTGATGATTCGGTGATTAAGAATTTTGATGTTGAATTTAAGGCCGGTGATGATTCCCCGGGGGATACCGGGGAAATCGTTGCTTACGCGTCCGTGTTCGACAATGTAGATAGCTACGGTGATGTGGTCCGCCGGGGCGCGTTCGCGGAGTCGCTGAAAGAATGGGAACAATCCGGGGATAATATTCCGCTGCTTTACGGGCATGATTTTTCGGATCCATTCTCCAATATCGGGGCGGTATCCGAGGCCGTGGAAGATGAAAAAGGTTTGCGGATTACTGCGCGCCTGGATTTGGATAATCCTAAAGCGGCGCAGGTTCACCGGCTGATAAAGGATAAGCGGCTGAAAAAGATGTCGTTCGCTTATCGGACTCTTGATAGCAAGCTGGGGGAAGTCGATGGGGAACAGGTACGTGAACTTACGCGTCTGAAACTTATCGAGGTGTCTGTGGTGGGGATTCCCGCCAATGAGGAATCTGAAATTTTGGCCGTGAAGTCTGCGGCTGAATTGGTGTCGACTGCTGTGAAGCAAGCCGATAATTTTTCCGATTCTGACCGGGGGGCTTTAGCGTTGCTATTTGCTAAAGCTGCCGATGAACTAAGTGCGCCCGGCGGGCGTGCTGTTTCTGCTGAAAAATCAGTGGAAAAAGAAAAATCCTTAGCGCGCGCCCGCCTGGCACGTGCTGAACTACTGCTCTTGAAAGGGGCCTGTAATGAACCTGAATGAACTTAAAGCGGCGCGTGAAACCGCAGCTGCCAACCTGAACGCGCTTGTGAAGTCCAATCCGGACGGCATGTCCGCCGAGGACCTCGCTAAGGCAAAAGGCTATGCGGAAGAAGTGAATTCCTACGATCAGGAAATTAAGGCTGCGCGTGAAAGCCAGAAGTTGATTGCGTCTATTTCTGACGCGCGTTCCGCTGCTGATGATTCCGCGCCGGGTGATGTGGCGGAAAAGTCTGCTACTCCGGGTGAATTTTTTGTAAAAAAAGCGGACGCTGCGTTGAAGTCTTTCCGCAATACTGGCCGCATTAATTACCAGACTCCGGAATTTAAGGCTGCCAATGACGCTCACGCCACTACCGGGGTAGGCCAGCCTGTTGTTACTGGCTACGGAACTACCTACTCCCGTGGAATCGTCAACCAGCGCCGCAACCGCCTTGTTGCTGCTGACCTGATGGGTTCCGCGTCCTTGTCTGGCGCGCTGATTTCTTACCTGGTGGAAAATCCGGAGCGTATTGCCGAGGGCGGGGTCACTACCGTGGCCGAGGGCGCGGTGAAACCATACGTGCGCTACAACCCTTTCGAGCTGGTTACCGAGGGCGTATCCAAGCTCGCTGTGCTGTCCAAAATCACTGATGAAATGCTGGCTGATTATGCTTTCATCGCGGATTGGATTAATCAGCAGCTGATTTATGATCTGTCCGTAGCGGAAGAAGACCAGCTGCTCAATGGTGACGGCGCGGGAGCTAACTTGCGTGGTCTGCTCAACCGTGAGGGTATTCAGAATTTTGATATTGACGGCGATCCGTTTGATGGGTTGCTTGACGCTCAATCCCTGATTCCGGACGCTACTCCGCTTGAGGCTGACGCTCTTTTGCTCAATCCTGCGGATTACCGTGAATTGCGCAAGAAGAAGGACGGCAACAGCCAGTACTTTGCTGGTGGGCCGTTCCAGGGCCAGTACGGCAATGGTGAAATCAAGGTCAATCCTCCGGTATGGGGTTTGCAAACCATTGAAACCCGCGCGGTGAAAAAGGGTACCTATTTGCTTGGTGCTTTCCGCCAGGGCGCTGTGTAATGTCATATCCTTGCTAACGAACAATGTCATAGCTTTGCTCACACACGATGTCATAGCTCTGCTCACGGATCTGGAAGGATTTTAGGTACCGG
>NZ_VXKJ01000042.1 GCF_008693075.1 Corynebacterium phocae | reverse complement strand
CCGAAATCGTGCCCCTGAATCGTGAGCAAGGTTGTGACACTGTTCGTGAGCAGAGCTATGACATCGTGTGTGAGCAAAGCTCTGACACATCACATTCCGCCAGGGCGCTACTGTCCTGCGCAAGGGCGGTATCCGCGTGGACGCGCGTGATTCCAACGTGGATGATTTCGAGAAGAACTTGGTTACCCTCCGCGCGGAAGAGCGCCTGGGCCTGATGGTGCCGCGTCCTGCTGCGTTCGTGACCGGCTCTATCAACACGGGGGCGTAATCCATGGCCGTGCTGAAACCGTTTCGGGTACGGCTGGCCAGTGGTCTTGAAACCAATCTCATGCTAGATCCGGAAACGGCGCTTAGTCGGTATCCGGACGCGCGTGAAGTTAAGCCGGGCGTGGTGGAAACTAAGGCCCCGGCGGTGAAAAAGGCCGCGCCGCGCCGCCGGTCGGTGAAGAAACCGGCTGAAAAATAACCCAAAATTTTCTACAAGGGGGGTGCCCTGATGGATAGTGATGTAACTCCGGCCGTGGTTCCGGTGGCCCCGGATCATGGTTTGGTCGCGGGGGCTAGTGGCCCGTCTCAATCTGCGATTGATAGGGCGGTGCATACTCTCCGCCGTCTAGCCGGGTGGCATATTTGGCCGCCCCGGGTGGACACCATTCGGGAGCTGGTTCCCGGCGATCCAGCGGTACTGTTGCCTACTAAGCGGCTGCTGGAAATTGAATCATTGTCGATTGATGGTGCGCCCCGCCCTGTAGAAGATTTGGTGTGGGACGAGGACGGGGTGGTTTATGTGCCCGGTCTTGCCCCGCGCCGTGATGGGGTTCCGCGTGTCGTGGAGGCGGTTATCCGCCACGGGTTTGATAATCCGGCGGATATTGTTGGTGTTGCGCTGGCCATTGCTGGCCGTTCCGAGCAGCCGCAGTCTTCGTACGCGGTGGGCCGTATTTCGGTTGGTGCGCCGGGTACGGCTACGCCACAATCTACGGAGTGGCGAATTTTAGATACCTACCGGCTGGGGCCGCGCCCATGACCGAACTCATTTTTAATCAACCGCTGGAACTCAAGATTCCGCGCCTGGTTGATTCCCCGTATTCTTCGGAGCCTGTGGTGGATTGGTCCACCCCGGACTGGAAAGTTGTGCCGTTTAGCGTGTCGGTGCAACAACTCGATTCCACGGAGGGTAACGAAGTTCACCCGCAGGTTGTTACGAAAATGGTTTTGATTACCCCGCCGGGTACGGATATTCCGGACCTCGATTCTGATTCCGTGGTCCGTGTAGGCGGGGTTATGGAGCTGAAAGTTGTGGGTAATCCGGCGCGGTGGCCAGACCCTTGGAAACCCGGTGTTGTTCACCACCTCGAGGCCGTTGTGGAGGTTGTCGGTGGGTAGGCAACCTGATCTGTGGAAAGTCGCCAATAAAAATCGGCGGCTACAAGAGGTGCTGGAAAAGCGCGCGCGGCGTATTGCGGCGCGGGCTACGGCAATTTCCCGGGCGAATGGTGGCAAGGCCAATTACTCGGTTCGTACGGGTATCCGCCCCTCGGGCCGTGCTTATGCGGACGTGGTTTCTGATAGCCCTGCGGAAGAACGCGGTACGGAAGAAGTTCCTAGGATTAACGCGCTTAGGCGCGCAGCAAGGGGGCAATGATGGATATTTATGCCGCCCTAGCCCCCCATCTTGCAAAATGCCCGGGGATTGAATCTGTGTATGTGAATCTTCCGCATGACGCGCGGTTTACGAAACTACCGGCGGTTCACCTGCAATCTGCGGGGCCTGCGCGCCGCTTGCCTGCAACCCAGGGTTTGGGCGTGGATGTGGTCGGCATTGATATTGACCTCTACGTTCCTGAATCCATGTGGCAGGCCGGGCGGGGTATGGCCCTGGCTGAAATCGTGCGCCGCCACACTAATTCTTTCCGCGCCGGGGTGTCTCATTGTTGGGATGTGTCCCGGCCGGAAATGTTGCCGGTTACGCGTAGTGCTGATTATGCGCGTATCGGCATGACCGCTGAAATAGCGGTTCCTGCTTTTTAATCAATCCTGAAAGGATCTACTATGGCTTTTGAAGTCGATTTGCAGCAACCCAATTATAATGAGTTGCTAACATATTTGGGTGTTACCGGCGCGGTAACGTACGCGCCACTGTCCGCTGATATCCCGGAGGGCATGGATAACTACGCCGCGCCGTTCGTGCCGGTGGGCTGGATTTCTGACGAGGGGATTACTGAATCCACCTCTACGGAAAATGAATCTTTTACCCCGTGGCAAACCAATTCTCCGGTGCGTGAGGCCACTACCTCCCAGGAGTTCACGTTCTCTTTCACCCTGTGGACGGTTGGCGGTCTTGCTACTGCGCTGCGCTATGGTGTGGCTGAAAGTGACATGCGCTGGGATGAAACCGGGGAGTTTGCGGAATTTTCCCAGGGCGGAGCGCTGCCCAAGGATTTCCGGTTCCGCCTGGGTATAGATATTTTGGACGGCGTGAAACACCGCCGTTTCATTCTGCCCGCCGCGTCCGTGTCTGAATCCTCTGACGTTACCTACCAAAAGGGCGATTTGACCGGCTACCCGCTAACCGTCAAGGCAAACCTTGATTCCAAGCTAGGGTACTCGATCATGCGCCGGTTCAAAGAGGGCTGGAAACCAGGCAAGGCCGGTACCGCGCTTGGTTCCGGCGGTGAAACTTTTGACCTGGGCGACTGGTCCACTCCGGTAACCGAAGAATAAAGAATGATGGGGCGCGCGGTTTTTCGTGGTGGTTTACGCGCGTCCCTACTCCTGTAAACCCCCACCATTTTCTGAAAGGAAATCACCATGACCAAGAAAATTAGGGACCTCGGTTCTTTCGAAGATTTAATCGCGCAGCGCCGGGACGCGTTGGGCGCTGATGGAAAAACTGTTACATTCCCCGGCTTTGGGAAAGATTGGGAAGTGGCCGCGCCCGGCCTGCAGTCCGCTGAATGGAATGATGATTTTTCCGCCCTGAATCAGGATTACAAGGACGAGCTGCTTTCTTTTGCTGATTTCCGCGCTGAATTCTGTTCCATGATTTTGGGCGAGCAGGCGGAAGATTTTAGCGCCGCCTGCGATAAGGCCGGGGTCGATCCAGTTACCCTGCTCAACTGGGCGCTTGAGTCTATCCAAAAGGATGTGGCGGAAAACCCTACCCGGCGGACCTCTGCTACTACCCGGCAGCGTGCGAGGCGGCGCTAAGCGCTGAATACGGCGGCGATCCGGTAGGCGATTGGCACCGGGGGGAAATCACTACCCGGCGGCTGCAAGTCCTTATTGATGGGTTGCCGGAGGGGTCCGCGCTCCACCGGGCGAAAAACGGGGGCCATACCTGGACTACTCTGCATTCGATTTTGTGGGGTAGTGCGGGTGAGCTCTATCGCGCGTCTAGCTTTTGGCGCGGGTATCTGAAAGTGAAGAATGACCGTTTCGAATGGCCCGCTACTCCGTGGGAAGAAAAAAATGATTCCTCGCGCTACGGGCGCGTGGAAGATTCTGACCGCGCCGCTGCTGCTGCTTATTTGATGTCTTTCGCCCCGCCTAGCGGGGCTTAACCCTAGGAGGTTTCCATGTCCGCAGGTGATGTTTCTTACATCCCCGTCTTGCCGTCTTTTGATGGTTTCTTCAAAGAAACGGCTAAGCAGTCGAAAACCGCAGGTAAGGCGGCGGGGAAGAATTTCGGCGCGGGCGTGGAAAAGGGCGCGGAACGCGCGAAAAAGGCGGTTGAATCTGCTAGTTCTGCGCAGGAACGTGCTCATAACCGGGCGGCTAACGCGGCGGATAAAACGCGGGTTGCGCAAGCCAAGCTGGCCGAGGTCTTGGATGATGAAAACGCGAAAGCGTCCGATTTAGCTAGGGCCACGGCGGGGCTGAATAAAGCTGTTCGTGACGAAGAACAGGCTGCTAAGGCGGCGCGGCGGGCTGATGAAAAGTTGGCGCGCGCGCAGTCTGATTTGAAATTGGCTACTGATGATCTTGGTGACGCCATGGATTTGGCCGAGGGTGATGTGTCAAAATTTGGCCGGACCTCTAAAAGCGTTGCCGGGGATGTGGAAGATTTAGCGCGGTCTACTGAATCACTGGACGGCGCGGCGGGCAAGGTCGCCCAGTTCGTTGGCGCTTTCGCGGGAATATCTGCGGTTGCAGGTGGTTTCACTTTGGGCGCGGATATGGCCGGGCAACTGTCCCGCGTTCGGAACCAGCTTGGGTATGTGGGCGCGGACGCGGAAATTTTGGCGGAGGGTGTTTCTTCCGTTATGCGTTCGGGCGTTGCGTCCTCCGCTGAAGAGGCGGCGCAAGCCGTGGGCGCGCTTGAATCTCAGTTTGATGATTTAGGGGCGGCCGGGGCGGATTCTGCGGCGGAATTGGCGGATAATTTCATTGGCTTTTCTAGGACTTTTGATGTCGATATTGCCGAGGCCGCTCAAACTGCCGGGCAGCTGATTACGAATGGTCTTGCTACTGATGTGGAAAACGCGGCGGATTTAATGACCGCTGCTATGCAGCGTGTCCCGGCACAAATGCGTGATGAATTGCCTGAAATTATCAACGAATACGGCACCAATTTCCGGGCGCTGGGTTTCGATGGAGAAGAGGCTTTTGGCCTGCTGGTGTCTGCTGCTGGTAAAGGTAAGTGGGCGCTGGATAAGACCGGTGACGCGCTGAAAGAATTTACGATCCGTGGTTCGGATATGTCTAAAAATTCCGTGGCCGCCTATGAGGCCGTGGGGCTGAACGCGGAAGAAATGTCGAACAAAATTGCTACCGGTGGTGATGGTGCGCGGGACGCGCTGCAGCAGGTCGCTGATGGAATTTTGGGCATTGAAGATCCGGCGGAGCGCGCCAATACTGCGATTGCGCTTTTTGGTACTCCGCTGGAAGATTTGTCGGTGGACCAGATTCCCCAATTCTTAGAAAGCCTGTCTGGCGCTGATGGTGCCATGGCTGATTTTGCCGGTTCCTCCCAGCAGGTGGCGGATAATATTGCCAATAGTCTGCAGGGCCGCCTTGATTTGCTTAAAGGTACGGTTACGGATTTGGCGGGCGAGGGGTTTATGAAACTCTGGGATGTGGTCAATGATCGCGTGATTCCTGCTTTGCAAGATTTCGGGGATTGGGTTCAGCGTAACGAGGCGTGGGTTGGGCCTTTTGCTGCGGCTATTGGTGCGGCGGCGGGGGCGTGGGCTTTGTGGACCGGCGCTATCAAGGCTTGGCAAACTGCTGTGAAAATCGCTACCGGTTTGCAGGTCGCTTTTAACCTGGTGATGAACGCAAACCCCGTTTTGCTCGCGGTTACGGCTATTGCGGCACTGGTGGCCGGGCTGGTGTATTTTTTCACTCAAACCGAGTTGGGCCAGGAACTGTGGGCAAAATTTACTGATTCGCTTGGCGCGGCCTGGGATTGGGTGAAGAAAAAGCTGGTTGTCGGGTTTGCTGTTGTTCGTAAGGGGTGGGATATTTTCACCGCTGCGATTCAGGCGGGCTGGGAGAAATACATTTCCCCGGCGCTGTCCGCTATCGGCAATGCGTTTAAGGCCCTGTGGGAGAATTATATTTCTCCCGTCATTGGGTGGATTGTGGATAAGTGGGATTGGTATACCGATCGCGTCCGGAAGAATATCGAGTGGATTACCGGCGTGTTGTTCCCGGCGCTCTCCGGCGGTATTACTGCCCTGTGGGAAAAATATTTCTCCCCGGTCATTGGGTGGATTGTCGATAAGTGGGAAGTTCTGCGGCTGGCTATGGATGCAGGCCGGGCTTTTATTGTGGATACTGTTTTTGGCGGCGTTAAACGCGGCCTGCAGGCAATGGGTGATTTCTTTGGGTCTGTAGTTGATGGTATCCGGGTTGTCTGGAATGGGCTGCGGTCTATTCTGGCTAAACCAATTAATTTTATGATTAACACGGTTTACAACTCTGGTATTTTGCGGGCCTGGAACACAATTGCCGGTATCCTCCCCGGCCTGGATAAGGGTAACCCGTTGTCTGGTATCCCAGAACACGCTACCGGCGGCCGGATTTCCGGCCCTGGTACGGGAACATCTGATGATGTCCTGATGTGGGGATCGAACGGGGAGCACATGTTAACCGCCGCCGAGGTGCGCCGTCTTGGTGGCCACGGCGCGGTGTATGCGCTGCGCGAGGCTGTGGAATCTGGTCGCGGCTTTACTTTCGATGGTCAAAAGCTGGCCTTGTTGCCGTCCAATGTCGATAACCGCGCCGGTGACCTTTTGGGCGCTGCGCCGGAGCTGTTTCCGAAATACGCTAAGGGCGGGGAAATCCGGCCCTTGTGGGAGGGCCAGCTCATGCGCGCGCATGAATGGGCGAAATCCCGGCACGGGCGGCCGTATGTTCTGGGCGGTTCCGCCGAGGGCGGTGGCGGTACGGACTGTTCTGGTTTCATGTCCGGTATTGCTGATGTTATCCAGGGTGGTGATGGTCGCCGCAAGTGGGCGACAATGGCGTTCAATGGCGGCGGGAACAAGCAATTTCCCACCGGCCCGCAGGGGTTTGTTGCTGGTCTTGGCCCGGGCTTTTCCATCGGTGTTACTAATGGTGGTGCTGCTGGTGGTCACACTGCTGGAACGCTTGGCCCGGCTGGCCGGTTTGGCTCCGTCAATGTCGAGGCCGGTGGCGCTCACCCGTCAATGGTGAAATACGGCGGCGGCGCTGCTGCTGGTGCTGATGGTTCATATTTCCGTACTCGCTACCACTTGCCTATTGGTGCGGACGGCGCTTTCGTGTCCGGTGGTGGCGGCGGCGTATCGCCCGAGGTGATGGAGGGCGTTATCGCTAAGAAACTGGGCGGGGTCATTGATCGCGTAATGAATCCTATTGTGGATCGGTTGCCGTCTCCGCCCCCAGAATGGCAAGGTGTCCCGCGCGGCGTGTATGAGCGCGGCCGGGACGGGCTTACCGGCCTGGTTTCTGAATCCGTGGGCAAGATTGGTGACAAGCTCGCCACAGTCTATTCCGCTGTTTCCGGCGCTAAGGATTTGGTTACTGATGTTGCTGGCAAGGTGTGGGACGCGGCGTTATCCGGTATCGGTCTGCGTGATACCGGCGGAATGGTTGGCCACGGCCAGATTGTTACCAATCAATCTGGCCGCCCGGAGTACATGCTGGATCCTGATACCACTGTTGGTTTCGTGAAGTTCGTGAACCAGTTGCCTGCGCTGGTTCGTGGTATGGCTACGGCGGCGGATATTCCCGGCGCGTGGATTGACGCGGCGGATAAATTTGGCGCTGCTGCGGCCGGGGAATTCTCCGAACAACTGCCCGGGTTGCGTAGTGAGTCGGAATCGTGGGCGCTAGGGCAGGCGGACGCGGGCCTTGGTTTAGTGGGTCTTGGTGGCCTGTTGGATTTGGGTATGGCTGTGGCGAATTTCGCAGATTGGGGCATGATTGCGAACGAACTGCAATACGGCCCCGCGCCGGTGGATACGCCGGGGGACGCTGCTGCTGCGGCTGGTTTGCCGGTTTCTTCCCCCGTGGCCGTGCCGGCAACTGTGGCCGCTCAATCTTCCCCGGCGGTTAGTGCCAGCGATTCTGCTGCCGCGCCCGGCGGGGAAGTAATCATTTACGCGTCTAGCGATGATGATTTTGTGCGTGTCGGTGACCTAGCCGAGGTCGAGGGCCGTGTAGTCAAGCTGGAACGCGGCCGTGAAAAACCGGCCGCTGTACGAACTAGGGGAGGTGCGTTTTAGTGTCTGATTTTCCCGGCGCTTTGCCTGCGGATTCCGTGGGCTATCGCATTTCCTGCACTCCGAAAAATGGGGACCGGTTCGTAATTGCTGGGCATGAGCCCGGCGGGGAAGATACTCAGCGCGTTGTCCTGCTCGAGGGCGGGTTTCGTGGTGGCGTGTCGGAGCCGGATATTGCTACTACGGAGCAGCCCTGGGGCCTTGGCTTGGTGCAAGCCGGGCATGTGAAATTTGCGGATATGACCGGTTCTTTGGAAGTTGTTGCGTGGTCTAACGAACACGCGGCGGCTGAAAATTTTCGGGATTGGCGTTCCGCGTGGTTGTCAACTCTCCCACCTAAGCCCGGCGCGCCTTACCGCCCTATTGTTCTTGATGTGGTAAACCGCGCTGGGTTGGGGGTGTGGACTCCGGCTGTGCTGGATTCCGTTCCGGCTGCGCCGGATAGGGAGCCGCGTCTATCTCGGTATGTCAAGGATTCGATTTCTTGGCGTTCGTTGTCTGGGTGTTGGTTCTCCCCGGTGGAGCGGTACTCCGGGAATTTTGTTGTTGTGCCGCGCGGGGACGCGGTTCCGCGTTGTCGCTTGCAATGGACCGGCCGGGCGGGAACTGTGCGGTTTCCTGATGGTCGCCGCGTGTCGTTGCCGGGTGTGCAAGGCGGCCCGTTTTTTATTGACCTCGATCGTGGTATGTCTGGGCATGTGACGCGCGTATCTGATGGGGTCACTGTGCCCGGGGTGTGGGCTGGCCTGCGTGGATATATCCAGGGGGTTAGTCTTGCCCTCCACGAGAGGGTGCGGTGGGAGCTTAGCCCGGGCCTGGAATTGCTTGTTGAAAATCGTCACTTTAGCCCGTGGAAGTAGGTGTGTATGGCTGTTGATTGGGTCACGTATCATTCGCAGCGCTGGCAGTCGATAGATGACGGCGGTTATTTCCTGGGAATTTTGGATAGGAATTGGGAGCCGGTTATGCCGATTGATTCGCACCTGGGCGGTCATTTTCCCCAGGTTTTTGCGGATACTGGTTCCATGTCGCTGACAATCCCGGGGGAAATCTCGCCCGGGGTGCCTAACCCGGCGGCGGTGTATTTCCTGGGCGGTGAATTAACTGACCTCGAATGGGGCGGTGATATTCAGCGCCTGTTCAATTCTGCGGCGCATATAATTTTTGAAGTCCGGGGGCGCGCGGGTGAACCGTCTCAGCGTTCGGTGTACCGCGTGGTCACTGTGGAGCCGGAGGGCGGTTCCGGGGATATGCCCCGGGTTGTCACCATTACCGGCGTGGATATGATCGAGCACCTGAAACACATTCCGCTGTGGGCTGATCCGTCTAATCATTCGTGGTTTGCGCAGCTGCAATTTTCGGACGTGCAGTCCGGGTCTGCGGAAGAAGTGTCGCGCAAGCTCATTGGGCGTAATCTGTTGGGCTACCAGCAGCCGTCTATGCTGCACCAGGCTTTTGATGGAAAACTCGGTTCTTGGACAATGACTGATGATTATTCCGATAAGGCGCGGTGGCGGCCGTTTCGTGCGAATATGAATCCAATTATTTGTTCGCCCGTGCCCTCCGGCTTGCCTAGTGAACATTGCGTAGTGGAGGCGCGGTGGGATAATGCGTGGGATTTGCTGAAACCCACCTGGGACGCGGCGGGGTTGTTGCCGGTGGTTGATTTGTGGTTGCCGGGAGATAATCAACCGATGTTGGGGTATGCGGCTTTGTCGGCCCCTACTGCGATTATTTCTTTCATGCCGCGCGCCGGGGTGTCCGGGGCTGTCACTACGGTAGGGCAGGGTGTGCGCTCTCTGCGGCGCTCGATTTCCCCAGATTTGTTCACGTCTTCCCTTGATTTTGCTGATGTTGATATTCCGGACCGTGGTGGTCGCCCGCCGTGGGTGGTTTTTGATGTGGACGAGGGTCCGAAAATGGTTATTACGAAATCAACGGATTGGCGTTTCCTGGTGGGCGGGCGGTCGCCCAAGATTGTCAATACTGCGGTGAAAACTGGTATCAAGGTTGCGTTCGCTGGCCTGTTGGGCGCGATTCCGATTGTTGGGCCGGGTCTTGCTGCGGCGGTTATGGCCGGGGCGGACGCGGTCGCTGATCTCTCTGCTGATAGGTTCCTAAATCTTTCGGAATATTCGGAAGAAAATAGGAAAGCTTGGCACGGCCGGTCGCGGTATCTTGCTATCGCTAAGCAAGGCGAGGCCAATTCCATGGAGGGGTTGCAAAAGGCTTGGAAAGCTAAGGAAGAAACCGGCGGCGGGTTGTCGCTGGAGCTCGCGGTGGACGATCCTTACCCGTATGTGCCCGGGCGTGATTTCACGTTGGGGGATACTGTTGGTGTTGCTGCCTGGGGCCGTATTTGGGCGGGGTATATCTCTGGCTTGACGTGGGTTCTTGAACCTGGTGGCAAGCTGCGTACCCAGCTTTCGATTGGTGATCGTTCTTCCATTGCTGATTTGGACGCGATGTTTGCAATCAATCAGGAGGCCGTGCGGGCAATTTTCGCGCGGCTTACTACCACAATTTCTAGCTAGAAGAGGGGGCCGTGTGCCTGTGAAATTTTATCCGTACGATATGCCGGAGGGGGTTCACCCCCTGGCCTGGACGCTGCTGGGTTTCGGCCTGGATAGTGATGTTCTTGATTCCCTGGCCCGGCACCTGTTCGATAACTTAGGCTGTCGATTCAACCCGCCGGAAGAGCCGGAAATCACCAGATTTGATTGGGCTGTGTCCTACCCGCTGGATCCGGGGGAGCGGATTGTTGCGGCGGTAGGTGATGATGTGGATGTGCTTGTTCCCGGCGGGGACCGCGCGGCTGTGAGTATCACGTCCGGGGCGTTGCCGCCGGGTATTCGGCTGGAAAAGTCCACCGGTAGGTTGGTTGGGGCCTTTACTGACCCTGGCCTGTATTCCGTCACTGTGACGGTATTTCCTACTGTGAAGTGGGACCCGATGGGCGGCCCCGGCGGCCCGGATTCCGCAGGTAAGTGGATTCCGGTTGAAACTCCCCGTTTTGTGCCGGAAGTTGAACCCGTGCCTGATACCGCCCGGCTGGATGAACTTTCTGATGATGAACTCGAGGCCGTCATTGTTGCCGCGCGCCGCGCGCAAGCCGCTAAGACAATCCGCGCCGCCGAGGGGGGTGTGCCTGATGGGAATTAGGCCACTGCGCGCCGGGGCGCAATACGTTCCGCCGGATACCTCCGCCGCCGGGCAGGCGCGCGATTCCCTGGGCGGGTTTGAAAGTACTGGCGAAATTGCGGGCAGCGCGATTGCTCAAATTGATTCCCGCGCCGGTTCTGCGAACTCCGTTTCGGTGGAGGTGGCTAATGAAGTCGCTGAATTACGCGCCCTGCCGCTCATACTGTGGTGGAACGGGGAGGGCGATAAACCCAAGCTGCGCCCAGGGTGGGCGCTGTTGAATACCACTACTAAGGAAATGGAATTTGCCGAATGATCCTTACCGGAAAAATTATTGATGTCACAAGCAAGCCGCCGGAAACAATATCTAATGTTGCCGTCAAGGCCCCTACCCACCGGGTTGCCGGGGAAGAAACTGTAGTTACATCCTCCCCGGCGGAGGTGCAATTTGATAAACGAACTGGCAGTATCACTATTCGCCGGTTGGAGCCGGGGTTTGCCTGGTTGCATATCGAGGGCCGGGGTTGGTCAGATTCCATTCCTATGGTCGCGGCGGAGGGCATGAAGTCTTTAATCGAGGCCGTTGTCAACGCTACGGGCGTTCCTGGTATGGCTGATTATTTAAGCCTGTCCCGCAGCGTTGATGATCGTGCTTTGGCGGCTGTGAAAAAGTTGGTGCCGGAATTTCGGTGGAATCGCCCGGCGCTGCCTAAAGATACGGACCTCAACGAGGTGTTGGAGCCGGGGTTTTACCCGGCGGAAACCCGCGAGGTCGCGGAATCTTTGCATAACACGCCGTCTAAAGATGGGGTGCTGTTCCCGGGTGTGTTGGAAGTTTTGCCTGCTGCGGGTGATGAAATTTTTCAGCGTTGGACATCACGGGCGCGGGGGGAAGAAACCCCGTTTTTCGTGGTGTGGCGGTGGAAGACCGGCGGCGAGTGGAGCGATTGGGTGCAAGTGTGGCCGGATCCGGAATTGTCCCGCCGGAAGTTGGAACGCTTGTCTGCGTGGGAGCGTAATATTGCGGTGCGCCGGGCGATTGGTTCCCGCGCCCCGGGGCCTAAACCCCTCCACGCGTGGGTAGGAAGTTGGGGCCAGGAGCTGGTTCTTCCGGTCCAGCCGTCTGTGGGCCAATCCTCCCCCTCGGTTCATTTTGAACCCCATCAGAGGGATGGGTATCACTATCGAATGGTGGTGATTCCGGAAACGTACTACAAGGATCAAAATACGGAACCCCATCTTTTAGCGTCCGTTAACGGCGAGGACTGGGTAGTTCCGCCTGGAACGCGGAATCCGGTTGTGTCCTCGGAGTCGGGCTTTAAGGCCGTTGATGTGTCGCTGGATGATACCCGTATTTTTTGGCGGGCGGTAAATTCCAGGGGAAACAACAAGGTGTATACGGACGAAATTCCGTCCCGTGGCCGCCGTGATGTTCTTACTACCTCGGATAAAATTAGCTCTCCGCACCAGGTCCTTGTTTCTAATGGTAACCCTCGGATTTATTACATCAATGCGGGCAACCTGTGCTACCGCGCGCCGTTGCGTGATGGGGGTATGGGCGCGGAGCAGGTGTGCGTGATTAGCCCGGGGAATTCCCCGGGTAAGACGTGGCGCAGCGCGGAAGTGCGAAAAGTTGGGGATACGTGGTGGGCGGTTGTGCAAGATGGAATTTTGTCCGGTGACCGCCTGGGCGATATCTATTTGTGTCGCAGTGATGATGGTATCTACTGGGAAAATTCCACTCTCCCGCTAGTGTGTCGCTCTACTGAAAAGCATGATTACATCTTCGGCGCGTCCTTGGTGTTCACTAGTGCCGATAACGATTCGCAATTTGAGGTGTACTACGCGGGGCATTCTGTGGTCACTGGTACTACGAAGATTTTCCGCTCATTGGTGGAATGTGTGTCTGTTCCGTCCGCGCCCGGCGCGCTTTCCGGCGCGATGTATGTGCTCAATCCCACCGCGCAGGGCGGGTTTATGTTGGTTGCGCGGAAGAAAGCTGTTGGCGGGGCGAAAATTGCCGCGTCCGGCGGGAAGTATTTGCCGTTGCCTACTGGGGCGGTGGATATCACAGTGGCCTATAACGGGGCCACGGCTGATGTTTATTTCTGCCATGACGGGCGGTACGCAAGCCGGAAGAAAATTCTTTCGTTGGGCGAGGCCGCGCTTACTTTTAGTGGATCTACTCGCCTAACGGTCACTAATCCGGCGGCAACGATTTTTATTTCTAGTGCCGCGCGTGCCCGGGGTGTTCATGCCACTGTTTCTATTTCTGCAACTCCTATTTCCTAGAAAGGAAGAATTTTTGATGAATATTTTTGAGGGTGGTCTAAAATGACTACCATTGTGATTAGGGCTTTTGATTTCCGGCATGAATTGCAGCAGGGTGATTCGGTGGAATTTGTTGCCCCTGCTGCGCGTGACGGCGGGGTGGGTGTGGTCATTCCGCGCCGCCAGCGCTTGTCGTTGTACCGGCCTGATAGTACTAGCCCGCTACGGGTGGAGAATGTGGTGCCGGGCCGGTTGCTGGTTCAATTTTTCGATAGTGGGCTACCCATCACTCGCCGGTTTGAAGTTGTTGTTCCTGACCAGGAAGAAATCACGCTACGCGAATTGCTGGCCGGGCGTTACGATTACGAAGAGCCGGTAGTCTCACGTGTTGCTGCGCTCGTGGAGCAAGCTAAACGCCTAGTTGATAATGCGGCGGCCACCCCGCCCCCGGCCCCGGCTGTGCCTAGCGACCTGGTGGAGCAGGTGGAAGAACATTCTTCCCGGCTTATCGCATATGAACGCGGACTCAGGGAGGTGCAGGAAGAATACGGCCCTCTAACCGAGCGGGTAGGGGCTATGCGGCGCGAGCTGAACGGTAAAGCCGACAACACTACGGTTGATGATTTGGTGGCGCGGATTGATTCCTTGGTGGCGCGGGTGGAAGAGCTGGAAAGTCAACCTAAGCAAGACCCGCCTGTGGAAGACCCGCCTGCGGCTGCGCCGGAGAAAGACCCGTGGGCTGATTACGGTCCATGGGAAGAGCCGGAACCTGAAACGTCCTCCCGGAGCTACTCTTTTGCCAGCGTCCCGGATACTAATCCACTGGCAAAATTGTCCGATCTTGCGGCTACCAAAATTGAGCTTGTGCCCGTAATTGAATACGTGCGGGCAAAAGCGAAAAGTTTGCCGGAAGATAAGCGAAACGATCTTTATCTCGCGGAGCCGGTATCGAAGATTACCGGACGCACCGTAATTCGTGATGTGTGGGACGGGTTCCCGAATAAGGTGGGAATCGTGTCCGCGAGTGGTGCTATCGCGGGTGATGCGAAAGCCAAAATTGATGAAATTTATAGCGAGATTGAGGGTGCGGCATGAAAATTCTAGTAACTGGCTTTTTAGGGTTCCAGGGGTCTCTATCTAACCCGAGTTGGGAACTGGCTCGACACCTGCCGTATAACTACGGCCCGGCTCAAATCATCACAAAGCCCTTGCCTGTTGTTTGGGGGGGAGATGGGGGTTACAAGAAAGCTAGTGAGTTGGCGAAAGAAGTTGGGGCGGACGCGATTGTGTCGTTCGGGCTGTCTAGTGGAATTCCCGGTATGCGCGTGGAACAATTCGGGTGGAATTATGCAGGCGGGCAGGCGGGCATGGATGGCAGGCGGAAAAGTGGTTTGCTGAACTCTGCGGCGGATAGCCATGTGTGTTGTGAATCTGATCTAGATGTTCTCGGAGTGTCCGCTTACGTAAACGAAAATAGCGAAATCGTTGCTGATGTTTCCACCGATCCGGGTGACTACCTGTGCAACGCCCTGGTTCATGCTATGTACACCGATGAACAGCTAAAGAAAATTCCGGCGGTGTTCTGCCACATTCCTTGGCACAACAAGGGTGGCGGGGACCATTCGCCCGCTCAATTGGCGCGCGGTATGGCTGCCGTTGTCGAATATGTGGCTACCAATCTGCTTTTGTTGGAACGCGATCCCGCATTTTATGGCGAGCTGGAAGCCCCTATTGCTGATGTGTCTGTCACTAAAGCTAACCCGCCTAAAGATTGGTTTGACGGTATTCGTGGCGGAATCGCACTAACCCACGGTGGGATTATGGGCCTGCCTGATGTTTCCGAATTTTCTAACGCCGGTACCAATGGCCGTCTAGGCGAAACTACGAAAAAGCGCAGAACGGCGTTATATCAGTCTGTGTCTCCGCTTGATGGTGTGCTCGATTGCTACGCCACTATCGAGGGGGAAGATACGCCCCGGAAGAAAGTTCAGCTGTCGCTATCCAAGTGGGAACACTATTATCCTGACGCGATTCTGATTTCGTTCCATGAATTTAAGTGGGATTTAACTAAGGCTTATATCCTCACTTTTGAGGGCAAAGACCTGGCCGGTCAGCCGTTTGAACACAAGCTCAAGCTGGATTTCTCCGTTCCTGGCGATAATGCCGAATACACGCGAGTCGAACTCTAAGAAAAGGAATTGTTATGACTAATGCTTTTGTTGCGGATATGGATATCCTGACCGCTAATGATGATGGGCTGGCTCCGGCCGGGCGTAACGTCTTGTACGTGCATACGTTCGAGGGGCGGGATTTGGACGCGGCTGCCATGGCGCGTTACCAGCTGTCCCCGGCGGCGGGAGGTTCGTATCATGTGGTGATTGACCGTGATGGTGTGACGGCCCGTGAAAATGATGACCCTTATATTCCGTGGGCTGCGATGTTCACCGGGAATCGTACCGGCTGGCATGTGTGCCTTGCTGGGCGCGCGGCGTTCACCCGGGAACAATGGCTTGCCCGCCCTAAGCAGCTGGGCAAGTTGTCGGAAATCATGGCCGCGTATTCGCGCGAATACGGGATTGAGCTGGTTAAGCTCACCCCGGCGGATTTGCGCGCCCGCAAGTCCGGTGTTGCTGGCCACTGGGACGTGTCCCTGGCTTGGCGTGAATCTGACCATACTGACCCGGGCGCTAATTTCCCGTGGGATGTGGTCATTGCTGGTGCGAAGAAATTGCTTGCTGCGCCCGCGCCCGCCGCTCCCTCGCCCGCGCCTGAACTCGAGGCCCCGGCCCCGGGTACTAAGTACCCGTCTTACGTTGATGGGCGGGAACTCCGATTCTCGGAGTACCTGCGCCACATTGATTACAAGGTAACGCGCCTGTATGAGTCCCGATTCCCGGGGAAATCCCCGGATATCGCCGCCGGTACGTTCAACAAGGGCAGCGCGGGGCCGGTGTATCCGTCCTATGTCGATACGTCCAAAGAATTCACGCTGGACCAGTACCTGCGGCTGATTGATGTGAAACTAACTGAACTTTTTGAGGAGGTGAAATAAGTGCGAACTAAGAATTTTTGGCTCGATACGCTCGAGCGCGCCGTGAAGACTTTCGCCCAGGCGCTCATTGCCGTAATCGCGGTGGGAACCCCCATCTATGAAATTGACTGGTTGCCCGGCCTGGGTATTGCGGCTACTGCAACGGCCGTAAGTGTGCTCACGTCTATTGCGTCCGCTGGTGCGGGCGCGCCGGACTCCGCGTCCCTCGTGGGCGGCGGCCGCCACCGGCAGGTGGGCTAGGCATGTCGCGCGCCCTGCACGCCGTAATTTTCATTATGGCTATCCAGCTGGGTTCGCGGGGTTTGGATTACCTGCTAGGGAATCCAGCGACCGTCATTTCTGCTTTCCCCGTCAACGGCAACGGGTCCGTGAAAATATGGGGGGCGTGTTGTCTCACAATTTCGCTAGTCGTTCTAGTCGGAATCATGGCCCGCGCCCCCCATCTTGTCCGCTCCGGCGCGGTCTTCGCAATGGCCCTGTATCTGGCTTTTGCCGTGTTGGCTTTTGATGATGTTTTTCTAACCGGCGTGGTTGATGATTGGCGGTTTTTCACCCTGTACCTATCCACGGCGGCACTATGGGCCGTGATTGCGTGGTCACTTACGATTCATTTAGCGGTGATACGCGGGCGGGAGGCTGATGGAACCGGCAACGATTCTAGAAACATTTGTTGACCCGAAATCCCCAGCCGGGTTCATTTCCTACCTACTACTTTTCGTAGTGGCGATATCCGGAGCGCTGTCTAACGCGGCGGCTAAATACGCCGGTCTTTTGGGTGGCGCGGCGCGGGCGTTGCAGCGCCATAAGGAACGCGCCCGGGAGGCAGACGAACAGTCTAACGCCCGGCGCATTGCGCGGCTGGAAGAAAATTATTCGCGCGTGGAATCGGAACTTGATTCACTGCGCGAAAAAGACCGCCGGAGCCACGATTATTCCTTGTATGTCGCTGAATATTGGCGCGCCCTGGAATTCTGGGCCATTGAAGAGGGGATTAAGCTCAAACCCCCGCCTATGCTTACCTACCCGGAATGGGAGCGTAAGCAATACCCGGCTGGCTAGTCCCCGCCCCCCACCTTGTCGTGGGAGGGCGGGGCTTTCCGCGTTTTAGGGCTAAATCTTGGTTGTGGTCCCGACCGGCCCGTAAAGGGTGCAAACCCAGGATTCGATTTGGCTCATTGAAATTTTGTCCCGGCTAATCAGTTCGTGAACGGTCTGTTCCGTGTCTTGAACGTATGCCCGGTTAGCCTGTATGGAAATATCGCCCCACATTATGCCGTCCCTGTAAAGTTTTGCGGCTTTGTCCCCGCCGGTGGTTTCCAGAACCTCTTGGATTTCGGTAGGGATATTCATGGGCCACTTGCCGGTGCAGTACTTTTTCACCATGTCCATGATTTCCGCTAGGGTTTCTTCGTTGTCCTGGATGTCTAGGCCGTCAAAGATTTCATCGTCTAGGATTTCTTCACCGGCAACCCAGGAAACCTCAACTCCGCTATGGGCGGGGGTGAGCAATCCGTTGTTGTGAACCAGGGCCGCGATTGCTAGGGTTCCGAAATCGTCCCAATATAGGCCGGGGGCGTGAATCTGTGCGAATGAGTCGGGTTCTTCGTCTTTGGTTTCGCTGTAAAAGCCGCCGCAGAGTTCAATTTCGGTAATGTCGCCGGTTTCGATTACGTTACGCAACGCCTGCAGCTGGGTTTCGAGCTCCACGCGGTCCCAGCGGTTCGCAAGCTCTTTGAGCGTGTAGTGGTGGAATTCGCGGGCTTTGGCTTGTCCGTAGATGTCGAACGCTGCGCCGGGGTGGGTGCACTCTAGGCGCTCGCTACCCCGGGTGATGATGTGCAGGGGGCCGTCTACGTAGTGGGTGAGGGTGAATTCGTAGGGGAAATTCCCCTCCGGGGTTTCCTGGGTTCCGGTGATGGTGTCGGTGTTGATTTGGTACTGCATGGTGAAACTCCTTGTGTTGAGGTGGTGAAAAATTCCAGATTGGGGGTTACCCCCCGGGGCGCTAGGCCCCGGGGCGGGGGTTTAGATTGGCTCGATATCTGCAAAGCAAACATAAGCGAACGGGCGGATCCCGTTGTGCCAGTCTTCTTCTAGCGGAATGATGGAAAAGTGATTTTCATTTTCTTCAAATTCTTCCGTGATAAGTTCCACTACGGTTCCGGCGGGGTAGGCTTTTTGCCCAGTGTAGTGGTTGAAGATGATGTCGCGGGTTGTGGTTGCTGCCAGGGTTTCCATTGTGTTTCTCCTTGTGTGTGGTCGGGTTGCCCGGCGGGTTAGTTGTTGGTGTCGCAGGATTCTACGATGTCCCAAAAGTCTTCGCCGTCATAGATTGCCCACTGTGGGTTGGTGCCGTGGTAGCCAGCGAAAATTACGAGTTCGTCATAAATCTGTTCTAGGTCGTAATCGCCTTCCCACTCTTGAAGAATGTCGCGCTCAACCATTCGCAGGGCCTCGTCTGGGGTGGAAAAGTGGACGCCGGGCTGGTAGCTCTCGATCTGGTTGCTGGTGATGATGTCCTGCATTGTGTTGCTCCTTGTGTTGGGTTGGGTGTGGATTCAGGTGGGCTTTTGTTTCCTCCGGCTCCGTGCCTGTACCTATTATGATACCAGTACTAGGGTGTGAATGCACACTCGAGTTGGTACTTTATGGTGTGGCGTTAGTCACAATTCTGTCAATGTAAGTGCGCGAAAGCCCGGTAGTCCGAATAACTTCCGCCTTGGTAATACCTCCGGTAACTGCGTCCCTAATCTGCTGGTGGAACTCCGCGCGCCGCGAGTCCACCACCTCCTGCGCCCGCGTAATTTCTTCCTGTGCCGCCAGCAACCCCGTGCGTACCTGCTCGATATCTAAATCTCGCGCAAGCAATTCTTTGCGCTCCCGATCCATCTTGGAATGAATCCGCGCCGGTGGGAAAATTCTTACTCCGCCCATATCCCCGGCCATACTCCCTACCCCGCGCAGTAGCCCGGCTACTTGCCGGTGATGGTCGAGGTATGTCCGCGTGTCTGCGAACGGGGTTTCTACCCCCCAGCCCTCCGCTAGGTTTTCATCTTCCCCCGGCCCCTGTAGTAGAAAATTCTCCGCCGTCAACGGCTCGATAAAATCCGGGAATTTTCGGTTAAAGGCGGCCGCGATCTCTTTTGCTTTCATATCCGATCCTCTCGATAATGCCCGCCCCCATCTTGCTACGGGGGCAGGCGTGAACCCCGGGGCCTGAACCCCGGGGTAGTTGTGGTTACTGGGCTGGCAGCGTCCGTACCCAGTCGGTAATGGTGTCCATGTTGAACGCCTGTCCTTTTTCACTGGTCATTTCGTGGGTTTTGCCGCCAATTTTGGCGCGGACCAGGTGGCCCTCCGGGCGCTGAATCGAAACGATCCGGCCTTGCTGGGTATCGCCCTCGATAAGGTCCGCAGCCCAGTTGGTGGTGTTGCCGGTCATATTTTTCATGTGCATTGTGTTTCTCCTTGTGTGGTGTGGTGAAAAATGTCAGATTAGGGGGGTGGCTAATCTGTCAGTGATTGGGGGGGTTGGTGAAAAATGTCAGATTGGGGGTTGCCCCGGGGCGCTAGGCCCCGGGGCTAGGGGGTTACTTGGCGCAGTCCTCGAGTACTTCGTAGAAGTCGTTTTCGATTAGCTGGTAGTAGATGTCCCCGTTGTAGTAGCCGGCAACCTCTACGCATTTTTCTTGTACCTGGTCGAGGTCATAGTCTGCGGTTTCTCCGTCCATGATGTCGCGCTCGATTACCTGCATTGCGTCCGCGCGGGTGGAGAAGTGAATCTGCGCGTCCAGGGTTTCAATCCGGTTTTCGTTAATGTAGTCCTGCATTGTGTTGCTCCTTGTGTTGGGTTGGGTGTGGATTCAGGTGGGCTTTTGTTTCCTCCGGCTCCGTGCCTGTACCTATTATGATACCAGTACTAGGGTGTGAATGCACACTCGAGTTGGTACTTTATGGTGTGGCGTTAGTCACAATTAGTTGTTTTGGTTTCAACAACCCCCGCGCCTGATGTCGGTAGCTACTACTATTCTGGCAGGCCAGGAACATAAAACTAGTAGTTGAAAGTTGTTTAAATGGGGAATTTAGCGCGCGCCGGGAGGTCGCAGGCGCGGCTGGCTGATTTCATGCCCGCCGTCCCGCCGTCTTTCCGCGCGGCGGTGTTGGCTGCAGCGCCCGGCGCTAGTGGTGTCGTGCGGTTGCGCGCGGCGCTCGATACCCCGGCCGAGGTGGCCCTGGGTTGGGCGTGATGTTATCCCGCGCGATCCCGCAATAATCCCGCACCAGCTATGAAACATGCGGTATCCACGGCACTACCGGCGCTAGGGGCATGATTTTAACCTGCGGTTTTACATTCCCGCAGGTCACGAAACCATGAGGGGCTAATGAGCTGGGTTCAGAATCCCTTGAATGAGACTGCTTAAACACTAGTTTCACCGCGCGGCCAGGCTTGAACCTGGCCGCGCTTTTTCTTTGCTTTGTCGCCCAACCCGGTAGCGTCAAACGGGGTAGTAAGGGGTAGTGTTGGAGGTATGGGTTTTACAACACCGAGCTACGATCTCAATGACCTTTTCAGCCGAATCAACCGGGGAGATATCCAGCTCCCGGACTTTCAGCGTTGCTATTCCTGGAACGAAGACCGCATTCGGTCTTTGATAGTTTCCGTGCTTCGCGGTTACCCGCTGGGAACTTTCATGGCGCTGGATACCCGCAATGAGAAAATGCGGTTCCGCCCGCGGGTTCTCAGCGGCGCCCCGGACCGGAACGTCAACCCCGGTTTGCTGTTGCTGGACGGCCAGCAGCGGCTAACCACGCTCTACCACTGTTTCCGCGGTGACGGGCAGATTAATACCACCGACTTCCGTTCAAAGAAGATTTCGCGGATCTATTACGTGGATATTCGCAAGGCGGTTTCTGAGCCGTTGATGCCGGATGAGGCGGTTTTTGCCGTGGACGCGAAGGGCAGCATGTGTTCCTTCTTTGGCCCGGAGCTTGACTCGATCCCGGACTATGACGCCGCGATTGCCGCCGGTGTTATCCCGGTGGCCTCGCTGCTGAGTCCGGAGGGCACGGCCATGTTATTTGATATGGCGGTGCAGTCCGAGGACCTGCGGGCGGAGGTAGCTGACTTTAACAGCCGCATTGCGCGGCCGCTGGCGGGCTATGACATCCCGGTTATCCGTTTGTCCCGGGAGACCGAGCAGGCGGGTATTGGCCAGGTGTTTGCCCAAGCCAACTCCTCTGGCCTGCAGATGGGCGTGTTTGAGCTTCTTACCTCAGTCTTTGCTAGTGAGGATCCGGATTTCCACCTGTCTAAGGATTGGGAGGAGACCATGGGCTCTTTGCGCCGGCTGCCTTCGTTGGAGTCCATTGACCGCACTGATTTCCTGCGGGCGGTTAGTCTGCTGGTTAGCTCCCGCAAGGGCAAGGCCGGCGGCAACCGGGAGGATATTTTGCGGTTGAGCTTGAGCGAGTACCTGGACGCGCGCGCTACGTTGCGCGAGACTATGAACAAGGTCGCGGCTTTCTTGGCGCAGCGCTGCATTCTTGACGATGACCAGGTGCCGTACAGCGCCCAGTTAGTTCCGCTGGCTGTCATTTTTGCCCGCCTGCTGGAGCACCCGGAGGTTCTGGAGGTGCAGGACAACTGGGACAAGATTAACCAGTGGTTCTGGTGCGGCGTGTTCGGGGAGCTCTACGGCTCGGGCGCGGTGGCTCAGCGCGCGTCGCGGGACGTGGATGAGGTTCTGGCTTGGGTGTTGGGCAAGACTGACACCCCGCCCAAGACGGTGCGGGACGCGTCCTTCCAGGAGTCCCGGTTGCTTTCGGCCGGTCCGAAGACCGGCGTGTTTAAGGCCTTCTACGCGCTGCTGATGGCCCGCGGGGCAAAGGATTGGCGCACTGGCACCACCTTCAACCAAGACAGCTTTGAGGATTTTCAGCCGGGGTTCTTCCCGGTATTCCCGCTGCGCTGGTGCAACCAGCAGGGCATTGATCCGGTGCTGGCGCACTCGGTGATGAACTACACCCCCATGGGCAAGCGCACGGAGGTGGTGCTGGACGGCAAGCCGCCGCAGCGTTACCTGCGCCGCGTGCAGGCCAAGTCCATCATGGAGGACCCGGAGTTTGATGCGGTGTTGGCCTCCCACGAGATTGATCCGGAGCTTATCCACACGGATGCTTTTGAACGGTTTATCCGCGACCGCCGGGAGCGTTTCATAGGAATGGTGGAATACGCCATGGGCAAAGAAGTTATCCGCGACGTTGATGAAGACAACTTGGGCGGTGGAGCAGAGGGGCCGGACGCTTTTGCCTAGGCACCTGTGCGCGGGCGCGCCGCGGCTAGCTGCGGGGGCCATTCTGGTGGCTGGGGCGTGCGCACTGTCCGGGTGCGTGGGCCCAGGCTATGTGGCGGTTCCGCCCGATATCATGCAGATGGACCCGGCGGATATCCGGCTGCCGGATGCGCGTAGCCAGAACCTGAGCCGCTTTGTCACCCCACAGTTCGCGGATGAGGTACGGGTTATAGAAGACCCCTACGGGCTGGAGACGGCGGAGCTGTTTTTTGCCGCCTCGGAGTCGCTTATCATCGCTGAGGACCAGCCGGCCGCCTTGGCGCGCGCTGCGACCTTGGCTATGTCCCAGCGTGTTCCCATGGTGGCTTATTCGGATGACAACCGCCGCGACATCAACGCGCTGATTGGCAAGCTGGGCGTTAAAAGGGTGCTGTTGGTGGGCCGCGTGTCTTATCTGCGGACGGAAGGCGCGCTCACGGTCATGCAGGACCCGGGTACGGATAAGGGTTTGGGCCAGCTGACGGCTTTTCAGTTTGACACGCGGGTGGTTACTAGCCCGGAGGAGATGGTCCAGGCGATAGCGGAGGTAGACCCAAGCCAGCACGTGCAGCTGAAGACCCAGTGGCGCAAGCTGGTCCGCGATCCCCGCGCGGAGGTGGGCGCTTTACCGGCGCAGCCCCCGCGCGATGGGCAGATGGCACCGGTGGTGATAGCCACGCCCGCCACGTCAGTTCCGGCGGCGGCCAACGCGCGCGCGTTCGGCGCGGAACTGCGCGTGATGCCCACCGGCAACCCCTTGGATTCGAAGGCGGCGTTTGCCATGGTGGTGGGCTTGGACGGCGGAAACCTGGTGGCGCTGGGACCGGATTTTGGCGGCTCGAATCTATTAGTCAATAGAATTAGACAAGGTTGGTCTGAGTGAACTAGGATCCTTTGCAAGATATGCGCCCCTGGCTGTCTTATCTCTTTCAAGCGCACACCACGTGCCCCCAGATGCAAAGGAATTTCATGTCTAAGCCGGTTGTTCTTATCGCCGATAAGCTCGCCCCATCCACAATCGAGGCTCTAGGCCAGGGGGTGGAAGTCCGTTGGGTGGATGGCCCTAACCGCGCTGAGCTGCTGGCAGCCGTCCCGGAAGCCGAAGCCCTGCTGGTGCGGTCTGCCACCACCGTGGACAAGGAGGTCCTGGCGGCCGCTCCCAATTTGAAGATTGTGG
Source organism: Corynebacterium phocae (assembly GCF_008693075.1). Lineage (GTDB taxonomy): Bacteria > Actinomycetota > Actinomycetes > Mycobacteriales > Mycobacteriaceae > Corynebacterium > Corynebacterium phocae. The sequence goes on along the minus strand of NZ_VXKJ01000042.1, from coordinate 11,658 downwards.
GCCGCGCGGGCGTTGGCCTTGACAACGTTGATGTGGCTGAGGCCACCAAGCGCGGTGTCATGGTTGCTAACGCGCCTACCTCTAACATTCACTCCGCGTGTGAGCAGGCCATCGCGTTGTTGCTGGCCACTGCGCGCCAGATTCCGCAGGCGGATCGCACGCTGCGCGAGGCAACGTGGAAGCGCTCCGAGTTCAAGGGCGTGGAGATCTTTGGCAAGACCATTGGCATTGTGGGCTTTGGCCACATTGGCCAGCTTTTTGCCCAGCGCCTCAAGGCTTTTGAGACCACCGTGGTGGCCTATGACCCTTATGCCAACCCTTCTCGCGCCGCTGCGCTGGACGTGGAGCTGGTGGAGCTGGAGGAGCTGATGGGGCGCGCGGACTTTGTGACCATCCACTTGCCCAAAACCCCGGAGACTTCCGGGCTGTTCAACGCGGATTTGCTGGCCAAGGCCAAGAAGGGGCAGATCATCATCAACGCCGCCCGCGGTGGCTTGGTTGATGAGCAGGCGTTGGCGGATTCCATCAAGGCGGGCCATCACCGCGGCGCGGGCTTTGATGTGTTTGCCACTGAGCCCTGCACCGACTCGCCGCTGTTCGGGCTAGAGCAGGTTACCGTAACCCCGCACTTGGGTGCTTCCACGGAGGAAGCCCAGGACCGCGCCGGCACGGACGTTGCTGACTCCGTGCTCAAGGCGCTTAACGGGGAGTTTGTGGCGGACGCGGTGAACGTCCAGGGCGGCCGCGTGGGCGAAGAAGTGGCCGGGTGGCTGGAGATTGCCCGGAAGCTGGGCTTTACCGCCGGGGCGTTGTTGGAGAAAGCACCTGCGGTCATTGAGGTAGAAGCGCGCGGCGAGCTGGCCACGGAGCAGGTAGAGGCCATTGGCCTGTCCGCCGTGCGCGGCCTGTTTTCCGGCGTGGTCTCTGAGACTGTGACTTTTGTTAACGCCATGCAGATTGCTGAGCGCCGCGGGGTCAAGGTCGTGGTGCGTACTAACCCGGAGTCCAAGGGCTACCGCGCTTCGGTCAACGTCCGCGTGATTGCTGCGGACGGGGATGTTTCCACGCTGACCGGTACCCGCAACGGTATTTCCGGGGCGGAGAAGTTTGTCCGTATCAACGGCCGTGGCGTGGATATGCGCGCCACCGGGCATAACCTGTTCTTCCGCTACCGGGATAAGCCCGGCGCGTTGGGTGAAGTGGGTACCTCCCTGGGCACCGCGAACATCAATATCAATGCTGCTGCCTTGACTTCCGGTAAGGAGGAGGGCTCTGCGGTCCTTATCTTGCGCGTTGACGCTGAGGTCCCGGCGGACCTGCTGAAAAAGATCGCGTCTTCGTTGGAGGCGGAGGTCTTCCAGTTCGACTTAGGCGAATAAGCCTTTCGCACCAGGCCGCCGCAGGAGATTTTTTAACCTGCGGCGGCTTTGTCATGCCCGGTGACCGCAGCGTGCTAATCTGGAAACACACCACGTAGTGAGAAAGGTATCTTGCATAATGAAACTAGCGGTAATTGGCGGGGACGGAATTGGCCCCGAGGTCACAGCGGAGGCCCTCAAAGTCCTTGAGGCGGTGCGCGAGGACGTCACCGTCACCGAATTTGACCTAGGCGCACGGCGCTACCTCAAAAACGGTGAGTTGCTCACAGACGCGGACTTAGCGGCGTTGAAAGACCATGACGCTATCTTGCTGGGGGCTATCGGCGCCCCGGCAGAGGTCCCGCCGGGGGTCTTGGAACGCGGCCTGCTGCTGAAGATGCGCTTCGCGTTAGACCACCACGTGAACCTGCGCCCGTCCAAGCTCTATCCCACCGCGTCCTCCCCGCTGGCCAACCCCGGGGACATAGACTTCGTGGTGGTCCGCGAGGGCACAGAGGGCCTCTACGCGGGCAACGGCGGTGTGTTGCGGGAGGCAACGCCGCACGAGGTGGCATCGGAAACCTCGCAAAATACCCGCTTCGGGGTGGAGCGCGTGGTGCGTGACGCCTTTAACCGCGCGATGTCGCGCCGCAAGAAGGTAACCCTGGTGCACAAAACCAACGTCTTGGTCTACGCCGGCAGCCTGTGGCAGCGCACGGTGGACGCGGTGGCCGCAGAATACCCGGAGGTTGAGGTGGACTACAACCACATTGACGCCGCTACCATCTACATGGTCACTGACCCCGCGCGCTACGACGTGATAGTCACAGACAACCTGTTTGGCGATATCCTCACGGACCTGGCCGGCGCGGTTACCGGCGGTATTGGCTTGGCGGCCTCTGGGAACATTGACGCCTCTGGTCAAAATCCTTCCATGTTTGAGCCCGTCCACGGCTCCGCGCCGGATATCGCGGGCAAGGGTATTGCGGACCCTACCGCCGCCATCTTGTCAGCGGCGCTCATGCTGCGGCACCTGGGTGATGAGGCCAATGCTCAGCGGATTGAGCACGCCGTTGCTGCCGATGTCGCCTCGCGCGGCGAAGAACCCATCTCCACCACGGCAGTAGGCGACAGGATTGCCCGCGCGCTTTGCGCTTAAACCGAACCTGAGCCGGTAGCATGGGGAAAATGAATAAGCCATTTAGCCGGACCCCTTTCCACCTTGCTGCTGCCGTGACCGCCGCCGCTTTGACCTTAAGCGCCTGCTCCCCGGATGAGCTGGGCTTTGGTCAGGGCGCGGAGCCCGCCGTTAGCGGAAAGCAGGGCCAAGACCCTGCCGCTGAGCCGGAAAAACCCACGGCTTTTGCCCCGCGGGTAGAAGGTGACCCCTTGGGGTTTTTCACCTCCGAGCGGAAGGACTTAGAAGAAAAAGGCCTGCCTACTGACAAGGTAGTGGTTGCGGACGCAGCTACTGAGCTGGCTGCCGCGCGCTTTGCCGTTGAAAATGGCCTGCCCATGCTGGGCGCTGACCAGGTGGGGGAGCTAGCCGGCCTGGACGCTACAGAGGTGGTGGCCTTCGGTGAGGTTGATACCACCGGCTTTACTGGCACGGTGACCCCCGGCGTCCTGCCGGAGGCCCCCGAGCAGCTCAACCCTTATGAGGTGGCGCAGGCTGTTGCCCAGGCACCCGCCCGCGCTACCAGTAAGGTCACCGCGCTGGTGACCCCAAACACCCCGTTGGCAGACATTGCCACCGCGCGTGCCGCCGGTGCCACCGTGTTGGTGTTGACCGTGGGGGATCCGCGGGAGATTAGCGAGTCCATGGCGGCGGTGAAGGCCGGCAATACCGTGGCCATTGGCCCAGACTTTGGCACCCAGGAACAGTTCCAGGCCAAGGTGGAACTGGTGAGCAACGGGGAGCTTCCCGGCGGTGGCGGCCTGGTATTTCCCGGACGCCGTATGATTGCGCTTTACGGGCACCCGTCCGGTCCCGCGCTGGGAGTGATGGGGGAACAAGACCCCGCTGGGGCGGTGGCCCGGGTCCAGGAGTTGGTGGGCCAGTACCAGCAGCTAACCCAGTACCCGGTTATCCCGGCGTTTGAAATCATTGCCACCGTGGCCTCTAGCTCCCCGGGCGATGACGGGGACTACGCCAATGAAACAGAGCCCGCAGACCTGGTGCCCTACATTGACGCCATCACGCAAGCCGGCGGCTACGCCGTGCTTGACTTGCAGCCCGGCCGGGCCTCCCTGGTAGAGCAGGCCAAGATTTACGAGGACCTGCTCAAGCGCCCCAACGTGGGCCTAGCGCTTGACCCGGAGTGGAAGATTGGCCCGGATGAGGTCCCCATGACCAACATCGGCCATGTGGAGGCCGCGGAGGTTGATGAGGTGTCCCAGTGGCTGGCTGACCTGGTCAGGGACAATAACCTGCCGCAGAAGGCATTCGTGCTGCACCAGTTCCAGTTGCAGATGATCCGGAACCGGGAGGCGCTGAACCTGGACCATCCGGAGCTGGCCTTTGTCCTGCACGCGGACGGCCACGGCGCGCCCGGGGTCAAGATGGAGACGTGGGACGCTATGCGCCAGGACTTGCAGCCGGAATTTTTCATGGCCTGGAAGAATTTCATCGATGAGGATTCCCCTATGCATACCCCTGCGGAAACTTATTCCATCAATCCGCGCCCATGGTTCGTAAGTTACCAGTAGGGTAGCTCACTATGAGCTCTCCAAGTGTTGAACTAGACGAAGTCCGCGGGTTTCTTGCCAAGCACGAGCCCTTTAACCACCTGCCGCCGGAAGTGTTAGACGAACTCCCGGCGCAGATGACCATGCGCTATGTGCGCCGGGGTACCCCGGTGGTGGAGTTTGGTAAAGAAAACCATTCGCTGCACATTATCCGCAGCGGCGCTGTGGACATTGTCAGCGAGGACGGCACCTTGGTGGACCGCCGGGACACCGGCCTGAACTTTGGGTATTCCACGCTGGTTGAAGATGACCCGGTTTCCCACTACACCATGGAAACGGTTGAAGATAGCCTGATCCTGGATTTTCCCCGCGCAGCCTTTACCCAGCTGGCCAACAACAATCCGGACGTGGCGCGTTTTTTCTCCGCGCAGACGCGGCAGACATCGGCAGCAGCTCGGGCGCTGGAGGAAGACACCACCGAACCCCTGCGCACCAAGCTGGGGGACGTATCCCTGAACACGCCCGTCACCGCGGCACCTACCGTCACCATCCGGGAGGCCGCGCTTATCATGGAAGAATCCGGGGTGTCCTCCCTGGTGCTGGTGGAAGACACCAAACCGGTGGGGATCATCACGGACCGCGATTTCCGCCGCCACGTGGTGGCACGCGCCGTGGACCCCGCCACGCCGGTCGCAGAGATTATGACCACCAACCTGCTCACGGTCACCCCGGAGACCATGTTCATGGAGGCCCTACTGCTGCTGGCGGAAAAGCGCATCCACCACCTCCCGGTCACCAAGGACGGCAACCTGGTGGGGATTATCACCCAAACCGATATCACCAACCTGCTCCACGATGATCCGGTGTACCTAGCCGCCGGGCTGAACCGGGCAACCGACTTGGATGGCGTGTTCACCAAGGCCGGGGAAATGGCGGTGCGCTACATTGACCGCGGGTCATCTCCGGATGAGGTCTGCGGGATTATGACCATGGTGGCTGACGCCCTGGCCCGCCGGTTGTGTGAGATGGCTGAAGCCAAGCTGGGCGCGCCGCCTGTGCCTTATGCTTTTGTGGCCGTGGGTTCCCAGGGCCGCCGGGAGATGGGCCTGGCCTCAGACCAGGACAACGCCCTGGTGTTGGACAACAGTTTTGATGAGACCCAGCATGGCAGCTACTTCGCCGAATTGGGCGAGTTTGTCTGCCAGGGTCTGGCCAAGGCCGGGCAGGTGCTGTGCCCGGGCAACATGATGGCCTCCAACCCGGAGTGGCGGATGACTACCCAGCAATGGGAAGAGACGTTCCATAACTGGATTACCGCGCCGGAGCCAGAGGCGTTGCTGCACGCGCAGGTGTTCTTCGATTTCCGCGTGCTCTACGGCAGCGCTGAGCTGGGGGAGAGCGTCCATACCTCCGCGGTGAGCATGGCTAAGGGCGCGCGCCGCTTGCACGCCCACCTGGCCAGCCTGGCGGCCCGCCGGGAGCCGCCGTTGACGTTCTTCCGGGGCCTGGTGGTGGACCGGGACGGGGAGTACCGCAATACGCTGGACGTGAAGAAGGGCGGCACCGCAGGCATCGTCCAGATGGCGCGGCTGTTTTCCCTCGTGGAAGGCAGTCAATCCGTGGAGACCAACGCCCGTTTGCAGGACGCCGCTGGCGGCGCGGTGAGCCAGGGCGGGGCAAAAGAACTTGCCGACGCCTTCGCCTACCTGCGCCAACTCACCTTCCAGCACCAGGCCGCGCAGGTCCACGCCGGCCAGACCCCGGACTATCACATTGACCCCTCCACGCTATCGCGCCTGGACCGGGAACGTCTGCGTGATTCCTTCCGCACCATCAAGGGGATGCAAAACGCCCTTGCCACTAAGTACCCGGTGAGGAACATCTAATGTGGTTCACGCCCAAGCTAGACGTTGCCACCCCGGCCCGGTCCACCCCTGTCCGCGACCTGGAGCTTCTAGCCGTAGACATTGAGACCACCGGGACAGATCCCAAGACGGATCACATCTTGTCCATCGGCTGGCTGCCCGTTAGGCCCGGCGGGGTCATAGACTTCTCCGGTGCCGGTTACGTGGTGGTTAGCGGCCACGAGGTGGGGGAGTCCGCGGTTATCCACGGGTTGACCGACGCGGACGTCCAAGAGGGCGTGCCGTTGGCACAGGCCTTTGACCAGGTCATCTCCGCCCTCCAAGGAAAGGCCCTGCTGGCTCACTTCGCGGCCTTGGAAGTTGGTTTCTTTGACGCCGCCGCCCGGGCGCTTTATGGCAAAAAACTCAAGCTGCAGGTTGTGGACACCTTTGCGTTGGAGCGGCGCCACATGGAGCGCATGGGAACCTATCCGCGCGGGGAAGACCTTCGGTTGGCGCGGGTGCGTCAGCGCTACGAGCTTCCCCGCTACGGCAACCACAACGCCTTGACTGACGCCCAAGCCTGCGCGGAGCTCTACCTGGCCCTCATTGCGGAAACCTCAGTGCGCACCTTGGCGGATCTGCAACCTTAATGAGGTTGTCCTATTACGCAAGGGTAGTATTGTGTATATGCGTTTAGGACGAATTGCACAGCCAGAAGGACTTAGTTTTGCCATCATCGAAGGAGAGCCCGGCTCCCTCGTAGCAAAGGAAGTTCCCCACCTTTTCCAACCAGAACCCACCGGGCGCGAATTCACTGAGGATCAGTTCAAGCTCCTTGCCCCCACCCTTCCCACCAAGGTGGTGGCCCTGGGGCGCAACTACGCGGACCACGTGGCGGAGGTCTTCAAAGAGTCCGCTGAGCACCTTCCGCCCACCATCTTCATCAAGCCTTCTACTTCCGTCATTGGCCCCGGCGCCCCCATCCGGATTCCGGACTTTGCCACCAACGTGGAATTTGAGGGCGAACTAGCAGTGGTTATCTCCAAGGTGTCTAAGAACATTGACCCGGAGAACTGGAAAGACCACGTCCTGGGGTTTGTCATTTGCAATGACGTCTCCTCCCGTGACCTGCAGTTTAAGGACGGCCAGTGGGCCCGTGCCAAGGGTATTGACTCCTTCTGCCCGCTGGGCCCGTGGATTGAAACCGACCTGGACAAGTTTGACCTTGATGATCAAAAGATTAACGCCTACCTCACCCACGACGGTGAGCGGGTGCAAAAGCAGGACTCCAATACCAACCAGATGATTGTGAAGATTGGCCACATCTTGGCGGAGATTTCCCAGTCTTATACCATGCTGCCCGGCGACGTCATCACCACCGGTTCCCCAGCCGGCACCGCTCCCATGACACCCGGCGACACCATCGAGATTGAGATCCCCGGCCTAGGTTCCCTGATTAACCCCATCGAGCGCGCCTAGCAGCTCCACCCCAAGCAACCATGACCCCGCCGCCTGACCACAGCCCACAGCACGGGCACAGCCCACAGCACGGCAACAGCCCACGCCCACTTCCCACCCCAACGGAAATGGAGGCGCGGTACTCACAGTCCGCGCAGCTGTGGTCAGGCAAGCCCAACCGCGCCTTGGTGGACTTTGCTTCCACGCTGCGGCCCGGCACCGCGCTGGACGTGGGCTGCGGTGAGGGCGCGGACCTGCAATGGTTATCCGATCAGGGCTGGGAGGCAACCGGGATTGACTTTGCTCCCACCGCCGTCAAGCGCACCCGGGAACGCGGCCTGCGGGCTTACCTTAGCTCCTTGAAGGATTTTGACCACCCTCCCTTTGACCTAGTCAACGTCCAGTTTGGTGGGATACCGGCAACCGCCGCAGCAGTAGCCAAGCTGGAATCCTTGGTAGCCCCTGGCGGTAAGCTCCTATTTGTCCACCACGATTGGGAGTCAACGGAGATGGCCATGCCAGCCTGGTTGGCAAATAACCTCCAGCAGTTGGAAGTCATTGAATACCGCAAGCTTTCCCGGGCGGTTAATACGGGCGCTGGTGCTGGTCACGCTTATGACCTAGTGCTCACCGCTGAACGGCGTTGATCCTGCCCCGGCTCCAACAGCTTGAAAATATTGGCCGGCGGCCACTCCTACGCTGACAGTTAGTAATCGGGCTCAGCCCTCCCTACAAAAACAACTCCCCAAAAGTTAGGATTGATTTTCTCAATCCAACTTTTGGGGAGCAGTTCGCAATGCCGGAGGATGGCAATTTCTAACTAGTAAGGCGTTAAGCCTTAATTAGTTGTTTTATTTTTTAGGTTCTACGGAAGAACCATCCATCTCGGAGGACTTTTTGTTTTCGTCTTTCATTTCTCCGGAAGACTAAGCACCTTGCTTCTTTGGAGCTTCTGGACCATCAGGATCATCCTGAGGATCATCCTGAGGATCATCCTGAGGATCATCCTGAGGATCCTTCTGAGGATCATCCTGAGGATCCTTCTGAGGATCATCCTGAGGATCCTTCTGAGGATCCTTCTTAACCTCAGTCTTGGAGCTAAGCTTCTCTTTCGCGTCTGCCGGTGCGCACTGGTCAACGGCCAGAGCGATAGCGCCAGCGCCTAGCAGCAGGATGAGCAGGCCGGTGGTGGCGGATACGAAGCCGTGGCTGCTCTGTGCCAGCTGGGCGTCAAGCTTTGCTACCTGTGCGGAGATCTGCGGGTTGAACAGGCCCAGGCCCTTTTGTACCTCAGCGTTGAGGGAGCCGATGGCCAGCTGAACGGTACGGGAAATCTCGCTCAGCCCCGGAACGTTGACCTGGGAACCAATGGACAAAGGAATCAGAAGCAGCGCCGGGATACCAAAGACGCCGCCAATGGTTCCCCAGCATTTATCGCTGACAACATCCTTGTCGCCTTTGTCCGGGGTCTTGTCTTTGGAGGAGAGCCCATCCTTGGAGGACTTGTCGTCGTCCATGGTCTGCTTCTTGTCCTTGGCGGAGAGCGCGTCGATTGGGGACTTGCCGTCCTTGTCCTTGGCGGAGAGCGCGTCGATTGGGGACTTGCCATCCTTGTCCTTGGAGGAGAGATCCTTCAGGGAAGGCATTTGTTGACCAGAACCCTGCTGGTCGTTGGGATTGCCCTCGACCTCGAAAAAGGCTACGTCCTTGTCGTTATCAGCCTCGTTCTTGATGGAGAACTTTGAATCACCTTGTGGGTTGGCTTTCACTTTGATGACCAAGGTGCCCTTTTTATCTTTATCTACGTCCACATCCTCGTAAAAAGATTCTTGGAAACTCTCAACGGAGAAGTTTCCGGCAGGAATGTCGGCCTCGTTGACATATTTAAGGGTATATTCTTTTCCTGCTTTGAGGGCGAGCTTTTTAGGATCTTCTTTGGTCGAACCAGTAGTCCATTCCATAGACACTTCCTGGTTAGCCTCAGCGGCGGAAGCTGCAACGGTGGACTGTGGAGCAACTACTGGGGAGACGAATGGTGAAACCAGTGCGAGGGAGAGAGCGGCAGCGGTTAGTACGGTGCCGCGGCGGCGGGAAGTAACGCCGAATTTGATGCCCTTGTTAGACATGTTTGTCCTTTCGAAATGACGGAGATAATTAACAGTAACTTGGGCGAAAACTCTGGAGTGAACTGAGGACCAAATTCCTGCGGTTTGCTCAGGTACACCGCGGCCGGTGTGACCGGCGGCACTGAAACCTTTAGTGCAAACTTATCACCATGCTAAGGGAGTGCTTTACTTTTGGCAACCTACTTAGATTAGAATTCCTGGCATCTTCCCTAGAAATTCTAAGACTTGGGAATGGATATCTACATGCGCAGCTAGTTTGGCGCGGCACTGGGTAATAAGCCTTGAGTGTCTCATGGAAAATTCTTAGTAATTTTTGGGAATTGGTACTTGTTTTCACTTGCCCACGGTCGTTGTGCGGGGGCCGGCGCACTGCCGTTCTGTCGCATTGAGGACAAGCTGGATCTTTGTCCGCATGGGGTAGCGCTGTGCTGTGGTATTTCTTTGGGTCCTGAAGGTGGCATGAGGGTCACAGTCAGCGCTTTTTAGGGCGCTAGACAACTCCGGCCTTATTTCCGGTATGCGGTGGTGGTGCTGATAAAATGAACCCTATCGGCTATATACCTAAGTTCATTTCTGTGAACCAGGTTTTTAAAAAAGAAGAAAGTGAAAACTCAAGTGAAGATAGATCCACTCTCCGTTGTTATGAGTTTGATATCCGTTGTGGTGACAATTCTGATTGCGGTGGGAGTTATTCCAGGAACAGAGCTCAACGGCCTCAGTAGTAACGCTGGCGGCGGGAATTTCGGGATTCCGGGGGTAGAGGACATTATCGGCGGGGATAATGATGGACCTAATCCCAATGAGAAACCCTGGACTTGGGAGCAGCCGGTGCGCACGGACGGGGATATCACGGTCAACCAGGGGGATGCCGTGAAGAGCCGTGCTGGATCGTGCACCATCGGATACATTGACCGACCAAATAATCTGGCGTATACCGCCTACCACTGCATTCCCGTTCTTGATTTCCACGAAAGGGAGCAGGCTTGGTCGGCTGACGGTAGGCCAATTGGTACGTTTGTCTACCCGAAGGACTACTTGCCGTATTCACCACTTCCGACTTATGAGGAGGCGCTGGCTGCCGGTTCGCATAAGTATGACATCATCGCCATCCGGCTCTATGACAATGTTAACGCCGGGGAAAATACCTACACCGGAAATACCCGCGTGCCGTATTCGCATGTTCGCAAAGGTGAGCAGGCATGTTTTTACGGCGACACCACCCGACGCGTGGCCTGTGGACCGATTACCCGTAAGGACAAGGACTCGTTCATGATTGACTTTGAGATGGAGCCGGGAACAGGTGCAACCCACGGCGACTCGGGCGGTCCCGTATGGATTCCCGGCCGCGGTTCCATTGGTGTCCTTAAGGGAGGATTCCAACGCGACGGTGTTGGCTTTGATTACCACTCCGCTGGCAACGTGGCAACGGGCTATTAGTAGTTAGGCAAGTACGCCTAGTGTGCTTGCCAGTTGCAGCAGCACCAATTTTCGGAACAATCTCCCCGCCTGGGTGAAGTGAAACTTTCACCGCGCGGGGAGTTTTTCCTATCTTCAACTGGCGGCCGGGGAAGGCCCCAGGATTTAGAGCCCTAGCGCCCGCAGAATGGTTTGTAGTTTGGCTGTGGTTTCATCCAGCTCTGCTTGGGGGTCGGAGGCTGCGATGATTCCACTTCCGGCCCAGGCGCGGGCGGACAGGCCATCTCCGGCTACCTCGGCGCAACGGATGGCCACCATGTATTCTCCGTCGCCGGCGGCGTCGCACCACCCAACTGTTCCGGCGTAGAATCCGCGGGCGGATTCGGCGGTGGTGATGAGGGCCTCGGCGGCATCGGTAGGTGTTCCGCAAATAGCGGGTGTGGGGTAGACCAGCAGCGCGAGCTCCAGGGCCGTCATGCTTGGGTCTTTAAGGGTTCCCGCAATCGGCGTGCCCAGGTGCCACATTTCATTGGTTTTGGTGAGGATAGGTTGGGCGGGTGCGTCCAGGCGGCTGCACACCGGTGCCAGGATTCGGCGTAGGTGGTCAACCACAAAGGCGTGCTCGTTGAGGTCCTTGGGCGAGTGCAGTAGGTCTTGGCCGGCTAGGTGTATTTTGTCAAGCTGAAGTGATCCGTTTTGGCGCGGAAAAGTGATCCGTTTTGGCGCGTGCATGTTTTTTTATTTGGGTGTGTTTGTGGGGTTGGG
>NZ_VXKJ01000041.1 GCF_008693075.1 Corynebacterium phocae | reverse complement strand
AGCAACCAGCACACCGCAGCCAAACCAGCCCAAAAACTGATCCACCAAGTGGATCAATTTTCGCGCCAATCTGGATCACTTCTAGGAGACCACATACAGGCTAGGTAGTCCCTGGCTTTGTCCTTTTGCCGGGCGGCGGATCCTGCCAACGGAAATGCGGTGACGGTGGAGCCTTGCTTTTTAATGAGGACTTCGGGGCTGGAACCTACCAGCATGGTGCCGGGGTACCCGGCCGGGGTGAGATCAGCGGCAAATCCATCCCGGTGGTAGGACAGGTCAATGAGCCGGGCTGCTACCAAGAGAGGATCTACGGGCTTGGCAAAGGCTATATCCACGGCGCGGGCCAGGACTACCTTTTCTAGCTTGGACGCGTTAATTGTGGCAACGGCTGCCTCTACCCGCCTGCGGTGTTCTTCCGGTTCCGGATCAAAACCGGCCACCCGGGCTAGGCATGTGCCATTGCGGTAATAAGCGTGGGGCTCCAGCGGTCCTTCTTCGCGGATAATACGCTTGGGAACGGTTAGCGCCGCAGCGGTGTCGCGCTCAAAGGGTAGAGCCCCTACAACCATGGGCACTTGGCCGGATTTGAGGCGGTCTACGGCCTCAAAGGCGTCGGTGAAGGTTTCTGCTGAACCCTGGGTGCGCACAGAGCCTGACGCTCGGGAGAGGAGGAAGTCAGGTGCGGAGTCCGGTCTAGAAGTGCGCATAGAAAACTAATTTTACCGCCCTGCTTTAGACTGCTGTGAATTGCACCAGCCTTAAAGGAATTGAGCCAATCAGACTAGTCAATTCACCCCGCGGCTCACCAGCATCGCGTTCCTAGATAAAACCCGCGCCATGCCCTGTGGGCTTTTGCGGTGGTCTACCATAGGGGTTATGACTGAAACACAAGCTGATATCCGCGTCCGTTTTTGCCCTTCTCCTACCGGCACGCCCCACGTTGGCATGGTGCGCACCGCGCTGTTTAACTGGGCTTATGCCCGCCATAACGGCGGCAAGCTCATCTTCCGTATTGAAGATACGGACGCCGCCCGTGACTCTGAGGACTCCTACCAGGCCATCATCGACTCCCTGGAGTGGCTGGGCCTGGGCTGGGATGAGGGCGTCAACGTGGGCGGCCCGCACGAGCCTTACCGTCAGTCCCAGCGCATGGACATCTACGCAGACGTCCTGCAGAAGTTGAAGGACGGCGGCTACGTCTACCCGGCGTATTCCACCGCTGAGGAGGTAGAAGAACGCCACAAGGCCGCCGGCCGCGACCCCAAGTTGGGCTATGACAACTATGACCGTGAGCTGACCCAAAGCCAGATCGATGCCTTCGAGGCTGAAGGCCGCAAGCCCGTCTGGCGCTTGCGCATGCCGGACAAGGACTGGTCTTGGAATGACCTGGTTCGCGGTGAGATGACGTTTAAGTCTTCCACCCAGCCGGATTATGTGGTTGCCCGCTCTAACGGCGCGCCGCTCTACACGCTGGTAAACCCTGTTGATGACGCCCTGATGGGTATTACCCACGTTCTGCGCGGTGAGGACTTGCTTTCTTCAACCCCGCGCCAGCTGGCTCTTTATGAGGCCCTGGTTGAGCTAGGTATTGCCAAGCAGACTCCTATTTTTGGCCACCTGCCGTTTGTGATGGGCCAGGGCAACAAGAAACTGTCCAAGCGCGACCCGGAGTCCAACCTGTTCAATCACCGCGATAATGGCATTATCCCGGAGGGCATGCTCAACTACCTGTCCCTTCTGGGCTGGTCCTTGTCCGCGGATCAGGACATCTTCTCCGTTGATGACCTTGTGGCCAACTTTGACGTTGAGGACGTGCTGGGCAACCCGGCCCGCTTTGATCAGAAGAAGCTAGAGGCTATCAACGCTGATCAGATCCGCCTGCTCGATCCGGAGGACTTTGCCTTCCGCCTGCGCAACTACCTCACCGAGTACACCGATTTCCCGGAGGATTACGACGGTGAGAAATTCGGCGTTGCCGCTGACTTGGTGCAGACTCGTATTAAGGTGCTTTCCGACGCTCATGATCTGATGAAGTTCCTGGTCACCCCTGACGCGGAGCTAGAGATTGAGGAGAAGTCCGGCCGTAAGAACTTGAAGGAAGACGCCGTTCAGTCATTGGAGGCAGCTATCAAGGCGCTCGATAACGTCGATGCCGCCCAGTGGACCACCGCAGAAATCGAAGCCGCGCTTACCAAGGCGCTCATCGAGGATCTTGAGCTCAAGCCGCGTAAGGCCTACGGTGCCTTGCGCGTGGGTATTTCCGGCCAGCAGGTTTCCCCGCCGCTGTTTGAATCCATGGAGCTACTGGGCAAGGAGTCCACGCTAGCCCGCCTGCGCGCGGCCCTGGCAAAGACACCGTGGCCCGCAGCGCAGTAACCACGGCCTAATTCCACCGCTGTAATTCGCGGCGGTGGAAATTACCCCACAGCCCCAGTCCTGCCATTGTAATTTTTCCCTGTTTACCAGGCGATTTGTCAAGGGCTGGGGAAGTGCCTATAGTTATATCTCGTTGCACAGAGAAAAGCAGCTCAAGCAAGCACAAGCAAACTTGAGAACCTGCAGAGTATCGCGTGACAATGGCCTATGGTGTAATTGGCAACACAGCGGTTTCTGGTACCGTCGTTCTAGGTTCGAGTCCTGGTAGGCCAGCAGTGATTAACTGCTAAAACAGAAAAATCACAGTTCTAGCCCCGTTCGTCTAGTGGCCTAGGACGCTGGCCTCTCACGCCGGTAACACGGGTTCGAATCCCGTACGGGGTACAATCAAAATCCTGAGTCAAAAAATGGCTCAGGATTTTTCTTTTGCCAGTTGGTCGAACATACTGTCGAACTTCCCCGGGTGGGTTGATGTGTCGCTGCCTGGCTTTGTAGGCGCGCGTCCTTGAGACCCTCAAGGGAACTGGGACGGTGAAAAGATAAGGTCTAGGCTTTTGCAAAGCAGGCCCCGGCAACTGGTGCGTGCGAATCCGCAGCTAATGGTCAAGTGCGCTTTTAGAACTTGCGGGGGGGGGGGGCTTTTGTCTATGCTTTTATATGTTCGTTTCTATCACCCCCGACCCGAGGAGTCTTTCTTGTTCAAACGTATCATAGCCGCCGGTCTCACCGCGGCTGCTATTTCCGGCACCGCCGTGGCCCCTGCTAGTGCCTATACAGTAACTGTGACAGGTGATAAATGCTCGATCTCGTATTCTGCGCGGGAGTTACAACACCTCCGTGGTTTGCGAGACGATGCTGAGGTAGCTGCGTCTCAGTTTGTTGATTCCCTTGGGAAAAATTTTGGCCCGGAAACATGGACGGTGTTACGTTGGGAGTTCCGCCGTGCTGTTCCCCTAAAAGATGAAGCCTATGAAATATCTCGTGAACGCTCTCGAGAGCTCTCTTTTGAACGTCGTGTAAAGGTGGGTAATGAAGTTGTAGTTGTTGATTTAGTAGCATCACAGTCTTTATACCTTGAAATCAATTCGCCATTCTTACATGGGGTGCAAGGTGGAAAAGATTTCACTCCAGCTGAGCGGAACAAGTATGACGAAACTGTTCCTCGCTTCCGGAAATTCCTACATTCTTACTTTAGCCTGGACAAAGAGGCCTTCCGTAACTGTGGATCTGGTACCTCGGTAAATAGGGAATTCGACTTCGCCACCGTTCCAAATATTCCGGATCCGATAACAATGGCGAAAATTAGCGAATTGTTAAAAGATGATGGCCTTGCTGGGCCTGAGGGTGATGTCAAGCCTGGTGGTTCCGGCAATGGTGATGGTCCTGCTGTGCCTGAGGGTGATGTGAAGCCTGGTGGTTCCGAGGGTTCGGATAAGCCTGATGTTCCTGCTGTGCCTGAGGGTGATGTGAAGCCTGGTGGTTCCGAGGGTTCGGATAAGCCTGATGTTCCTGCTAAGCCTGAGGGTGATGTGAAGCCTGGTGGTTCCGAGGGTTCGGATAAGCCTGATGCTCCGGCTAAGCCTGAGGGTGATGTGAAGCCTGGTGGTTCCGAGGGTTCGGATAAGCCTGATGTTCCTGCCAAGCCTGAAGATGGTGCTAAGCCTGCTGGTAATGGTTTGGTGAAGGATGGTCAGCTAACTCCTGGTGGTATTGCCTTGGTTGCTGGTGGTGTTGTTGCTGGTGTGTTGGCGCTGGCTGCTGCTGTGTTCCCGTTGATTC
Source organism: Corynebacterium phocae (assembly GCF_008693075.1). Taxonomy (GTDB): domain Bacteria; phylum Actinomycetota; class Actinomycetes; order Mycobacteriales; family Mycobacteriaceae; genus Corynebacterium; species Corynebacterium phocae. Next base: position 19,620 of record NZ_VXKJ01000041.1, on the reverse strand, counting down.
TGCCTATGCTTCCAGCCGGTCTGCAGGCTATGATTTCTGGAATTTTGCCTTTCTAGGAAGTCTTAATTTATCTGGCATGCAAGGCGGACGATTCGTTCGTGTGAGGGGGGCCGATTAGGTCCCCCTTTTCTCCTTTTATCTGCTTTTGCGCGCTGTCGTTCTTGAAGTCCTCAAGGAGCAGGGACGGTGGGAAGATAAGGTCTAGGCTATTTTTAATAGCCGGCCCCGGCAACTGGTGCGTGCGAATCCGCAGCTAATGGTCAAGTGTGCTTTTAGAACTTGCGGGGGGGGGGGCTTTTGTCTATGCTTTTATATGTTCGTTTCCGTCACCCCTGACCCGAGGAGTCTTTCTTGTTCAAACGTATCATAGCCGCCGGTCTCACCGCGGCTGCTATTTCCGGCACCGCCGTGGCCCCTGCTAGTGCCTACACCCTCACCGTAAATGATGGTGAATGTTCGTGGGTGCTTTCCGATAAAGAGTTTAAGTACCTTAAAGATTTGCAAGGAGAAGCAATTGAAAATGTTTCTTCAATTTTTCGTGAACTTGGGTTTGAGATAGAAGGGGCAGATTTTATAAAAGAGCTTGAAAAAAGGCACCTAAACGACTCGGACCTAAAGAATACGGGATACATTTCTCGTAATTGGGCCAAGAAACTACTTGATCAGAGTGGAGCTAAGTGGCCAGACAAGAGTTACGAAGAAAACTTATTCTTATTCCGCCTGGAGTCTGTCGCAGAGGAGGCGAAAATGTTCCTTCAGAGTGGACTTTTGTCGCAAGACAATCAGGACAATGTGGCGAGATTTTTTGACGGCGCCAAAAAATACTCCTGGAGTGAACTTGGACTGACTGGGGATATATATCGGAACTGCGTATCTGGTACGTCGGTGAATAAGGAGTTTGACTTTGGGAGTCTTCCACCCGTTCCGAATGTAGTGCTCCCAGGTGGGCCGAGTAAATCTGATAATCCTAGCAAGCCTAATATTCCTGCCAAGCCCGAGGGTGATGTGAAGCCTGATGATTCCGAGGGTTCGGATAAGCCTGATGTTCCTGCTAAGCCTGAGGGTGATGTGAAGCCTGGTGCTTCCGGCAATGGTGATGCTCCGGCTAAGCCTGAGGGTGATGTGAAGCCTGGTGCTTCCGAGGGTTCGGATAAGCCTGATGTTCCTGGTAAGTCTGAAGATGATGCTAAGCCTGCTGGTAATGGTTTGGTGAAGGATGGTCAGCTAACTCCTGGTGGTATTGCTTTGGTTGCTGGTGGTGTTGTTGCTGGTGTGTTGGCGCTGGCTGCTGCTGTGTTCCCGTTGATTCTGCCTATGCTTCCTGCGGGTCTGCAGGCTATGATCGCTGGAATCTTGCCTTTCTAGCAGGTTCATAAATCATCTGGGTTCTAGTCTGGATGGAGAATATTGAGGAGACGCCCGGTTGGGCGTCTCCTTTTTGTTCGGGGTTGGCCGTTTGGATTGCCGTGGTGTTGTCCGCTTGCTGATTAATTGTATGGCGGCCCAGGTGTGCTCCCGTACAACGGTGAGGTGCAGCTTTGGGGCAGGGCTGGGTGAACGTTGTTTACCCCAGGGGTTTTAAAGCTTTCCCTGGTAGTGGGAGGGATACAGCTGAACACTGGGGTAAATGGTGTTCTATTTCACTAAATTCCTTGTGGTGTGACTTGGCTTTCATTACTTTGAGTGCTAGAACCAGTAGCCACCTGAAAGGAAAGCCATGAAATCCATTTACCACTACGTTGACGGTGCCGTGTTCAAGGGGACCACTGATAAATTCCAAGCGGTACTAAATCCCTCCGTGGGCAAGGAACAATCCCAGGTGGCGTTGGCGGACAAGGCCGACGTGGACCACGTCATTGAGTCTGCCCGGAAAGCGCAGCCGGGGTGGGCGGCCATGAACCCGCAAAAGCGCATCCGCGTGCTGATGGAGTGGATCCGGCTTATTAACGCCAACATGGACGAACTGGCGGAGATGTTGGCTCTAGAGCACGGCAAGACCTTCCCCGACGCCAAGGGAGACGTGATGCGCGGTGTGGACGTGTTGGAATTTGCACTGGGTGCCCCGCACCAGCTCAAAGGGGAGTACTCCTACGGAGTGGGCACCGGCATTGATGTCTACTCCCTGCGTCAGCCGCTGGGGGTAGTGGCTGGTATTACGCCTTTTAACTTCCCGGCCATGATCCCGCTGTGGAAGGCCGGTCCGGCCTTGGCCGCAGGAAATGCCTTTGTTCTTAAGCCCTCCGAGCGGGACCCTTCCGTACCCGTGCGCCTGGCAGAGCTGTTTGTAGAAGCCGGCGGCCCCAAGGGAGTGCTCAACGTGGTCCACGGCGGCAAGGACGCGGTGGACGCCATCTTGGATTCGGACACCATCAAAGCCGTAGGCTTCGTGGGTTCCACTCCGATTGCGCAATACATCTACGAGCGCTGCGCGGCCACCGGTAAACGTGCCCAATGCTTTGGCGGGGCGAAGAACCACGCCATTGTCTTGCCGGATGCGGACATTGACCACGTAGCGGACACACTGGTGGGCGCGGCCTTTGGCTCCGCCGGTGAGCGTTGCATGGCGCTTTCGGTCGTTGTGCCAGTGGGCAAGGACACTGCTGACCGCCTACGCGACGCGTTAATCAAGAAGATCCCGGAGCTGACCGTGGGACATTGCATGGACCCGGACGCGGACTACGGTGCGTTGGTAACGCCGGAGGCCAAACAGCGGGTGGAAAAGCTCATCGCGGAGGGCGTGGACGCCGGCGCGGACCTGGTGGTAGATGGCCGTGAGCTGGACATGTCCGGCCGGGAGTTTGCGGGCCAGTCCTTGGCGGAGGGCTACTACGTGGGCCCTACCTTCTTTGACAACGTCACCACGGAGATGTCCATCTACACCGAGGAAATTTTTGGCCCGGTGCTATCTATGGTCCGCGCGGAGACGCTGGAGGAGGCAACCGAGCTGCCCAACAGTCACATCTACGGCAACGGGGTGGCCATCTTTACCCAAAACGGCGGCGCGGCCCGCGACTTTGTCAACAACGTTCAGGTGGGCATGGTAGGCGTGAACGTGCCCATCCCGGTGCCCATCGCATACCACACCTTTGGCGGGTGGAAAGCCTCCGCGTTCGGTGACCTCAACCAGCACGGGCCGGATTCTTTCCGCTTCTATACCAAGACCAAGACAGTGACCAGCCGGTGGCCCGGTGATGATTCGGCCGGCCCGCAGTTCACTATGCCGGTAATGAACTAGGAAGGAGAAACAATAATGAAGACTATTGCGGTAATCGGGCTGGGAAACATGGGCGGCCCCATGGCGGCCAACTTGGCAAAAGAATTCAACGTGCGCGGGTTTGACGTATCCGATAAGGCGCGGGCAGCGCTGGACGCGCCCACCTTTGACACCGCGGAGGAGGCGGCTCAGGGGGCGGACGCGGTGCTGACCATGCTGCCCAACGGTGAGCTGGTCAAGAAGGTCATAGGCTCCTTGCTGGAGGCGGACAACGGGGAGAAGCTCTATATTGATTCATCCACCATTGCTGTCTCTGATGCCCGCGAGGTAGCCCAAATGGTTCAGGAGGCAGGCTCACACTTTGTAGATGCCCCCGTCTCTGGCGGGGTTGCCGGCGCTACCGCTGGAACACTGGCTTTTATGGTGGGCGGTGAAGAGGAAGCCTTCGCGGCGGCCAAGCCCTATCTGGAGGTTATGGGCCGGTCCATTACCCACTGCGGGGTATCCGGCAATGGGCAGGCGGTTAAGGCCTGCAACAACATGATTTTGGCCGTGCACCAGATTGTCCTGGCAGAAGCCCTGGTTTTGGGCGAGCGCCTGGGACTGGACCATCAAGCGTTCTTTGATGTGGTGTCCAACGCCACGGGTAACTCCTGGGCGCTGTCGGTCAACGCGCCGGTCCCGGACGTGGTGCCTGGTTCGCCCGCTAACAATAACTTCAAGCCGGGCTTTGCCTCCGCGTTGATGTTGAAAGATCTCAACCTGGCCATGGTCTCTGCGGAGGAGACAGGTACGGACACCGTACTGGGCAAGATTGCTGCGGAGCAGTACGCCAAGTTCGTGGACAGCGGACATGCGGGACTGGATTTTTCCGCCATCATCAATGAGGTTCGCGCTAAAGGTCAGTAGCCGGCCTGCCGGCTGTTCCTGGCTAGTGGCCGTCGAGAATGCTTTGCAGCACCTGCCCGTAGTGCTCCACTAAGGTGTCTTGCGGGTAGGCGGCAAAGTCGGTGTCACCAAACCGGCGCATGACTGACAATCCGATGAGCAGTGCCAGTGCCTGTTGCGCCCGCAATGGTGGGGCAGGGCTGGCACCGGGAGCTTCCCGGGTAATCCGGCCTTCCAGGACCATCAGGAGGTCAGACTTAATGCGGCGGCCGATAGCGCTCAGGCTTTCCGGGTCACCGGCCGTGACGGTGATAGTCCGGGCCATTGAGTAGGGCGCGTTTTCGGGAGCAGTGAGAGTTTCAATCACGGCCGTTTGCCCCAGCGTGGCAAATGGACCGGCGAAAAGCGCGGCGGAGGAGTCCGTGAAGTCCACCGTGGCCTCAAACAGGGAGGTCTTGTTGTGGAAGTGCTTGACAATCAACGCCACGCTGACATCAGCGTGGGAGGCAATATCTTTCAGCGACACCTGCGCGAAGGTGTTTTCACTAAACATTTTCCGGGAGCACGCCAGAATTCTCTCTTTGGCTGATTGCTCAGGGGCTGAAGTTTCATTCATAAATACATACTACCGACTATTTCTACGGTTTAACGTGTAGATTCTTTGTGCGCGTATCGCGGTTGTGAGGTTGCTTAGCGCCCATAAAAACGTGGCGCGTATCACTGTTAGGGCGTACGATCTAGAGGTAAACCGTACTGCACCTAAGAGGAGACTAACGTGGATGCATTCGCTAAACCGGGGGACAGAGGACCCAAAGGCATAGTTATTGTGGGAGCTGCGCGTACCCCATTCGGAAAATTACTGGGCGGACTAAGTCCAATCCCGGCCACGGAGCTTGGGGCAACTGCCATTCGCGGTGCGCTTGACAACATTGACCCGGGCTTGGTGGACGCCGTAATTATGGGGCAGGTACTGCAAGCAGGTGTGGGGCAGAACCCAGCCAAACAGGCCGCGCTCGCGGCGGGCATTAGCCCCCGGGCGCACACCACTACGGTCAACAAGATATGCCTGTCTGGCCTAACGGCCATCATTGATGCCGCCAGGTTGCTGCGCTCGGGTGAGGCCCAGGTAGTGGTGGCTGGAGGGATGGAGTCCATGACTTTATCTCCACACCTGCTGATGAACGCGCGCGCTGGGTATAAGTTTGGGGCCCAAACGGTGTTGGACCACATGGAGCACGACGGCCTGCGCGCAGCGGACTCCGGCATCTCGATGGGCCTTCTGACCGAGGAATATGCGGATACCTACCCGGTGACCCGCGCGGAGCAGGACGCGGTGGCCGCGCGCTCACATGAGAGGGCGCTGGCTGCCAGCCAGGACGGAACCTTTGACCGCGAAATCACGCCCGTGACCGTCAAGACGCGCCACGGGGAAGAAACTGTTTCTCGCGACGAGGGCATCCGCGAGGGCGTGACCACGCAATCCCTGGCTAAGCTGCGCCCGGCGTTTAGTAAGGACGGGACGCTCACCGCCGGTAATTCCTCGCCCATCTCCGACGGCGCGGCTGCGGTGGTGCTGTGCAGCCGGGATACGGCGCAGGCCAACGGATGGGACATCATGGCTACGTTGGGCAAGCCAGGGCAGGTTGCTGGCCCAGATTCCTCCCTGCAAGAACAGCCAGCCAACGCCATCACACGCGCACTGGAGCTACAGGGCTGGACGGCCAAGGACCTGGACATGGTGGAGATCAATGAGGCATTCGCTGCCGTGGTGTCCCACTCCGCGCGGGTACTGGGCGTCAGTGAAGAGATTGTCAATCCCCACGGTGGGGCGGTGGCGCTGGGGCATCCCATCGGTGCCTCCGGAGCGCGACTGGTGGTTCATGCAGCCCACCAGATAGAGGCCGGCAAGGCCACCCGCGCAGCCGTAGGCTTGTGCGGCGGTGGTGGGCAGGGAGAAGCCCTGCTGTTAGAAGCGCATTAGGATGTTTCAAGGCCCACCGCGATAGTAGAAGAATAGATTTAAACAAATAAGGAGAGAAAGACCATGACGTATAACAACATCAAGACTGAGACAAAAGGCCGCGTAGGCGTTATCAACCTTGACCGCCCGAAAGCGCTCAACGCGCTCAACAAGGAACTCATGGAAGAAACCGTGGCGGCGGTAGGTGAGTTTGACGCCAATCCGGAGATTGGTGCCATTATCATCACCGGAAGCGAAAAGGCCTTCGCGGCGGGTGCTGATATCAAAGAGATGGCCCCGAAGTCCGCCACGGAGATGTACTTGCATAACTGGTTTGCCGGCTGGGACGGACTCACGCGTGCGCGCACGCCAATTATCGCGGCGGTCAACGGCTACGCGCTGGGCGGCGGCTGCGAGCTGGCCATGATGTGCGACTTCATCATTGCAGGGGATAAGGCCAAGTTTGGGCAGCCAGAGGTAAACCTGGGCGTGACTCCAGGCATGGGCGGCTCGCAGCGTCTAACTCGCGCTATTGGCAAGGCCAAGGCCATGGAGATGTGCTTGACCGGACGCATGATGGGCGCGGAGGAAGCCGAGCGCGCCGGGTTGGTGGCCTCGGTGGTCCCGGCTGCAGAGCTCATTGACAAGGCTATTGAGACTGCGGAGTTGATAGCCTCCAAGTCCTTTGTTTCGACCTCAATGATCAAGGAGCAGGTAAACGCCGCGTTCGAAACCTTCCTTGACCAGGGCGTGCTCTTTGAGCGCCGGACCTTCCACAGCATCTTCTCCTCAAACGATCAGGCGGAGGGGATGGCGGCCTTCGCGGAAAAACGCGATGCCAAGTTTAGTAACTCCTAGGAAGCCATTCCCTGGGTGGACCCTGAGCACCGGCGTTTACCAATGTCTCTAAAGGTGCAGGTTAATGCCAGAGACAGTGACTGAAGAGAAACTCGGTTTATCTCCCGTTGGCTTGATAGTATAAAACAATGCAAAATTTTGGTGGGTGGGATACTCGGGATGAGCAAAGTGATTGGCTAGATGGACAGCAAGGAAGCCGGTCGCGCAAGAGCGTTGACTCGCGTAGCTGCGAGACCAACACTCCCAAGGACACATTTACACATGAGGCCAAAATCGTTGATCACCCAGGGTTGTTGCTGGAACAGCGCCAAGCGTGGAGGCTGTTCCCCTGGTATGCGCCGACGGCGGTTACCCCAGTAATTGAAATAGGGGAACTGGTGCACCAGTGGCTTAACACTAAGCGCGACTGCCCGCTAACTTCCTTCAATGACCTTGTTCCGCCGCTTGATACGGCCACTTTCACCGAGCCGGGGGTAGTCGAAAAATGGCAAGAGGTAGCTAGGGAAATCGAGAAGGAGCCTTTTCAAGTTTCCCTCAATGACCTATGTATAAGCGAAGATCCTCTACCGGAATCTGGGCGTTCGGTAATCTCGCCGCGCTTTAGCGAATGGGATTGCACACTGCTTATGGAAACCTTGATCACGGCTGCCTGTAAGGACCATCTCCTTGATGGCCAGGAATTGTCCGTGGAGCTATTTTCACCCGGAAGACTTAGCCGGGCCAAGCTAGACCCGTGCCACACCCTGTTTGCGCTAGCGTCGTTGCAATCGGAGTCATTTTTCGATTCGATCTTTCACAAGCTTGGGCAAAGTGGTTACTTTGACAATCTTCGCGAAACAATTTCCCCCATCGATGTGGAGATGGCGCTATGGGTCGAGGCCCATGCCCATGTAGTCAATGTCCTACTAGAAGATGATGAGCGCCTCCGGCTAATTCTTGAAGGCAGGCTTAGCACCTCCTTCTTAGGTCGAACGCGCAAGACTTTGGATGATTTAGGCAATGAACTGGGACTTACCAGGGAGCGAGTACGGCAGGTGGAAAGTAAGCTGCGGCGGGACCTATTCTCCGAGGAAGGGATCCTCTACGCCCTAAAAGAGATATTCCTATCTGATTACGGGTGCTTGTTTAGCATCCACGGAATCCGCGAATTTTGGACTCGACCAATTCTGGGGTTTGAGTTTGGCCTGGGGGAGCTAGCGCTGTGGGGAAGCCAGTTAACTTTGATCCAAGACGGCCAGTGGTTTGTAGATAAAAAATTGGTTGACCTGCTACTGAAACTACCTGCCGGCGGTGATTCAGATGACTTGGCGGTGAAAATTGGTCTGTACCCAGTGGAAGACTTCGAACGTCGGCTTCGTGATCTAGAAGAGTCCTGGGAGGGGTCGTTTGACTGTTTAGAGGCTCGCAGGTACTTAGAGCACCAGAGCAATTATGAACTGAGGGAGGGGTTTTGGGTAGCTAGAAACCCCCATAAAGTGGACCGGATTGCGCAGGTTCTCTTCTTTGCGGATGTCCCACTGGAAGTGGAGGAATTTCAGGAAAAGCTGCCCGATCTGAGTAAAAGGGCAATTGCTTCCGGGCTTAATTGGGGCGATGAATTTGTCCGCGTAGGAGCGGGGCGTTGGGCTCTAGCCGGGTGGGGATTGGAAACCTTTACGGACCTTACCAGCTATATCCGGGGCAGGATTGAGGAAGGTGGCGGGCGTTGTTCGATAGAAGATATCCGACAAGGTGCCATTGAAAGGGGGCTGTCGGCCAACACGGTCAGCACCTATATGCACTCGCCGGACTTCCGGATTGAGAAAGGATACCTCTACCTAGGAGATGGGCAGGCTATCAACAATAAGTCGCCGGAGGAAAGCCGCAATCTGGTGTGGCGCGATGGCGCTTGGCACCTGCTTTTGACGGTTACCTCTGAGCATGTGCGAGGTTCTGGCTGGGGTGGCGTTCCCCGCGGCGTCATTGACATCTACGGCCTGGAGTACGACAAGCCTTTTTCTGTTCCTGCGTTTGCCGGTAAACTAGAAGATGAAGTCACTTTTAGATGGTCCCGCACTGGCCTTAATTGCTCTGCTATCAGGTGGGTATGTGAAGACTTTGGGGTGGAGCCTAACGACAGGTTGTGGCTTCGTCTGGATGAGGAAATTACCTTCAGTGTGGCACCAGGTGTTGATGCCTCAGCGGAAGGGTATGCGGCCTTGTTAAATCACTTAGGGATCATTCCCGATCCACAACGGCGAGCCCGAGACCAGATCAAAGATGCCTTGAATTTAGACAAGGACGCACCGTGGCGGAAAGTGGTCAAGCGCTTGTACGACCGCCGTGACGACGAGATGGCGGAACTAGCCCGCGGGCTCTAGTGGTGCACGAAAGACCCGGCTGCTAGCGAAGTGTGCAGCCGGGAACTCGTTTGTCACTAGCCCTTCAAACTGGGGAAGTCGGTGTCGCTAAATTCCGTGGAGGCCTTGGTGTGGCCGCCGTCAGCGGCGTGGATTTCCACCTCGCGCTTGCGCAGCTCTACGCGGCGGATTTTACCCGAGATGGTCTTCGGTAAATCCAGGAACTCCAGGCGGCGGATGCGCTTGTACGGCGCTAGGCTATTGCGGCAGTGGCGCAGGATGTCCTCTGCGGTCTCCGGCGTGGCCTCAAAGCTGGAAGCAAGCACCACATAAGCCTTGGGAACCGCCAGGCGGATGGGATCCGGGGAAGGAACCACGGCTACCTCGGCTACCGCCGGGTGCTCGATGACCACGGACTCTAGCTCGAACGGCGACAGGCGGTAGTCGGAAGCCTTGAATACGTCATCGGACCGACCGATGTAGAAGATGTAGCCGTCCTCATCGCGCTCGGCGATATCACCGGTGTGGTAGTAGCCGTCGCGGAAGACCTCAGCATTCTTGTCCGCGTCGTTGAAGTAGCCGGGGGTAAGCCCCACCGGGCGGGGATCGAGTTTCAAGCAGATTTCGCCGGTGTCGCCTTGCTCATCAGTGGCCGGGTCAATGAGGACCACCTCCATGCCCGGCAGTGGCCGGCCCATGGAACCGGGCTTGACAGGCTGGCCGGGGGTGTTGGCAATCTGTAGCGTGGACTCGGTCTGGCCAAAGCCGTCCCGGACGTCAGTCTTCCAGTGCTTCTTGATGGTGGAAATCAGCTCCGGGTTTAAAGGCTCACCGGCGGCCACCAGCTTCACCGGTGGGGTCTTCATGTGCGACATATCCGCCTGGACCAGCATGCGCCACACCGTTGGTGGGGCGCAGAAGCTGGTGACGCCTTCTTCATCCATTTTCTCCATGAGCCCCAGGGCGTCAAAACGGGTGTAGTTGTACAAAAACACCGTTGCGCCGGCAATCCAAGGAGCGAAGAAGTTGGACCAGGCGTGCTTGGCCCAACCGGGGGCAGCCACATTCAAGTGCACGTCACCCGGCTCCAGGCCAATCCAGTACATGGTGGTCAGATGGCCCACCGGGTAAGAAGTGTGGGTGTGCTCTACCAGCTTGGCCTTGGAAGTGGTGCCGGAGGTGAAGTACAGCAGCAACGTCTCATCTGCCTGCGTCTCCTGGGTTGGGGCGTAGGTCACGGGGGCATCGAAAGAGCTGGCATAATCAAGCGTGGGGTGGCTGGTCTGCGCCGGCTCTGCGGACCCTACCTGAATGACCGTGAAATCTCCCGTGACGTCTTGGAACTTGGACGCGTCCTCCGGGTTGGCAATGACCCAGGAAATCTCCGCGCGGTCTGTGCGGTCCTGCAAGTCCGCAGTGCCCAACATGGCGGTAGCCGGGTTCATCACAAAGCCGGCCTTAATACACGCCAGCATGGACTCCCACAGCTCCACCTGGTTGTTGAGCATGAGCATGATGCGGTCGCCGCGCTTGACCCCTTGTTCGGTGAGCCAATTGGCTAGCTGGGAGGAGCGCTCGGAAAGCTCCGCGAAGGTCCGGCGGGTAGATGACCCGTCTTCCTCGCAGATGACCAACGCCGGGCGGTCCTGGGAATCCGGGGCCTGACCAAGGTGATCAAACCAATCGAGTGCAAAGTTGAAGTGCTCGAAGCGGGGCCATTCAAACACCTCGCGGGCTTTTTCGTAATCCTCTTGGTGGGACACGAGCAGGTCTCGGGCTGCTCGGAATTGTTCGGTAACCGTAGTCATGGTTGTCCTCCGTACTGGTTTAGATGTCAATGACCAGGAACTTTCCGTCTGATTGTGGTTGGGGTTAAACATGCTGCGGAATGTGTCCTGACATTCACTACTGAAGTTGTTGTGACCTGCGTCCCAATTCAGCGTAATGCGAAGGTGAAATTATTTCTATAGCTTTCCAATTAAAATCCCCCCGTTGATTAGATTTTCCTTGCCTCCGGAGTGGTGAGTCCGCGAATTAAAAGCTCGCCAAAAGCTGCGTAAGCTGCAGCGGAGCTTACAGTGTCCTGGTAGATCCCCCGTTGAATGTCCTCCATGGCGCGTTGCACTAAATGGGGTAGGAACGGGAGGGAACTGGCGTGAAATTCTCCGTGTTTTACCCCCTTGTCCAACATGGCGCGGATGTTTTCCACCGCCCCCTTGGTGTTGTGGGAATACACCCGCTGCGCAACGTCCTCGCGAGCGCAGTCGCGCATGAACTGGGGGCTGGCGGGCGCCAGCGCTGCGGCGATATCGGTGAAGTATTGCTCTAGGGCCTGGGGTGCGGGCAGGTCCAGGCGGGGCTTTGTTTGGGTGGTGATGTCTTTGAAGAAGTCCACCAGGATTGCCCTGATAATGTTGTCCCGGCTGTTCCCCAGGGCGTACAGCGTGGACTTGGAGCAGTGGTAGCGCTTGACGGCGCCGTCGATGGTGAAGTTTTCAAAACCTTCCGCCAGGAAGTCGCGGCGCAAGGCCTGGCGAAGTTCGCGTTGACGTGCGGTGAGGGTCATGGGATTGCCTTTGGGGTCTCGATTTTTGGGGGTGTTAACGGCTGGCTCTGCTACCGCTTAGATTAACACTCGGTAAACAAGTGACGCGGCTCACGTTGGATGTGTACAGTTGGCTGCACAATCGTACTCCACGCCTACTCCGTCACCGGAGCAACTAGCCAGAAGGGGGAAATTCCATGCCACCCATCCTCAATCCCTTGAACCCGCACGGCGCACACCTGGCACCGCTGCGCTACCCGCACGCAGACTTCATGCACGTCGCAGACCAACTGCCAGAAAATGAATACCGCGACCTAGAGCGCATTCACGAGTTCCTCATGACCGAAGTACGCCCGGTGGCGGGGGAGTACTGGGACCGGGAGGAGTTCCCCTTCGAGCTGCTGCCCAAACTTGCCGAGCACGGATTAGGTGAAATAGAGCTCTCCGGCACTAGCCGCCTTTACCGCGGCCTGGTCTACGCCGAAGTCACCCGCGCGGACGTCTCCATCTCTGCGCTAGTGGGAATTCACAACGAGCTCATCGTAGATCTGCTGGACAAGCTGGCATCTCCGGAGCAAAAAGCCACGTGGCTTCCCAAACTGCGGCAGTTTGAAGCCATAGGATGTTTTGCCCTGACAGAGCCCGAGCACGGATCCGATATTGCCGGCGGCCTGGCCACCACCGCCAAGCGCACGGCAGATGGCTGGGTAATCAACGGCCACAAGCGGTGGATTGGCGGAGGAACCTTTGCTGATTTTGCCATCACCTTTGCCCGGGATGAAGACGATGGCCAGATAAAAGGTTTTATCGTAGAGATGAACCGCCAGGGGGTTTCAGCTACCAAAATTGACCGCAAGATGGGCCTGCGGATTATGCAAAACGCAGACATTTCTTTCAACAACGTGGAAATCCCAGCCGGAAACCTCATTCCCGGCGCGGAGTCCTTCAAAGACACCAACACCTTCCTGTGCAGCTCACGCGCCTGGGTGGCCTGGCAGGGCGCCGGCATTCAGCTAGGTATTTTTGACAAGGCCCGCCAATACGCCCTGGAGCGGGAGCAGTTTGGCAAGCCCATCGCTTCCTTCCAACTAGTCCAAGAGCAGCTGACCCGGATACTTGGCAACGCCACGGCCTCCCTAGGGATGATGGCCTCACTCGCACGCCTCCAAGAAGACGGAAACTTAGAGATGCCCCACTCCGCCCTGGCCAAGGCCACCACCACCCGCCTGGCCCGGGAGTCCGCTGCTTGCGGGCGCAACATTGCCGGCGGCAACGGGATTTTGACCCAGCACGAGCTGTCCAAATTCATGGCCGATGCAGAAATCTTGTACACCTACGAGGGAACCTACGACATCAACTCCCTCATTGTTGGCCGCGCGATTACCGGCCAGTCCGCATTCGTTTAAGGGAAAGAAAGACAAGACACCATGAAACTAGACTCCAATTGCTCCGCAGTTGTAACCGGCGCGGCCTCCGGGCTGGGCAACGCCACCGCCCGCGCCCTCATCGACCACGGCGTGAAGGTAGTAGGCCTGGACCTTCCCAGCGCCGTTGACAAGCTGGAAGACCACGGCGGTATAGAGTTTGTTCCCACCGACGTCACCGACCCCGCGCAAGTGGCCACGGCGATTGCGAAAGCGACCTCGCTGGCACCCCTGCGCGTGGCCGTCAACTGCGCGGGCATTGCTCCCTCCCAGCGAATAGTAGGCCGCAAAGGAACCCACGACCCGGCATTTTTTGCCAAAACCATTGACATCAACCTCAACGGCACCTTCTACGTGTTAGCAGCCGCCGCCGGCGCCATGGCGGAACAAGACCCAGTAGACGCCGACGGCCAGCGTGGCGTCATTATTAATACCTCCTCCGTCGCGGCGTTTGAAGGGCAAGTAGGCCAGGCCGCCTATTCAGCGTCCAAAGCTGCCGTACACTCCCTTTCGCTTACCGCTGCGCGGGACCTGGCCCGCTCCGGGATCCGCGTCAACGCCATAGCCCCCGGCGTGGTGGAGACCCCCATGATGGCGCAGATTACCGATGAATTTAAACAGCGTCTTGAAGAAACGGTGCCCTTTCCTTCCCGACTAGCCAAGCCCGAGGAATACCCCAAGCTAGCCCTAGCCATCATTGACAATGACTACCTCAACGGTGAGACCATCCGCATGGACGGGGCACTGCGCATGCCGCCGCGCTAAGCCACCGGCCCGCGACTCTGGAGCACTCCGAGCCCAAGCTCAAGTGAGCAGCAGGGAACACCCTAGGGGCGGGCGTGGAAAGCGTCCCGTGAGCCGGTGAAAAAACAACGGGCTTAAGAAAAAATCTCTTATGGTAACCTGCCGATATGACAGAAAAATCAGAACTCGTTTATAACGCCTACGACTGGCTGATGGATGCCCTCGATGATCCGGACGGCGACATCCTGCTCACTAGCCCGTACCTGACTTACCGCATCTGCAATGAAATTGCGGCTTCTGTTGAGGGGTTACCTTTCAACGTTGTTGTAGTCACAGCTCTAAACGCTGCCGCGGTCGCTAACGGCTATCAATCGGTAGTGGGCCTGGAGAAATTGCTGAAACTCGAAAACGTGACAGTTAAGCATGTCAGTCACCTTCATGCAAAGTGCTTTATTGTGGGTACTCAGGCAATGCTGGGGTCGGCGAATCTAACGGACGCAGGCCTTGGCAATGCTACGAGAAGCAACCACGAGCTAGGGGTGACGCTTGCGCCAGGTCTAGTCCATGAGGCTCGGAAGACGATTGAAGGCTGGCCGGCTGAGGATGTTGACACCGGCTGGTTGCAGGAGTTGCGCGCAGAAGCGAAACTAATCAAGCTTCCGCTCAAAAGCGCACCAACCCCTCACCCTATAGGCAGTGAGGAATATGACGGATGGGAGGTAGGTCATTCATCCCAGCTGGTGGAAGAACTTTTGAGTATTGCTGGGGATGTCAAGCGACAGCTGTGGCTGAAGCACCATTTTGGCGAACCTGATTTTGGTATTTGGAGAGATCTCCATTACATAGCCCACCCGGACCTGAACAAGAAAAAGAGCATGAGGCCGGATGAGAAGAGTAGGCCGTCAATCGGCCCGGGGGATTTGGTGGTGATTTGTGCGAGCGGTAAAAGGACCAACCCGGACCATAAGAGGAGATTTTGTTATGCCGTAGTCGAGGTGACCTCGGAGACGTTATACAAACCTTCTTTCTACGTAGAGGATTATGCCGACGAACCGGACGAGGTAGATCATTACTGCTGGGTCAATGAAACCGTTCCCCGTCTGGTGCCTGACAAGATTCCACCAATCAGGAGCAGAGATCTTGGTATTCAAACGCTGGGTGGTGCGGGTTACAAGAGACTAGAGTTTGATCAATTCGTTTCGTTCGTGCGAGAGCTGGAAAAGTATCTCGATAGCTAGTTAGCTCCCCACTGACGGCGTAGGTGCCGGTCGGTGCTCGGTTCTTCGCTAGCTGAGACAAAAACGAATGCCGCGTGTCACCGGGTGGGCCGCCCGGCAACACGCGGCGTTTGGCGTTATCCGTAGACTCGCAGGCCCCAGTAGGGGAAGATGGTCTTTGATGTGGCAATTAGGGCTGGGGTGGGTTGCTGCGCCATGACGCGGTCGGGGTTGAACTCACTTAGGTCCACGCCGGTGTCGCCCATGGTGAGCTGTGATGGGTCAGCCTTGGTGCGCTGTGCCCAGTTGGCGGGGAGGGTGGCGCTGGGTTCTATTTCCACGCCGGCCACGGCGGCTAGTACCTGGGTCCATGCGCGGGCCACGGAATCTAGTGCGTACCCGCCGCCGCCCAAGGCCACCCATTTGCCGCCGGCAAACTTATCCGCCCACCGGCCAATGGAGCGGTAGGCCACCGCCATTGCGTCAATGCTTACCTGCAAGTCAGCCAGTGGATCCGCCCGGTGCGGGTCCGCGCCGTGTTGGCTGATGATGAAATCCGGCTTGAACTTCTGCAGCAGTGGCGCCACGGTGGCGTGGAGGCTTTGCAGCCAGATGAAGTCATCCGTTTCCCGGGGGAGCGCCACGTTTACGGCGGTGCCGGTGGCGCGGGGCCCGCCAATATCGTGGGGGAAGCCGGTGCCGGGGAACAGGTACATCCCGGACTCATGAACGGAGATGGTAAGAACGCGGGGGTCGTCCCAGAAGAGTTGTTCCACGCCGTCGCCGTGGTGGGCGTCCGTGTCAATGTAGGCCACGCGTTTGGCGCCGTTTGCTAGTAGCCAGTGGATGGCCACGGCGGCGTCGTTGTACATGCAAAACCCAGACATGGAGTTGCGGAACGCGTGGTGCAGGCCGCCGGAGAGGTTCACCGCGCGCGGTGCACGGCCCTCCCACACCGCGCGGACCGCGTCCAGCGTTCCGCCGGTGATCTTCGCGGCGATCTTTTCCAGTCCCGGCACGTGGGGGTTATCCGTGGTGCCTATGCCAAATTCGGGCGCGGGCTTGCCGCTGCGGGTGGCGGCCACGTAACCGGGGTCGTGGACTGCTAACAGTTGTTTCTCATTGACGGGGGTGGGGTCCAAGAGGTCAAACTCCGGAAGGACCTGGAAATGCTGCGCTAGTGACAGGGAAGTGCGTACCCGGTCAGGGCCCATGGGGTGGTTATCGCCCAAGCTGTAGTGGTAGATCTCCTCAGAGCAGACAACTAGCGGCTTGTTCATGGAAACCGCCTCCTTATAGGGACCGGGCCAGCGGGTCGCGCTGGGTGCTTAGTGGGGCAATCCGCAGACGGGCGCCCACAATGTGGGTGTCCGCACTGCCAGCAATGACGGGGCTTAACTCAACCTCAACTATCTGCGGGTTGTCGTCTTTGAGCGCAGCTACTCGCATGAGCACGTCCTCAACTGTGTCCAGCCGGGAGGGTTTCGTACCGCCAACGCCGTTGAGCAGGGGAGCGGCGGTTAGCTCATCGAGCATGCCCCGGGCATCAACGCGGCGCAGCGGTGGTACGCGCCAGGTTTTATCACCCAAGATTTCTGACGGGATGCCGGAGATTCCGGCGCTGAGAATGGGCCCCACTACTGGGTCCTCAATAGCACTGACGGTCAGAGAGGTACCGGAGGCCACCATGGGTTGCACCACCGGCATGAGCGCCCCAACGTCACCGTCCTGAAGGGCTGCGGTGAGCTGGCCCAGAGTCTCCCAGGCTTGGGCCATGGATTCCGCGTCTTGGATATTGCGCACGATGGTGGGCAGTTCAGGCCGCCCACGCAGTACCGGGTTCACTGATTTTAAGACCACGTTCCAGCCCATGTCCTTGGCCGTAGCAGTGGCTTCTTCCAGGGAGTCCACTGCTTGCCAGGCGACCAAATTAAGCCCGTAGGCGGAAAGGATTTCCGCAGCCTCATCATCAGTAGCCCACCGGCCAGCCGGCTGGTCAGCCAGAATCTGCTCCACCACCTGACGGGATCGTGTCTTGTCTCCCGTGGCTGTCTCATCTTCCGGAGAAGGCCTAGCTGTACTGCGCTTGCGTTCGTTGTCAATGATGGCTGCCAGGGCTTCAAGCCCGTCCGCGTAGGTGGCACACGTGGGTAATTGGCCTTGAGACTCCGGGCCGCTGAAGTCTTCTTGGGGTTGCCCGAACCCCACAAAGGAAGCAATAAGCGGCTTTGCCGTGTGAGCAGCCATTCCGGAAAGCTCCGCGTACGCGGTGTTTAGGACCGGCTGGCCCACTTCCACCACGGCGGCTAGGACGGCGTCTACCGTGGGGTCATCAAGGGCTTCTTGCACGGCGGCGGCTATTGCCGCCACCGGCTCGCCCAGCACCGTCCGTGGGTGAGGAACCAAGTCAAAGCGCAGGGAGGCATGCTGCATCTGCTCCACTAGTCCGGCTGAGTTAGAGATGACTGCTACGCGATTCCCATTGGGAAGCGGTTGCCGGGAAAGGATTTGGGCAATGTTATACATGGTGTCGCGCCGGGTTACCACCATGGCACCGGTTTGGCGGATGACTTCATCTAGTGCCTGCGGGCTGGCCTGACTCAACCCGTGTTGCTCGTAGTGCCGGGCGGTCCTCAGCGCGCGGGAGGGCAGGAATACCACCACATGCTTTTCCAGTGACAGCCGGCGCAGAACGCGGAAGAATTTGCGGGGGTTGCCAATGGTGTCAGGCGTTAACAGGCACACCTTGGTGGCGGGGTCCTCACTCCAGAACTGCATGACGTCGTTTCCGGTGACGTCGGCAAAGGAACCAGCGCCAATAAAGGAACTTATCCCGCACCCTTGGGCAATGGCTTGGGATAGCGCCAGCGTGGCCACACCGCCCGACTGAGCAAAGAGCCCCACGTGTCCCGCACGGGGCTGCGGGGCAGGGGAGGCGTTGAGGTTTACCCCAGCGCCAGTGTTGATAAGCCCCAGCGCGGCAGGGCCTAAAGCGCGCA
The DNA here is from genome assembly GCF_008693075.1 of Corynebacterium phocae. GTDB lineage: Bacteria > Actinomycetota > Actinomycetes > Mycobacteriales > Mycobacteriaceae > Corynebacterium > Corynebacterium phocae. The sequence goes on along the minus strand of NZ_VXKJ01000041.1, from coordinate 1,432 downwards.
ACCCATAGTCGCGGGCGGTGGATACAATCTCACGCGCTTGTGTGGAGTTGATTCCGGTGTTGCTATTTTGGGCTACTACCACCACACCGGTCGCGTTCTTCGCGGCCGCGGCTTCCATTAGCTGCGCTATATCTTCCGGTAGGTGGTCTACTAGCACTAGGTCCACGTCGCTGTTAAGGGCGCGCAAGGCCTCTAGCCCGGAGGCCTCCGGGCTGGTGAGAATGTGTAGCTGCCCGCTGTAGCCGCCCTGTAGGAGCGAGGGCGTAAGGGTTCGTAGTGCGCTCATATCTCCCACCAAGGCCACGGACGAGGGACTTAGCAGCCGCTTAATGGAGTTGGCCTCTGCGCGCAGCTCGCGGCGTTCCATCACCTCACGGGAATTTTCATTGGGGGCAATGGTGAAGTCCACGGTGATGAAGCCGTCCTCTAGCTCCGGGGTAACTGAATACCCGGCGCGTTTGAACACCTGGATCATTCCCCGGTTTTGGGTGAGCATCTCCGCGAAGAAGCGCTCTACTTTGCCTTCCCGGCCAATTTCTGCCAGGTGCTCTAAGAAGATAGGGCCCACGCCGCGGCCCTGGTGGGAGTCTTGCACCAGGAAGGACACGTCACCCACGCGGGCGGGTAACAAGGCTTTGACCAGTTCATATCCAGCTACCGCCACAATCTCCCCGCGTTCTTCCATGACCAGGGTAACTTTGTCGTAAGCGCCATAGCCTTCCGTTCCAAACCACCGTTGCATATCTGTGTCGGTGAGCTCCGGGTGGGTGGAGAAAAACCGCAAGTATTTGGAGCGGTCTGAAACGCGGTCGTAGAAGCGGCGGATGGCGTCCTCATCACCGGGTGCAATGTGCCTTAAGCTTGCAATTCCGCCGTCATTTAAGATGACGTCGGCTTCCCATTTTTCAAGCGGCGCGGTCATAAGGTGTGGCCTTTCCAGTGAGCGTCAATAGTGTGAGGTGTACCACCCATGCGTGGGTACTAACTCTATCAACCAGTCATGCTCTAGGTTGGGGCTCCGCTAAACGGGGGTACCTAGCTTTAAGGTAGTGCCCCGTAGAGTGGTGTAAAAGTCCGGTGGATTTTATGGCGTAAAACGCTAGAAGTGTTTTGTTTATAGACTTTTTGGACACGGAGTCCGGTGACTTTTTGGACACGGAGTCTATGAGGTTCTTTGACATCTAGCTAGTGGGGTGTTTTCTTCCTGCTGGGGCGTGGGTTCGACAGGTTTGGTCTGAGGGCCGGTGGGCGGCGGTGCCACATGCCTTCGACGTGGTTGATGTTGATTTGGCCTCCTGGTGGGCGCTCGAGCAGTGTGATAGGCAGTGGGAACGAAAACAGTTTCTCGCCGTCGTGGTCGGTGAAGAACTCGGCGTGATTGTCGTCGGTGACGTTGCTGTAGAGCTTCCGGTTTTTGAACCTGGACCCCACG
>NZ_VXKJ01000040.1 GCF_008693075.1 Corynebacterium phocae | reverse complement strand
GCAGAACTGCTCAACCGTTATGCCGGCACTGACAGGGTCAAAATCCGCAATCTTCTTGCGGAGTGAAAGTGGAATAGCCATTCCCACATTATTGGCCCCACCATGTCCGAAAAGTCACTAAACAGGACACAAGAAGCCTTGAAAGTTTAGGGGGCAAGGCAGAAGAAACTAACTTTCCTAATTCCCGCCGACTTACACAAAAGGCTGCATTATCAGGCAGTAAAGGAGGACCGGACAATGACCGAAATTGTTACCGCGCTGCTTGACAGCTATATCGAAAAGCCGGAGTAAAGCCAGTTAAACAGCCTTACGGCTCGGAGCATTGCCGGTTGTACGGTAATACGGTTGGGCGGACGCTCGGCTGATAAAAACCAGAACGAAACTCCCGCCTCGCTTCGCTCGTTGGGCTACCGCGAAAGCCGCTTCGCGACTTCCTTGGTCTCATTTGACCGCAAATGTACTGGTAGTATTAATTCATACGATTCCAGGAGGAAACAAAATGATCTCACTAGTTACCATTCGAAACGCACACCACATCCTTGGTCTCCCTACAGATGATGAATCCATCGAAGCCAAGTACGAGGAAATCTACGAAGCCGTAGATGAACGCACCGACTACTACTATGGCTTGTTCATCAATCAGTGGCATGAGCAGCACCCAGAAGCCAACGAAGTTCAACCTGGCGAAGTTACTGGTCGCTGCCATAGCCAGGCACTCCAGCGGGCGGAAGAAGAAATGCTGGAAGAATACATCAACGACCCGATCCGCGTGCTTAGGAACCGGGAAGAAGACGCTTACTAAACGACTAGAACGGAAATGACCCCACAGGAGAGGTTCGATCTCCAAATGCAACGTGAGCAGAACAATCGGGCCCAATCTGAACCAACCAGTAATCCCAACCCTTCCAAGGACCAAGACGAAAATACACTGTAGCCGTATCGCCGTGTTGCCGTAGTGCCGGTTGTACGGTACGGGCCCGAAAGTTAAAAGCCCTCCTTCGTCGGTCTTTTTGCTTTGATGCGCGCCTGCGGCGCTTGACCCACCCGTGGCGTTCTTCTCCGCTGGTGCTACGAAGAACACCACGGACCTAATAGGCTGGGACGGGGTGCGACCTTCTTCCTAGTGGCGGCTATGTCAGTGGCAGAATTGGGTACCTAGATTCTCGTAGACAGGATTGCAGTGGGTTTTCACGTTGACTCAAGGCCAGCCCCCACCATCCATCTCATCTACCCTTGGAGTGCGGGTGAACGAGGGGAAGAACCTGAAAGTCTTTGTTCGAACGAACTTCGGCGGCAGTGCCGGTCCGTAAACCGCCAGCATATGAGGGGGTTTACTGTGCATGGAGAGAAGCCCAAAGTTTGACGGGCGTTGACAAGATAGAACAAATAAAAATTAGGAGGCACGAATACGCAAGTCAAAAAGGCAATAACTTCTCTAGTGATGGCGACCACGCTAGCGGTAGGTAGTCCAGTAAAAGCCCAGGCCCAAGTACCAAACGTCAGGCCCCATATCTCACGGACCAACGGGGATCGGCTCCACAATTCTCCCATAGGGGAAAACCAGCTTCCCGGCAGTGCGCAGACCCTGCATAGGGACGGCTACTTAGACGAGGTTCTAGTGGGTCTCGGAATCGCTGAAATCCTCGCAGCAATCATCGGAACCGCCGTGACAAACCAGGTCAATCTACCCCAAGGCCTAAACGGCCAATTCGTAGATAAGCTGCCTTTCTAACCCTCTTCTTGAGCTACGCCAGCCAGTCCCGCGCTCTACCGCTACCTGCAGCTTTGTCTATCCTTTTAACGACGCTTCTCCAGTCACGCGTGTACGGCAAGTAGAACGGAGCAAGAACCGTCTTCGGGCCGAATCAGTTAAAGGCACCGCCGCAGGGCCTGGCAAAGACCGACCAACTGTGCAACAATCGGCAAGAACCCTATCCCCACCTAGCCACTTTCCGATCGCCGTTTTCACACTTTCCATTCGCCGTGCTACATAGGCAATACGACGACAGCCGGCGCTACCTCTCCGAGACATCCATGAAGAAACTAACCAACATGCTCACCATAAACCACCCCGGAGCTTGTTGGGCGACACGTTAGGGTTTACAGCTAGCGACAGGAAAGACGTTCCAGGGTTGGTTCGTGTGGGACTGTTGGAGAAGCCTTCTACTGGGGCGTAGAAGCGCGGTACAAGCGCGCATCACTCGCACTAACATCCAACTTCCCCCAGGAGACTTTGACAAATTACTCCCCACCAGCTTAGTAACCTCCCTGGTTAACCAACGAATGTACACACCCACACAATCACAACCCAAGGCGTGTCGGTTCGATTCAAACAAGCGAAAGCCGGCAAAATGTGAGGCCCCATCACATGACCCACACCACCAACAACCCCCAAACTCCGGAACAATTTCATGTCGCTGACTGGAACGTTTTAGATGTCGCTTGACAGAGGTTACCTGCCGTTGTGCAGGCTCTACTGACCGGTACTTTCTTCGTGCAGGCTTGGCAGTTACCCGAGCAGTGATCCAGGTTTGGTTTGTCTGGGGTGCCCTGGTGGGGCACCTCCACTTCGCGTTTTTGCGCTAGCTAGCTGCCCTGCTCCCACTGCTTGTACGCCTTGGCATAGCGTCCGTCTAGGGCCACCAAAGAGTTATGATTGCCGTCTTCTACTATCCGTCCGGCTTCCATGACTATGATCCTATCGGCGTCGCGGGCTTGGTCCAGCCGGTGGGCTACTACTAGTGAGGTGCGCCCGGCGGTGACGGCGCGGGCGGCTTCTTCTAGTACTTGGGCGTGTTCGCTGCCGGCCTCGGAGGTGGCTTCGTCCATGACTAGGACGGGTGGTTGGCGCAGGACCATGCGGGCCAGGGAAATTTGCTGGGCTACATCCGGGCCTACTTCCTCGTTGCCGGAGCCAATGAGGGTGTCTAGTCCACGTGGCAGCCAGCGCTGCCAGGAGACGCTGGAAGGGGTGAGCCCTACGGCTGCTAGTGCGGCCAGTAGGGAATCGTCGGAGGCACCGGGGGCGGCAAGTAGCAGATCGTCGCGCAGCGTGCCGGAGAACAGGTGGACTTCTTGCGTTACTAGCGCCACGTGTTGGGTGACCCAGGTGTTGGGCACCGTTGCTATATCCACGCCACCTACTAGTATGCGCCCGCTAGTTGGGTATTGCAGGCCCGCCATGGTGGCGGCAAGGGTGGACTTACCGGCGCCGGAGGTTCCCACTAGTGCGGTGGTGGTTCCCGCTTCCAATGTTAGAGACAGATCGGATATTACCGCGCCGCCGCCGGGGTAGGAGTAGCTTAAGTTTTCAAACTGCACGGCGGGTGCGCGGTCCAGGGCGGGCGGGATCTCACCCTCGCGGGGAGCGGACATGGCGGCCAGGGCTACTGCGCGCCCCAGGGCGGTTGCGGCGTGCTGGATTTCCCCGGAAAAGCTGAGCACGTTGAAGACGTGGATTTCTAGCCGCATCATCAGCAGCACCGCTGCGGCGGCTTCACCGGGGGTTACTAGCCCGTAGTGCACCATGGGCACGCCCATGGAAAAAGAGCCCAGCAACAGTAGGCTAAAGGCCAGGTAGCCTTGGCCCAAAATGCGGGTGAAAAGCGGCGTTCTGTCGCCCCAAGCCTGCACAGTCTCCCAGGAGTGCGCTTCCATGCGGTGTTTGGCCCATCCGGTCCAGGAGAACTGGTGCAGCGTTTCTAGCGCCCGGATGGTGTCTACCAATACGTTGTTGCGGGAGGCCTCCACGGAGGAGACCACGTTGGTGAGCACGGGAATGTCGTGGACAATCGTGCGCACCCACGGGTACATGATTATCCCTACTACCAGGAACAACAGTAGGTATAGGGGGTGTATTAGCCCTACTGTTAGCGCGGTCACGGGCAGCACCAGCAGTGTAATGGCCAGCCGTCCGCCAATCTTGGATAGCGTGTTGACGGTGGTGTTGATGTCTTTGGATAGCCGGGTCAGTACGTTGCCGGTTCCCAGCGCCATCACGTCGGGTACGGGTGCCCGGAGCACGGCCTCTAATGCTGCTTTACGCAGTGACACCGCCTGCTTGCGCACGGAGTAGCTCAGCGCAAAGGAGGTCATCACGCGCACGGTGGCCTCAATGAGCATGGTGATAGCCACTATGCTTAGCGCCGCCACTAGTGCGCCACGCCCTGATCCCAACACGGCCACGGGTGTGCCGTTGGCCAGGTCCACCATGCGTCCTAGCAGCAAAGCGCTTAGGTTCATGGAAACTACGGCCAGAATGATAAGCGCCACCCAGCCAATTACTTTCGCCCGCGTGGGCGCGGCCGGTAATCCGCGCAGGAAGGCCACGCTGCGGCGCATAGTTGCAGGGGCTAGTGCGTCAGCATTTCTTACAGCGCTCATAGTTGGATCACCTCATCAGCGGTTGCGGCCCAGGTGGGGGAGAAGCTCACCACTATGGTGCGGCGGCCTTGGCGTAACTTAGCCACGCGCGCGGCCACGGTGGCTTGGGTTAGTGAATCTAGTCCGGTGGTGGGTTCATCTAGCACCAGTACTTCCGGGTCTGCGGCCAGCGCCCTGGCTAGCGCTACGCGTTGGCGTTGCCCGCCGGATAGGTCCAGCCCGGCTTCGCCAATTTTGGTCTCTGGCAGGGGAAAAAGTTCGCCGGTGGGGCTTAGCCGGCGGACAATGTCCTCGCACGCTGCGGCGTGGATTGCCTCCGCCACCCGCTCGCTTCCTGCGGTGCCCTCGGGGTCTAGGTTCTCCAGCAGCGTGCCTTCGAATACGGAGACTTTGTGCGGTGGGCACAGGGCCCCGCGTTGGTCTAGCTCGGCTATCCGGCGGTTTACTTCCGCGCGCCCTTCCGGCGTGCGCGGCTGCCATACCGTTAGCCCCGCGCCAGGGTCAGCTGGGCCGGCCCCAGGTTCTTCGGTAGCAGACTGCGGCAAGGCTTCAATCAACTGAGCAATCCTCGCCACCGATGCCACCCCGCGCGCATACGTCTCAGTCAAAAAGCCCAAGGAGATGCCCAGGACGTTGAGGGAAGGGGGAACCAGCATGGCTACTGTCATCATGGTGCCGGAGGCCATGCGGCCTTCTACGGTTTCCCGGGCGGCGTAAAGCACTAGCGCAATGGCAAATGCCGCCGGTACTAGTTGGCGCAGCCACGCGAAGATTGCGGTGAGTCGGGTTTCTTGGATCATGGCTTCTAGCGCGGTGTCAGCTGCGCTATCAAAGCGCGATAGCACTAGCTCGTTGGCGCCTAAGCCTTTGATGACGCGGTTGCCCTCGGCGTAGTCGGTGGCAAGTGTTAGTGCGGTGTTATCGGCCCTCCTCCGGGCCTCGGCTACGCCGGTGAGCGGTTTGGCGGTAAGCCAGGACACGCCCACGGTGGCCACCGCGCCGGCAAACAATCCGGCCGCCACCAGAGGTGCCTGCGGAGCTAGGACTGCGATGGAGCCAATCAAATATCCCAGCATGAACACGGGAAAGTTGAGGATGAACTTCATCTGGCCAATGGTGTCGCTGTCCTCATCCATGGTGTTGAGCAGCTGGCCGGGGCTAAGCCCCTTGGTCCGGGTGCCAAGGAGCTTGTCCAACAGTGAAAGCCGCAGGCTGTGTGTAGTGCGTGCCTGGCTCAACTGGGTGAGCGCGTGCCCGGTGGCCTCCAAGATGTAGCTAAACCAGAAGATGGCAATGACTGCGGCCACTGGCCACAGCCAATTGAACCAGCCGGGCTGCGCGAACACCGTTTCAGTGCCCTTGGCCACGATGGCGGAGGTCACCGCGCCCAGAGGCGTGACAATCAGCAAACACGCCATCATGCGCCACACCGCGTCGCGCTGGTTGAACATCAGCGCTAATGCGGCTCGGTGTTTCCTGGACCAATCAATGGAATCAATCAGCTGGTCTTCACCAGCAGGTGCCTTTTCAGGTAGATACCAGGACCAGGTGCGCATGCGGTGGTAGGTACGCGAAGTCTCACTTGTTTGTGGTTCACCGAGTGAACTTTTGTGCGCAGTCATAGCTTGCAATTGTAGCGCCGCTAAGCCGGGTTTGATAGCAAGTCTTTATGGTCATCTTTAAGCGGACCAAAGCGGCGCGGAAATTGAGCCATCTTGTGAGCTCGGTTCTAACGGTTGGTCCGGCTGCTGTGTGCTAGGGACGTTGGTACGTTTGGGGGAGTCGGTTCCGCACGGGTTGACAAATTGGTCAGTCAAAGAAGATCGGATCGTCGCTAAACATGGTCAAGCAGGACCTGTTGCGTGCCAGCGAATCCCGGGCACCCAACGTCATTCAAGTTCGCACGCCGCGCTTAAACCCGGGGGTACTTCAGCGCCGAAGCAGACGCACGTTGCTCCTTAACCCTATTTGCCCACCCAAAAAGAAAGGTCTTCGTAAGTCTGGGGTTAACAACGGAAATTCAGTCCGAGTTTCCGGTACATGGAAAACGGTTCTTGGAAACTTACCCCAATACCGTTGCAGGCATCCGGGATGAGGACACGCTTTTTGGAATCGGGCGCGGCTAATTCGCGTGTAACCACGGTTTGGCCTGTGCCATGAGCTTGAGCCACAATCCAGAAGTCGGCAATGGCTAGGAATTCGCGGCGAGCGTCGTCACGATATTGACGGTCCGGGTGCTGGACCCAATCAGTGAGAGTCCTGAAGGACTGCACCGTCGAAACATCTGGTGCTGCCCAGAAAGACTTAGGGAGTTGGGCTGCCCAAAGGCTTAGAGGTTCGAGCTTCTTCTTGCCGCCACCGTCAATCTCCTTTTTAACAGCTTCAATAGACCCTACGTTGCCAGCCTCGTGTTGTTCGCGCAGCCATTGCCAGAAGTATGGGGCGATATCCGGATGATAATAGAGACGCGATGCTTCGATAAATACGTTCGTGTCTAGCAGGTACATCACGTATTCCCAAGTCTTTCTGTATAAGCATCGAACATGGAAATCCGACCGAACTGAAGCAGACGCAGCGCTTCGGTCATAGACGTTCTACCAGCTTGGGTGTCCCGGATGATCGCATGACTGAGTTTCCTGCCGATTCGGAATGGCTGGCTGTTGTAAAAATCTCCTCCGCCTGCTTTAGACGTACTAGCCATGAGCCGCAGTAGGCGCTTCGCTTCGTGGTCGTAGCGTTCCCAGAATCCATCTTCGGAGAGCAACGCGCAGTCGCGAAGTCGGAGAAGAACCACCAGCGTGGAGCACTTGTAGCGTCTTGCGAGCCGTTCGAGCTCGCCTGTGAGGTCATCTTTGGGATTAAACGTGCGTTTAACGTCAGTGGCTGGGACTGCAATTTCTGCCGCTACGGAGTCGCACCAGCGCTCGCTATCGGAGTCCCGGGACCGTAGTGGTTCGCCGCCTTGGCTGACACCGGACTCGCCTCTCCAGATGTGAGCGAACTCATGAAGTAGAGAAAATATCTGTCCATTCTTGGTGTCTTGGGCATTAATGAAGACTAGAGGTGCGGTAGCGGAGTGGAGGCTGAAGCCACGGAACTCCTTGAGATTCAAAGGTCTTTGGGTGTTGTTACCAACCATGGAATTGATCATGACCAGACCACCGAGCTTCTCAAACTGATCCGTAAGGTAGTGGCGCACGGCGTCACTGTTGCTCAATTTAGCTCTGGTATTAACTTCGTAGTTGAGAGCTGCAGTGATGGTTCTAGCGGTTTCTTCCACAGATAAATCACCGGCACTGCCAACAAAGGGCAAAGGTGTGTAACCGTTTAAGTCCTGAAGGTAGTCTTCGTACCATGCCTGACGGCGTTGGCTGATGTAGATGGTGTCTAGCAGTTCGGAGCTGGCACCAAGTTCGTAATCGTTAGCAGTATTCCTGGAGCGGAAGTCTGGGATCGGTAGTTCCTCCACTGGGGGTTCAGGCAGGAAGAAGTAGCCGAATGGCACGCGTGTGAAAGTGGCCAGCTTCTCTAGCTCTTTGAGGCTTGGAATGCGCTCAGTCTTTAACCAATCCTCCCAACCGCCAAACTGGTTTCGGATTTCTTGCTCACTACGGCCACTACGGTGCTGGACCCAGGTCAACAGCGGGGCGCTGACGGCGATCCCGTCCATTCCAGCACCTCCTGATTTCTATCTATGCGTTTCTCGGACTTTATCACTTTTCCAGTGACACGGTCAGCGTGTACGGGCAAAGGGCTGTTTTACGCCCCGGGACTGGCAGTGGAGTGGGGGAGGACCGCTAACCTCTTACGGGCACAACAATCCGTCCCTACCCGGTCATTGTCGGTTAGGGGCGGGTGCGTCATCACTTAGCGTGAGCGCACTAAATTTGTCGTTGCGGTCCTACACAGTCAGCTAAAGCGCAATAACGCTCTGCAAACCGCCCAGGAGACGGGAATTCCAGAGAGCTAGAGGCGGGGCCTGGTCTAGGAAGAAAAGGAGGGAATAGCAGCTAATGGCGGGAACATAGTGGCTAGGCCAGGGACTATGTTTACCAAGACGGGGATGGCAAGAAGTGCCAGAGCCGCAATTCCACCAAGCACTCCGAGGACTATGCCAACGGTAGTCCCGGGATCTTCCTGCGGAACTACAAAGGGACGGGACCCGGGGATCTCGCGAATCAACTCGTTGATAGAAGGGATATCCTTGTCAAAGTTCTCACCCTCGCTGCAAGCCTCCCACGCCCTCAGGAGGGTCTGAGAGTAACCCCTGTGGGTATAATAAGTCGTGGCAGCTTCTACCAGCTCATCGCGGGTGTGGTCGTCAGGGTGTGCGAGGGTATTCCTTGCAGCTAAGAACTTAGCCTTTGTTTTCTGGTATTCGGCGACTTCATCCGGACCTTCGAAGAAATAGCCGATTAAGTCTTCGTTCAACTCCAGCGCCATCCGCTGCCAGACCACGCTGCCTAATCCTGCTAATGCGCGATCGATTGTCTGAGGACGATTATCGAAGATCTTCTTGCCTCCCGGCCCGGTGGCTTCGTCGGGGTGCCAGTCCAAGAGCCTCCGGGTTTCTTCCAGAGCAGCGATGTCCGCGTCGGTATAGGAAATGCGACATTCACCTGAAATACCAGAATCCGGGGATAGCTGAGTAACAGTTATTGCAGATGCCGTTGGTATGACGGCTAGTGAGCCGACAATTGCACTGGACATTATGAGAGAAGATAGAAATCTCACGGAAGATCCTTTCGATAGACTATGTTCTAACTGTACTCTTATTATCCAGTTGTGGAGTGGAGATCCCCTGTGATCGTGATAACTCCAGTTTCTAATGATAGTGTGCTGCCCCCGTATCGAACGTCACGGAAATTGGTGCCCCCGGTGCCGATTAAGCTCGACCTCTGCGCATAATAGCAGGTAGGGAGGATATTCTACGGGTAGTGCCCCGTAGAATACTTAAAAGTTTGGTAGATTTTTGGCGTGAAACGTTAAGGGATCCACCGTAAGACTCGGTTTAATTTCCTCCAAGAAATGAAGGGACTCGCTACGATGATCCAACACCAATGAAGCGCTACCTTTGGTAATTTCGGCAATCAAGAACGATCCAGATTCTGCTACCGATATTTTCCGGCTGCTGTTCCAAGCAGCTGTCCGAGAATGCATCGACGCCGAGGTTGAAGAAGTCATTGGATCAAAGCCCTGCGATGTATATGGCCTCCTAGAAGTGATCCAGATTGGCGCGAAAAATGATCCATTAGGATGGTTCAATTTTAAGGGTTAATCTGGTTGCGGTGAGCTAGTCGCTCCGCTTCCTTCGTAGGGGGGTCGGTGCAGACCGGCTCGAGTAAGGGGCTTAGCCAAAGAATATCGGGTCACCGCTAGACGCAATATGGTCAAGAAGAACCTGGACGGTGGGCGTCGGCTCAATGTCGTAGGCATGAAATTTTTGGTTTCTGTCACGCCAATACAGGCTCCACAATCCAGTTTTCTTGGTGTAGCGCAGCCGTGCGATGGGCGAGCGGGTGTGGTCGCCTTTGCCATTCCAGGGTGGGCGAACTTCAACGATGGTGACGTGGCGGGCAGCAACATCCCCCTCAACCTTGATTTTATCCCACAGGTGTTCAGGGACACGGGCGTCGCACCAGCGTTGGATGCGGGCGAGATCGAGTTCTGGAATTGTCATGCCCTCGATAATACCGGGCGGCGATAGTTGGGTGTCAAGCGCCAGTGACGCTTGTACACCCAGCGCCAATCAAGTACGCACGCTGCACATAAAAACTGATAGCGTCGCAATACCTCCAATAGGGCCGTAAGGAGAGGTTTCCATTGACACGCGCGTGACCTTGTCAATCAGGTCCACATTGTAGCGCGGGGTGGCTCACCTCGTCTGCCCACCCTTTGGCCCTCTTGCCGTCCTCCGGATCGGTCCAATTAGCTCACTTTAGCCTCCTCAAACGCCATTCAAGGTCAAGAGCCGATGAAAGCCTCATATTCTACCAATCATGGACAATAGCTACCTCAATGGTGAGAGCATCCGCGTGGCTGGTGGCAGCAATATATCACCACATTGGCCACGCCTCCCGGAGGATTTACGCTTGTTGATTTTCGAGATGTTCCTCGACCTTGTCAAGGAATTCCGGCGTGAGGCATTGGAAGGAGCCCGGCTCTAGGATTTCGTAGGCTTCCACGCTTAGTTTTGGCGTTCGCCCTGGAAACGCGGTGGAGTCCACTATGGCAATAAAAGCTACCTCATCGCGCACACGGAACGCAGTGATGTCTGCGACGTCGTCCGGCACACTCACCGTAACTACGGTGGGGAGATCTTCCAGGTCTTTATTGCTCTTAATCTGCTCCTCTAGGCGCAGTTCTAGCTGATCCGTAGGCACTGTGGAAATCTTCTGAATCACGGCCCGGATGCCGGTGACGGAACTGCGGACGCGAATATCTTCGAGAGCCTCCTGCACCCGAGTGAATCGCTCTGCTGTTAGCCCAACGTATGTCGGTCGGTGGTCGGTATGGCTCCAGCTCAACCCCATGTCTACGTTGTTGGTGGCTAAATCCCTGGCAAAGTCTGTCATGGCCCTAGCTACGCGGGGGCCAAGATTGTAGATGCGTTCGGCGAACTTTTCCTTCTGCATGTCTGAGGTTTCAGTCTGTGCCTCACCTGTGACCTCGTCCATTTCTAGGAGGTCACCTAGCTCTTTAAAAGTGCGGTGGATCAGGTCCTCAGCGGCGGAGTCTTTCAAAAGGGCACCATCCTCAGCTTCAGCGGGTGAGAAACTCAACACCACGGAACCCGGTTGGGGTGATGCGCTTAAGGCTAGACGAGTGGACTGGACCAAGGAATCCGGTAGTTTCCCGCGCGCAGTCTTTTTGCCTTCCAAGGAAGCACCGAGTGAGGTGATTAGCGTTTGAAATGTTTGTAAGATCGAACCTGCGGTACTCAACGGGATGGTATGCCCTGATACCCCGGAGCCGGAAAGTCTCAGGCTACCGGAGGAAGTTTCAACAGCTTCAGGCATGTGGGTCCGCTGATGAAAGGCACGATTTTCGCGAACTATGTCGGAGATAGTGAAATGGGGTGGAAGCTTCTCTGACTCGTCAAGACTTTCCAAAAATTCCAGCGGATCGGGAAGAGTCCTCCGTCCGCGCTCCCCAAGATTATTGGAATCCATTTACTAAAACCTCCAGGTATCCTTGCCGCGGGTAAGTCCAAGTTAGGGTCGGAAATCCAGCGCCCTGGCGTTGGCGTTGCCACCAGTCGTCCCAATACCCACGATCTTCATAGTAGTCTTCTGCCGCGGGTGAATTTCGAGAAACCACCGAGGGATTCCATCAAGCTATGTAGGCATCGATTCGAAGTTGAGACCTCTGAAGGTAACTTTTGAGGACACCGGACTGTAGGAAGATTGGAGTGGGGATTTTCGTTCGCAACGAGCGGTTGCGTCCGCTAGCGTGGTGTATCTGTATCCCGCGATAGAACTGATGTCGAGAAACATCGGTTTCCCTGGGGTCATTGTTCTGCCTAGAACGCGGAGGTGCTGTTTACAGAGACGTCCCAGCAGGCTGGTGTGCACCACGGCGCGGACTCCGGCGGGCATGTCGGTGCGTATCTGGCCGGGGGCGTCCAACCTCTGGTTAGCTAATAGTCAAACCTCGCCAGCTGAACCAACCGGGGCCACAGAAATCCGTGACCCCGGGAGAGGGGTTTAGCGAAGGCCGGAGACTATCCGGTTGGTTTCCATCGCCACGCGCGTGACCTTGCCGATTAGGTCCACGATGTAGCGTGGGTTGCCCACCTCGTCTGCCCAGTCGTTGGGGTCGTTGACTATTCCAGAGGCCTTGTCCTTCTTCACCTGATAACGGTCAATGATCCACGCCAGCGCGGAACGCGAACCCAGCATGTAGCCTTCGGCTTCCTCCGGGATGTCAGTGATGGTGACCTTCGGGTTGTAGATCAGCGTGGTCGTGTCATTGACCTTCTTGCCGGTCTCCGGGGAGGTCTTCTTAGCCCACCTCATCTTCTTTACCCCCCAGGTTTCCCTGTCAGACTCATCAGCAGTGGACTTAACCCGGATATCCAGCGGCCACGGCTCCACGTCCTCATAACCTACGTGCAGGTCCATGAGCTGCTCACCAGCAACCGCGAACTTATCAAACTCATCCCGCGAGGACGGCGTCTCTATATGTGGCAGCATCTTCTTCAAATCAGCCTCATACTGCTCACGGTAGTTTGGGTCGTGGAGCTTTCCGTACACAAAGTGGAAGATGTCATCACCAGAGATATCAGTCCCCAGCGCCTCACGGTAGATGCCCTTAATCTCATCAGTGATGTTGTCCACACGCACGTAGCCATCAACTTCCTCACCAACCTGGCCGTAACGGCTGGCCTCACCCAGCCCGGTGGACACCGCAGAGCCAAACAACTCGCCTTCCGCAGCTTCAGACTTTTCCCAGGTAAAACGTGAGAAGAATTGACCGTGACTCAAGGTATCCAGGTTGGGGATTAGTTTAGATCCGAGCGCAGAGAAAGGCTGAGTTGTTCCAGTGCCTGTCACGATAAAGCCAATGTTGTTGTGCTTCAGAGTCGGGAACATCGTGGGCAGCTGATACGTACGGTTGTTGAGTTGATTCTTAGGGTCAAAGTAGACGAATTGCGGAAAGAATGGCCTGTACATTGAGCATCGATAACCACTGCTTCGTTCGATGATTAGGACACTGCGTGTAACCTGTTTCTTATTTATGTAGTCCCACTTGAACTTCGTGGAATCGTACTTCAGAGTTTCAAGTGCCTCTTTTTCGGGGGTGCCCCGTTCCAGCAGTCTTCCTATGCGCTGGCACTCCTGCTCGTAGAAATCGATCATTCCGGTCACGTTGTCTTTGACTGTACGAGGATTTGAATTGTAGCAGAATGCGTCGCGGTTGGTGGCTAGGCCAAGAGAATAATTCGAGAAGATACGTGTGGAGGTAGCTTTCTTCTTGTCACCGATTACAGGCCAGGTTCCGAATTCTTCACTACGTTGGTTGAGCCAGTCGCCGTGTTTGTTTGGTGTGATGGTTTCCCAGTCGATGTTGTCGAGGGTGGAGTGGTCGACGATGTCCAGTTTTTCCTTCGACTTTAGGTGGTCACCGATATCGCGGTAGTGGATGGTGCATCCCTGCTTGCCTGGATCCTTGATTCCAATCATCACAGCGACAGTTGTGCGGATATTGTCGCTAAATACGTTGCCTCCCTCGGCCTGGCGTAAGGCACCTGCGGTCCTGGCGTTGCCGCGGAGGTTGTAGATGTAGATGTCGGTGAAGTCTTGCTGGAATGATAGGCGCACGCCGGCGGCGGTGTTGCCGTCTAGCCAGCCGCCGTTGGAGACGAACGCGAGGATTCCTTGGTCTTGGATGCGGTCAGTGGCCCAGCGGAAAGCTCTCAAATAAGAGTCATAAAGCTGAGATTTCCGAGCACCCGTTGAAAGCGCCGCGTAAGTTTCTTCGATTCGGCCATCGAGTGTGGGGTACTTAAGGTTTTGGTTATTGTCGTTGGCGTCTTTCTGGCCAGCCGAGTACGGAGGGTTACCTACGATTACTTGGATGGGGGCTTGCTTCTGCCGTTCAATCTTGTCGTTGTTTTCTGCGAAGATGTCCAGATCTAGGGTGTCGTCTTCTTCGCTGGTTTGGAAGGTATCGGCCAGAGCTATGCCCTCAAACGGGACGTAGTCCGGTGTTTCCTGGCCTTCGTGTTGGGCGCGTTCAAGCTGGAGTGCGTTGTAGGTGGCCTCGATGTTGACCGCAGCGACGTAGTAGGCCAGCAGCATGATCTCCGTGGCGTGCAGCTCGTTGGCGTACTTACGCGCAAGATCCTCAGGTTTGATGAGCCCGGTTTCCAGCAGTCGCACCATGAACGTGCCCGTGCCGGTAAATGGATCAAGGATGTGTACGCCTTCATCAGACAGGCTGCGGCCGAAGTGCTTGACCATGGCGTCATTAGCCGCACGCAGGATAAAGTCCACGATTTCCACCGGGGTGTAGACAATGCCCAGGGATTCGGATTGCTTCTTAAACGCCTTTTGGAAGAAACGCTCGTACAGGTCTTTGACCACCTGCTGCTTACCGTCAGCGGAGTTCACGGCACTAGCACGGACTTCCACGCTGCGGTAGAAGCCTTCCAACTGGTCAAGCTCAGTGCTGAGCTTCTGGTCTTCCAGGGCGTCCACCATGCGCTGCATGACGCGGGAGACCGCGTTGTGCTTGGCAAAGTCATGCTCAGAAAACAACGCGTTGAATACCGGTGCGGTAATCAAGTGCTGGGAGAGCATACTGATAGCGTCATCGCGGGTAATGGAGTCATTAAGGTTACCGCGCAGACCCTCAACGAAGGCGTCGAACTCCCGGAGAAGCTCATCATCAGCAGCGTCCAAAATAGCACCAATACGCTCAATATGGACCTGGGTGATGTCTGCTACGTCATTGGCCCAATCCTCCCAGTAGGTACGGGTTCCCACCTTGGTGACAATGCGGGTGTAGAGCGCTTCTTGCCACTCCTCGAGGCTGAATAAGGTCAGCTGGGTTGCCATCTCCCGGTTATCATCAGCGGTGGGGCTTAGGCCATCTGCGCCAATGACGTCAACGGTGACTTTGTCCTGGAGGGACCCACCGGGGGCATCGGTGCCATTTGCTACCTCCGTGCTTGCCTTGCCAGTCTTGCTGTTGAGCGCGGTGGAGTTGACCATGGCGTTAAAGCGGTCATCGTGGGCGCGAAGGGCGTTAAGTACCTGCCAGACAACCTTAAAGCGTTTGTTATCCGCCAGGGCAACCTCCGGGGAGGTGCCCGCCGGGATGCCGATGGGCAAGATGATGTAGCCATATTCCTTGCCAGGGGACTTGCGCATCACGCGGCCCACGGACTGGACCACGTCCACCACGCTATTGCGGGGATTTAAGAAGATGACAGAGTCCAAGGCGGGAACATCCACGC
The DNA here is from genome assembly GCF_008693075.1 of Corynebacterium phocae. GTDB lineage: Bacteria > Actinomycetota > Actinomycetes > Mycobacteriales > Mycobacteriaceae > Corynebacterium > Corynebacterium phocae. The sequence goes on along the minus strand of NZ_VXKJ01000040.1, from coordinate 8,202 downwards.
CCTCGGAAAGGCAACGGGCGTTGGTGAGAATACGCGTGGTCTGGGAATCAATGGTGGGGTCTTTCAGCCACCGGAGTTTCTCCGTGCGGGTGGGCGCGTTCATGGTGCCATCCACGTGCTGGGCCTCCACCCGCAAATCCAGGTTCAGGGTGGAAATGGAGTCATCTTCCTCAGCCTTATCCGCAATGGAATCAGCAAACAGCGCTGCAATGTTTGGGAAAGACATAGCGACCTGCTTGGAGGATTTGATGTCCTTGGCAAAGGCCACCGCGCGCTTCATAGGGGCATCACCAGCAGCAAAGCCCTCCTGGGTGCCCTGGAACTCACCAGAGCGTTTAGCCAGGCCGTTCCAACAACCAATGATCTTCGTGGCATCATCCAAGGTCAGCTCACCGTCATCATTGGCCACAGACTGCTGCAACGTCTTAGCCGCAGCGCCCTCATCAACGGCTAGGACCAACACCTTGTAGTCAGTCAACAAGCCCTTATCCACGGCCTCACCAAAGCCCAGACGGTGGAACTCAGGGCCGTAGATGGCTTCATCATCCATCGAGGAGATTTCTGCGGAATGCTCGGCGGCTTTGTCTTTGAGGGCGTCGTCGAACAACCGTGGGGTGGCGGTCATGTACAACCGCTTGGCGGCCCTGATGAACTTCTCATCATGCACCCGGGTAAAAGCAGACGGAGTTTCACCAGCCAAGGTCACACCCGTGGTGCGGTGGGCCTCATCGCAGATAACGAGGTCAAAGTCATCAGCGCCAGCTTCCTGCGCGGCGTGGATGACCTCCATGGACTGATAAGTAGTAAACACGACCTGCAAGCCCTTAAAACGCTTGCCACCAGAAGCAAGTTTCTCCGCCAACTTCTTACCATTGGTAGTTACCGGGATGTCCAAGTCATAGGCCTTAATGTCCTCTACTTCCTTGGAGACCTTCTTATCCGAACACACCGCAAAAGGACGCAAGCCCTCCTCGGTGTGCTGCGCCCACTCGCGCAAAGTTTGCCCCAGCAGAGAAATTGAAGGAACAGCGAAAAGGATTTTGGCGCGCCCACCGTTGTTGCGGGCAACCTCCTCCGCCAAACGCAACGCCGTGAACGTCTTACCCGTGCCACAGGCCATGATCAACTTGCCGCGATCATGGGTAGTAAAGCCCTGCATCACCGCGTCAATAGCCTGGCGCTGGTGCGGACGCGGGCTAAACGGCTTGCGCACATTAAGGTCAACCTCAAAGGACTGATCCGCGGAAGGGTAAACGATGTCCCAATCAATGGGGGCATCGGCAATATCGGCAATACCGATACGTTGCACTGGGATGGACTGCGCGTCCAAGGCAGCTTCAGCGTTTTTAGACCAATCCGACGTAGCAATGATAATCCGGTTGCTAAAGGACTTGCGGCCATCCTCGGTTTGGAAGGTCTTACCAGATTCGGTGAAGAAAGAATCAATGTCAGACTTAGCCAGGCGGTGTTTGACGTTATAGAACTTGCACTGAACAGCCGTCCACTCACCAGATTCCCGGTCACGGGCCACCAGGTCAATACCAGTGTCTACCCGGCCGCCGTTATAGCGCCAATCCTTCCACCGGAAGACCTCATCATACTGTGCAGAAAGCACCGGATGGAGCTTAAAATACCTGGCCATCAAGTCCTCAAACTTGAAACCACGCGTAACGTTATCAGGGATCTTGTTAAGCTCTTCCAGGACATCATTAAGGGTAGACATAAAAGATATTCTGCCAGAAAGGAGGAGCTAATAAAAGGTGGATCACTAAACTGCTTTCAGGACATTGCTAAAGTATCCGCTTTTCGCCGGAATTTTGTGCTTACGAGCAAGACCAGCATCCCTGACTGCTGCCGTTGACCGGCTGTGGAGGGCTAGAGTGGCCGTATGACCAAATCAAGGATTTATTTGGGGTTCGCTGCGCTGGCAGGTTTGCTTGTGCTGGTTACTGTTCTTACTGTTGGAAATACCCAGCACAATGCTCCGGACCGCAATACCACCACATCAACTCAGGTGACGGAGGTTGACACTAGCTACTGGAACAAGGAACGGATGGAGTCAGCGTCTCCCGTGCAGATGCCATCCTGGTGATGCTACCTCGGCTGCAATTGCTTTGGGACTCAGCCGCAAGCCGGGATTTAGGGCGGGGGTGCTGCTATCCCGAGCCGATTTCTTGGGGAGGAGAGGTTGCGGGGTTTTGGGTGGGAGAGGTTGCGGTCTTTGCGGAAATGAAACATTCGCAGCCGGCTTTCGCGGGAATAATGAGAGTGCAATAGAGGCCTTGGTGCAATTTGTAGTTTTAGATAGACCTGGTTTACTCTTATTGAGTCCGCGCCGAGTAATCGGCTGCAGACTTGTTCAAAGCCCCGTTCGTCTAGTGGCCTAGGACGCTGGCCTCTCACGCCGGTAACACGGGTTCGAATCCCGTACGGGGTACAAAATTAAAAGACCTTCCGAATATATCGGGAGGTCTTTTTAGGTTTTTCTGCCGGCCTTCTTTGTCGGGGTGGTGTTGGAGGTCTGCGGAGGGACTGACACCGGCCATTTTCGGGGGGATGGTGAAGAAGATCGCAGACCGGTATTTGGTGCAGGTGGAGGGGGCAATTCTAGAGGGGTTGGGCCCCGGAATTAAGCGGAGTGGGGGACTTCAATTGCCGAGGTTTCCTGACAAGTGTAGGCTCGCATAAGTCACACGGTTGAAATTATTTGTTCAACTCATTGAACATTTGCAATTCTAGTGGCCTGACTTGCCCTTTTTCGGGTTAGTAGCTGCCAAGGTTGCGCAGCAATTTTCCCTAATTTTCGCCAATTAGCTACCGCAAAAAGACCATCTGCGAACCCCAGAAAGGAGTGAAGAAAAATATCCGCACAAGGAGCTGATACTCCTCACCTTGTTTATTTTTCATCCATTAGTGAAAACACCCGACGCTTCGTTGAAAAACTGGGCATAGAAGCCGCGCGCATTCCCCTCCGGCCACGGAAGGAAGGCATGCTCTACGTCAACTCGCCCTACGTTCTCATCGTTCCCACCTATGGAGGAGGCAACCCCAAAGCCGCCATTCCACCGCAGGTGCGGGGGTTTTTAAACGTCCCCGAAAATCGTGCCTTGCTACGCGGAGTCATCCCATCCGGCAACACGAACTTCGGTGAAGCCTACTGCTCCGCTGGGCCCATGATTGCCCGCAAGTGCGGGGTGCCCGAGCTCTACCAATTCGAGCTCCTAGGCACGTCACGCGATGTCGAGGTAGTTCGCGAGGGGCTCTTGAAATTCTTCGAATCAGACCTGTTCACTGGCCATCCCAGTGACACCCAATCTAAAGACCACAACTAAAGGAAGTTCTCCACATGAGCGACGCTCACACCACCACGGCGCAAGACGCAGCGCCGAAGGCGCCAGGTATTGGCGAACGCAAGCGCTACCACTCCCTTAACGCGCAGCTTAACCTCTATTCCGCAGACGGAAAGCTGCAGCTGGAAAAGGACCAGGAAGCCATTGCGGCATACCTTGAGGATGAGATAAACCCGAAGTTTAAGCACTTCGCGGACCCCTTGGAACGCCTTGACTGGTTGATCGAGAATAACTACTACGAAGAAAAGGTCATCCGGGCCTACTCAGAGGAGTTCCTCCGCGAACTCTACGACTTTGCCCACGGCTACGGGCACAAGTTTGAAAGCTTCGTGGGAGCCATGAAGTTCTACACCTCCTACGCCCTGAAGACCTTTGACGGCAAGGAATACCTAGAGTCCTTCCCCGACCGCGTGGTAGCCACCGCGCTGGCGCTAGGGGAGGGCAAGCCAGAATGGGCGCGACGCTACACCGAGGAAATGCTGGCCGGGCGTTTCCAGCCAGCCACCCCCACCTTCCTCAACGGCTCCAAGGCCCAGCGTGGTGAGTTTGTCTCTTGCTTCCTCCAGCGCGTGGAAGACAACCTAGAGTCCATCGCCCAGGCGGCCAGCAACGCCCTGCAGCTGTCTAAGCGCGGCGGTGGCGTGGCCACCCTTTTGACCAACCTGCGCGAGCTGGGTGCGCCAATTAAGCACATTGAAAACCAGGCCTCCGGCGTGGTTCCGGTGATGAAGATCTTCGAAGACATCTTCTCCTACGCCAACCAGCTGGGCGCACGCCAGGGTGCCGGCGCAGTCTACATGAGCGCTCACCACCCAGACATTTTGCGGTTCTTGGACACCAAGCGCGAAAACGCTGATGAGAAAATCCGCATCAAGACGCTCTCACTCGGCGTGGTCATCCCGGACATCACCTTTGAGCTGGCGCGTGACAACAAGCCCATGGAGCTATTTAGCCCGTACGACATCTTGCGCGAATACGGCAAGCCCATGTCAGATATTTCCATCACCGAGCACTACGAAGAGCTGGTGGCCAACCCGAAGATCCGCAAGACCACCATCAACGCCCGCGCGTTCTTCAAGACCATCGCGGAGCTGCAGTTCGAATCCGGATACCCCTACATCCTGTTCGAAGACACCGTAAACCGCGCCCACCAGTTGGACGGGTACATCAACATGTCCAACCTGTGCTCGGAAATCTTGCAGCGCAATACCCCGTCCACCTTCAACGAGGACGGCTCTTACGACGAGCTAGGTGAGGATATTTCCTGCAACCTGGGCTCGCTCAACATTGCCAAGGCCATGGCCGCAGCAGATCTGGGCAACACGGTGGAAACCGCCGTGCGCGCCCTGACCGCGGTATCTGATTCCTCCAACATCAACGCCGCGCCTTCCGTAGCCAACGGCAACGCCCAATCCCATGCCATTGGTTTGGGGCAGATGAACCTGCACGGCTTCCTGGCCAGCCAGCACATCTACTACGGCAGCGAGGAAGGCCTGGACTTCACCGACATCTACTTCATGACCATGGCCTACCATTCCGTACGGGCTTCGTGTGCCATTGCCAAAGAACGCGGGGAGACTTTCTCCGAGTTTGAAAAATCCCGCTACGCCTCCGGCGAGTACTTTGACTACTACCTAAACCGTTCTCTTGAGCCAAAAACCGCGAAGGTCCGTGAAGTCTTTGCCGGCCATGAGCTTCCCACCCGCGAGGATTGGGAAGAGCTCAAGAAGGACGTTATGGAGTACGGCATGTACAACGCCTACCTGCAGGCGGTTCCCCCAACCGGCTCTATTTCCTACATAAATCACTCAACTAGCTCCATCCACCCGGTGGCTTCCCAGATTGAAATCCGCAAGGAAGGCAAGCTGGGACGCGTCTACTACGCCGCACCCCACCTAGACGATGAGAGTGCCCCCTACTTCCAAGACGCCTACGAGCTTGGCTTTGAAAAGATCATTGACACCTACGCCGCAGCCACGCCGCACGTGGACCAGGGCTTGTCCTTGACGCTTTTCTACACGGATAAGGCCAACACTCGCGACCTTAACCGTGCCCAGATCTACGCATGGCGCAAGGGAATCAAAACCCTCTACTACGTCCGCATCCGCCAACCAGCCCTCATGGGTACTGAGGTTGAAGGCTGCGTTTCCTGCGAGCTCTAGAGGCTACATTCCGCCGCACGTGAGGTTTTAGACCTCACGTGCGCAGTCCTAATTTTGCCAAGAAATTAACTACCAGAAGGAAAGAAAATGAACTTTCAAGAAATCCTGGACTTCTCCCAAACCCCTCCGGGTTTTAGGAAAGACGCTGATAAACCACTGCGCCCAATCAACTGGAACCGTATTCAAGACGATAAAGACCTCGAGGTCTGGAACCGCCTGACGGCAAACTTCTGGCTGCCGGAGAAAGTTCCGCTGTCCAACGACCTCAACGACTGGCGCAAGCTCACGGACCAAGAACAAGAGCTGACCATGCGCGTGTTCACCGGCCTGACCCTCCTGGACACCGTCCAGGCCACGGTCGGCGAGATCAGCCAGATCCAGGACGCCCGCACCGAGCACGAAGAGGCCGTCTACACCAACATCGCCTTCATGCAGGCCGTCCACGCGCGCAGCTATTCCTCGGTGTTCTCCACCCTGGCGTCCACGCCGCAGATTGACTCCGCGTACGCCTGGGCCGTCAACAACCCGCACCTACAAGAGCGCGCTAAGCGGGTGCTCGTGCACTACTACGGTGATGACCCCCTCAAGCGCAAGGTTGCGGCCACCCTGTTGTCCTCCCTGCTGCTCTACGCAGGCTTCTACCTGCCGCTGCACTTTAGCGTCAACGCCCGGCTGACCAACACCGCCGACATGATCCGCCTCATCCTGCGTGACAAGGCAGTCCACGGCTACTACTCCGGCTACAAGTACCAGCGCGGTCTGGACCACGCCACGCCCGAGCGCCGCAAGGAGATGGAGGAGTTCACCTTCGAGCTCACCCAAGACCTCTATGATCTCGAGCTGGAGTACTCCGGGGAGCTCTACGAGCCGCTGGGACTCATGGAAGACGTAGCTGTATTCGTGCGCTACAACGCCAACAAAGCACTGATGAACCTGGGCTACCCGGCCTTGTTCCCGTCCGAAACCACAGAGGTCAACCCCGAAATCTTGGCGGCGCTGGCACCAGGTGCGGAAGAAAACCACGACTTCTTCTCCGGCTCTGGTTCCTCCTACATCATTGGCAAAGCGGTAGATACCGACGACGATGACTGGGATTTCTAAACTTCCCCGCAACACCGCCAACCAGAACTTATAACTGGATAAACCCAATTTCCCCCAACTGCTTTAAGGAGCACTGAATGAAGATTTCCGTAATTGTAGGTAGCCTCCGCCGCGCCTCCATTGCCCGCAAGATTGCTAACCACGCTATTGAGCTGTTCCCAGAAGGCGTGGAGGCAGAGATCGTAGAAATCGGTCACCTGCCGCTCTACAACTTCGAGTACGACGACCCCACCGTCGAAGATGTGGACACCCCACAGGCCTACACCGACTTCCGTGAGACCATCAAGGCCAGCGACGGAATCCTGTTTGTCACCAGTGAGAACAACCGCACAATTCCGGCGTGCCTGAAAAACGCCGTGGACATTGGATCCAAGCCGAACTCCGACGTTGCCTGGAAGAACAAGCCGGTGGGCATCATCTCCCACTCCGTGGGCCGCATGGGCGGTTACTCCTCCCAGAAGAACCTGCGTCTGGCGCTGAGCTACTTCGATATGCAGACCCTGCCGCAACCAGAGGTCTTCCTGGGCCAGTCCGACACCCTCATCGGTGAAGACGGCAAGATTGAGCCAGAGCGCACCATCGAGTTCGTCCGTGACTATGTCACGCGGCTGACTGAGCTGGTGAACAAGCAGCAGTAGCCCTTTGAACGGCAGATTGAAGCCCCTTGCCAACGCTGTTCGAGCGTTTGGCGAGGGGCTTTGTGTTTGTGCCAGTTCGAGTTTCGAAGACCGATTTGAGATCCGAATCCAAGGTAAATCTGGCGAAAGGAATTGGTGGTTAGGCTTGAATCAATTCGGGAGTCAAGGCTTCATCATCTTGGTTCGAGCATAGGATCCAAAACTCGATTGGATTCATCTTGTCAATGACTGGGGAAATAATTTCCTTAATGCTATTTTCAAGAGCACTTGGGTAGGTGTGCATTTTCTAATTCCTTATTGTTTGGGAGAGAAGGTGACATTTAAGAACCTTCCCTCCATCTTAGCTTCACTATGGGATGAATCAGACTTGATCATACTCTGATTTTTGACAACTTCCTCAAGTATAGCCTTGAGGGAATTATTCCTTCCGTATATCTTAATAGTATGTCCGGTGGAATGGGCACGTTCGTTGCCCAAGGTTATCATGTGGGTCAAAACTCTCGCGTAAACATTCTTCACCCTCTCGCGCAATTTCGACTCATCCTCCCAGTCCAGGAACTCTGGGGATAGGGTTACCGTAAGTAGCTTGGTCATAGTTTGCCGACGAGTGTCCACTAATTCGAGGATGGCATCGATTCTCTTCTCATGGTTTATCGGGTCTTCCTGGCTCAAGATCATCGCGTGAACCGGAACATTCAGACCAATGTATTTTGTCAAGCTGAAGTGATCCGTTTTGGCGCGGAAAAGTGATCCGTTTTGGCGCGTGCATGTTTTTTTATTTGGGTGGGTTTGTGGGGTTGGGGTGGTCGGTGTTGGGCAGGTTTAAGCGCCCCGTTGGCTTCTGCGGTTGGTGTGGTGGTTGCAGGTGCCAGGGGGCGTTGTGGTGTGGTTGTTGGGGGTTATTTCATCAGGGCGTGTGCGACGCGGTAGCTGGGGCCGGTGAATTTGAGT